>CAWJIO010000017.1:0-91005 GCA_963842995.1 uncultured Solirubrobacterales bacterium | reverse complement strand
AGCGTGTATGCGATCCACTGCTCTCGTTGCGTCACAGCGAGGACCGCGCGGGTTTCCCCGAGCGCGGTCTCCGCGTCATCGAGGCTCCCGCGCGCGAACGCGAGATCGGCGGTTCGCCAACAGGGGGCGAGCGGGAACAGCTTCACTGGCTCGCGCGCCTTCTTCAGCCGCCAGGCCGACTCGGGCACCGGCTCGACGTCGACGGCGGCGGCAAAGCCACCCAGAAGGGTCAGACTCATCGCCACGGCGTCTCACCTTAGAAATCCCGGTTTCTGGCGCCAATGGGGCCTGGGCCCCATCGCGCCGGCGGTGGATCGTCGGCAAGCTTGAGGCTGGAGGTTCGACCGTGGAGGACCGATGTCTCCCGTCGGGGAACGAGTACCCGCCCCTCAGCTGCGATTCTTAGGCGCAAGTGGGCCGTTGGCCGCGCCCGCGTCTGCGGAGCCTTGGATGAGCGCTGACACATCTGGACCCGAGGGAGCGCACCAGCGCCGCTACCTCTCGTTGTTTCGCCGTGTCGCCGGAATGAACGCGCTGTTGGTGGTCGCCGCCGTCGTGGTGACGATCGTCGTCCTGGCCCCCCACAGGATCTCGTCGTCGTTCGTGCTCGATCGAGAGCTGCTGGTGCTGGTCGCGGCGCGGGCGGTGTTGGCGTTCGCGAACCTGTACGTGCTGCGCCGGGTCCTCCGCCCGCCGCAGGCGCTGACGGCTCTGGCCCGTCGCCTCGACCTCGCCAAGCCCGGTGCGCGGATGCCGGATGCGAAGCCGACGTCCGAGACGGGCGAGCTTGCGCTCACGTTCAACGAGATGCTCGACCGCCTGGAAGCGGAGCGTCGGGAAGCGACGGGCCGCGCGCTGGCGGGTCAGGAAGCGGAGCGGCTGCGAATCGCGCAGGAGCTGCACGACCAGGTAGGGCAGGATCTGACCGCGGTGCTGCTCGTCCTCTGCGACTAGAGGCCCGCGTCTGCACCGAGTTGCGTCCCGAGGTAGTCGTAGATTCAGGACGATGTGCGCTCGAGCCTCGAGGATCTCCGCCGGATCGCAATCGGGCTGCGACCGGAGGCACTCGACGACCTCGGACTGGTAAGTGCGCTGGCGGTACTTGGACAGCGGCTCGCCGAGCGCTCGGAACTGGAGGTCGTCGAGCGGGTCCCGCCGAGGCTGCCACAGCTGACGCCGGAGGTCGAGCTGGTCGTGTATCGGGTCGCGCAGGAGGCGCTCACCAACGCCGCCCGCCACTCGGGCACGCACCACGCCGAGCTGAGGCTCGAGACGGACGCTGGCCGGCTCCAGCTGACGATCATGGACCATGGGCGCGGGCTGGCGCCCGGCGCCGTGCCCGGGACCCGGATGCAGGCGATGCGCGAGCGCGCGACGCTAACCGGTGGCACGCTCGAGGTCAATTTCTCCGAGGGCGGCTGCCTGGCGTGTCTGAATGTCCCGCTGCACGCCGGGCGATGACGCCTGTACCCCTGAAGACGCGGATTCTGCTTGCGGACGATCACGCGGTCGTGCGGCGCGGGCTGCGGATGGTGCTCGACGCCGAGCCGGACCTCGTCGTGGTGGCGGAGGCCGACGACGGTGCCGAGGCGGTCGAGCGCGCTATCAGGGACGACGTCGACCTGGTCGTGATCGACATCTCGATGCCGAGGATGACCGGACTGCAGGCCGTGCGCGAGCTTCACCGCCGGCGAGCGGGCGTTCGGACCCTGATCCTCTCGGTGCATCAGAACGAGCAGTACCTGTACGAGGCGCTTAAGGCGGGCGCGTCCGGCTACATACTGAAGACGGTTGTCGACCGCGACCTGGTCGAGGCGTGCCGCGCGGCGATGCGCGGCGAGCCATTCCTCTATCAGGGTGCGATGACACCACTGATTCGGGACTACCTCCACCGCGCGCGGACCGATCGGCCATTACGGGAGGAACCGCTCAGTGACCGCGAGCAGGAGATCGTCAAGTTGATCGCCGAGGGCTACAGCAGCAAGGAGATCTCCGAAGCGCTCGTGATCAGCGAGAAAACCGTCGAACGTCACCGCGCGAACATCCTCGAGAAGCTCGGAATGCACGACCGCGTCGAGCTCACGCGCTACGCGATCCGCCGCGGCCTCGTCGAGCCGTAACGTGGTCGGGCGGGTCTGAGTCCCCGGTTCGTCGGCCGTCGCGATGAGCTGTCCGCGCTCGAGGCGGCGGCGGAGCGCGCGGGACAGGGGATCGGCTCGGCCGCGCTGATCGCCGGCGAAGCCGGGATCGGCAGAGCCGACTGATCTCCGAGCTGGCCGGCCGTGCCGAGCGAGACGGGGTCGCCGTCCGGCAGCAGTTGGTCGGGCGGTGTCGGTTCCATCGTGCTCCCTTTCCGGCGCCCGGCAGTTGGTCGGGTGGGCGCCTATGCCTCTTCGGCCATTGCGATCAGGTCCTCACGGGTGACCTTGCCGACTAGCTCGGGATGATCCGTGCGCATGTGCGCCTCGATCTCCGTCGCCGCCTCCCCCACGGTCTCGCCGCGTCCTAGGAATCCGCACTGGCACCGGATGACCTTCGCCATGACCTCTCCCGTTCGTTCGTGGGGGCGACGCTACGCCCGGCGGTTTGCACGCTTCTGCGATTCTCCTTGCACCGACATTGGCCGACAACCCTGTGACCCGAATCCAGCTCTGTGGGCGGCTGGCTGTCGAGCTTTCGGCCGCGAGCTGACCCACAAGCTTCCCGCTGGACAAGCTCGGGTGCTGTTCACCTACCTGACCGTCACTCGGGCGCTGCCGTCCAGGCGCGAAGAGCTGACCGAGGCGTTGTGGCCCTGGCGCGCCCCAGCGGGCGCCGACACGGCGCTCAGCGCGCTCCTCTCCCGCCTGCGTTCGGTGCTCGGCAGCGACGTGCTCTGCGGGCGCAGCGAGATCCGCCTCCAGCTTCCGCACGACGCGTGGATCGACCCGGAGGCGGCTGACGAAGCGATCCATCGCGCAGAGGCGGCGGTGGCGCAGGAGGATTGGGCCCGCGGCTGGGGCCCGTCGCTGGTGGCGCTGTTCACCGCGCGGCGCGGGTTCCTGAGCGGCGAGGACCTCCCGTGGGCGGACGAGTACCGCCGCCGCCTCGAGGAGATCAGGATCTGCGCACTCGAGTGCTACGCCGCCGTCGCGTTCGGGGTCGGCGGTAGCGAGCTCGCGCCCGGCGAGCGCGTCGCCCGCGAGCTCGTCGCCGCCGCGCCGTACCGCGAGCGAGGACACGCGTTGCGGATGGAGATCCTCACCGCTCGCGGCAACAGCGCCGAAGCGCTCCGCGTCTACGAGGCCCTGCGCCAGCGGCCGCGCGAGGAGCTGGGCGCCACGCCGGCGCCGGAGCTGCGCGATCTCCAGGACCGGCTGCTGCGCCGCTGAGCTGCCGGCCGCGCCGAGCTCGTCACATCCGCCGGACTGCGCGGGTCTACTGCTATGAGACGTAAGGCGATGAGGAACGTGACGAATGGATCAGCAGGATTCGCTTGCGGAGCGCTTTGAGGAGCACCGGTCCCACCTGCGGGCAGTGGCCTACCGGATGCTCGGCTCCCTGACCGAGGCCGATGATGCCCTCCAGGACGCCTGGCTGCGACTCAGCCGCGCCGACACGAGCGAGGTGGACAACCTCGGCGGGTGGCTGACGACAGTCGTCGCGCGTGTGTGTCTGAACATGCTCCGGGCCCGCCGCGCGCGGCGCGAGGAGCCGTGGGGTCCACGGCTGCCGGAGCCGATCGTGGACCGTGCCGACGGCACCGATCCCGAGCACGAGGCGCTGCTCGCCGACTCGGTCGGTTCGCGCTGCTGGTAGTGCTCGAGACGCTCACCCCGCCCGAGCGGCTCGCGTTCGTCCTGCATGACATGTTCTCGGTGCCGTTCGAGGAGATCGCCCCGATCGTGGACCGTTCCCCCGCCGCGGCCCGGCAGCTCGCGAGCCGGGCGCGCCGTCGCGTCCGGGGCGAGAGAACTATCCCCGACGCAGACCTCGAGCGCCAGCGCGAGGTGCTCGACGCGTTTATGGCCGCCGCCCGCGGCGGCGACTTCGACGCGCTGGTCGCCCTGCTCGACCCCGACATCGTGCTCAGAGCCGACGGTGGCCCGGCACCGTCGGGCAGGTCGATCGAGGTCCGCGGCGCGGCCACGGTCGCGCGCCAGGCGCTCAGCTTCTCACGTCTCGATCTACGGACGAGACCGGCGCTCGTCAACGGCGTCGCCGGAGCCGTCACGACGCTCGACGGGCAGCTGTTCTCGGTTGGGTGCTTCATCGTTCAGGGCGGGAGGATCGTCGAAATCGACATCGTCGGTGACCCCGAACGTCTGCGCCGGCTCGATCTGAGTGTTCTGTGAGGGTCCGACAAGGCGCCCACCGGAGGGCCGGAGCCGATCCGTATCGTCTCCCGGATGTTCCTGCTGCTCCAGCTCAGCGACCCGCATATCGGCGGCGCCTGGAGCGGTGCTGAGGCGACCGAGAGCCTGAGCACGGTCCTCGACGAGGTTCGTCGGTTGCCGGATCTACCCGATGCGGTCGTGGTTACCGGTGATCTGGCGAACTCCGGGGCCGACCGCGAGTATGAGCTGCTGCGCGGTCTGCTGGCGAAGCTCGAGCTCCCGGTTAACGTGCTGCCCGGAAACCATGACGACCGCGTTCTGCTGCGCCGGCACTTCGGCCTGCCGGGTGCCGCCGGCGACCCGATCCAGTACGCGATCGACTTCGGGCCGCTGCGACTCCTGGCGCTCGATACGACGCGGCCCGGGGAGATCGGCGGCGAGCTCGACGGGCAGCGGCTGGCGTGGCTCGAGTCGGAGCTGGCCGCCGCGCCGGACCGCACGACCCTGCTGGCAATGCACCATCCGCCGATCTCGACCGGGATCGCGGCCTGGGACGAGATCGGCATCCCGGAGGGCGACCGCCGCGCGCTCGCGGGGTTGCTCGCGCGCCACCCACAGGTTCGCCGGGTCGTCGCCGGCCACGTGCACCAGGCGATCACCGGGGACCTTGGGGGCCGCTCGGCCCTGACCGTGCCGAGCACGTGCGTCCAGGCGCGACTCGACTTCAGCTCACCCCAGATCGAGCTGGTCGCGCAGCCGCCGGGCTTCGCGATCCATGCGGTCGTCAACGGCGAGATCGCTTCGCACGTCCGGATCGTGAGCTAGACACGTCCGGATCGTAAGCAGAGACTTTGACTGATCCGTGCTGAAGCTCGTTGTCACCGTGATCGCGATCGCGCTTCCCGATTGCATCAACCCGACCCTGATCGGCGGCGAGCTGTTCGTCGCGACCGGCCCGCAGCCGAGGCGCAGGACGCTCGAGTTCACGCTCGCCGCCTGGACGGTCACATTCCTGTTCGGCCTCGCGCTCGCCCTCGGACTCGGTGACCTGATCCTCTCGTTCGTGCCCAAGCCCGGCCCGGTCGTCAAGTACGCGCTGGTGACGGCGGCGGGACTCGTGCTCGTCCTCGGCGGCGCCGGGGTCTGGATTCGCCGCCGGTCGCTGGTCAGCTCCGAACCGGCCAACGATCAAGACAAGTCCCGCGGCTCCGCGGTCCTGATCGGGGCGGGCGTGGCGGGACTGGAGCTAGCGACCGCGTTTCCCTACTTCGCGGCGATCGCGCTGATCGTCGGATCGGGCGTGTCCGCCGCCAGCAAGCTGTCGCTGCTGATCCTGTACTGCGTCGTCTACACGCTGCCGCTGATCGCGATCGCCATCATCTGCGCGGTGATGGGCGACCGGGCCGAGACCATTCTCCGGCCCGCCGGCGAGTGGCTGTCCGCGCACTGGCCGGCGGTCGTCGGACCTCTCACAGCGGCGCTCGGGATCGGGGTGCTGGTGTTCGGGATCGTCGAACTGATCATGACCTAGACGGTCTGGGCGCCGTTTAGGGCCGGCGTGTGGACTGCGCGTGAGCTGGTTGGTAGAAACCGGCAACGTCGGTCGATGTCTGGACACGGGCCGCCACCGCGAGGTCTGTGGTAGCCCCGCGCCGCCACCGCCCGCCATGTCGGCGCGCGATACTGCTCGAGATGGCGAAGGAGACGACGCCGGATCGGCTTTCTCCGCGGCCGCTTCGACCGTCGGCGGTGCAGGTGACGGTCACGGTCGCACCGCGCGAACCGGTCCGGTCGCGGCTCGCGAACACGCCGCGGGGAGCGCGGCCGCGCAGGCTCTGGGGGGTGGTGCTGGCGACGGTCGCTGTGCTCGGTGCCAGCTTGGCGGCCGTACTGGTCGGCGGCAGCTCGCGCACCGGAGCACCGGCCGCCGCCGCAGCCGCCCGCGTCGCCACCCCCGCCGCAGCCGCCGAAATCGCCGCCGCGTACGGCTACCCGCTCCGCTGCCTGCGGATCACGATCGCCGCCGCCGACCCCGCATACGCCCGCGCACACCTCAATCGCACGAGCGCCGGCGGTTGCGCTCGCTATCGCGGCTACCTGAACGCCAGCTTTCACAGGGTCGGTGGGACGTGGAGGCTGATCCTCGACGAGGGCCAGCTGTTCGTGCCCAATGACCTGCTCGCGCGCTGCCCCGAGACCGGCTGCGAGGGCGCGGCGCCGGCCGGCGAGACGGCCGGGAGTTGACGTCTCGCCACCGGCGAGACGGCCGGGAGTTGACGTCTCGCCACCGGCGAGACGGCCGGGAGTTGACAAAAGATCCGCGCGGCGCCCCGCTGATGCGAGAGTTGTGCTCTGGATGATCGCCTCTTGCGTGAAATAGGCGTATACATCCCGTAACCAGTAACCCACTCAGGAGCAGATCAAACGTGGCCAGCAACGTTTCAGAGAAGCAGGCTCGCGAGGTCGCGGAGGCGGCGCGCGAGGCCGAGTGGAAGCTGCCCAGTTTCGGCAAGGAGCTGTTCCTCGGCGACTTTCGACTCGATCTGATTTACCCGCAGCCGAGGTTGGACCCGCAGGCGGTTGAGAAGGGCGAGCGTTTTCTTGCCCAGTTGCGGGAGTTCCTTGAATCAGAGGTGGACCCGCTCGAGATCGAGCGGGACGCGAAGATCCCTGACCGCGTGATCGACGGTCTCAAGAAGCTCGGTGCGCTCGGGATGAAGGTCCCCGAAGAGTACGGCGGCCTGGGCCTGTCGCAGGTTTACTACAGCCGTGCGATCGGGCTGACAGGCGTCTGGCACGCGTCGATCTCGACGCTGCTCAGCGCCCATCAGTCGATCGGCGTGGCGGAGCCGCTGCGTGGGTTCGGAAGCGAGGAGCAGAAGCGCAAGTGGCTGCCGCTAGTCGCCAAGGACCACATCAGCGCGTTCCTGCTGACCGAGCCGGACGTGGGCTCTGACCCGGCGCGGATGTCCACGACCGCGACGCCGGTCGAGGGCGGCTACATGCTGAACGGTCTGAAGTTGTGGGCGACGAACGGCACGATCGCCGACATCGTCGTGGTGATGGCGAAGGTGCCCAAGAGCGAGGGCCATCGGGGCGGGATCACCGCGTTCGTGCTGCCGTACGACAGCGAGGGCGTGACGATCGAGCACCGCAACATGTTCATCGGCCTGCGCGGGCTCGAGAACTCGGTGACGCGACTCGAGAACGTGTTCGTCCCCGAGGAGAACCGGATCGCCCGCGAGGGTGATGGCCTGAGGATCGCGCTGACCACGCTCAACACCGGCCGGCTGGCGCTGCTGGCGATCGCCGTCGGCGTCTCGAAGTGGGCGACGAAGATCGCCCGCGAGTGGTCGGGCGAGCGCGTTCAGTGGGGTCAGCCGGTCGGCCGGCACGATGCTGTCTCCCAGAAGCTGGCGTTCATCGCCGGCAGCGCGTTTGGGCTGGAGGCGATGCTCGATGTCGCCGCCCGGCTGGCCGACAACAAGGCCAACGACATCCGGATCGAGGCGGCGATCTCGAAGGTGTACGGCTCCGAGCTCGGCTGGAAGGTGATCGACGAGCTGATCCAGGTCCGCGGCGGACGCGGGTGCGAGACCGCGGCGTCGCTGAAGGCCCGTGGCGAGAAGCCGGTGCCGGCGGAGCAGGTGATGCGCGACTTCCGCGTCAACCGGATCTTCGAAGGGTCGAGCGAGATCATGCACCTGCTGATCGCGCGCGAGGCGGTCGATCAGCACCTCCACGTCGCCGGCGACTTGCTCCAGGGCGACGGCGATCTGAAGGCGAAGGCGGAGGCAGCGCTGAAGGCCGGCACGTTCTACTCCAAGTGGTTCCCGAAGCTCGTGATCGGCGAGGGCGATAATCCTCGCGCCTTCGACGAGTTCGGCCCGCTGGCAACGCATCTGCGCTACGTCGAGCGCTCGTCGCGCAAGCTCGCGCGTTCGACGTTCTACGCGATGGGCCGCTGGCAGGCGAAGCTCGAGCTGAGGCAGGCGTTCCTCGGGCGGATCGTCGACATCGGCGCGGAGCTGTTCGCGATGTCCGCGGCCGTTGTCTACGCGGACACGATCGGGCGCGAGCAGCCTCCGCGGCAGGCCCAGGCGATCGAGCTGGCCGACGTGTTCTGCCGCCAGGCCCGGCGTCGTGCCGACGTACTGTTCCACGCTCTGTGGACGAATGACGACGACGAGAACCACGCCGCGGCCGAGCGGCTGCTCGACGGCAATTACCTGTGGCTCGAAGATGGAATCGCGGACCCCTCGGGTGAGGGCCCGATGATCCCGCCGGAGGCCGAGAAGGCGCCCGCGAAGGTTCCCGCAGCCACGGAGAGCGCCCCGTCCTCCTAGACGCACGATAATAATAAAACTCGCGGCGGCAGTCGCGATTACCGCCACCCTCGCTGCGGGGGACCGGCTCGTAGCCGAGCCGGATCCTCGTCGCGGGTTCAGGTGAGCGCCGTCACCTCCGCCTCGCTCAGCACGCGCTTGCGGCGGGTCGCCGGATCCCACGCCACCAGGACCGTTTTGCCGGACGCAGCCAACGTGCCGTCGAGCAGCCTGACCTCGTGATCGAGCCTGATGCTCGAGGTCCCGACGTGCGCCAGGCGCACGAACACCTCCACCTGCTCATGGTCCTTGCGGACCTCGGCGTGATAGTCGAGGTCGACACGCGTTCAGGCTGGCTTGCTGACCGGGCCGGAGGGCCCGGCCGCCGATGGCGCCTGGATCGTCGGCGGGGTCGACCAGACGGCGTGGCCGACGTTCAGGAAGTCCATGATCCCGGCCGCGTTCGCGTCGCGGCGAGTGAGTGCGGGCAGGTTCCACTTCTGCTCGATCGTCGCGAGCACCGACGTGTGGTCGTGGATCACGTTGGTGACACAACCCGGCTCCGAGTACGGGGAGACGACGATCGCGGGAACACGGGGGCCGTAGATGTCGTAGCCGCCTGGGGGGGTCGCCGGGCTGAAGCTTCGGCGGGATGTCGTCCGGTGGGATCGCGGCCGGCGGCGGGACGTGATCGTAGTGGCCGCCGTGCTCGTCGTAGGTGTAGATCAGCAGCGTGCGGTTCCAGAGCGGGGACTGCAGGACCGCCTCGATCACCTGATGCGCCCACGCTTCCCCGTAGTACATGTCCTGGGGATCTTCCTCGGTCTCGGCGGGCGCCGTATCGGAGAAGTTGGCGCCGAGCAGCTTGAGCGCGTCCTTGATCACCGCGGGCAGCGACGCGACCGACGCTGCAATCGACGACAGCGCCCCGACGGCGGGGTCGACGAAGCTGACGGGCGGCAGCGTGCCGGCCTGGCAGTCGTGGAAGAACTTGCTGATCGGCGCGTGATGCTTGGCGTGCTTGACCCCAGCCTCTGGCGGCGGTGGCGTCCGCAATCTCGAGCAGCAGGAAGCAGGCGTGCGGCAGGTGGTTGTAGCCGCTGGCCACCAGCCCCTGGATGGCCTCCACCTCGACGCCCGGGTCACAGTCGCTGCAGCCATGCCTCCGTCTCGTTTCGCGACAGCTCGCCCGAGAGCCCGGCCCGGATCTGCGCGTTGTTGTCGATGTTGACCGCCGTGAGCTCCGGGTAGGCGGAGTACCAGACCTGCGTCGGGACCTGGCGCCGGCGAAGGTAGTCCTTGAAAGCCTGCTCGTTCCGGGCGCCGCCGAGCACGAGCCAGCTCGTGCGGGGGTAGCCGACACCGTTGGTGAAGACGGCATTGAGGCCCCACCACACCTGGTTGGTCATCGGAATTGGAGCGCGAAGTTGATCGTCTTGCTGCCGACCCCGAACACCACGCCCAGGTACAGCCCGGCCGCCACCTCCCGGATCTCGTCGCGGATCGCTCGGAACGGGAGCGAGCTGACCGAATAGTCGAGCACGATCGCCTCGCGGCCGTCGACCCAGCTTGGGACACCGATCGGAGCGGGGCTGCACCACCTCGCAAGATCGGTCAGCTTCGGTTGTCGGAGGTGAGCTTATACCCGGAACGTGCGTTCGGTTGTGACAAAGTTCATACCTAACACGGAGGCCACGAGCGCATGCGCCCCATCGATGTGATCAAAAGCTCACCATCTCGAGGCCACGAGTAAGAACCTTCACATAGAGTTAATTCGCGCGTATAGGACCGAGTGTCACTGTCAGTGCCACAAGCGCTGCCGCTAGGCCCGAGCTTAGAATCCGGGACATGATCGCTGCGGGCATCGTGGGGTTGATGGAGCGCGAGCTCGAGATGGCTCACATCCAGCGCGCGGTCGACCACTCGTGGCACGGCGTGGGCCGGCTGGTGGTAATCGAGGGACCGGCCGGGATCGGCAAGACGACCTTGCTCGCGGCCGCACGCGAGGTCGCACGCGATGGCGGAATGAACGCGCGCGCGGCGCGCGCGGCCGAATTAGAGCAGGGATTCGCGTTCGGGGTCGTGCGCCAGCTGCTCGATCCCTTGCTCGCCGCGGCGAGCGAGGCGCAGCGCGCCCAATGGCTCAGCGGCGCCGCCGAGCTCGCGGCGCCCCTGTTCGATCCGCGCGCAGCGATCATCGACCGCGCGGGGCACGCGACCGGTGTACTTCAGCAGCTGGGCGAGCGTGAGCGCTCGCTCGCTCAGCGTCGGGTCGCTCGCCGGGGGCAGGCCCGACAGCAACTCGAGTGCGGACGGAGATGTTGAGCGGCGCACTGATGAGCGGCACCGCTTACGAGCTGCTTTCCGACCAACTCGCCGAGCTGCGCGACCAAGGTCTCCGCGCCCGGACCGAGACCGAGCGGATCGAGCTCACAGTGCTCGCATTCGAGCGGATGAACGCCAACCGGCCGAAGGCCGAGGTGCTCGACCTGCTCGTACGCGCAGGTCCCGCCCCTGCCTCCCACGACGATATGGTCCTGCTGCCTGCGGCGGTGATGACCGCAGCCGCGACGCTCTCCTATCTCGACGAGTTCGACCAGGCGCAGGCGATCACCAACTCCGTGATCGACCGCTCGCGCAGACGCGGCTCGCTGGCCTCGCTGTTGGTTGGCCTCTCGATGCGAGCGCAGATCGCATATCGGCGGGGCGAGTTGATGGAGGCGCTGACCGACGCGAACGGCGCCTTCCGGCTTGCGACCGAGATCGCCGCCTCGAGCACGGCGCTACAACTCCATCCGCTCGCGACGATCAACAACGTCGCGGTGGAACAAGAGCAATCGGAGACGGAGCTGGAGCAGCTGCTGGCGACAGTCCAACCGCGATATCGCGCAGACCCTGTTCGTGACCGAGAAGACGATCGAAACCCACCTCGGCCATGTCTACGACAAGCTCGGGGTCCGCTCACGACACAAGCTCGGAGCCGTGCTGGGGTAGTTCAGGGGAGGTATCAGGGACGCCCCTGATGCGGGCTGCACCCCTGCGAGGCAGAATCCCCGCCACGGTCGGTACGAACTTGCACAGGAGCTTGAAGTGGCTTCCTACGCCAAGGATGTGCTCGTCGAGCCGGAGTGGCTCCAGGAGCAACTTCTAGACGACACGATCAGGGTTGTGGAGGTTGACGAGAACCCCGCGCTGTACGAGCTGGCGCACATCCCCGGGGCGATCGGGCTCGACTGGCGGCAGGAGTTCCAGGATCAGACCCCTCGGCTGCTCGGACCGGACGACTTCGCGCGGCTGTTGGGCAGCCACGGCGTCTCAAACGAGCACTTGGTGATCGTCTACGGCGACCGCAACAACTGGTTCGCCGCCCATTGCTACTGGTATCTGAAGTACTACGGGCACAACGGCGTGAAGCTGCTCAACGGGCCGCGCGAGCGCTGGATCGCCGAAGGTCGGCCGACAGGAATACCCGGAATGTCGTTCGCTGATCCTGACGACGTTCGGCCGTCCCGGATACCTGCGGCGGGCGATGGAGTCGGGCGCGCGCGGATTCGTCGTCAAGGATGCCCCGCCGGAGCAGCTCGCCGACGCGATCCGGCGGGTCGTGGCCGGGGAACGCGTCGTCGATCCGGTGCTGGCCGCCAACACGCTCGCGAACGGCGTCTCGCCGCTGACCGCCCGAGAGCGCGACGTGCTCGTCGCCGCTCGCACCGGCGCGACCGTATCCGAGATCGCCGCGAAGCTGTTCCTGTCCGAAGGGACCGTGCGCAACTACCTGTCGGCGGCGATCGGCAAGGCCGGCGTGCGCAATCGGGCAGAGGCCGTCAGGACGGCCGACGAGCGAGGCTGGCTCTGAGCCGTCCCGGCGGTCTCGGTGGGTCGGGTCGGTCGCGGGCGGTGATCGGCGGTCGGGCTATCCGCCGACCGCCTTGGCCTTGATCGAGTCGAACTCGGCCTGGGTGATGGTGCCGTTGTCCAGGAGCTGCTTGGCCTTGTCGATCTCGCTCGCCGCTCCGCCGGCTCCGGCCGTCTGGCGGACGTAGTCGTCGAACTGCGACTGCGCCTGCTGGCTGTCCGTGACCCTGCGCTCGGTCATCCCGGCGTGGTTGACGATCAGATAGATCAGCACCCCGAGGAATGGGAGCACGATGATGAACACGGTCCACGCGGCCTTGCCCCAGCCGGACAGGTCGTGGCGGCGGAAGACATCGATCAGGACCGTGATCGCGATCCAGATGAAGATCACCCACGCGAAGAAGATGATCATCGTCCAGAGGATGTTCAGGAAGGGGTACGACGTGGCAATAACCAATTGATCCGTCTCCGGTCAGTGTGTTTGCGCCTAGTTGGATCCGAGCCTAACGACGGCAGCGGACGGGTCCCTGAGGCCGGCGGCGCTCAGCACCGCGGCCGCGGGTGACGCCGGGTGGCCCGTGGGTGAGCGTGTGCGCGACGCAGTACGGGATCGAGAACTTCGCCGACAGTCCGTCGTCGACAAGGTCGAGGTGCGCGGCCTGGCGCGCGACCGGGTGCACCCGGGTGCCGGGCGCCGCGTGCGGCCGCGGACAGGCGGGCCCCCACGACCGCCTGTGGCGGCGAACGCGACATCCGTGAGCAGGTCATCACCGCTGCATCGCGACCGCCGTCGCCGCCCGCTCGCCGGCGCCACCGCACGCGCACGCCAGCCAGTCGATCAGCGCGACCCCGTACGGTGACTCGCCGGCCAACGGCTGCCTCTGCCTAACTCTTCCTCATCCCGTCCAGCGAGCTCGCGAACCGGATTGCCAGACGGGCCACCACGTTCGCTCGATCCTACCGTCAGGTGACCAGTCCGACGATGCCCTTGATGACCAGTAGCACCCCGATCACCGCCAGTCCCCGGATCGCGAATTGCAGCGCGTGGCGGCCGACCCACGCCTTGGCGCGCGCGATCGCCTGTGGCGTCCAGTCCGGAGCCACGATGAAGCAGGTGAGCGGCACCTCGAGCAGCCACAGCATCACCAGGTTGAAGCCGATCACGGTCGCCACGGTTCCGGCGGTCGAGTACTTGAGCTTGTGGATCTGATCGAGGCCCGCCAGGTAGGAGGCACCGGGAAGCGTCAGCAGAGCGCCGACGACAAACGTGACCCGAGGCGATCCCTTGCTCAGCTCCCGCTGCCACCGCGGCGGCCCCTTGTCTGGCTTGGCCTCCTTCTTCGCCCGCCGGCGGTCGGAGTAGCGCTCATAGCGACCGCTGTAGAGCACAAACGCGCCCGCCAGCAGGATCACGCCGAGGGCGATGTCGACCGCCGGGCTGATCGTGTTTTCGGTCGTGTTGGTCGCGCTCGAGTTGGACAGCGAGAAGACGATCACGAGCCCGAGCGTGACGCTGGTCATCACCGCGCCGGCGAGGTAGCCCGCCATCAGCTTGGTCGGATGGTCGAGCAGCATCATCACGGTCGTGGCAGCGACCAGCGTCGGGTTCAGCGACGCGGTCAGCGACAGAAGGATTACCTGGCCCAAGATTCGAGACACTGACCGACGCGGCGCTACTCGGCATCGCCCGAAACAGGTGAGTAACGCCACGTGCCACAATCAGCGGTGATGCGTATCGCTCCGTTCTCAAACGACCATCGGTTGCTGGCCGACCTGCAGGCGCCCCCCGATCTCCGCGACGGGGTCGAGTCGCTCGATTATTGGCGGGCCCGCCGGCGGCAGTTGCCGTGGTACGAGCTGCGGGCACGGCGCGAGGCCACGGAGATGATCGTCCGCTGGGAGCAGCGCGTGCGAGCGGCGTTGATCCAGGAGCGGGGCACGCCGGTCGGGATCCGCGTGTCAGCCGGTCTGCTGGTCGCCCAGACAACGTTGCGGCGCTGGACCGGAAGGGCCGCGATCGCGCTGATCGTGACTGTCGCGATCGTGACCGCGCTGACCGTCGCCGCGGCGATCCTCGTCCTTCAGGCCCTCTGACTTCGCTGTCCTCGGGAAGGGCGGCTTAGCGTCACCCGAGCGGGGTGATGGCCGCCGGTCCGGACGGGCATAAACTCCGGCCCGCAACACAAACGAAAGGCGGCCACATGTTCATGAGACGCAGGCGCCCGGTCATGGGTGCGGCGATGCTTGGCGGCGCCGTGATGGCGGGAAGGGCAAGCCAACGTGCGTCCTATCGCGAGCAGGACCAGTCGGCCCGGCTCGATCAACTAGAGCAGCAGCAGGCAGCTCCGCCAGTGGCGGCCGCGCCGGCGCCGGCCGCAGCGGCCCCGAGCGGGGCGCCGGACTCGGGGATCGTGGCGCAGCTGAAGCAGCTCGGCGACCTCAAGGCGTCGGGCGTGCTGAGCGACCAGGAATTCGAAGCCGCCAAGCAGAAGCTGCTGGCGGGTTAGGAGGCGCGAATGCCACTCGGACCAGTGCAGCTGCTCGTGATCGGCTTCGAGCAGCCCGACTTCCACGGCCAGATCCGAGCCGAGCTCGATCGGCTACGCGATGCCGACACCGTGCGATTGCTCGACGTGCTGTTGATCCGCAAGGACGCCGACGGCAACGTCAAGCGCGAACAGTTCAGCGACCTGAGCACCGAGGAATCGAGCGAGCTCGGCGCGCTTGTGGGCGCGTTGATCGGCTTCGGGGCCGGCGGCGAGGAGGGAGCGGAGATCGGCGCGGAGGTAGGGGCCGAGGAGCGCGAGGACGGGGTCCTGCCGGAGGGAGCCTGGTACGTCGACGACGCACTCCCGAACGACACCGCCGCGGCGGTTGCTCTGATCGAGCACCGCTGGGCGATCGGTCTGCGGGACACGGTCCGAGACGCCGGGGGGTTCCACCTGGCCGATGCCTGGGTCCACCCGCTCGACCTCGTCGCGATCGGCTTGCTCGCCGCCGAGGAGGCCGAACAGACTCCGATGTGATCGGGTGCATCCCCTCGGCGGCGGTCGCCGCACGCCGTCCGGCGGCAGTAGGTGAGCCGGCGTTGCCGTAGAACTAGGAATGCATGGCCGCGCCCCAGGAGACGATCGTCGACGCCGGCGGGCGGGAGCTCCGGGTCTCGAGCCCCGATCGAGTGATCTTTCCGGCGACCGAGCGCTCGGACCCGGTCACGAAGCTCGAGATCGTCAACTACTACCTGGCCGTTGGCGACGGGATCATGCGTGCCCTGTGCCGGCGGCCGACGACGCTCGAGCGCTGGCCCAAGGGCGTGCACCCGGGGATCGTGCTCTCGACCCGCGAGCGGGGCGGCGGCGACGCGTTCTTCCAGAAGCGGATCCCGCGGGGAGCGCCGGACTACGTACAGACCGCGCGGATCACGTTCCCGTCCGGTCGCCACGCGGATGAGATCTGTCCGACCGAGATCGCGGTCGTCGGCTGGGGCGCGCAGATGGGCACGCTGACGTTCCATCCGTGGCCGGTTCGCAGCGAGGACGTCGACCATCCGGACGAGCTTCGGCTCGACCTCGACCCGCAGCCTGGTACCGACTTCGCCGACGCCGTGCGCGTCGCCGGCGAGGCCCGCCTGCTTCTCGACGAGCTCGGCTACACCGGCTTTCCGAAGACCTCCGGAGGCCGGGGGGTCCACATCTACGTGCGGATCGAGCCTCGCTGGACGTTCACCGACGTCCGTCACGCCGCGATCGCGTTCGGGCGCGAGCTCGAGCGGCGCCTGCCGGGCCAGGTCACGACGAAATGGTGGAAGGAGGAGCGCGGCGAGCGCATCTTCATCGACTACAACCAGAACGCACGTGATCGGACGATCGCCTCGGCGTACAGCGTTCGGCCCAAGCCGGGCGCGCCGGTGTCCGCGCCGCTGGCGTGGGACGAGCTCGCGGACGTCGCGCCGGAGGACTTCACGGTCGCGACGATGCCGGCGCGGTTCGCTTCGGCCGGCGACCGCCACGCGGCGATCGACGACGTCTCCTACTCGCTGGCACCGCTGCTCGAGCGCTACGAACGCGAAGCCGCCGAGGGACACGCCGACATGCCATACCCGCCCGACTATCCGAAGATGCCGGGAGAGCCGAAGCGGGTCCAGCCCTCGCGGGATCGCGACCGGCCGAGGTGAAGGGTCTTACGGCGCCTGCGGCAGCTTCGCCTTGCCGCGCTTCGTAACCGGCGCGGAGGGCGGCGGCACCACCGGTCCGATGTCTCCGTCCCGCGCCTCGTCTAGGTCGACGATCACGGGCGCGTGATCGCTCGGTCCGCTGCCCTTGCGGGCCTGCCGGTCGACCCATGCCGCCCGCACGCGCTCGGCGACCGGCTCGCCGGCCAGCACCAGATCGATCCGCATCCCGAGGTCCTGGTGGAACATTCCTGCGCGGTAGTCCCAGTAGGTGAACACCCGCTCGTGCGGCCAGCGATCGCGGACCACGTCGTGCAGTCCGAGCCCCTGTAGCTCGGCGAGTGCCTCGCGCTCGGGCGCCGTCACGTGGGTCTGGCCGACGTAGGCCTCCGGATCGAATACGTCGTCGTCGGTCGGGGCGATGTTCATGTCACCGCAGACGACGGTCGCCGCCGGGCCCGCGGCTACCGTCTCGCGCAGCGCCCCCAGCCACTCGAGCTTGTACTGGTAGTGCTCGGACCCCGGCGAGCGCCCGTTCGGCACGTACACGGATATGATCCGGATCCCGGCGCAGTTGGCGGACACAGCCCGCGCTTCCGGATGCGGGAATCCCGGCGCCCCAGGGAGCCCGACGACGACATCATCCAACCCCGCCCGGGAGAGGATCGCGACCCCATTCCAGGTCGCTTCGCCGTGCACCGCGAACGCGTACGAGCGCTCGGCGAGCGCTTCTGCGAGCAGGTCGGCGAACGCCCCGTCCGCGAGCTTGGTCTCCTGCAGGCAGACGACGTCCGGCTGGCGTTCGTCCAACCACGGGAGCAGCCGCGACAGGCGCTGCTTGACCGAGTTGACGTTCCAGGTCGCGATCCGCATCCACACCACGGTAGCGTGGGTATGCTGTCCGCGTGGACGCTGCCGAGGGGCCCGTGGTGATCGCCTACGACGGCTCCGCAGCCGCGCGCCAGGCGGTGCAGGAAGCGGCCAGGCTGCTGGGTCCGCATCCGACGCTGGTCGTCACGGTCTGGGAACCGGGACTCGCGTACACGGGGCCCGCGATGGCCTCGGATGGCCTGACCGTCAACCCGATGGTCAACCCCGAGGTCGCGATCGAAGTCGACCGCGGGGTCCACCAGGCGGCCGAGCAGGTATCAACCGACGGGGCCGAGCTGGCGAAGTCGCTCGGGCTGGCAGCGGAGCCGCTCGCAGTCCCGGACGACGGCGACGTCGCGCGCACGCTGCTCGGCGTGGCCCGCGAGCGGAACGCAGCGGCGATCGTGGTCGGATCGCGGGGGCTGAGCGGCCTCCGCGCGAGGCTCGAGGGCAGCACCTCGAAGACGCTCCTCAAGCATGCAACGTGTCCGGTCGTCGTCGTGCACGAGCCCGACGAAAGCCACCGCTGAGCGCGGCCCGGGATCGCCGCCTCTCATCCGCCGGACAGCTGGGTCGGCAGTGTCTGGGTGTGCCGCGGCGGGTCGTCGAGGATCAGTTGTGGAACCGTCACGAGACGGTAGCCGCGCTTGCGCAGCGCGCGGACGATGATCGGCAGCGCGGCGATCGTCTGGGTCCGATCGCCGCCGGCGTCGTGCATCAGGATGATCGCCCCCGGACGCGCGCCGGCCAGGACGCGATTGACGATCGCGGGCACTCCCGGCCGCAGGTAGTCGTCGGTGTCGACGGTCCAGAGCACCATCAGCATGTGCAGGCGCGCGAGGATCGCGAGCGTCGCCGAGTTGTAGGAGCCGTACGGCGGGCGCCACAGGCGCGGGAACGTACCGCCGTATTTGTGAACCCACTGCGTCTGCGCCAGGATCTGCTGCTGCTGGGCCGCGTACGACAGCGCCGCCATCATCGGATGGGTCTCGGTGTGATCGCCGATCACGTCCCCCATCCGCAGCTCGCGCGTGGCCGACGCATGGAACCACTGGAACATGAAGCCGATCTCGAAGAATGTCGCCGGCACGCGCAGCCGCTGCAGTCGGTTCAGGAGTAGTGGCGTGTACGGACCGGGGCCGTCGTCGAACGTCAGCGCGATCTCCCGCCGCTCGCTACCGCCGGCGGAGATGAACGGCTGCCGTTTCAGCAGCCGGTCGATCGCCGCGTTCTCGCGCGCTACCAGCGCCTGCGCCGAGATGCCGTGATCCCGAGGGGCGGGTGCTCGCGCTCCGTGCTGGGCCGACCCCGCCTGATGGGTCACGGCGTTGGTCGGCTGCCCGGCCGAGGACTGGGCGCTGCGCCCACCGCTGGTTGCCAGCACCACCGTGACGATCGCCACGACGACGACCGCGACCACGGCCAGCGCGACGCGACGTCGCCGCCGGTTGCGGCGCCGCCGGGCTTCGGCACGCCGAGCCCTGAGGGCCTCGCTCGACAGCGGAACCCAATGATCGCTGTATCCACTCATGCTCTACGTCCGCCGGACGCGGGGGGTGGCGCCCGCACCCAGCATGATTCGACCTAAGCAGTTGGCTGTCCTTCGGATCGTTCACTGCCCGTTGGCCGGCCCGACCGAGGGTACAGGCTGACCGCAGAACCAAGTCGGCCCACCGAACCGTTGGAGGTCTGCTCGCCAAACCTGGCTGCAGCGCGCTTGCGAGAATTGCCCCGTGCGACCCGTGGTCGAGTGGAACGGGCCCTCGGGCTATCTCATCTCGGCCGATCCCGATCTGCTGGATGTCGAGCTCAATTCGACCACGAGCCGCGCTGACACAACCCGCGTGCCGCCGGTGACCGCGCTGCGGTCGCTGCCCGACTCGCGCAGCACCGGTGCCGACTCGCCGGTGACGGCGGACTCGTCGACCAGGGCGCAACCCTCGATGACCGTGCCATCGCCCGGGATCACCCCACCCGCCTCGATCGCCAGCACGTCGCCCCGCTCGAGTTCGGAGACCGCTTTGATGCGTCCGTCGAGGAGGCTCACGACCGCCTCGCCGGGCGCGATCGGGCGGCTGCCAGGCTCGGGGCGGTAACGCCCTCCGCCGAGCGCTTTGACGATCCGCGGGAACAAAGCTCGTGGTCCTCTCGCCGCGCCGCTACGGCGCGACGCAGATGCTCTGCTGACCGCTCCAAAGGACCCATCTGCCGAGCGGACCACCCGGGCGCGAGGGCTCGCGAGCCTGCAGGCGCCAGTAGGCCAGCGGACCCAGAATTCTTCTGCCCACAGCGCGAACGTAGCACCGCGAGGAACCAAGGTCAACGCGGCAGGTCTTGGCCGAGGATCGAGGCGATCACCCCGGTCTTGGCGTCCGCGTAGTCCTGCACCTGGCTCCACTCGCGCGTCGCGAGCTCTCGTTTCGCGCGCGCGTAGCGATCGCGGTCCGCCGCGCTGGCCCGCAGCCGGTCGCGGAACCGGACCATCCGCTCGGTCTCGGCGCACCCGGCCGAGAACACGTGCAGGTTGACAGCCGGATCGGAGCCGACCAGCAGGCGATGCTCGAACCACTCCGGCTCGGTGAATCGCAGCGCGTAGCCGGTCATCTCGAGATCGGCGACGTACGCGGCCTCGTCGGAGGAATCGTCCACTTCCAGCACGATGTCGATGATCGGCTTGGCGACCAGTCCCGGCACCGAGGTCGAGCCGACGTGCTCCAGGCGGACCGCCCGGGGGCCGAGCGCCGCCCCCAGTCGCGCGGCTTCGCGCCGGTAAGCATCAGCCCACGCCGGGTCGTAGTCCCGCAGCTCAATTTCCATCCCGATTGATTGTCGCCATCTGCGAGAATCATCGCTGTGTCCGAGGGTGACGGCTCGTCGGTTGTACCCAGTCGCGAGTGGCTCAGCGCCGAGGAGCGGCGGCTGCACGAGACTCGCGACGGCGTTGCGTGGCGCGCCTGGGGGCCGTACCTGAGCGAGCGTCAGTGGGGCACGGTCCGCGAGGACTACAGCGACAGCGGCGACGCCTGGTCCTATTTCAGTCACGACCAGTCGCGCTCGCGCGCGTACCGGTGGGGCGAGGACGGGCTGGCCGGACTGTGCGACGACAAGCAGCAGCTGTGCCTCGCGCTGGCGTTGTGGAATGGCCGCGATCCGATCTTGAAGGAGCGCCTGTTCGGGCTCACGAACGCCGAGGGCAACCACGGCGAGGACGTCAAGGAGTATTACTTCTACGTCGATAACACGCCGACACACAGTTACCAGCGGTGGCTGTACAAATATCCGCAGGCCGGGTATCCATACGACGACCTCGTCGCCACTAATCGCAGCCGGGGCAAGCTCGACTTCGAGTACGAGCTGCTCGACACCGGCGTGTTCGACAACGATGAGTATTTCGACGTCGAGGTCGAGTACGCCAAGGCGGCGCCGGAGGACATCGTCTGCCGCATCACCGTATACAACCGTGCTTCTGAGGATGCCGCGCTCCATGTGCTGCCGACGCTGTGGTTCCGCAACACCTGGTCGTGGCTCCCGCCCGAGCCGAAGCCGCACGTTGCCCAGATGCAGTCGGCGCACCCGGTGGTCAGGGCCGAGCACGAGCGGCTTGGGGTGTTCTATCTCCACGCCCAGCCGGGGACCGAGCTGCTGTTCTGCGAGAACGAGACCAACGTGGGCCGCCTGTGGGGCGGCGAGAGCATGACTCCCTACCCCAAGGACGGGATCGGCGATCACCTCCTGCACGGCGTGGACACGGTCAATCCGGCCGGCGAGGGGACCAAGGCCGCCGTCAATGCTCGTCTCCAGGTGCCGGCCGGCGGTCAGGCCACCGTGCTCGTGCGCCTCACCCGCGAGGGCCCGGATGTCCTGGGTACCCCGTTCGCGGAAGCCGACCAGGTCCTCTCGCAGCGGCGCGCCGACGCGGACGAGTTCTATCAGGTGATCACACCTCCGGAGGTCTCCGCCGACGCCGCCGCGGTGATGCGCCAGGCGCTGTCGGGGATGCTGTGGTCCAAGCAGTTCTATTACTTCGACGTCGACCGCTGGCTTCGGGAGCGCCGCGAGCACCCGCTGCGGATGCCCGAGCGGCGCGGGACCCGGAACGAGTCGTGGTTCCACATGGTGAATGCAGACATCGTGTCGATGCCCGACAAGTGGGAGTACCCCTGGTACGCCGCCTGGGACCTGGCGTTCCACTGCGTCCCGCTGGCGATGGTCGACCCCGACTTCGCCAAGGGCCAGATCGATCTGATGCTCTCTCAGGAGTACCTCCACCCAAATGGCCAGATCCCCGCGTATGAATGGAACTTCGGTGATGTCAACCCGCCCGTGCACGCCTTCGCGACCCTGTTCCTGCACAGGCTGGAATCGGACCTCGGCGATTTGGATATGCCATTCCTCGAGGAGTGCTTCGCGCGGCTGCTGGTGAACTTCACGTGGTGGGTGAACCGCAAGGATCCCAGCGGGCGCAACGTGTTTCAGGGCGGCTTCCTCGGGTTGGACAACATCGGCGTGTTCGACCGCAGCGCGGCGCTGCCGACGGGCGGGACCCTGGAGCAGGCCGACGGGACCGCCTGGATGGCGCTGTTCAGCCAGAACATGCTCGAGCTGGCGCTCGGGCTGCTCGAGCACGACCCGACCTACGAGGAGTTCGTGCTCAAGTTCGTCGAGCGCTTCTTCTGGATTGCGGCTGCGGTTGACCCGGTCGGCGAGCACCCGGACGAGATGTGGGACGAGGAGGACGGGTTCTTCTACGACGTGCTCCGGCTTCCGGACGGCAGCGGCATGCGGATCAAGGTGCGTTCGCTCGTCGGCCTGCTGCCACTGTGCGCGACGAGCGTGATCGAGGCCGACGTGATCGAGCGTCACCCCGACATCGCCGGACGCGTCCGCGACTTCGTCGAGCGCAACAGTGACCTGCTCACGAACATCGCCGATCCGCTCCAGCCGGGGGTTCACGGCCGGCTGCTGTTGTCGCTGGTCAACGAGGACAAGCTGCGGCGGATCCTCGCCCGGATGCTCGACGAGGACCGCTTTCTCGGGCCGCACGGGATCCGCTCCGTCTCGCGGTGGCATCACGAGCATCCGTACTCGTTCGACATCGAAGGCGTGGAGCATCGGGTCGAATACGAGCCCGCCGAGTCGAGAACCGGGATGTTCGGCGGCAACTCCAACTGGCGCGGGCCAGTGTGGTTCCCGATCAACTTTTTCCTGATCCGGGCGCTGATCCAGCACTACCGCTACTACGGGGACGATCTGAAGGTCGAGTGCCCGACCGGTTCGGGGAAGATGATGACCCTGTTCGAGGTGGCCCAGGACCTGGGGAGCCGCCTCGCGGGCACGTTCCTGCGGGACGGCGACGGGCATCGGCCGGTCTACGGCGGCACGAAGATGTTTCAGGAGAATCCGCACTGGCGCGATCTGATCCTCTTCTACGAGTACTTCCACGGAGACAACGGCGCCGGGCTCGGGGCCTCACACCAGACCGGGTGGACCGGTCTGGTTGCGCGGATAATCCAGACCCAGGGGCAGTTCACCGCCGACTCGGTGCTAACTCAGGATCGCTGGCCGATGGCCCGTCCCTACCGCCGGCTCGTACCGTCGCCGGTCGTCTCCGTTCGGTAGGCCGAAAGCGTGCGCGAGCGAACTCGGATCGCGAGCTCTTGAGTGCGCGCCGTCAATGTAATCCCGGGGAGCGAGGGTTCCGCGCGGCTCGATGACGTTCCCGAGCCCGGCGCCGAGCTCGGATCGGTGCTGGTGGAGTCGTTGGCCGTTGGGGTGTGCGGCACAGACGTCGAGATCACCAGCGGACTGTACGGTTGGGCGCCCCCGGGCAAGGAGCGTTTGATCCTCGGCCACGAGTCGCTCGGGAAGGTGATCGATCCCGGCCGCAGCGGGCTCGCGGTCGGCGATCACGTGGTCGGAATCGTCCGGCGACCCGACCCGCTGCCGTGTGCCAACTGCGCCGTCGGCGAGTGGGACATGTGCTCCAACGGCAGGTACACCGAACGTGGCATCAGGCATGTTGACGGGTACATGGCCGACCGCTGGCGGATCGAACCCGAATACGCGGTGAAGGTCGATCCGAGCCTCGGCCTGCTGGGGGTGCTGCTGGAGCCGGCGACCGTGGTGACGAAGGCCTGGGAGCACATCGCGGCGATCGGCCGCAGGAGCTTCTGGGATCCGAGCACCATATTGGTGCTCGGGGCTGGGCCGATCGGACTGCTGGCGGCGCTGGTCGGCGTGCAGCACGGCGGTGACGTGCACGTGTTCGACCGCGCCACGAGCGGTCCGAAGCCGGCGCTGGTGCAAGCGCTCGGCGCCCACTATCACAGTGGTTCCGTGACGGAACTCGGACTGAGCCCCGACATCGTCGTCGAATGTACCGGGGTCGCGCCGCTGATCCGAACCGCGGCCGAAACGGCGGCGCCCGGCGCGATCATCTGCCTGACCGGCGTCGGCCCCCCGATCGTGCCCAACGCAAGCGCACCGACGAACGTGATGACCGACGCGGTGCTGAAGAATCTCGTGATCTTCGGTTCGGTGAACGCCAACCGTCGCCACTACTACCTGGCGGCCAAGGAGCTGGCGAAAGCGGACCGGTCGTGGCTCGAGCAGCTGGTGACGCGCCGGGTCCCCCCGGAGGCGTTCGAGCAGGCGCTGGAGCGCGAGCCCGACGACATCAAGGTCGTGATCGAGTTCGCGCCCGAATAGCGAGGTGAGCTGGTGATCGAAGCGACGCCACCGGGAGTCCCGGTCCCCTGCTCGGCGACGCCGGGATTGCTGAGTGAAGGACCGCGCTGGGACGGTGAGCGTGACGAGTTGCTGTGGGTGGACATCATCGGATCGCAACTGCACCGAGGGCGTCTGAACCCGAACAGGATGCTGGACGAGATCGCCCGGGTCCAGTTCGACCGGTTCGTCGGCGCCGTGGCACCCGTTCTCGGCGGGGGTTACGTGCTCGCCGCCGGCACCGGGTTCCTGTTCGTCGATCCGTCGGGCCGGGTGGTCGAGCTCGCCCAGCCCGAGGCCGGCCGCGACGACGACGTGCGGATGAACGACGGTGCCTGCGATCCACAGGGCCGGTTCTGGGCTGGCACGATGGCCCATGACGAGTCCCCCGAGGCGGGTGTGCTGTACCGGCTCGAGCTCGACGGAACGTACAGCAGGATCCTCGCCGGTTTGACTGTCTCCAACGGAATCGACTGGAGTCCCGACGGGTCGATCATGTACCTGTCGGACAGCGGCACGGCGATGGTCGACGCGTTCGACTTCGATCCGGCCACGGGCGATATCAGTGGACGGCGCACGATCGCGCAGATCACCGAATCCGGCGTCGCCCCGGACGGGCTCACGGTCGACGACAACGGCAACATCTGGGTCGCCCTGTGGGGCGGCGCCGCGGTGCGATGCTACGACCCGCAGGGGTTGCTGCTCGGCACCGTCGGGGTCCCGGTCGACCGACCGACGTCCTGCGCATTCGGCGGTCCGGACCGCTCGACGCTGTTCATCACGACCGCCAGGCAGGGTCTCGACGAGCAGGCACTGTCGGGCCAGCCGGATGCCGGCCGCGTGTTCCGGGTCGATGGGCTCGGCGCCAGTGGCCCTCCGGTGGCGCCGTACCGCGGCCGGATCGAACTCTCCGGAGAGCCGGGATGAGGCTGCTCGTGCTCGGCGGCGGCCCCGCCGGCATGAGCGCCGCCCTGCACGCGCGTGAGTTAGGCGCGGACGTGACGCTCGTCGAGGCGAAGGAGGTCGGGGGCACGAGCCTGAACGAGGGCCCGGCGCCGGTTCGGACGCTCGCGCGCGCTGCCCGGCTGATGCGCGACACCAAATCATGGGAGCGCCTCGGCGTCCGCGGCGTCCGTCCCGAGATCGATATCGCCGCCGCACTGGCGAGCGCCCGGCGAGTCGCCGACTACGTGCACGAGCATCAGCGCCTGGGTGAGGCCCTTCGCCGTCGCGGGATCAAGCTGGTCGACCACGCCGGCCCGGCCGTGTTCGTCGGCGAGCACACGGTCGCGATCCCCGACGGACGCGAGTTCCACGGCGACGCGGTCGTGGTCGCCGCCGGCGGGCACGCGGGACGGCTGCCGATCCCCGGCGTGGAGCTCGCGAACACCTACGAGGACCTGCGCCACCTGGAGACGCTGCCGGCTTCGGTGGCGGTGGTCGGCGGCGCCGACACCGGCTGCCAGCTGGCCTCGATCCTCGCCGATTTCGGCGTCGCCGCGACCCTGATCGAGGCGGCGCCCCGGCTCGTGCCGAACGCCGACCGAGACGTGTCCGAGGCGCTCGCCGAGTCCTTCCGTCGCCGCGGGATCGAGGTCCAGCCGTCGACGTTCGTCGATCGCCTGGAACGCACCGAGGCCGGAGTCGCGGTCTCATACCGTTCCGGCGACGCGCAGCACCGGATCGAGGTCGGCGCGGTCTTCCTCGCGGTCGGATGGCCCGGCAACGCCGACCAGCTGGAGGTCGCCAAGGTCGGGATCGAGGCGGAGCGCGGATACATCCAGATCGACCACACGCTTCGCAGCACCCTGCCGCACGTGTTCGCCGCCGGTGACGTGAATGGGATCAGCATGCTGGTTCCGAGCGCCCGGGCCGAGGGACGGCTCGCGGCCGAGAATGCGGTGCTCGGCACGCGGCGCCGGTTCACGCATGAGCTCGTGCCGACCGGCAGCTTCACCGACCCGGAGTACGGCGGCGTCGGGCTGACCGAGGACCAGGCGCGCGAGCGCTATCACTGCGAGGTCTGCGTGGCGCGCTACGAGGACCTGGTGCGCCCGGTGATCGACGATCATCCGGACGGGTTCTGCAAGCTGATCGTCGAACGCGATCGCCGGTACATCCTCGGCGCCCACGTGCTCGGCGAGTACTCGGCCGAGGTCATCCAGACCGCCGCCGCGTGCATGGCGGCCAACCTCCGGATCGAACAGATCGCCGAGCTCCAGCCCGCGTTCCCGACGTTCACCGAAGGGATCAGCGTCGCGGCGCAGACGATCGTGCGCCAGATGGGCATCGCCCCGGCCGCCCCCAGCTGGGGTGAGCTGCGGACCGGCGCCTCCCCGCCGCTTGAATGAGATCGATGCGGCGACTCCTCGTCGCTGCGACTACAACCGGAGGCAGCTTCACCCCAGACGCGCGATCACGGCGTCGAGCGCGTCTCGGAACGCCGGCCGCACCCCGCCACGCTCGAGCGCCGCCAGCCACACACACACCGACTCCTCTACAAATTCACCTATTAACTACATCTCCCAGCTTCGCCATCGTGAGATCGGCCACCGCCAGCGCCAGCATCGACAGCGACGTCGATCGAACCATGCGTAACGGCCGTTCTGTCCCCCCATCTTCGGCGTGATCGATGCGGCGACTCGCTCATCGCTGCGGCTCCAACCGGAGGCAGCTTCACCCCAGATGCGCGATCACGGCGTCGAGCGCGTCTCGGAACGCCGGCCGCACCCCGCCACGCTCGAGCGCCGCCAGCCCCTGGGCGGTGACGCCACCCGGCGTTGTCACCGCGCGACGGACCGCGAGGGTGTCCAGGTCATGCGCGAGCAACAGCTCAGCCGAGCCCGCGATCGCCTCGACCACCAGCTCCGCCGCCTGCTGGGGGTGCATGCCGTGCGCGATCCCCGCGTCGATCCAGGCCTCCGCGACCAACGCGACGTACGCGGGCGCGACCGACATCAGCCCCATCGCCACGTCGATCAACCGCTCCTCGACCGCCACGACCCGGCCGGCGCGACCGAACAGCTCGCTCACCGCAGCCGCGAGCTCGTCTCCGACCAGGTGCCCCGGGGCGTAACAGATCACGCCACGACGCACGGCGACGGCGGTGTTCGGCATCAACCGGATGACCGGCGTATCCGGGTAGGCACCCTCCAGCGCCTTGATCGGCACTCCGGCCAGGATCGACCCGATCGCCTTTGCGCGCCCACCGACCTGCTCGGCGACCTCCTGCAGCTGAAACGGCTTGTGACACAGCACGACGAGATCCGACCGCTCCGCGACCTCGGCGTTAGTCGCGAACGCCTCGCCGCCGGTCTTCGCAGCCAGCCTCTGCGCCAGCTCGGGAACCGCGTCGCTGCACATCACCGGGGTGTCCCAGGCGCTGGCGAGCGCCGACCCCATCGTGCCGCAGCCGATCACGCCGATCACCATGCCGCAAGCCTAACCCCTCGGCCGTGGCCCGATCACCTTACGTTCGAGTGGCGGGGCGAATGTTCTGGTTGACGCGAACGGTGTTGTCGGGGTCGTACTGGGCCTTGACGCGGGCCAGGCGGTCGTAGTAGCTGCGAGTGGTGGCTGTCATCTGTATATTTTCCGATTGTTAGGTACATAACCTACCAATCAGAAATCGGGAGCCGTCAAGCGTCGCCGCCACCTGGCAACATGACGGGCACGGCGCCCCAAGACTTGAACGGACCACCTCAGTCAATGCCTCGCATCAGCGCAAAGCCATTTGGTGAGGCCCTCCGAGAGCTGATGGACGCTCGGCGCCTGACCTATCGCGGCCTCGCGGACGCGATCCGCGAGCTCGACACGAAGGGCATCACGCACGCGCACATCAACATGCTCGCGAACGGTCACGACAAGCCTTCGATGCGCGCGATGGAGCTGATCGCGCAGGCCTGCGGTATCGAGCCGGACTACTTCGCCGAGTACCGCCTGGCCGTCGCGATGCGCGAGCTCGACCCCAACGAGGTGGGGCTCGAGCAGGCGCTCGAGAATCTCAACGCCCGGCTCGGCGCCCGCCGGCGATCCGGTGCCACAGCACGGTCAGCGCCACAGCCGCAAGCGCGACCTCGTCCCACCGGCTAGCGATCGGATCGATCGGGCTGACCGCGATCGCGAACAGCCCCGTCCACACGAGCCAAGCCATCAGCACGCCGCGCCGGGTCACCTCCGGGTAGCGCCACAGGGTCCGCGCGAGCCGCGCGGAGAAGTAGCCGAGTTCGTGTTTCTCCCCCAACAGCTTGGCGGCTCCAGACAGTGCAAGCAGCGCAACGACGAACGCGAAATAGCCGAACGGCCGGGCGACGAGCCGGACTAGACGCATCGGAACACGATACCGTGGGGCCTCGCAGATGATGGCCCTTCCGTTGATCATCGGCGGCGTGTTCGTGTTGATCGCGCTGGTCATGTTCGTGCTCGCGCTCTCGATGCGGGACTGATCGGGCGCCAGCTGAGCGCCCCAAGCCAGATTGCCCAAGGTTGTAGATTTGGGTGGTCGTGCTGGCGTTCATGGCTCAATTCGAGGCTGGGCTTCACCCGGGTAGCGTCAACCTCCTCGAGCCGCTGTTTTCGCTGTTGCTGGCCGCGGTCGGCGGTGGCCTGCTGTTGGTGGTGCTGAGCCGACTCGTGCCACGCGCGCGCCGCCGGCTGCGGGCCCGGTATGCGTCTCGCCGGCATCTACGGTCGGCCGCAGGCGCCGAGCTTCGCTCGCGGGCGATGATGGACGAGCTCTGTCCCCACGGCTGGAGCGCGAAGGTCACGATCCTCGGCGGTCGCGACAACTCGCTGGCGCCCGCCGACGCGCGGCGCGACCTGGTCGCGCTCGACTGGGCGGAATTCGAGGCCGACGGGTCTCGCGTGGCTGTCGTCAGACGCGTTTGGGCGCCGACAATCAGCGATGCGCTCGAGGCGATGGTCGCCGACCGTCGCACCGACGAGACGCTGCAGCACATCGAACAGGCAGCGCTCGCCGACGGCGCGACCTGGCCCGACGGCTGACCTAGGCGGCCGCGGCCGCGTTGACGGCGGGCGCGACCAGTGCCACGAAGTCGACCTCACCTTCGTAGGCGCAGTCGACTCGAGTGTCGGGAAACACGCTGTACAGCAACCGCCGCATCGCGAGGTTGTCGCCCTGGAAGAGCGCCCGCCGGACGGTCGTCCGGGATCGTCTCGACTACTCCGAGTATCGGCATGCGCGCGCCTTTACTCACATGTATCACCAGCCGACCTGACCCCTGAAGGCCGGGCCGGCCGCCGATACGTGAGGTCCAACGACTGCTAGGACTCGAGCGCCTGCCAGGTACTGGAGCCGACGATTCCGTCGGCGACCAGCCGCTTTGACTTCTGGAAGGACTTGACCGCGGTTTGGGTTGACGCGCCGAAGATTCCATCCACCGTCACAGCCCTGTAGTGGTACTGGAACCGCAGCTGATGCTGCAGCGCCGTGACGGCGGCGCCACGTGCGCCTCTCTTGATGGTGATGATCAGCTTGCGCCACGTGGTGGCCCCGACCTGACCATCGGCCGCGAGATGGTTACGGCGCTGGAACGTCTTGACAGCCGTCGTCGTACTGCTGCCGAACACGCCGTCGACGGTCACGCGCACACCGCGAGCGATGAGCAGGTTCTGAATCACGCGCACGCGCTCGCCCCTCGCACCCGCTTTGACAACCGGCCAGCTCCCGACCGTGCTGGATGAAGGAGCGGTGGTTGCCGCGCTCGCTCCGGCAGCGACGAGGGTTGCCGGAACAACGCCGACGCCGACACAGAGGAGGGCGACGATGATCCTACGCATTACTGTCTCCATTCTCGCTCGCTATGAGCGTTGATACTCGACTCCCAGCGCCCTCGGCCCGGCGTGGTCAGCGCTGTGATGTCCCGTAAGCCCTCGACAAAGCACTCGGTCCCCAAGGGCCGGTCCGGGGCGCCGCCGATGGCAGCGGCACGTACGCGGGAAGGACGAGTCGACATCGAGGAACGATCAGCCTAAAGGTAGGCGGGAACAAGATCGTTAACGTTACGTTTATCTATCGCACCGGGCCTGGGGCCGGATGCTCGGCCGACATAGCAGCTTCGGTGCCACCGCCGCGGGGGCGGGGGGGGGGGGGGGGGGGGGGGGGGGGGGGGGGGGGGGGGGGGGGGGGGGGGGGGGGGGGGGGGGGGGGGGGGGGGGGGGAGTACGAGGGGGGGGTTGGGAGACGAGGGTTTGGAGAGTTTTTAGGATCCGCCGGCGGGTCGGGCCACCCACGCGCCTCCGCAGCCCCGCCATCGGGCGACACACCGAGGCCTCCGCAGACCCCCCGCCATCGGGCGACACACCGGGGCGCCCTCAGCAGCCCCCGCCATCGCGCCACACACCCGGGCGCCCCCGCGGCCCGCGCTCCGCGCTACGACCCTGTAACCCCACCATTGAAAACAGCACTAGCGCCGTTTCTTGCCGCTGCCCGCCTGCTAAACTAATGCTTGCCAGCAAGCAAATAAATTTTAGGAGGTATGTGCCGGCGACAAAGTTCGCACCCGCGCTCGAAATCGAGACCGCCAGCAGCTTGCGCGCGGTGGTCGGCAGGCTGTCACGCCGGCTGCGAGCGACGTCGGCGGGTGCGGCGGCCGGCCTGACGCCGACCCGGATCTCGGTGCTGTTCACGATCGCGAGGCTCGGCCCGATCCGGCTCTCGGATCTCGCGGTGCAGGAGGGTGTCAACCCGACGATGCTCTCGCGCGTGGTCGCCGACCTCTGCCAGGCGGGGCTCGTCAAGCGGGTCGCCGATCCCGTCGACGGCCGCGCCGCGCTGGTCAAGATCACCGGCGAGGGCCGCCGGCTGTGTGAGCGTATGCGCCGCGAGCGCACCGATGCACTGAACGTCGAGATCGACACGCTCAGCGCTGACGAGCGGCGGCTGCTCGACCAGGCGCTCCCGGTGCTCGAGAAGCTCGCCGTGCAGCTCAAGGAGCGCTCGCGATGACCAGGGTGAGAAGGCTTGGCAAGGTCACGTTCGCGGCGTTCGAGGTTCCCAACTACCGGCGCTACATCAGCGGTCAGGCGATCTCGCTGATCGGAACTTGGATGCAGATGACGGCCCAGTCGTGGCTCGTGCTGACGCTGACGCACTCGAGCACGGTGCTGGGCCTGATCGTCGCCCTGCAGACGATTCCCGTGCTGCTGCTCGCGCCCTACGGCGGCGTGATCGCGGACCGGGTCGACAAGCGCCGGCTGATGGTCGTGCTGCAGACCGCGATGGGACTGCAAGCGCTCGTGCTCGGTCTGCTGACGGTCACCGGCGTGGTGCACGTCTGGGAGATCGGGATCCTGGCCGCGCTGCTCGGCTTCAACAACGCATTCGAGAACCCATCCCGCCAGTCGTTCATGCTCGAGATGGTCGGGCAGGAGCACCTGCGCAACGCCGTCAGCCTCAACTCGGTGCTGGTTAACGTGGCCCGCTCGATCGGCCCGGCCATCGCCGGGGTGTTGATCGCGACGGTCGGTGACGGTGTCTGTTTCCTGGTCAACGCGGCGAGCTTCGTTGCGGTTGTTGCGTCGCTGGTAACGCTCGATAAGGCAGCACTGTCGCCGACCGCGCCCACCCCGCGCGCCAAGGGCCAGCTGCGGGAGGGCCTGCGCTACGTACGCTCGTCGGCCGCGCTCGCGATTCCGCTGGTGATGATGGGGATCGTCGGCTGCATCACATACGAGTTTCAGGTTTCGCTCCCGGTGATGGCCAGCCACGGACTCCACGTCGGTCCCGCCGGCTTCGGCTTCATGACCGCCGCGATGGGGTTAGGGGCGATCGTCGGGGGTCTGCGCGTTGCGGCCCGCGGCAAGACCGGGCTCGTGCCGCTCGTGGCTGCGGCGTGCGCGTTTGGCGCGACCGTGACGCTCGCGGCGCTGGCGCCGAATCTATCGCTCGAGCTAGTGGCGCTCGCGTTCGCCGGCGCCGCGAGCATCTCGTTCATGTCGACCGGCAACTCAACGCTTCAGCTCGAGTCGGAGCCGTCGATGCGCGGGCGCGTGATGTCGCTGTGGTTCGTCGCGTTTCAGGGCTCGACCCCGATCGGTGGGCCGATCGTCGGCGTCGTGATGGCGGTTTTCGGAGCCCGCGCGGGGCTCGGAATCGGCGGACTGGCGTGCGCCGCCGCAGCGATTCTCGGGATCGTCGCGATCCGCCGTCAGCGCGCTCTCGACGGTAACCCAGCGAGTCCGGTGCTGGGCGCCCACTAGCCAGCCGGGGCGGCCGACGCAGCCCGGGGGGCCGACGCAGCCGGGGCGGCCGGCGGCTCCCCGCACAGCTCGCGAGCGAGGCGCTGCAGCAGCGCCGCGAGCTCGGGATGTCGCTCGGCGCTGCCGTCGGCCAGGGCCTCGGCCAGCACGCGCCCGACCCCCCGCCCTCCGCCTCCCTCCCCCGCGATCCCCGCCCGGACTCCCCGATCACGTCGCGACACGCCGTGCCCCATCTCCTCGGCCAGGCCCGCGCCGCCGGGGCCGTGCCCTCGATCCGCACGAGCGCCCAGATCGCTCCGGGGCTGAGGTCAAGGCCGGCGCGCTCGCGATCCTGTGGTTGAAGCGATCCGCTCCTCGCGCGTGTCACCTCGTCAGCGCGCGCTCGATCTCGGCCAGCGAGTCCGACGAACGCGGCGCCGCGAGGCTGTCCTCGAGCCGGTGCTGGCGCCGCCGCCTCGCGCAGCGGGCGCTGCTGGAGCAACAGGCTGAGCACGAACCCGATCGCGGCGACCTCGCGCCATCCGAACACGGGCCGCAGCGAGAGGACGTAGGCGTGCTGGTAGGCGGCCCGCGCAGCCGGGGCAGGCGCAGCACCTGCGCCCGGTGAGCCGGCCGCCCGCGCCACCTGGTGGGCGAGCGGGCCAGCAGGCGTTGCGCAGGTGCGAACGGAGCTGGGTCGAGAAGATCGTCCCGAACGCCGCCGTCCCGATCGAGCCGCCGATTCCGCGCGCCAGCGTCACCCCCGAGGTGGCCGCGCCGAGGACCGAGTAGTCGACCGCGTTCTGCACCGCCAGCACCAGCACCTGCATCACCGAGCCCGAGTCCGAGCCCGAGCACGAGCAGGTAAAGCGACGAGGTGAGCGTGCTGGTTCCCACGTCGAGCCGCGTCAGCAGCGCAGTCCCACGGTCATCAGCGCCGTGCCGATGATCGGGAACACCTTGTAGCGCCCGGTTCGGGTGATCAGCTGCCCGACAGAATCGAGGTCGTCAGCAGGCCGGCGATCATCGGCACCAGCCGCAGCCCGGACCTCGGTCGGCGACGCCGCGTCGACCGTCTGGAAGTACAGCGGCAGGAACGTGACCGAGCCGAACAGCGCCAAGCCGACGATCAGCGACAGCGCGCCGCCGACCGCGAACACTCGGGTTTCGCAGCAGCCCCAGCGGCAGGATCGGTTCGGCCGCGCGCCTCTCTGCGAACAGGAACGCGCCCAGCAGCGCGACCCCGAGCGCGCCGATCAGGAACGACCTGCGCCGAGCCCCACGCCCAGGTCGTCCCGCCGAGGCTGGTGACGAGCACGATCGCGCTCAGCGCCGCCGGCCAGCAGCGCCGGCGCCGACGTAGTCGATCGCGGGTCGCGCGATCGCGAAGCGTCTTCGGGCAGCGTCGCGCTCAGCACCGCCAGTGCCGCGATCCCGACAGGCAGGTTGACGTAGAAGATCCAGCGCCACGAGACGTGTCTGCACGATCACGCCCACCGAGCAGCGGACCGCCGACGCTCGCGATCCCGAACACAGCGCCGAACAGGCCCTGGTACCGGCCGCGCTCGCGCGGCGGCGACGACGTCGCCGATCACCGCCTGGATCAGCACCACCAGCCCGCCCGCGCCCAACCCCTGGACCGCTCGGAAGGCGATCAGCTCGGTCATCGAGCGCGCCTGGCCAGCACAGCGCCGACCCGATCAGGAACAGCACGATCGCGCTCTGCAGCACGCGCTTACGTCCGTACAGATCGCCGAGCTTGCCGTAGATCGGCGTGACCACGGTCTGTGCGAGCAGGAACGCACTCGTCACCCACGCCAGCCTGCTGAGGCCACCGAGGTCGCAGACGATCGTGAGCAGCGCCTCACAACGGGCGTCTATTGAGCGGCCGTCTGGAGAACAAACAGCATCAGACCGCCGAAGATCACCCGCACGTTCGGGCGCGCCTGGACAGCAGGGGCGGCTGCGGTGGCGACGGACATGGGGCTCAGCGCGACAATATCCGCCTGGAAACGTTGCACGAGCTGTATCGGATCGGAGACGCACAACCTACAGCGCGCGCCGCGAGGTCACTCGGAGAGGTCGCGACCGTGGCCGAACAGGGCGCCGCGGCGACGGAGCAGGTCTCGGCGTCAAGCCAGCAGACCTCCGCGTCGGTCGGGCAGATCGCGCCCAGCTCTCAGGAGATGGCTCAGAGCGCCGAGCGCCTGGCAGCGATCTTCGAGCTCAGCGGCGGCGACAGCGGCGCGCATCAAGCAGCGCACTCCTACCATCAGCAATTTGATCAAAAAACTCCCCAAGGATCCGAATCGGATCGGCGCTTCCGTGGTTACGGGACGAACACGGTATGAATGCGCCAGTGCCGAAACGCAGCCACCCGGATGCCGTCGCTGCCGCCGCCGCGTAGCGGACTGAGCCGTCGGATCGCCCTGCGGGCAGCGCCGCTCGCCGCCGCGGTCCTGCTGCTGTGTGCGCCGGTGCCCGGCGCGGCCACGACCAGGTTCGCTACCAGCGGATCAGGGGATTCGGCGCGGCGATGACCGATACCTCGGCATGGCTGATCGGGCAGGAGCTACCCGCTTCGACCCGCGCCACGCTGCTCGGCTCGCTGTTCGGCGCCGGCGGGATCCATCTCGCCTTTGTCCGCGTGCCGGTCGGGGGGGCGGACTTCACCAGGAACGGGCGGCCCTATTCCTACGATGACCTGCCGCCAGGCCGGTCGGACCCGAAGCTTTCGCACTTCTCGATCGCCCACGACGACTCCTACATCCTCCCGGTCCTACGCCGGGTACGGGCCGTCAACGTCGGGGTCGAGATGCTCGCGTCCCCGTGGAGTCCGCCCGCCTGGATGAAAGCCGATCGTTCACTCAGCACCGTCAATCACCAAGGCACCCTGCTCGCCTCCGACGTCGGCTCGTGGGCCCGATATCTCGTCAAGTTCCTGCAGCAGTACTCGCACGCGGGCGTGCCGGTCGCCGCGATCACGCCACAGAACGAGCCCACCCAGGCAACTACCTACCCCGGCCTCGAGTTGCCCGAAGCGAGCGAGGCGGACTGGACGCGCAAGGATCTGGAGCCGGCCTCGCCGCCGCGCATCTCCACCCCGACGTGTACGGAAACGATCTCGGCTGGGGGCCGCTATGAACCGCCTACGCCAAGGCGCTCGCCTCCAACCATGCCGTGAAGCTGAACGGAATCGCATGGCACTGTTACTTCGGCAGCCCCGGAGTGATGAGCACCGTGCACTCGATGGCACCAGGCCTGGACGAGATCGTCGACGAGTGCTCACCGGGAATCACCCCGTTCCCGACCTCCGAGATCCTGATCGCCTCGATGCGCAACTGGGCCAGCACCGTCGCGCTCTGGAACCTCGCACTCGATCCCCCACGGCGGGCCGGTCCAGCCACCCAACAGCGGCTGCAGCTCCTGCACCGGACTCGCCACGATCGACGAGCACGCCCACACGGTCAAACTCGGACTCGACTACTACCAGCTCGGGCAGGCGAGCGCGTTCGTCACGCCGGGCGCCCAGCGCGTTCAGTCCGAGAACTTCGTCACCTACGACTACGAACGGGCCGGCGTCAACCCCGTCACGCCCGGCCTGGACGACGTCGCGTTCGTCAACCCCGACGGTAGCCACGTGCTGGTGGCATACGACAACGCCACCCAGCCGATCCAGTTCGGGGTCGAGTGGAATCGCCTGACAGTCACGTACACGGTGCCGGCGCGGGCGATGGTGACGCTCGTGTGGGATCGGTGACTCCCCGCGCCACTCCAATCCGGCCCGGAGTGTCAGCGTTCTGGCCTGAAAACCTGCTCAACCTTCAACCCTCGAACCTCCCAAATCAGGCGCTACTGCTGACTCCGTGGGTGGGGTGAAGGGGTCGTAGCGGGTAGCGCAGCCGTCGTCGGCTTGCAGCCGCCGCCCGGCCGCGCTTGGTGCTGGGGAGGTCGGGCACGGGGCGCCCGACCCCGGGGGAGTGGCGCGGGCCGCGGGGCGGGCCGGCAACGGGCCGGGGGGCGGGCACCGGCGGACGGCAAAACCTGCTCAACGTCCCAAAGCCGATCGCCGGGGACGGGTTCGGGAAGTTGAGCACGATATTCATGCTCGATTTCCCAGACCGCCGGCCCGAAGTTGGCTTTGGGAAGTTGAGCATGCTTTTCGGTCTCCTGACCCGCGAATGCGCTCCTCCCTCTTGCCCGGAGGTCGGGCGCACCCCTGCGCCCCGACCTCCCCAGCCCAGAGCGCGGCCGGCGGCGGCTGTAAAGCCGACGACGGCTGCGCTGCCCAGCGACAGACCTTCACCCAGCACCCACGGCGTCTGCAGTAGCGCCCCAAATCAAACCCCGCCCCCCCGCTGGGGAAATGAATACGACAGTCATACCCAATTTCCAAACGGCGCCGGCTCGACCTGGTTTGGGAAGTTGAGCAGGTCCTCGATCCGGAGTATCCAGGCGGTCGCGGCGCCGCGAGGGGGGCGCGGCGCGCGGGGGCGGCCAGTGGTGGCGCGGGGCAGCAGTGGTGGCGAGATGAAGCCCTGATGGCGCATCAGGGGACAGCCGGCCGCCCAGCGCCACCGGTCCACGACGGCCACCCCCCTCCCGGCGCCGTTCTCACCAACGCCACGGCCACCCGCCCCCCCCCGCGAACGCGCCCCGCCTCACGACTCCTGTATGTGATCCGCCTCTCGTGGCCCGGGGAACGGGCGGGTGAGGCAGAACTCCTCGAGCGTTGCCTCGGGAACGCCCTCGACGCCGGGCGTGTCGGAGGCCTCGCCGCGCGTGTGTGGATCGTCCGCGTAGCCGCCGACCTCGACGGAATGCTCCGGGGTCCGGTAGCCGGAGATGCCGATCAGGTGCAGCTGGAGCGCCTTGCCGAGGGCGTCGAGGCGGGCGGCGATCACCGGCTCCTGGTTGACGGTGTAGTTGGTGCCCGGCGCCGGGAAGAAGCCGTATTCGCCTCCATGGGCAACGAACGGGGTGTTGATGCAGCCGCCAGGTGGCGGCGCCCCGCTGGCGAACGCCGCGTTCTGTGCCGCCTCAGCCTGCTGCTCGAGCTTGGCGGCCTCGCGCGCCAGCGTGGCGCGGAGCGAATTCAGCTCGGCTGTCTGCCGGGCCCGTGCGCGGCTGGTCCGAAGCTCGCGGTCGACGATCGACAGCCGCAGCTGTACGACCTCGTCGCGCTCGACGACGACCGCGGCGGTGGCGCGTTGGTGCTCGGCCTCGACGCGCGCGAGACGACGCGCCTGGGCCGCGACCGCCAGCCGCGCCTGGTCGACCAGCCTGGTGGCGCCGGCGTTCTGGTTCGCGATCGCCCTCAGATCGGTGAGCCGGTTGAGCAGGTCGTCGAACCCGCGCGCGTTGACGACGACGTCCACGAGCGTCGACGGTGGCGACTCGTAGTCGGCCACCAGCTGAGCGGCCAGGGTTGCGCGGTCGTGGGCGTACTGGGCCTCGAGTCGCTGCAGGCGGGCGCGGGCGCCGGCGAGCTCGACCTTGGTCGCCTGCAGCAGCCGCTCCTGGATCGCGACGCTGGGGTTGATCACGGTCAGGCGTGCCTGCAGCGCTCCGATCGTGCCCTCGAACCCCTGGATCTTGGCGGTGTCTGCCTGGATCGCGGATTGGAGCTGGCCCGCCTGCTGCTGCCCCGCCGCGTAGCGACTGGCGAGATCGCCGCGGCTGGTGCCGACCGCGAAGGCGAGGATCAGCAGCGCCGGGAGGGCGATCGCGGCGAGCGGACGCGAGCTCAAGCGCGCGAAGCTACCACCGCTTCTCGCGCCGCCACCGCCGCAGCAGCGGGTTGCAACGGCGGTTGCACCGTTCAGGCGAGTCCGGCCTCCTGGATCAGCTGCGACGCGGCCTGATCGGTTCCGAGCGTGGTCGCGCTGAGCGTCGCGGGATCGACGCTGGTCAGCGGGGGCAGGTCGGGGTTCGGCGCGATCCCCGGTCGGGCCGGGTACTCGAAGTCGTAGCCGTTCGCGAGGATTCGCTGGCCCGCCGGGCTGACGATGAACTGCACCAGCGCCTGTGCGTCCTGGCGGTGCTTGGTGGACGCGAGCACGGCGGCGCCGGAGATGTTCTCGATCGAGCCGACGTCGTGGCCGGGGAAGTAGTACAGGCGGCTGTGGATCGCACCGGCGCCGACCTCCAGTCGCAGCCGGTACCAGTAGTACTGGTTGACGATCCCGGCGGCGACGTCGCCGCGATTCACGGCCGCGACCACCGCCTCCTCGTCCTGGTAGGTCTGGGCGTTCCGTTTCAGGCCGGCGAGCCACTGACTGGCGGCGCTCTTGCCGTACGTCGCGATCACCGCTCCCACCAGCGGCGGGAAGTCGGAGTCGGTCGGCGCGATCGCGATCTTGCCCTTCCATTGCGGCTGCACCAGCTGAACGACGGAGGTCGGCAGCTGCGAGGGCGGCACGCGCCCCGGGCTGTACGCGAGGCTCGAGACCCGGAGTGCGACCCCGACCCAGGCGCCGCTCGGAGAATCATCGCGAGCGGGGATCTGGCCGAGAATCGAGGCGGGCAGCTTGGCCAGCAGGCGATGGCCCTCGAGGTTCATCAGCTCGGGCGAGTTCTCGGTCAGATAGACGTCGGCCGGGGAGCCGCTGCCCTCCTGCAGGATCTGATCCGCGAGCACGATCCCGTCGCCGGTGCGAACGCTGACGTGGATGCCGGTCTGGCGCGTGAACGCCTGTACGAGCGCGTCGGTCAGCTGTGGGTGCTGGCCGTTGTAGAGGATGATCGTGTTCGAGGCGGTCGTGCCGCCGCAGGCCGCCACCGCCAGCCCGAGCACCAGCGCGACGAATCCCGCGGCGAGCACCCGACCGCCGGCCCCCCGCCGCACGCGTCCGCTCATCGCCCCGCCGCCAGCCCCGTGCCCAGCGGCTCGGGCTCCGCCGGCGCGTGACGGTCGGTCGCGCCGGAGCGCGGATAGGCCATCACGGGGCCAGATACCGCCAGCCTGACTCGTTCTCCGGGCGCGGGCGCGTCGTGGCCGAGGACTCTGGCATTGATCGAGTCCGCCGGCTCGTCAAGCTGGAGCTCAACGACCGTGTCCGGGCCGTAGAACGTGCGCCCGATCGCGAGCGCGGCGGCCCCGGAGCCGCGGATCTGAATCTGCTCGGGCCGGATCATCGTCTCGACGGCGCCCTCGATCTGAGCATCGATCAGCGGGATCTCGCCGAGCGCGCAGCAGACGATCCCGGCACTGGCGTGGCCGGGCAGGACGACCGCCTCGCCCACGAACCGCGCGACGTCGAGGTCGGCCGGCGTTCGGTACAGCGCCGCCGGCGAGGCCGTCTGGATCAGCTGCCCCGCCCGCAGCACGGCCACCTCGCGACCCATCGAGAGCGCCTCGGCCTGGTCGTGGGTGACCAGCACGGCGGTCGTGCCCTGCGCGGCGAGCGCGTGCAGGACCGCCCGGCGGGTCTCGGCTCGCAGGGCCGCATCCAAGCCTGAGAACGGCTCGTCGAGCAGGACCAGCGGCGGCCGCGGTGCGAGCGCCCGCGCCAGCGCGACGCGACGCTGCTCGCCGCCGGACAGCTGATGCGGGCGGCGAGGGCCGTAGGCGCCGCCCAGCCCGACCAGCTCGAGGACCTCGCGGGTCCTGCGCGTGTTCTTGCGCTCCCGGCGCGGCAGCCCAAAGGCGACGTTCTCGGCGACGCTGAGGTGGGAGTAGAGGGCCCCCTCCTGGGCGACGTAACCGATCGATCGCTTCTCCGGCGGGAGGTGCACCCGACCGGCCTCGGCGACCACCGTTCCGCCGACCTTGACCGTCCCGCGCTGCTGGGCGAGGAACCCCATGATCACCCGCAGCAGCGTCGTCTTGCCGCTCCCGGACGCACCCAGGATCGCTGTCAGCGTGCCATCGGGGACGGCGAGGTCGACGCCCTCGAGCACGGCATCCTGCCCATAGGAGGCCGAGATCCGCTCGCAGCGCAGCTCGTCCATGCTCACGCCTCCGCGAGCCCCCGGACGCGGCCGAAGCGACTCATCAGCACATAGGTGGCGAGCAGCGCGAGGACGATCAGCACCGCCGCATACGGCGCCGCAGACGCGAACGCGACCGTGCCGCTGTCGGCCCAGAACTCGGTCCCGAGCGTCGTCAACCCCGGCGGCAGCAGCACCTGGGCGGTCGACAGATCGCCCAGCACGAACGCGAACACCAGCACTCCGGCCGCCGCCAGTCCGGGCCGGGCTAGCGGCACCGTCACGCGCCACAGGGTCTGCAGTGGTCCGAGCCCGAGCGACCGGGCGGACTCCTCCAGGGACGGCTCGATCAGTCCGATCGTGCTGCGCAGCGCGACGACCGCGAACGGCACGAACAGCACCGCCTCGGCGAGTACGAGCAGCACCACCGTCCCGTACAGGAAATGGGCGACGTGGCTGGCGCCGTACGCGAGCGCGATCGCCGCGACCAGATCCGGAAGCGCGAACGACAGGTAGACGCTGCGCTCGATCGCCGTGACCAGCCTGCCGGAACGACGGACCGCGAGGATCGCGACCGGCAGCGCGAGCAGCAGCGCGACCAGCGCCGCCGCGACCCCGAGCAGCACGGTGGTCAGCGTCGCCGACCACAGCGCGCCGTTGCCGGCGGGCGCGCCGGCGGTCCCGCTGCCCTGCGTGAACCAGTGCGCGAGCAGGCCCAGCGGGATGCCCAGGCTAACCGCCACCAGCAGCCCGAGCCCGCCGAACGCCAGTGGCGCCGCGCGCCCGAGCTCGTAGCGGGCGATTCCGCGCCGGGCGCCGTGGCTGATCCGAGTGTAGTTGGCGCCGCCGCGCAGGCGGGCCTCGCCGAGCAGGACGAACACGCACACGACCGTCGAGAGCAGCGCCAGGGCCGCGGCGCCGGCGGCGCTGAAGCTGAGCTGGTACTGCGCGTAGATGTTGACCGACAGGGTCTGGAACTTCAGCGCCACGAACGCGTCGAACTCGACCAGCGTGTCGAGGACGACCAGCAACATGCCGCCCAGCAGCGCCGGGCGGAGCTGCGGCAGCACGACCCGTCCGAACGTGCTCCACGCCCCGAGGCCCAGCGACCGGGCGGTCTCCTCGAGGGCCGGATCCATCACCCGCAGGGACGCGGCTACGAGCAGAAACACGATCGGGTAATAGGAGAACGTGACGATCCCGGCCGCGCCCCAGAACCCCGTCAGCGAGCTGCTCAGTGTCGCCCATGCATAGCTGGTGACGAACAGCGGCACCGCCAGCGGAGCGACCAGCAACAGCGGCCAGACGCGACGTCCGGGAAGTCGCGTCCGCTCGACCAGCCACGCGGCCGCCAGCCCGAGCGCGCCGGACACCGGGGTCACAAGCGCGGCGAGCTCGAGCGTATGCAGCAGCAGGGTTGGCGTCGAGCTCTGCGTGATCGCGGTTCTCGCGGCCGAGATCCCTCCCTGCAACGCCTGGACGACCGTGACCACCACCGGAAGCAGCGCGACGATCGCGACCGCGAAGCACGTTAACAGCAAGCCATTTCGCCGCCGTCCCGTGTGGCTGGTGTCTCTCACTGGCCCCTACGACGCCCACGCCCACGGGTACCTTCCCCAACCCCGGGCACAATTTAGGGCATCCTAATTAGGATGCCCTAACGAGGCCCCCAGCCCGAGCTTCTACACCTGGACGACACCCCTGCCGCTCCGCGGGTGGATCGGTGGCTTTGATCTGGTTAGCGGTTTATCCCCGCGGTGGCCTTTGGACCATGATCAGTGACCGATCATTCGCCCGCGTGCGGCTGGCGTGTTCACCTGCTCCGGTCGGAGCTGTGGGCGAGGGCGCGAACGCTTCTGACGGCTGGATGTGAGGGAATGCGTGCTGTCGTGATCTGCAATCGACCCTTGCCCACTAAGAGATTCGTCACCCCACTAGTAGTAGCGCGCCGCTAGGCACGCGCCATCCGCAATAGCCCGCAGAAGGAGTCAGTGATCAGAACGTGGCGGCCTCAGTGGCCGAGCTGCTCCCGGCCGAATCGATCTGAGCGTCCTGGAACGGCGGATAGGTCTCGGTCAGGAGGAACAGGTAGGCATCCGAGCGCGCGGTGTAGGAGTTGGCCAGCACCATCACGTCGAACAGTCCCCGCGGCATCCGACCGAGGATCACGATCACGAACCACGCGGCGATCGCGGCGATCTCCAGCAACCAGGCGATGACCCAGCGCAGGATCACGATCGGGATCGCGAGGATGATCCGCAAGAACGTCTTCCAGCGGCTGTAGTGCTCCAGCGGCACGAAGTGCATGCGCACTGGGTAGTCGGGCCTGTTTTCGCCCAGGAAGCTCGGATACGGGTCGACCAGCAGCGCCCCGTAGGCGGTCACCAACGCGAGCTCACGGGTGAAGCTGGCGACGAAGTTGTAGAGGCCCCGCGGGTAGCGGCCGGTGATGACGATCGCGAACCAGGCGATGATGACCGCGATCCCTGCGACGAGCTCGTAGACGTACAGCCAGATCGCGAGCGGAATGAGGAGGATTAGCCTGAAAAAGACCGTCAGCCGGCTGCGCCGCTCCACGTAGTCGGCCTCGAAGGTGACGGGATAGGACAAGAGCTGTGCTCCTCTCTAGTTGTGGCGATGTGCGGCCGTGTTCCCCAACGCTGCACCCTAATTGCGGGAACCCCAAAACGGGCTGCCGACGCGAGTGTCTCACGGCGGGCGCGGCGCGTGGATTTTGATGTCGTGAACGGCGGCCCGGCCCTACAGCTGCCCGCTCACGGCCTGCTTGACCTCGTCCGGGGTGATCACACCGTGGCTGACACCGATGCACGCCTCCGCCGCGCTCAGCACGACCGGCGCATGGAGGTCGACGCCGGCGGCGGTGATCATCTCGATCGTCAGCTGGCCCTGGCTCGTGGGGTCCGGGAAGTCCGACACGCCGTGGGTGCGGACACAGCTCGCGAACGCCAGCAAGTCCTGCTCGCGGGCGTGCTGCTGCTGCGCCACCTGAACGGGGCTCGCGTTCTGTGGCGCCGGCAGGATCCCGTGGCAGGCCTTCTGCGCGGCCTTGAACTGCGGCGAGGAGGCCGCCGAGCGCGGGATCGCCAGGACGGCTTCCCGACTGTTGGCCGACGCGACCGTGACCCGCGGGTCAGGGAAGTTGGTCACACCGTGGTTGCGCATGCAGCTGGAGAACTGGAACAGCGCCGAGGTTCCGGTTGGCTTTGGAGACTGGCCGCCGGAGGCCGAGCTCGTCGACGATCCGCCGCAGCCGGTGGCGAAGATCGCGATGCTCGCAAGCGCGGGGAGCACCGCGATCGCGCGTCCGGACCGGGCGCTGTTGTGTGGCGGTACGTTCAACTGCATCTCGGGGTGCCAGTTGTAGACGCTCGCTGGTAACAGCACGGTCACAGCTCGCCGCAACCCGCGCCCTCACGCCTGCCTCAGCGGCCGGCGCAGCTGGTCACCGCGAGCTTGTAACCGGCCGAACTCAGGAACTTCCCCGACGCGACCTCCTCGATTACTGTCGCGTAGGGAACGTGGGCTTCGATGTTGGCGAGCGCGCAGCTGCAGGCACTCGGGCTTCCGCCCGCGCCCGTGCAGCTCTTCATGAAGCTCGTCGCGAACACGCGCGGATAGTCGCGACCCTTGGCAGGATTCACCTGGGTGGTGGAATTGGCGCCGCCACTGGAGGTGGAGTCGGCGGTGACCGTGGTCGTCGCGGTGGTGGCGGCGCTGGCCCTGGCCGTGGTCGTGGTCGTGACGGTCTTGGTCGAGCCGCCGCATCCGCTCACTGCAAGCGCGGCGGCGGCGGCCGCAGCCAGGGCTCTGCTCGCATGTGTGTGCTTCACCTCGGTGCCTCCAAACTGGCCGCTGCCCGCCAGGATCCGCTGGGCCGGCAGGGACGGCTTCGTGCGCTCTGGCGCCGAACTATCGCACTCGGGATTACACAATGCGGCGCGATCGGGAACCCTCGGCTCAGCCTGCGTAGTTCCTACGAGCCGGGGCGGCGACCATCCCCCGATGGCAACAAGTCCGCTCGCGGTTACGTTTCGATCAAAACAACCCGCGAGGAGAGAGACCGCCATGTCAGCTAGTGATCAGCTAACTGCGCTTGACGCAACCTTCCTCGAGCTCGAGCAGGCTGATGAAAGCGCGCTGATGCACATCGGCGGTGCGATGCTGTTCGAACCCGAGAGCAGCCGGGGTGTTCCGACGATCGACGATCTGCGCACGCACCTCCGCAAGCGCATGGGGCTGTTGCCCCGTTACCGCCAGAAGCTCGGCTCGGCGCGGACCGGCCGCTTCTCCTGGCCCTACTGGGAGGACGATGAGCGCTTCGAGATCGAGGCGCACGTCCGCCATGCCACGCTTCCTTCGCCCGGTGGCGAGGCCGAGCTGCTGGACTGGATCTCCGACTACTACTCGCATCGTCTCGATCGCAACCGCCCCCTGTGGGAGCTCGTACTGCTCGACGGCCTCGCTGACGGGCGCTGGGCGCTCGTGTCGAAGACCCACCACTGCCTGGTGGACGGGGTCGGCTCGGTCGGCGTCATGGAGGTCGTGTTCGGGGACGAACCCGTCCCGGCAGCCGAGAACGGGCATCCGGTGGTGGCCGACGGCGGGCGTAACCTGCCAATTTCGCACCCGCCGGCGCCGGTTCGTCAGGCGACCGACGCGGGGCTCACGGCCGTGCGCCACGGGGTTCACGCCGTGATCCATCCCCGTGAGGCGCTGGAGCGCTCGCGCGAGGTGATCGACCTGCTGATCCGCGACGAGGTATTCGGGGCGCCGAGCTCGAGCCTGAACGTCCCGATCGGCGCGACCCGGCGGCTCGCCGCTTTCCGCGCCGACGTTCAGGAGCTCCAGGAAATTCGCGCGGCACTCGGCGGCAAGCTCAACGACGTCGTGCTGTGCGTCGCCACCGGCGGCCTGCGCGCGCTGTTGCTCGCCCGCGGGGAGGAGCCACCGCGGCACGGACTGCGCGCGATGGTGCCGGTCAACATCCGGACCGAGAGCGACAACGGCGAGCTGGGCAACAGAATCTCGTCTTTGTTCGTCGAGCTGCCCGTCGCGGAGCCCGACCCGCTGCGCCGCTACGAGCTCGTACAAGCCGAGGCCCAGGCGCGCAAGGACAGCGGCCAGGCGTATGGCGGCAGCGTGCTGATCGGCCTGACCGAGCTGGCGCCGCCGATCCTGCACGTGAGCCTCGCGCGTTCGCTGTACGCGAAGCGGCTGTTCAACATCACGATCACCAACGTCCCCGGATCGCCGGAGCCGGTGCACGTGTTCGATTCGCGGCTGGTTGACGTGATCCCGCTGGTGCCACTGGCGGCGGAGCACGCGCTCGGGATCGCGGTGCTGTCGCACGCCGGCCAGCTGACGTTCGGCCTGTGCGCCGACCGTGCCAGCGTTCCCGACCTCGAAGTGCTCGAGCAGGGCATCGCCACCTCGCTGGAGGAACTGAAGGCGCTGGCGGCGGCCCCGCTGGTCGCGTCGCACTGATCAGGACCGAGTCTCTGGCAGCGTTCGGAGCGGCCGCTGAGGAGGCCGCGCGCTTCTGTACGCTCGGCGGATGACTGGGAGCGCGAGGACGCCGGTCGGCACCGCCGCCGTTCCGCAGTTCACCGATGTGCTCCGGTCGCGACGGGTGCTGGCGCGGTACCTCGACCAGACACCGCTGCGCGGCTACCCGATGCTCGACCAGCTGCTCGGCGCGCGGGTGTTCGTCAAGCACGAGAACCATCAGCCGACGGGGGCGTTCAAGGTGCGGGGCGGGATCAACCTGGTCGCGAGCCTGTCTGCCGGCGGGTGGGCTGCCGGCGTGTGCGCGGCGTCAACCGGCAATCACGGCCAGTCGGTCGCGTACGCCGCCGGTCTGTTCGGCCTGGAGGCCACGATCTTCGTGCCCCGCGGCGCCAACCCGGTCAAGGTTTCCTCGATGCGGGCGCTCGGCGCGGACGTCGTCGAGCACGGCGTCGACTTCGATGAGGCCCGCGAGCGCTGCGCCGAGTACGCGGCCGAGCGCGGCGCCAGATACGTGCATTCGGGCGATGAGCCGCTGCTGATCGCGGGCGTCGCGACGGCGACGCTCGAACTGCTCGAGCGCGAGCCGGAGATCGAGGTGATCGTGGTGCCGGTCGGCGGCGGCAGCGGTGCCGCCGGCGCATGCATCGCCGCCAAGGCGATCAACCCGCGGATCGAGGTGATCGCGGTGCAATCCGAGGCGGCTCCCGCCGCCTACCGCGCCTGGCGGGAGGGCGTGCTGGTGGAGGATCAGATGCGCACGTTCGCGGAGGGATTGCAGACCCGGGTCGCGTTCGAGCTGCCGCAGCGGATCATGGCCGAGCACCTGGACGGGTTCGTGCTCGTGAGCGACGACGAGCTGCGCGCGGCGACGCTGCAACTGATCGAGCTGACGCGCAACTTGGTCGAACCCGCCGGCGCCGCACCACTTGCGGCCGCGCTCAAACTTCGTCAGCAGCTCGCCGGTCGTTCGATCGCGCTGATCTGCACCGGAGGCAACATCAGCCCGGGGCAGCTCCGCGAGCTGCTCGACTGGGGCGCGAACATGTGATCGCCGGCCGCTGGTCGCGCCGGCGGATCATCAGCGGCACCCCGTGGCGCGGCCCGATCGTCGGCATCTGCCGGATGCCCAGCGCGTAGCCAGGCTGCAGCTCGAACTCGAAGCGTTGCAGCAGCGCGGCCGCGATCGCCTTGACTTCCAGCTGTCCGAACCGCATCCCGATGCAGATCCGCGAGCCACCCCCGAACGGAACGTAGGCGCCCCTCGGCAGCGCCGCCTTCGCCTCCGGGGCGAAGCGCTCGGGCCGAAACCTCTCCGGCTCGGGGAACACCTCCGGGAGATGGTGTGATACCCACGAGCTGTAGTTGACGTACGCACCACCGGGAACCGTGCGGCCGGCGAACTCGAACGTCTCGATCGACTTGCGCGCGCCGATCCATGCGGGTGGGTACTTGCGCAGGGTCTCGTTCTGGACCATCTCGAGCAGTCCGAGCTGCCCGCTCATCAGCAGCCGGGCGTCGGGCCGCTCGCCGTCGAACACGCGGTCCAGCTCGTCCCGCAGCGCCGCCGCGATCTCGGGGTGGCGGGCCAGCTCGTAGAACATGAAGCCGATCGTCGACGTCGCCGTGTCATGGCCGGCGAACAGCAGCGTCATCACCTCGTCGCGGATCTGGCGATCGCTCAGCCGATCGCCATCCTCGTCGGTCGCGTCGAGCAGCAGGCTGAGCACGTCGGCGCCGCGCGCGCCACGGCGCCGCCGCCGCGCGATCTCGTCGAAGATCACCCCGTCGAGCGCCCGCCGCGCCTTCTGCATCTGCGCGAACGGGCTACCCCGCCCGCGCAGCACCTGGAGCCAGTAATCCCGCGCCCAGAAGCCGAGCCCCTGCTCGAAGTTGCGCGCGACGTCGATCCGCGCGGCGGCCGCGTCCGGATCCAAGCCGAACAGCGCCCGCATCGCGATCCTCAGCGCGAGGCGCCGCGTCCAGCGGTAGATGTCGATCCGCGACCGATCGCGCCAGTCGCCGACCGCACGCTCGATCTCGGTGCTCATCGTCTCGAGCGCGGCGCCGATCACCGAGTGGTGAAACGCCGGCACCATGATCCGCCGCGAGCGCCGATGGAACTCGCCATCGATCGTCAGCAGCCCGTCACCCAGCAGCGGCGTCAGGTCACCCATGTGCCCCTCGCGGTAGCTGAAGTTGCCGGCGTGCGAGACGGTCATGTAGTGGTTCGCCTCGGACCCGATCATGAACACCGTATTGCCGTGAAACACCCGCATCGTGAACACCGGACCGAAACGTTCATACGCGTCCAGCAGCAGTGGCAGCGGATGCGACGCAAACGCGCGCGTGCGGCGGATGCTGAACCCCGTCTCCCCAGGCGGGAACGGCACCTCTGTGTGACGCTCGTCGCGCAAGTCCGCAGCCAACCGCCGCACCGGGTTGAACGAGAGCGGCGCCGGTCCGACGAGGGCCATCTGGCTAGCGTAGCTGGGCGGCGCGGGGTGGCGGGCCGGATGCCGGTGCGTCGTTCATGCTTATCCCGATCGGCGATTCGGTGAGTGCCCTGCTGGCGCCGCTTGGGCTGGCGGACACCCGAGCGCGCGCGGGACGTCAAGGGTCACTTCCTGGCCGAGCATCTGCGACAGGGCGGTGGCAGCCGTACCCGCACCGATGTTGGCCAGCTCTCTCAGGGCGTCGAGCTGCGGTTCGTCGAAGTCGGTAGTCACGAGATGCTCTGTCCGAGTCCCCATCACGAGCAGCAGCGGCGGCGACTCGGGATCGCCGAACGTTTCGTAGCAGAGCTCAGCCTCCCCAGCCGGGCCACGCGTTCGCCGGAGGCCGTCCGGGCCATCCGCGACACGGGCAGTTGATCGCTCATCGGTGAGCCGCGGCCACGTCCCGTCGCACGCTGTCGGGGTGGCGGCCGCGGCCGCAGTCAATTGGTCAGGCGACGGTGACTTCGTCGGCGAGGTACACGTTCTGGATCGCGTTCAGGATCTCGATCCCGTCATCCATCGGACGCTGGAACGCCTTACGACCACTGATCAACCCCGTACCACCAGCACGCTTATTGATCACCGCCGTACGCACCGCCTCCGCCAGATCCGACTCACCCGACGACGCGCCACCACTATTGATCAACCCAGCACGACCCATATAACAATTCGCCACCTGATACCGGCACAAATCAATCGGATGATCAGACGTCAACTCGCTATACACCTTCGACGACGTCTTCCCATAACTCACGCCATTCTGATTCAACGCCCCATACCCATTGTTGTTCTCAGGCAACTTCTGCTTGATGATATCCGCCTCGATCGTAACCCCCAAATGATTCGCCTGCCCAGTCAGATCCGCCGACACGTGATAATCCTTATCCGACTTGAACGCCGAATTCCGCAGATAACACCACAACACCGTAAACATCCCCAACTCATGAGCACGCTCAAACGCCTCACTCACCTCACGCAACTGCCGCGTGCTCTCATCACTCCCAAAATAAATCGTCGCGCCAACCCCCATCGCACCCATCTCCCACGCCCGCCTCACACTCGCAAACGGAACCTGATCAAACTTATTCGGATACGTCAACAACTCATTGTGATTCAACTTCACAATGAACGGAATCCGATGCGCATACCTCCGCGACACCGCCCCCAACACACCCAACGTCGACGCGACCGCATTACAACCACCCTCAATCGCTAACTCGACAATACTCGCCGGATCAAAATAAACCGGATTCGGTGCGAAACTCGCCCCAGCGCTGTGCTCAATCCCCTGATCAACCGGCAAGATGCTCAGATAACCCGTCCCCGCCAGCCGACCATGATCAAACATCTGCCGCAGATTCCGCACCGTCGCCGTGCTCCGATCCGTATCCAGCAACACCCGCTCGACGAAATCCGGCCCCGGCAAATGCAACAACGACCGATCAATCGTCTCCGAACGATACTCCAAGAGCTCGCTCGCGTCAGCGCCAAGCAGATCAGAAATATGGTCGATAGTAGGCTCGGTGATGCTCGCCATTGCTGGTCTCCTTCACTAGATGCTGCCGGAGCTCCGGCCGCCAGGATGAACGGGGGAAAGTACGGCTACGTCGCACCCAAAGTAGCGCTGCCCGGCGGGAATATGCAAGCGTGATAACTACGGCGTCTGGATCCGCGAACCCTGCGGCCGCCAGGCCTCACGTGCCCCGTCGCGGGCGACGACGTCGGGTGATGTCGGGGACCAACAGCAACAGCCATGTGAGCTGCGCGGCCGTGGTGCTGACGAACGCGACCGGGATCGAGGCCAGGAACACGGCCGGCGTGATCGACCAATGCTCGCGCCGGGCGTACTCGCGGGCACCCTGCTCGGTGAACAGCTTCGCGCGTCGCGCATAGGCCCCGCTGAGCCCAGCGATCGCCGTCACGATCGCGATCGTGGTGGCGTACAGGATCACAGCGGCGGGTTGCTCGCCGTAGACGCCGAGAAGCCGCGTCGGGAACGGGACGAAGGCGACGAACGCCAGGTAGGCGAGATTCATCACCAGGATCTTCCCGTCGATCCTCGTCAGCGAGCGGAAATACTGGTGGTGGCGGACCCAGAGCAGGCCGATCACCGCAAAGCTGATTGCGTAGGACCCGTACTGCTGGCGGTTGTGGAGCAGCGCTGTCCCGAGCTGATCGGGGTGCGCGAGCATCGGGATGGCGATGTTGAGGACGAGCAGGGTCATCGCGATCGAGAACACGCCGTCGCTCAGCGCGACCGTCCGCTCATAGTCAAACGCGCGCTCCTCGACTGATTCGTCGTCGGTCAAGTCCAGCTCATCCGCCACGGCCTGAAGTATCGGCCGTGATCGCGCCGACCGGCGGCGTCGACCGACACTTTCCTACGGGAGCCGCCAGAAATCGCCGGTCAACTCGAGGCGGTCGAGGATCCGTTGGTTGTGCTCGCGCGTGTGCGGCCTCCAGTCGGGCGCGAGGCGGTCGCTCCACCAAGCGTGCGCGAGCTCGCTCAGCTTGCCGATCGTGATCGTCGCCCCGGGCCCCCGCCCCGCGAGCCAGCGATCGATGTGCTCTTCCGACCGAAAGAGGTTCATCGTGCTTCAGGTGAAGGCGATGTCGTCCCACCAGTGCGCGGCGGGAACGAGGCAGTGGAACAGCAGGCCGCGCTCGTCGGGGCGTTGGTCGTGGACTTCGACGGCGAGCTGCTCACCGCAGTCCGGGCATGAGGTCTCGATCCGGCCGTCGTCGTGAAGGGCGGCGCAGATCCCGAGCGCATCCCACGCGCAGTTGGCGTACCACCACCCGCCGGCGGCGCGGACGCGATGGGGCGTGGGCACGGCCGAGAACGGATTGGCCATCCGCAACTCGCTCGTGCCCGGTTTGAGCACGAGCGCGTGGGCGTCGTGGAGACGGTGCCAGGCGCGCTGCACCTCGGCCGGCTCGGCGGCCGCGGCGGCCGCGACCTCGACGACGGACGGCGTGCGAGCGAGCTCCACGAACATCGCATAGGTGAGGTTGCGAAGTCTCAGGTCCCGCGCGTTCATCACGCCTGGATCGTTGCAGGGCCCGACCCCCCCGGGGGCGTTTGCCTGCCGTGAGGGCGGCGTCTAGTGTTCCGATCGTGAACCCGCGAAAGGAGACGGAACGTCGATGAGCGGAGCTGCGGAGTTCGACATTGGCAGTGAGGTCGCCTGCAGCGACGGCATCGTCGGCGATCTGACACGCGTGATCGTCGATCCCGTCGTGCGTGCGATCACGCACCTGGTCGTTCAGCCGAAGGAGCGACAGGAAGAGGGCCGTCTGGTGCCGATCGAGTTCGTCGAGTCAGGTGAGCGGGAGATCCGTTTGAAGTGCACCAAGGCTCAGTTCGGGGCGTTCGAAGGAGCCGAGGACTCGGAGTTCCTGCCGGCCGAGGGCGGGCAGTACGGCTACCGTGGAGACGAGGTGCTTTCGCTGCCCTATTACGGCCTGCACGGCACCGGAATGCGGATGGGGACCGTCGGCGCGATCACCCGTCCTGGTCCGCACGAGGCGACCTATGACCACGTCCCCGTCGGTGAAGTCGAGGTCCGCCGCGGCGACGGTGTGCACGCCACCGACGGCCCGATCGGGCATGTCAAGGGGCTGGTGATCGACCGTGACGATCACCACGTCACCCACTTCCTGCTCGAGGAGGGTCACCTGTGGGGCCACAAGACGGTCGCGATCCCGATCAGCGCCGTGGCACGGGTCGGCGACGGCGTCCGGTTGAGCCTCACGAAGGACGAGGTCAAGAACCTGCCACCGGTCGGCGTCGACCATCCGGCGTGAGTGGCGCCACCGAGGTCGCGCAGCTGACCTAGGCCGATCGCCGATGGACTTCCGGCTCTCGCCGGCGCGCGCACCCGCTGTCGCGTGCGAGGCGATGGTGTCATCGAGTCAGCCGCTCGCGACGATCAGCGGCCTCGAGCTGCTGCGCGAGGGTGGCAACGCGGTCGACGCGGCGCTGTGCATGGCGGCGGTCCTGTGCGTCACCGAGCCGCACGCGACCGGAGTCGGCGGCGATCTGTTCGCGATCGTCCGCGACCCGGCCGGTGAGCTGTTCGCCCTGGACGCCGCCGGGCCGGCGCCGCGCGGCGGGCAGGCCGAGCCACCCGCCACCACCGGCCCGCGCTCGGTCGATGTGCCGGGCTCGGTCGGAGGCTGGGGTGAGCTGTCGCGGCGATTCGGGCGCGCCGGGCTGGAGCGGTGCCTCGGGCCGGCGATCGAGCTGGCGAGGACCGGCGTGGCCGCCGGATGGAACTGCGCTCGCGCGTGGCGAGCGAGTCTGCAGGCACCGAAGGCATTCGGTCCGCCGCCAGCATTCGGCGCGCGGTTCAAGCTCCCCGAGCTGGCGGCGACGCTCGAGGGCATCGCGAGGCACGGGCCGGCGTTTCTGTACACCGGACCGCCGGCGCGGGAGATCGCCGCAGAGACATGGTTGACCGCCGAGGACCTGCGCGACTACCGGGCGCAGTGGGTGCAGCCGCTTGTGGTGCGCTACCGCGGGGTCGAGGTCGCGCAGCTGCCGCCGCCGACTCAGGGAGTGGCGGTGCTCGAGGCGCTCGCGATCCTGGACGAGCGCGACCCGGATCTGCGCGACGAGGTCACGGCGGTCGCGCTCGCGCTCGAGGACGCGCTCGGCACCGTCGGCGACGGCGCCGACGTCGCGCACTTGCTGTCACCCGAGCATCTTCGTCGCCGCCGTGGCGCTCGTCCCGCGCACGTCACCGGGCCGGCCGGCGGAACCGTGGCCCTGTGCGCGGTCGATCGCGACGGCATGGCGGTCTCGGTGATGCAGAGCCTGTTCGCGCCGTTCGGGTCCGGCGTAGTGGCCGGGAGTACCGGGGTCGTGCTGAACAATCGCGCCGCGTGCTTCTCGGTGCATGGCCACGTCCGGGCCGGCGCGCGGCCGTACCACACGCTGATCCCCGGGATGCTCTCGAGCGGCAGCGAGCTCGTGGGCCCGTTCGGGGTGATGGGCGGTTTCATCCAGGCTCAGGCCGAGGCGCAGTTCGTCGCCGAGCTGATGCGAAACGGAATCGACCCGCAGGCCGCACTCGATCGCGGACGGTTCCGGATCGACGGCGACACGATCAGCCTCGAACCGCCGCTGTGGGACCGGGCGGCCGAGCTCGAGGACCTTGGGTTCCGGATCCGCGAACGGGGCGACCGGGCCGCGTTCGGCGGCGGCCAGGCCGTGATCAAGCGCGAGGGCGTCCTGTACGGTGGCTCGGACGCGCGCAAGGACGGGTGCGCGCTCGGATTCTGAGCCACGGCCCGGCGACGGCCGTCAAGGCGATTGCGGCGAGCGGGACCTCTGCATCAGCACCGCGTTGACCGTCATCGCCAGCAGCGAGATCGCGAGCACGACCGCATTGACGATCCACAGCGGGATGAAGCCGCCGCCGACGACGATGTTCAGCACCACCAGCACGATCGCCGCGCGGAGCATCGGCATCGCCGCCCAGCGAAGAATCGGATTGGCGTACCCGCGCTTGCCGAACAGCCACCGCTCGAGCTTGGGGTCCATCGCCACAAGCTATCGCGCACGGGGCAGTCGGGACGGCCATCGACGGTGCCCGCTAGCGTGAGGCGCACGATGCAATCGATTCGATCTAGCCCAAACGTGGAGCTTCGGCAAGGGCCGAACGGGCAGTCGATCGTCGTGCTCGCGTTCCCCTATGACGCGCAGATCGTGGCACGCGTACGGATGATCCCGAACCGCCGGTTCGACTGGGACACGCGCGAGTGGAGCGCGCCCGCGAACGACTGGTCCGGCGCTGCGGTCGCCGCGCTCGTCGAGCGCTTTCCCGAGCTGACGACGGATCCGGCTGTCGATCTGTGGCTTCAGCGGATCAGGCAGCGGTGGGTCGGCCACGTGCGCACGGCCCGCCACGACGGCCGGGGGTGGTGGTTGCTGGACACCGCCTTCGGGATCGTGCCGGCGGCGCTTCGGGAGGGGGCCGTGGCGCACGACGGGATGCTGCTGGTGCCGCTTTCCGCCGGCGCCGCCGAGGCGCTGCGCGAGCTCGGCTCGGCGCGTCTGAGCGCCGGGGCGGTCCGATGCCTGGAGATGGTCGAGCTGGGACACGCCGCGCCTCCGGCCCGGCTCGTTTTCGGCCGGGGTGTGGACGGCGAGCGGCTGCTGCTCGAGGTGCTGTGGGATCCCTCGATCGGGGCCGCGTTCGAGCGCCTGCCCGGCGCCACGCGCAACGGCGTCCCGCTGGACCCGTGGTTGGCCCCGCAGCTCGATGCGTTCGTCGCGCGCCACGGGGTCGAGGTCGGCGTTCTGGCGGCGGACGTGCTCGAGCGGCTGCGGGCGGAGCATCGCGCGGCTGAAGATGCGGTGCGCCGCTCGCGGGCGGAAAGCGGTGAGCCAATCGCTGAGACGGCCGCGGTGCTGGGCGGCAGGCTGGCACCGTTTCAGTGGGCGGGGGTTCGCTACGCGCTCGACGCGCGCCACACGTTCCTGGCCGACGAGCAGGGCCTGGGCAAGACGGTCGAGGCGCTGGCCGCACTGGAGGCGGACGACGCTTTCCCGGCGATCGTCGTCTGCCCCGCGTCGATGAAGCTGGGCTGGGAGCGTGAGGCCAGGCGGTGGCTTCCGCACCGCTCGATCGCGCTCGTCCACGGCCGCGCGCCGGTCCCACCGGCGGGCGAGATCACGATCGTGAGCTACGAGATCGTCGCGGCCCACCGCCTCGCGCTGGCGCGCCGGGCGCCGCGGGCGCTGGTCGTGGACGAGTCGCACTACTGCAAGAACCCGCACGCGAAGCGCACGCAAGCGGTGCGCCGTCTGGCCGAAGCGGTCGCCCCCGACGGGCTGCGCCTGGCGCTGACCGGGACGCCGGTGCTCAACCACCCCGAGGAGCTGATCGCGCAGCTGCGCGTGATTGGCCGACTCGAGGATTTCGGCTCGGGCGCCCGCTTCGCGCGGGAGTTCGAGGGGCAGCTGAGCGAGGAACGGCTGCACTGGCATCTGCGCCGGCGCTGCTTCGTGCGCCGCCTGAAAGCGGAGGTGCTCCCCCAGCTTCCCGACAAGCGCCAGGTCGTCGTGCCGATCGCGCTGACGAACGAGTCCGAGTACCGCCTGGCCGAGGACGACGTGATCGCCTGGCTGCGCTCCCAACCGCTCGATCTATCCGAGCTCGGCGCGCGGATCGCCGCCACCCTGCGGGCAGAGCGCCTCGCACAGCTCACGGCCCTGCAGCGCCTCGCGGCGCGGGGGAAGCTGGCCGCGGCGCTGGCCTGGATCGAGGATTTCCGTGCGTCCGGCGAGCCGCTGGTCGTGTTCGCGCGCCACGTCGAGATCCAGCACGCGGTGCTGCGCCGGTTCCCCGACGCGCTGCATCTGCTCGGCGAGGACTCGCTGGCGCGGCGGGAGGCGAACATCGGCGCATTCCAGCGCTCGGACGGTCCAGCGCTAATCGTGTGCGCGACCCGCGCCGCCGCACAGGGGATCACCCTCACCCGCGCCTCCAACGTCTGCTTTCTGGAGCTCGAGTGGACGCCGGCGATGCACGATCAGGCCGAGGATCGCTGCCACCGTATCGGGCAGCGCGACGCGGTCACCGCCTGGTACCTGCTCGCCGCGAAGACGATCGACGAGACGATGGCGGAGCTGATCCAGCGTAAGCGCGAGATCGTCTCGGCCGTCACCGACGGCCGCCAGGTCGGTGGCGACGGTCTGGTCGAGAGCGTGATCCGTGAGCTGCGCAACAACCGTCCGTTCCGGCATCTGCGACCGGTCACGGCGGCTCAGGCCTCAGGCCGGCGATGATCCGGTGCGGGCGCGTGCGAGCTCGGCCGAGATCGTCGCTTTGAATAGGGAAGCGTCGACCCCAACCGTGACCAGCTCGAACCCCTGCTCGGCCCGCGCGCGCGCCGCCTGCCCGCCGCCGCAGTGCATGCCCGCGATCAGCCGATGGGCGCGGGCCACGTCGAGCACGCGCGCGATCGCGTCCTCGAGCGGCTGCGGGGCGCCCGCTCGCGGCATCAGCCCAAGCGCGAGCGACATGTCGGCCGGACCGATGTAGATCCCGTCGAGCCCCGGCGTGGCGGCGATCTCCTCGAGCCGCTCGAGCCCGTCGCGCGTCTCGATCATCACGAAGCAGAGCACCGCGTCGGCGAGCTGCCCGGGGTCGGAGGAGCCGGCGACGAGCTCGGCGCGGATCGGACCGTACGAGCGGGCTCCGTGGGGTGGGTACTTGCACGCCTGAACCGCGCGGGCGGCTTCCGCGGCGCTGCCGACCAGCGGCACGATCACGCCGGCGGCGCCGAGGTCCAGCGCGCGCATGATCAGCCACGGCTCGTTCCAGGCGACCCGCGCGAGCGCCGTCGAGCCGGCCGCGACCGTCGCCTGGAACATCGACACCATCGTCCGCTCGTCGCTCAGCCCGTGCTGGAGGTCGACGCAGACGTAGTCGTAGCCGGCGGCCGCTGCCAGCTCGGCGGTCAGCGAGCTCGCGACGGCGGCCCAGATGCCGAACGTCGGCTCGCCGGCACCCCATTTCGCGCGTAGGCGCGCCCCTGCGCGCGGCTCGCTCAATGCTGTTCGCGGTCCCAGTAGTCGACGGCGGCGTCACGGCGGAAGAACTCGCGGAGCCCGCCGCCGCGGGGCAGCCGTTCGGCGACGCCGACCTTGTTCGAGTCCGGGTACACGACGATGTCGGGGCGGCCATAACTGCTGAACGCCAGGAAGGTGACCGCGGTGTCGGTGCTGTTGAAGATCTGGTGCGCGCCCTGCTCGCCGAGCGGGAACCGCACCGCCTCGCCCTCGTCGAGTTCCCGTTCGCCGTCGGGAGCGCGAAGCGTCGGCCGGCCGCGGAGCACGATCACGACCTCCTCATCGGAGAAGTGGAAGTGGTACGGGTAGGCGGCCTGCCCCGGCGGCAGCTCCCACAGGCTGCACCCGATCGCTTCACTGCCGAGCTCGTAGCCGATCCGGGCGCGCCGGCAGCGAAACCCCTCGGGTCGCTCCTCGTCATCGAACGCTGGGTTGTAGATGTTGGCCAGAGCCGCAATCTACCGCGCAGGAGAGCTGTTAACTTGTAGGGAGCTCTAGTTCGTGTTCGACCGCTGCCTTGCAAGGATGATCCGCCGCGCCGCGCCTCTGATCCTCACGCTCAGTCTCGCCGGGTGCGGGGCAAGCGGCGCGACGAGTGATCCCGCGAGCAGTCCGTCGGTGGCGAGCGGCGGCAGCGGCAGCGGCAGCAGCGCGGTGGCGAGCGGCGGCAGCGGCAGCAGCGCGGTGGCGAGCGGCGGCAGCGGCAGCAGCGCGGTGCCGCACGTCCGGCCGCAGGTCGTGGAACCGACCGCCGGCGTGCAGGCGGCGGCAGCGGTGACCCAGACGGCACCGAGCGGCAGCACACCGGTTGGCGACGTGAACGCGCACGCCCCGCCGCTGTCCCAGGTGGAGGCGGAGCTCCGGCAGGAGGCGGTGGCCGTCACGCCGACGACCTCGGGCTACATCAATCCCCTCCGCTACGTCTCGGTGTGGGAGCGAACCGACCAGGGCGTGGACGCGCAGTTGCCCGTCGGGGCGCCGATTCTGGCGCCGGGACGGGTCAAGATTCTCGCGATCGAGCCCGACTGGTACGCAGGACAGCCACTGATCTACTGGGAGCTCCTGGACGGACCCGATGCCGGCAAGGTGCAGTACGTCGCGGAGCAGATCACCGACCTCGGGCAGCCCGGTTCGATCCTCCAGCAGGGGCAGCCGATCGCCCGATACGCCGCCTCCGGAACCGGGATCGAGTTCGGCTGGTCGACGCTGAACGGGATCACGCTGGCGATGGCGACGACCGGCTACGAGGAGGGTCAGGAGACGCCGGCGGGCAAGTCGATGCGGGCTTGGCTGAACAGCCTCGGGGCGAACGCGGGTCCCAACTTCTGAGCGGCGCGGCGCGCGTCGCGAGCCGGAGTTTCCTGGCGCCGATCGAGGATGTTCCCCGCGGCCCGGTCGCGGCGGCCTCCCTCCGGCGAGAGATCGTCAGGCTTCGGCTGAGCTGCCGAGGGGCTCCGGGACGGTGCCCCGGCGCCCGCCGCCGCCGCGGGCCTCGGCGGCCGAGGAGCCCTCGATGTTGATCCGCGGGAGGCGGCGGTCGAGCACGCGCGGGAGTTTCCAGGTGATCGGCCCGAGCAGTTCGAGGACCGCCGGCAGCAGCACGCATCGCACGACCAGCGCATCGAGGAACACGGCCGCTGCGAGTCCGAATCCGAACTCCTTGATCACCCGCTCGTCGCCGAGCATGAACGACAGGAACACGCAGATCATGATCGCTGCGGCCGCGCTGATCACCCGGCCGGTGTAGGCGATGCCGTCGGCGACCGCCTGCGTGGCGTCGCCCTGCCGCACCCATTCCTCGCGCACGCGCGAGATCAGAAACACCTCGTAGTCCATCGACAGCCCGGACACGACCGCGAACATGAGCACCGGGATCCACGGCTCGACCGGCCCCTTCTGGAGGCCCAGCACGCTCGCGAACCATCCGTTCTCGAACACCGCTACGGTGGCTCCGGGCGCGCCACCGATGCTGAGCAGGTCCATCAGCGCCGCCTGGATCGGGATCACAAACGAGCGGAAGATCACGAACAGCAGCAGCGCCGAGAGAACCACCACGACCGCGATGAACAGCGGCAGCTTGTTCCCCAGCACGTTCGAGAAGTCGATCGATCCGGCCGTGAAGCCGCCCGACGAGCGGTCGAGTGCCGAACGTCTGCTTGAACGGCGGTAGGACGTCGCTGCGCAGCCTGTTGACCAGGGCGGTGGTGGCCTGCGCCTGAGGCGCCGAGGCCGGGTAGGCGTCCATCACCGCCACGTCGCCGGACGGTGCCAGCCGCGGCGCGGTGACCGCGACGACGTCAGGCGTACGCCCGACCGTCGCCCTGAGCGGCGCGAGCGCCGCCTTCTGGGTCGGCGAGCTGAGCTCGGTGACGATCAGCAGCGGCCCGTTGAAACCCGGTCCGAAGCCTTGCGAGAGCAGATTGAAGGCCTGATAGGTGCTCGTGCCCGACGGGTCGTTGCCCTGGTCGCTGTTGTCGAGGCGCAGCCCGAACACCGGCACGAGGAACAGCAGCATCACCACCAGCGCGCCGGCCGCCAGCGGGCGCGGGTGCGATTGGACCAACAGGCTCCAGCGCCGCCAGGCCGACTCGCGCGGCGGTTCACCACGCGCCTCCCGGCGCCGCGCGGCGCGAGTCGGCCGCACGAGCCGGTGGCCGAAGCGCGAGAGCAGCGCCGGCAGCACCGTCAGCGAAGCGAGCATCGTCATCAGCACCGTCAGAACCGAGGCGATCGCCAGCCCGTAGAGGAAGCTCACGCCGGTCACGAACATGCCGAGCAGCGCGATGATCACGGTCGTGCCGGCGAGCAGGATCGCGCGGCCCGAGGTGTCCATCGCCAGGATCACCGATCGCGAGACGTCACCGAGGCGAGCGTAGTTCTCGCGAAAGCGCGTGACGATGAACAGCGCGTAATCGACCCCGACCCCGAGTCCGATCATCAGCGCCAGCTCGGGCGAGACATTGGACATGTCGGTGATGTGGGTCGCGAGGCCGATCAGCGCGATCCCGGTGATCAGCCCCAGGCCGGCGGTCACGAGCGGCATCCCGGCCGCGGTCAATGAGCCGAACGTGATCAACAGGATCACCAGCGCCGCGATCACGCCGACGAAGGTGGCCGGACCGATGTTGAACCCCTCGGCGTTCTCGATCACCTGCCCTCCGGCGGCGATCTTCAGGCCCGGCACGTTGATCGTCTTGATGGCGTTGAGCACCGGTTGGCCGGTCTTGTCGGGCAACAGATTTGCGCGCTTGTCGTAGTTGATCGTCGCGAACGCGGTCTGCCGATCACGCGAGACCGCCACGGCGCCGGCGGGCGTGTACGGACTGACCACGCCGACGACGTGCGGCATCTGACGCACGCGCGCGAGCAGCGGGACGATCTCGTCGCGGATGGCCGGATCGTCGACCGTGCCGGTGGAGGTGTGGAAGACGATCGTGTCGACATCCCCGCTCTGGGCCGGGAAGTGGCTGCTCAGCAGGTCAAGGACCCGTTGCGCCTCGGTGCCCGGGAGCGTGAAGTTGTTTGCGTACTGGCGCCCGACCGCGGTCGCGATCACCGTTGTCACGACTGCGATCAGCACCCAGCTGACGACGATCCAGCGGCGATGGGCGATGCACCAGCGACTCAGTCCGATCATCACGACTCCGGCACGAGAGGACGGGACAGGGCCCTCCACTGTAGCCACCTCGTTGCTCGAATCCGTGAGACAGGTCTCAGTGGGTCGCTCGGGAATCCGGTTCGCCGGCCCCTGCGCGGACGGTTTCAGCAGCCGGGCTATCGCAACCAGGTAATCTTTACCAATACCGCTCGGTAGCTCGTCAGGGGGACTGGCGGTCAGGGGCATAGGGCATCTGAACCATCAGGAGGTTGGACGTTGAGCGCAGGAATCCGCACACTTCGGGTCGCGGCGCTGGGGGCAGCGCTCGCGCTGTCGCTGACGGGCGTCGCGATCGCGGCGGCGACAAACGGGGCATACTCGGGCAGCACCATCCAGACGGGACAGCCAGGCGGGACGGTGCGCTTCACCGTCAGCGGCCGCACCAGCGTCCGGGAATTCTCGGGCGACGTCTGGGCCACCTGCCACAAAGCGACCGCGTCAGAGACGATCCACATCACGCTGAATCCGTCGCCGAACATGGCGATCCACAACCAGTCGTTCGGGTTCAACGGCAACTTCAACATCGACAACGGGCGCGTCGTGGTCGCCAAGCACGTAGATGGGACGATCACGGGCAAGTTCCTCGCCGGCAAGAAGGCGACGGGCACGATGAAGTTCACATGGACCTTCGACAGCAACGCCCCCGACTCGTTCCGGGGTCAGCACTGCACGACCGGCACGGTCAACTACACCGCCAAGCACAGCTAGCTCATTACGGGATCCGGCGGCCGCGGGCTCTGGAGCATGGACCGCAACTCCAGAGCCCCGGTCGCGTTCTAGGCGCCAACAGGTGCCCGCCACTGCGCCGCGGGCGCCGGGACCGTCGGAGGTTGTGGTGCACAGAATTCTCAAGCTCGGCCGTCCGCGGCTGGCGGCGGGTGTCGCGCTCGCGCTGACGTTCGCGAGCAGCGGCGTCGCACTGGCCCTTCCGCCCTACACGGTCAGCGTCCGCGTACTGCCGAGGGCCGTTCGGCTGTCGGGCACCTTCAGGGTCACCGCCAGCGGTAACTCCGCCAACACCTCACGGCTGAGGGTGTTCCTCAACAGGACCACGGGTTGCAAGGCGACTGCGGCGGCGGAGAGCGTGACGCCTGGGGACCTCCTCAGGATCAGCGTGCGGGTGACCCACCCGTACTCGACCTCGAAGACGTTCCCCGCCGCGATCCGGGGTCGCCACTACGCGTGCGCGTACCTGAATGCGCTGCCGCCGTCGACGCTGCCGAGGGCTCACGCGGGCCAGGCGTACACGGTCGGATAGGCGAGCGTTCGCGGCGGGGCTGGTTGAGCTGCCCGCACGGATGCGGGCGGCGGGGGCGGCGGGGGACGCGGGTGGCGCGGTGCGGGTGGCGGGGCGCAGATGGCGCGGCGCGGGCGCGGGTGGCGCGGCGAGGCGGCGCGACTCAGCAGGCGCTCGGCGCCGCCACGTCGCGTACGACATCAAGGAGTATCCCGACGCCGGCCACAGCTTCCTCAACCGCTTCAACACCGGGCCGATCTTGACCCGCTGCGGCATGTCGCGGGGGTCGGCTACCACCATCCGTCGGCGGAGGACGCGTGGCGGCGAATCCTAGGGTTCTTCGGTGAGCATCTCGGGTGACGGTGGCTGACGGCGGGCGGTCGGGACCACTGGGCTCGCGTCCGTGGCCGCTGACGCGCGATGAGCTGACGGCGTTTGCCGGTGCGGGACTGGTCGAGGTTGAGTTCTCCGATGAGGCGTTGGGCGTGGGGGTCCGGGCCGGCCGGGTGTTCACGGCGGTGTATGCGCGGGCCGAGGGCGTGGCGGCCTGAGGCGCAGATTGGCGTGGCGGCGCGGGATCGGTTGGGGGCGGCTTGGCGGTGGGCGGATTCGATTTGGGAAGTTGAGCAGGTCGATCGAGGCGGTTGAGCCGGTCTCGATTCCGGTGTATTGCAGGACGAGGTCGGGCAAGCTGGCGTTGCGGCCTTCGGCCGGCTGCCGGCCCGCCGGTCGGGCCGGCGCAAGGCGCCCCCGACTCCGCAGACCGCGACCGCGCCGCGCGGCAGACCCACCCCCTCCCCAGCCGCCGTTTCCATGGCTGACGAGAGCGCCGCGCGGTGAGAACCAACGCCAGTGGCCACCAGTCAGAACCAAGTCCCCCGCCACCGGTCAGAACCAAGCTCCCGCCCCAAGGAGACCCGGCCCTAAACGACCCTAGAGCCGCCCCGCCACCCTTGCAACCACCGCCCACGGCTGCTATGACTGGCCCGGTGAGTTGGCGACGTTGGTGGCTGTCGCTCGGGGGCTTGGCGGTACTTGGGGCTACAGCCCTCCTTGGGATCACGGCCGCGGCAGGTCATGAGGTTCGCGCCCGCGCCGCGCACGCGCCCCTGTGCCCCGACTCCCAGTACCCCGCGATGCGCCATTCGGCCAATCCGCTGGACCTGCCGGTCCCGCCCGGCGCCGACCCGCTGCATGGCGCGCACTTCTTCATCGACGGACCTACACATGGCGACGCCGCCGGCGGGATCGAGCAGCTGCTGGGGATCGACCCGTCGAGCTATCCGGACAGCTACTCGTGGGCCCAGTTTGAGCAGGATCTCCGCTCGCCGCCGTGGTCGACGAAGCTCCGGCGCAATCGCGGGTTGGCCCGTGAGGTGCGACTGCTTGAGAAGATCGGCGACGAGCAGGAGACGCAGGCTCTGAGTCTGTACTCGATGGGAGGCGGACCCGGCGCGATCTTCGACGAGGTCCAGACGCTTCTGTGCGGGCACCTGACCGCGGACCACACGCCGCACACGGTGCCCGTGTTCACGACGTTCTTCGTGTATCCGAACGGGCAGTTCTGCCCGCCGGTGGGTGCGATCGTCGCCAACGGCCCGACGTTCAGACGGCAGATCAATGAGCTCGCGGCGGGCACCGGCCGGCATCCGGTCGTGTATCTGCTCGAGATCGATGCGGTCGGAACCTCGGAGTGTCTGTCGGTGGCGGCGCGCCAGGCGTGGGAGGCCGACCTTCGCTACGAGATCGAGAAGCTCACGGGGTTGCCGCACACGGTCGTGTACATCGAGGCGGGATCCTCGGACGAGGCCAATGCGGCGTATGTCGTGAACATGCTCGACGCGATCTGCGTGGTCAGCATCAACCACCATCTGGTCAACGTATGCGCGCAGATGCGCGGCTTCTACACCAACGACACGCACCTGAACTGGTCGATCAACGAGATCAGATGGGCGGCGGGTGTGTCGGCGGGCCTGCAGAAGGCGGTCTTGGACCAGACGCACCAGCGCTACGTGGCGCACTACGTCGTCAACACAGCGCAGAACGGACGCGGCCCGAAGCTCAACCCGGATCCGCCGGTCCAGGGCAGCGAGGATGAGTGCAACCCGCCGGGTCGCGGGCTCGGGCGCCAGCAGACCGCGAACACCGCCCCGACCTATGATCGACACACGTTCAGGTTGCTCGACGCCTTCCTGTGGACCGGGGTCCCCGGCACGAGCTATGGGAGCCAGTGCCACCCGGGCGACGCGCCCGCCGGCGTGTGGTTCACGCGCTATGCGCTGGAGCTCGCCGCGAACGCGAACCAGCAGCTAGGCCTGGGGTTCCCGAGCCAGCCGCATTAGCTGATCCGGCGCACCGTAGTTGACCCGGATCGACGGGCCGTAGTTGACCCGGATCGCGAGCCGAATAGCGCCTGCTGAAGGGCGAATTTCAATAATCTGCTGGCAAAGTTGCAAATGAGTCTGCAAACATGCTCGCTCTCTACTGATCGCCCGGCGGCAGCGACAGCATCCAAAAAGGAAGTCATGCTCTATCACGCATACGAAGCACGACGTCGTTTGACCACCCCGCTGCACGGCATGGCCGCGTTCAGCAGCCACGCTCTCCGAGGACTTCCGCAGCCCTTCGACGCATCGCGCAGTCTGAGAGCTGTACGCGCAGCAGCGGAGACACTAACCGCGCTTCGTATCACGCACGAGCGACCCGAATTCCAGATCGACTCGGTCATAATCGGAGATCAGGACGTGGCGGTCCGCGAGGAGCGAGTCACCGCAACTCCGTTCGCGACGCTGCTGCGGTTTACGAAGGAGACCGGGAGCGACCAACCGCCGGTGCTGCTCGTCCCGGGCCTCGCCGGCCACTTCGCGACACTGATCCGCGGGACGGTGACGACGATGCTGCCGGACCACGACGTGTACGTAGCCGACTGGCACAACGCGCGCGGCGTGCCGGCCGATGCCGGTCCGTTCGGGCTCGACGAGTACATCGACCATCTGGTCGGATTCATGGAGACGATCGGACAGGGCGTGCACCTGGTCGCGATCTGCCAGCCCTGCGTGGCCGCGCTGGCCGCGGCGTCGTTGATGGCGGAGGACGACAACCCGGCCCAACCCCAGAGCCTCACGCTGATGGCCGGGCCGGTCGATGTGCGCGTCAATCCGGGCCCGGTCAACGAGTTCGCCCAGCACAGGACACTCGCCTCGCTCGAGCGCCTCGTATCGCGCGTTCCGTGGCCGCACGCCGGCCAGGGGCGGCGCGTGTACCCGGGCTTCTTGCAGGTGCTCGGCTTTATGAGCCTTGACCCAAAGCGCCACATATCGGCATTTGCGGGGTTGTTCGCCGACGTGATCAAGGGCGATCACGGCGCCGAGCGCACGAAGAGGTTCTACGCCGAGTACTTCGCGGTGCTCGACGTTGCGGCCGAGTTCTATCTCGACACCGCGCGCACGGTGTTCATCGAGCAACACCTGGCCGACGGACGGATGCAGTGGCGGGGACGGCGAATCGATCCGTCAGCGATCACAACCGCGCTGTTGACGATCGAGGGCGAGAAGGACGAGATCTGCCCACCCGGCCAGACGCAGGCGGCGCACGAGCTGTGCACGGGCATCCCCGAGGAGCGCAAGCACGAGCATGTGCAGAAGGGTGTCGGCCACTACGGCGTGTTCAGCGGTAGCCGCTTCGACCAGGAGATCTACCCGCGAATCCGCTCGTTCATCGCCGAGAACGCGCTCGAGCTGGCTCCGCCCGCGCTCGCCGCGACCGCCGCCACCTGATCAAGTCAACCGAACGGGACCGAGCGCTACGAGCGCTACGCCGCCTTGTGCTGCAACAGCGGCGGCAATGTCTCCTGGCGCCGTAGCGCCTCGCTTCCGTACTTGGCCTGGATCCCAGCCAGGACGTTGCATCCGACATGCGCCTGGTCGTCGCGCCCGTGCCTGACCAGTGGCTGGCCGACGTACAGCGGCGCGCCGCACTCGGCGCAAACGAACGTCGACGGGTTGCTCATTGCAGACCTCCGCCGCCATGAATTTCTGCCCGACTCACATACTCCATATCCCGCGTTATCGGCGCGGGAGCTCAGAACTCAATAGAGATCTGGTTCAGTTGGTGGGTGCTGGCACATCGTCCAGCGCGCGGCTGACCCAGTGCTCGACCGAGCTCGGCAGGCTCCCGCGCTCGGTGCGCATGAACTCGATGATTTCGTCGTAGTCGAGCTCGACCACGTTCGGAGCGGGATCCGGGCCGTATGTGCCGGTTGGCGAGAAGACGAAGACTTGATCGATCACGTCGCCGGGAAGCGAGGGAGCGTCGCGCGCGACCACCGACCAGCCGCGCTTGGCCCGCACAACCGCCTCGCGCCGGTAGGCGTCGCGCAGCACGTATTCCCACGCGGCGATGCCGGGCCGGCGGGCGGGCCGGCGGATCAGGTAGCCGAACTTGTGTTGGAGAAACGCGCAGACGAGGTTCTGCACATCCCGGTCATCGAGGTAGCCGATGAGGACCTCGTCGAGAGTCGGCCGGGGCGTCTCGCTCTGCGCTGTCAGCTCCGCGAACAACGACTCGCTGCGCAGCGCGACCCGGTCATCGTAAATACGCTGGATCACCCACTCGCCCACAAAGCAGCTGGCAATCGCGGCCGGCACCTGCGTTGTCGAATTGCACCCTACGATCTGGACGGAACGTACGTTGTACATGTCGCAGTTCCGAGCGTTCTCGTCGTGGAGGTAGCGCCACGGGCCGGTGACTTTGGCGAGGTAGTACGTCCGGTCCGCCGGATCGCGCGTCCAGATCAGCGCGCCGTCGGGAATGTCGTGCACTTCCTTGACCGCGGCGTGCACGAATCCATGCCGTTCGATCGCTCGCTGCTCGTAGGCCGGCCAGTCGAGCGGCTCTGGCCCGACCCCCCAACCGACACCGAGAACGCCGGCGTGCCGACACAGCTCGAGCGTCGAGCGCTCTGCGGCGGCCGCGTCGAGAAGCAGGGCGTAGAGCGCGGGCGCCACCGAAATCGGACACATCGGGAATCTCCCTCGGGCAAGTCACAACACACCACACAGCCACCGACATCGCTGGAGTCGAGTCGGTGACGGCGTTACGGTGCACACTACTCTGCGGACGGTCTCATGCATCGGTGATGTGTCCCGATCGGAATGCGCTGAAACTACGCACGCAGATGCGCTTGCACGTTTGCGTGGATTGTGCTATCTTGCAAGCACAACACACTTCTCTCTGTCTCAACCGCTGGAGGACCACAAGCATGACAGCCACGCAAACCAAGAACGGCGCGCCCAGGTTCGACGCCGCGTTCGAGCAGGTCAAGGACTTCAACGACCAGTTCCTCGGGGCCGCTCGCAAGGCCGGCAACATCTACCTCGACTCCTACGAGAAGGCGCTCGACCGCGCGATCGAGCTCGAGCTCAAGTTCGCCGGCGCGACCCAGCAGGAGTGGCTCAAGAGCCTGATCGAGACGCAGACCGACCTGGCTCGCGAGTTCGCGCACTCGTACACGTCGACCGCGCGCGCGTTCCTCAAGTAACAAGCTTCGGGACTCATCTGGGGAGCACCGGTCCCGCCGGTGCTCCTCAGCGCGTCTGGCGTGGGACGAAATCTCCTCGGCGCTACCGTGCGCTCCAGCCCGCTCGGCGCTACCGTGCGCTCCAGCCCTGATCCATCGTCACCGCCACACCGGTGAATGCTCGGCCGGCGGGGCTGGCGAGGAACGCGACGACCTCGGCCACCTCGGCCGGTTCGATCAGTTCCTTGACCGCGTGCGGGGCGAGAATCACCTGCTCGAGCACGTCCGCCTCGGGTAGACCGTGAACCCTCGCCTGGTCGCCGATCTGCTTCTCGACCAGCGGCGTGCGGACGTATCCGGGACACACCGCGCTCGCGGTGATGCCGTCGCCGGCGCCCTCCAGCGCGAGCGTCTTGACGAGGCCTACGACGCCATGCTTGGCCGACACGTACGCCGCCTTGAATGGCGAGGCGACGACGCCGTGGACGGACGCGATCACGATAAAGCGACCGCGACCGGACTCACGCAGGGCCGGCCAGGCGTGCTTCGCGAGCACGAACGGGCTCGTCAGCAGCAACGAGACGATCGTGTTCCAGCGCTCCTCGGGGAACTCCTCGACCGGCGACACGTGCTGGATCCCAGCGTTGGGGACCACGACGTCGAGCCGGCCGAATCGGTCGAGCGCGGCCGCGACCGCACCCGCATTGGCGGCGGCATCGGTCAGGTCGGCCTCGTAGGGCACCCCGGGTCCGGACGGATCCGGCTTCAGATCGACGGCGAGCACATCCATGCCCGCGTCGCAGAGCCGTGTCGCAACGGCGCGCCCGATCCCGCTCGCCGCTCCCGTCACGAGCGCCGCACGGCCGATCAGCGCTTCATCCCTCATGCCGCGCGCCTCCGCGCCGGGGGCGCCTGCGCGATGAACGCTCCGTAGACCTCCCGGAGCGCGGAGCGCTGCCGGGCGGTGAGGCGGGTGTCGGCTGCGATCGCGTCGAGCACCGCATTGTCCTCCGGCTCCTCCCCGGGCGGTGACATCCCGGCCTGCCGGTAGAGCGCGTCGGCCGAGAGCTTCAGGGCGCTCGCGATCCCTTCCAGGACGTGCTCGGACGGCGCTCTGAGACCTCGCTCGATCTGTGACAGGTAAGGGTTCGAGATCCCCGCGAGCTCGGCGAACTGCCGCATTGACATCTCCGCCAGCTCACGCTGCTGGCGGATGATCTCGCCCAATTGAGAGGTACGGTTCGCCATCAGCCCAGCATACCCTCGCGATCGTTCACCGCTCCGAGCGTTCGGCGAGCCAGGCAGCCGTGTCCGGCCAGATCTGCTTGCGCGCGGCGGAGCCTGCGACCAGCCCGATGTGGCCGCCGGGACGGTCCAGGTGGGTCACATCCTCGCTTGACACCAGGTCGAAGATCGGCATCGTTCCGGCGCGCGGCGCGATGTGGTCGGCGGCAGCTGTCACGATCAGCAGGTTCTGGTCAATGCGGCGCAGATCGACGCGGTGACCCCTCAGGCTCACGCGACCGCTCACCAGCGCGCTGTCCTGATACAGCCACTGGATCCACTGGGTGAACGCACGCCCCGGAAACGCCGGATTGTCGGCGACCCACTTTGCCATCGACTGGTAGGTGTCTCGCCGGACGCTGCCGTCCGCGACGCTCTCCGCCAAGCGGCGATATGTGGTCCAGTAGTTGGTCACCGGCTTCATCAGCTTGTTCGCGGTGTCGATCGCCCAGCCGGGGATCGATCCCCAGTGCTCGGACACGAGCTCGGCGTCGAACGCGTCGCTCGCGGTCATCGACGCGTACACCGTCCCGCAACCGTCGATCGGCATCGTCAGCAGCGCGAGATTGCGAACCGGAGTCTGTGCGCCACCGCGCTCGAGCCCGCAGTACATCGCGCACATCGTCGCGCCCATGCACCATCCAACAAGCGTAAGCTCGTCGGCTCCGCTCGCGCGCAGGGTCTCACGGATCGCCCAGTGCAGCTCGTCGCAGACGTACTCCTCGAAGCCCATGTCCGCATCCTCCTCGTCCGGCATGCCCCAGTCGACGAGGAACACATCGAATCCTTCGCCGAGCAGGTACTCGACGAGCGAGGACCCCGGCCGCAGATCGAAGATCGCCGGGCGGTTGATCAGGGCGAACACCAGCAGCAACGGAACGCCGTAGCTTCGCGACGAGGACCGATAGCGCCACAGCGTCACGCCGCGGTGCGTCCAGACCGCGTCTCGCGGCGTGACACCGACGACCGCGTCGGAGGTCGTCAGGATCACGTTCGCGAACTCGAGCGCGTCAAGTGGTGCGCGTCGCGCGCGCGTGATGATGCTCACGACTGCGCTTCCTCGGCCGCCGTGGGCTCGCGTGAGCGCTCGCTTGCGACCTCGTCGCGGAGCGCTTCGACCTCCTGCAGCACCCGCTCGAGCTTGTCCTCGGTTCGGTGCAGCTGCCGCGCGAGCCGAGCGATGTCGGCCCGACCCGCGAGGCGAAGGTTACGCAGGATCAGGTCGCCGACCTCGCTCGTGATGTGCATCAGGGCGGCGACGTTCTCGCCCACGCGGGCTAGCACCCAACCGAAGCTCGGCTTCGCCACCATCTCTTCGAACGCCGCCGCGGTCTGCGATTCCGCTTCCTCGTACAGCGCCCGAATCTGCTCTTCGGGCGAGAGCTTGGAGGCCGGACCGCCGTTCTCGCTCATTGGACTACCTCTCGTTCGTTCTTCACCTCGAAATCTAACCGAGTGCGGCGCGCCCGGGGAAGCGCCGCCACTCCCCGCTCAGCCATCGGGCCCCGCCTCGATCGTCTGACGAACCTCCTCGGCGCGTGGCTGCGGCCCGAAGCCGGTCAGGATCCAGGTCGCCCCCGCCGCCTCCCAAGGCGCGAGCTCGCCGCTCGGCTCGACCTCGACGACGAGGTCGAACTGATCGGTGCGCCCGTCGCGCAACCGACCGATCTCGGTCGCGAGCGTGGCCAGCGCGTCGGGGCCCGGGAGCTCGATCGGGAACAGCCCGTCACACCTCGCGGCCCGCCGCAACGGGCGCCGGTTCGGCCACCGCGCCGCGACCCACACCGGGATCCCGGGCTGCTGCACCGGCCGCGGCTCGAACTCGCCACCCCAGAACGCCTGTAGGCGCTCCAGGCCCTGATCGAGCAGCCGCGCGCGCTCACGTGGGTCGGTCACCTCCCCGAAGGGCGCGAGCTCGTCGTTGCGATCGCTGCCAAGCCCGACTCCCAGCGTCAGCCGTCCCGCACTCAGGCGATCCAGCGTGACCGTCTCCCGGGCGAGTTTCTGCACCCGGCGTCTCGAGAGTGGGGTCACCATCGGTCCGAGTCGCAGCGTCTCGGTGCTGCACGCGATCGCCGCGAGCGTCACCCACGGGTCCGCGACCGCGCGTACCGGCGGACGGTAGGCGATGTGATCCCAGACGAACATTCCGTCCCAGCCCCGGGCCTCCGCGAGCTGCGCGAGCGCGGCCAGCAGCCGCGGTGCCACCAGCTCATCAAACGGAGCGACGAAAATCCCACGCTTTACGGCCACGGCCTGACTCTACCCGCGACCGGTCCCCCGATCACGGTCATCCCGAGTGAGCCGGCACCTCTACCGAGACGCCCTCGCCGCCCCGGACCCTCACAGCGCCACCACCCCGATCACCAGGCTCACCGTCCCCGCCGCCACAATGATCGCGAGCAGCATCAGCTCGAACCGGCGCGCGGTGAGGCGTGCGAACAGACGGCGGCCCAGTGCGTGGCCGGCGATCACACACCCGCCGGCGGCGAGGAGCAGAGCGGGGCTTGGGTGCGCCTTGCCCAGCACCGGCACCAGGGTCAGCGCCGCGAGCAGGCCGGTGCCCAGGAAGATCGCGCTGAGGCAGTCGCGCACGCCCTGCGGTGGCAGGCCGCGCCCCGAGAGCCAGAGTGCGAGTGGCGGTCCGCTGACGCCGGTTGAGGTCGACAGGGTGCCGGTCGTGAAGCCCAGCGCCAGCCGCGACCACAGCGACCCCGGCCGGCGGGGCGCGGAACCGTCCGTGAGCACGGGCGGAGGCGCGCCGCGCCGGCTGACCCGCAGGAGCCCGAAACCGAGCACGGCGACGCCGACGACGATCTGCAGCGCCGGCTTCGGCAGGCCATCGAGCAGCAGCAGTCCGCAGACGCTGCCGGGTGCCACGGCGAGCAGAAGTGGCGCGATCTCGGCCCACGGCACGGACGGGCGGCGACGCTCGCCGAACAGGACAAGCAGGTTGAGCAGCAGCCCGAGCGCGGTGGCGGTCACAATCGCGGCGACCGGCTGCGTGAGCGCGAACAGCCCCGGCATCACGATCAACGCAAACCCCAACCCGGTGGTTGCCTGGACGCACGCGGCGATCAGTGCGACCGCGGCGACGAGCGCGACGGTCACTGGTTCCCCGCCGGGCGGTCGGACCGGTGGCTCGCGAGCCAGTCGGCGTAGCGGCGGGCGACCGCGGCAGGCAGGGCAGGGCTGTCGCGCGGCAGCCCGAAGACGGTGCCGGGGAAGTCGAGCTCGCGCTGGATCGTCCAGATCTCCTCGTGTCGGTCGGGCGGGAACAGCGCTGCCCCGGTCGCGATGAAGGCGTCGTCGTCGACCTCGGCGCCATTGATGTGCGCGTGCGGCCCGACGATCACGTGGTGGCCGCTCCGGACCGGGTGGCGATCGCGGCCGCGGATCAGGGCGTTCTCCATCACGATCACCTCGTCGCTCAGCTCGATCGGGCCGCCGTCATCGGTCAGCACCGCTCCGAACAGGACGCGGCAGTCGCGCCCCACACGGACATCGCCGCTGAGAACCGCCGTCGGGGCGATCCAGCCGGACGGGTCGATCTTGGGACGACGACTCTGGTGCTCGATCAACATGGCTCTGACAACATGATCCCGCCGGCAGCGTTCCTCTATATCGCCGAGCGGCTCGACCTGATTCAGGAGATCGACGCCTGGGTGGTCAGACACGCGATCCAACTTCTCGCTGCCGACAAGGGGCCGGGCGGCGAGCTTCCGCTTCACGTCAACCTTTCCGAGCTGTCGCTGGGCGAAGCGATGTTGCTCGGCCGCACGCCCCGGCGGTTCGGCGAGCGGCTCGCGGAGCTCGGCTGCCATCTCGCGCTCGACGATTTCGGCGCCGGCTTCGGCTCGTTCTACTACCTCAAGCACCTTCCATTCGACTTCCTCAAGATCGACGGCGAGTTCATCCGCAACTGCCGCGCGAGCAAGACAGACAGGCTCATGATCGAGGCCGTCGTCGGGATCGCGCGCGGGCTTGGCAAGCACACGATCACCGAGTGTGTCGGCGATCAGGAAACGGTCGGGCTGCTGACCCGGCTGGGCGTCGACTATGGGCAGGGGTTCCACCACGGTCGCCCGGCCGAGATCGCCGAATGCGTACCTGCGCGGACGGATCTCTAGACTCGCGCGGCACTCCATGGAGCAGACAGAGGACCCTCAGTCGGGGGGCGAGCCGCCGGCGGCGCAGCAGGACAGCGATGCGGCTCAAGTCGAGTCAGCGCTCGCGACGCTGCTCGCCCTCGCCGCCACGCTCGACGAGCTCGAGCTCGATCAGGTCGCGCCGGCCTTCGGACCTCAACGGTGGTGATGATTGGACTGCGATCCCGCGCTGCTGACGATTGCTGAGGCGCGAGCGGAGCTCCAAGCTGGACGGCTGTCCGCGGTCGAGCTGACCGAGGCGGTGCTGACCCGTACCGAGCGGCTGAACCCGACCCTCAACGCGTATCTGAGCATCGACCCGGAGGGCGCGCTCGCACAGGCGCGTGCCGCCGACCACCGCGAAGCAGACCCGCCGCCGTTGCTCGGGATCCCGATCTGCGTCAAGGACGTGATCGACGTCGGCGGCGCGCCGACCACCGCGGGCAGCGCCCGCTGGCGCCGGCTGCCCGAGGTCGACGCCGTGGCGGTGTCGCGGGTTCGCGCCGCCGGCGCGATCGTGATCGGTAAAGGCCACACGAACGAGTTCGCCTATGGAATCGACGGTAGGAACCCGCACTGGGGCGACTGCTGCAATCCGTTCGACCCGGCACGGATGACCGGCGGCTCGAGCTCCGGGCCGGCCGCCGCCACCTCCGCCGGAATGGCACTCGCCGGAATCGGCACGGACACGAGCGGTTCGCTCCGGGTACCCGCGTCGTTCTGCGGCCTCGTCGGCGTCCGGCCGACGCTCGGTCTGGTGCCGCTGGACGGAGTCCTGCCGCTGGCATGGTCATACGACACGCTCGGACCCCTGACCCGCACGGTCGCGGATGCGCGGCTGATGCTGGACGCGCTCACCCGCGCCGACGGGCAACCACCGTCCAATGATCCCGGCGTGGGCGAGCTCCGTGGCCTCCGCGTCGGGTTGCCCGAGCAGCTGCTCGAGGCGGCGGAGCCGTACGTGTCGAGCGCGGTCGCCGACACGGCGACGCACCTGGAGGCGCTGGGCGCCAGGGTCGTGCGCGGTACACATCGAGCTGCTTCGATACGCAACGGCGATCCATCTGATCGTGCAGCATGCGGAGGCCGCCAGCGTGCACCGGCAGTGGTTCGCCGCGCAGCGCCCGTATTACAGCGAGCCGGTCCGGATCCGGCTGGAGGCCGGCGGCATGCTGCCCGCCTCCGCGTATCTCGCCGCGCAGCGGGCACGGCGGCTGCTGATCGAGAGCTTTGCGAACACGATGCGCCGGCTCGATGTGTTGCTGGCGCCTACCGCCCCGTTCATCGCGCCACCGCGGGTCCTCACCGAGGTGACGATCCGCGGCGAGCAGCACGAGCTCCGAAGCGGACTGCTTGGTTGCACGCTCGCGCCTTCGCAGCTCGCGAGCCCAGTCGTGTCGGTTCCGATCGGGCGCCGCGACGGTCTCCCCTACGGGATGCAGATCATCGGCCGGCCCTTGTCGGAGCCGCTCCTGCTGCGCGTCGCAGGGGCGTGCGAGCAGCGCTATGAGTGGCGCGAGCGCAGGCCGTCGATCTGACTGCGCGTCGAGCGCGCGGCACGGGGGATCAGTCGAGATCGGTGGTCCTGCGGTCGCCGCCCTCGCGCTTGCTGCGATACAGCAGCGAGTCCGCGCGACGGCCGAGCGCCACGCGGGCGAGCGTGGCGCGGATTCGATTCGAGGGCATCAGGGACTCCGTTCAGGGTTGGGTATATCCCTGCTGACCGCGGTGTTCGCCGTTTCCTTCCCGTGCTGGGGTCGCCGCACCGAGCGCGTGGGAAACTCCAGAGGTGGAGGCGATCATCCGCACCGCAGGTCTGACGAAGGTCTACGGCGGCGCCGACTTCGCCGCCGTCGACGGGCTCGATCTCAGGATCGAAGCCGGTGAGATCTTCGGTTTGCTGGGGCCCAACGGCGCCGGCAAGACGACCACCGCCGGGATGCTGACGACGCGCGTGATCCCGACCGCGGGCAAGGCCCAGGTCGGCGCCGTCGATGTGATCGCCCATCCCGCGCTGGCGAAGCAGATGATCGGCGTCGTCTCGCAGCAGAACACGCTCGACCGGCAGCTCACGGTGTGGGAGAACCTGTACTTCCACGGCCGGCTGTTCGGAATCGGCGCGGCCGAGTCGCGGCGGCTGTCCGACGAGCTGCTCGAGCAGTTTCACCTCAGCAAATGGGCAAAGGCGTCGGTGTACGCGTTGTCGGGCGGGATGGCGCAACGGCTGATGGTCGCGCGCGCGATCTTCCACCGGCCCGCGGTTCTGTTCCTCGACGAGCCCACCGCGGGCCTCGACCCCCAGAGCCGGCTCGCGCTGTGGGAGATCCTGAGCGGGCTGAACGCCGCCGGCCAGACCGTGATGCTCCTCACCCATTACATGGAGGAGGCCGAGCGTCTGTGCAACCGGGTGGCGATCATGGACCACGGCAAGATCCTCGCGCTCGACACGCCGGCGGTGCTCAAGCAGTCACTCGGCGCGGACACGATCGTGACGGTCAAGGCGGCCGGCGACGGCGCCGCGATGGCGGCGGCGTTCGAGCACAGTCTGGACGGCGTGACCCGGGCGCGCGTAATCGACGGCGGCGTCGAGTTGCACGTCACCGGCGCCGATCAGATCGTCCCCCGAGTGGTCGCCGCCGCCGAGGCGGGTGGCTTCTCGCTGGTCGACCTGTCGGTCGCCGAGCCGACGCTCGAGACCGTGTTCATCAATCTGACCGGGAAGGACCTGCGCGAATGACCGCCACGACCACGCCCCGATCGGAGCCGACCCGGATCGCGCTGACGCCGACGCGCAGCACGCTCGCGGCCAGCCGCGCCGCGCTGGGCGGCCTGGTGCTCCGCGACCTCACCGTGCTGCGCAAGACCTTCGGCGAGTTCGTCGCCCGGACATTGATCCAGCCGTTCCTGCTCGTGTTCGTGTTCCTGTACGTCTTTCCGACGATCGGGCAGGGCGTCGGCGGGGGCCACGGAGCGGGCGCCGAGTCCGGCTTTGCGACCGTGCTCGTGCCGGGCGTGGTGGCGATCTCGATCATGTTCCAGGGCATCCAGGCGGTCGCGCTGCCGATGTCGACCGAGTTCGGGTACACGCGCGAGATCGAGGACCGGGTCCAGGCTCCGTGCCCGATCTGGCTGGTCGCGTGCGCCAAGGTCCTGTCCGGCGCCGTCCAGGGTCTGCTGGCGGCGGTGATCGTGTTCCCGATCGCAGCTGTGATCCATGCCAGTCACGTCCACGCACACCTGCACGTGCACTGGCTCGTGGTCGTCACGCTGATCCCGCTCGCGTGCGTCGCGATGAGCTCGCTCGGGCTGCTGCTCGGCACGAGCTTCGAGCCCCGCAACATCGGCCTGATGTTCGGCTTCGTCGTGCTCCCGCTCACCTTCCTCGGGGGCACCTATTACCAGTGGACCAAGCTCGCCCCGGTCAAGCTGGGCGCTTTCCACTGGCTGCAGACGATCGTGCTGATCAACCCCCTGATCTACGTCACCGAAGGGATGCGCGCCGGCCTGACGGACGCGACGCACATGCCCCTGTACGTCGTCTATCCGGTGCTGACCGCGTTCTGGGCGGCGTTCCTCACGCTCGCGCTGCGGAACTTCCGGCGGCGGGTGCTCGTTTAGCGGCGGCTTGTGGCGCTCACGAGGCCGCGGCCTCGCTACCCCACGCCCAGCAACAGCTCCACGACCAGCTGGTCAAGCCGCTCGTTTGCGTACCCATGCGCGGCCAGTGCGTCGAGGTCCTGATCCTCGTCCCGCAGCGCCGCCGCCGCCTGCGCCGAATAGGGACCGACGCTGGGCGAGGCCAGCTCGTCGACCCGAGCGGCCTCACGCGCGGCGCGGATCGCCTCGGAGGAGTCGAACAGCCGCGCCTTCGCGGCAAGCGCGAGGTAGGTGCGCATGCAGCCGGCGGCGAAGTCCCAGACTCCATTGGTGTCCTCGTTGCGGTACGCGTGTGCGTCGAAGTGGCGCACGCCCTGGTACCCGGAGGTCTCGAGCAGGTGCACGAGCAGGAACGCCTCCTTCAGGTCCTCCGCGCCGAACCGGAAGTCCTGGTCGTAGCGGCCGATGCGCTGGCTGTTGAGGTCGATGTGAAACAGCTTGCCCGCCCACAGTGCCTGTGAGACCGCGTGCACGAAGCTCAGGCCCGCCATCGTCTCGTGCGCGACCTCCGGATTGACACCCACCATCGACGGGTCCTCCAGCGTGCTGATGAAGTGCAGTGCGTGCCCGACGGTCGGCAGGAAGATGTCGCCACGCGGCTCGTTTGGCTTCGGCTCGACCGCAAACACCATCTCGTACCCCTGGTCGCGCACGTAGGCGCAGAGAAAGTTGATCGCCTCGCGGTAGCGCTCGAGGGCGTCGGTGACCCGCTTGGTGGCGGCACTCTCGGCACCCTCGCGGCCGCCCCAGAAGACGTACACCGGCGCTCCGAGCTCGGCCCCCAAATCGATCCCCCGCATCGTCTTGGCGATCGCGGCGCGCCGCACGGCCCGGTCGTTGGAAGTGAATGCTCCATCCTTGAAGGCCGGATGGCCGAACAGGTTCGTCGTCGCCATCGTCACCTTCATCCCCGTCCGCTGTAGCGCATCGGAGAACCGGGCCACGATCCGGTCGCGCTCGGCCGCCGAGCTGCCATACGGCACCAGGTCGTTGTCATGCAGGTTGACCCCGTAAGCCCCCAGCTCGGCGAGGCGCTCGACCGATTCGACCGGGTCCAGCGGCGGCCGGGTGGGCTCGCCGAACGGGTCACGGCCCGGATTGCCGACGGTCCACAGGCCGAACGCGAACCGGTGCTCAGGCCGCGGTGTCAGCTCTTCCTCACCGGCGATCGGCTGCACGTAGGTCATCTACTCATCATCCCTTTCACTGTCACTTGGTCGTCCGCCGCAGGCGAGCTTACTCGGCCGCAACGCGGCCTCGACCGGCAGCCGCGGCCAGCCGTCCGCGATCCGCTCGGCAACCCGCGGCCATGGCGGGATTCCGCTCGTCGGGTCAACCGCTTCGACGCTGCAGGCGCCGACCGCGGTCGCGCTCGTCGCCGCCTCGTCGGGGCTCGCGCCACGCAGCAACGCCGCCAGCAGCCCGGCGATCGTGGCGTCTCCCGAGCCCGTCGTGCCGCCGAGCGCCCGCGGCCGAAAGCACGGCGAGAGCAACTCGCGATCGCGCCACCGATCCGGATCCAGTCCGAGCCGCGCGCAGAACCTCGTGATCGAGGCAGCCTCGCCGGTGGTGCGCAGGTACAGACCCTGATCGCCGAGTTTGATCGCGACAACGGCGGGGCCCATCGCCGTGAGCTCCGTCCCGAGCCGGGAGAGCCACGCCTGATCGATCACCGACCATGGCGGCGCATCGTCGGGCAGTTGCTCGTGCGCCGAACGGTCGAGCATGAACAGCAACTCGTCGACGCTGGGCGCGAACACGTCCACGAACGGCAGCACGCCTGCGAGGAGCGCCTGCCAGTCGACCTGGCCGGCTTCGCTGTCCGGATCGGGTTGGCACAGATCGAGAGCGGTCACCGCCCCCGATTCGTCGCGCACGCGCGAGAACATCGTCCGCAGCTCAGCGCCGCCGTCGGCGTACATGCGCGGCATCAACGGTGGATAGCCGAAGTGAAACACGCGCACGCCCGCGAGCTTTTCATACGCGACGTCCCGCGAGCTGAACGACTCGTTCGCGCCCGGACAGTGGAGGAAGCTCCGGTCCACCCCCGGCGGGTTGATCACGATCGTGTAACTGGTCGCGTCCTCGGGCGCGACTGCGATCTCGTCGACCAGACGGTCGCTTAGGTCTGCGAGCGACTCGAGCACGGCCCTCCCGAACAGGTCCGCCCCGACCCTGGCGATCAGCCTCACCCGCACGCCGAGCCGGTGCAGAGCCACGCCGACGTTCGCAACCGCCCCGCCGGTCGACGTCACCGCCGGGCCGACCACGACCAGCCTTCCGGGCTCCAGCGCGAGCGACCCGTGCAGCGTCGGGAAGACGTCGAGCGTGACGTGGCCGGCGACCATCGCCTCCGGCACGCCGGCCGCGCCCCTCACCGGTTCCGACGAACGCGCGACCACATGGATCGAGACTCTATGTCAGAGCGGGCCGGCCGGCACGCGGCCCGAGAGGATCATGTCGCGCTGCCAATCGGTGTACGGCGGCTTGAACAGATTCGGATCCTTCTGCCGAGTCCGAAACAGATCGACGATGAAGTTCATCCGGTCGGCGAGCTTGGTCCAGTCCTCCGCGGCGCTGCCGACGACCGTGTTCGGCGTGCGATCCCAACCTCCGGGACCGTCGAGGAACTGCTCCAGCTGCGGGATCTCGATCGTCCGTAGCGTGTCGGAGAACGCTGAGGTCCCGCGCACGGGAACATCGGCACTGACCTCCATCGATTCGGCCCCGACCGCGAAGCTCAACAGCCGCTTGGTCACCAGTCGGCGGAACGGACGCGGTACCGACGCGTCGATGTAGGGATCCAGCCGCTGATGCTCTTGCAGGATCGCCAGCAGGTTCGCCCACAGCATCAGCTCATCGCGCCGATCGGGGTCGGCTTCGAGACTGGCGGCGAAATAGTGGCGATACGCGCCACGAAGGAGCTCCTGACCGCCACTGCGCGCCGGACCGGGGCGAAGCCGCCCGAGGAACTCTTCCAGGCGGTCCTGGTCGCGGGCTTCGGGGTCCAGAAAGGTGCTGACGAATCGGGCTGTCTGCCGGCCGATGTCGGTCAGCACGGTGACATTGCCGCCGAGAATGTGCTCGGCGGCCTGGGCGAGCAGCGCTTGCGCGATGCGATTGAGGGCGGTGCCGGCGCTCGCGCCGACGCCCACTGACCTGGCAACGCGGCGGCGGACACTGCCGCGATCGATCGCCGCGGTGGCGCCGGCGCCGAGGACCATCCCGGCCGCCCACGCCGCCTGCGGCAGGAACGGCACATCCGCCTGGCGGATCGTCCGGCCCGCGATCTTCGAACCCCACACGGCCCAGGTGTGGAAGTTCGCGCCGCACTCGGCGCCGGTGAGTCGGCGCAGCGCGAGCGACAGTTCCTCGTGCGCGAGCGTGATCCGGAGGTTGCACAGCACCGGGTCGGGCCCGGCTACGGCCGTGTCTATCCGCTCCTGCCACCAGTCGCCGCCGCGCCAATGCGAGATTCGGTCGACCGGCCAGTTGTGTCCGTCGTTGCCGGCAGCGATCGGTACACAGGTGCCCTTGATCGCCGATTGCGCGCCCCAATCGGTCACTGGTCAACAGGGTAGCGAGGAGGCCTCCTCTACGTCCACGGATACGGGCCGCTCGACGCCGGTTGCAGCCTGCCGGCCTCGAAGCGGCCGAGCCGGAACGGCTCCAGCAGGGGTTCCGGGCCGGCGAGGATGTCGGCCGCGGCCAGCTCGCCGAGCGCCAGCATCTTGTACGTGTGGCCCGCGTCGAGGATCGCGTAGACGTTGTCGAGCACGTGATCGAGCACCGGGTAGCCGTCGGGGGTCAGGCCGACGACGCCGCCGTGAGGCTTCGCCTGCCAGCGTTGCCCAGCTCCGCGGAAGCGAGCCAGGACCCGCGCCAGCCCCGCCTCGGCGAACTCGTAGAACTCCTGACCGGCGACGTGCGCCGGATTGCCGGGCCCGTACGGGTCGAGCGGCGCGTCGGGGCCCAGCCTCTGTGGCAGACCGCCGACCGTTACGCTGCTCCCGGTCCGGCCCATCCGGAAGTAGATCCCCCAGGTGCCGTCGAGCAGCACGCGTCCGTCCCGGTCCGAGAGCAGCGGCTCGTCGGCATCGAAGTGCACCACCGGTGCGTCGTGGCCGGCCGCGGCCTGAAGGCCGACGCGCGGGAGCAGGAAGTCCCCCTCCTGCGCCTTGACGAGATCGACCAGTGGCCTGCGGATCCCGTCGACCGTGGCGCGGAAGTCGAGTCCGAGCATCAGCCACGCATCCCGGGCCCACACGCCGCAGGTCGACCATCTCGGCGCCCTCGAAGATCTCCACGCCCGCGTCACGAGCCGCGCGCGCCAGCTCGCGTACCGTCGCCGACGCGTCGGCCCAGCCGCTGCGCCGTTCGTGCAACAGCGCCGCCACGCTGCGCGCGTCGAAGTCGGTCCAGATCCAGCGCAGATACTCCGCATAGGCGTCGTTGCCGGTCACGAGCTCGGAGCCGTATCCGACCTCGGCCTGCCGCGCGGCGATCGCGCGCAGGTCCTCGAACTGGCGCTCGGGAACGACCGACACGAACCCCACCTGCCGGAAGCCGAACCGGTCCGGCGCGCGCTCGAAGCGCTCTACGCTCAGCCGCACCAGCTCGGTGATCGCGGGACTCCGGTAGTAGCCGCGCACGATCCCGCCGGCGATCCCGGAGGCGCCGGAGCCGAGCGTGGCCCGCTCGAGCAGCACGACCGGCGATGGGGAGGCGGCGCCGTCCAGGCGGAGCGCAAGCTCGGCGGCGACGGACAGCTCGTGGACACCGCCCCCGACGACGACGTGAGCGGCGACCTCCGGCAGCTTCGGGGCCTGTTCCACGCTCATCCCGGCCGGTCCAGCTCGGCTTCGGGCAGCGTCGGCTCGAACAGCTCGACCGGATTGCCCGACGGATCCTCGACCAGGATCTGCTTCCCTCCGACCCCGGTCACGATTTCGTTGCGGAACCGGACGCCGTGGGCGCGCAGACGCTCGACGGTGGCAGCCAGATCCGGGATCTCGAGCTGAAAACGGTTCCAGCCTCCGGGCTCGGGGACGCGGCCATCCGGCATCGCCTGGCCACCGCCCGGCCCCCCGCCCGGAGCGCTCAGCACCAGCCGTAGGTCGCCGTTGGACAGCATCGCGAAGGCAGGCGCCGGGTGCATGTCCTCGTGAAAACCGAGCTCGTGGCAGTAGAACCGGATCGCCGCGTCGACGTCGTCGACGATGTATCGGACGCTCACTGTGGCCATCGCTTCTCCTAGGTCGCAGGAATCTATGAAACGTAGTCGTTTCGCAGCGATACGTCAACGTTTCGGAGGGCTACCATCACGCCGATGCACGGAGACGCCACGACCGACCCGCGCGAGGACGCGCCCGTCGACCCCCGCGTCCAGCGCTCCAGGATCGTGATCCTGCGAGCGGCCGTGGAGGAGCTTGCCGAGATCGGCTACGGGGCGTTCACGATCGAGTCGGTCGCCGCCCGGGCACGGGTCGGCAAGTCGACGATCTACCGCCACTGGCCGGACAAGCTCGCGCTGATCGCCGACGCGTTCGAGACCTTCCACGAGCAGCTGGTCCCCCAGCTCGAGCTCCACTCGGCCCGCCAGTCGATCGAGCTGCTCGTACGCCACGTCGCGGAGGTCGTGATCGACTCGACCTTCTCCCGCTGCATCCCGGCGTTGATCGAAGGCGCCGCGCGCGACCCACGCGTCCGCGCCTTTCATCACCGCTACTCCGCCGAGCGCCGGCGCGCGCTGACCGACCTGATCGCGATCGGCATCGAGGCCGGCGAGTTTCGCGCCGAGCTCGATCCCGAGCTCGCGACCGCCGCCCTGCTCGGGGCGATCTTCTACCGGCGGCTGATGTCCGCCGAGCCGTTCGACCCGCAGCGGGCCGGCGAGCTCGTCGACACCGTCCTCGGCGCGCCTTCCTAGGGACGCCGGCCGGGCGCTCCGGACTGCTTGCCCGCCGGCCGCACGAACTGCGCTCGCGCCCGCTCCACCGATGCCTGCGCGTCGCAGCCGGCGAGGTGGTCGTTGACCAGCCCCATCGCCTGCATGAACGCATATACGGTCGTCGGCCCCACGAACCGCCAGCCACGCCGCTTCAGGTCCTTCGCCAGCGCCTTGGACGCGGGCGTCTGTGCCAGCTCGCGTAGCGCCGCCCGATCCAGCTGCCCGTCGCGCGGCGCCGGCTCGAACCGCCACACGTACGCGGCCAGCGACCCCTCCTCCTCCACCAGCTCCACCGCCCGCCGTGCGTTGTTGACGACCGCCTCGATCTTGCCGCGGTGGCGGACGATCGCGGCGTCGGCCAGCAGGCACTGCACGTCGTCCTCGCCAAAGGCCGCGATCCGCTCGAAGTCGAACTCCGCGAACGCGCGCCTGAACGCCTCGCGCTTACGCAGGATCGTAAGCCACGAGAGACCGGCTTGAAATCCCTCGAGGCTCAGCTTCTCGAACAGCCGCCGGTCGTCCGCGACCGGCATGCCCCACTCGACGTCGTGATAGCGCCGGTACTCCGGAGCCGACCCGGCCCACCAGCAGCGAAGGACCCCGTCATCCCCGCGCACGACTCCGTCGGTGCTCATCTCAGGCGCACGCGTCAGCTCGCGCAAGACAGAGGACCGTCACGTACCGCAGCGCGAAGGCGCCGCCGTGTGCGTCGATCGCGCCCCCGATCGACCGCAGCAACGATTCCCGGCGGCCAGGCTCCAACATGATGTGGTCGCCGTGGGTGCGCAGCAGCGCGACGTATTCGTCCGTCGCGTACCGGCAGTCCCATCGATATACACGGACTTCCGGCGCCACGAGCCCCACAGCGGCATCGATCTCCCGCTCCCAGATCCCCTCGAGCTCGGCCGACTGCGGCTGCGCTGGGTGCATCGGGCCGTCCGGCTCGACCCCCGCTTGCGTGTACGCGTCGAGAAGTTCATCCCTTAGCTCGGTAGCGCCCCAATCGACCCGGTTCCAGAACGCCGCCAGCGTCCCACCATCGGCCAGCGCCGCCCGCGCCGCGGGATACCGAGCGTCGCGCGCGATCCAGTGCCACGCCTGGGCCGAGAACAAAAGCGGGTACCGCGCGCCGTCGCCGCGCCATTGTTCGAACTCGGTCCGCTCGATCCTCACCCCCGGATAAGAGGCACAGTTCCGTCGTGCCACGGCGGCCATCTCGGCGCTCGGCTCCAGCGCCAGCACCGACAGCCCGCGCCGAGCCATCAGCAGCGTGGCCCTTCCTGTGCCGGCGCCCACCTCCAGCACCGTTTGGCCGGGCGAGATGCCGGCGTGAGCGAACACGTCGTCGATCAGCTCGGCGGGATACGACGGCCGCGACTGGTCATACAACTCCGCCACCTCACCAAACGAGAGCCGTCGTTCACGGGCCATGGAGGCAGTGAAACAGGTCGGGGTGGCGGGTCGTCGTTGGTGTTGCGGGTTCCTGTCGTGGCGGAGCGGATCGCTGTCGTGGCGGAGCGGATCGCTATCGTGGCGGAGCGGATCGCTGTCGTCCGCGCTCTGGGCTGGGGAGGAGGGACGGAGCGCGCCGGCGGGTCAGAACGCCCGGAGATACATGCTCAGCTTCGCAAACCCGACTGGGCGCCGGCGGTTTGGGAAATCGAGCATGAATATCGTGCTCAACTTCCCGAAACCCACAACTCGCGGTTGGATTTGGGAAGTTGAGCAGGTTTTGGGGGTCCGCAGGCGCCCCCGGCCGCTCACCGATTCGCAGGCGCCCCCCGCCACTCACCGGTCCGCAGGCGCCCCGCGCCAGCCACCGGTCCGCAGGCCTCCCCGGCCACTCACCTGGCCGCCCCGCAGCCCCTGCCACTCCCGCGATGTCGGGCACCCGGGTGCCCGACCTCCCTAGCACACAGCGCGGCGGGCGGCCGGCTGAAAGCCGACGACCGACCGCGCTACGTACCGGCCGGAGGGGTCGACGGCGTCCGCTGACGCGCGCACCGCGAGGGCCGGCTCGGTCGCGGTTCTCTGCGCGTCACAGACCAACCAGCGCCGGCGAAGGACCCGAAGGCCCGCCGCCGGCCGCCTCGATCTCCGGCGCCGACTCATACCGCCGAGCCACGTCGAGCAACACGGTGATCATCGACTTGGCCGCGGGTGCGACGCCGGGTCCGGTGTTGGTCGCCGCGATCACCTGTCGTGCCGGGCTCCGCGGCGCCAGCGCGCGCACGACGATCCCCGAGTGCACGCGGGTCAGCGCCAGCCGCGGGATCAGCGCCACTCCGACGCCGGCGGCCACCAGGCCCTGCACGGTCTCGTAGTCATCGCTCTCGAACGTGACATGCGGCTCGAAGCCGGCCGCCAGGCACGATCGCACGACGTGGCGCGCGCACGGGCTGTCGGCCGAGGTCTGCACCCACTCCTGGTCTCGCAGGTCGGCGAGCGCCAGGGCCGGCTTGGCCGCCAGCGGGTGGGCGGCCGGCAGCGCGACGTGCATCGGGTCCTCCAGCAACGGCACGGTGCGCAGCCCGGTGCCCGGACGCTCGCGCGCGCCCGGAAACTCGAACAGCAGCGCGAGGTCGAACTCCCCGGCGCGCAGCCGCGGCGCGATTTCCTCCGGCTCGCCCTCCGCGAGCGTCAGCGCCACGCGGGGATGGTGCGCGCGGAAGCTGGCCACCGCCTGGGGCATCACAGTCGCTCCGGCCGAAGGGAACGACGCAACACGCAACCGCCCGCCGCGGACGCCGAGCACGTCGGCGAGGGCTGATTCGGCCGCCTCGACCTGAGCGAAGATCACCTCGGCGTGCTCCACCAGCGTCGCGCCGGCGGCGGTCGCGCGGACCCCACCGCGGTCGCGGATCACGAGCGGCGTGCCGGTCTCGGCCTCGAGCCTCGCAACCGCTTGAGACACCGCCGACTGCGTGTACGACAACGCCTCGGCGGCGCCGGAGAAGGATCGCTGGCCGACGACTTCGGACAGCACCCGGAGCCGGCCCAAATGCAGCATTAGCACATCTTATCTCGAGGATGAACAACTTTATTAGCACTGATGGCAGGCCGATGCGATCCTCGCGCGAACTACTCGAACAGCAACGAGGCCACGGATTGAATGGAGAGGACTTCATGGGCCCCAAGACAATCGTCTCCTACGACGACACCGCAAATGATCGTGACGCCCTGATGCTCGGCCGGCTGCTCGCGGAGGCCGGGGCGCAGCTGACGCTCGCCTACGTGCGTCACAGCACGCTCGCCGACCGCAGTCGCGAGCAGCTGGAAGAGCACGAGGCGGAAGAGCTGCTGGAGCGCGGCGCGAGCGCGCTCACTGATTTCGACGTCGAGCGGCGGGTCGTCGTTAGCGCGTCGACCGCGGAGGGCCTCAAGTGGCTCGCCGAGCAGGAGGAAGCCGAGCTCGTCGTGTTCGGCTCCGACTACCGCACCGCGAGCGGACATATCTCGCCGCAGCACTCCACCCAGTCGCTGCTCGAGGGCGGTCCGGCCGCGATCGCGATCGCCCCGGCCGGCTACAGCACCGCGCACGTGCCGCAGATCGGGACCGTCGGCGTGCTCGCCGCTCCGGGTGACGACGCGGCGATCGAGACCGCGCGTGAGTTGGCGGACCACTTCGGCGCGCACGTCACCCGCGACGAACGGCATCTCGACATGCTCGTTGTCGGCTCACGCAGCGAGGCGCCCGAGGGACGCGTGATGGTCAGCGCGCAGACCCAGAACGAGATCGAGAACGCCACCTTCCCGGTGATCGTGGTGGCGCGCGGCGTCACGCTTGAGTTCGGCGCCCCCGCCCACGTCAGCTGACATCGCCCCCAATCGGCTGACACCGGCTTAGCGCGGCCCGTGGATTCGCGGGCCGCGTTGCCGGCGGGCTGACCGGCCCGGCCCGACGGCGGCCGGCCGGGTCAGCGCCCCGCCCAGCCCGCGCGGCTAGGGTCCCACGTTGGTGCGGACCCTAGTGATCTCCGACCTGCACCTGGGCGCCAGGGTGCGAAGCTGCGTCCTCTCCAAGCCGCAGCCGCTGGAGCGGCTACTCGCCGCGCTCGACTCGGTGCAGCGGCTGGTGCTGCTCGGCGACATTGTCGAGCTGGCCGAAGGCCGCCCGCAGCACGCGATGGCGGAGGCGAGACCGGTGCTGCGCGAGCTCGGACGCCGCCTCGGCGGCCAGCGCGAGGTCACGATCGTGCCCGGCAACCACGACCTGCGTCTGGTGCGCGACTGGGCGCGGGCACGGGGGCCCCGACTCACGGCGGCCGATGTCGTGCCGCTCGAGGCGAGCGCCGGGCTGGCCGAGCTGGCAGCTTGGCTGGCGCCCGCGGTCGTCACCGTGAGCTACCCGGGCGCGTGGCTGACGGACACGGTGTGGGCCACTCACGGTCACTATCTCGACCGGCACCTGCTGCCGGAGTCGGCGTTCGGCTTCGCGCGCGGATTGCTTGGCCGGATGCCTCGCACGAACGCGATCCCGGCCGACTACGAGCGCGCCCGACGGCCGTCGCTCACGCGGACCGCGCGGTGGCTGCCGCGACCGGTGGCGGCGCTCCTCGACGATCTGGCAGAGCTCGTGCGTGCGTCGACGATGCCGCGCGCGCCGCGGCTGCTGCTGCACCGGCGGCTCGCCCCGCTCACCTCGGCGCTGCTCGGCGCGCAGATGAGCCGCGCCAGCATCCCGGCGCTGGCGCGAGTCGTGCACCGTCTCGGTGTCGATGCCGACTGGGTGCTGTTCGGCCACGTCCACCGGCTCGGACCGCTGCCTGCCGACCGCTCCGGGCAGTGGAAGGGGCCCGGCGGGCGGCCGCGGATCGCGAACACCGGCTCGTGGGTATACGAGCCGCTGCTCGTCAGCCACGCGGTGCCGCCGCACCCCTACTGGCCGGGTGGCGCGATCCTGCTCGACGACAACAGCGGACCGCGCGCGATCGGGTTGCTGGACGAGCTCGACCCGAGTGCCCTGCACTGACGAGCTGTCATGGCAGCAGCAGGTGGCTGTCGCCGAACTCGTGCCACAGGTAGCCCCGCGCGAGCGCCTCGCGGTAGGACCGGCGGAGCAGCTCGGGGCCCGCGACCGCCTCGAGCATCTGCAGGTGCGACGCCTGCGGCTCATGCCAGCCGGTGATCAGCCCGTCGACGATCCGCAGCCGGCGCGCGGGCCCGATCACGAGCCCCGTCCACCCCTCACCGGGGGCCACCGTCCCGTGCGGCCGCGCGACCGACTCGAGCGCCCGGACCACGGTCGTCCCGACGGCGATCACGCGCCCGCCCCAGCGCCGGGTCGCGTTGATCAAGTGCGCCGTCGCCTCCGGCACCGCGTACGGCTCCGGGAACGGAGGCTCGTGACGCTCGGGCGAGGAGACGCCCGCGTGGAGGGTGATAGGCGCAACCATCACCCCGCGTGCGATTAGCCGCGTCAGCAGCGCGGTCGTGAACGGTCGGCCGGCGCTCGGCATCTCGGCGCTCCCCGGGGTGGTCGCGTACACCGTCTGGTAGTCGGACAGCGGCCACGCGGCCGACGCGTATCCGTAGCGGATCGGCTCGCCGTGAAGCTCGAGGTACTCGGGCACCGAGCCCGCGGCGCCGACACGGGCCAGCATCAGGCGGGCGCCGGAGGCATACGGCGCGACCAGCTCGAGCGTCGCGCCGCCGGCGAGCGACAGCCGCTCCCCGGTCGCGCCGCGAGCGGGGCGGGAGCCGTCGCGCGTGCGCAGCTCAACGACCTGCCAGCGGGCATCGAGTCCGGGCGCCGGTGTCGCAAAGTGCACCCTGACCGGATCGCCGCCGGACCGGCGCGCGCCGACCGCCGCCGGCAGCGTCGCCGACACGTTGATCACCAGCAGGTCACCCGGCACGAGCAGATCCGGCAGATCGCGGAAGCGAACATGATCGATGTAACCGTCGGACCGCGCCGCGACCATCAGCCTGACCTCGTCGCGCTCGAGACCCCGCGCCTCCGGCGGACGGTCGGCCTCGAGCGCCCGCGGCAGCTCAAACGCCGGCGCGTGCACGACTTACCTCTCTCGCGAGGTATCGCCCGCTCGGAAGCTCGGCCGCGATCAGCTCCAGCAATCCGGGCACACTGACCTCGGGCAGCGAGCGGTCCGAGATGTCCTCGCCGGGGAACGCCTGCTGGTGAAGGTCGGTGCGCATGTCGCCCGGATCGACCGCGTAGATGCGCAGCGACGGATGCTCGGCGGCGAGAATCGCGGTCAGCTGCTCCAGCGCCGCCTTGGAGGATCCATATCCGCCCCACCCCTGGTACGGCTCGACAGCCGCATCGGAGGTCACATTGATGATCCGTCCCCGCTCCGGCATCCGGGGCAGGACGATCTGCCCGAGCGCCAACGGCGCCAGCACGTTGACGGCGTACACGTGTTCCAGTTGATCGATCGGGTAATCGGCCAGCGCCGGCTGGGGGCTCGGTCCGAGCACGCTGGCGTTGTTGACGAGCAGATCGACGGTGTCGCCGGCCGCTGACAGGAGCGCCTGCCGGTGCCAGTCGTCCGCGACGTCACCGGGGATCGCCGCGACTTCAGTGATCGCGCCGAGCTCCCGGGCGGCGCGCTCGAGGTCAGGCGCGCCGCGCGCGTCGAGCACGAGCGCCCAGCCGTCGCGCGCGAGCGCGCGGGCGAGCGCAAGGCCGAGGCCCCGGGAGGCGCCGGTGATGATTGCAAGTGGCATGCCGCCACCGTAGGACCGGCGCGGTCGCGGTTACCAGTGGCAATTGGTCCTAAGACTCCCGCCCGACCAGCCCTCGCTGGACGGCCAGCAGCGCGGCCTGGGTGCGATCGGTGACCCCGAGCTTGGCGAACAGGTGACCGACGTGAGTCTTGACCGTCTTCTCGGAGATTCCGAGCTCGAACGCGATCCGCTTGTTGGAGCGGCCGCGCGCCAGTAACTGAAGTACCTCGCGCTCGCGGCGGGTGAGCTGCTCGAGCGCCTCCCCGGGGGGCTGCGTCCGGTCCGCGATCGCCCGCACCAGCCGCGCCGCGACGCTCGGATCGATGACCGCCTCCCCGGCGCGAGCGGCGCGGATCGCGCGCGCCAGTTCCGCCGGCTCGACGTCCTTGAGCAGATAGCCCGCGGCCCCGGTCTGGATCGCGGGCAACAGCCGCTCGTCATCGAGAAAGCTCGTGAGCACGATCACGCGCGTGTCCGGCAGCCGCACGCGCAGCTCACGCATCGCGCCGACGCCATCGAGCTTCGGCATTACGAGATCCATCAGGACCACGTCGGGCCGCAGTTTGCCGGCGACCGCGACCCCGTCCTCGCCGTCGGCCGCCTCGCCGACCACCTCGAATCCGTCCTGGAGCTCGAGGAACGCGCGCAGGCCCTCCCGCACGACAGCATGGTCGTCGACAATCAGCACCCGGATTGCGGCCGTCACGCGCCCACCGCCAGCCGCACCGTCGTACCCGCCCCAGGGGCGGAGCGGATCTCCAAGTGCCCGCCCAGCTCGCGCGCGCGTTCCTCCATCGAGGTCAGGCCGAGGTGTCGCGAGCGCAGCTCTGCCCGGCCCGGCTCGAACCCGACCCCGTCATCGGTGACCTCGACGGTCAGCAGTCCGGGCGTCTCGCTCAGCCGCACTGTCACGTGGCCGGCCCGCGCGTGACGCAGCGCATTGTGCAGCGCCTCGTGCGCGATCCTCAGCACCGCCAGGTCGCGCTCGCCGTCGTCGCCGGCGAGCTCGCCGCCGTCGGCCGACAGCTCGATCTCGACGCCGTGGACGCGGCGGAGCATCTCGATCTCCTTGCGGAGCGTCTGCTCGAGCCCATCGCGCTCGAGCGCGGGCGGGCGCAGGCCGAGGATCAGTGACCGCAGCTCGTCGAGCGCCTCGCGCGCGAGCACCCGCAGCCGCTGCACCTGAGCACGCGCGGCGGCCGGATCCCGCTCCAGCTGCGTGGCGGCCGCCTCGGCCGTCAGCACGAGGCTGAACAGCTTCTGGCTGACGACGTCGTGGAGCTCGAGTGCCAGCCGGTTGCGCTCGGACAGAACCGACAGCTCGCGGCTCTGCTCATACAGGCGGGCGTTGGTGATCGCGATCGCCGCGTGCGCGGCCAGCAGCTCGATCAGCTCCTGGTCGGAGCTCCCGAACGCGTCGGCTTGCACCTTCTCGGTCAGATAGAACGCCCCGATCACCTCCCCCTGCGCGACGATCGGCACGCCGAGGAACGAACGCATGTCGGGGTGCTTGCGTGGCCACCAGCCACGGAAGCGAGGGTCATCGTGGATGTCGTCGGTCAGGTAGGGCGCCCGGGACTCGAGGATCGCGCCGAGCATCCCGTGCGTCCGCGGGAGCGGTCCGAGTCCCGCCACCAGTTCGTCGCTCATGCCCGATACGAGGAAGCGGCGAAACCCCCCTTCCCCGTCGGGGATCCCGAGCGCCGCGTACCGGGCCCCGGCGAGCTCCTGGGCGCAGTCGACCAGCCGCTGGAGCACCTCGTCGACCGATAGCTGCGAGGCGACCGCGAGCACCGCGTCGCTGACCGCCTTGAGCGCCGGGTTCAGGCTCTGGGCCATACTGCCACGATAGTGCGCGCGCTAG
>CAWJIO010000016.1:0-443207 GCA_963842995.1 uncultured Solirubrobacterales bacterium | reverse complement strand
TTACGTGGTGGAGCTTCACCTTCCCCGTCGGCACGCTCGTCACAGGCACATCAGAGCTCGCGCTGCGCACACACGCCAACTTCCTCACCTGGACCAGCGTTGCCCTCTACGCATTGCTGACCGGCGCCTGGCTCACCGCCGCCACAGGCACCGCCCACGGATCACTCCGCGGCCGGCTCTTCCTACCCACCCCAACCCCAGAACTCCGCCCCGGCGCCCCCTCAGCAGGGCTTAGCGCACCCTCACCAGGGCTTTCCTAAATCGGGGCGCCCGGATTTGAACCGGGGACCTCACCGACCCAAACGGTGCGCGCTACCAGGCTGCGCCACGCCCCGACAGTCCAGTCGAGTCTAGAGCCAATCGCTTCGGACGCGATGCGCGTCAAGTAGCCTCCCCCACCGCGATGGCCGAGATCGAGCCCCTCCGAGCGCTGCGTTACGACCTCGCAAGAACGGGGGGTCTGCAGGAAGTGGTCGCCCCTCCGTACGACGTGATCGATGCCGCGCAACGGGCGCAAATGGCCGCTCGTTCGCCGTACAACGTCGTTCGGATCGATCTCCCGGAGGGTGATCACCCCTACGAGGACGCCGCCGTGCGATTCACCGCGTGGCGAAGCGAAGGGGTGATCGTGCACGACGCCGACCCGGCATTGTGGCCGCTGGCCCAGGATTACACGGGACCAGACGGGCGCAGCCGGACGCGGCATGGGTTCCTCGCCCGGGTCCGGATCACCGACTATGGCCCGGGGTTGATCCGCCCGCACGAGCGCACCCATCCGGGACCGAAGGAGGACCGGCTGCGCCTCACGCGCGCCACGAACGCGAATCTGTCACCGATCTTCTCGCTGTTCTCGGACCCGGGCCGGCGAGCCTCGCAGGCGCTGGCGCCTGCGACCACGGCAGCGCCGTGGGCGGAGACGACCGACAAGGATGGCACCGTCAACCGCCTGTGGCGCGTGAGCGAGCCGAGCGCGATCGCGGCCGTGACCGAAGTTATGCGCGGCGCCGAGCTGCTGATCGCGGACGGCCACCACCGCTATGAGACCGCCCGCGTGTACGCCGACGAGGTCGGTGGCGACGGACCGCATCGGTACGTGCTGATGTGCCTGGTGGCGCTCCAGGATCCGGGACTGACGGTGTTTCCGACCCATCGGCTCGTCCGGGGCCTGAGCCCGGAGCAGCACGAGTCGCTCGCGATGGCGCTCAGGCGGGACTTCGAGATCGAGCCGCTCGACAGCATTGACCGGCTCGCCCCCGATCCCGGCGACCGGGCCAGGATCGGCTACATCGACGCCCATTTCCGCAAGCCGTTCATGCTCACGCTGAAGGACAACGCGATCGCCGATGCGGCGCTGCCCGGCCACAGCGAGCCTTATCGCCACCTCGACACGGCGGTGCTGGAGGCGCTGATCCTGAAGGGCGCGCTGAGCATGACCGATGAGGACATCGACCACCTCGCCGGGCTCGCCTACGCGCGGGACTTCGGGCAGGCGCTCGAGCTGGTCGAGGCCGGCGAGTTCGACGCCGCCTTCTTCATGGCTCCGGTCCCGATCGAACAGGTCCAGGCGGTCGCGGCAGCCGGCGAGAGCATGCCGCCCAAGTCGACCTACTTCTTTCCCAAGGTCCCGACCGGGCTCGTCTTCAACCCGCTGGCAGAATAGCCCCGCATTCCAGACCCCAACTACGATCAAGTCCGCAGATGAAGGCCATTGCTCGCCTCACAGCCCCCGGTTCGTTCACGCACCGGATCGATATCCGCCACCATCAACTTATCGCCGACGAGCCGGCTGATATGGGCGGCGCTGACGAAGGACCGACGCCGAAGGAGCTGCTTGGCGCCAGCCTGGCGGCCTGCGTGGCGGTCACGCTCGAGATGTACGCGCGGCACAAGCAGTGGGACATCGGCCTGGTCGAGGTCACGTGTGACTACGAAGTTCCGGAACGGGGCTCGCCCACTGTGTTCAAGCTTGTGCTGCGAGTGCCGAGCACATGCACCGAGGAACAGGTCGAGCGCTTGCGCGCGATCGCCGCAAAGTGTCCCGTCCACCGGACGCTCGAGGGCGAGGTCAGGTTCGAGGAGCGGGTCGAGCTGGTGGCGCCGGCAGCACAGTAGCGGAGCGCCCCGCCACCAAAGCCGCTACCACGGGTACATGCGTTGACGGTGACGCCGTCCGCCGCGACGCGGGTGCGAGGAAGTTACTCGGCGATCCTGACGCCCGCATCGCGCAGTTCCGCGACCGCGCGCTCGCCGTCACCGGGCTGGACCTCCACGGCCCGGGTCGCGCCCAGATGCACGACGGTGTCGAATCCCGCGCGCTTGGCGTCGAGCGCCGTCGCCTTGACGCAGTAGTCGAGCGCCAGCCCGGCGACATGGACGGTGTCGATGTCGTGCGCGCGCAACAGCTGCCCGAGGTCCGTGTGCTCGAACCCCGAGTAGCCCTCGTGTTCGGGCTCGCGACCGGCGTCGACGATCGCCTCGATCCTGCCGGCGTCGACTCGCGGGTGGAGCTCGGCACCGGGGGTGCCGCGGACGCAGTGAACCGGCCACGGTCCTCCCTGGATCGCGAACGAGTGGTGATCCGGGGGATGCCAGTCGCGGGTTGCGACAACAAACCCGACCCCGCGCGCGAGCCGGTTGACCTCCTCGACGACCGCATCGCCGTCCGGCACTTCGAGCGCGCCGCCCGCGCAAAAATCGTTCTGAACATCGACGACGATCAGTGCCTCCATCACCCGCCAATATAGTCCGGTGATGCCCTTCCGCTCTACCGACCTCCGCGAGGATCTCCGGCGCGTGCTGCTGGCGACCGAGGACGCGGTCCAGCTGGAGGTCAACGGCCGCACCGACGCCGCCGTGCTGGTGCCGCTGTACCTGGCGGACGGCGAGCTGCACGGGGTGTTCACCAGGCGCCGGGACGATCTTCGCCGTCACCCCGGCGAGATCTCGTTCCCCGGCGGCCGCTTCGACGAGGGCGAGAAGGATCTCGAGGCGACGGCGCTGCGGGAGGCCCAGGAGGAGATCGGGCTACCTCCCGAGGCGGTCGAGATCCTGGGCGCGCTGCAGCCGACGCCGACGATCGTGACCGGTTACGCCGTGTATCCGTTCGTCGGACTGATCGAGCCCGGCCACGAGTGGAGGTTGAGCGCCCGCGAGGTGGCCGAGGTGCTCGAGCTGCCGCTGCGAGCGCTACTCGACGGGTACGGCCGGCGCCGGCTGCTGCGCCGCGGGCTGCCGATCCGCACCGACACCTACGTCGTCGACGAAAACCTGATCTGGGGCGCCACGGCCCGGATCCTGGCGGACCTGTTCGACCGGATCGCGCCGCTGCTCGATGACAACCGGGCTAGGCGGCGGCCAGCGCCGGCCGCTCCGCGACCCACTCGGCGCTGACGTCCTCGAGCACGGCCAGCATCGCGCGCGCGGCGGGCGACCGGTAGCCGGCCGGCAGCGCGGCCAGGATCGGCCGCGCCGGCGGCGGCGGGTCGAGCTGGCGCACGACCACGTCCTCCCGCACCCCGCGAGCGACCATGTCGGGGATCAGCGCCACCCCCACGCCGGCGGCGACGAACCCGAGGATCGCCGGGTAGTCGTCGTTCTGGAACGCGATCCGGGGCTCGAAGCCGGCCGCGTGGCAGGCGCGCAGGAAAAGCCGCGAGTCGGGACACGTGTGTGTTGTCGCGAGCATCCACGGCTGCTCGGCGAACCGCGCCAGGCCGAGGCGCGACTCGCACGCCAGCGGATGCCCCGCCGGCATCGCCACATACATCGGGTCGTCAAACAGGTGAACCAACTCGATCCCCCCCGGGCCGCCCGCGCCGACCGTGATCGTCGCAAGCCCGTCGCCGTCGGTGGGCTCCCCCATCGCGTCGTGCGAGAGCGCCATCTCGAGCTCGCCGCGGCGCAGCCGCGGCAGCGCGTCGATCGGGTCCGCCATCACGATGCTCAGCTCCACGGCCGGATGGCGATCGCGAAACGCGACGATCGCGAGCGGGACGATCGACGCCGCCGCGGATGCGAACGACGCCAGCCGCAGCCGCCCGCCCTCCAGTCCGGCGATCGCCCGCAGCTCCGCCTCGGTGTCTCGCAACTGTCCGAGGATCGCCTCGCCGCGCTCGACCAACAGCATGCCGGCGTCGGTCAGCACCGCTCCCTGCGGCGCCCGCCGGACGAGCACGGTTCCAACCTCGGCCTCGAGCGTCGCGATCTGCCGCGAGACGGCGGGTTGCGTGTATCCGAGCGAATCCGCGGCCGCCGAGAACGACCCGTGCCGCGCGACCTCGCACAAGACCCGCAATCGGCGCGTATCGAGCATTACCTAATGTTATACCGGATCAAGCAAACCCCTATTTGCATTTATGTCCGCCGCCCGTCACCGTCCACCCATGACCTACTCCACCGCTGCAATCGTGATCCGACCCGGCGACGCCGATGACACGAGCGCAATCTCACGGCTCGCGAGCCTCGACAGTGCGACCAGCAACCCGCCGGCACCGCTGCTGCTGGCCGAAGTCGACGGTGTCCTGCGAGCCGCGCTGTCACTCCAGGACCGGTCCGCGGTCGCCGACCCGTTCTTTCCTTCCGCCGGCCTGGTCGAGCTGTTGCGCACGCGCGCGGCCATGCTCGCAAGGACCACGCATACCGACAGCTCGCGCGGGCGCCGCCGGCGCCTGACGGACGCGCGGCCGGCGCTCAGGAGCATCGGCCGCGCGGCCGCGATCAGCCCTTCTCAATCGGGACGTTGACCAGGTTCCCCCACTCGGTCCACGACCCGTCGTAGTTCTTGACGTCCCGCTCGCCGAGCAACTCGTGCAGCACGAACCACGTGTGCGCGGAGCGCTCGCCGATCCGGCAGTAGGCGATGATCGGCTCGCCGGAGAGAACGCCCTTGCCGCCGTACAGCTCCCGCAACTCGGCGCTCGACTTGAAGGTGCCGTCCTCGTTGACCGCCTGCGCCCACGGGATCGACTTGGCGCCCGGAATGTGGCCGGAGCGCTGCGCTCCCTCGCTCTCATAGCCCGGCATCGCGATCAGCTCGCCCGAGTACTCCTGCGGTGAGCGAACGTCGACCAGCACGCGCGAGTCTCCCAGCGCAGCCAGCACCTCCTCGCGCTTGGCGCGGATCGTCTCGTCACCAGGGCGCGCGGTGAATGTCGCGGCGGCGTGGCCCGGGAGCTCGGTCGTCGTCGGGCGGCCGTCGGAGATCCAGCGCTCCCGAGGTCCGTTGAGAAGCCTGACGTTGTCGTGCCCGTAGTACTTCAGGTACCAGTACGTGTAGGCGGCGAACCAGTTGTTGCGATCCCCGTACAGGATCACGAGGTGGTCGTTCGAGACGCCGCGACGGCCGAACAGTTCCCCGAACTCCTCGGGCCCGAGGAAATCGCGCTTGACCTGATCCTGCAGGTCCTCGCGCCAGTCGAACCCGATCGCGCCCGGGATGTGGCCCTCCTGATAGAGAGCGGGATTCTCGTCGACCTCGACGATCCGAATCGAGTCGTCGTTCAAGTGCTCTTCGAGCCACTCCGGCTCGACCAGCACGTCGTTTGCATACTCAGCCACTTCTAGTCTCCTGCGTCGTGTTATGGGCGATTTCCGGTCGGGTTTCAGCTATTTCGCCCGTGATTCGAGTCTACTGCGCTCGATGCGGTCGCCCGCTATTTACCACTGACTCAGTGAAGAATGTGTTCGACCGCCATCGCCGCCGCCTCGAGCCACGCGCCAACCTCGGCTGGATCCGCCCGCAGGAGCGCGAACGGGATCCGTGACCCCTCACATGCTCGCCGCACCACCTCGGCGCCGTCCCGCAGGATCTCGTCGTCGACCGAACCGGCGGCCTCGTACACGACACCGCGAATCGTCGTGTCGAGCATTCGCTGGAGTAGCATCTCGAGCCGGCTGCCGTGCAGCGCGACGATCTGCTCCCGGGGACCGACGGCCGATCCGAGCAGGATGCACGCGACGCTCACGTGCTCGAGCGCTCGCGACAGCGTCCCGACCCGATCCGGGTCCCCGACTACGACCTCGGCGCCGGCGGCCCCGATCTGCCCACGGAACGCCTCGCTTCTGGTGGTGCCGCGGACCGACAGACCCCGCGCCACCAGCTCACCCGCGAGCGCGCGCCCGCGACAGCCGCAACCGATGATCAGGCATCGCGCCACTTCCGCAGCCCGCCGCGACTGGTGGCTCAGGACCCCTGCGCCGGACCGGGGCCGAACTCGCGCTGGACGTCATCGCGCGTCCGTTCGGGCAGGCCGCGCGCGCGGCGCCGCGCGTTCGTGGCCTCGAGCAACTCGTCGAGGTCGCGCTCGGCCAGGTACGCCGGCCGGCGGCGCTGCTGCTCGTTCAGATCCTCGATCACGTGCAGCTCGAGCTGGGCGACGGTTCGCTCGGGCTCGCCCCTGGCGCGCCGGCGGGCGTTGCTGGCAGCGAGCATCTGCTCCAGATCCTCGGCCTCGAGCTGCTCGCGGGTCTCGGTGATCTCGCGCGCGGAACGGAGGCCGACCTGCTCCAGTCCCGAGCCCGGGTAGTACTTACCCAGCAGCCAGACCCACAGGATCAGAGCCGCCAGTCCGGCCAATAACACGAGCGCGAACGGATCCACCGCCCCGGAGTCTACTGCCGCACTCCAGCACGTCGAGGCTAGGGCCTCGCAGACGCCGGAGCCACGGTCGGTGACACCTTGCTCGCAAGTTTTTCGCGACATTAAGCGACAGGCGCAACTTGCCCCTCGGCGCGGTGTTTTCGGAGGCAAATAGCCCACCGTCCGGTAGGGAGTCGGGATCCGGCGGAGGGACACCTATCGATGCTGGGAAAGGAGGGCGTCCATGCGCCTACGCTTTGCCGTGTTCGCGTCAGTGCTGGCCGCATTTGCGGCTGTTGCTGCACCGGGTGTCGCAAATGCAGCTCCGAGGCATAACCACGGGCTGAGTATCAATGCCACCCCCAACCCGCTCATAACCGGACAGGGTGTACTGATCTACGGGCAGCTCAATGGGGCACATAATGCCGGAAGGCGGATCTATCTCTTCCACCGAGTCAATCCGTCGCCGTTCTTCACGCTAGTCGGAGTGACCACGACCGACCGGTTCGGGTTCTATGACTTTCAGCGTGCCGAGGGCGTCGTGCTCACGAACCGAAGCTGGTTCGTGCGCGCACTGTCCCTACCAGGGAACATCCATTCGCGCACCGTTCACGAGCGGGTTGCGGCCGCTGTCAGCCTGACGGCCAGCGCGTCGACTACGGACACGAAGACTCCGGTCGTGTTCTCCGGTCATGTAGACCCGGTCGGATTCCATGTCGGAGAGCGAGTCGCTCTCCAGGAGCAGGTGAGCCCGACGAACGACACGTGGCGCACGATCAAGGGTGGCGTGATCGACTCGAGCTCGAACTACTCGATCAGCTACCGGTTCCGGGTCCCTGGCGCCTACACGCTCCGGGCCGAGTTCCCCGGTGACGTCCGCAACACCGCCGCCGTGTCTGACAACACGGTGGGGGTGACCGTCGACCAGACCCAGAACCCGACGTTTACGATCAACTCATCGTCTCCGATCATCATCGACGGACGGTCGGCGACGATCTCCGGCGTGCTGTATCTCCCCGGCCCGACGGCGACCACGCCGCTGACCCCGGACCCGAACGTGAACGTGACGCTGTTCGGTCACATCCCGGGTCAGCCGTTCACGCCGCTCGGCAATGTCTATACCGGCACGAACGGGAGCTACAGCTTCACCGTCAGGCCTAGCAGCAACACCGTGTATTACGTCCGGACGACGCACGCGCCGCCTCCGGTGCGCCGCACGGCAGAGCTGTTTGAGGGCGTCAGCGACCTCGTGTCGCTGACGGCAAGCTCGCCGACCGCCATGGTCGGCCGGACGGTCACGTTCACCGGCAATGTCACTCCTGACAAGGCCGGAGACGTGGTCGATCTTCAACAGCTCGGCAAGGACGGCAGCTTCCACACGGTCGCGGAGCGACTGATCAACGGGGCCTCCGCCTACAGGTTCGTGTGGCGGTTCGGTAACCAGTGGACATTCACGTTCCGCACGATGGTGCCCGGCGATCCGTTTAACCTGAGCGGTACGTCCACGCCCGTGACGGTCACCGTGACCCTACCGCCGCTGGTATCGGCACTGCCGACGAATACACCCAGCAGCTGACCCCTTAGTGGGAGGCAGGTAACCCGGACTGGCCCCCGCCGCGGATCGCGGGGGCCAGTCGCCGTGTTCACTCTGCGCTCAGCCGGTCCTCGCAAGCGGGACTCACTCGGTCACTGCCCACAGCCGCCAGGTGCCCGGGACGCCCTTCAGCTCCGCTCGCCCCGATCCTCGAAGGTGATCCCGGAGCCGACGACGAGGTCCTTGACCGTTCCGGAGACCAGCACCTCGCCCGGACCCGCGCTGGAGCCGACGCGGGCGCCGATGTGAACCGCGATCCCGCCGACGTCGTCACCGATCACCTCGATCTCGCCCGTGTGCAAGCCACTCCGGATCTCGAGACCGAACTGCGACCGCGCGGCGTCACGGATTGCCGTCGCGCAGCGGATCGCGCGCGCCGGCCCGTCGAAGGTCGCCAACAGGCCGTCGCCCATCAGCTTGACCGCGCGGCCGCGGAAGCGAGTCAGCTCCCGCTCGATCGCGCCCTGGATCAATTGCAGCTGCTCGCGCCAGCGGCGGTCGCCCAGCTCCGCGGCCTGGCGAGTCGAGTCGACGATGTCCGCGAACATCACGGTCGCGAGGATCCGCTCGGAGTCGGCGTGGTGGCGCGCGCCGGTGAGGAACTCCTCGATCTCCTCCAGCTCGGACACGCCGCCGGTGCCGAACCCGAGCGCTTCGACGCCCGGCAGCTCGACGTAGCGGGCGCCCGGAATGTGGTCGGCGAGGTACCGGGAGTGGCGGATGTCGACGAACTTGTCGCCGGCCCGGTGCATGACCAGCGTCGGCGCCTGGATCGAGGGCAGTACCGCCCGCACGTCGACCTGGCCGTTCATCCGCATCAGCTTCGCCGCCGTGCCGGGGCTGGCCGCGAGCCGCTCGAGGCGCGCGAACCAGTCGCGCAGGCGTGGATTGTCGGCCGCCGATGGCGACAGCGCCATCATCCGGGAGCCGTCGCCCCAATGGTCCGGTCCGCCGTTGTGGATGTACGCCTCGCGCTCTGCCGGTCGCAGCGCCCAGTCGTAGTCGGGCGCCCACGACATCCGCGGCTGCGCCTCGTAGAGGACCAGCGCGGTCGTCCGTTCGGGGTGCGTGGCCGCGAACAGCGCCGCCATCGCCCCTCCCTCGAGCAGCGCGAACACAGCCGCTTGGGTCGAGCCGGCCGCGTCCATCACCGCCACCACGTCGTCCATTTGCTCCTCGAGCGTGGGCGCGGCGACGACCGGATCGGACAGCCCCGAGCCGCGACGGTCGAACAGGATCAGGCGCGAGAACGAAGCCAGCCGCTCGAAGTACCGCGCCACCAGCGGCTCCTCCCAGTAGTGCTCGACCTGTGAGATCCAGCTCGGCACGTAGACGACATCGATCGGTCCGTGGCCGAGCACCTGGTAGGCGATGTGCACGTCCCCACTGAGCGCGTAGCGGGTCTGCGGTGCCATGGCCGCACCAGCGTACTCGTGTAGCGTGGCGGCCCATGGACTTCGAACTTACGGACGAGCAGCGCCTGATCCGCGAGACCGCCCGCTCGTTCACCGACAACGAGATCGTCGAGCGGGCGCGAGAGAACGATCGCAACGAGCACTTCGACCTAGAGCTGGTCAGAAAGATCGCCGACCAGGGCTACCTCGGAGCGATCATCCCGAGGGAATATGGCGGCGCCGGGCTCGACTACCTGACCTACGGCCTGGTCGTCGAGGAGGTCGGCCGTGGCTGCTCGGCGATGCGCACAGTGATCTCAGTGCAGACCTCGCTCGTGTGCTCGACGATCCTGCGCTGGGGAACCGAGGAGCAGAAGCAGACCCATCTGCCGAAGCTGTGCTCGGGCGAGTGGCTCGGGTGCTTCTGCCTGACCGAGCCCGATACCGGTTCCGACGCCGCCAACCAGCGCACCCGCGCCCGCAAGACGGACTCCGGATGGGTGATCAACGGAGCGAAGATGTGGATCTCGCTCGGCAGCCACGCCAAGGTCGCGCTCGTGGTCGCGCAGACCGATCCGGACAAGGCGCATCGCGGACTGGCGGCGTTTCTGGTCGACACCGACCAGCCGGGCTTCCAACCGCAGCCGATTCATCACAAGATGGGACTGCGCGGTTCGGACACCGCCGCGATCTCGCTCGACGACGTCGAGGCCGGCGACGACGCGCTGCTGGGCGAGGTCGGCGACGGCTTCAAGGTCGCGATGAGCGCCCTTGACTCGGGGCGCTACAGCGTCGCGGCGGGGTGCGTCGGGATCTGCCAAGGGTGCGTCGATGCGTCGGTCCGCTACGCCAAGGAGCGCGAGCAGTTCGGGCGTCCGATCGCCGCCTTCCAGCTCGTCCAGGAGATGATCGCCGACATGGCGGTCGACACCGATGCCGCGCGGATGCTCGTCTGGCGCGCCGGCTACCTGAAGGACGCCGGCCGCCCGAACACGACCGAGACCTCGATCGCGAAGCTGTACGCAACCGAAGCGGCGATCAAGTGCGCCAACACCGCGATCCAGGTCCACGGAGGGGCGGGCTACGTCGACGACTATCCCGTTGAGCGGTACTTCCGGGACGTCCGGGTCACGTCCCTGTACGAGGGCACCTCGCAGATCCAGAAGCTGATCATCGGCCGCGCACTTACGGGCGTCAACGCGCTCGTTCCGGCGTGAACGCGCCGCGTGTGATCGGCGTCGCCGGCGCTGGCACGATGGGCGCCGGGATCGCCCAGCTCGCGTGCCTGTCGGGCGCCCGGACGCTGTTGCACGACCCCGTGCCGGCCGCGCTCGAGCGGGGCCTCGAGTCGATCCGCGCCCAGCTCGAGCGCGCCGGCGAGCGGGGGCGGCTCGAGGCCGCCGACGCTCGCGCCGCCGGGGCCCGCCTTCAAGCGGCGGCGGCGCTGTCCGAGCTCGAGCCGTGCGAGCTGGTGATCGAGGCCGCACCCGAATCGCTAGAGATCAAGCAGTCGCTGTTCGCGCAGCTCGGCCACGGGATCGTGGCCGATGACTGCGTGCTCGCGACCAACACCTCCTCGTTGCTCGTGACGGCGGTCGCGTCGGTGGTCCCCCACCCCGAGCGCGTGGTCGGCATGCACTTCTTCAACCCCGCGCCGGTGATGCGGCTGCTCGAGGTGGTCGCCGGAGCGGAGAGCTCGGAGCTGGCACTGGCGCGCGCCCGCGCGGCCGGCGAGGCGATGGGCAAGTACGTGATCGACGCCGTCGACGGTCCCGGGTTTCTGGTCAACCGCTGCAACCGCCCGTTCGGCCTCGAGGGTCTCCGCCTGCTCCAGGAGCGGATCGCGACGGTCGAGCAGATCGACACCTGCTGCCGCCTCGGCGGCGGTTTCCGGATGGGCCCGTTCGAGCTGATGGACCTCGTCGGCGTCAACGTAGGGCTCGACGTGGCGCGTTCGTTCTACGCGCAGAGCTTCGGCGAGCCGCGCTGGCGCCCCTCGATGATCACGGTCAAGACGGTCGCCGCCGGGCGGCTCGGGCGGAAGTCCGGCCGCGGGTACTACGACTACACCTCCGGCTCCCATCGCCCCGCCGACCCCGAGCCGCTCCCGGTGGGGCAGGGCGACGGGCTGGTGGTGGTCGCCGGCGACTCCCCGCTCGCGGGCGAGTTGCGCGAGGCGTGCGTGCGCACTGGCTGGCGCGTGGCCGCGCCCGGCGAGACCGACACGGTCCCGTTCCTGATCCTCGACCTGCTCGGAAGCGAAGAGCCCGCGGCGCCGCTCGAGGGCGGCCCCCAGGCGATCTGTTGCGCGGCCGGCTCACTCGCGGCGCTCGACCCGGCCGGCAGCGCGGTCGGGTTTCACGCGCTGCCGCCGTTCGCGGAAACCGCCCTGGTCGAGCTCACCCGGACCCCGGACACCACGCCGACCGCGGCCGCGGCGACCGAGCGGCTGTTCGCGACCCTCGGCAAGCGCACGACGTGGGTCGGCGACGCGCCCGGGCTGGTGCTCGGCCGGATCGTCTGCCAGGTCGTCAACGAGGCGGCGTTCGCGCTCGGCGAGGGGGTCGGCAGCGCCGAGGACATCGACGCGGGCATGCTGTACGGGATGGGGCACCCGCGCGGGCCGCTGCACTGGGCTGACCAGATCGGGCTCGACCAGGTGCTGCTCGTCTTGGACGGGCTCTACGACGAGTACCACGAGGAGCGTTACCGGGCGGCGCCGGTGCTGCGCAGGCTGGCGTGGGCAGGGCGGCTCGGGCGCCAGACCGGCGAGGGTTTCTTCAGCTACGGTGACGAATAGATGAGAGCCGTCGTCTACGAGGCGCCGATGAAGGTCCGTGTCGAGGAGCGCCCGGAGCCGGAGCTGTCCTCGCGCACCGACGCAATCGTCTCGATCGAAGCGAGCGGGATCTGCGGCTCCGATCTGCACATCTACCACGGCCGGGTCAGGATCGAGCCCGGGTTCACGATCGGCCACGAGTTCGTCGGCACGGTGCTCGACGCCGGCGAGGACGTGACCAGGGTGGCGGCGGGCGACCGCGTGTTCGGCTGCTTTCACACCGCCTGCGGGACCTGCTTCTTCTGCCTGCGCGGCGCCTATCAGCAGTGCGACACGGCGCGGACGTTCGGACACGGAGCGGCGCTCGGCGCCCTCCCCGGGACCCAGGCCGAGCAGGCGCTGGTGCCGATCGCGAACATGACGCTGCGCAAGGTGCCGGTCGGCCTCCCCGATGACGTGGCGCTGTTCGCGGGCGATGTGATGGGGACCGGCTACCACGCCGTCCAGCAGGCCGGGATCGAGGCCGGCGACAGCGTCGCGGTGCTGGGGCTGGGGCCGGTCGGCCTGTGCGCGATCCAGGTCGCGGTCGCGGCCGGAGCCGCGCCCGTGCTCGCGATCGACAGCGTGCCGGCGCGGCTCGAGATGGCCCGGGCGTTCGGCGCCACTCCGGTCCACCTGACCGACGAGAGCCCCCGCGACGCGGTCCGGGCGGCCACCGAGAGGCGCGGCGTTGACGCCTCGATCGACGCCGTCGGCCATCCCGACGCGCTCGATCTCGCCATCCGCCTGGCGCGCAAGGCGGGGACAGTGGTGGCGATCGGGGTGTATGCGGAACCGTGCCAGGTGCACATGGGGCTGGCGTGGATCAAGGGGCTGACGGTGCGGACCGGCCAGGCGAACGTGATCGGCCACGTCGACCGCGTGCTCGGGATGCTGGTCGGCGGGACGCTCGATCCACGCCCGCTGGTGACCAACCACATGCGGCTCGACGATGCCCCGGAGGCCTACGCCGTCTACGACCGGCGCGAAGCCCTCAAGATCGTCCTGACTCCGTAGCGGATAGCCAGATGGCCGAGACGCGCGACTCGCACGTGGAAGGGATCGCGAACCGCGCCGATGTAGCGAGCATGCTGGTCAACCGAGGCTCAGGCCCCCGTCGTGCGCGCGAGGTCTGCGTGCTGATCGCGATCGCGGTGCTGGGCGCGCTTGCGGCATCGAGTGCGCTCGCCAAGCGCCGCCACCCCGCTCGCCGCGCGCCCGTGACCCACGCGTGCGCCAACGCCAACACCCGCGCGACCGCCGCGCCCGCAGCGGTGATCCGCACCGCGGTGGTATGTCTGATCAACAAACAGCGCACCAGCCGCGGTCTGCCGGCACTGCGCGCCAGCACGCTGCTCAACCGCTCGGCCCAGGGGTGGACGAACGCGATGGTGGCCGGCGACTTCTTCAGCCACGGCACCGACTTCGCCGCCCGGATCAGGGCCGTCGGCCTCAACTGGTCGGCGGCGGGCGAGAACATCGCCTCCGGTTTCCCGACCCCGAACGCGGTCGTGAACGCCTGGATGGCGAGCACCGGGCACTGCCGGAACATCCTCAGCCCCTCCTACGCCGACGTCGGCACCGGCGTCAGCCCACACCCGGTCGCGGGCTACGCCAGCGGGCCCTCGACGTGGACGCAGGATTTCGCGCTGCCGATGGGGGCGGCGGCGCCGTCGCGCAACCGGGGCCCGGCGGACGGCTGCCCGTACTGAGCGCGCCCCGCGGGCACTACTACTCGGCGACGAACGACTACGCAGACGCGCTAGCCGCGCCGGCCAGCCCCTCAGGCTCCTCCAAAGGGAACGGCGTGTCGCGCAGGTACCACTCGGCGTCGAGCGCCGCCTGGCATCCCGAGCCGGCGGCGGTGACCGCCTGGCGGTAGGTGTGATCGACGAGGTCGCCGGCGGCGAACACGCCGGGCACGTTGGTCAGCGTCGACTTGCCCTGGGTGTTGACGTAGCCGGCCTCGTCGGTTTCGACCTGGCCCTCAACGAGCTGCGACTGGGGCTCGTGGCCGATTGCGATGAAGGCGCCGGTGATCGGGAGCTCGCGCTCGGACCCGTCCTCGCTGTTGCGCAGCCGCGCCACTCCGAGCGCGCCCTGCGCCCCGGGCGCGAACTGCTCGACCACGTAAGGCGTGACAAACTCGATGTTGGGCATTGCGCGGGCGCGCTCGAGCATGATCTTGGAGGCGCGAAAATCGTGGCGGCGGTGGACGATCGCGACCTTGGAGGCGAACTTGGAGAGGAACATCGCCTCCTCCATCGCGGAATCGCCGCCGCCGACGATCAGCGTCGGCGCGTCGCGGAAGAAGGCCGCGTCGCAGGTGGCGCAGTAGCTGACGCCGCGGCCCGCGAGCTCCTGCTCGCCGGGAACGTCGAGCTTGCGGTGCTGGGCGCCCATCGCGAGGATCACGGCCTTGGCGACGTGGAGCTGGTTGCCGACCCAGACCTTGTGCAGGCCGCCGTCCTGGGAGAACTCGACCTTGGTGGCGTCGTCCGTCTCAAGCCGGGCGCCGAAGCGCTCGGCCTGCTCCCGGAAGTGCTGCATCAGCTCGGGCCCCATGATCCCGTCACGGAAGCCGGGGTAGTTCTCGACGTCGGTCGTCTGCTGAAGCAAGCCGCCCCAGGCGAACCCCTCGATCACGAGCGGGTCGAGGTTGGCGCGGGCGGTGTACAGCGCGGCCGTGTAACCCGCCGGCCCGCTGCCAATGATGATCACGTTCTCGGTCGCCACTTCAAAAAGTATAGCTTTTCAGGGCCCCGAAGCCCCGCTGAGGACGCGACCGCCGGTCACCGGCTCGGCCTGCCAGCGGTGGACGGTTCGGCGCAACTGGAGGTAGGCCACCGCCCCCGGCAGCGTTGGCAGCCAGAACGAGAACACCCGGTAGGCGAGCACCGCCACGACCGCCACCTCGACGTTGACACCGAGGGCCGAGAAGGCGCCGATCATGCCGCCGTCAACGCCGCCGATGCCGCCCGGGAGAGGCAGCGTGTTGCCGAACATTCCGACGAAATAGCCCATCACGATCACCGCCTTCGATGGCGAGGCGCCGAAGGCGTGAAAGCAGGCCCACAGCACGGCGATGTCGAACCCCCACCAGGCGACGGCGCCGAGCACGTACGGGTTGCGCGAGCGCACGAGCGCGATCGCGGTGCGGACCCCTGAGGCGGCGGCGGCGGGCGCGGTCGCCAGCCGCCGCGCCACCTTGCCGAGCCAGCCGGCCCGGGCCGTCCACCTCGCCACCAGCCGTTCGAAGTCGCCGGGCAGGAGCGAGGCCGAGAGGAAGATCGCGATCACGCTGGCGCCGAAGATCGCGGGGACCACCGTGATCGCGAACGGGGCCGACTTGGCCGGGAACAGGCCGAAGTACAGGCCCAGCCCATCGATCACGAGGCTCGCCATGAACACCGCGTAGAGGAGCACGGTGAACGCGATCAGGCGGCAGGCCGCGACCCGGGCGTCCATTCCCGAGCGGCGCAGCGCCCAGGCGGTCAGCGCGATGCCGCCGGCGCCGCCGGCTGCGAACAGCCGCGTCGCCGCCAGCCCCGCCATCGTGATCTCGTAGCTCTCGCGCCAGCCGATCCGGCTCTCCCCGCGCACGAACACCACTCTGAACAGCGCGATGTAGCCGAGGAACGAGCACACCTCCAGCACGGCGGCGAGCGCGAGCCACCAGATGTTGCCGTTCTGGATGCGGTTCCAGGTCTCCTGCAAGCCGAGCAGCTTCGGCAGCACGAAGTACAAGAACGCGGCGGTGGAGACGATGAAGATCGCGCCGGCGATCAGCCGCCCGCGCGTTAGCCGCACCCGCGGCATCTCCTCATGCTGCGGAGGCCCGGTCGCGGTCCCGTCTGTGGACGCGGACGACCGTTGGCTGGTCAGGGCGTCCTTAGCCACGCTCCCAATCCCTAGCCGGCTGCCGCCCGGGTCTCGAGCGACTGCAACAGGCGCGAGAGTCGCCCGACGAGCGGCTTCGCTCGCGGTGCTCCGAGCCGTACGCTCTCGGTCAGCACGGCGCCCCCGAGCAGGTCAACCGCGTAATGCTCGCCCAGATACACGAGCGCCAGCCCCAGCGTCGCCGCGTACGCCCAGCCGATCGCGCCCGGCACCGGACCCAGTTCGGAGAGCAGGTGCGCACCCATCAGCGACGTGGCAAAGTGGAGCGACGGCATCGCAGCGAGCGGATTTCCTCCGAGCACATCGTAAAGGGAGCTCCAGTTGTCACCCCAGAACTGCTCGCCGTACTCGAGCATCATCCGCCTGACGCGGATCGCGCGCCCGTCCTGAAGGCGCCCCTCGGCGGCCGCGTACCAAGGCGGCGCGGTCGGCACCGCCCAGTAGAACACCGCGCCGAGGTCGAACACCGCGTACATCCGCGCCGCCGCCGCCGGGAAGCGCTCGGGGTCGCGCAGCAGCACGTAGGCGAGGGTTGTGTGCGGCACGAGAAACCACAGCCAGTGGCACCAGACGAGCACGCGCTCGAACCGGTTGATCCTGCCGGGCCGCGAGAACGCGCGCTGAAGACGCAGCGTCGGCGGTACCCCGAGCCCCAGCACCCGGTCCGCCGTGATCGGATAATCGATCTGCACGCGGGCCTCGAGCCGGCGCGGATCGTCGTGCGGCATCTCATACGCAGCCAGATAGGCCCACATGTTGAGCGCGCACACGGACACGTCGCGCGCGCGACTGCGCTTGACCGCGACGCACAACGCGAGCGGAGCAAGGCCGCCACTGCCGAGCACCACCGCGGGTGGGAGCTTGACGCGTCGGCGCAACACCGGCGCCGCTACGCCGGCGGCGACCACGGCCCACGCGGCCGCTCTGATCGCCGTCGAGGAGCGCAAGTGGGGCCAGTATAGGAGGCAGGTGCCGCCGCCAGGAGCGAGCCGGGGTGGATAGAATGCCGCCGCCTTGCGATCCGACGTCAACGACGCCAAGCCTCGACGGCGCCGCCCACTCGGTCTGGGGGTGGCGTTTGCCGCCGCTTCGATCGTGGCCCTGGTCCTTGCGCCCGACGCGCTGGCCAACTTCATCACGCTCAAGGCGGGCGGCTCGCCGAACGCCAACGCGATCTCGTCGCTGTACAAGGTGATCCTCTACATCGCGGCGGTCGTGTTCGTGCTCGTCGAGGGGGCGCTGGCCTACTCGGTGCTCAAGTTCCGCTCCAAGAAGAACAAGGTCGCGGCCCAGATTCACGGCAACACCCGGCTCGAGATCGGCTGGACGGTGGGGGCAGCTCTGATTCTGGTGGTGCTCACGGTGATCACGTTCATCAAGCTGCCGAGCATCATCAACCCGCCGAACTCGGACGCCACCGGCCTTGCGCAGTACGCGTCCGTGACCGAGCCCGCCCCTCCGAACGGCAAGAGCCTGACGATCTGCGTCCAGGGCCGGCAGTACATCTGGCGTTACGTGTACGGCAACGGCTGCCTCAACCAGACCTACTCCCTCAAGCTGCCGTACTCCTACCAGGAGATGGTCGTGCCGTCGAACACGACCGTGATCCTCGATATCCAGTCCACCGACGTGATCCACTCCTGGTGGGTGCCGTCGCTGGGGGGCAAGGTCGACGCCGTCCCCGGCTATACGACCTACACCTGGTTCAAGGTCCCCAGTCCCAACCACCTCTACCACGGTCAGTGCGCACAGCTGTGCGGACGCCAGCATGCGTTCATGACCGCGCTGGTCAAGGTGGTCACGCCGGCCGAGTACCAGACTTGGCTGACCCAGCAGGAGCAGGCGATTCAGGCCGCCAACGTGCAGGTCACCCAGCTGCGCCAGCAACTGACAGCATCGGGAAACCTCTAGGAGACCGCTGACCATGGCCGTAGTGACCGAAACTCCCACCCTCAGGCCGGTTCCGCAGGTGCTCGCCCACGAGGTGACGGCGCCGCGCCAGACGAAGCGTTGGGTCGACTGGATCACGACCACCGACCACAAGAAGATCGGGATCATGTACCTGGTCCTCACCTTCGTGTTCTTCATGTTGGGTGGGGTCGAGGCGCTGATGATGCGCCTGCAGCTGTCGGTGCCGAACAACACGCTGCTGTCAGGGGAGGCGTACAACGAGCTGCTGACGATGCACGGGACGACGATGGTGTTCCTGTTCGTCGTGCCGGTGATGGCCGGCTTCGCGAACTACTTCGTGCCGCTGATGATCGGCGCGCGGGACATGGCCTTCCCACGGCTCAACGCGCTCTCGTTCTGGCTGCTGCTGGCCGGCGGGATCGTGTTCTACGCGACGCTCTTCTACCACCCGCCGGAGGCCGGCTGGTGGAGCTATCCGCCGCTGTCGAGCATCCAGTACTCGCCGAGTGGCGGCCAGGACGCGTGGATCTTCCTGATCCACATCACCGGCATCTCCTCGCTGCTGGGCGCGATCAACTTCTACGCGACGATCGTCAACATGCGCGCCCCGGGCATGACCTGGGGCCGGCTGCCGCTGTTCGTGTGGACGATCCTGGTCTACGCGGTGCTGCTGATCGTCGCGCTCCCGGTGGTGGCGGCGGCGGTCACGATGCTGCTCACCGACCGGCACTTCGGGACCCACTTCTTCGACCCGACGGCGCATGGCTCGCCGGTGCTCTGGCAGCACCTGTTCTGGTTCTTCGGCCACCCGGAGGTCTACATCATGGTGCTGCCCGGGTTCGGGATCATCTCCGAGGTCGTGCCGGTGTTCTCGCGCAAGCCGATCTTCGGCTATAAGGCGATCGCCGCCGCGACCGCGGTGATCGCGTTCCTGGCGACGCTCGTGTGGGCGCACCACATGTTCGCCTCGCCGGTCCCGATCGTCGTGCTCGGGTTCTTCATGCTGAGCTCGTTCCTGATCGGGATCCCGACCGGGGTCAAGATCTTCAACTGGATCGCGACAATGTGGCGAGGTTCACTGGTGATGAACACCTCGCTGTACTTCGCGATCGGGATGATCGCGATCTTCACGGTCGGCGGGATCACCGGCATCTTCCTCGCCACCTTCCCGGTCGACTGGCAGCTGAACGACACCTACTTCGTCGTCGCCCACTTCCACTACACGATCTTCGGTGGCGCGGTGTTCCCGGTGTTCGCGGGGATCTACTACTGGTTCCCGAAGATCACCGGGCGGTTCCTCAGCGAGAAGCTCGGCAAATGGTCGTTCTGGCTGATCTTCATCGGCTTCAACATGACGTTCCTCGTGCAGCACGCGCTCGGGCTCTCGGGGATGCCCCGCCGGGTCTACACCTACCAGCCCGGCTATGGCTGGTCGACCTACAACTTGATCTCCACGATCGGATCGTTCATCCTTGGCACGGGAGTCGTACTCACCGTCATCAACGTCGCCCGTCATTACAAGCACGGGAAGCTGGCCGGGCCAGACCCGTGGAAGGGCAACACCCTCGAGTGGTTCACGACTTCCCCACCGCCACCCAACAACTTCGATGCGATCCCGCGCGTGCGCTCGGTCGAGCCGATGCGCGACATCCGCCGCGAGGTGGAGCGCCAGACCGGCGTGAGGCAGAAGACGGGCGGCAGCGAGCAGTTCGCGCGGACGGGCGGATGACGGGCGCCGCCACCCGCTGATGAGCACCTCGACCGCAACCCGCACCGTACACGCGCCGTCGGCTGCGTCCGGGGCTCGGCAGCTGGTCGCCGACTACGTCGAGCTGACCAAGCCGAAGGTCCAGACGCTGCTCCTGTTCACGACCGTCGCGACGATGGAGATCGCCGGCAGCCCGTCGCCGTCGAGGATCGCGTTCACCTGCCTGGGCGGTTACCTGTCTGCCGGCGGCGCCGGCGCCGTCAACCACTACTGGGATCGCGACATCGACCTGCGGATGAAGCGGACCGCGTCGCGGCCGATCCCGTCCGGACGGGTCTCGCCCCGTGCGGCGTTGATCTACGGCGTCCTGCTGGCGGCACTGTCGTTCGCGCTTCTCTCATTGACCGTGAACCTGCTGGCGGCGTCGCTCGCGCTCGCCGGGTTCGTCGGCTACGTCGGCGTCTACACCGTGTGGCTAAAGCGCCGCACGCCACAGAACATCGTGATTGGCGGGGCCGCCGGGGCGATGCCGCCGCTGGTGGGTTGGGCCGCAGTGCACGGATCGCTGGCCTGGACGGCGGTGTACCTGTTCGCGATCGTCTTCTACTGGACCCCGCCCCACTTCTGGGCGCTGAGCCTGCTGATGAAGGACGAGTACGCCAAAGCGGGCGTGCCGATGATGCCGGTCGTGCGCGGTGAGCGCGAGACCCGACGGCAGATCCTGCTGTACACGCTGCTGCTGTACGCGATCTCACAGCTCCCGTTCTGCGCGGGGGAGTTCGGCGGCATCTACCTCGTCGCGTCGATCATCCTCGGCTGCGCATTCATCGCCGGGGCGGTGTTGCTGTACCGGCGCGCCGACCGCATCACGGCGCTGCGCCTGTACCTGTTCTCGCTGCTGTACCTCGCGCTGCTGTTTGGTGCGATGGTCGCCGACGTGAAGTTGTAGGCTCCCGTACCCAATGGATCGCAAACTCGCCCGCAAGAACATCCGCTCCGGTCTGATCGCCGGCGCGGCGTGCGTGTTCATGTTCGGAATCACGTTCGTCGCGGCCGCGATCTACGTCCACCCGTGAGCGAGATCGAGCCGCAGACACCTCCGCCGGGGGAGGAGATTCACCTTCCCGGGCCGACCCTCAAGCCGTTCATCATGGCGGTGGGGATCACGCTGACCGTGATCGGCACGACGATCAACTGGCTGTTCACGATCGTCGGCGTGATCGTCGTCGTGGTCACAGCGGTGTTGTGGATCCAGGACACGCGCCGCGACGTCTCAGAGCTGCCCGAAGAGCACCACTGAGGCGCTTTGACTGAGCACCCCTTACGTGGGGTAAGCTCGCGTCGTGCGTCGCGACGATCAGCCACGGGGATTGGCGGTGACCGCCCAGAGAACCCTGTCGCGGATCGGCGGCGGGCAACTTCTGAACCTTCCTCTGGCGCTGCGGTTCTGGGACGGGAGTGAGCTGCGGCTCGGCTCGCAGCCGGAGCCGCCGACGCTGCTCGTCCGCGGGCCGTCGACGGTCGCACGGCTCGTCCGCGAACCAGGCACGCTCGGCCTCGCCCGGGCCTGGGTGACCGGCGGCCTTGATCTCGAAGGCGATCTCGACGAGCTGCTCGCGCTGCGCCAGCCCGTCGAGCACGTCCGGCTCACGATCGCCGACCGAGTCCGGCTCGCGGCGACGGCGCTGCGGGTGGCGGGCCCGGCGCTGCTGGAGCCGCTCGAGACGCCTGCGTCCGAGGCCCGGCAACGGGGTCGGCTGCACTCGTTGACGAGGGACCGCGCGGCGATCCGTCATCACTACGACGTTTCGAACCGTTTCTACGAGCTGCTCCTGGGCCCCACCATGTCGTACTCGTGCGCCAGCTTCACAACCGCCGATGACACGCTCGACGAGGCCCAGGAGCGCAAGCACGAGCTGATCTGTCAAAAGCTCGCGCTGCAGCCGGGCGAGCGCCTGCTGGACATCGGCTGCGGCTGGGGATCGCTGCTGCTGCACGCGGCGCGCCAGCACGGCGTCCGCGGCGTGGGCGTGACGCTGTCGCACAGCCAGGCGGAGTTAGCGCGCGAGCGGGCCCGGACCGAAGGCCTGTCGGACCAGATCGAGATCCGGATCGCGGACTACCGGCAGCTCGACGACGGGCCGTACGACAAGATCGCGAGCGTCGGCATGTACGAGCACGTGGGCGCGGCGAACTACGACATCTACATCCAGAAGGTCCAGTCGCTGCTGCGCCCGGAGGGACTGTTCCTCAACGACGGGATCGCGAAGCTGTTCTCGAGCGTTCGCCGCCGGAACAAGTTCATCCGCCAGTTCGTGTTCCCGGATGGCGAGCTCAATCCGCTGACCTCGCTGCTGCTGCGGATCGACCGGATGGGGCTGGAGATCCGGGACGTCCAGTCCCTGCGCGAAGACTACGCGCTCACACTGCGCCGCTGGTACTCGAACCTCGAGCTGGCGCGCGAGGAGGCCGTCGCCGACGTCGGCGAGCAGCGGGTGCGGGTCTGGGAGGCCTACATCATCGGATCTGCGCAGGCGTTCGCAGCCGCGGAGATCACCAACTACCACGTGCTAGCCCAACGGCGCCCGGCCGCGACCGGCTCGCCGCGTGGCCCGGAGAGCCGGCGCTCGACCTCCACGGCGGGCACCGGACGGCTCAGGAAGTAGCCCTGCACGAGCTCGCGCACCCGAGCTTCGTCAGCGCTTCCCAGGTCTCCGCATCCTCGACGCCCTCGCCCACCCGCCGGCGACAGCCAGTCGCGGGCGAACGCATCGTTGCCCTGCGCGAGCGCCGCGGACGCGAGTGTGAACGCGAGGGATCGCTAGCAGCGCGATGCGGGCACCGTCAAGCTCGCGTCTACCGCATGCTCCCGTCGCCCCCGACATCGGCACGGCCGCCCTTGCCAATCCGACCATTGACAATTGCGATCGGCAGAAACTGCCCGGAACTTTCCCTTTCTCGGCGCGATTCGCGTGAGTAGAAACACGCGATCGCGGGCGTTCATGCGCGCCCGGTTGTGGTCGTGGCGCCGCTCAGGTTGCGGCGCCGGCCGTGTCGGGAACGTCGCAACTGGCGCCATCGCCGGTCCACACGCGGACGATGTCGCGCATCGACAGGATCCCGACGAGCTGTCCGTCTTCGACCACCACCAGGTGCCGGAAGCGCCCCTGCACCATCGCGGCGGCAGCCCGCTCGAGCGACCACTCCGGCGAGGCGAACGTCAGGCGGGCGGTGAGGTGATTGGCGACGAGCTCCGTATCGGGGTCCTGACCCGCTGCGATCGAGTGCAGCACGTCGCGTTCGGTGATCACGCCCGGACCGGGCGCGTCTGGATCCAGCACGACCGCCGCGCCGACGTGACGGGCGGCCATCGCCGAGGCGGCCGCACGCAGCGTATGACCCGGCCCCACCGTGAGGACGATATTTGACATCCCCTCTCGTACCTGCATTGCGCCTCCTTCACATTTGCAACGATTGCCTCAATCATAGTTGAGCGTCGATGAATGTTTCGTGAGCGGTGCGCCTGCCGCGCCGTTCGTCGCGCAGAACACATAGGATGCGGGCGGAGTTATGCGCGAGGGCCCGAGGAGCAACCAAGGTGCGTAACCGCCCTGTGCTTCAAATGGTCGTGATCGGCGTGATCGCGTGCGCGATCGGGATCCCGATCGCGCTGATCATCCCGTGGTTCCCGACCAAGGGGTCGATCCAGGCGGGCAACACCAAGACGCTCTACGACGTGCTGCTGATCGCCTCGGTGCCGATCTTCGTGCTGGTCGAGACCGTGGTCCTGTTCTCGGTCTGGAAGTTCCGGATGAAGCCAGAAGAGGAGGAAAGGGACGGACCCCCGATTCACGGCAACACGCGCCTCGAGGTGATCTGGACCGCGGTGCCGGCGATCCTGATCGTCTCGCTGTGCGCCTACTCCTACAGCGTCCTGCGCTCGAACGAGGATTCGAAGAAGGGCGAGATGACGATCAACGTCACCGCCCGGCAGTTCGCATTCGAGTTCTCCTACCCGGAGCCCGGGGGCAAGTACATCGTCTCCCCCGACCTGTATCTCGCCAAGGGTCAGCCGGTCGTGTTCAAGCTCCGCTCCCTGGACGTAATCCACAGCTTCTTCGTGCCCAATTTCTCGGAGAAGCTCGATGCCGTGCCGGGGATCACGACCACGCTGCGAGTCACGCCGACCGCGACCGGCACCTTCCCGGTCGAGTGCACCGAGCTGTGCGGGGCGGGCCATTCACTGATGCGCGCCGCCGCGATCGTGCTCACCCCGGCCGCATTCCAGACCTGGCTACGGTCGCAACCGGCCAACGGGCCGCCACCCGTCGGGGTTCCGACGCCCCAATCCGCCCAGCCCGGCGTGCCGGGCGCCGGTGCTGCGCCGGCAGCCCCGTCATCGCCCACCACCAGCGCCTCGGCCACCACCCCGGCCGCCGGCAAGGCCGTGTTCACCGGCTCGGCCGGGTGTGGCTCCTGCCACACGCTGGCGGCGGCGGGGACCACCGGCACCGTCGGCCCGAACCTAACCCAGCGTCTCAAGAGCGACTGCGCGACGGCAGCCTCCAAGAGCGCCCGCGGCGCCACGCTCCAGGACTGTATCCACACGGCGATTACCGACCCGTACAAGTACATCCCGACCGGGTACCAATCCGGGATCATGCCCAACACCTTCGCCCAGACGCTCACCCCGATTCAGATCCAGGCCCTCGTCAACTTCCTCTCGAGCTCGGTGAAATGAAACCCGGGGATCGACGCGATCTGGGCCCGCGAGCCGGTATGTTGATGGGGATGCAGATCGGGAAGGAGATCCGCTGATGGCAACTGCAGTCGAGGCGGCGCCGGCCCAGCAACGGCGCACACGTGTGCCACTTCCCGCCAAGCTCCGGGCGCCCGGGTGGTACCGGGCGGCGCTGTGCGAAGTCCTCGGCCTCGCATTCGCGTTCGGTCTCTCCGTCCTGATCCGGTGGCTCCAGCACATCCATCCGGTGATCGACGGCGACGCGATCACGACCATCGGCCTGATCGTGGTGCCACTGGCCTTCCTGGTCGGGATCGGGACCGCGGACTACTGGTTCTACTGGGTCAGCGGGCGGCCCACCCGCCCCGAGGACCACTCCGGCCACGGCGCGTACAGCTGGCGCGATTACTTCCGCGTCAACACCGACCACAAGGTGATCGGGATCCAGTACACGGTCACCTCGTTCTTCTTCCTGTTGGTGGGCGGCCTGCTGGCGATGCTGATCCGCGCCCAGCTCGCCAAGCCGGGGATGCAGTTCCTGACGCCCGAGGAGTACAACGGCGTGTTCTCGGTTCACGCGACGGTGCTGATCTTCCTGTTCGTGATCCCGGTGTTCGCCGGTCTCGCGAACTTCGTGCTGCCGCTGATGATCGGCGCGCCGGACATGGCGTTCCCGCGCCTGAACGCGCTCTCCTACTGGATGCTGCCGCTGGCCGGGGTCATGATGCTGATGAGCTTCCTGGCCCCGGGAGGCTCGTTCGCGTCCGGCTGGACCGCGTACGCGCCGTTGTCGACGTCGATGCCGCTCGGGCAGCTGTTCTTCACGATCGCGGTGCAGCTCGCGGGCGCGTCCTCGATCGCCACCGCTCTGAACTTCCTCGTGACGATCATCACGATGCGTGCGCCGGGAATGAGCTTCTTCCGGATGCCGCTGCTCGTGTGGGCGAACTTCTCGACCTCGCTGCTGGTCGTGATCGCGACCCCGTTCATCGCCGCCTCGCAGTTCTTCGTGCTGCTCGACCGAGCGCTCGGCTTCCACTTCTTCGACGCGTTCGTAGGTGCCGGCCGCAACGGCAACGTGATCATGTACCAGCACGTCTTCTGGTTCTACTCGCACCCGGCCGTCTACATCATGATGCTGCCCGGGTTCGGGATCATCTCGGAGATCCTCGCGGTCAAGGCCCGCAAGCCGATCTTCGGCTACCGGATGATGGCCTTCTCCCTGCTCGCGATCGTGGTGCTCGGCTTCACCGTCTGGGCCCACCACATGTTTGTGTCCGGGATGGCGCCGTGGATCCGGATCCCGATGATGATCACGACCGCGATCATCGCGATCCCGACCGGGATCAAGATCTTCTCCTGGCTCGCGACGCTGTGGCGCGGCGTGCTGCACATGGATACGCCGATGTTGTTCGCGCTCGGCTTCCTGACGATGTTCACTCTCGGCGGGATCAGCGGCGTGATGCTGGCGATGATCCCATTCGACATCCACGTCTCGCAGACCTACTTCATCGTCGCCCACATCCACTACGTGCTGTTCGGCGGCTCGCTGATGACGATCTTCGCCGGCGTCTACTACTGGTTCCCGAAGATGACCGGGCGGATGTTCGACGACCGGCTGGGCAAGTGGCACTTCTGGATGACGTTCATCTTCGCCAACCTGACATTCGGGCCGATGCACCTGATCGGGCTCCAGGGGATGCCGCGGCGGGTCGCCGAGTACGCGGCGAAGTTCGCCGACTGGAACCTGTTCATCTCGATCTGCTCGTTCATCCTCGGCCTCAGCACGCTGATCTTCCTGTACAACATCGTCGCCAGCTGGCGTGGCGGGCCGCGCGCGGTCGCCAACCCGTGGCGCGCGCTGACACTCGAGTGGCAGGTTTCTTCGCCGCCGCCGGTCTTCAACTTCGACTCGGTTCCGACGGTCGTTGGCGGGCCGTACGAGTACGGCGTTCCGGGCGCGGTGCACGGGATCTTCAAGCCGCCCACTGAGGCGACAGCGATCGCCGCCGGCACCGTCTCCACGCCGCCCACCCAGGAGAGCCACACGTGAGCACGATCCTGGTCGTGGCCAACGAGACGCTCGGCGGCCGCTCGCTGATCGAGGCTGTTCGGCAACGGAGCGCCGCGGGCGACGTGCGGTTTGTGCTGTGCGTGCCCCAGAACCGGCCGCGAGCCGGGCTCGTGGTCTACAACGACGCCGTGTTCGATGCCGCCCAGGCGCGGGTCGACTTGGCGCTGGAGTTCCTCCATGCGGAAGGTGTCGAGGCGATCGGCGAGGTCGGCGACCCCGATCCGTACACCGCCACGATCGACGCCGTGCGCGAGTACAACCCGGACGAGATCATCATCTCGACGTATCCGGATTCCCGTTCGGGCTGGCTGCGCCGCGACCTGATCGAGCGCGTGCGCAACACCTCGGGCGTGCCCGTCGTGCACGTGACGGCCGACCCCGACACCGAGGGGCTGCCGTACCACGTCACGCTCGCGGTCGCGAACCGCACCGCCAGCGGCGATGAGCTGCTCGAGGCGCTGAAGGCCAAGGCCCAGGCGGAAGGGCGCAAGGACGCCCGCCTGTTCGTCGTCGTCGTGCCGCAGGAGGGTGGTCACGGCCAGGCCGCGCGACGCGCGCGCACGCGGCTGAAGCTGGTCCTCGACCGCCTCCACGCGGCGGGCCTGCTGGCGGCCGGAATGATCGGCGACCCGGACCCGTTCACCGCGATCACGAACGCGCTCCAATACTTCCGCGTCGACGACATCGTGATCTCGACCTTCTCCGAAACGAAGTCCGGCTGGCTGCGCACCGACCTGATCGGGCGCGTCGAGAGCGCCACCGGCAAGCCCGTCGAGCACATCGTCCACAGCGATGCCCCGGCGGGCGCGCCGGCCTAGAAACGGATACACATGGAAGCCGCTTCAATCGCTCACGAGCACCACGGGCCGCCGCCGGCCCACCGCTCCTCGCGGGTCCACGCACCCACGCTCGGCATGCTGCTTTTCATCATGTCCGAGGTGATGATCTTCGGCGCCTTCTTCACCGCCTACTTCTTCATCCGGATCGTCACCCACAACCCCTGGCCGGCGCACGGCAACAAGCTCCCGGAGGCCGTCGCGGGCGTCAACACCGCGATCCTGCTCTCCTCCTCGCTGACGATCCACTGGGCCCTGACCTCGATCAAGAACGGCAACCGCTTCGGGCTCAAGGCAGGAATGGTCTCAACCTTCCTGCTCGGCCTCACCTTCCTCACCGTCCAGATCAACGAGTACATCCACATCGGCTTCGCGCCCCACGACTCCGCCCAGGCGACCGTCTTCTACTCGCTCACCGGGCTACACGGCGCGCACGTGTTCATCGGCCTGTGTCTGCTCGCGTTCGTCTCGATCCGCTCATTCCGCGGCCACTACTCGGCCGAGCACCATCAGGGCATGGAGGTCCCCGGGATCTACTGGCACTTCGTCGACATCATGTGGGTGATCGTGTACACGACGGTCTACGTGCTCTAGGACCTGGCGCTGTGCTCAATCCCCTGCGCTCAGAGGCCGAGGCATTCCGGGCGCTGGTCTATGCGGTGCTGGTGATCGCGGCGATCGTCGTCGTGGTGTTGATTGTCAAGGCGGTGGCGTAGGGGCGGGGCGCGGAGTGGTCGGGCGGCGGGGTTGGCGGGCGCGGGCGCGGGCGCTGCGGGTCGCCAGGCGCGGGGCGCCAGGCGCGGGGCGCCGCGGAGCGCACTGTGGGCCGGTGGCGGGCCGGTGGCGGAGACGGTTGGCTTTCGTTGTGCCGGCCCCGTCCGTGCCCATTCCGCCGGCCATCCATGGCCGGCGGGCGACACCCTCACGCAGGCACGCTCCATCCCACTGAAGCACACGGCGGGCGGGGCGGTTGGCGGCGGGACCCCAGGGATATTTCTGGCCGCCTGCGGGAGTTATCTCCCACCCCCCGCCCACGCCACTCCGATCCGGCCTCCCGCCGCGCCACTCCGATCCGGCCTGCCGCCGCGCCACTCCGATCCGGCCTGCCCACGCATCACTCCGATCCGGAGGGCGAGTGTCAGCGTTCTGACCGGAAAACGTGCCCAACTTCCCAGATCCAACCGCGGGCTCGCGCTCCGGGAAGTTGAGCACGATAGTCATGCTCGATTTCCCAAACCGCCCGCGCGGAGTCGGGTTTGGGAAGTTGAGCATGTGTTTGGGGGCGCGGCCGATCGCGAGCTGGCGGGCGAGCTCGTCGTCGGACCCGCGTGCGCCCCCTCCTGCCGCCCGGAGGTCGGGCGCATCCCTACGCCCCGGCCTCCCCAGCCCAAAGCGCGGCACGGCGGCGGCTGCAAAGCCGACGACGGCCGCGCTACCCCACGACAGCACACGGGCCGGCCCCAAACCGCGCGGCTCCGCCACCACTGCCCCGCCACCTGGCCAACCACCGCCACCACCACCGCCCCGCCACCACCGCCCCGCGACCCCGCCACTTCGTGACACCATTGAGATGTGCCTCCGAGCCTGGTCCCGCTGGCGGCTGTGAGTCCGGCGGAGGGCATCGCCCTCCCGATCCTCGTCCTGCTCTGCTGGCTTCCCTACGAGCGGCGCACGCGCACGCTGGCGCGTGTTCATCGCCCGGTGCCGGGTTGGCGCAAGGGGTGCTTTGCGGCCGGCCTGATCGTGCTGGCGTTCTCGCTCAGCCCGCCGGTCGACACGCTGGCCGATCAGCTGCTCGTCGCGCACATGGCGGAGCACCTGATGATCGGCGACATCGCCGCGCTGCTGCTCGTGCTGGGTGTGACGGGACCGCTGCTGGCGCCGCTGCTGAGGATCAAGTGGATCAGCTGGCTGCGGGTGCTTACCCATCCGGTGGTGGCGATCGTGGTTTGGGCGGTGAACTTCTACGCCTGGCACCTGCCGGTCCTCTACCAGGCCGCGCTGCGTCACAACGCGATCCACGCTCTCCAGCACGCGAGCTTCCTGGCGTTCGGAATCGCGGTCTGGATGGCTCTACTCGGCCCGCTGCCGAAGCCGAGCTGGTTCGGCAACGGCGCCCGCCTGGTCTACATCATCGCCGTGCGGCTGATCGGCACGGTGCTCGCGAACGTGCTCATCTTCGCCAGCCATCCGTTCTACCCGTACTACATCGCCGGCGACGCGCACTGGCACATCAGTCCGATCGCTGATCAGGTCGCCGCCGGTGGGCTGATGATGGTCGAGGAGAGCCTGCTGACGATCGGGCTGTTCTGCTGGCTGTTCCTGAAGGTCGCCCGCGAGGGCGAGGAGCGCCAGGAGCTGCTCGACTACGCGACCGCGCACGGCATTGTGCTGGATGAGCAGCGAGCCGCACGCGCGGTGGCGGCCGGTCGCGGTGCGGAGCTGTGGGAGCGTCTACGGCACCGAGAAGCGGCCGAGCATGCCGGCGCGGTTCCCCAGGCGCCTACCGACGCGGTTCCCCAGGCGCCCACCGGCGCCCCCGGCTGAGCCGCTCGGGGCGCCCCCGGCCGGAGCACCGGGCGCCGCCCCCGACCGGAGCACCGGGCGCTGCCCCCGACAGGAGCACGGGGCGCTCGCCCCCGGCCTTCCCGCCCGCTACTTGACGGTCAGCGTGCCCTTCATTCCCGCCGCCGCGTGGTCGTCGACCGAGCAGTAGAACTCGTAGCTGCCCGGCTTCAGGTCGACCGAGACGGTGGAGACGCCGCCGCTGGACACGATCGGGCCGATCTGATTGACGCCGCCGCCCTTGACCGCGATGTCGTGCATCACCGAGGACATGTTCTGCATCCGCAGCGTGACCTTGCCGGCGCCGGCGCTCGCGCTGGAGGCGAGGAACTTCAGCTGACCGGTCGGGTCGGCGTTGATCTCGACGACGCCGTTCTTCTCCACGGCCGGCTTCTGGTTGACCTGGGCGACGGCGGTCGCCAGCGCGCCCGTGTCCTGGCCGGGAATCGCGGCGACGGTGGCGACGTATGCCGCCACGTCCTGTGCGTCCTGTCCCTTGTACAGCATCGCCGGCATCGCGCCCTGGCTGTTCGGATACTGGATCCAGTAGTCGACGAGGCCTTGGATCGAGGTGCTCTTGACCCCGTCCGCCCGGTCCTGCCGGAACGCGTCGTCGAGGTTGGGACCGATCGTGCCGCTCGCGTTGGCGTGGGCAAGCGTGTGGCAAGCGGCGCACTTGGCGACGAACAGCTGCTTGCCGCGGACGGGGTCGGCCGTCGGGTGCTTGAGCGTGCACCCACCGAGGGCCATCACTGTGACGGCGCCGGCGACGGTGGCGGCGGCGCTCCGTGCGAGGGCTCTGACCATACGCTGAGCGCGGCACTCTATCCAAGCTCCGGTTATCGCTGCGCCGTCACGGGCCGATTCTGGCGCGCGCGGAACAGGTCGTGGGAGGAAACTCCGACATCGACCGAGAAATAAGGCGGAGTTCGGCCGACGCACGCGTCGCGGCGCCGCACCGAGCACGCGGTGGCGCCAGGACCGCTGGTAGCATGAAAATTGATGAGGATTCGGCAGAAGTTCCGTATGCGGGCCCCCTCGACCGGCCGTGAGCTGATCATCGAGGCCGAGCCGGGCCGTACATACCTGGACCGGGATACCGGCGAACAGCTCGAGGTAGTCGCTGAGCTGTTGCCGCTGGCACCCACTCCGTCCGAGCTTCCGTGGGCGGTCGAGAACCTTCGCTTTTGCAACTGGTGCGACCAGCTCGCCCAGAAGGATCTCAACGACTGCCCGGTGTGCGGGAGGCGGATGGACCCGCTCGGGTCCTGAAGGCCGGCAATGACCCGCCGGTTGCGTATACGTAGTGTTGGTCTTGTCGTGGCTTGCGTCGTGTCGGCCGCGGCCGTTTCGGCTTGCGGCGGCTCATCGGCTCCGGTCACGGACACCAGTGGCGCACCTGCGTTGACAGTCCCGACCGGGAGCGCACCGAGCGTCGCGAGCGCTACCACCTCCACCACAACCTCCAACAGCTCGACCACGACCTCATCCGGCGCCAGTGCCTCGTCCACCGCCGGCGCCGGTGGTGCCACCGGCTCGTCCGGCAACACCGGGACATCGTCCGGAGGGGCGTCGGCCGGCTCGGGCAACACGGGCGCGACCGGGTCTAGTGGCGGCGGCGCAAACGGCGGCGGCGCAAACAGCGGCGGCGGGACGCCATCGGGTGGGGCTGGGACGTCCGCCGGCAACTCGGGCGGCGGCGGCTCCGGCTCGAACTCGGGCTCCGCGAGCGGCGGCGCCGGGCTCGGCTCCTCGGCTTTCTGCCAGCAGAACCCCGGCGCCTGTTAGACGGCGAGCACCCCGGGGCCAGGGCGGTCGCCACCACCAAGCGCCCCTACGGAGACGCCCGCACGTTCACGCCGGCGAGGCCGACGTCCGACGCCGCCTTCCCGGTCACGTCCGGCGCATGGACGTAGTTCTTCGGGATCGCCGGCGTCGTGACCTCGGTGGCGCTGTACTCGACGCGTGTCGTGGGGTAGCTGCAACCGAAGATGGCGCTCGCGCCAATTGTCAGCGTCGTAGTCAGCGGGGGAGGTGTCTGCAGACAACCCGTCGACCGGCTGTCGCGGTATGCGAACTGAGCGCCCATCATGATCGACAGGACCGGGGCCCATGTCGGCGTCGTCAGAGCGATCACGTCCCCCGGCTTGACCGGAAGCGCGGTTGCGAGCGGGAACTGGACCACCTCGCCGAGATACGGCTGCACGTGGATGAGCGGACCCTGGGCCGCGACCGTCCACTTGTGCAGCTTCGACGCACCGCTTGGCTGTAGCACCATGACCGCGACTCGTGTGGTGCCACCGTAGGCTCCGTCGAGGTAGTGGATGTCGTTCTTGCGCGTCGTCCGATTGCTGGACAGGCTCGAGAGGCCGACCGTGAACGCAACGATCTCGCCCGGCTGGGTCACCGTCGTCGGGTTGGCGACCGAATCAGTACTCGTCTCCAGCGCGGTGACCTGAGTCAGGATGATCGTACAGTTCGCTGACGTGACGCCCTTTGGACAGCTGGGCGCCACGAGCGCAGTTTTGGGGGCTCCGAGCTCGACGATCTGCGCGGAGGCCGATGCCGGCACCAGCCCCACGGCGGCTACGATCGTGGCCGCGGAGGCCAGGCAGGAACGTTTCATATGGAGCATTGAACACGACCGCACGGTCGCAAGTTGCGGCCGGAAACGGGCGACCCCGCCGTGAGACGGCCGCTATCCAGTCGCTCTGGTGCCCGGGTGCGCGCTACAGCTTCGTGACGTTGACCGCCTTTGGGCCCTTCGGACCGGCCTCCTCTTCATACGAGACCTTGGCCCCCTCGGCCAGCGAGCGATAGCCGTCTCCGGCGATGCCGCTGAAGTGAACGAACAGGTCGCGACCACCATCATCGGGCGTGATGAACCCAAAGCCTTTGTCGTCGCTGAACCACTTGACGGTACCCGTTGCCATGTACTCCCCTTCGGTGCTGCGTGTCTCTAGATCACATCGGGCACCCAGGGGCGCCGACCAAACGCGGGAAACGTAGCAGGGAAGGCGGCTCGCTGTACGGCTGACCGCACAACCGACCGCAGAGCGAACAGCCGCGCCTCCGAACCGCTCAGCGCAACGCCTGCGCCGCCGCTGCGATGTCGCCCGCATCCCCCGGTTCCGGAAACCACGGCAGGCGCAGCGGGTCGTGCCGGTAGCGCGGAATCACGTGGATGTGGAAATGAAACACGGACTGCCAGGCAGCGCGGCGCGCACCGTTGAGAAGGTTCACCCCGTCGGCGCCGAGCGCCGCCACGCTCCGGCGGGCGAGCCGTTGCGCCGCGATGATCGTCGCGGTGAGGTCGTCCGCGTCGATCTCGAGCAGATCGATCGTATGCCGGCGCGGAACCACGAGCGCGTGACCTCGCGTCGCCGGGTTGATGTCCATGAACGACACCGTTCGGTCGTCCTCGTCGACGATCTGTGCCGGAGCCTCGCGCGCCACGATCTGGCAGAACACGCAGTCCGGGTCGATCACGGCCGGAGCCTAGCGAGCGCCTCGCCGGCCCGCTCGATCGCCTGGTCGCGGGTGCTGATCTCGCCGGCGAAGCTCGCCTCGGTCAGCTCCTCCAGCAGGCGGCCGATGTCCGGCCCGGGCCGCAAGCCCAGCGCTCTCGCGAGCTCGTTGCCGCGCACCGGCGGCCGTGGCGGTTGTGCCCTCCATGCGAGCGCTTCGCCCAGGAGCTGCCGCGTCAGCTCCACGTGCCTGGCGATCGCGGCCTCTGAGCCGGAGCCCCGCGTCGCGAGACGGTCGGCGACGCTGAGCACGGTGACGTCGACCTCGACCGGTTCGCATACCTTCAGGTAGCGGTAGATCGCGTGCCGGCTCAGCGGCATCTCGTGCACCAGGAATCCCAATCGCAGATGGTGCCGGGTCAACGCCCCGACGTGCTCACGCAGCCGCTCACTGGCTCGCAGCCGCCCGAGCACGGCGGCGGCCAGCTGGGCCCCGGCCTGGTCGTGACCCATGAACGTCACGCGACCCTCGGCGGTCACCCCGCGCGTCAGCGGCTTGCCGATGTCGTGGAACAGGGCGCCAACGCGCAGCGCCTGCCAGCGGTCGAGTTCGTTCGCGAGCGGTTCCGAGAGCATCAGCGCGGCCGCGGCCGCGTGTTCCCCGAGCACCGGCTCGGGATCGCGCTCCAGCGCCACCACCTCGGCGAGCACCGCCTTCGTGTGCTCGTAGACATCGAGGTGGTGGTAGCGGCTCTGCTCGATCCCCCGCAACTCGGCAAGCTCCGGCAGCACCGCGTCCACGACCCCGAGCCGATCCATCACCTCGAGGCCCGCCAGCGGGCGCGCCGCCTTAAGGATCAGCTTCAACTCGGAGAAGATCCGCTCCGGCGCCACCCGCGACAGCTCGCCGGAACTCCGCGCCGCGACCGCCGCCGTCTCGGCCTCCACCGAGAAGTCGAGCTCGGACGCCAGCCGCGCCACTCTGATCGTCCGCAGCGGATCGCGTTCGAACGACGTCCGCGCGACCATCCGCAACCGCCGCGCGCGCAGGTCCTCGATTCCCCCGAACGGATCCACGTAGCCGTCGCCCTCGAGCGGCGCCGCAATCGCGTTGATCGTCAGATCGCGCTCGGCGAGATCGGACTCGATCGTCTCGCCGGCGAGCGGCAGCACGTCGACCTGCCAGCTGCGATCGTGCGCGACCACGCGCCAGCCGCCGAACTCTCCCGACAGCACGAACGGGTGACCCGACGCGGTCCGCCCTAGCGCGCGAGCGATTCTCCCGGGATCCGAAGCGGTCGCGATGTCGTAGTCGAGCGGCGCACCCGCAGGCCGACGCGCCGCTCCGGAGCGCTCCAGCAGCCGATCGCGGACCGCACCGCCGACCAGCCACGATCCGGGCGCAAGCTCAGCCAATGCCGCGAGCGGGTCACTCAAGCCGGTTCACCGTCGCGGTGATAGACGCGCCGCACCCTCCTCGACCAGCCGCAGACGATCTCGTAGTTGATCGTGTCGATCCGCTGCGCGAGCTGCTCGGCCGTCTGGCGCTCGGATCCGCTCCTGCCGATGATCGTCGCCACGTCGCCGACACGAACGGCCGGGTCAGCGGCGCCGAGATCGAGCGTGACGTTGTCCATGCTCACGGTTCCCACCAGCGGATAGCGGCGCCCGCCCACGAGGACGTCGCAGTTGTTCGTGAACGCGCGCCGAAAGCCGTCCGCATATCCAATCGGCAGCGTCCCGATCCAGGTGTCCCGCGACGCGATGAACCGACGGCCGTACCCGGTGCTGTCGCCCACTCGAGCCTGCTTCACCGCCGCCACGTAGGTGGTCAGCTCCAGCGCCGGCTCGAGGTCCCAGGCGTCCGGGTCCTCGTTCAGCGGGTCGCAACCGTAGATCGCGATCCCGCAGCGGACCAGGTCGAAGTGACTGGCCGGCTCGCGCAGCACGCCGGCGCTGTTGGCGGCATGAACGAGCACGCCCGGCGCACGGCGGCGAACCGACGCGGCGAACGGCCGGAACCGGTCGAGCTGCGCGTCCAGGAACTCGAGGTCACCGTCGGCGGTCGCGAAGTGCGTCATCACGCCCGCCAGCTCGGCCGAGCGACCGGCGCCGAGCACCCGTTCGGCCACCTCCAGCGCGTCCGGCGCGCTCCGTGTGCCCAGCCGCCCCATCCCCGTGTCGAGCTTCACGTGCAGCCGCACGGCGCCCGAGCCGGCCGACCCGGCGGCGGCGGCCACCCGATCGACGAACCGCTCGCTCCAGGCGACCAGCTCCGCGCCGGCCGCCAGCGCCAGCGGCAGCTCCTCGTCGCTGATCGCGCCCATCACGAGGATCGGCCCGCCGACCCCTCCGTCCCGCAACTCCAGGGCCTCGTCCGCGGTCGCCACGGCCAGCCAACCGGCGCCGCCGGCGATCGCAGCCCGGGCCGCGGCCACCGCTCCGTGGCCATAGCCATCCCCCTTCACGACCGCGCACAGCGCCGTCTCGCCGTCCAGCCGGCGTCGCAGCCCGGCGACGTTGCGCTCGATCGCCGCGAGGTTGACGCGGGCAAGCGCGCGTACCGGCATCGGCCGCTAGCTCCGCGTCGGCAGCGCCCGCGGCAGCGCAGCGATCACGTCGCTCGCGATCACGCCCTCCAGACCGACACCCCGAGCCGCCAGCCGTCCGGCACATGCGTGCACGAACACGCCCGCGCAGGCGGCGTGGAACGGATCCATCCGCTTGGCCAGATACGCGCCGATCACCCCGGACAGGACATCTCCGGTACCGGCCGTCGCGAGCGCCGGCGCCCCACCGCGGCTGATCGCGACGCGTCCCTCCGGCTCGGCCACAAGCGTGTCATCGCCCTTCAGAACCACGACTGCGCGTGCCGCCGCGGCCGCGCGACGCGCGCTGTGCAGACGCCTAGCGTCGATCGCCGCGCTGTCGGTCCCGAGCAGCCGCGCCAGCTCGCCCGCGTGCGGTGTCAGGACCGTTGCCGCCGGTCGCGCCGCGAGCGACTCGAGCATGCCGGCGTGCGCGTTCAGACCGTCGGCGTCGAGCAGCAGCGGCACCGGGGCGGCGGCGGCCAGCGTGCGGGCGAGCTCGGGTGCGCGGCCGTTACCTCCGAAGCCGGGCCCGAGCACGAGCGAGTCGGCCCGAGCGCAGCGCGCGAGCACCTCCTCGGCGCCGGCCGGCGCCAACGAGCCATCGTCGTCCGGTAGCGGCACCGTCATCACCTCTAGCAGGCGCGCCTCGAAGATCAGGTTCAGCGACCTCGGGATCATCGCGGTCACGTACCCGGCGCCGGCGCGCATCGCGGCCTCCGAGGCCATGCAAGGCGCTCCCGTCAGTCCGAGCGAGCCGCCGCACACGAGCGCCGCGCCGGCGGCGAACTTGTTCGAGTCCCGCCCGCGCCGCGGGATCCCGTTCGTAACCGGGTCGTCGATCAGGCCGACGGAGGGGTCCGCCGGCCCTTCGGCCGGGATGCCGATGTCGATCACCCGTACCTCGCCGGCGTGGGCCTTGCCGGGCGCGATCCACAGCCCCGGCTTGGCGGCGTGGAAGGTCGCGGTCGCGTCGGCCTGCACGGCCACGCCGACGATCTCGCCGGTTGAGCCGTCGACGCCGCTCGGCATGTCACAGGCGACCACAAAGGCGCCGCCGGCGGCGGCATTGATCGCGGCGATCGCGGCCGCCGCCTGGTCCCGCGGCTGCCCGCTGAAGCCGGTCCCCAGGATCGCGTCGACGATCGCGCACGCGCCCTCGAGCGCCGCGGGCTCGAACCGCTCGGAGGACGCACCGGGGAGGCGGACGGCGCTCGTGCGGGCGTCTCCGCCAAGATCGTCGACCGGACCCAGCGTGAGCACGCGTACGTCTCTGCCGCGCTCGCGCAGTACCCGCGCGGCGACGAATCCATCGCCCCCGTTGTTCCCCGTCCCGCAAACGACCGCAACCGGCCCGTCCGGCGCCAGCTCATCGACCACGTCGGCGAGCCCGGTGCCGGCCCGCTCCATCAGTTCCAGCCCCAAGATCCCGAGCTTCTTGATTGCCCACGAATCGAGCGCGCGCTGCTCGGACGCGTCGGGGAGCGGCTCGACCCAGTCTGGGAGGCTCATGTGATGACCGCCACCGCGGCAGCGTCCCGCCGCGTGTGAGTCAACGACACGTGCACCTCCACGCCGAGCTCTCGGGCCCGCGCGGCGACCTGTCCATGCAGCCGCACCTCGGGCGGCCCGTCGCCGCCGATCACCTCCACATCGCGGAAGCTCCACGCGCGCAGGCCGAGCGCCTTGGCGACCGCTTCCTTCGCGCAGAAGCGCGCGGCGAGGTGCTGCCCCGGCCGCGCCCGGTTAGCGGCATAGGCGCGCTCGCGATCCGTGAACAGCCGCTCGGCGAGTCGCGGTCGGCGCTCCAGCGCGCGCTCCAGCCGGTCGATCTCCAGCAGGTCGATACCGACCCCGGCGGCGAGGCTCTCCGTCGTCGCGGCGGAGCTCACTCCACGGTCACCGTCTTCGCCAGATTGCGCGGCTGGTCGACGTTCAATCCGCGCCGGCGGGCAATGTGATAAGCGAGCAGCTGCAGGGGGATCACCGCGAGCAGCGGCGCCAGCATCCAGTCCGTCCTCGGGACCCTCAGCACTTCGTCCGCGTGCTCGTCGATCTGCTCGTCGCCCTCGGTCCCGAGCGCGATCACGCACGCGCCGCGGGCGCGGACCTCCTGGATGTTGGAGATGACCTTCTCCAGTACCGGCGACTCGGTCGCGACGGCCACCACCGGAGTGCTCTCGTCCAGCAGCGCGATCGGCCCGTGCTTCATCTCACCGGCGGCGTACGCGTCGGTCGCGATGTACGAGATCTCCTTCAGCTTCAGCGCTCCCTCGAGCGCGACCGGAAGGCCGACATGACGGCCGATGTACAGGAAGAAGTCCTGGCTGTAGTGCTTCTCGGCGGTCGCCTCGACGGCCACCGATCCATGCGCCAGCAGCTCGGCGATCAGATGCGGGAGCCGCTTCAGCTCGGCGATCGCGCCGCCCAGCACGTCCGGTTCGAGCGTGCCCCGCAGCTCGGCCAGCCGCAGCGCCAGCAGGTACATGACCGCCACCTGGCTCACGAACGTCTTCGATGCCGCCACTCCGATCTCGAGTCCGGCGCGCGTGTACAGAACGCCGTCCGCTTCGCGCGTCGCCTGCGAGCCCATGATGTTGCTCACCGCCAGCACCTTCGCGCCCCGGTTGCGACCGGTACGCATCGCGGCGAGCGTGTCGGCGGTCTCGCCGGATTGCGAGATCCCGATCAACAGATCGCGAGCTCCCACGACCGGATTGCGGTAGCGGTACTCGGAGGCGATCTCCACCTCGACTGGGACGCGCGCCCATTCCTCGATCGCGTAGCGCCCGATCAGCCCGGCGTGGTACGAGGTGCCGCACGCGACGATCACGATCCGCGCCACCGAGCGCAGCAACTCGTCGTCGATCGAGCCCAGGTCCCCGAGATCGATCCCGTCGTCGCGTGCCGCGCGCTCGCCGATCGTCTCGGCGACCGCGTCCGCCTGCTCGTGGATCTCCTTGAGCATGAACGTCTCGTAGCCCTGCTTCTCGGCGGTCTCCGCGTCCCAGTCGATCTCGACCACCTCTCGCTGCAGCGGCTCGCCCTCGGCGGTGAAGAACTCGACGTCGTCCGGGGTCAGGACGACGATCTCGTCGTCGCCGATGTACTGCACGCGCCGCGTCTCTCGCAGGAAGGCCGGGATCGCGGAGCCGATGAACTGCTCGCCGTCGCCGCGGCCGACGATCAGCGGACACTCCTTGCGAGCCCCGACCAGCACGCCCGGTTGATCGGCGGTCATCGCGACGAACGCGTAGTGGCCGCGGAGCTCCGCGTACGCCGCCCGCACCGCATCGACCAGACTGCCGCCGGCGCAGTGGTGGGCGACCAGGTGCGCAATCACCTCGGCGTCGGTCTCCGAGGTGAAGTGAGCGCCCATGTCCGCCAGGCGGTCCCTGAGCGCGACGTAGTTCTCGACGATCCCGTTGACGACGATATGCACCCGGTCGGTCGTGTCGAAGTGCGGGTGGGCGTTCTCCTCGGTCACGCGACCGTGCGTTGCCCAGCGGGTGTGCCCGATTCCGGTGCCCGGCTCGGGGCGGTCGGCGACCGCCACGGTGCCACCGCCGTCCACGTCGTCGTCGCGCGCCGCGATCGCGGTCCGCAGGTGACTGAGATTTCCGACCGCGCGCACGGCGTCGACGCGGCCGTTGTCGAGCACCGAGATGCCGGCGCTGTCGTAGCCGCGGTACTCCAGTTTCTCGAGCCCCGCGAGCAGCAGCGCGCGGGCTGGTCGGGGCCCCACGTAGCCGACGATGCCGCACATGCCTGTCTAGAGTACCTGCACTAGCCGGAGGGGACGACGGCTTCCTCGACCGCCTGCGTCAAGCGCGCGCAGACCGCATCTGTCTCTTCGTGGCTGGGCGCCTCGACCATCACCCGGATCAGCGGCTCGGTTCCGGACGCGCGCACGAGCACACGGCCGCGACCCTCGAGCCCCGCCGCCTCGCGGGCGATCGCCTCGGTGACGCCCGAGTGCTCCATCGCCTGACTGAGCGAGGAGCGGTCGGCGGCGCGCACATTGACCAGGCGCTGTGGCAGCTTCGCCATCGCGTCGCGCTCGCGCAGGTCGCGATCTCCGAGCGCCTCCAGCGCCAGCAGCGCGCTCGCGATCCCGTCGCCGGACGGCCCGAACCCGAGGTCGATGATGTGTCCGGACTGCTCGCCGCCGAGCGCCCAGCCCCTGCGCCGCAGCTCGTCGAGCACGTAGCGGTCGCCGACGGCCGTGGTCACGACGTCGACGCCCGCCGACGCCATCGCCGTGTGGAAGCCGTAATTGGTCATCACGGTCACGACGACGCCGTTGCCGGGCAGTCGCCGCTTGCGGCGCAGGTGGATCGCCGCCAGTGCGATCAGCTCGTCGCCGTCGACCACCTGGCCGGCGCCGTCGACCGCCAGCACCCGGTCGCCGTCGCCGTCGAACGCGAACGCCACGTCGTGATCGCCGCTCGCCATCGCGGCGATCACCCGGCCGAGATGGGTCGAGCCGCAGCCGTCGTTGATGTTGCGTCCGTCGGGCTCGCCGGCGATCACGTCGACGTGCGCCCCGAGCCGCCGGAACATCTCCGGGGCGGCCATGAAGGTGGCGCCGTTGGCGCAGTCGAGCAGCACCCGAAGCTTGCTCAGGTCGAGCTCCGCGAAGCGAACGTGCAGCTCGCGCAGGTAGTCCTCGAGCGCGCCATGGAAGCGGCGCACGCGCCCGATCCTGTCGGGCGGCGCGGCGGGTTTGTCGAGCTCCGCCTCGATCTCGTGCTCGTCGTCATCATCCAATTTGAACCCGTCGCCGGCGAACAACTTGATGCCGTTGTCCTCGTACGGATTGTGCGACGCCGAGATCACCGCGGCCATGTGCAGTCCGTGACGGCGCAGCAGCAGCGGTGCCGCCGGCGTCGGCAGCACCCCCGCCATCAGCGCGTCGCCGCCCGCCTCCGTGATCCCCGCGGCGATCGCCGATTCGAGCATCTCGCCCGACTCGCGCGTGTCGCGGACGATCAGGACCTGGGGGCGCTCCTCGGCCGCGCGCACGACCGCTGTCCGCGCCAGCCCGAGCGCCAGCTCAGCGGATAGAAAATGTCCTGCGCGGCCACGGACACCGTCCGTGCCAAAGAGCTGGCGCGCCATCGGTTCCCCCCGCTTGACCGCTCAGCGCTTCGAGAACTGTGGCCGTTTGCGGGCCTTCTTCAAACCCGCCTTCTTGCGCTCCTTGACGCGCGGATCGCGGGTCAGGAAACCGCGGCGCTTGAGCTCGCCGCGGAGATGTGGATCGGCGACGATCAGCGCCCGCGAGATGCCGTGGCGGAGCGCGCCGGCCTGCGCCGAGACGCCGCCGCCGTGCATCCGCGCGACCACATCCATCCGCGAGTCGTAGCCCACCGCCTCGAGCGGCTGGCGGATCACGCGCTGGAGCGTCTCGCGCGGAAAGAACGCCTCGAGCGTCTTGTCGTTGATCGAGTAGGTGCCCGTGCCGGGCTTGAGGATCACGCGCGCGACCGCGGTCTTGCGTTTGCCGGTCGACGTGTAGCGCGCGCCCGCGGCGAGGTCGATCGCGGCGTCCGCGATCGGGCGCGGCTCGTCATCGGCCTCCTCCGCGGCCTGCGCCGCCGCCTCGGCCTCGGCCTCGGCCGCTGCCCGTGCCTCCGCGTCGAGGAACTCCTCGCCCTCGGGGACGATGTCGGGGATCAGATCGGCACCGGGGATCTCGGGTCGCTCGCGAGGCGGCAGCTCGATCTCCTCTAACTCGACCTCCTCGACGCCCGAGCCCGGGGCGCCCTGGGCGGCCGGTGCCGGCGCGGCGGGGGCGGGAACGGGTGGCGCGGGTGGTCCGGCGGGCCCGGAAGCGGCGGGCCCGGCGGCGGCCGGCTCAGCGGCGGCGGGCTCTGGGGATGAGGGCGCCGCGGCGGCAGGCCCGGCGGCGGCCGGCTCAGCGGCTGGGGGCTCTGGGGATGAGGGCGCCGCGGCGGTGGGCGCCGGCCGTTCGGCGACGGGCTCCCCGGCCGCGGGCGCGGCAGCGGGCGCCGGCGGTTCGGCGACGGGCTCCCCGGCCGCGGGCGCGGCAGCGGGCGCCGGCGGTTCGGCGACGGGCTCCTCGGCCGCGGGCGCGGCAGCGGGCGCCGGCGGTTCGGCGACGGGCTCCTCAGCCGCGGGCGCGGCGGCGGGCTCCTCGGCCGCAGGCTCCGGCGTAGTCGGTGCGGCGGCCACGGGCTCGTCGGCCGCAGGCTCCGGGGCGGCGGGCGTCGCTGCGCTAGCCGGCTCCGGCGTAGCCGGCGCCGCGGCCATGGGCTCCTCGACCTCAGGCTCCGGGGCAGCGGGTGTGGCCGCAGCAGCGGGCTCTCCGGCAGCCGGCGCTGGAGCGGCGGGCTCCCGGGCAGCGGGCTCCTGCGCCGCGGCAGCGGGCGCGGGCACGGCGGGCTCGTCGGCGATCGGGTCCCGAGCGATCGGTTGCTCAGCTACCGGCTCTCCTGTGACCGGGGCCACCGGCGCCGCCGACTGCTCGGGCTCCGCGCCGCTGGTGGGCTCCGTCTCGCCTGTCTCCCGTTCGTCGTTGCGCTGCTCGTCCTCGGGATGCTCTGTCAATGCTCAATCTCCATCGGTTGCGGCTGTTGGGCGGCGTGCGGATGGTCGGGGCCCGCATAAACCTTGAGCTTCGTCAGTTGCTTGCGGGCCAGGCGGTTGCGGGGCAGCATGCCCTTGACGGCCAGCCGGATGACCTCCTCGGGACGGCGCTCCAGCATCTCCGCGAGTGTGCGCGACCGCAATCCGCCTGGATAGCCGGAGTGGCGGTAGTAGCGCTTGTCCGCCCGCTTGTTCCCGGTGACCGAGATCTTCTCGGCGTTGACAACGATCACGAAGTCCCCGGTGTCGACGTGCGGCGTGTAGGCAGGCTTGCGCTTGCCACGCAGCGCATCGGCGATCTGCGTCGCCAGCCGGCCGAGGGTCTGCCCGGCGGCGTCGACGATCAGCCAGTTGCGTTCTCGATCTGCGGGTGTCGCTACGTAGGTCTTCATGGCATGGACAAGCCGCGCATGCTTCGCGCCGCCCGCGGCAATGATAGGGGAATCGCGCGAGGGCCTACGCTGGACCTTGTGCGACCGCCGGCCGTGCTCCGCAGACAGGCATTCCGGGTTGGATACCTGATCCTCACGATCTACTGGTTCGTCCGTCGACCGGCGGTCGAGGGCGTCAAGTGCGTGCTGACCGACGGCGACCACGTCCTGCTCGTGCGCCACACCTACGGACGCCACGCCTGGGACCTGCCCGGCGGCGCGATGAGACGCGGCGAAGCCCCGAGCGCCGCCGCCACCCGCGAGATGCACGAGGAGCTCGGGGTCTCGATCGAGCACTGGGTCAACCTCGGCCACCTGTTCACCACCGCCTTCAGGCGCCGCGACACGATCCACTGCCTGGGCTCCCAGCTCCGCCACCCCGCGATCACGATCGACCGCGGCGAGCTCGAGGTGGCGCAGTGGTTCCCGCGCACCGAGTTGCCGGCGGACATCAGCCGGCTGGTCCGTCCGATCCTTACCAGGGCGTGACGGGCAAGGATTGGGAGATCACGAACGGATACGTGTCGAAATCTCCCACCACCTCGACCCCGAAGCGACTGCCGATTGCCGACTGCCGACGGCGGCGACGCCGGCGGCGGCGTTACTCCCACTCGATCGTGCCCGGCGGCTTGCTCGTGATATCGAGCACAACCCTTCCGACCTGACGGATCTCACCCGTCATCCTGGAGGCGACTCGCTCCAGCAGGTCGTAGGGCAGCCGGGCCCAATCGGCGGTCATCGCGTCGTCGCTGGTCACGGCCCTGATCACGATCACGTTGCCGTAGGTGCGCGAGTCGCCCTGGACGCCGACCGAACGGATGTCCGGGAGCACGCAGAAGGACTGCCAGAGCTGGCGGTACAGGCCGGCGGCGCGGATCTCCTCCTGGAGGATCGCGTCGGCTTCGCGCAGGATGTCCAACCGTTCCCGCGTGGCTTCGCCGCCGACGATTCGGATCGCCAACCCGGGTCCGGGGAATGGCTGGCGCCAGACGAGGCGTTCGGGCAGCCCGAGCTCGGCGCCGACCGCGCGCACCTCGTCCTTGAACAGCGCTCGGAGCGGCTCAACGAGCTCGAAGTCCAGATCTTCGGGCAGGCCGCCGACGTTGTGATGGGACTTGATCGTTGCGGTGCCGGTGCCGCCGCCTGACTCGATCACGTCCGAGTAGAGCGTGCCCTGGACGAGGTAGTGCACGTCCCGCAGCTTGGTCGCTTCTTCCTCGAACACGCGGATGAACTCGGCCCCGATCCGCTTGCGCTTCTCCTCCGGATCGGTCACCCCTTGCAGACGGGCCAGGAATCGATCCGAGGCGTCGACCGCCACGAGGGGGACGTGGAAGTGGTCGCGGAACGCGGCGATCACCTGTGCCCCCTCGTTCTTGCGCATCAGTCCGTGGTCGACGAACACGCACGTCAGCCGATCGCCGATCGCACGGTGCACGAGCAGCGCCGCGACGCTCGAGTCGACGCCGCCGGACAGGCCGCAGATCGCCCGGCCGTCGCCGACCTGGACGCGGATCCGCTCGATCTGCTCGTCGATCACCGAGCTCGCGCTCCAGGTCTGCTCACAGCCGCATACGTCGCGCAGGAAGGTCGTCAGTACCTGCCGGCCATAAGGCGTATGCACGACCTCGGGGTGGAACTGGATTCCGTACACACCACGCGCCACGGACTCGAACGCCGCCACCGGCGACTCGCTCGAGGACGCCAGCGCCGTGAACCCGGGCGGCGGCGCGAACACGGTGTCGCGATGGGACATCCAGCAGGTCTGCTCAGCCGGCGTCCCCGCGAGCAGCCGGCCGGTGTCGCGCAACGTCAGCCGCGAGCGCCCGAACTCGCCGACCTCGGCGCCCTCGACGCTGCCGCCGAGCGCGAGCGCGAGCAGCTGCATCCCGTAGCAGATCCCGAGCACGGGAATGCCCAGCTCGAGCAGCGCCGGGTCGAGCGGCGGCGCGCCGTCGGCGTACACGGACGCCGGCCCACCCGACAGGATCAGCCCCTTCGGCCGGCGCCGTGCGACCTCCTGCGGGCCGACGTGATGCGGCAACAGCTCCGAGAACACGCCGCACTCGCGCACGCGGCGCGCGATCAACTGCGAGTACTGACCGCCGTAGTCGAGAACTACAACTTCCTCATGCACGGGGGGGCGCATGCGCCGGGGGCCTTCCGCGCGCTCGGCATCCGGCCTCGCCTCAGTGCGCGGGGCCCCCGTCATCCGGCTCGCCGCGGGCGCATGCGCCCGCCGGCCTGCCGCCGGCTCGGCATCCGGCCTCGCTTGATCCGGCGGCGCCGGCGTCATCCGGCTGGCCTGGCCGCATGCGGCCAGGCCTTCACCGGTATGTGCTGTCTGGACGGCCTCCGCAGCCGACGAACTAGTCGTCGGCGACACCGACCGCGGCCCTGCCACCCGCACCCATTCCGACGCCCTGCTCGCGTTGAAGCTGCTTGCCCTCGGTCTGCAACGCCGGCGCGACCATCAGCTCGGCACGATTGAACTCGGCGATGTCCCGGTAGCCGCACGTGGCCATCGAGGTACGCAGCCCACCCATCAGGTTGAAGGTGCCGTCGTTCTCCCGCGCCGGCCCTCTGATGATCTCCTCGAGGCTCCCGTTCTGCATGGTCGCGACCCGCGTGCCGCGCGGGAGCGTGGGGTGGAAGGTGGCCATGCCCCAGTTGAAGCCCCGACCCGGCGCTTCGTAGGCCCGTGCGAGGGCCGACCCTAGCATCACCGCGTCGGCGCCACAGGCGACCGCCTTGGCGATGTCGCCGCCGTTGCTCATCCCGCCGTCGGCGATCACCTTGACGTACTCGCCGGACTCGAGCATGTGCTGAGAGCGGGCGGCCGCAACGTCGGCGATCGCGGTCGCCTGCGGAACGCCGATTCCGAGCACCCCTCGGGTCGTGCAGATCGCACCCGGTCCGACGCCGACGAGCACACCCGCGGCACCGGTGCGCATCAGGTGAAGACCCGTGTGGTAGGAGGCACAGCCGCCGACGATCACGGGCGTCGGCGAGAGCTCACGGATGAACTCCTTGAGGTTCAGCGGCGGCCGCGTCTCATCGCGGGAGACGTGCTCGGCCGACACGACCGTGCCCTGGATCACGAGGATGTCGAGGCCCGCCTCGAGCGCGACCTCGTAGTGCTTGCGAACCTTCTGCGGCGTCAGCGAGGCGGCGGCGACGACGCCGTGCGACTTGATCTCCTGGATCCGCTGAGCGATCAGCTCGGGCTTGATCGGTTCGCGGTAGATGTCCTGCATCTCTCGGGTCGCGATGTCGCGCGAGAAGGTCGCGATCCGGTCGAGCTCCGCGCCCGCATCCTCGTAGCGGCAGAAGATCCCCTCCAGGTTGAGCACCGCCAAGCCGCCGAGCTTGCCGATCAAGCCGGCGGTCTCCGGCGACACGACGCCGTCCAGGGCCGCCGCCAGGAGGGGCAGATCGAACCTGTACGGCCCCAGCGTCCACGAGATGTCGACGTCGTCCGGATCCCTCGTGCGGCGCGACGGGACGATCGCGATGTCGTCGAACCCGTAAGCTCGCCGCGCCTTCTTTCCGCGCCCGATCTCGACTTCCATTACGCAATCGTAGACCGCGTCGCGGACGGGAGACTGGTCTGGATTACAAGCTCAGCACCGGCCATGGATCGATGCTAGCAGCGCCGTCCGGAGCCGATCAGCGGGCTCAGCCGAGGCTCAGCCGATCTCGGCTCCGATCTGGAGCCGCTCCGCCGAGACCTCGGGCAGCAGGCGCTCGACCCGCGCCGGATCGAGGATCCCGGCGCCGAAGTGCATCGTCGATTCGGCGCCGCACGCGACGCCGTAGCGGAGGCAGTCGACGGGCGAGCGGCCCCCGTACCGCGCGGCCACGTAGCCGGCCAGGAACGCATCACCGGAGCCGACGGTCGAGCGAGCCTCCTGCTCGTCGATCCGCAGGCGGTACAGCTCGCTCGAGCCGGCCTCCAGCAGGCACGCGTAGCAGCCGTCCGCCACGGTCATGATCGCCTCGTCGGCGCCAAGCCTGCTCATCTCCGCGACCGCATGCGCGCGATCGTCGGCATCGTTGAACTCGTGGCCGACGAGCTCCTCGGCCTCGAGCTCGTTCGGCGAGATCACGTTGGGTTCGGCCCGGACCGCGAGCCGGAGCGGCTCGCCGTCGGTGTCGACCACGGTAGTTACTCCGCGCTTGCGCACGTCGCGGATCAGGGTCGTGTAGACGTCCGGTTCCAACCCGCGCGGCAGGCTTCCCGCGAACACGCAGATGCTCGCTCCCTGCGCCAGGTACAGGAGCTTCTCGCGGAACAGGTCGAGCTCCTGATTGGACACCGACGGGCCGCGCTCGTTGATCTCGGTGTGCATGCCGTTGGTGGGGTCGAGCACGGCCGTGTTCGTACGCGACTCCTCGCGGATCCTGACGAACGCATTCAGGATCGATTCGTCGGTCAGGCCCTCGACGATCCGGGTTCCGGTCGCACCGCCGGCCAGGCCGGTCGCGATCACGGGTTGACCGAGCCGCTTGATCGCGCGCGCGATGTTGACGCCCTTGCCCCCCGGCATCGTCGTCTGGTCAACCGTGCGGTGGCGGCGGCCGGGCCTGAAGTTCGGGACCTCGAGCGTCTTGTCGAGTGCCGCGTTGAGCGTGACGGTGATGATCATGCCGGCTCCGGCCCCGCTCCGCCCGCACGCCGCATGCGGTTGCGGCGGCGCGCGGTCAGCCACGCGGTCAGCCCCACGGCTGCGGCGAGCAGCAGAACGAGCAATACAAGCGTAGACGGTCGGGTGATGAAGCGGCCGGCGAGCGTCAGCGGGCTGACCGCCGGAATCTGGCGCGCGAGCAGGAGCGGAATCCGGGCCACGACGGTGCCGCCCGCGATCACGACCGCGATCCCGATCACCTTGTGACGCGGCAGCGGCCCGCTGACTTCAGCGGGCGCCTTGATCCGCACGGCGACACGCGTGCCACGCTCGACGACGGTGGTGAACGACCGCGCCGCGACCAGGTCGGCGCGCAGGCCCGGCTGCTCGTGAACCGTCGGCCGGGCGAGCACGGCCCCGGCCCGCAAGGGGCGGACGAGGCGGAAGTTCTGGAATCCCCAGCTCAGCAGCGCGACCGTGTTGGCATCGCGGGCCCCCTCGCTGTCGGTGCCGAGCACGGCGCTGATCAGCGTCATTCCGCGCTCGGTGCCCGAGCCGACGAGCACGTACCCGGCATCGAGCGTGTGGCCCGTCTTGACCCCGTTGATCCAGTCGTAGCGGCCGACGAGATCGTTGAGGTTGACGATGTTGCGGACATAGTTGCCGGTCCTCAGGACCGCCGCGGTTCGCGATACCGCGTACGCGAAGAAAGGCTGGTGGCGCAGCAGGTATCGAGCGAGCTTGGCGAGATCGCTCGCGCTCGAGTAGTTGCCGGGCGTGTCCAATCCGATCGGAGTCGAGTAGTGCGTGTCCGTCAGCCCCAGCTGCTCGGCACGCGCGTTCATCATCCCGATGAAGTTGCTGACCGAGCCGCCACCGACATTGTAGGCGAGGTCCTCGGCGGCGTCGTCGGCGCTCGGCAGCAGCATCGCCAGCAGCAGGTCGTGGACGCTCATCCGCTCGCCAGGGACGAGCCCGATCTGAGAGTCCTGGGCCGCAGGGTAGAAGTCGTTCTGGGTGAAGCTCGTGCTCAGCCGGTGGACGTGCTCGAGCGTCACGAGTGCGGTCATCAGCTTCGTCGTGCTCGCGATCGCGAGCTCCTGGTCGGCGTTCGAGCCATACAGCTGCCGGCCCGTGCTCTCCTCGATCAGCGTCGCCGCCCGAACCGACAGCTGCGGGGCCGGCTGGGCGAGCACGCGGGCTGGCGGAAGCACCAACGCACCGACTGCACATGCCGTCGCCACGCCCAGCGCCCGAAGCGCCGGCGCCGGCGTCACCGCCGTAACCTCAACACGTGTCCCGGCTGCAACGTGGATGGATCGACGGTCGGATTCAGGGTCTGGAGCGTCCGCACCGGCACTCCCGTCTTGGCCGAGATCGTCGACAGGCTGTCTCCCGGCAGGACCGTGTAGAAGGTGTAGTTCTTGTACTTGCCCTTTGGCAGATCCGATGCCTTGGAGGCGTGATGGGCACGCGAAGACTTAGCGGTCAGATTCGCGTGAACGACGAAATACGTTCCGGCGGCCGCCGCCACGAGCGCGATCGGCGCCAAAAAACGCGCGGGGTTGCGCCGAACCATCGGGCGCTCGATCATACAAGCGACTCCGGCTGACGCAGCGCGGCGGCCACCGACGACCAGCTCAGCCGGCGAGCGCCCACGCGAGCTCCCTGAGCCGCGCGGCCTCGGTCCGCGCCGCCGCCGCCGGCTCGCCGCCGTCCCGCTCGAAGGCGTTCACGATCCCCCGCGAGGCGGATACCAGCGCGCCGGCCGGTCCGGGTGCGAACGCGGGCGCCAGGTCCTCGACCCGGCCACCCTGCGCCCCAACGCCCGGGAGCAGGAACACGGTCGCGGGCATCAGCGCCCGCAGCCGCTCGAGCCGCTCCGGCGCCGTCGCTCCGATCACCGCACCGACATCCGCGATCCCGGCCTCGCCGATCCCGGCGCGCCCGATCTGATCGACGAGCCCCGCCAGCTGCTCGCTGACCGATCCCCCGCCCTCGACCGGCAGCTCCTGTACGTCGGCCGCCCCGGGATTGGAGGTGCGGACGAGCACGAACAGCCCGCCGCCGCGTCCGCGTGCGGCCTCCAGCAGCGGCTGCAGCGAGTCGCCGCCGAGCAGCGGGTTGACGGTCATCGCGTCGGCGCCGAGCCCGTCGACCGGACCGTACGCCGTCGGAGTGCAACCGAAGAACGCCTGTCCATAGGCGGCCGCGGTGACGTCGATGTCGCCGCGCTTGGCGTCGGCGATCACCAGTAGTTCGTGATCGCGTGCACGGGCGGCGACGTCGCGCAGCGCGGCCCACCCGGGCGCGCCCAATCGTTCAAAGCACGCGACCTGGAGCTTGACCGCGACGCAGTGCTCACCGGCAGCCTCGATCGCGAGCTCGCAGTGGACCCTGACCGCCGCCGCCGCGCGCTCGGCCACGGACGAGGTCCCGGCCCCGCCCGCAAGCTCGGTCGCACGTGGCCACAAGCGGGCGGGGTCGGGATCCAGTCCCAGCACCAATTGGGATGAACGCGCTGCGACCCGACCGGCGACCCGGTCGCCGAACGCGAGCGCGCGAGACGCTTCTATCGGCGGCTGCAGAGCTACTTGACTGCCTTTTTCAGGGCCGCACCGGCGGTGAACTTGGGCACACGCGACGCGGCGATCTGGATCTTCTCGCCGGTCGCGGGGTTGCGACCTTCGCGAGCACCACGCTCGGAGACGCTGAACTTGCCGAAGCCGGAGAACGTGACTTCGCTGCCGCGCTTGAGCGCGTCCTCGACTGTCTCCAGGAACGCGTCGACGGCATCTCCGGCATCTTTCTTGCTCAACCCGGCGCGATCTGCGACCTGGTCGACGAACTCAGACTTCGTCACTTGCTACCTCCTTCGAGGTGGTAATGAACGTTCGAAGCTAACACGGCTCGCGGACGGCGCTCGGCTACGCTGCCGTCGCCAGGGCAATTCTCTCCACGGAGCGCGACCCAGCGCACCGTAATCGGTTACCAAATTGTCGCAATTTGCCTAAATCCTCGCCAATCGTCCCGCGTACGAAAGACGCCGATCCCGACCAGCGCGACCGCGAACCGGGGCAGCCGAGCGCGCCCTCCGGACCGTCCGGCCGCGATCGAGGCGTCGGTCCCGGCGGCGAGAATAACCACGTGGACCTCGCTCGCATCGGCTGGCTCACGATCGTCGTCGTGCTTGCGCTCGCGGTTGTGATCCTGGTGCTCCAGGGCTATGTCGGCTACGCGGGCGTGACGCTCGCGGTCGCGATCTCGGCGGCGATCAACCTCCGGTAGCTCGCGCCGCGCCGCCGCGCGCGCGGTCCGGATCGAGCTCCTCCCCGGGCCGCACTCGATCCTCGGGCTCGAGGTGGATCAGCACGTCGGTGGACCGCAGCCGTGCCGCGATCAGATCCTGGAGCTCGTGCGCCGTCCGGTGCGCGTCCTCGAGTGAGGTCCCCGCCCGGAACTGCACGTGCAGATCGACGTAGCGCCGGGAACCCGCCCGCCGCGTGCGAAGCTCGTGGTAGCCGACGACGCCGCGGGGACCGAACTGCACGATCGCGGCCCGAATCACCTCCACCTCCTCGGCCGGCAGCGACTCGTCGGCGAGCACCTTCCAGGTCCGCATCAACAGGCGCACGGCGGTCACGACGATCGCCGCCGCGACCACCAGCGCGACCACCGGGTCGATCCACTGCGCCCCGGTGAGCTTGACCAGCACCAGCGCGATCAGCACCGCCGCCGAGCTCAGCGCGTCCGTTCGCAGGTGCGCCGCGTCGCCCGCGAGCGCAGGCGATTCGGTCGCCCGGGCGTTGCGCGCGAGCACGGAGGAGACGATCAGGTTGACCACCAGCGAGAGCGCGACGATCGTGATCCCGACACCGATCGTGTGGACCTCGCCGTGTCCCACCAGGCGCCGGATCGCCGCGAACCCGATCGCCGCCGAACCGATGAGGATCAGGGCGCCCTCGATCGCCGCGGCCAGGTTCTCGATCTTCTCGTGACCGTAGCGGTGGCTCTCGTCGGCCGGCTTGCCCGCTTTCCGGACCGAGAAGAACGCGACGATCGAGGCGATCAGATCGATGCTCGAGTGGACCGCCTCGGTCAGGATCGCGACCGAACCGGTGATCGTGCCGGCGATCAGCTTGAGCAGGATCAGGGCACTGTTGGAGCAGACGGACAGCAACGCGGTCCGCTGCTTGACCGCCGGCACCGCGTCGGCGCCGACCGGAGAGGCGAGGTCTGTTCCATTGCTGTTCACCGGGATCGTGGGTTTCCATTCAGCCACCGCACCAGCGCCCGCACGGCGTGGCCGCGATGACTGATCGCGTCCTTCTGATCATCGCTCAGCTCGGCCATCGTCCGATCGCCTTGGTCGCCGTCGGGCTCGAACACCGGGTCGTAGCCGAAGCCGCGCGATCCGCGGCGGCCGCCGGCCAGTCGGCCAGCGCAGTGGCCGTAGAACACCCGCTCGATGCCGGCGCCCGGGTCGACGTACGCGAGCGCGCAGACATACCGCAGCGCGCTGCCGACCGGCACCTCGCGGATCAGCTTGCCAAGGTTCTCTTCGTCGCTGGCGGCGGGGCCGGCGTAGCGTGCCGAGCGCACCCCGGGAGCGCCACCAAGCGCCTGCGCCTCGATTCCCGAGTCGTCCGCGATCGCCGGTCGTCCGGTCGCGGCCGCGGCGACACGGGCCTTCGGCAGCGCGTTCTCTGCGAACGTCTCGCCGTCCTCGCGGGGCAGCCCAACGCTGTCGGGCAGCGGCGCCAGCTCGATCCCCTCGGGTCCGAGCAGCCGCCGAAACTCCGCCAGCTTATGCGGATTGCGAGTCGCGAGGACGAACGACGCCGGCGTCTCCATCGACCGTCAAGCGGTCGCCGCGACCGCCTCGTCCTGTAGCAGGCGTAACTCCTCGATCCCGTGCCCGGCGAGCGCCAGCAGCTCGTCCAGGTGCGCCCGGGATAGCGGCGTACGCTCGGCGGTGGCCTGCACCTCGACCAGGCCACCGTCCCCGGTCATGACCACGTTGGCGTCAACCTCGGCCGCCGAATCCTCGACGTAGTCGAGGTCGAGCAGCGGAACCCCGGCGACGATTCCACACGACACCGCCGCGACCGTGCCCGTCAACGGGCTGCGGTCGAGCAGACCCTTGCCGATCAGCTGCTCGCAGGCGAGCTTGAGCGCGACGAACCCGCCGGTGATCGAGGCGCACCGGGTGCCCCCATCGGCCTGGAGCACATCGCAGTCGACATAGATCGTCCGCTCGCCGAGCGCCGCGAAGTCGACGATCCCGCGCAGGGATCGCCCGATCAGGCGCTGAATCTCGACCGAACGTCCATCGAGGCGTCCCTTGGTGGCATCGCGTTGCTTTCGCTCTCCGGTGGATGCCGGCAGCATCCCGTACTCCGCCGTCACCCAGCCGCGACCGGAGCCGGCCAGCCAGCGCGGAACGCTCTCCTGCGCGGACGCGGTGCAGATCACCCGCGTCTCGCCGTTCGAGATCAACGCCGAGCCGGTCGCGGTGCGCACGAAGCCCGGCTCGATCGCGATTGGACGCAGCTCGTCCGGCGCGCGGCCGTAGCTCCGTTCGGGGTCGCGGCTCATGCGGCCACCCTGTGATCGAGCTCGACATGCACGACCTCCCCAAGCGGCATCTGCAGAAAGCGCGTTCCGAGCGTCCTGAAGATGCGCACGTCGCCGGTGCACATGAACCGATAACTGCCCTCGTCCGGCTGCGGGTTCAGCAGCCCCCGCGATGCCAACGCCCGCTCGACGCTCCGCGCGACCCCGGCGCCCGACGTCACCAGGTTGACATCCCGGCCGAGCGTGCGCTGCAGCATCGGCGCGATCAATGGGTAGTGCGTGCAGCCGAGGATCACCGTGTCGACCCGCGCCGCGCGCAGCGGCACGCAGAACTCCCGCACGGTCTCGACCATCCGCTGGTCGAACGGGAAACCACCTTCGATGATCGAGGCGAGGTCCGGGCACGCGGCGCTCTCCAGATGCACATGCGGGTCGGCGGCAGCGACCGCCCGTTCGTACGCGCCGCTGGCGACAGTCGCCGGGGTCGCGAGCAGTCCGACCCGTCCGGTGCGACTGCCCGCCACCGCCAGCTGCGTCGCGGATGCGACCACGCCGATCACGTCCACATCGCGACCGGTCCGCTCGAGGTGGCGCTCGATCGTCGGCAGCGCTACGGAGCTGGCCGAGTTGCAGGCGACGACGAGCAGCTTTGCGCCCGCCGACAGCAGGTGCTCACAGATCTCGACCGAGAACGTCCGCAGCTCCTCGGGCGTCCGGTTGCCATACGGGAGCCGAGCGTTGTCGCCGAGGTACAGGTAGTCCTCGGTCGGGAGCGAGACCAGCAGCTCGTGCAGAACTGTGAGGCCGCCGACTCCGGAGTCGAAGACGGCGACAGGATCTTCAGAAAGCACGGACACGATCCGGGATAGTGCCAGAGCGGCGGGCGGATCGGGACTCGATATACGCTCGCAGGCGGATGCGGGCGCTGATCGTCACCAACATGTACCCCACGCACGAGCGGCCGGCGCTGGGGAGCTTCGTGCGCGATCAGGTCGAGGCGCTGCGACGGATTCCCGATCTCGAGATCGAGCTGTTCGCGTTCGTGCCCGGCAGCCCGCGCCGCTACCTGCAGGCCGCCGGCCGGCTGCGGCGCCGCTATCGCGGCCGGCGGTTCGAGATCGCCCACGCGCACTTCGGGCTGACGGCATGGCCGGCGCTGGCGGCACCTGCACGGCGGCGGCTGGTGACGCTGCACGGCACCGACCTGGCCCATCCCCGGTCACGCGCGATCACGCTCGGGGCGCTTCCGTTTCTGGACCTGGTGGCGGCGGTGTCGGAGCCGCTGGCGAGGGAGGTGCCCCAGTGGGCCGTGGTTGGGAGGGGCGTGGCGGGGTTGCGGGGCGGGGCGGGGTTGCGGGGCGGGGCGGGGTTGCGGGGCGAGGCGGGGTTGCGGGGCGGGGCGGGGTTGCGGGGAGCGGCGGGGTTGCGGGGAGCGGCGGGGTTGCGGGGCGGGGCGGACTCTCGGGGCGTGGCGGGGCGGGAGGTGGCGGTGCTCCCGTGCGGGGTCGACCTGCACCGCTTCCGCCCGATCGCGCGGGACGAGGCGCGGCGCGCACTCGGGCTCGATCCGAACAGCCCCTATGTGCTGTTCCCCGCCGACCCGGCGCGCCCGGAGAAGCGCCACGACCGCGCCCGCGCCGCTGCCGGCGAGACCCGCCTGCTCACGCTCCGCGACGTCGACCCCGGCCAGGTGCCGTTGTGGGTCAACGCCGCCAACGCGGTGCTGGTGCCGTCCGACCGCGAGGGCTTCGGTCTCGGTGTGCTCGAGGCACTGGCGTGCGACGTCCCGGTTCTCGCGACACCGGTCGGGATCGCGCCTGAGGTGCTCAACGGGGTCGCCGGCGCATACTGCGGCGAGTTCGAGCCCGATCGCTGGCGCGAGCTGGTGGCGGCGGCGGTCGCCACGCCCGACCCGAGGGTTGTCGGACGCGGCCACGCCGAGCGCTACTCCACCGACAGGATGGCGGCGCGGGTGGTGGCGGCGTGGCGGTCGCTGTTGTGAGTGGCGGCGGTGGCACTCGATGGTGCAAGGTCGTGTTAGCGCTAACACCACCCGAAAAACCTGCTCAACTTCCCAAACCGGATCGCCCGGCGCCGGTTCGGGAAGTTGAGCACGATATGCATGCTCGCTTCCCCAAACCGGGTCCGCTCGTTTGGATTCGGGAAGTTGAGCAGGTCGATCTTCGGGCGGATTGCCGCCGGGGCGGTTGGTGGCGCGGTCGGCCGTCGCCCTTACGCCCGCCCCCGCCGTGCTGTTGCTGGGGAGGTCACGCACGGGGTGCCCGACCTCGGAGGGAACGGGCGGCGTGCCGTCGCGACTCGCGGCGGGCAATCACGACGCCCGGCGGGCAATCACGACGCCCGGCGGGCAATCACGACGCCCGGCGGGCAATCACGACGCCCGGCGGGCAATCACGACGCCCGGCGGGCAATCACGACGCCCGGCGGTGCTACCGCGCGACCACGGCCCCCACCAGACCATGCATAAGTCCTCAGAGCCGCCGCGCGGCAGGGACTACGCGCAGATCAGCATCCCCAGCATGCTTATGTTGCGCCGGCGGACCGGGGCGTCGGGCTTTTGCGAGTTATGCACGCTTGCTCGAGGTCAATCCACGACACCCCCGCCACCCCGGCTCGCTGACGCGTCCTTGGCTCGGGCAAACACGCGACACGCAGCACAGGTCGCCCCACCCGCTTGCGGCAAGCGAACCGCACCGACACGCACAGATCCGACCAGCCCCCGCGGCTGCGCCCCTCTCCTCCTGCCCGGAGGTCGGGCCCGCCCCTGCGCCCCGACCTCCCAAGCCCGGAGCGCGGCCAGCGGCGGCTGTGAAGCCGACGACGGGCGCGCTACCCAGCGACAGACCCTCGCCGAGCACACCCACGAAACAGCACTAGCGCCGGAAAACGGTCCCGCCACTACGAAGCCAGCGCCGGCCACCACTCCCGCAACCGCCCCAACGCCTGACTCGCCAACGGCGACACCCTCACCTCGTCGACCCCCGAACCCGGACCCGAACCCGGACCCGAACCCGAACCCGAACCCGCACCCGGACCCGGACCCGAACCCGAACCCGCCGCCACCGTCGCCACCGGCGCCACCAGCGCCTCCATCGTCGCCGCCACCGACCGCGCCAGCGCCTCGAGCGCGTAGCCGCCCTCGAGCACGCACCCGACCGGTATCTCGAGCGTCCCGCACACGCGTCGGATGATCCGGGTCATAGCGGCGAACCCCGCCTCGGTCGCGTCGCACCCGGCGAGCTGATCCTCGCGATGCGCGTCGTAACCCGCCGAGATCAGCATCAGCTGTGGCTCGAACGACAGCGCGAGCGGCGCCACCACGTGCTCGACCAGCGACTGATAGTCGGAGTCGTCGGTCCCCGCCGGCACCGGCACGTTGACGGTGAAGCCGCGACCCGGACCCGAGCCGACGTCCGTGGCGGCGCCGGTCCCGGGGTATAGGGGGTGCTGGTGAATCGAGACCAGGAGCACGTCGCTGCTCTGTTCGAAGATGTCCGCCGTACCGTTGCCGTGGTGCACGTCCCAGTCGAAGATCATCACCCGCTGCAGTCCGCGGGCATCGATTGCGTGCCGCGCCGCGATCGCGATGTTGTTGAACAGGCAGAAGCCCATCGCGCGGGCGGTCTCGGCGTGGTGGCCGGGGGGTCGGTGGGCGCTGAAGCCGCACGGCGCGCGGCCGTCCAGCAGCGCGTCGACCAGCTGAACCGCGCCGCCGGCCGAGTGCAGCGCGGCGTCGAATGACCCCGAGCTGACGATCGTGTCGAGATCCAGGTGGCCTCCGCCGCGAGCCACGAACCGATGGATCGTGTCCACGTACGCGCCGGGGTGGACGGCGGTCAGGGTCTCGAGCTCGATCGGCGCCGAGCGCACCCGTTCGAACCCGAGCCAGTCCTGCCGCTCGAGCTCCTCCTCGATCGCGACGATCCGCGCTCCCTGCTCGGGGTGCAGGCCGGTCTCGTGATCGAGCGACGAGGGGTGGTGTAAATACAAGGGCGCAGCGGCCATGTCATGGGTACCGTACTCATAGTTGAACTCCCTGCAAACCGATGTCGCTGTTGTTGGTGCCGGCGCGGCCGGCCTGTACGCGGCCCTGCGCGCCGCGCGCGAGGGCGCCCGCGTGATGCTCGTGTCGGCGACGCCGCTGGCCGGCGCCTCGAGTTACTGGGCTCAGGGTGGCCTCGCGGCAGCGCTCGCGCGCGACGACAGCCCGGAGCGCCACCTGCAGGACACGATCGCGGCCGGTCGCGACGCGGTTCGCGAGTCCGCCGCCCGGGTCCTGTGCGAGGGAGCGCCGCAGGCGGTCGAGGACCTCACCCGACTCGGGGTGCGCTTCGACGCCGACCGCAGCGGACATCTGGCGCTGGGGCTCGAGGGTGGCCACTCGACTCGCCGCGTCGTCCACGCCGGCGGCGCCGCCACCGGCCGGCGAATCATCCGGCAGCTGTCGGCGCTGGTCGCGGAGGACCCGCGGATCGAGGTGCTCGAGGATCGGCGCGTGACCAACGTGCTGAACGCCGGAGGCAGGTGCGTCGGCGTGCGGATCCACACCGGCACGGTAATCGCCTCCGGCGCCGTGGTCCTCGCGACCGGCGGCGCCGCGGCGCTGTGGGCGCGGACGACCAATCCCCCGGGAGCCACCGGCGGCGGACTACTGCTGGCGTTCAACGCCGGCGCGATCCTCGCCGACCTCGAGCTGATGCAGTTTCACCCCACCGCCGTCGCCGCGAGCAACGGCGCCGACGGCTTCCTGGTCACGGAGGCGGTCAGAGGCGAAGGCGCGCGGCTGCTGGACGCGACCGGTCATCGGTTCGTCGACGAGCTTGCGCCCCGCGATGAAGTGGCGCGCGCGGTCGAGCGGAAGATGACGCGCACGGGCGCCCGCTCGGTCGATCTCGACATGCGAGCGATCGACCCGGCGCTGTTCCCGAACGTGGTCGCAGCGCTGAAGCGTGCCGGCATCGATCCCGAGCACGAACTGGTGCCGGTGGCGCCGGCGGCGCACTACATGATGGGAGGGATCGCGACCGATCTGGAGGGCCGCTCGACCCTGCCGGGCCTGTACGCAGTCGGCGAGTGCTCCTGCACCGGCCTGCATGGCGCCAACCGGCTCGCCTCCAACTCGCTCACCGAGTGCTTCGTGTTCGGCGCGCGCGCCGCCCGCGCCGCGCTGGCCGAGCCGCCGGCCGATCCCGCGACCGTCGCGGACGCCGCGAGCACCGCCGGCGCGGACCGTCCGCCCGACCTCACCGAGGCGAGCCGGGAGGCACTGTGGCGGCTGGCCGGACTCGAGCGCGACGGCGACGGGCTGTCCGAGCTGACCCACGACCCGTATCCGCTCGTCCGCCTGATCGCGCGCCTCGCGCTGACGCGCACCGAAAGCCGCGGCGCCCACCAACGGCGCGATTTTCCGCGGCTCGATCCGGCCCTCAACGGGGTCCACGTGACGCTCGAGCGCAACGCCGAGCCGGTGCTCGAGCAGTGGGCGTGATCCACCCGTTACACTGACTTTCGGCTTAACGCAGCGTTAACACCTTAGGTATTTCGTCCTTCACACGAAACGGGAATACTCGCGGGCATGGGATGGCGCACGGCAGGGAGCCGAAAGGAGTGGTGAGTCGGCAACATGTACCGGTTCAGTCGTGCCATTTACCGGGAGTTGGCAGGGGAGATTCAGGAGGATCCGTCGAGCCTCTGCCCGTACGCAAACCATGAACGAGTCCTGCGCGCCTGCGAGGCCGCGATCGAGCGGCTGGCGACCGACCGGCACTACTTCGCGCATCCGGCGCGGACGCTGTTCAACGACATTCGGGCCTACTTCCCGATGAACGCCCAGGTGCGAGCGTTGCGGGTGATCGAGCGCTACCTGGAGTGCGCGGACGAGTTCCTGCGCCGTCAACCACAGAACGGTTACGACGTCTACGGCAACCCGCTGCAGTGCCGCGCCAGCACGCGCAAGGGAACTCCGTGCCAGCGGATGCCGCTGGCACACAACGGGTACTGCCCGTCGCATCAGCACCTCGCCGAGACCGAGGAGATGGAGTCGCTGGCGGCCTGAAGCGGGGTTTGTGTTTAGCGGGGCCCCGCTTGCACGGGGCCCTGTTTTGTTGCGGTCGAGGTCCGGACCGCTCCAGCCTCGGACCACCGCTATCGTCGCGCCATGCTCCTCGGCGTCGACGTCGGCGGCACGTTCACCGACGCGGTGCTCGCGCTCGATGGCCGGGTGGTGACCGCCAAGGCCCCGACCACGCCCAGCGACCAGTCCGAGGGGGTGATGGCCGCGATCGAGGCCGTGCTTGAGCGAGCCGCGCGGCGCGCCGACGAGGTGGCCGAGTTCTCGCACGGGATGACGGTCGCGACCAACGCGTTGCTCGAGGGGCGCAGCGCCCGCACGGCCCTGATCGCGACCGAGGGCTTCACCGACATCGTCGCGATCGGCCGCCAGAACCGCGCCGACCTGTACCGGCTGTGCGCGGCGCGACCCGCGCCGCTGGTGCCCGACGAGCTGCGCTACGGCGCCCCGGAGCGGATCACGCCCGACGGCGTGCTGCGGCCGCTGAGCGCCGGCGCGGCGCGGGCGCTCGCCGAGCGGGTCGCGGACGCCGGCGTCGAGTCGGTCGCGGTCGCGCTGCTGCATTCCTACCGTTACCCCGAGCACGAGCGCGCGATCGCGCAGGCGCTGGAAGGCGTCCACGTGTCGCTCTCCCATCAGGTCGTGGGTACGTTCCGCGAGTACGAGCGGGCCGCGACGACCGAGGTCGACGCGGCCCTCTCACCGCTGCTCGGGAGCTATCTGCGGCGGCTGATCGAGGGGGCCGCCGACGCCGGCATCGCGGCGCCGATGATCATGCAGTCGAACGGCGGCCTGATCGACGCCGGGACGGCCGCCTCGCACGCCGCCTGGACCGTCCTCTCCGGCCCCGCCGCCGGCGCGGCGGGCGCCGCCTTCGTCGCCCGCGCGACCGGCGCGGCGGACGCGCTTTGCTTCGACATGGGCGGCACCTCGTGCGACGTCTGCGTGGTCGACGACGGGTCGGTGCAGGAACAGAGCTCCGGCGAGATCGCCGGACGCCCGCTGGCGCTGCCGATGCTCGCGGTGCACACGGTCGGGGCCGGCGGCGGCTCGATCGGCTGGCGCGATCCCGGCGGCGCCTTGCGCGTCGGTCCGCGCTCGGCCGGCGCCGATCCGGGGCCGGCGTGCTACGGGCGCGGCGGCACCGAGCCGACGGTCACCGACGCGAACCTGCTGCTCGGCTACCTCGCCCCTGACGCGCCGCTGGCGGGGGGCGTGACCCTCGACCGCGACCTGGCCCACCGCGCGGTCGCGACACTGGCCGAGGAGCTTGGGTTGGAGCCGCTCGCGTGCGCGGAGGGGATCATCCGGGTCGCCAACGCGGAGATGCTCCGCGCGCTGCGCGTCGTGACCGTCGAGCGCGGGGTCGACGCGCGCAGGTACGCCCTGCTCGCATTCGGCGGCGCCGGCCCGCTGCACGCCGCGCAGATCGCCGACGAGCTGGGGATCGACACGATCCTGTGTCCGCGCGCGTCGGGCGTGCTCGCGGCGCTCGGCCTGGTCGTCTCGCCCCGCCGGCGCGACGTCCAGCGCACCGTGCTGATCAGCGGCGAGCGCCTGTCTCGAGATGCCGTCGCGGCGATTGTCGCCGAGCTCGGCGGTCAGGCCCGCGACGCGCTCGGCGACGGTGGTGCGCACCTGCGCGCCGTGTACGAGCTGCGCTATCGCGGCCAGGCGTTCGAGCTCGCGATCTCCGAGAGCACCGCCCCGGATCCGGCCGCGCTGCGCGCCGCGTTCGAGGCCGAGCACGAGGAGCGCTACGGCTATCGCGATCCCGAGCAGGAGCTGGAGCTGGTCACGATCCGCGTCAGCGCGACGGTCCCGGGCGTCGACGTGCAGCTCGCCGGCGACGAGAACGCTCCGCTTGCGCGTGATCGGCGATTCGCGCGCCTGGGCGGACGGGAGGTGGAGATCGAGGTCCTGCGGGGAGCATGGCCGCCGGGGACCGAGTTCTCCGGTCCGGCGATCGTCGAGCTGCCGGAGTCGACGCTGCTCGCGCCGCCCGGATGGTCGGGCGAGGTCGACGCGACCGGCACGGTCCGGCTGACCCGATCGGCGGCGCGATGATCGATCCGGTCGACCTCCAGGTGCTGACCGGCGCGCTGCGCGCGATCTGCGAGGAGATGGGCGCGGTCCTGATCCGCTCCGCGCACTCGGCCAACATCAAGGAGCGGCGCGACGCCTCCACCGCGCTGTTCGACGCCGACGCGCAGATGGTGATGCAGGCCGAGCACATCCCCGTCCATCTGGGCGCAATGCCGGCGGCGGTCGCGGCCGTGCTCGGCGAAGACCACGCACCGGGCCGCTCCTGGATCCTCAACGACCCCTACCGCGGCGGCACCCATCTGCCCGACATCACGGTGATCACACCGGTGTTCGTGGGCGAGGGGACGCCGCAGCTGATCGCGTTCGCGGCCAGCCGTGCCCACCACGCCGATGTCGGCGCCCCGACACCCGGCTCGATGCCGGCCGACAGCCACACGCTCGCCGACGAGGGGGTCGTGATCGAGCCACGCGTGCTGGACCAGCGGGCGATCGAGGAGCTCAGCGCGCGGATGCGCCAGCCGACCCAGCGCCGCGCCGACCTGCGAGCGCAGCTCGCCGCCGGGCGGGTCGGCGTCAGGCGGCTCGAGGAGCTCTGCGGGCGTGTCGGTCGCGAGCTGCTCGAGGCAGCGTTCAGCGAGGTGCTCGACTACGCCGAGCGCCGTACCCGAGCCTGCCTGAGGGAGCTCGAGGACGGCACGCGGACCGCGCGCGATGTGCTCGAGGCCAGCGAGGGGGAGCTCCCGATCGTGCTCGCGGCGACCGTCGCGGGCGACCGGCTGACGCTCGATTTCACCGGCAGCGCCGCGCAGCACGACGGCAACCTCAACTGCCCGCTGGCAGTCACGCAGTCGGCGTGTTATTTCGCGATCCGGGTCCTCACCGACCCCGACATCCCGCCGAGCGCGGGCGCCTACCGGCCTGTCGACGTGATCGCCGCGGAGGGCTCGCTGTTGAACGCGCGCAAGCCCGCGGCCGTCGTCGGCGGCAACGTCGAGACCTCTTCGCGCGTCGCCGACGTGGTCTTGCGCGCCTTCGGCCGCGCGCTCGGGCAGGGCACGATGAACAACCTCACGTTCGGGAACGAAGACGTCGTCTACTACGAGACGATCGGCGGTGGGCAGGGAGCATGTCCCGACGCCGACGGGCCGAGCGGCGTCCACGTCGCGATGAGCAACACGCTGAACACGCCGATCGAGGCGCTCGAGCTCGAGTTTCCGCTGCGCGCGATCCGCTACGGGCTGCGCCGCGGATCGGGCGGCAGCGGCCGCTTCCGCGGCGGCGACGGCGTCGTCCGCGAGCTCGAGGCGCTGGCGCCGTTGCAGTACTCGCTGATCACCGAGCGCCGCCGCCATGCGCCGCCGGGGGCCGCCGGTGGCGGACCCGGCGCTCCCGGGCGCAACCTGCTCGACGGGGTCGAGCTGGCGGCGAAGGCCAGCGGTGAGATCCAGCCGGGCCAGCACCTGAGGATCGAGACCCCAGGCGGCGGCGGGTATGGTGCCGTCTGATACTTGGCGGCCCTGATCGAGGTGCTCGATGCGGCCGCGGGCACCAGCCTCGAGCGTTCAGAATGATACGCTGGCGTAGCCGTGAAACCCCGCGATTTGCAGGAAAGTTTGGCGATTTCGCGAGTCTCGCCTACAATCCCCGCTTCCTGTGCTGCCGCTGCAGGACCTGCACACGCGCAGGACTCACTAGTAAATCTCCCCTTTCACTCATACATGCCGATTGCTTTTAAAGAATGGGCCGTCACCGTGCGGGCTCTCGCCGAAGGCGAGCAGCTCCTGACCTTACGCAAGGGCGGTATCCGCGAGCCCGAGAAACACTTCAAGCTCGAGTACGAGCGCTTCTTCCTGTACCCGACATTCGACCACCAGTGCGCGGATCTCGTCCGTGCATCGCATCAGCCCGAGCTCGCACGCGCGCTCGAGGAGGGTGTCTGGAGCGACGGCGAGCCACCGCCGCATTCGCTCGTCCGGGGCGACGGGATCGCCCAGCCGGACCGGGTCAGGATTCGTGCTTGGGCGGAGGTCGCGGCCCATTACACCGTCATCGACCGCAGGGCGGTCGATGCCCTGTCGCCGTTCTATGTCTGGACCACCGACTACGCGGAGAAGCGGCTCGCCTGGAAGCGCCGCCACCCGCTGCACGTGATCCTGCTCCGTACCTACCGGATCCCGCGCCCGGTCACCGTGAAGGTGCGCGACGAATACGGTGGCTGCCGATCGTGGCTCGAGCTGACCCGCGAGCTGCCGTTCGAGGGAACGCCGGTCCTTTCGGACGAGGAGTTCGAGCGGGCGTCGGAGGAGATCGCCGCGATCGCCTCGGACCGCCAGCCGGTCCTCGTGTGACCTCACAGAAGTCGGGACGGTCGGACGCGGCGGGCGAGCGCCGGCCGGCCGGCCCCCGGTGACGCGATGGCGTGGGTCGAATCGGCCTCCGCCTCGTTCCGCGCGCGGCACGAGTCGACCGAGGCTGATGCCGCCGACCGGGTGCTGACGTCGCTGGAGCGCACTCGCGAGGAGCTCGCCGAGCTGTTCCCGCACGCCCTCGGCGAGCTGACGGTGGTGTTGCACAGAAACATGGCATCGCTGTCGCTCGCCAACCCGCTCGTCCCGCTCGCCTGGTTGGCGACCGCACCGGCAGCGCGCCCGTACGTCGCCGGCTTCGCGGCCGCCACCGAGCTGCACGTGCTGGCACCGGCGGCGCTGCAAGCCCGCGCCTCGAATGTTCGCGGCTCGCGTCAGATGCTGGCGCTGACCGCCGCGGCCCTGTACGCGCGCCGGGTGGTGATCGAGAACAACCACGAGCTCCACGGCGCGCACCCGCCGGCTCGGCTGGCGTTGGAGGTGCGCTGGGCATGGCTGCTGGAAGGAGCCGCCCGCTGGTTCGCGGGCCAGAGCGACTACGCCGGGCCGGCGATCGCCCGCCGCCTGCGCGAGGGCACTCGTCCCAGCTTCCCCCCGAGCCTCCGCGACGCGCCGCTGCTCGGCGCCACCGTGATCGACCTGCTGGTCGCCCAAGCCGGTGAGCGCGCCGCAGCTCAGTTCGCCTGCAGGCTGCATCCCCAGGGTGCCCGGGCGGCGCTCTCGAAGGCGTTCGGCGGCAGACCGTTCGTGCAGACGGAGAGTGCCTGGCGCGAGCACCTGGCGATGCTCGCGAGCACTCCGGAGCGCTAGCGCCGGCCGATCAGCGCCGAGCCCTCGATCATCGGGCTGACGAAACCCGCCGCCTTCGGGATCCGCCCGCGCTCCAGCTCCTGGACGCTGAAGCCTGCGCCGGCGATCGCCTGCAGCGTGTCGCGGTTGCAGTGACACCCGCACCCAACCCGCGACCAGAGCGGATCGATCCAGTCCTGTTGCCGGGCAGATCCACGCTCCGCCGCTCGGACGTGCTCGAGGAACAGCAGCCGCCCGTCCGGCTTCAGCACCCGCCTCAGCTCGCGCAGTGCCCGCTGGGGATCGCGAACGCTGCACAGCACGAGCGTGCTGACGGCGAAGTCGAACGTGGCATCCGCCACCGGGATCTTCTCGGCCGGAGCGCGAACCAGGCGCAGCGGCAGGGACGAGGATGCGATCCGGCGCTCGAGCCGGTTCGCCATCGCGGTCTCGGGCTCGAGCAGCACAAGCTCGCGAACGGAGTCCGGGTAGTGGGCCAGGTTCAAGCCCGTGCCGGCCCCGATCTCGATCACGGATCCGTACGTGGCGGCGAGCAGAGCGCCACGGCGGTCGCTCAGTCCCGCCCGCTCGCTGTCGGCGAGCATCCGGTCGTAGAGCGTCGCGACGACGCGGTTCCAAAGGATCACTTCAGTACCTCGACCAGCACCCAGACGATGATCGCGCCGAGCGCCAGGGCCACCACCAGCCCCGCCAGCAGCCGGAGCGGCGCGACCGGCGCACCGGACGGCTCTGCCTCGATCAGCTCGGCCTGCAGCAGCACCTCGCGGGCGGTGCTGAGGCCTGCCTGCGGGACGAGCACGTCACGCGGCCCGGCGGCGAGGAAATCCGGCACGTCGAACCCGGCGCTACGGCGCAGCATGCTTGGCACGCCCTCCTCCAGCAGCATCCCCTGGATGAACTCGGCCTCCGCCTGGTTGTGCGCCCCGATCACACGGACCAGCGGCCCTTCGCTGAGCTGCGGCTTGATTTTCCGGGCCCGCGCGTGACGCTCGGTGACCGACTCGCCCTCATGGGTCGACGGGTCGAGGACCAGCGGCATCCTGCACGACGGGCAGAACCGCTCGTGGGCCGGAAACGCCGTGCCACAGCTCGGGCATACGAGTGTCTCCGAGCTCGGCTCTTCCGCCATCGTCAGCACTCCACGACCAGCTCGGCCTCCGACACCCGTCCGTCGTCGATCCGCCAGGTCCGCACCTCGGGTTCGCTGCCGTCCAGGCCAACGATGATCCACAGCACGTCCGGCCACAGCATCGCGAAGTTGACGTCGGTCTGGGAGGGCTTCGGTTGGGTGCGTGTGTGCGAGTGGTAGATCGCGCCGAGATCCGCGCCCGCGTCATCGATCGCCTTGTGCAGCGCGAGAACCTCCTGGGGACTGATCTCGAACCGGAGCGGGCTCGCCTCGACGTTGATCGCACGATGCACCTGCACCGCCTCGCCGTCGCGGGTCGCCACCATCCCGCAGCACTCGTTCGGGGCCTCGGCCCTGGCGTGCGCGATCATGTCCTCGTACAGCTCCCGTGCGATCCGCATCTCGGCTGCGAGGCTACCAGCAGTGCTACTCGCTGCCGGTGACGTACGGCCAGGGCACCGACCGGTAGATCTTCCCCGGGTACTCGAGCTCGGCGAGCACCGTCCAGTGCTGCGCCTCGCACGCCAGGATCTGGGCGGCCGTGCGTGACAGTCCCGGATTGCGCAGCACTCCGATCGCCTTGAAGTAGGCTCCTTCGGCGAGGGCTTCGACCCCGATCAGGAGCTTCAGACAATCCTGCGCGGTGCGCAGCGCGGCGAGGCTCCCGGTCACGCGACCGTTTGCGAGCGCGTCGTCGGCCGCCACGACGCTGACCGGTGGCGCCGGCGCGGGCACCTCGAGCCGGCGAAGCTCGGCGGCGAGCACCGCGACGTGCGCGCGCTCCTGCGCCGCGAACTGTCCCGCGACCCGTGCCGGCACCGGCGCCAGCAGCTGCAACTGCAGCACGTGCTGGTAGACGAACAAGATCAGCAGCTCGGTCGCCAGCAGGCCGCGGATCACCTCGTCGTCGCTCTCGGCCGCCGCGAGCGCCGGCTCGGGCTCGAGCAGGGCGCCGGCGCCGGCACCGGTCACGGCCACCGCGATCGCGCGCTGGACAAGCTCCCTGCGGGTCGGCGGCCTCATCTGTAGCGATCACTCGCGACCGGTGACGAGCGCCGCGGGAACCGGCGGGCGGCCGAGGGCCGCGCTGATGACCGACAGGTGCTGGGCATCGTTGCCGAGCAGCGATGCGATCGAGGCTCTGACCTGCCCTGCATTCAGGCGTGGAACCGCGTCGACGTACGCCGCGATCACCTCGCTCTCGACCCTGTGGAGCAACGCGAGCACCTCGGCCGCGGTGCCCGGATTGCCGAGGTCGTAGCTGGGACGGATCTTGATCGGCGTGCCGCCGGCCTGCTTGACGAGCCCCGCAAGCTCGCCGGTGTGAGTCAGATCCTGACCGAGGAACTGCATCGCGTCCTTGGCCGTGTCCTCAGACAGCAGCGGGATCCCGGCGGTGTAGGCGGCGACCGAGCGGTTCTCGAGATCGAGCAGCGCGTTGAGTATCGCGATGTCGGCGCTGCGCACCGTCGCCGGAAGCTTGCGCAGCGGCGTGGTGGTCGAGTGCGTGCTGCCGCACCCCGCAAGCGCGAGCGCCCCACCACCCGCACCGGCCAGCAGCTTCCGGCGAGATGTTCCCCCGCCCCGCCCGGTCACCACCAGACGGTGGCGTCCATGTTCTCGATCTCTTCGACGGGGCGCGTGTAGATGCCCGAAGACAGGTACTTCCATCCATCGTCGGCGACGATGAACACCACGTTCCCCTCATCGAGTTCGCCCGCAATCCGTACCGCAACACGCGCGATCGCCCCGGATGAGACGCCCGCGAACAGGCGCTCCTCGTCGAGCAGCCTGCGCGTGAATTCGATCGCGTCCTGGTTGGTGACGAAGATCTTGCGGTCCAGCAGCGAGAGATCGATGATCGGCGGGATGAACCCGTCCTCGAGTGAGCGCAGCCCCTGCACGGGCTCGCCCTGCATCGGCTCGGCGGCGACGATCTTGACCTCGTCGCCGAGCTCCTCCCGAAGCCGGCGACCGTTACCCATCAGCGTGCCGCCGGTCCCGAGCCCGGCGACGAACGCGGCCACCTCGTCGAGCTCCTCGAGGATCTCGAGCGCGGTTCCGTTGTAGTGCGCCAGCGGGTTGGCCTGATTGCCGTACTGGTAGGGCATGTAGTACGAGGCGTCGCGCTCGGCCATGTCGAGCGCCATCTCGACCGCCCCGTTGGACCCCTTCGCACCCTCGGAGTAGACGATCTCCGCGCCGTACATCTGCAGGAGCTGAGTGCGCTCCGGGGTCACGTTCTCCGGCATCACGACCTTCAGCGGATAGCCCTTGCGGCCGCAGATCATCGCCAGCGAGATGCCGGTGTTGCCGGAAGTCGGCTCGAGGATCGTATGTCGCGGCCCGATCAGGCCCTTGTCCTCCGCATCCTCGATCAGCGCCCGCGCAACGCGGTCCTTGACCGAGCCGGTCGGGTTGTGCGACTCCAGCTTGGCCCAGATGCGGACGCCCGGCTTGGGGCTCAGCCGCTTCAGCTCGACTAGCGGCGTATGGCCGATCGCCTGGACGATGTCGCCATACCGCCCCCCGCAGGGCTTGTTCTGGAGGCTCTCGGCGGCCATTGCTTTACGAAGTGTAGCGAGGGGGTGAGGGAGGCGGCAAAGACCGTGAGCCCGCGCGTCCGGGCGGGCTCACGGTCTCGGCGGGGACAGGGATCCCGGTCAGTAACCGGGCGGGTAGTACGTCGATGAACTGGTCGTGGTCATCATCGACGTCGTGGTGCTGGTCGTCGTCGTCGTCGTCCTTGGAGGTCGACTGGGAGCCGGCCGAGGCGCTCACAACATGCCAGACCTCGCCGGGCCCGAACCGGATCCCGTTGCCGGTCGCGGCGCCGCTGCGGGGGTCGAATTTGTACGTGTACAGCAAGTGCCCGCCCAGCGTCACCTGGAAGGAGTTGCCGCGGTGCACGGTGCCGAGCTTGCCGCTGACGCCCGCTGCCTCGGTCAGCCTGGCGTGGCTCGAGGAGGCCTTGACCGGGATCCAGATGTTCAGGCAGCCGCCGGTGCACTCCAGGTGGCTCTTGGTCTCCCCTCCGAGCCAGTACACCGGCTCCCCTTTCGAGGTCGCCACCGCCTCCCTCTTGCTGCCGACCTTGACGCTCTTCTCGACGCTCAGCGTGAACGACTTCGCGATCGCGATCGCGCTCATCGCGGCGAGCGCAACCGCGGCGAGGGCGCCGATCGCGAGTAGCACCGCTCCGCCACGCCGGGCCGGGTTGACCGGCTTCGATTCGTGTTCTGCTGCTCCGGGCATCTGGCTCCTTAGCTGATTGGACGCTCGCCAGATACAGACGCCTGTGGGTGTCAACCCTTCCCGGCGCGGACCAGATTTGTTCTCAGCGCCCGCCGGCCATCGCCGGCAGGATCACGAGCGTGTCGCTCTGCCCGACCGCCGTGTCCAGCCCGTTCAGCACGCGTACGTCCTCGTCGTTGAGGTACACGTTCACGTACCGGTTCAGGCCACCGTCGGAGGCGAACAGCTGCGCCTTGGTGTCCGGGTGCTGGTCGGCCACCGAGCGCAAGATATCTCCGACCGAGCCTCCATCTGCCTGCAGCTCCCGCTCGCCGCCGACCGACGGACGCAGGACGGGAGGGATTCGCACCGTGGCCACCTCTAAACCCTAGTGCGCGCCCGCGCAGAATGCCTCGTAGTCGGGAAACACGCCCATCTCCTCGTCGGCGATCGACTCCGGATCACGCGAGCAGATCGGGCAATCGGGATCGCGGCGGACCTTCACCTCACTGACCCGCGCCGCCAGCGCGTCGTACATCACCAACCGCCCGATCGCCGGATCGCCCTCGCCGAGGATCAGCTTGATCACCTCGGTCGCCTGCAGCAACCCCATCGTCCCCGGCAGCACGCCGAGCACCCCGTTCGCGCCACACGAAGGCGCCAGCTCGGCCGGCGGCGGAACCGGGAACAGGCACCGGTAGCACGGGCCGTCATAGGGCTTGAACACCGACAGCTGGCCCTCGAAGCCGAGGATCGCGGCCGACACCACCGGGATCTGCAGCCGCACCGACGCGTCGTTCAGCAGGTATCGCGTCGGGAAGTTGTCGAGGCCGTCGACGACCACGTCGTAGCCCTCGATGATCTCCATGATGTTGTCCGGACCGAGGCGAACCGGATACTTCTCCACCTTCACGTCGGGATTCAGCGCGTTGATCGTCTGCTCGGCCGAGTCGACCTTGGGCACGCCGATCCGGTCGCTCGAGTGGATCACCTGGCGCTGGAGGTTCGACAGGTCGACCTCGTCGTTGTCGACGATCCCGAGCGTGCCCACGCCCGCCGCCGCCAGGTACAGCGCCGCCGGCGAGCCGAGGCCGCCGGCGCCCAGCAACAGAACCTTCGCGTCCAGCAGCTTCAGCTGGCCCTCAGGGCCCACCTCGGGCAGCAGCAGGTGGCGCGAATAGCGCTCACGCTGCTCGGCCGTCAGTGTCCGCGGCGTCTCGACCTCATAGCCGCGGTCCTTCCAAAGCGTGAACCCGCCCGTCATCGACTCGACGTGGTCATAGCCCAGATCCTCCAGCAGCGTCCGCGCCGCCCACGCCGACCGGTTACCCGACGCGCAGTACAGAATCACATGCTGCGAGCGGTCCGGCACCGTCCCCTCGATCCGAGACTCGAAATAGCTCTTGGGAACATGCCTAGCACCCGGGATATGCCCCGCCCCCCATTCCTCCGGCTCGCGCACGTCAACGACGACCGCGCCGTTGGAAACCTGCTCGCGCACGACCGCCGGATCAACCTCGTCGATCCTGCTCTTGATCTGGCGAAGAACCTCGGCTCCAGACGGGCTCATCGGTAAAACTCCTTAAAAGCGGTATAGATTCAATACTTCAGTGAGTATAGCGGCGCTTGCGGGGCGTGAGGCGGGGTTCGCGGGGTAGTGGCGGCGGCCTCGCGCCTCCTCCGCACCGCCTGACGATACGCCGGCCCGGTCCGTCTCACCACCCCCGCCGATCCGCGCCAATACCCCGATCCGCCAGCCCGGATCCGTCGCCGCGACGCCGGCCGGCGCCAGCACCCCGATCGGCGCCGCCGCTCCCCGCCCCCGGCGCGCTATGCACCGGAATGCGGAGCAGGTTCCCATATCGACTCGCCTCGACAACCGTGCCCCGCCTTGGGGGATTGAGCGGGCTTTCGGACGCGGCTGCCGGTTCTGCTTATTGACGCAGGAGCGTGTCGCGAGGTAGCGCGGCCGTCGTCGGCTTTCAGCCGCCGCCAGCCGCGCTATGGGCTGGGGAGGTCGGGACGCAGGGGTGCGCCCCGACCTCGGGGCGAAGGGAGCGGCGCATTCGCGGGTCGGGAGGGGCCTATTCCGGGGGGGTCAGGAGGCGCCCATTCGCGGGACGGGAGGGACGCATTCGCGGGACGGGAGGGACGCATTCGCGGGTCAAGAGGGCATTGCGGGTCAGGAGGGCGTCAAAAGCATGTTCAACTTCCCAAACCCGATCCGCGCCGGCCGGCTTGGGAAATCGAGCATGAATATCGTGCTCAACTTCCCGGAGCCCGAGCCCGCGGCTGGATTTGGGAAGTTGAGCACGTCCTGACCGGCCTGTGGCGAGTTCGGACGCGCCCCGGCGCCTCGAACGCGTCCACGGCCCGCGGACGCACCTCCGGGGAGAGGCGTCCACGGCCCGCGGACGCCTCTCCCCGGAGGTCGGGCACCCCGGTGCCCGACCTCCCCAGCCCAAAGCGCGGCGCGGCGGCGGCTGTCTCTGACAGCCGACGACGGCCGCGCTACTGACGAGCTTGGTGCCGAGAAGGGCAGTGGTCGAGGGGGACCGGAGGCGAACAGAGCCCTCGACCAGCTTGCCAGGGTCAGCTCGGGTCAAGTCCAGCTGGCGGGAGCGCGGTCGGTGCTGAGCGTGTCGGCGCCACTTGCCCGCACCACCCGCCCGCGCCACTCGCCCCGCCAGAAGGTAGGCGCCGCCCACCGGCTCGCGGTCGCCCTGGCGCCGATCTCGGCGCCCCCGGAGCCACCCTTTAACGGCCGCGGGGCGCCCCTCCGCCGAGAGACGCCCCGCAAGCCCAGACCCAACGTTGTCCGTGCAACCCCCGCCCGTACCGTTGTGGTTTCTGGTGAGGAGAGGAGAGAAGAGGGGAAGGACTTGCAGGGGGTTTATCGGCTGCGGCCGACGGCGCCTGCTCCGGCTAAAACCGTAGCTTCCGCTCGGCAAACTGCTTAAGCGCTTTTGCGGCCCATTTACCATCGCCAGGCGTGCGCCCACCGGTCGACCACATCGCCGCTCCGCCGTTTCCACGTGGCCTGCCGTGGATCAACACCGGCGCGATCGAGATCGACCAGGAGCCGCGGCGGCCGGTGCTGATCGAGTTCTGGGATTTCTGCCGCCCGAACTCGGTCCGCACGCTGCCGTACATAAAGGCTTGGCACGAGCGCTATGAATCCGTCGGTCTGCGCGTGATCGGGGTCCATGCCTCCGGGTTCGCGCCGTCGGCGGATCCGGAGGCGGTGCGGGCGGCTGTCGAGCGGCTCGAGATCCGCTATCCGGTGGTCGTCGATGTCGGCCATGAGATCTGGCAGCTGTATGGAAACCTCGGCTGGCCGGCGCGTTATGTGTGGGGCGAGAACGGGATGCTCGACTACTACCACTACGGCGAAGGGGCGTACGGCGAGACCGAGGAGGCGATCCAGGGACTGCTCGGGGTGGAGCGCCCGGTGCTGCCGCCGCGCCGACCCGAGGACGCCCCGGGCGCGCTGCTGGAGCCCCAGAGCGAGGACGTCGAGGGCCCCTACAGCGGTCGCTACCAGGCCGGCGGGGTTTGGGCGGTCCTCGACGGCGAGGGCGCCGTGACCGCGAACGGTCACACGGTGCTCGTCGACCACCCCGGCTGCTACGAGCTGATCTCGCACCCGCGCAGCACGCGGGGGGAACTGGCGCTCGGGGTGGGCCGCGGCGTCCGCTGCCACGCGACCTGCTTCACGCCTGGTCTGGCGGCGTAGTCGCGTCGAGCAGGCACTCGAGCCTCGGCGGCCCTGCCCCCGGCAGGACGACCGCGAACCCGGGCCGGTAGGGGCTCGCGCCGGGGTCGGGTCCGAGGAACCCGGGTTCGTGCACCCATGAGCCGGTGTTGACGAGCTTCGCCCCGCCGGGAGTCACCCACTCGGAGCGGTCGTCGCCGTCGAGCGGTCCGGCCCGGTGGGTGTGGCCGAAGATCACGTGCGCCGCGTGGACGTCGAGGCGGCTGAGTACCTCGCCTACCCCGTGCAGCCCTCCCCGCCTGAGCGATGGCCCCGAGAGATCGGCCCGGAGCGGTCCCAGCCCGGCGCGGTTGAGCACCCCGATCAGCGCTGGAAAGGCGGTGATCGTGGCACGCCGGCGCCAGCCTGGCCGCCCGTCCGCCCGGGTCAGGACTTCCCAGGCACGCGCCGAGCCGGCCCCGATGCCGCGTCCGATCGCCCCTTCGAGCGGATGCTCGCGGCCCTGGGCGATCGCGTCGAGCCAGGCGTAGATTGGCGACAGCGCCGCCTCGTAGTCCTCAGCTCGTCTGGGGCCGCCGGCCGGCTCGCGGACGATCCGCGCCATCGCGCCGGCGCCCAGCCGCTCGAACATCGGGACGGTCGTGTGACGGTCGGCGTAGTGGCCGTGGGCCGCGTAGACGTCGTCGCGCAGCCACGCGCCGGGATACACAACCCGGACCGAAGCCGGGCTCAGCCAGCCCGCGATCGCTCCGAGCGGCTCGCCGGCATACCAGTCGACCTCGCTCTCGAGCCCGAGCGGCGGCGGCGGTCCCGCGGAGGCGCGGCGGTCGAGCCACGGACGCAACAGCCGGTGGTCGTGATTGCCCGGCACGATCACGACCTCGCGCCCGGCGCCCAGCGCCTCCCCGATCTCCGCCAGCGGGCCCTGGGCGGCGGCGAGCGCGTCGCGCAGCGGTCCCTGACGAAGCTCGACGATGTCGCCGAGCAGGACCAGGCGCTGATAGCCGCCGAGCACGTCCAGCAGCGCACCGCGCGCCGCGGTCCCGCGCAGCACGTCTTGGCGGCTGCGCGCGCCGAGGTGCAGGTCAGATATGACCAGCGTGCGCGTTTCGGGGGGTCCTATGCCGGGGTGCCGGCGGGCGGCTCGCGGATCACCTTGGGGAGCATGAAGCGGACGTCTTCGTGAACTACCTCCAGCTCTTCGACGTCGCTGCATCCGCGCGCGCGGAAGAACTCGACCAGGCGCTGGACGAGCTCCTCGGGCGCGCTCGCGCCGGAGGTGATCCCGACCAGCCGCTTGCCGACGAGCCATTCCTCGCGGACCTCGAGCTCGTTGTCGATCAGGTGCGAGTCGGCCCCGTGCTCGCGCGCGACCTCGACCAGCCGGTTGGAGTTGGACGAGTTGCGCGAGCCGATCACCAGCACCAGGTCGCAATGCCGCGCCAGCTGCTTGACGGCCGCCTGGCGGTTGGTGGTCGCGTAGCAGATGTCGTCGGTGCGCGGACCGATGATCGCCGGGAAGCGCTCCCGCAGGCGGTTGATGATCGACTGGGTCTCGTCGACCGACAGGGTGGTCTGCGAGATGTAGGCGACCTTGCCGGGATCGAGCACGTGGAGCGTCTCGACATCGTCCTCGTTCTCGATCAGGACGATGTGCTCGGGGGCCTCCCCCATCGTCCCCTCGACCTCCTCGTGGCCGGCATGGCCGACCAGCACGATCGTGTAACCCTCGGCGGCGAACTTCTTCGCCTCGACGTGCACCTTGGTCACGAGCGGGCAGGTCGCGTCGATCGTGTCCAGCCCGAGGGCGGCCGCGTGCGCGTGCACGCTGGGCGCGACGCCGTGGGCCGAGAACACGACCCGGGCCCCTTCCGGCACGTCGGCCTCGGACTCGACGAAGATCGCCCCCCGCGCGCGCAGCTTCTCGACCACGTGCTTGTTGTGCACGATTTCCTTGCGGACGTAGACGGGCGCGCCGTAGCGCTCGAGCGCGCGCTGCACCGTCTGCACCGCCCGGTCGACGCCGGCACAGTAGCCGCGCGGCGCCGCGAGCAGCAGCTTGTCCGGTGCGGTGGCCATCTCCCGCCTAGTCTAAGGGCAGTCAGTCGTTCGCCGTCACTGCCGCCAGCAGCTCGGCGAACTGCGCTCGCGCGGCCTCGCGGCGCGCGGGAACGTACTCGGTCGGGACGCCATCGGCGGGTGGCTCGTAGCCGCGGAGGACCTGGCGCGCCACCGACGCCCGGTGGACCTCGTCCGGGCCGTCGTAGATCCGGGCCGCCCGCGCGAACCGGTACATCGCCTCGAGCGGCAGGTCGGTCGAGTAGCCGAGTGCCCCGTGGGCCTGGATCGCACGGTCGACGACGTCGTGGAGGACCTGAGCGCCGTAGAACTTGATCAGCGCGATCTCCTTGCGCGCGGCGGTCACGCCCTCGGTGTCCATCACCCAGGCGGCGTGGAGGGTCATCAGCCGCGCCGCCTGCATCTGCGCCGCCGAGTCCGCGATCCAGTTCTGGACGGTCTGGTGGCCGGCGAGCGCGGATCCGTGCGCGCAGCGGTACAGCGAGCGCTCGCAGAGCATGTCGAACGCGCGGCGCGCGACCCCGAGCCAGCGCATGCAGTGGTGGATCCTGCCCGGATACAGGCGCTGCTGGGCGATCAGGAAGCCGGCGCCCTGGATGCCGAGCAGCGCATCGGCCGGGACGCGAACATCCTCGTAGAGCACCTCGGCGTGGTTGCCATAGCGGCCGAAGCTCTCCCAGGGGTGCTCCATCGTGGCGACGTCGCGGACGATCTTCACGCCCGGCGTGTCGGCGTCGACGATCAACATCGATGCGCGCTGATGCGGCCGCGCGTCGGGATCGGTGACGACCATCACGATCAGGAAGTCGGCGATCGAGGCGTTTGAGGAGAACCACTTGTGGCCGTTGATCACCCAGTGATCGCCGTCGCGCACCGCGGTGCTCTGGAGCAGCGTCGGATCCGAACCGGCGGTCTCGGGCTCGGTCATGCTGAACGCCGACTTCAGCTCCCCCGCCAGCAGCGGATACAGGTAGCGCTGCTTCTGCTCGGACGTCCCGGCGAGCGCGAGGATCTCGGAGTTCCCCGAGTCGGGCGCCGCGTTGCCGAACGCCAGCGGCGCGATCGGGCACGTGCCGAGGATCTCGTGTATCAATCCGAGCTTGACCTGGCCGAAGCCCTGTCCACCGAGCTCGGGATCGAGGTGGGCCGCCCACAGGCCCTGCTGCCTGACCTCGTCCTGGAGCGGCCGGGCGGCCGCCGTAAGACCTTCCCATCCGAGCTCGTCGAGCAGTGTCTCGAGCGGCCACAGGCGCTCGCGTACGAACGCGTCCATCCAGTCCAGCTGGCGCTGGAACTCAGGCTCGGTCGAGAAATCCCAGGCCACCGGTGGGAAGGCTACTCTTAGTCTTGCCCCCGTCGCGTAGGGAACAGACGCATGCCTCAGCACCACCTTGATCGCCTGACATCAACCGACGCTTCCTTCCTGCATCAGGAGGGGTCCTCGTCGCACATGCACATCGGCGGGGTGCTCGTGTTCGAAGGCCCGCCGCCGGAGTTCAGCGATTACCTCGACCACGTGCGGCGGCGGCTGCACCTGGTTCCGCGCTACCGCCAGAAGCTCGCGACGCCCCCGCTTGAGACGGGACGGCCGCTGTGGGTGGACGATCCGACGTTCAATCTCGAGTACCACGTCCGCCACGCCGCGCTCCCGTCGCCGGGGACGGAGGAGCAGCTGCTGCGCCTGTCGGGGCGAATCGCCTCTCAGCAGCTCGATCGCAACAAGCCGCTGTGGGAGAGCTGGTTGGTCGAGGGACTCGAGGACGACCGCTTCGCGCTGATCTTCAAGACCCATCACTCGCTCGTCGACGGCATCTCGGGTGTCGACCTGGCGACGGTGCTGTTCGATTTCGGCCCCGTTCCGTCGCCGACACCGACGGAGCTCGAGCCTTGGCGGCCGCGACCCGAGCCCTCGCCGGCCGAACTGATCCTCGCCGGGGTCCGCGGGATGGTCACAACGACCGCCGAGATGATCGCGCGGGCGCTGTCGGCGGCGGCCCGGCCGGCCACCTCCCTGCACGTGCTCAGGGACGTCGCCGAGGGGCTCGGCGAGATCCTCTGGGCGGGCCTCAACCCGGCACCCGAGACGCCGCTGAACGTCGAGATCGGGCCGCATCGCAGATTCGCGGTCGTGCGTCAGGAGCTCGCCGACTACAAGGAGGTCAAGAACGCGCTCGGGGGAACGGTCAACGACGTCGTGCTGACGGTCGTCTCCGGTGCGCTCGCCGGATGGCTGCGCTCGCGCGGGGTGCGGACCGAGGGGCTCGAGATGCGGGCGCTCGTACCGGTGTCGCTCCGCACCGACGACGAGCGCGGCACGCTCGGCAACAGGCTCGCGGCGATGCGCGGACCGCTGCCCGTCTACATCTCCGACGCGGTCGCTCGGCTGCGGTTCGTCCGCGAGGCGATGGACGGGCTGAAGGAATCCAAGCAGGCGGTTGGGGCGACGACCTTGGCGGCCGTCAACGACCTGGCGCCGCCGACGGTGCTCGCCCAGGCCAGCCGGCTGAACTTCTCCACACGCCTGTTCAACCTGATCGTCACGAACATCCCGGGCCCGCAGATGCCGTTGTACGTCCTCGGCCGCAAGCTCGACGATCTGTTCCCGGTCGCGTTCCTGCCCGCCGAGCACGCGCTGGCGGTCGCGATCATGTCCTACAACGGCGGCATCGACTACGGCCTGCTGGGCGACTACGACGCGTTGCCGGACATCGACTTGATTGCCGAGGGGATCAACGCGACCTTGGCGGAGCTGCTCGCGGCCGCCCGCGGCAAGGCACCTCGCACGGCCCACAACGGCGACCGCGCGGAGCCCACCAATGGGGGTCCGCCCTCGATCCTGCCCTCCACCAGCGCGCGGCCGAAGCGGGGTCCGGCGGCGGACATGCGCGCCAGGCGCGCGAGGGAGCGGCAACCGGCGCGGCGGCGCCAGAATGACGAGTGAACATGACCGATGACCTGATCCAGCCCGGCGAGATCGCCTACCGGCTCGAGCTGACCGCCGCGCAGCTGAAGGTCGTGCACACCGCCGTCAAGGCGCTGTACGACGATCTCGGCCACGACCAGGGCGACGTCACCCAGGTCGTGAGGTCCGTGCTCGACAAGCTGCCGGGCGAACACGACATCCGCGCGATCGATCTCGACCGCGAGCTGGGCGAGTCCTGAGCGCAGGAGCGCCGCCGCTCGGCGGGCTCACCGCCGCAAACGCAACCGACCAACCTCGGCCCCACTCGCGAGTTATCCCCACTGGCGGGGGACTTTCTAGTGAGACGGTCCCCACCATCCGCCCACGTCTCGGCTGGTGCGTCGTGGCCCCCTGACGCGGCACACCGGCGGGCGGAGGCGTCGGGCGGGTCTGAGGGAACGGGCCCGCCCGACGGTCACACCTTTTTCCGGCTAGGGCCGCACCGGAAGCGAGTCGATCACCGCCGCCGCGGCGGTGGCGCCGGCAATCGAGAGCGGCTCGGTCGAACGCATCGCGCGGCTGAAGACGAATGCGCCCTCCAGCAGGGAGAGCATTGAGAACGCCAGCTCGCGGGCCCGGCCGGACTCGATCCCGGCGCCGGCGAAGTACTCGGTCAGAGCCGCGATCCAGCTCTCGAACACATCCGCGGTCGCCTGCCGCATCGGCTCGTTCGTGCTGGCCACCTCGAGCGCGATCGTCGCGATCGGACACGCGTCGGCGTAGTCGGTGCCGCGCAACGTGTCGGCCGCCCCGGCGAAGAAATCGCGCACCGCGGTGACGACGTCGCCCGCTTCGGCGGCGATTGTCACGAACAGCTGCAGGTACATCTCGCCGGACCAGCGGATCACCTCCTCCCCCAGCTGCTCCTTGCCACCGGGGAAGAAGTGATATAGCGAGCCGAACGGGGCCGAGGCCGCGGCGACGATCTGCTTGACGCCGGTGCCCGTGTATCCCTGCCTGCGGAACAGCTCGGCGCTCGCGTCGACGATCCGCTCGCGCGTCGGGTGGCCGGCCTGCGTATCAGATGACATCTGCAGAAGCCGGGCGCCTAGAAGCCGAGCGCGAACTTCGCGTCCTCGCTCATCCGCTCCGGAGTCCACTGCGGCGAGAAGGTCATCGTCGGCTGCACTTCATCGACGCCGTCGAGCTCGCTGACGAATTCCTCGATCTGCCCGGCCACCTGAGGGCCGATCGGACATCCAGGGCTGGTGAGCGTGTACGTGACCCGGACGGTGCCGTTCTCGACCTCGATCTCGTAGATCAACCCCAGCTCGACGAAGTCGAGCCCCAGCTCGGGATCGATCACGTCCCGCAGCGCTTCCGTCACATCGTCGACAGAGACCATGCAAGAAAGTGTACGAGAGGGCGGACGAGTTGCTAGGAGATGCGATTTTTCGGTAGGTTTGCGCAATCGTTGACTTCGACGACAAGCCGCCGACTCTCCGGTGCCGCGGGGACGAGGACAGGAGCACTCAGGCTTCGCGCCGCCGGGCGCTGGCACGGGCGTTTCGCTGCCAGGCAGATGTGATCGTCGATCTCAGGGAGCTCACGTTCGCCGATCCCTCGCTGATGCTCGACCTGGCGATGCTCGCGCGCAGGTTGAGGACTCGCGGCCGCGCGCTGCTGCTGCGGGACGCTCAGCCCCAGATCCGCACGCTGATCCAGCTCGTCGGACTGCACCGGCTCGACGGCGTCCGCCTCGAGGGACCGTCGCCCGCCCTGGCGTAGGCGCCACCCGCCCTGGCGTAGGCGCCACCCGCCCTGATGTAGGCGTCACCTGCCCTAGCGTAGGCGCCACCCGCCCTGATGTAGGCGTCACCTGCCCTAGCGTAGGCGCCACCGGCCCGGCGTAGACGCCGCCGGCCCCCACCCGGCCGCACGCGCGCCGTGCCCGGTCCGCCAGGCGGCTACGCTTCATACGTGTTCCTCCTGCTTCTGATCCTGTGGCCGATCGCCGAGCTGTTCGTGGCGATCGAGGTTGCGGAGGCGATCGGGGTCTGGTGGACGTTGCTGCTGCTCGTGATCGGCCTGCCGCTCGGCGCCTGGGCGCTGAAATCACAGGGGACGGTCGCTTGGCGGCGGATGCAGCTGGCGGTCTCGGAGGGACGTTCGCCCGGTCGCGAGGTGCTGAACGGAGCCTTGGTCGTGATCGGCGGCGTGCTGCTGATGATCCCCGGCTTTATCACCGATGTGCTCGGGATCCTGGCGCTGCTGCCGCCGACCCGGGCGCTGTTCCGCGGCGCCCTGGTACGCAACCTCCGGAGCAGGCTGGTGGTCCGGGTGACCCGCATGGGCCGGCGACCGTATGACGTCGACTCGACCGCGCGGGACGTCGACTCGACCGCCCGGGACGTCGACTCGACCGCTCGGGATCTCGACCAGCCGCGCCTGCGCCCGTGAGCGGGCCGCTGCGAACGGTCACGTTCGGCGACCTCGGGGCGGGAAGGTGGGGGATCGTCTGGGGAGCATTCGCGGCGATCGGCGAGACCGTGCTGCCTTCGCCGACGATCGAGGGCGCCGGGCCCGGGGAGGACTGGCAGATCAGCGCCGACGGCGCCGAGCTGACGGTCACGGCCGCCGGGCCTGCCTCCGCTTCGGAGGGGTTCGCGCAGCTCTGCCGGGTCAGCGGCCAGTTCGGCGAGCAGACGATCGACTGTCTCGGGCGGCGCGGCCTCGAGCCTGAGGAACTCGATCCGAGCCGATTCGACTCGGTGCGCGAGATCTCGGCCTGGTTCGAGCCCGACGAGGGCTTCGCGGTCGTCGCGCTGCGACCACCTGAGGCGGGTAACCACGCCGCCGACGTGGTCACGGCGACGTTGCTCGAGCCGGCGGCGGCGGTCGCAGTGGCCGACACCCGCCTGTCGACCACCTACACAGCGGACGGCCGGCCGTCGCGGATGGGGCTCGAGCTGTGGCTCGACGACGAGCAGGAGCAGTACCCGCGCCGCGCCGCCGGCGAGGCGGTCGGCGCCGGCGTGAGCTCGACGTTCGCGGGGCTCGAGATCCTGGCCGCCCCGCTCCGCTGCCACAGCCGCGGCCACGAAGGCACCGGGGTCTACCTGATCGCCCGCGCGCGGTGAGCCGCATCGAGGCGGTGATCTGCGATTTCGGCGGCGTGCTGTCCTCGCCGCTACGGGACTCGTTCGTGGCCTTCCAGGACTCCTCCGGGATCCCGATCGAGGCGCTCGGCGCCGCGATCGCGGCGGTCACCTCCCAGCACGGCGCGAACCCGTTGTTCGAGCTCGAGACCGGCCGGATGACAGAAGCGCACTTCCTGCGCTCACTCAGCGACGAGCTGACCTCGGCACTCGGTCGCAGGATCGAGCTGCATGGCTTCGGCGACTCCTACTTCGAGCACCTCGCCCCCAACGAGCCGATGATCGATTACATGCGCCAGCTGCGGTCGCGGGGGTACAAGCTCGCGATCTGCACCAACAACGTCCGCGAGTGGGAACCGCTGTGGCGCGCGAAGCTGCCGGTCGACGAGATCTTCGACGTCGTCGTCGACTCCGCGTTCGTCGGAACCCGCAAGCCGGAGCCAAGGATCTACGAGATCACCCTCGAGCGCCTCGGGGCGAGCGCGCCGACAAGCGTGTTCGTCGACGACATCGAACTCAACTGCACTGCGGCCCGCGAGCTCGGCATGACCGCAGTCTGGTTCCGCGACACCGAGCGCGCGATCGCGGAGATCGAGGCGACGCTGGCGGGTCGGTAGCGCGGCCCGTTGCGTCCCGCTCCCGAGGCGCCCCATTAGCCACCAAACGCGCCCCTACAGGACGCGACCGCGCTCAAGTCCAAATTAATTGTCGACGCCCAGCCGATCCCAGCAGTACAGATCGAGGCATTCGCGGGCGAGCTCGATGCAGCGGGCCTCGGACAGCCACGGCAGCACCGTGTCGAGCGCCTGCTCCTCCCCCACGCCGGCTTCGAACGCCTCCTCGCCACGGAACCCGGCCGCGATCTTCAGCGCCTCGCGGCGGTTCTCGCCCAGCGAGGGGAAGACGTTGACGAGGAACTCCTTGTTGGGCAGCGGATGACCGACCTCGAGCGAGGCGTGCCAGGCAGCCAGCAGTGACAGGTCGTGCTCGTCGAGGTCGGCGACGGCCTTGGCGTAGTGGGACTCGAGCTCCGACTCGGGGATTTCGTCGACCCACGCGCGCACGACCTCGCCGAGGATCTGCCGCCGCGCCTCGCGTCCGACCGAATCCGCGATCACGCGGATCGCGTTCTGAGGTTCGATGAAGCAGAGTGTCATCGGGGCACAAGGTATGCGGTGCCCCGGACGGATGGGGTGTCGTCTCAGCCCCCCGGCGGCGTCGATGCGGGGTGGAGCGGAAGGATCACCCGCGGACGCGGCGACTGGTTGAAATCGAAGTCGCCGACGAGGTTGCCGAGGATCGACTCGTCCTCGCGCACGTCGGTCGCGGGTCGGGCGGCCGTCGGTGGCGGGGTCGAGCCGCTGACGGCCGAGGAAGTCGTCCTCGATGAACTTGGTGTAGGCGTCCTGGCTGAGGATCTGGTGGTCGATGAAGCCGTGCCTCGCATACGGGCTGATCACGATCCCGGGCACCCGCAGCCCGTAACCGTTCTGGTCCACGGCCGGCGGCGCGACGTTGTCATAGAACCCTCCCCAGTCATCCCAGGAGAGGAAGATCGCGGTGCTGTCCCAGTCGGGGCTGTCGCATGATCGCGTTGATCAGCCCGGTCACATACGTCTGTCCGACACTGACCAGCGCCGGCGGATGCTCGGACACGGTGCCGTTGGGGCTGATCCAGGAGACCGCCGGCAGCGTTCCGGCCTTGGCCGCGGTGTAGAAGTTCGACAGCGATGTGATGTTGCCGAGCTGGTCGTCCTGGTGGACGTCGGTGAAGTGGGGCAGCGGATTCCAGATCCCCGGGGTCTTGGCGCCCTGCTGGACCGGCGCGCAGGTCATCGCGCTCGGGTTCTCGCAGTCTGGCTCGGTGCCGTTCATCACGTAGTAGTCCCAGCTGATCCCGTACTTGTGCAGCAGGTAGGTGATGTCGGTCCATGCGTACAGCGGCGTCATGCTCTAGCGGCCGCCCCCGGCGGGTTCGGGTTCTGGAGGGCGTTCGTACACGAGTACGGGTTGGTCGGGTCGGTGCAGTACGCCGACCACTCCGAGACCTCGTACAGGTGCGATGGGCAGGCTCCAGGAGGCGTTGGACTCGAACATCTGGTCCTGGAGCACGAAATCCTCGCGCGTACTTCCAGTAGTTCGGGATCTCCCGCGCGTCGTGGTAACCCATCACGTCGATGCAGTCACTCTGCGCGGCGCTCGCGCAAGGGCTGCAGATCGCGTTCCTGCGGGCGGGCGCGGCGGAGGAGGACGTTGCAAGTGCAACCGCCCCGGCACCGATCAGGGTCAAAGCCGCCAGCAGCAACACGACGATCGAACGGCGCATCGCAACCTCCGGAAGGGTCCTGCAGACGGAATCCCGACTGCGAGCCTTAACCCGCTCGCCTGATCGGAGTTGCGGCGGCGGCTTACTCGAGCCCGAGCGCCGCCCGCGTGCCGGCCAGCGCGGTGGGGTCGGGCTCGGCCGAGGGTTCAAGGCCGGAGGTTGCGCGCTCGCCGCGCTCCCAGTTGTAGAAGCCCAGATCGAGCGCCTCGAGCGGCAGCCCGCACGCCTCGGCGAGGTCACCCGCGCGGCGCTCGAGCAACAACGAGTCGCCGATCCCGAGCGCCCGCTTGGCCGCAAGCGTGGTCGCATTCTCGCCGCCGAACAGCAGCGCCCCGGCGCGCAGCTCGTAGACGCCGAGCCGGCCGAGGGTCACGAGCAGGTCAAAGCGCGCATCGCGGTGCAGCCCCGGCAGCGCCAGTCGCTCGAACGTGCGCGCGAACCGCCGCTCCGGGATCCAGATCGCCTCGCCCGTGAAGGCGCTCTCCTGCGATCCGGCCCGCTGCGCCCAGGCGCGATACGCCGTCAGCGTCGGCGTGCCGCGATCGGGATCGTGAGCGCTCCGGGGACCGGTCTGGATGCCCTCGAGCCGCGCCGGCTCGCCGGATGCCCAGGATGTGCGCGCCTCGCGAATCGACTCGAACGGGTCCTCGGCGCTGAGCGGTCCGATGTACGCGATCAGGAACGCGAGCCAGGTGCGCTCCTCGATCTCGCCCTCGGCGGCGACCTCGCGATACAGCCCCGGCGGGTCCTGCTCGAGCCGCGCCAGCCGACCGGCGGCGAACGCCAGCTCCTCCGCCAGGCGCTCGGCATCGACGCTCGACTTCAGCCCCGGCAGCAGCGGCGAGTGGTAGCCGTCGTCGGCGCCACGCGCGAGCCGGCGGACGCGGACGCCGTTGCCGCCGCGCGGCGCCGAGGCGGGGCGGCGCGACGCCGACGACGGCTGCCGCGGCGCGGCCTGGCTCGATCGCGGCGCGCTCGAGGACAGGATCGGACGCAGCTCGACCGACTGCTCGCGCGAACAGATCGGACAGTTCTGAATCAGGCGGTTGTGGCGGCAGAAGGTCGGCATCGGTCAGAGGAACTCGAACCTGGTCGCGGTGGTCGGGAAGCTCTGCTCGGACCAGGCGTATGCACGCATCGGCCACACCTGGGTCGAGAGGTAGTCGGCACGTCCACTCCACCTATCCTCGCACGCCGCGGGAGCGGGCCGGGCGCACTCCGTCAAAGGATCTCCGACGCGCCGTGTCTGGTTGTTGAACTGGCGTTATCAGACCAACCGCCGGCTCACGCGCGACCGACCCGGAGCGACCGCCCGCCCGGCCCGAGCTGCGCCGCGCGCAACCGCAGCAGCTCGACCAACTCGGCGCCGCGGTGAAACGGATCTGCGATCGGCTGCGATCCGTCCAGCGGCAGCGCCGCGCGCAGCCGCCCGTCGACCTCCGCGACGAGCGCCGGGCCGGCCGGCACCTCGGCCGAGTCGAGCGCCGCGAGGTGACGCAGGCGCTCGGCGTCTGCGGCCGAGGAGTAGCGCAGCGTGACCCTCGTGACCGGGGTCTCACCGCTGTCGATCACCCGCTTGCGCGCGGCTGCGGCCCGCAGCTCGCGGTAGTGCTCACGCCCGGCGAGGAAGTTGAGATGACCAGCAAACACGTGCCGCCTCCAGCTTTCCGAGTTGGATAACTTGCTAAGAATTATAGACGGTTACGCCACCAGTCAACTAGGATTGCTGGTGATGAAGAAGACTCAGGAGGCACCCGGCGAGCTCGAGCAGGTGCGCGCGTTCGTGAACACCGTCGACCTCGAGGCGGGCACAGACGAGCTCCAAACGGCGCGAGAGCTGGTCGCGTGGCTCCACGCCGCCGGGCTGGCCGAGGACGGGCTCACCGCCTCGCGCGCCGACCTGGCGCGCGCGATCGAGCTGCGCGAGGCCCTGCGCGCGATCCTCCTGGCCCACAATGACCGCACCGAACCCCCCGCGACGGCGGCCGCGACGCTCGACGAGGCGGCCTCGCGCGCACGCGTACGGTTGCGGTTCGACGAGCACGGCGCGACCACGCTCGAGCCGCAGGGCGCGGGCGTCAACGGCGCGCTCGGACGTCTGCTCGCGATCGTCCACGACTCGATCGCGCGCGACACCTGGGAGCGACTCAAGGCGTGCCGCGAGCACAGTTGCGAGTGGGCGTTCTACGACCACACCAAGAACCACTCCGGAGCGTGGTGCACGATGGAGGTCTGCGGCAACCGCGCAAAGGCGCGCGCCTACCGCGAGCGGCGGGCCACGGCGGGCTGAATGACCGGGCGCTTGCCGCCCCCGAGCCGTGCGATCCCACCCAGAAACAGGTCGTCAAGTTTGGCCCCGGCTCCACGCCCCGCGCCGCTCGACGCTCAGGTCTTGACCAGGGTGGGGCCGGCGGCGCCCGCAGCGGCGGCTTCCGCCCGCCGGTGCTCGCGGCCGCGCTCCATCACCTCCCGGAAGCTCTTGAAGCGGAAGATCAGCACCAGCGCCCCGAAGCCCATCGCCGAGCTCAGCACGCCGGTCGCGATCTGCTGCCCGACCGAAAACGCCGCCACGTCGGGGCTGTGCGCGAAGATCGTCAGCAGCAGCGCCTGCTGGACCCCGGCGCCGCCGGGGGTGAACGGAAACACCGACGCCACCACCTGCACGCCGAGCACCAGCAGCGCATTCCGCACCGACCCGCCGATGTGAAATGCATCGAGCAGCGCCCAGTAGGAGGCGAACCGGAAGATCCAGCTCGCGAACTGCCAGCTCGCCATCCGATCGCGGTACAGCCGGCGGTCACGGAGAATCGTGAAGCCCTGCCGGATCCGTTGCCAGAACGCTCGCACCTTGGCCGACAGCAGCGCGAAGCCGACCATGAACGCGATTCCCAGGACCGTCACGAAGAACAGCGTGAAGCGCATGTTCGCCGCGAAGAAGCTGATGTCGAACGCGGGCAGCTTGGAGAAGTCGGGCGGCTTCGGGAACACGCCCTGGGTGAACGCGAACGCCATCACCAGCAGCCCCATGAACCAGTCGAAGATGACGCCCGTCGACAGCGCCGCCGCGATCGTCGGGTAGCTGCTCGCCGGAATCGAGACGCGGGTCAGGAACAGCTGCGCGATGTTCCCACCGCCGAGCGGGAACACGTTGTTGATCGCGTACCCGACCATGTAGGCGCCCCAGATGTCGCGCCAGCGGACCCGTTCGCTCGGATATGCGACCTGCACCGCGCCCCACAGCGCCCGCGAGCGCAGCGTCAGGTAGGCCGCGTAGCAAGCCAGGCCGATCAGCAGCGGCACCCAGCTCAGATCCGCGAGCTGCGAGAAGAACTGACCAGCGTGCTCGACCAGCGTGCTGATCGTGCCGGCGATCGAGGCGTGATGGTGGGCGACCGGAGCGGCGGGGCTGAGGGCGGCCAGAACTGCCATCCGTACACGGTGGCACACGCGTTCGACGGGCCCGCCACCCGTCGCTCAAAAAAAGCGCTACGGCTGTTCCCGTGCGTGGGGTTACGGGGTCGTCGCGGTTAGCGCGGGGCGTGGGGGCGCCGCGCTTAAAAAAGCCCGGGGGGCCCAGATCCATCTGGGCCCCCCGGAGAGTCAGGGAAGTGGGGGCGCAGTTCCCTGACCGACAGGGGCGAGTTTCCCCGTCCCAAGCCTTCAGTAAACCTGAATCCTTCTCGATTCGCACCTATTGTCGAAAAAGGACCCACCGCGGGTGGGACTCAAAGTTAGCATTCCCTGCTTGGGTGCTGGGAAAACCTCCTTCGAGACGGCGTTCCTCGAAACAACGATAGCTCGGGGCCAGGACCACGCAGATCCCCCGGCTACTGCGTTCGCGTGCCCGGCCCGCTGAAGAACTCCTCGCCGGGCCGGACAGTCCCGGCCGCTTCGGCCTCATGCCGAAGCGTGCGGTCGGGCTCGCCACTCCAGGCGCCGAGCGCGAGCTTCTCCCGATCGCCCTCCATCGGGCTGCCGCCGAGATCGCGGTTGACGATCCGCGCACACTTGCGTCCGTCGGCGATCGCGGTCACGATCAGCGACTGACCGATCCGCGCGTCGCCGCACGCGTACACGCCGCTGGCCGATGTCCGGTAGGTCTGCTTGGTGCTGACGTTGCCGCGACGGTCGAGCTTGAGGCCGAGCTGCTCGACCAGGCCCTTGTGCTCGGGGTGCTCGAACCCGATCGCGATCAGCGCCAGGTCGGCCTCGAGCACGAACTCGCTCCCGGGGACCGGCGTCAGGTCCCGCGAGGAGGTGCCCGTCACCTTGCGCGCGTATACGTGGCTGACGTGGCCGTCGATGCCACCGAAGCCTGTCACCTCCGTCCCCCAGCGCCGCTTGCCGCCCTCGTCGAGCGCGTACGTGGTGATCGTGCGCTTCGCCGGCAGTGGCCACGGGTGGCCCGGGTCGTGGCCATCCTGTGGTAGCTGCATGTAGACGTCGAGCATCACGACGCTGTCAGCGCCCTCGCGATGGGAGTTGGAGATGCAGTCCATCCCGGTGTCGCCGCCGCCGATGACGATCACGCGCTTGCCCTCGGCGGTGATCTCGGTGCCCGGCGCGGGCGGCCGGAACGCGCGGCCCTGTTGCGCCGCGACCCAGCGGTTGCGCTGATAGAGGTAGTCCATCGCGAAGTGGATGCCGCGCAGATCGCGGCCGGGCGCGTCGAGGTCGCGCGAGACGCGCGAGCCGATCGTGATCACCATCGCGTCGTGACGGCCACTGACCTCATCCGCGGGGATGTCGCGGCCGACGTCGGTGTCGTACACGAACTCGATTCCCTCCTTCTCCAGGATCGCGACACGGCGGTCGATGATCCACTTCTCGAGCTTCGCGTCGGGGACGCCGAAGCGCAGCAGCCCGCCGGGGCCCTCGTCGCGCTCGTAGACGGTCACCGAGTGCCCGCAGCGGTTGAGCTCCGCCGCCACTGCGAGTCCCGACGGCCCCGACCCGACCACGGCGACGCTCTTGCCGGTGCGCCGGTCCGGCGGCTCGGGGTAGATCCACCCCTCCTCGAATCCGCGCGTGACGATCGCGAGCTCGATCTGCTCGATCGTGACCGGATCGTCGTTGATAGCCAGCACGCAGGCGGACTCGCACGGTGCCGGACAGATCAGGCCGGTGAACTCGGGGAAGTTGTTGGTCGCGTGCAGCTGGACCAGCGCGTCGCGCCACTTGCCGCGGTAGATCAGGTCGTTCCAGTCGGGGATCAGATTGCCCAGCGGGCAGCCCTCGTGGCAGAACGGGATCCCGCAATCCATGCACCGGGCGCCCTGGCGTCGCAGCTCGTCTTCGGGCTGCAAGGCGAAGTACTGGTGGTAGTCGTGCACGCGCTGCTCGGGGTCGCGCTTGTCGAACCCGACGCGGTGGAGCTTGAGGAACGCGCCTAACTCGCCCATGGGGGAGATGAGCGTACCAGTGGCCGGTCTCCGGGCCTCGTGCTTGCAACCCGTCCACCGACGCCACAAAACGTCGACGAGACCCGGGTCAGCGAGAGAAGCGCAGTGCGTGCCGGCGCGGGCCGACCGCGGATTCGCCGCAACCGGATAACGTCCCCGGCCGTGGCGAGCGAGACCGAGCTCATCCCCCGCGGCCCATTCTCGCTGCGGGCCGCGGCGGAGTTCGGCTTCGGTCCTATCGCCGGCCGTCCGGCGGCGTTCGACGGGGCAATGCGGTTGGCGTATCCGGTCGACGGGGGACGCGGCTATGCCGGCGTGATTCTGCGCCAGCCGCAGCCTGACGGGCCCGTCAGGGTGGAGATTCAGACCACGGGAGGAGCCGACGCCGACAGGGCGGTGGCGCAGGCTGCCCGGATCGTGTCGCTCGACCACGACGGGGAGGCGTTCCTGATGGTCGGGGAGCGCGATCCGGTGATGGGGTCGCTGCAGCGGGCCCATCCGGGCCAGCGGCCGGTCCTGTTCCACTCCCCGTACGAGGGCGCGGCATGGTCGATCATCTCCGCTCGCCGCCCGGCGGCGCAGGGGGCGAAGGTGCGACGGGCGCTCGGGGAGCGCCTGGGTACGAGCTTTGAGCTCGCGGGCGAGACGCTGGTCGCGTTCCCCCAGCCGGATCGGCTGCGCGAGCTCGCGGAAGACCCTGGCCTCGGCGTGGAGAAGGTCGGCCGGCTGCGCAGGCTCGCCGACGCGGCGCTGGCCGGCGATCTCGAGGTCGAGCGGCTCCACGAGCTGGGACCGGAGCGGGCGTATGCCGAGGTCCAGCGCCTCAAGGGCCTGGGTCCGTTCTACGCCGCGCTCGTGGTGGTCCGCGCGAGCGGGTTCGCCGACGCGATGCTCGGGGTCGCGGAGCCGAAAGTGCTGGCGCACGTGGCGCGGTTCTACGGGCTCGACGGGCCGCCGAGCCTGGAGTGGTTCACGCAGATGGCGGCGCCGTGGCGGCCGTTCCGGACCTGGGCGACGGTGCTGATCAGGCTTGCGGGCGACCGGTCCGCGCCACCCCCGGCCGTTTAGGCGATCGCCGCCTCCGGCGCGGCCAGCTCCGCCAGCGCGCGCTTGTAGTCCCTCGGCATCACCTTCACGAACCGCTCGCGCACGCCGCGCTCCCACGAGGCGAGGATGTTGCGGCCGACGAGCGACCCGGTCCGGGTAATGTGCTCGCGGATCAGCTCCTGCATTTCGCGCGAGTCCTCGGCGCTGAGGGGCTCGAGGTCGACCAGCTCAGGGTTGCAGCGGCGGTCGAACTGGCGATCCTTGTCATAGACGTAGGCGATCCCGCCGCTCATGCCCGCCGCGAAGTTGCGTCCGGTCGGACCGAGGATCACGACCCGGCCGCCGGTCATGTACTCGCAGCCATGGTCGCCGACCCCCTCGACGACGGCGTGGGCGCCGGAGTTGCGCACCGCGAACCGCTCGCCCGCGAGACCGCGGATGAACGCCCGTCCCGCGGTCGCTCCGTACAGGACGGTGTTGCCGACGATCATGTTCTCGTGCGCGCGGAAGCGCGCGCCGTCCGGCGGCCGCACCGCGACGACGCCGCCGGACAGACCCTTGCCGGTGTAGTCGTTCGTCTCTCCGCGCAGGAGGAAGGTCACGCCGGGCGACAGCCAGGCGGCGAAGCTCTGGCCGGCGGAGCCGGAGAACGAGATCTCGATCGTCCCTTCGGGCAGTCCCTGGAGCCCTCGCTGGCGCGCGATCGCACCCGACAGGATCCCGCCGACGGTCCGGTTGACGTTGCGGACCGGAACCGGCCCGAGCCGCACCGGCTCGCCGCGTTCGAGCGCCGGCGTGCAGCGGCGCACGAGCTCCCAGTCGAGTGCGTCGTCGAGCACCGGCTGCTGGGGGCGGGTCCGGTGGCGCGGCGACTCGGGCGGCACGTCCGGCGCGCGGAGGACCAGCGCCAGGTCGACGCCGCGCGCCTTCCAGTGCTCGATCGCGTCATCCATGTCGAGCAGCTCGGTGCGTCCGATCATCTCCTCGAAGCGGCGCACGCCGAGCTTGGCCATCAGCTGCCGGACCTCCTCGGCGACCATCATCAGGTAGCCGGTCACCTGCTCGGGCGTGCCCCGGAACCGCCGGCGGAGCTCGGGATCCTGGGTCGCGATCCCGACCGGGCAGGTGTTGAGGTGGCAGACGCGCATCATGATGCAGCCCATCGCGATCAGCGGCGCGGTCGAGAAGCCGAACTCGTCAGCGCCGAGCAGCGCGCCGATGACGACGTCGCGGCCGGTTCGCATGCCGCCGTCTACCTCGACCGTGATCCGCGAGCGCAGATCGTTGAGCAGCAGCGTCTGCTGGGTCTCGGCCAGGCCGATCTCCCATGGCACGCCGGCGCCGTGGATCGAAGACTGGGGAGAGGCCCCGGTGCCGCCGTCGAACCCGGCGATCGTGACGTGGTCGGCGTTGGCCTTGGCGACGCCGGCGGCGACCGTCCCGACCCCGACCTCCGACACAAGCTTGACCGACACCGAGCTGGTCGGGTTGGCGCAGCGGAGGTCGTAGATCAGCTGCTTGAGATCCTCGATCGAGTAGATGTCGTGATGCGGCGGGGGCGAAATCAGGCCGACGCCCGGGGTCGAGCTCCGGATCTTGGCGATGTAGGTGTCGACCTTGTGGCCGGGCAGCTGTCCGCCCTCGCCCGGCTTCGCGCCCTGCGCCATCTTGATCTGCAGCTGGTCGGCGTTGACGAGGTAGTGGATTGTGACGCCGAACCTGCCCGAGGCGACCTGCTTGATCGCCGAGCGGCGCAGGTCGCCGTTGTCGTCCGGGATGTAGCGGGAGGGATCCTCTCCGCCCTCGCCCGTGTTCGACTTCGCGCCCATCCGGTTCATTGCGATCGCGAGCGTTTCGTGGGCCTCGCGGCTCAGCGCCCCCAGGCTCATCGCGCCGGTGGTGAAGCGCTTGACGATCTCGGTGGCGGGCTCGACCTGCTCGAGCGGCAGCGGCTCGGGCAGCGTGCGTAGCTTCATCAGCCCGCGGAGGAGCGCGTTGCGCTCGGCGTCCTCATTGACGAGACGCGCGAACTCGGCGTACGTCTGGCGCGGGTCGCCGTTGCGTCCGGAGACCGAGTGCTGGAGCTTGGCGATCGTGTCGGGGTTCCAGACGTGGACCTCGCCGTCGCGGCGCCACTGCAGCACGCCGCCGACCGGCAGCAGATCACGGTCGGTACGCGGGTAGGCGCGGAAGTGGCGCTCCATCGCCTCGGTCGAGAGCACCTCCGGCCCGACCCCTCCGATTCGCGATGCGGTGCCCGTGAAGTACTTGTCGATCAGCGGCATCTCGAGCCCGACGGCCTCGAAGATCTGCGCGCCGCAGTAGGACTGGATCGTCGAGATGCCCATCTTCGAGATCGTCTTCAGCAGGCCCTTGCCGATCGCCTTGACGATCCGCTTCTCGGCCTCGTCGCGGTCGAGATCCTCCGGCAGCAGGGCGCGGTCCGCGAGCTCGTCGAGCGACTCGAACATCAGGTACGGGTTGATCGCGGCCGCTCCGTAGCCGATCAGGGTGGCCATGTGATGGATCTCCCGCGGCTCGCCGGACTCGATCACGAGCCCGGTCCGCAGCCGCGTCCCGCGGCGGACGAGGTGATGGTGGACGGCCGCGACCGCCAGCAGCGACGGCATCGCGACCCGCTCGGGGCCGAGGTTGCGGTCCGACAGGATCAGGATGTTCGCGCCGTGGTCGACGTATCGGGCCGACTCGTCGCACAGCGCCTCGAGCCGCGCCTCCATCCCATCCGGACCCTGCTCGATCGGCCAGGTGATGTCGAGCGTCGCCGCGTCGAACACGTCGTGTGAGACCTGGCGCAGCTTCTCCAGCTCGTGGTTGCGCAGGATCGGCTGGTCCATCACCAGGATGTGCGCCTGCTCGGGAACCTCACACAGGAGGTTCACCTCGGCCCCGACGCCGGCCTGCAGGCTCATCACGACCGACTCGCGCAGCGGGTCGATCGGCGGGTTCGTGACCTGCGCAAACAGCTGCTTGAAGTACGAGAACAGCGGCGGCTGGCGCTCTGACAGGACCGCGAGCGCCGAGTCGGCGCCCATGCTCGCGACCGGCTCCTCGCCCCGGGCCGCCATCGGCGCGATGATCATCCGCAGGTCCTCCTGCGAGTAGCCGAACGCCAGCTGCTTGGAGCGCAACGGCTCGATCCGCGGCGCGCGCGGCTCGCGCTCGGGCAGGTCGTCGATGTGCACGACCGAGCGCTCGTACCACTCGGCGTACGGCTTGCGGCGGGCGACGCGGCGCTTGACCTCTTCGTCCTCGACGATCCGTCCCTCCTCGAGGTCGATCAGGAACAGCTTGCCGGGGGCCAGCCTGCCCTTGCGCTGCACATGCTCGGGCGCGACCGTCATCACGCCGGTCTCCGACGCGAGCACCACGTAGCCCTCGGTGTCCTGGACCCAGCGTCCCGGCCGCAGGCCGTTGCGGTCGAGCACCGCGCCGGCCACGCGCCCGTCCGTGAACACGACCGCGGCGGGTCCATCCCACGGCTCGATCAGGCACGAGTGGAAGTCGTAGAACCCCTTCACGTCGGGGTCGAGGTCCTTGCGAGTCCGGTAGGCCTCGGGGACCATCATCATCACGGCGTGCTGGATCGACCGGCCGCCGAGCACCAGCAGCTCCAGCACGTTGTCGAAGATCGCGGAGTCAGAACCGCCCCCGCGCACGACCGGAATCACCTTCTGGAGCTGGTCGCCGAACAGCTCGGACTGGAGCTGGGACTCCCGTGCGCGCATCCAGTTGACGTTGCCGCGCAGCGTGTTGACCTCGCCGTTGTGGGCGATCATCCGGTACGGGTGGGCGAGCTCCCAGCTTGGGAACGTGTTGGTCGAGAAGCGCGAGTGGACCAGTGCCAGTCGCGACGCGACCCGCGGGTCGCGGAGATCGGTGAAGTAGCGGGGCAGCTGCGGCGCGGTCAGCATCCCCTTGTAGATCATCGTCCGCGAGCTGAAGCTGGGGAGTGAGAGGTCGGGGCCGGCGGTGCGCTCGATCATCCGCCGGATCACGTACAGCTTGCGCTCGAACGCGTCCTGATCGGGGATCTCGTCGGCGGCCTCGATCAGCACCTGACGAATGAACGGCGCCGACAGGCGGGCTGTCTCGCCGACGAACCGGTCGTCGACCGGGACGTCGCGCCAGAACACCGCCCGCTGCCCCTCGGACTCGATCGTCTCCTCGATCAGCTGCTCGAGCAGCATCCGGCGCTCGGGATCGGTCGGCAGGTAGCAGACGCCGACGCCGTAGCGCCCGGGCGGGGGCAGCTCGATTCCGGCGGCCGCCGCCCGCAGGAACAGATCCGGAAGCTGGAGCAGGATCCCGGCACCGTCGCCGGTGTTCGGATCCGCTCCCTCGGCACCGCGGTGCTCGAGGTTCTCGAGCGCCTCGAGCGCCTTCTCGACGACCGCGTGGCTGGCCTCCCCCCACAGCTTCGCGACCAGCGCGATGCCGCACCCGTCATGTTCATTTGCGGGGTCGTAGAGGCCAGTGGCCCCGGGTGGAGCAGATCTGTGTTTCATAGAGGCGCGCCCTTGGAAGCTGGGACGCGGTACGGCGGCCGAGAACAGCTTTAAGGCTACCAGTCGGTCAGGGAGGGTTCTCGCTGCTAGCGCTTGGCCTTGGCGGGCTGCTTGCTTCGCTTGGTCGCCGCGCCGTCGCCGTCGCCGCTTGCGGCCCGCTTACGCGGGGCGCGGGCGGGCTTGGACGGCTCCTCGTCGTCGCTGCGGACCGCCGCCAGGCTGGCCTCCAGCGCCGCCATCAGATCGGGCGCCGCCTCCGGCTCCTCCGCCTGTGGCTGGACGGCGATCTCCTCGCCCGAGGCCTTGCGCTCGATCAGATCAAGCACTCGGTCGCGGTACTCGTCGCGGAACTTCGACGGATCGAAGTCCGATGACAGTGACGCGATCAACTGCTCGGCCATCTTCAGCTCGCGCTCGCTGGCCTCGGCGTCGGCGATCGTGTCGATTTCGTCGAGCCGGTCGGGCTTCAGCACCTCGTCGCCCCACAGCATCGTTGTCAGCGTCAGCACCTCGCCGGTGGGGCGCAGCGCGCACAGCTGCTGCTTGGAGCGCAGCACGACCTTCCCGATTCCGACCTTGCCCGACTCGCGCATCGCGTCCAGCAGCAGCCGGTAGGCCTTGGCGCCACCGGCCGTCGGCGCGAGATAGTACGAATGGTCGTAGTAGATCGGGTCGATCTCGTCGAGATCGACGAACTCCTCGATATCGATCGTCTTGGTCGCCTTCGGATCGAGCGCGTCGAGCTCATCGGGCTCGACCAGCACGTAGCGGTCGGGCGTGATCTCGTAGCCCTTGACGATCTCCTCGTAGGGCACCTCGTCGCCGGTCGTCGGATCGACCCGCTTCTGACGGATGCGGGCACCGGTCTTGCTGGAGAGCTGGTGGAAGCGGACACCCTTCGGCGACGTCGCCGCGTAGAGCTTGACGGGGACGTTGACCAAGCCGAAGCTGATCGCGCCGGACCAGATTGCGCGGGCCATACGGCTTGTATAGCGAACCTGGCGCGCCGATCAAGGGATGAGTGGGGTCTTGCCCGTGGTGGCGCGTAGTGGCGGCGCGCCGGTAGGCCGGGAGGCCCCTGCGCCAAGATCTCACGACATGGCCCGCTCGCGCGTTTCGTCATCAGTGAGGCTTCCCCCGTTTCAGCGTCTGCTCGACGCGCACGGCCGCGATGTCCACCGGTTCCTGGTCGCGACCGTCGGTCGTGACCAGGCCGACGACTGCTACCAGGAGACGTGGCTCGCCGCGCTGCGCGCCTACCCGCGACTGCGCGATTCCTCGAACCTGCGCAGCTGGATCTTCACGGTCGCCCACCACAAGGCGATCGACAGTGTGCGGGCGGGACGGCGCGCCGGCCTGCCCGTGGCCGAGCTGCCGGAGACCCCGGACACGGCGCCGGCACCCGATGCGGTCCTGAACGGCGAGCCGGAGCTGTGGGCTTTGGTCCGCGCCCTCCCCGCCAAGCAGCGCACCGCGGTCGCACTGCGCTACATCGCCGATGCCTCCCACGCGCAGATCGCGTCGGTGATGGGAACCAGCGAGCAGGCCGCGCGCCGCAACGTCCACGAAGGACTCAAGCGACTGAGACAGGAGTACGAGCGATGACCGACACCGAGGCACTTGAAGCGGCGCTGCGCAAGGCAGCCCCCGACGCTCCCTCTGCCGGACCTCGACGGCGCCGCCGCCGCCGCGGGGCTGCTCGATATCGCCTACGCCACCCTCGACTCGCCGGTCGGCCGGCTACTGGTCGCCGTGACACCGCACGGCCTGGTCCGAGTCGCCTACCTGGACGGCGATCTCGACGCTGTCCTGGAGGACCTGGCGATCCGCGTCTCGCCCCGGCTGCTCGGCTCGGCCCGCAAGCTCGACGAACCGCGCCGCGAGCTCGACCAGTACTTCGAGGGCAGGCGGCGGGAGTTCGAGCTGCCACTCGACTGGCAGCTCACGCGCGGGTTCGCGCGCCGGGTGCTGCAGGCGACCGCCCGCATCCCTTACGGATCCGTGTCGAGCTACAAGGGCGTGGCGAGCGACGCCGGCAGCCCGCGGGCATTTCGCGCCGCCGGCAATGCCCTCGGCACCAACCCACTGCCGATCGTGATCCCATGCCACCGGGTCCTGCACGCCGGCGGCGGCCTCGGCGGTTACACCGGCGGCGTGTCTCGCAAGCAGTCGCTGCTGAGGGTCGAGGGGGTGCTGGGGGCGGCGGCGTAACGGGGGCTGTTTGGGTGGGTGTGGCCCCGAACCGCCGCCGACGCCCCTCGAACCGCCACCAACGAGCTCATATACTCACCCGAGCCAGCGACGGCCTGAGGGAGCACCCATGACCAAGCGCATCAGCCACGAAGGGCTTCCGCCGGGACCGCGTACGCCGGCGGCGCTGCAGTTGGTGGCGACCTGGAAGCGGCCGGCCGCCTCGCTCGAGCGGTTGCGGCGGCGGTACGGGAGGCGGATCACGGTCCGGCTGCCGTTTCAGCCGCCGTTCGTGATGCTCGGGGATCCGGAGGAGATCAGGGAGCTGTTCACGGCGCCGCCGGAGGTTCTGCATCCGGGCGAGGGCAGCCGGGTCCTGGAACCGATGATCGGACGCAACTCGGTGATCCTGCTGGACGAGGGTCCGCACCTGGAACAGCGCCGGCTGCTGCTGCCGGCGTTCCAGGGCGAGAAGATGCAGCGCCTGGTGGCGCTGATGCGCGAGCTGGCCGAGCGCGAGGTCGCGACCTGGCCGACGGGCGAGCCGGTGGCGCTTCACCCCCGCCTTCAGCGCCTGACGCTCGAGATCATCCTGCGGGCCGTGTTCGGGCTGGATCGGGGGCAGCGACTCGACGATCTGACCGACTGCCTGACCGAGGTGCTGGCGTTCAGCACGAATCCGTTGTCGATCCTGCCTGCGGCGCAGCGGGTCGGCTGGTGGCTGGCACCGTTGCGCCGCTTTCACCGGGCGGTGGCGGCGTCGGACGCGATGATCTTCGAGCTGATCGATGAGCGCCGGCGCGAGGCGGGTGCGGACGACGCGGCGGCCCGCGACGACGTACTCGCGGCGCTGCTGGAGGCGCGCCACGAGGATCGCTCGCCGATGTCAGGCCAGGAGATCCGCGACGAGCTGATGACCTCGCTGGTGGCGGGCCATGAGACGACCGCCTCGCAGCTCGCGTGGACGTTCGAGCGGCTCGCTCGCGAGCCTTCGGTGACGCGGCGCCTGACGGCCGAGCTCGACGCCGGCGAGACCGGCGAGTACCTGACCGCGACGATCAACGAGGCGCTGCGGATCAGGCCCGTGCTGCCGAATGCCGAGCCGCGGCTGGTCAAGCAGCCGGTGACGATCGGCGGCGTCCGGTACCCCGCCGGCGTGTGCCTGTTGGCGTCGGCGTTCCTCGTCCACCACGATCCCGAGATCTATCCCGACCCGTATGCGTTCAGGCCGGAGCGGTTCCTCGGCAGGCCGCCCGGGACGTATGCCTGGATCCCGTTTGGGGGCGGCCGGCGGCGCTGCCTCGGCGCGAGCTTTGCGATCCAGGAGATGAAGCTGGTGCTGGCGGCCGTGCTGGCGCGGTGCGAGCTCGCACCCGCGAGCGCGCGACCGGAGCGGACCGCGCGGCGCAGCATCACCTTCAGCCCCGCGCGCGGAGCCCGCGTGGTGCTGCGGGCGCGGCGCCGGCCGGCCGCGAGCCTGCCGGCCGAGCAGGCGCTCGCCGCCGCGGGCTGAACGGCCCGCCCCTGGCGGCATCGGCTTCCGCCTCGTAGGGTATGACACAAGCGTGGATCTGCTCCGTCCACTCCGGGCTTTCGACCGTGTCCAGCAGCGACACCCTCCGCTTGCGATCCCGATCGCGGTCCTGAAGAAGTTCGGCGACGATCAGGCGGGCTCGCTGGCCGCGCTGGTCGCCTACTACGCGTTCTTCTCCCTGTTCCCGCTCCTGCTCGTGTTCGTCACCGTGCTCGGGTTCGTGTTCCACGGCAACTCGAGCGTCCAGAAAGCAATCTCCGACTCGGTGCTGGGACACTTCCCGGTGATCGGGACGGATCTGCAGGACAAGCAGCTGACGGGCCGCACGGTGTCGCTGGTGATCGGGATCGTGTTCGCGCTGTGGGCCGGCCTCGGCGTCACCCAGGCCTCCCAGAACGCGTTCAACAAGGTCTGGGCGGTCCCGTTCAAGGAGCGCCCCAACTTCTTCCTCGGCCGCCTGCGCGGGTTGATGCTGGTGACCGTGCTGGGGGTGCTGTTCGTGATCTCGACCGCGATCTCCGGGCTGATCGGCGGCGGCCTCAGCGGACCGCTGCTGACGGTGTTCGGGATCGTGTTCTCGCTGATCCTGAACTTCGTGCTGTTCGCGGCGGCGTTCCGCGCGCTGACCTCGGCCACCGTCCCCACCGGCGCGATGTGGATCGGGGCGGTGATCGGCGGGATTCTGTGGGAGATCCTGCAGCTCGCCGGCGGCGTGTACGTCAATCACGTGATCAGCCGCGCCACGAGCACCTACGGCTTCTTCGCGACCGTGATCGGGCTGCTGGCCTGGCTTCGCCTCGGCGCCCAGGCAACGCTGTACGCCGCCGAGATCAACGTGGTCGTGGTTCGCAAGCTGTGGCCCCGGAGCCTGTTCGGCCCGCGCACCCCGGCGGGCGAGCGGACACTGGAGGCGCTCGCGAAGATGGAGGAGCGCTCGGACGAACAGGAAGTGGACGTCCACTTCCATCCCAAGCAGGAAGAGCGACCCTCGCCCGAGCCCAAGCCCTAGCCCGACCCCGCAACCGGAAGCTCCAGCAGCTCCGCGACCGCGGTCCGAATCCCGTCGGCGAACACGTGCAGATGTTCGACCGCATGAAGGTCCGCCAGCAGGCCGAACGAGAGCGTGCCCGCGAACGACGTGACCGCGATCCGCAGCGCGTGATTCTGAGCGATCTCCCCCAGCGAGTAGAAGTCGCGGACCCGCGCCGCCAGCACGTACATGTCGTGCGCGGGCCCACGGATGTTCGAGACGTTGAACGTGAACGTGCGCGGGCTCATCGACCAGCGCGCGACCAGCGGATTCACCCCGAGGTGGTACAGCGCCTCGGCGTCGTGGCCCACCTTGCGCTCGTGCGATTCGCGGTTGATCGCGAGCAGCCTCCTGGCCGGATCGGCCTCGGTCAGCGGCAGGTCGACGAGGAAGTACGAGTCGCGGTTAGCGACAAACTCGCCGTCCGCGTCGCGATGGAGGCTGACCGGCACCTTGACGCGGATCCCCTCGGCCGGACCATGGCCGCCCTCCAGCCAGGCCCGCAGCCCGCCCGCGACCAGCGCCAGCACGACGTCGTTGACCGTCACCGCGGGGTCGATCGCCTTCGCACACGCCCGGCAGGCCCCGAGTGACGCCTGCGCGAACGCCACCTTGCGCCCTCTGCTCGCCGGGCGGGCGAACGGCGTCACCGCCGCGGTGTGGGCGAGCTCGCGCCTCAGGACCCGGCGCGATGAGAGCAGCTCCCCGAGGGCCCGAACGGCGTGTGCGGGCGAGGGCATGCGCAGCAGCTCGCGGGTCCGTTCGCCGAGGCCGAGCGCGAGCAGCTTGATCGCGCCCGCGCGAGGCGCCGGCGACCACGGCGCGGGCGGCCCCACGTGTGGATCCGGCGCCGCACGCCAGAGCACGGCATCGAGCAGCCGGACGCAGGCGGCGCCGTCGGCCATCGCGTGGTGCACGCGCAGGACCAGCGCGACCCCTCCCTCCTCGAGTCCCTCGACGACGTCCAGCCGCCACAGCGGCCGCCCGCGCTCGAGTCGCTGCTCGTGGAGGTGCCCGACGATCTCCTGCAGACCGCGGGCATCCACCGGTCCGTCGGTGCTCACCGCCCGCACGTGCGCGGCGATGTCGAACCGGTCATCGTCGACCCACGCCGGTCTGGCGGCGCGCAACGGGGTCGGCGCGAGCCGCTGGCGCAGCCGCGGCGCCGCGTCGAGCCGGGCGGCGATCATCGCCCGCAGCGACTCGACGGTCGGTACGGGACCCTCGGACGGGGGCTCGAGGACGAGCACTTTGCAGGTGTGGCCGGACACCGGGCCCGCCTCGAGCTTCAGGATGCGGAGGTCCTGAGCGGTGAGCCGCTCGAGCTTCTCGTGCGCGTGTTCTCGATCCACTCGCATGGCCTTGACGCGGTCGCCCCGCCGTGCTCAGAACAGCCTATCCGGTGCATCGCGCCGGGTCAGCTCGCGCGGCCACGAGCACAGGCCGCCCTCGGCCGGGCAGCCGCCGCAGAGCCCGCGGTGCGGGGTCTCGCTGACGGTGAACTCGCGCCGCAGCACGCCGCCCGCCAGCTCCGCGAGCTGCTGCTCGAGCCGCGGCGCCTCTGCCTTCGTGTAGGTCGCGGTCACCGGTGCATGCGGGAGCTCGAGGAATTGATGGACCACCTCGACCTCGACCTCGACCTCGGCCGCGCCCGCGCGCAGCATCGCGATCGCGTAGATCAGCCGCTGGGTCGCGTAGTCGCGGGCGACGATCTCCGCCGGCGAGCCGCCGCCGAGCCGATCGCTCTTGTAGTCGACGACCAGCCGGCGGCCGCCCGGCTCGCGCGCGACCACATCGAGCGCGCCGGTGACCAGCACGCCACCGTCGAGCGCAAACGAGAACCGTTCCTCGCGCCGGACCTCGGTCGCGCGGGCAAGCCGCGCGCACACCTCGCTGGCGGCGAACGCGTCGATCAGGTCGGCCAGCTCGCCGGGCGCCTGCGGCATCGCCACCCCCGACCGCCTGGCGGCGGCGGCGATCGCGGCGGCGGGTGGCCGCACCGGCCGCCGGAAGTCGAGCCCCTCGAGCAGCGCGTGCAGCAGGATCCCGCGCTCGGTGGCGGCGAGCCCGTCGCCGGTCCCGGCCCCGGCCTCCGCGCCGCCGCCCCGCGCCGCCACTGCGGGCAACCCGAGCACCCGCTCGACATAGAACCGATAGCCACAGCGCTCGTACTCCCCCAGGGCCGAGTAGCTCAGCGCCGCGACCGGCGGACCCTCGGCGGCCGCGGGCGCGGAATCGCCAGGGTCCCCCACCCCGCCCACCACGACTGGTCGACTTTGTGCCGCTATACGGGGCACGGTGTCGACCACCAGATCAGCCGGCGCCACAAACGCGTACCGAACCCCGTCCTGTGTGACCCCGCAGCGCTCCTGATCGCATGCGCGCGCCGCCAGCTCGGCGAAGTCGGGAACGAGCGCCGGCGCGATCCACGCGATCGGGCCGCCGCCGCCGTTGACGGGCCACGGATCGAGCCGCGCCGCGCCGCTCACGATCAGCCGCTCGCGGGCGCGCGTCATCGCGACGTAGAACACGCGGCGCTCCTCCATCGCCTCGGCCGCCGCCTGCTCCTCGCCGAGCCTGCGGTACTCCTGCGTCGGCTCCCGTTTGCCGGTCCCGGGCTCGGACAGTCTCAGCCCGACCCGCCCGTCGCGGCCGATCCGCAGCAGCTCGGTCCGCCACCACGGCCCGCGGCCGAGGTCCGCGACGCACACGATCTCGAACTCGAGTCCCTTGGCGCGATGGATCGTCATCAGCCGGACCGCGTCGAGCGCCTCGCCCTCGACCGGAGCCTCGCTCTCCCGCGCACCTCCCAACCCCGGGTCGCCCCACGCCGAGGAACGCCCCTGGACGAGATCGACGAACCCGCGCAGGTCCCGGCCGCCCGAAGCCTCGAACTCCCCGCCCAGCCGCATCAGCTTGCGGACGTTCGCGAGCCGGCGCGCGCCGCCCGGGAGCGCCAGCATCCGCAGGTCGTACCGGCTCAGCTCGAGCGCGCGCGAGATCAGCTCCTCGATCCCGCGCCGCGCCGACCCCGAGCGCTCGGCCCCGAACCAGGACGCGAACCGAGCGAGCCGCTCGCGGTCGCCGGCGTCGAGGTCATCGAGTCGGCCGTCCGGCTCGACCAACAGCCACCACGGATCCCGGCCGGACGCGCGTGCGGCGGCCCCGAGGACCACCAGTGCGTCGATCGAGGCAGCGACGATCGGAGATGCCAGCACCGTGTAGAAGGCCTCCTCGTCGCGCGGGTTGGCGAGCGCTCGCAGGTACGCGACGACATCGACGACCTGCGGGTGGGCCCAGTAGCCACGCCCGCCGATCACGTAGGTCGCCACGCCGCGGTCCTCGAGCGCGCGCTCGTACGCGCGCAGGTCGGTGGTCGCACGGGTCAACACGACGATCTCCCGCAACGCCGCGCCGGCGCGCACGAGCTCGCTCACGCGGGCCGCGAGCGCCCGCGCCTCGGCCACCCGCCACGGCGCCGCCAGCCCCTCGTCCGCCCAGTCCGCGCCCTTGTCCGCGACCAGCAGCTCGACCAGCGGCTCGCTCGCGGCGGGGTCATCCCGCCCCGCAACCAGCGGCATGAACCGCTCTCCCAGCTCCCCGTCGAAGGCGCCGTTCAGCACCTCCAGGATCTCGCGCCGCGCGCGGAAGTTGGTCCGCAGGGTCGCGCGGCGTCCCTCCCGCGCGAGCCGCTCGCTGCGGGCTTCGAACAGCTCCACGTCGGCGTGCCGGAACGCGTAGATCGACTGCTGCGCGTCGCCGACCGTGAACAGGTTCCCGTTGGCGACCTGCTCGATCAGCTCCAGCTGGACGGCGTTGGTGTCCTGGAACTCGTCGACCATCACCTGGTGGAACCGGGCCCGGTAGCGATCCCGGAGCTCCCCGTCACGCAGCAGCACCGCCCGGGTGATCAGCTCCAGGTCCTCGAAGTCCAGCGCGCTGCGCTCGCGCTTGCGGGTCGCGTAGCGTTCGCCGAAGCCGCGCAGCAGCTGATCGAGCAGCGCCAGCGCGCGCTCGGCGCGACGGTCCTCGCAGGCGGCGCGGAAGCGGGCCAATGCCTCGCCGTAGACGGCACAGGCGTCCGTCGACAGGGCGGCGCCGTTGCCGCCCGGGAGCGCCAGCGACGACAGATCCCCGGGCCACGGTTCGGGCGATGCGATCACCAAGGCAAGCCGCGCCAGCCGCTCGAGCGCCTCGACCACGCGCGCCGGCGGCTCCACGATCGCCCCGAGCTCGCGCTCGAGCGCCGCCGCGGCGTCCGCGAGCTCGGCCCGCGCCTGCTCGATATCGGGCCCGCCGCCAGGCGCGGGTAGCCGAGGCGAGCGGGACCCGCGCGAGCGCAGCTCGGCGTAGGCGCCCAGGATCGCGCCACGGAGCGGACCGGCGCCGTAGGCGGCGATCAGCTCGACGCCCCCGGGAGCGTTCTGGGCGAGGTCCTCGAGCGCGTCGTCGAACGCGCCGCCGGCGAGCTGCTCGGCCTCGTGCTCGTCCAGGACCGAGAACTCCGGGTCGATCCCCGCCGCCAGCGCGTGGGCCCGCAGGACCCGCGCGCAGAAGCCGTGAATCGTGGAGATGAACGCCCCCTCGGTGGCGCGCGCGGCCTCGTCGGCCCCGAGCTCCCGCAGCCGCAGCCGGATCCGGTCGCGGAGCTCCGCCGCGGCCTTGTCGGTGAACGTGATCGTCAGGATCGCGGCGACGTCGACGCCGTCCTCGAGCACGGCACGGACGAACCGCTCGACGAGCACCGAGGTCTTGCCGCTGCCGGCGCCGGCGTCGAGCAGCAGGTCGCCGTCGCGGCGCTCGACCGCCTCCCGCTGCTCCTCGGTCCATTGCGGACGGCCGGTCTCGGGCGGGGCCAAGCTGCTCACCCCTGACTCCGGCAGATGCCCGGAAACATGCAGCCCTCGCGCGAGCACGTCTCCGGGCACGGCTCGAGCCGGCCGGAGCGCAGCTCGGCCGCGATCGCGACGGCGCGCGCGGCCGCATCCTCGAGCAGCTCGTCGAGCTCTTCCTGCGAGCGCGCGTCGGTGTGCACCACCCGGGCCCCAACCGGCGCGCCCTGGAGGAACACGCCACGGGCCCGGAGGTCGCCGCCGCCGAGCGGCTGGTAGAGCCCTGCTACCGGCTGCTGTCCGAGCAGCTCCCGGACCACGAGCATGTACAGCGCCACCTGGAGCTGGCGGTCAGTCGCCCACCGCGCTCCCTGCTGCTCGGGCCGCGCGCTGCCGCTCTTGTAGTCGCGCACGACCGCACGGCCGCTGCGCCCGGGCTCGACGTCGACGCGATCGATCACGCCGCGCACCAGGATCCGGTCCGGGCCGTCGCCGAGCACCAGCGCCGGCAGCGATCCCTCCTCGTCCTCGAACCCGAACCGAAGCTCGATCCCCTCCGGGTCCCAGCCGCAACCGTCGGCCGCCTCGTGCGCCAGGTAGCGGCGCAGGTCGGCCTCGAGCGCGGCGCGGATCCCCGCCCGGATCCCCTCCGGCCGGCCGCGACCGATCGTCGCGGGCATCTCGGCCAGGACCTCGTCGAGGATCCGGTAGGCGTCCGGCAGCGTCGACGCCGTGACCGAGTCCTCGAGCCGCGTGATCACGTCCTCGAGCGCGGCGTGCATGAAGTTGCCGCGTGCGATCGGGTCGGGCTCGGGCTCGAACCGCGCCGGCTCGAGCTGTCGCTCGACCAGCCACTTGAACGGGCAGGCGGCGTAGGACTCGAGCGCGCCGCCCGACAGGATCCGGCGGTGGCGCACGCGCTCGAGCGCGGCCTCCCCCAGTGTCCACTCACCATCCCCGCCGTCGAGCGCAACCCCGGCCTGGACCGACGCGAGCGCCGCCTGCGCCCGCGCCCGCTCGCGCGCGGTCGGCGCCTCGCCGAGCGGCCACACCACGTCCGCCAGCAGCCGCCGGCGCCGGCGCTCGGGCCAGTCCTCGACCAGCAGCTCGGCGACATCGGCGATGAACGGCGACCGCAGCGCCAGGTTGCCCTCCTCGTCGGAGCTGCGGTAGGAGAGCACGAGCTGCTCGGTGGCCCTCGACACACACGCGTAGAACAGGTACCGCTCGCGCGCCAGCGCGTCCTCGGTCGCCGGCAGCACGAGCCCGGTGGCCTCGGCGAGCTCGCGGCGGCGCTCGTCGGACAGGAACGGCTCCGGCGCGCCGGGCAGCGGGAACTCGCTCTCCTGCAGCCCGCCCACGAACACCACCCGGAACCGCCTGGCGCGGATCGCGAGCGGCTCGGCAACCAGCACCGCGCCGGGACGCACGGGCGCGCCGGCGGGGACCTCGAGCTCGCTCATCAGCTCGACGAGCTCGGGTCCTGAGACCCGTTCGCCCAGCTCCTCGAGCTCGGCCAGGGCGGTCAAGAGCGTCGCGAGCGCCCGCGCATCGAGCTCCTCGGCCGCCCCGAGTTGGCGAGCCGTCCCCCGATGCGGCGCCGCCAGCAGCGAGCGGGCGCGACCTCGGAGCTCCGCGCCCGGATCCTCGGCCGCCGACAGCGACTCGATCTCCTCGAGCCTCCACCCGAGCCGCTCCCGGGCGTCGGCGGCCGTGGACAGGCCGTCGCGGCGGACCTCGGCCTCGAGCGCGTCGGCGAGCTCGAGACGATCGAGCACGCCGGGCGTGCGCAGGTAGTCGAGCAGATCCTCGGGCCGGGCGCGCTCCGGACCCGGCCAGGCGCACCGGGCGAGCCCCGCCAGTCCCCGCCCCAGGGCGGTGTGCGCGAACGGCACCCGGTGCTCGCTCGCGGTCGCGATCCCGTACTCGCCGAACACCCGCTCGACCACCGAGGCCGCCCGGGACGGCGACCGGTACACGATCACGATCTCCTCCGCCGGGACCCCGGCGCCCATCAGCCCGAGCACCTCCCCCGCCACCAGCTCCGCCTCGGCGCGCTCGCCACCCGACTCGAGCAGCCGGACCGCATCGCCGGGGTCGATCCGCTGATCGCAATCGGCGGCGTCCGAGAACAAGCGCCGCTCCAACCCGTGCAGGGCCGCGCGCGACCCCGGCTGGTAGTGCTGATCGAGCGCCGGCAGCTCGAGCACGCGCTCGGCCTGCGGGCGCAGCTCCTGGACCGCCTCGGCGCGCGCGACCAGCGCCGCGTGCCCGGGCTCGTAGGTGAGCGACACCGTCACCTGGGCGCCGGCGACGCGCGCCAGCGTCTCGACCGCGTCGCGCTCCAGCCGGGTGAGGTCATCGAACCCGTAGAAGAACACCTGGTCCGCGCCCCAGCCGGCCCGCTCCGCACGCAGCGCGTCCAGCGCCCGCCAGGCATACAGCTCCGAGTCGACGCGGCCTAGCCGCTCGAGCTCGCGGACGTAGCCCGTGTACAGCGCCGCCAGATCGCGCCCGTAGGCCAGCCGCCGCTCGTCGCCCGCGGCCCAGCGCCCGAGCGCCTGCGCGAACCGCGCCGGCGTGATCAGCGCGCGCTGCAGCTCTGCGATCAGGTTTCCGGCCGCGACCGTGAAGCCCGCGGCCGCGGCGGACTCGGCGAGCACCGCCAGCGGCGTGGCGCGCACGACCGAGCGCAGCACGCGGTCGCGCTGGAGCGTGGACAGCCGACGCCCGTCGTAGCCGACCCGGCTCGCGATCTCGTGCGTCAGGCCCGCGAACGTCCGCACCGAGCCGAGCACGGCGCCCGACGCGGCTAGCTCGCGCGTGTAGTGCTGGGCGTCGAGCGCCGTCGGCACGACCAGCAACGCGCCGCGGTGGGCCGCGTCCGCGTACGCGCCGAGGACCTCGCCGGCCTTGGCGGAGTTGGCGGGTCCGAGCACGAGCGTCAACGGCATCCCCTCGGATGATGGCGAGCGGACCCGACGCGATCAGTATGGAACCGGGGGCGCGCATGCGCGCCCCCGCCCGCGGGGCCACCGGTGCATGCACCGGTGGCTCAACCTATGCAGCCGCCGGCTGCTCGGCGCCGGCGGCGGTGTCGGCGCCGGCGGCGCCGTTCTCCTCGGCCGCCTCGGGCGGTTTCGCGCCCTCCTTCGCCCACGGCTCGTCGAACTCGACCCGCCACTTCCCGTCCTCGCTCTGCTCGAGCGCCAGGCGCGCCCTGAAGCTGCGGCCCGAGCGGCCCTTGAAACCGGTCACGGGCTTCTCGGTCCGGCCGGTCTTGATCAGCTCCCGCGCGACCGCGACCAGCAGCTGCTTGCCGGCCTTCGCCTTCCAGATCACGAACCCGCAGCCCGGATCCTCGCGCGACCAGCACGAGTAGCCCTTGCGGTTCTCGTTGATGTCGCGACCGCAGACCGGGCACGGACCCAGGTTGGCGCGGGGGATGCGAACGTCCTTCAGCTTCGTGTCGAGCTCGGACACGGTGTCGGTGGTGAACCGGACGATGTCGCCCATGAACGCCTCGCGGGAGTCCTCGCCGGTCTCGATCTTCGCCAGCCGGTTCTCCCACTCGCCGGTCAGGCCCGGCGAGGTCAGCGCGTGCTCCCCGAGCAGGCGGATCACGTTCATCCCCTTCTCGGTCACCACCAGCGCACGCGCGTCGCGCTCGATGTAGCCCACTTGCAGCAGCCGCTCGATGATCGCCGCGCGGGTCGCGGGGGTGCCGATCCCCGAGTCCTTCATCGCCTCGCGCAGCTCCTCCTCGTCGACCAGCTTGCCGGCCGTCTCCATCGCCGCCAGCAGCGAGCCCTCGGTGTACCGGCGCGGCGGCTTGGTCTCCTTCTCCTCGGAGCCGACCTCCTTGACCGCGACCTGCTCGCCGTGCGCCAGCCGCGGCAGCTGCTGCTCGCGACCCTCGTCGTCGTCGGTGCGCTCGGAGTCCGGCAGCTCCCCGTAGACGCTGCGCCACCCGGGCACCAGCATCAGCTTCCCGCGCGTGCGGAAGATGTGCGAGGCGACCGTCGTCTCGACGCGGGTGTTCTCGAACACGGCGTCGGGATGGAAGATCGCCAGGAACCGCCGCACCACCAGGTCGTAGATCCGCAGGTCGTCGGGGGCCATCTTGTCGACCGGGTGGCGCTCGGCGCGGGTGGGGATGATCGCGTGGTGGTCGGTGACCTTCGCGTCGTCGACCACCCGCCCGAGCGGCAGCACGTCGAGCCCCAGCACGTACTGCGCTGCCTGCCCGTACTCGCTGCGCTCGCCGACCAGCCCCGCGATCGGCTTGATCTCGGGAATCATGTCCCGCGTCAGGTAGCGCGAGTTGGTGCGCGGGTAGGTCAGCGCCTTGTGCTCTTCGTACAGCCGCTGGGCGGCGGCCAGCGTGCGCCGGGCCGAGAAGCCGAAGCGGCTGTTGGCGTCGCGCTGCAGCGAGGTCAGGTCGTATAGCAGCGGCGGGCGCTCCTTGCGCTCGGACTTCTCGAGCTTGGTGATCTCGCCGGTCTGCCCTTCGCAGTCGCGCACGACCGCGTCGGCCTCGGCGGCGGTCCTGATCCGCGGGTTGGCGCCGGCGTGGTAGCGGCCCTCGTAGATCCGCGGCCCGTCGACGAGTGGGTCGAAGACGGCATCGACGACCCAGTAGGGCTCGGGCCTGAAGTCGCGGATCTCCTGCTCGCGCCGGGCCAGGATCGCCAGCGTCGGGGTCTGGACGCGCCCCAGCGAGACAGCGCCGTCGAACGAGGAGCGCAGCCGGATCGTCGCTGCCCGCGTGGCGTTCATGCCGACGATCCAGTCGGCCTCCGAGCGCGAGCGCGCGGCCGCCTCCAGCGATGCCAGCTCGGCGCCGGGGCGCAGGCGCCCGAACGCGTCCTCGATCGCCTCGCGGGTCATCGAGTTCAGCCACAGTCGCTTGACCGGCTTGCGCGAACCGGATTTCTCGTACAGGTAGGCGAAGATCAGCTCGCCCTCGCGGCCGGCGTCGCACGCGTTCACGACGGTGTCGACGTCGTCGCGGCCGAGCTGGCGCTTGACCACGTTCATCTGCTTGTTCGAGCGCTCGTCCCGGATCACCAGCCTGAACCGGTCCGGCACGATCGGCAGGTCCGCCATCCTCCATTTCTTGAAGCGGTCATCGTACTCATCCGGATCGGCGAGCTGGACAAGGTGCCCGACCGCCCACGTGACGATGTGCTCGGGCCCCTCCAGGTACCCCTCCTGCTTGCTGAACGCACCCGGCAGCACGCGCACGAGGTCGCGGCCGACGGATGGCTTCTCGGCGATGACGAGCGTCTTGGACATGAGTCCGGGGAGGGTAGCGCCCGCGGCAAGGTCGGCTTGATGTTCAGTTGTGAAGCAGCGCCGCCGCCCGCGCCTCGATCGCCGGCAAGCCCAGCTCCCGGGCCCTGCCGGCGGCCGCATCGATCAGCTCGGCGGCGCGTGGCCCTGGCCCGAGGATCGCGGCGTAGTCCAGCTGCGTCCGCGCCAGGCAGGCCGGCGCCCGCAGCGCGCTGTTCGCCGCCAGCGCCTGCTCGAAAAAGTCCCGGGCCTGGTCGGCGAGGCCGGCGCAATTGGCGATCAGACCGAGGTAGCGCGCCGCCGAGCCCTGGCACAGGGCCCCGATCCCGATCACCACGTTCGCATCCCGGTACGGGAGCAGCAGCTCGTACAGCCGCCCGGCACTGGGGAGATCGCCGAACGCCGCACACATCTCGGTCAGCATCGTGATCGACGTCATCCAGTTCAGGTCCTCGGGAATGTCGGCGAATCCGTTTCGGGCGAGCACGTCGAACTCGTGGCGAGCCTCGTCCACTTGGCCGATTTCCAGCAACACCCTCGCGAGCCCGACGCGCCAGGCGTAGATCTCGGGGTAGGTCCGGGCGAATTCCCGCGCCGGTTGCTCCAGCTCCGCGAGCCGCGCCTGCTCGTACCGGATCACGAGCAGCTGCGCGATGTAGTACTGCCCGGCCGTGACCGACTCCGAGCGGCCGCCGGCGCTGAGGGCCTGCGTGGCGAACGTCTCGGCCTGCTCGAAGTGGCCGTCGAGCAGCGCGAGCATCGCCCTCCAGACGAGCGCGTTCCACACGTACGCCGGTTGGCGCAGCTCCGCGGCGCCCTGGGCGAACGCCTCGACCTGCGCCTCGACCGCGTCGCGATCGCCGGATTCGAGCAGGTCGACGACGAGCCACGCGTGGCCGTGCAGGGCCAGCTCGAGATTGCCCGCCTCGCGCGCCAGCGTCAGCAGCTCGGTCGAGCTGGTCAGCCGGCGCTCGAGGTGTTGCGGCTCCCAGTACGCGCGTCGGCGGGCGTCGGCCGCAACGGCGCGAGCCTCGACGTCCCCGAGCGACTCGGCGAGCGCGTCGGCCCGGGCGCTCAGCTCCTTCATCCGCGCCCGCTCGGGCGAGTAGTACAGCATTCCGCTGAGCCGCGCCAGCAGCAGCACCTCGACGATCGTCCCCTCGCCGGCGCCCAGCGTCAGCGCCTCCTCGAGCAGCCCGATCAGGTCCTGGTCGACGACTCCGGCCTCCTGGATGTAGCGCCGAGAGGCGCCGATCGCCGCCCGCGCGAGCGAGGACCCGTCGCCGAGCCTGCGGGCGAGCGTCGCCGCCTCCCGGAACACCGCCCACGCCTCCGGTCGTTCACCGGCCCGAACGCGCACCTCGCCGAGCGCCAGCAGCAGCTCGCAGCGCCGCTCGAGCGCCTCCGGTCGGGAGGCGGCCAGCACCTCGAGCGCACGTGAGTAGAGCTCGGCTGCCTCCTCGTGGGCCAGCATCGCGCTCGCCTGCTCGGCGGCCCGCACCGCATACGTGATCGCCTTCTCGGCGTCCTGCGGCCCGCTGGCCGCGGCGAAGTGGTGGGCCAGCGCCGCCAGGTTGCGCTCGGCGCCGGCCAGCTCCAGGACCTCGCCGACGCGGCGGTGCGTGCGGGCCCGCCGCGGCGCTGACATCGCCTCGTACAGGGCCTCCCGGATCAGACCGTGGGAGAAGCTGTAGCGACCCGCTCGCGCCGGCGATTCGACCACCAGTCCGGCCGCCAGCGCCTCCTCGAGCGCCTGCAGGAACTCGTCTTCCTCCAGCGAGACGACCTGCTCGACCAGCGACGCGTCGAAGTCGCGGCCGATCACCGCCGCGACCCGCAGCCACGCGATCGCCTGGGTGTCGAGCCTCGCCAGGCGCATCGAGATCACATCCTTGACCCGTTCCGGTAGGCCGAAGCTGTGCAGCGCCGCCGCGCTCGCCCGCTCGTAGTCGATCCCCGCCTCGGTCAGGTGGCGCACGATCTCCTCGACGAAGAACGGATTCCCCTCCGTCTCCTCGTGCAGTGCCCGGCAGAAGGCTCTCGACGGCGTGCCACCGGTCTTGATCTGCACCAGCTCCGCGGTCTCCGGTTCCGCCAGACCGCCGATGTCGATCTGGCGCACCAGCCGCTCGCGCCGGAAGTCCAACAGCGCCTCGCCGAATCCGTTGGTCTCCGCCTCGGCGTCGCGGTAGGTGCCGATGATCAGCAGCCGCGCCGGGTCGGCGGCGCGCGCCAGGTGGCGCAGGAGCAGGAGCGTCGGGCGGTCCGCCCATTGCAGGTCGTCGAGCACCAGCAGCACCGGCGCCGACGCCGACAGCGCGCTCAGCAAGCCGACGACCGCCTCGAACAGGCGGTAACGCTCGGTCTCGGGCTCGCCGGCGAGGGGCGGCGGCAGCTCCGGCGCCCGGCGCCGGAGCTCGGGCACCAGCCGCGCGAGCTCCGCGCCGTAATCGCGCGCGCTGGCCCGCAGCTCGGTCAGCGAGGCGTTCAGCAAGTAGTGACGCAGCGCCTCCACGAACGGCTGATACGGCACCAGCGTCTCGCGCGGCGAGCGGCCGGCCAGTACCAGCGCACCGGCGTCGTGGGCGGCGCGCGCGAGCTCCGCCACGAGCCGCGTCTTGCCGATTCCCGGATCGCCCGCCAGGAGCACCATCCGTCCGTTCTGGTCGTCGCCTTCCGCATGCTGTCCGCCGACTGCGACCGCCCACAGCCGCCGGAGGGTCTCGAGCTCGGTCCCGCGCCCGACCAGCGGGGCCGCGGCTCTCGCCATCAGCTCGGCCGGCATGTCGACGGCGGGATCGGACCGGCCCGCGATCCCGGACTCGGTCGCGCCGGCGCGCGCGTCGGGGTGCAGCAGCCGGTCGTGCGCGGCGATCGCGCCTGGCGACGGGGTCGTGCCGAGCTCGTCGCGGAGCAGAATCCGCAACCGCTCGAACACCCGGAGCCCCTCGGCGACATTGCCCTGCGCGCCCAGCGCCTCCATCAGCAGGATGTAGCCCGATTCGCGGTAGGGCTCGCTCTCGACCAGCTCCCGGCCCGCGCGCTCGACCGACGCGAGCTGCCGGCCGCCGACGATCAGTCCCGCCCGGCCGATCACCTCGAGTGCCTGCAGGCGGATGTCCTCGAGCTCGCGCCGGCGCGGCTCGAGCCAGCATGCCTGCGCTCCTGGCAACAGCCCGCGGCCGGCGATGTTCAGCGGCACCTGCGCGAGCGCCCAGGCGGTGCGCGGATCACCGTGCTCGAGCGCCTGCCCAGCTCGCGCGACCTCGGTCGCAGCCGCCTCGACGTCGATCCACACGGGCGCCGGCAGATCGAGCATCAGCTCGTCTCGGCCCGCCAGGGCCCTCGCGCCGAGCGCCGAGCGCAACCGCGAGAGCAGCGTCCGCAGCGCGGCGTCCTGTGAGCGCGGCGCCCGATCGGGCCACAGGGCGCCGATCAGCTCCTCGCGACCGACGTGCCGATCGCGGTTCAGCACCAGGAACGCGAGCAGCAGCGGCACCTGCCTGCCCCGCAGTGCCGGCGCGAGCTGGACGCCGTCGATCTCCACCGACAGCCGGCCACAGAGCTGAATCCGGGTCCTCTCGCTGCCGACCTTGCCGCTTGCAACGTTCTGGAAACGTATTGACAACGCCAGCGCGAGATCGTACCGCTGTGAAAGCCGGGGGCTGCCATGCAGACGCGATCGGCCAAACGCACGAGTTGACGCAGTACCGCAACGATCGGAATATGAACACGATCAGCGAAGGGCACCGGCGCGTCGCCTACTGCGAGTGTGGGACACAACTCGCGGGCGACTCCTCGCAGGAGCTGTTCGCTGCGGCCCAACGTCACCTCGCACATCACCACCCGCAGCTCCTTGGGGCATTGGGGCTCGACCTGGTGACGCAGATGGCCGAGGACGTCGGGGGCTAAGCGGCGACGCCTACGGGCGCCCCGGGGGCGCATCGCGGACCGGGCGGGCGGTGTTGCAGACCACCGCCCGCCCGGCTCCGCGGTAACGCCCTCAGTCCGCGCAGGCGCCGGTGCTGACGGGCCTGTTCGCTCTGGCCGCGAGCGCGAGCTGCGCGCGGACGACGGAGTTGGGAACCGCGAGGCCGCCGTGACCGTCGGCCTGGGAGCCGGCGGTGATCGCCGCGAACACGGTCGCGAGCACGTGGCCGGCCCCGTCGACGATCGGGCCGCCGGAGTTGCCGGGGCGAACGAGCCCGCGGACGGACGTGATCGTGCGGGTCACGTTCCCCTGCCCGTACGCGTTCTGGGTGCTGATCGGCTGCGTCTGACCGATCCTCGCCGGCTCGGCGTCGAACGGCCCGTCGAGCGGATAGCCGAGGATCGCGGCCGAAGTGCCCTCGGGGGCATCGGGGGCGATCGTCAGCGCCCGCGCGTCGAGGCCCGAGACCCGGAGCACGGCGATGTCGTCGTGGACGTCGAACACCACCACCTGGACCGGCACGCCGGGCGACTCGCCACCCAGCTCGGCATGGGTGTCCGACTCGCCGGCGACGACGTGGGCGTTGGTCACGACCAGTCCGGGCGCGGCGACCCAGCCGCTGCCCTCGATTCCCAGCCCGCAGGCGTCGCCCACGATCCTGACGACACTCGGACGGGCGGCGCCGACCCCGGGCTCGTGGAGGACCCTGCTCGACGGTGCCGGTACATTGGCAATCGGCCCGTTCACCGACGGGAGCGGGTCGAACCGGGCGAGCGCGTTGAGGATCGGGCCGGACGGCGGCAGCAGCTGGTTGAGCTCGCGCAGGATCGCCGATCGCTGGATGTCCTGCCGCAGCTTGTCCGAGCCGGAGGACTGCAGCGCGACCGCGCCCACGACCCACGCGATTCCCAACCCGACGCAGGCCGTCAGCGCGGCGCCCAGCAGCCCGTCGGCCGCCCGCAGCCCCGGAATCCGAAGCACCGATCGGGCGCGCACGCCGACCCCTTCGAAGCCGCTCGCGAGCACCCCTCCTGCCAGCAGCGCGCCGATCAAGCCGAACAGCGGCGCATACTGCGAGCGCGAGCCGGTCGGCAACACCAGCGGCGCCAAGCGCGCGCCCAGGAACGCGCCGAGCGCGAAGCCGAGCAGCGACATCGCGCCGACGATGAACCCCTGTAGGTAGCCGTAAAAGGCCAGCAGCGCGGTGAACGCCACGATCACCCAGTCGACCGCCGTCATTGGCGGGAGGTTAGCCAGGCAACGAATGCGCCTTTGATCTTCTACCGTTCCGCGTTGAGGTGGCACAAGCAGGACTATTGGTGGCGGCGGAGCGACGGCCGCGGGTGCGGCGCAGACGTCGACGCCGGAGCCGGCGCTGGCGGCTGTTCACACGGCTGATACCGCTGGCGCTGATCGCTGCCGCCGCGTTCGCGTTCGGGGTGATCCAGGCCACCGCCCCGGGGCGGGCCGAGCGCAAGCTCGTCAACAACTACGTGACCGCGTGGGTGCAAGGCAACTACGCGAAGATGTACTCGCTGATCGACCCGGGCCAGCGCACGACGATCTCCGAGCCGCAGTTCGTATCGGCCTACCACGATGCGGGTATGACCGCGACGCTGACGAAGCTGATTCCCGGCCACCTCGGCAACAAGCACGGCGACGCTTATGACTTCCCGATGAAGGCCGAGACAAGGCTGTTCGGCACGCTCAACGAGACGCTCGTGGTGCCGCTCGACGGCAGCGGCTCCGGGGCTACTGTTCACTTCGAGCACTCGCTCGTGTTCCCTGGGCTCGAGCCCGGGGAGCAGCTGTCGCGCAACGTGGCGCTGCCGCCACGGGGCACGATCCTCGCCAGCAACGGCGTGCCGCTGGCGGAGGGACCGAACCGGAGCTCGCCGATTCCCGATGTTGCGAACCAGATCGTCGGCTCGCTCGGCCCGATCCCGGCGTCGCAGGCGGCGCACTATCGGGCGATGGGATACCCGCCGAACGCTCAGATCGGCACGGACGGACTCGAGCGCGTGTTCCAGAACCAGGTCGCCGGGAGGCCCGGCGGCACGCTGCTCGCGGGCGCCCGGGTGCTCGCGCGGACCAAGCCGGTTCCCGGCAAGACCGCCACCAGCACTATCAACCCGACGCTCGAGCGGGCGGCGGTCAGCGCGATCGGCAGCAACTACGCCGGCATCATCGCGATCGATCCCCGCACCGGCGGGGTGCTGGCGGCGGCCGGAATCGCCTGGTCCGACGTGCAGCCACCCGGCTCGACGATGAAGATGATCACGGTCACGGGCGCGCTGGAGGCGGGAATCGTCAAGCCGACCGACACGTTCCCGATCGCGACGAGCTCCAACCTCGACGGCTACATCCTCCAGAACGCGAGCGGCGAGGCCTGCGGCGGCACGCTCGTGAACGCGTTCGCGGTCTCCTGCAACTCGGTGTTCGCGCCGCTCGGCGCCAAGCTTGGCGGCACGCGCCTGGTCAGCACCGCCGAGGCGTACGGCTTCAACCACCCGCCGTCGATCCCGGGCGCACTGGAGAGCACGATCCCGCCGTCGGACATGACCTCCAACCTGGAGGTCGGGTCCTCGGCGATCGGCCAGGGCAAGGTGCTGGCCTCTCCGCTCGAGATGACCGACATCGGCGCGACGATCGCGGACGGCGGGATGCGACCGGTTCCGACCCTGAACGCGAACGCCAAGCCGCGGTTCGTGCACGTCACCAGCCCGAGCGTCGCGCACGAGGTCGAGCAGATGATGATCGCGGTCGTTCAGTACGGGACCGGCACCTCGGCCCAGATCCCGGGCGTGGTGGTCGCCGGCAAGACCGGCACCGCGGAGCTGACCGACACCGCCGCCCCCGGCGCCGGCACGGCCTCCAACACCGACGCGTGGTTCGTCGGCTTCGCGCCGGCGGGCGATCCGAAGATCGTCGCGGGGGCGCTGTTCCCCAACCAGGGCGCCGGCGGCCAGACCGCGGCGCCGGCGATTCAGAGCGTGCTGGAGGCCGGTCTCCAGACGCTGCACTGAGCCTCTAAGGCACTACGGCTTGTAGACGGCCGCGTCGACGCTCTGTGCGAGCGTTCCCTGCGTCCACGCCGCGATCGCCTCGCCGGGCCCGAACGACAGCGCCAGATCCGAGGCGAGGTCGGTGTGCGACACGACCCGCGAGGCGCCGAAGCTCGAGCTCGATCCGCGGTGGTCGGCGACCCGGACCATGCCGCCGTCGATCCAGCCGACCAGCGCCTCGCCGGCGGCCGAGATCGTGGCGGCCGGCGTCTGCGAGGCATCGATCGGCCCGAGCCGGATCGGCGCTCCGAAGTTGTGGCCGGCCCGCCGCAGGGCGGCGAACGCCGAGCACGAGCCGGTGCTCACACATTCCTGCCACGCGATCGCCTGATCCCCCTTCGCATCGCCGGCGAACGACAGGCCCGATGCAGGCGCCGCGTCTGGAAACGGATGCGGTCGCAGCTTGCGTTGCAGATCGGTGACGATCGGGCGCGCGTGGTAGGCACCCTGTGAGTCGAACCAGCTCTCGATCCACGCCGCCGTCGGCACCCGCGGCCCGGGTGCGAGCGCCAGCTCGTTGACCTGGTGACCGCTGGACACGGTCAGGACCGCCGTTCTCCGACGCGGAGCCCGGGCCGGCGAGCCGGTCGCGGCGAACACCTGCCGGGGACCGCTGTCGGTCGCACCGGCGCCGGTCGCGGTCCACGCGACCACGCTCTGGCCGCTCGGCATCGCGGTGGCCGCGAGCGCCTGCGGGCGATCGCTGGCCGCGGTCAGCCGGCGCGCGGGCGCAAACGCGGTGCCGCCGCCCGACTGCGCCACCCACACGCCCTCGCCGGTCGCGATCGCCGCCAGCAGCCGGCCGCCGGGGAGCGTGATCAGCCGCCCGAGCGTGGCGCCGAACACACCCGTGAGGATCGTGCGCGCACGACCGAACCCTCCGCCGGCCGCGACCGGGACGATCTGCGCCGAGCTACAGCACGTCGCGCCGGCGGGACCGGTCCCGGTCAGCAGCTCGAGCGTCGAGCCGGCGAACACGAGCGCCAGCGCCGCCTGAGCCGACGGGATCTGCCGCGGTCCGCTCAGCCCGCCCGCGGCGGCGCGCTGCACGAGGTCGGCGATCGAGTTCGCCGGGTTGTCCTCGTCCTGCACCCCGAACGAGATCGCCGCCACGCCGCCGGCCGAGAACCCGATCTGCGCGGGGTTGATGTCGAGTCCCACGGGCGGATCGATCTGGCGCGGCGCGGCCCATCCGGCCGAGGCCGGCGCGGCGGTCGGTCCGACGGCGAACAGCGCGATCGCCGCCGCGATCAGCGCTAGAGCCGCGGGCCGCGCCAGATCTCGCCGCCGCGAGCCGAGACCCACAGGCCCGCGATCACGCCCGCCAGGAGGCCGGCGACGATCCCGGCGGCGATGATCGCCGGGCTCACGGTGGCGCGGGTGAAGCCGACCACGACGATCGGCACCGCGACCGCGGCGAACACCGCCAGTCCCGTCGCGAACGGGTCGAAGTTGAGTGTCGGCGGCGCCGAGGGGCCGCTGACCGGGGGGTCGCTTCGGCGCCACCGATCGTCGTCCTGGTTCACAGATTCAGCGAGATCGTCGACGGCTGCGCCTGGCCGGCGGCATGGATCTGGAGCGTCAGCGGCCGGTTGGCGTACGCCGAGTCGTTGATCCTGAACAGCACCAGGCCACCTTGGGTCGGACCGAAGAAAGCGGTCGTGCCGGGGATCGGGAAGGTCCCGTTCGGATCCAGCGTCGTCGGGATCCACGCGTACAGGTTGACCGCGGGGTTCAGCGTCACCGGGTAGTAGACGTTGCCCTGCGTGTCGACGATGTCGAACTGGCTGGCCATCGTGATCGGATGCTTGGTCTGGTTCTTGGCCCACAGAAACACGCCGAACCACTCCTCGTCCGGCGGCAGCGACGTCGACCCCGGGACCCCGATCAGGTATTCGCGATCCTCGAGGCTGTAGGGGTTCAGCTCGCGCGAGATCTGGAGCTGGTAGGTGATCGCGGGGTGGCCGGCGTCGACGTAGAAGCCGTTGTTGTTGGCGTCGGCGTTGGTCGGATCGGATGACTGGCCGCAGGCGGCGAGGCCGAGCGCGACCAGCGCGGCGATCGCGACGATCAGGGCGGGGCGCAGCCTGGCGGCGGGGCGCAGCCTGGCGGCGGATCGGCGTCTGGGAGCGCTCACGGGCGCGGAAGTCTACCCGGCTGCCACGCGCCGGACGCCGACAGGACGGGTCGCTCAGCGGCCGGCGATCGACGCCCGCTGACCGCGGCCCCGGCCCTCCTCGAGGATCGTCCGCAGGCGCCGCATCGCCCGTCCGGCTTGGCGCCGGCTCCAGGCACGGCCGCCAAAGGACTCCATCAGCTTGTCGGACAGCAGCTCGGGCCGGGTCTCGAGCGTGTACTGGACCTTGGTCGTGCCGCTGGGGCCGGGATCGAGCGTGTAGGTGCTCAGCATCCGGATCCGGTTGTACTTGCCGCCCCGGCCGCGTTCGACGATCCGGTAGGGCGGCTGCAGCTCCGCGAACGTCATGTCTGCCCACGCGAACCGGTTCAGCGGCGCCTTGATGCGAAACCGCGCACCGGCCCCGGTGCCATACGAGTTCTCACGTGTCAGCCGCCAGTCGACCAGGTAGTGATCGGTGAACTCCGCATGGTTGGCGATGTCCGCGAGGTACTCGAACACCTCCTCGCGCGGGCGGGCGATCGTGGTCGAGATCGTGAGCGGATCCACAGCGCGGGATTCTATGGTCCGCCGGACCGCGATCGGGCATCCGCCGCGGCCCCCCTCAAGCGGGCTCGGCTTCGCCCCGCTCTAGGCCGCGCGGCGCTGATCGGTCAGTCGCATCGTGTGGCCGAACTCGGGACCGTGGACGAGCCGTGAGAGCCGCGGCGTCTCGACCTCCAGGGCGCGGCACAGCTCGCAGGCGAGCGCGCCGGAGTCGTACACGTACACCCGCTCTCCGACCAGCGGGGTCCGGTGACAGCGACCGCACTGCTCACGCCCGGCGATCAGGTGATCGAGGCCGCGGCGCATCAGCGCCAGCTCCAGCTCCGGTCGGTCATCGTGAACCGGTGTCTGCATGGACGTTTGTTCGGCACTGCGCGCGCGCTTCCTGCGTGTCCTGCCAACCATCGTGTTGAGGCCCCAAAAATTGCCGGACCAGCTACCGGCCAGAATGTGCTTCGCAACATTACGCTAACAAACCGCCAATATACGGCAAAGTTTTTAGCTTCCCTTTGACGTCCGGGCTATGATTTCGAGGCCGACTTGTCCACGTCGGCATGCAAGTAGCGCGTAAAAGGAGATGTGCCCCGTAATGAAAGCGTGGATGTCGGGCAACGTGGCGGGGACCGGAACGTTCAGATGCACAGACTGCGACTACCCGGTGTCGCTCGATGCAGTCGATGAGCTTCCCGTCTGCCCCAACTGCGGCGGGACGGAGTTTGTGCGAGCTTCCCTGTTCACGACCGCTCAGACGAACATCGTGGAGATGGTCGCTGACCTCGAGGACCAGGCGTGGCTCGACGAGCTTCGCGAGTCCCTGGATGAGCCGGGGCAGTATCTCGCCTACCGGATGGGCGCCGAGGAGGCACAGGTGTTCGCGCTGCAGCGCGAATGGACCCGGATCGGCCGTAGCCTCGCGGCGGATATCCGCTTCGATGACCCCACCGTCTCGCGCCGCCACGCCCTGATCGTGCGCCAGCCCGACGGCCTGCGGGTGCTCGACGACCGCAGCCTCAACGGTGTGTTCGTCAACGGCGAGCGGGTCGAGTGGAGTACGCTCGCCAACGGCGACGAGGTCGTGATCGGGCGCCACCACCTGCACTTCGTGGACGTGCCCGTGATCTCCGGGATGCGCTACGGCCGCAGCTCCGACCGCGGCACCAGCGCGCAGACTCGCTGACTCCTAACAGCGCGTTTATAGTGGCGCCGCGATGACCACGATCGCGGTGCTCTCCCAGAAAGGCGGCACGGGCAAGACGACCGCGGTCAGGACGCTCACGGACGTCTTCCGGCGGATCGAGCTGAACGTCCTGGCGGTCGACCTCGACCCGCAGGGCAACCTGTCCGACTACCTCGATGTCGATCCCGACGCGGCGCCGACGATCGGCGATGTGCTGAGCGGCCGGGCGAAGTCACGCGAGGCGATCCACGACGGAATCATGCCGGCGAACCTGGGGCTGGCCGAAGCCGAGCTGGCGATGGGCGGCAAGATGGGCCGCGAGCTGATTCTCAAGCGGGCGCTGGCCGACCTCACCCACGACTACGACCTGATCATGATCGACTGCCCGCCGGCGCTTGGCCTGCTGACCGTCAACGCGCTGGTGGCGGCTGACTACGCCCTGATCTCGGCCGAGGCGCAGTACTTCGCCCTGCAGGGCGTCGAGCAGGCGCTCGAGGTGATCGACCTCGCGCGCGAGAACCTGAACGCCGATCTGGTCTGGCTGGGGGTCGTGCTGAACATCGCCGACATGCGCACGCGCCACTCCCGCGAGGCGTTCGACTCGCTGCGCGAGCACTTCTCCGAGAAGCTGTTCGAGACCACGATCCGGGCCTCGATCGCATACGCCGAGTCGGCCGAGCGGGCGGTGTCGATCCTCGACTACCGCCCCGACCTGGCCGCCGACTACCTGCAGGTGGCCGATGAGCTGCTGCGGCGAATCGGACTCGACCAGGCGCGCGATCGGCTCGCGCCGCTGGCGGACGCGGCGGCGTAGCGGGGTGGCGGGATATTTCGACCGCATGCGTGTCGCAATCTCCCACCACCCCTAGTAGCTCATACCGAGCGCTGGTAGGACTGGAATGCCCGGGTCGCGAACGCCAGCGTCACCAGTAGCAGCGCCACCAGGAACCCGGCACGCGCGGCCACGACCCCCCAGTCGGGATGGCTCTGGGTGGCGGCGCGGCCCGCGACGACCGCCCAGTTGACGGGGTTGAAGTCCGACACGTGCTGGATCCACTTGGGCATCAGGTTGGCCTCCAGGAACGTCGTCGAGAGAAACGTAAGCGGGAGCACGATGAACTGCACGGCGCCGATCAGCGCCTCCTCCTGGCGCATGATCAGCGCGAACCCGTTCGACAGCGCGCCGAACGTCGCTCCGAGCAGGGCCGAGACCACGAACAGCGCCGCCACGCCGGCGGGGCCGCCAGGGAACGACGCGCCCACGATCAGCGCCAGCGCGACGATGATCAGCGACTGGATCACGACCACGACCGCCTCCTTGACGATCCGCCCGGCGATCAGCGCCTCGCGGCGGACGGGCGAGACCAGAAAGCGGGCTGTGACGCCCCGGTTGAGATCCTCGATCAGCGCCATCCCGCTCCAGGCGGAGTTGAACATCGCCGTCATCACGACCACGCCGGGCGCGAGGAACGCGATGTAGGAGTGGCCGTGGAAGCCGGGGATCTCGACGATCTTCTTGAACAGGGCGCCGAACAGCAGTAGCCAGATGACCGGCTGCACGAGCGTCACCCCGACGAACCAGGGTTGGCGCCAGAGCTCGCGCAGGTGGCGCACGGTCATGTAGGCGGTCTGTCGAATCATTGTCATCACTTGACCTCCGGGGAAGAAGAAGAGGCGGCTTCCGCCTCGGCCGCGTCGAACGTGCGGCCGGTGTACCTCAGGTAGACGTCATCTAGCGACGGCCGGGCGACCCGGACCGAGGCGACCGCGATCCCGCCCGCCTCGAGCGCCTGCAGCACCCCCGGCACCGCGCGGCCGCCGTCGTCGGCGCGGGCGCGCATCGCCCTGCCCTCCACGGCCACGTCGCGGACGCCCTCGAGCGTCTCGAGCGCGCGGTGAACGGAGCCGTTGAACTCGGTCGCACCGACCAGCTCGACGTGGATCGCGTCGCCCCGCAGCTCGCGCTTGAGCTCCTCCGGGGTGCCCTCGGCCACGACCTTGCCCCGGTCGACGATCGCCAGCCGGGCGGCGAGCTGATCGGCCTCCTCGAGATAGTGGGTGGTCAGCAGCACGGTCTTGCCGTGATCGCGGGCGAGGTTCGAGATCTCGCGCCACATGTCGGCGCGGACCTCGGGGTCGAGGCCAGTCGTCGGCTCGTCGAGGAACAGCACTTGGGGGTCGTGGATCAGTGCCATTGCAATGTCCAGCCGCCGCTGCATCCCGCCGGAGTAGCCGCGAGTGATCCGGTCCGCCGCGTCCGCGAGGCCAACGCGCTCGAGCAGCTCCCACGCCCGCTGCTCGAGCGACCGGCCCCGCATCCCGTACAGGTGGCCCTGAAGCCGCAGGTTCTCGCGCCCGGTGGCCTGGATGTCGACGCCCGACCCCTGCGCCACGACGCCGGCCGTGCGACGGACGCGGTCGGGATTTGCGACGACGTCGATGCCGGCGACGGTCGCCTGTCCCGCGTCCGGCGTGGCGAGCGTCGTCAGGATCTTGACGGCCGTCGACTTGCCGGCGCCGTTGGGCCCGAGCAGCCCGAAGACCGTCCCCTCGGCGACGCGGAAGCTGAGTCCATCGAGGGCCGTCACTCCCTTCGGATAGGACTTCACGAGGCCCTGCGCCTCAATCGCTTCGTGCATCTGTCGTTCACCTCCGATACGATTCATTTTGAATTTTCGGTATCTTAGCTACTAAGATATTCACGTGTCAAGAGATAATTCTTCGGACCGTCGCGAGGAGCTCCTGAACGAGCTCGGGGACGTGGTCCGCGCCAACCAGCGCGCGACCGACGTCGTCGACGATCTCGTCGGCCAGCTGCTGGGCGTCAACCGCACCGACAGCCGGGTCCTCGACATCCTCGATCAGCACGGCCGGATGACCGCGGGGCAGCTGGCCGAAGCGAGCAGCCTGACGACCGGCGCGATCACCGCGGTGGTCGACCGCCTCGAGCGCGCAGGCTACGCACAGCGGGTCCCGGATCCTCGTGACCGACGCCGGGTGCTGGTCGAGATCACGCCGCGGACGCGGGAGCTCTCGTGGCAGCTCTATGGCCCGCTGGCGGAGTTGTGGCGGCCGTTCGGCGAGCGCTACAGCGACGCGGAGCTACAGCTGCTGATCGAGTTCCAGCGGATGGGCGTCGAGATCCAGCAGCGGCACGCCGAGATATTGCGTGAACGCCTGCGCGAGCGCCCTACTCCAGCGCCTCCACGTCGGCGCCGTGCGAGGCGAACGGAACCCGGGCAACTGTCGCCCACCCCTCGGTCTCCCGAGTGAGCCGCTCGAGCACGGCTCCGGTCTGCGCGTAGTCGCACCACACCAGCACCGCCGGCCCGGCGCCGGAGATTGTCGCACCGAGCGCGCCGAGGGCCCGGGCCCGATCGATCAGCTCCGCCGACCGGGGATACAGATGGGCCCGCGCCGGCTGGTGCAGGCGATCGTGCAGCCCGGCCGCGATCAAGTCCCAGTCGGTGGTCGCCAGGCCGAGTACGAGCTTCGACGCATGGGCGACGTTGAAGACCGCATCCTCGCGCGCGACCGTGCTCGGTAACGCCGCGCGAGCATGTTCGGTCAGTGCGGCCTGCGCCGGAGTCACGAGCACCGCCTCCAATCCCATCGGCGGGTCGAAGCGGGCGAACGCGGGCCCGTCGCAGATCACGAATCCACCCGCGAGCGCCGCGGAGGCGTTGTCCGGATGACCTTCGAGCTCAGTGGCGAGCGCCGCGATGTCGGCGTCGAGCTCGAACAGGTGGTCCGCGGCGATGAGGCCGGCGACGATCGCCGCGGCGCTCGAGCCGAGGCCCCCCGTCATCGGAATCTCGGACGTGATCCGGAACTCGAAGTCATCGGCCGGGTGCAACCGCTCGAACGCGCGGACGAGGAGATTCGTTCGGTCGCGCGGGACGGACAGCTCGGTCTGCACCGAGAAGCTGCCGGTCTCCACGACCTCGAGCTCCAGGTGCAGCGCCAGCGCGGCCGCGAGCACGTCGAACCCAGGGCCGAGGTTTGCGGACGAGGCGGGAACGCGAACCCGGCGCCGGCGGGCGAGGGTCACGACACCGACCTCATCCGAACCTCGACCTCATCCAAACACCGACCTCATCCGAGCACCGCCCGCTCCAGCGAGGCCAGCTTCGGGTCGCACGGCACCACCGCGCCGGCGTGCTCGAGCGCCGTCTGTGGGTCCTTGAGTCCGTGGCCGGTGAGCACGCACACCACCCGCCGCGCGTCGCCGGCTCCGTACGCCAGCAGTCCGGCGATGCTCGCCGCCGAGGCCGGCTCGCAGAACACGCCCTCGTGCGCGGCCACGAACCTGTACGCCTCCAGGATCTGCTCGTCGCTGACGGCGGCGATCCCACCGCCCGAGGACGTGACCGCGTCCATCGCGCCCTCCCACCGCGCCGGGTTGCCGATCCGGATCGCGCTGGCCACCGTCTCGGGCTGCTCGATCGCCCTTCCGAGCACCAGCGGCGCGGCCCCCGCGGCCTGGAAGCCGAGCATCCGCGGGCGGCAGGCGGCCTCGCAGAACCCGCGCCAGTAGGCGGTGATGTTGCCGGCGTTGCCGACCGGGATGCAGAGCGCGTCGAGCTCACCGTCAAGCGCCTCGACGATCTCGAACGAGGCCGTCTTCTGTCCTTCGATCCGGAACTCGTTGACCGAGTTGACGAGCGCGATCGGATGGCGCGCGGCCAGCTCTCGCACCAGCGACAGCGCCTGGTCGAAGTTCCCGCGTAGCGCGATCACGCGGGCGCCGTGCATCAGCGCCTGCGCCAGCTTGCCGGTCGCGATCTTGCCCTCGGGGACGATCACCGCTCCCCGCAGATCCGCGCGCGCGGCGTATGCGGCGGCCGACGCCGCCGTGTTGCCGGTCGAGGCGCACACCACCGCCTGCGCCCCCTCCCTGACCGCGGCCGACACCGCGCACGTCATCCCGCGATCCTTGAACGAGCCGGTCGGGTTGGTGCCCTCGAGCTTCAGCCACACCTCGACGCCGGTCCGTTCGGACAGTCGCGGCGCGAGCACCAGCGGCGTCTGGCCCTCGCCCAGCGACACCACCGGGTCTCCGGGCGCGAACGGCAGCCGGTCGTGATAGCGCTCGATCAGGCCAGTCATCGGCGGGCAGCATGGCAGAGGAGGCGCCGCCGGCGTCCGCACCGCGCCCCTCCCGCGCCCGCCTCAGCCCGCAGTATCGTCTAAGCCGACATCCGGTCGAGCCGATGAGAGGAGATGACGATGCTCGATCTAGATTCCTGCCTGCAGGACCTCTGTATGGCGCTCGAGGACAACTCGCCCGAGCACTCGTGGTGGTTCGATCCCGCGAGCGGGGAATGCGAGTTTCGCTCGCGCTACGAGGACAGCGAGCTCGACGAAGAGGAGCATCCGTTCGAGCGTGGCCTGATCGAGGTCGACCCGGTCACCTCGCACGTCGCTTACGGCGACATGGAGGACTTCGTCGAGCGGGTTGGGGACAAGCGGGCGCATGACCTGCTCGAGCGGGCGATCGCCGGCCGCGGCGCGTTTCGGCGCTTCAAGGACACGCTATTCGAGTTCCAGGAGTTGCGGGAGGCGTGGTTTCGCTTCCACGACGCGCGGATGGAGCACCGCGCGATCGCATGGCTCGCCGACCAGGAGTTGATCTCCGCCGAGCAGGCCGAGGCGGCGATCGCGGCGCGGCCGGAGCCCGAGCTGCCGGCGCCGCCGCTCGACGCGCGCGCGGTCGCGCGCGAGGTCGCCGCCGATCTGCGCGAGCTTTACGGCGATCGGCTGAAGGACGTGATCCTGTTCGGGTCGCAGGCGCGCGGCGATGCGCATCCGGAGTCGGACATCGACCTGATGGTGGTGTTGGACGAGCTCCAGTCCCGACAGCGCGAGATCTACCGGATGAGTGGGGTCTTGGGGCGCCACTCGCTCGCCAACGACACGGTTGTGACGGAGATACCGGTCTCTGAGCGGGACTACCGTGAGGCGACGACGCCGTTGCTGATTCGCGCCCGAGCAGAGGGGCTCAGCGTCAGATGACCGATCGTCTCGCCGCACCGACGGCCCGCGCGCGCCAGGAACTGGACGTCGGAGCGTTGCTGCAGCGTGCCGGATATCACGAGCAGGCCGCGTCCCGCGCGTACTATGCGGCGTTCTATGCCGCTGAGGCCGCGCTTCTGTTGCTCGGCGAGTCCCGCTCGAAGCATTCCGGCGTGATCTCTGCTTTCGGCAGGCTAGTGGTCAAGCAGCGACAGTTTGATCCGGAGCTCGGAACGGCGCTGCGCGTTCTGTTCGACCTGCGCAACGCCGCCGATTACGAGTGGCTCGACGGCCCCGCGTCTGCCGAGGAGGATCCGGTGACGCTCGCGGCGCGGTTCGTGCACTCGGTCGAGCGCTGGATCGAGGAGAACCGCAGCCGATGACCCCGATCAACCTCTACAGCGACACCCAGACCTGCCCCACGCAAGCGATGCGGGCGGCGATCGCCGCCGCGGAGGTGGGCGACGAGGGCCGGGCTGAGATCGACGCGGCGCTGGCGGTGTTCGCCGAGGCGCTCGGCCGGGCGTCCGCCGCCTGACGGCCTGGCTCAGAGCTCCAGCACGACCTTGCCGGTCGCGCCACGGCCGTCGATCAGCTCGAGCGCGTCCGCCGCCCGCTCGAGCGGGAAGCGCGCCCCGACGATCGGGCGCACGAACCCGTCCGCGATCTGCTCAGCGATCGCCGCTCCGATCTCCCGCGTCACCTCGGGCTTCGGCATCACGTACGCGCCCCACCCCGCCCCGATCACGTCGAGGTTGCCGAGCAGCAGGCGGTTGACCCTGACCTCAGGAATCGAACCGGCCGTGAACCCGATCACGAGCAGCCGTCCGCCCTCCCGGAGCACGCGCAGGCTGTCGGTGAAGCGGTCGCCGCCGACGGGATCGAGCACCAGGTCCGCGCCGCCACCGGTGAGCTCCCTGGCCTGGTCCTTCCACGGTCCGTCCGCGCGCACGACCTCGCCCGCGCCGGCCTCGCGGGCGACCCGCTCCTTCTCGTCGCTGGAGACGACCGCAACCGTGCGCGCGCCAAGCGCCTTGGCGACCTGCAGCGTGGCCGTGCCGACGCCACCGGCCGCCCCGTGGACGAGCACAGTCTCGCCTTCGCGCAGTCGGCCTCTGAGCTTCAGCGCGAAGTACGCGGTGTGGTAATTGAGCACCAGCGCCGCCCCCTGGTCGAACCCCAGCTCGTCCGGGAGCTTGAAGCAGAAGTGCGCGGGCGCGACCGCGAGCTCGGCGAATGCGCCGAGCATGCAGAACGCCGCGACGCGATCACCGGGCTTCACCGAGGCGCCGTCGCTCGCCGTCCGCACCACGCCGCCGACCTCGCTGCCCGGCACGAACGGCAGCTCGGGCTTGATCTGGTACATCCCGCGCGTCTGCAGCACTTCCGGGAACGAGACCCCGGCCGCGTGGACCTCGACCACGACGCCGGCGCCCGGGGTCACCGGGTGCGACGGCTCCGGCTCCGGGATCTCGACCAGCTTCATCGCGGACGCGGGCCCGCTCTCCTCGACGATCTCGATCGCGCGCACTCGAAGGACCCTATCCGAACTCCTCCTCCAGCACGCGGATCGCGCGCGGCGGGGCCCGCAGCGCATCGAGTGCCGCGATCTTGTCCATCGCCGCCATGAAGCTCGACTCGAGCACCGGGTGGACGACCATCACCAGCCGCGCCTGGTCCCCCAGCCCCTTCTGGACCACGGACTTGACCGACACCCGTTCGGTCGCCAGCAGCTGCGCCACCTGCGCCAGCACGCCGGGCTCGTCGGCGACCTCGAGATGGAGGTAGAACGCCGACACGACGTCCTGCATCACCTCCAGCGAGCGCGTCGTCGGGGGCGTCGAGGCGGGCGGGATCATCGCGCTGATCACGTCGCCCAACACGGCGCTCGCGGTTTGCGGCCCGCCCGCGCCGGGACCCGACATCGTGATCTCGGTGATCGCGCTCGACTCGACCGTGACCGCGTTGAACGGGCCGTTGATCGACGCCAGCGGATGGCCTGGATACAGGAACGCCGGATGCACGCGCACCGACAGCGCCTCCTCGCCGATCCGCTCGGCGGTCCCGAGCAGCTTCAGCCCCAGCCCGAGCTCCCGCGCGTACTCGAGGTCGTCCGGCTGGATGTGCTCGATACCCTCGTAGCGCACCTGGTTGAGGTGCACGGGCGTGTCGAACGCGAGCCGCGCGAGGATCGCCATCTTGGCGGCCGCATCGCGCCCGTCGACGTCCTCGGAGGGGTCGGCCTCCGCATAGCCGAGCCGCTGGGCATCGGCCAGCGCCCGCTCGAACGTCATCCCGGTTCGGGCCATCTCGGTCAGGATGAAGTTGGTGGTGCCGTTGACGATCCCGTGCACGCGGTCGATCTCGGCTCCGGCGAGCGATTCCTGCAACACCCTGACAACCGGCACGACTCCGGCCACCGCTCCCTCGAAGCGCAGCTGCACCCCCTCCTCGCGGGCCACCTCCCACAGCTCCTCGCCGTGCTGGGAGAGCAGCTGCTTGTTGGCCGTGACCACATGCCGACCGGCGTGCATCGCGTGCAGCACGTACTCCCGCGCCGGCTCGATCCCGCCGATCAGCTCGACGATCAGATCCGAGTGGGCGAGGATCTCCTCGAAGCCTCCGCGGCTGCGCGTCAGCACGCCCGAGATCTCCGGTCTGAGCCCCGTCAGCACCTCGATCCGCTCGGCCTGCTCGGGAAGCAGCGCCGCAAACGCCGCCCCGACAGTGCCGTGCCCCAGTAGGCCGACCCGGAATGCGTTGCCGCTACTCGAGGTCACGGGCGGCGAGGTCCTCGTAGGTCTCGCGACGCACGACGACGCGGGCGTCGCCGTCGCGGCAGAAGACGACCGGCGGCCGGGGGACGCCGTTGTAGTTGTTCGCGAGCGAGTAGCCGTAGGCGCCGGTCACCGGGGTCACGAGCACGTCGCCCGGCTCGGGGTCGGGCAACGGCGCCTCCCGGACGATCACATCGCCGGACTCGCAGTGCTTGCCGGCGATCTGGAAGCGCTCGGTCGCGGCTGCCAGCGGACGGTCCGCGATCAGCGCCTCGTACACCGATCCGTACAGCATCGGCCGCAGATTGTCGGACATCCCGCCGTCGACCGCGACCCACGTGGAGATGTTGCGCTTGACGGTCTGCACGGTGTAGAGCGTGACCGTCGAGTTCGCGACCAGCGCCCGTCCGGGCTCGAGCAGCAGCCGCTTGCGATCGCCGAGCAGCTCGTGCGCGGATGCCACCAGGGCATCGACGTAATCGGGAATCGAGGGCGGATGCTGGTCGGCCGTGTACGCGACCCCGAGCCCGCCGCCGACGTTGTAGACGCCGTAATCGCCGAGCGTCGAGATCGCCTTCACGGCAGCGCGGAACGGCTCGAGCGCGAACAGCTGCGAGCCGATGTGGAAGTGCAGGCCGATCAGCTTCAGGTGGGGCACTGCGTCGAGCCGCGTGATCGCGTCGCGGGCGTCCGCGATCGAGAAGCCGAACTTGGAGTCGGCCTGCCCGGTCGAGATCGCGGCGTGCGTATCGCCGGCAATGTCCGGCGTGACCCGGATCAGCACCTGCTGGCGGCGGTCGAGCAGACCGGCGACCCCTTGCAGGCGCTCGAGCTCCTGCCAGGAGTCGAGCACGATCTGGCCGACCCCCGCCTCGAGCGCCTCGCGCAGCTCGGCCTCGGACTTGGCGTTGCCGTGGAAGTAGATTCGCTCGGGCTCGAAACCGGCCTTCAGCGCGAGTGACAGTTCACCGCCGGAGGCGACGTCACAGCCCAGCCCCTCCTCTCTGAGCACCCGGTAGACGGCGGTGCATGGAAACGCCTTGGAGGCGAACAGCACGTCGTAGTCCTCGTGCCGGGCGGCAACCGCGTTGATGAAGGTTCGAGCCCGCGCCCGGAGGTCGTCTTCGGCAACCACGTACGCCGGCGTGCCGAACTCGCGTGCCAGCTGCACCACATCGCAGCCGCCGATCTCCAGCCGGCCGGCCTCGTTGACGCGTGTGCCGAGCGGGAGCACCGGCGAGAGCTGTGAGCTGGTGGCGGTCACAGGACCAAACGATATGGTGTGCCGCGATGCGCCGCCTGCGCACGATCAAGCCGGTACTGCCGGTCGAGATCGGCGTCGAGGACGGACTGGCATACTCGCTGTGGCTGCCGCCGGGCTCTGCGGCGCCGGAGGGCGGCGTGGTGATCATCCACGGCGCCGGTTCCTGCAAGGAGAACCACCACGACTTTGCGCGCGCCGCGATCGCCGGCGGACTCGGAGCGATCGCATTCGACCAGCGCGGCCACGGCGCCAGCGGCGGCGCGATCGACGGCCGCGCGATCGACGACGTCGCGATGGTCGCGGCGCGGCTGCGCGCTGCGCTCGGTGGCGAGCAACGATCGATCGCGCTACGCGGATCGAGCATGGGCGGCTACATGGCGATCGCGGCCGCTCGCGCCGCGGCGGCACGGGTGCTCGTTGCGATCTGCCCGGCCAGCGCCGAGGGTCTGCGCCGCGGGCTGGAGCAGGGGAGCTTGGGATTCGCCTGGGATCCGTCGTTCGCCGACCTGCTCGCCTCGAACGACCTCGAGACCGCGGTCGAGTCGCTCACGATCCCGTTGCTGCTCGTGCACGCCGAGGGGGACGAGCAGGTTCCCGTGCAGCTTTCGCGTGAGCTTGCAGATCACTTCCAGGCCGCGGGCAGCCGCCTGATCACGCTGCCCGGAGGCCATCACCGCTCGATCCAGCACGACGAGGAGCTCCAGGCCGTGAGCCTGCGTTTCATCGGCCAGGCGTTCGCCGACCGGCTGTAGTCTCGCTGCCGTGGTCCAAGCGGTCGCGCCTTCACCCGGTCAGGTGGCCGCCGCGCCGGCAGGCCCCGGGCCGGACCCGCTCTGGTGCCGTGGCGTGATCGTGGTGCTGGCGCTGGTGAGCGTGTGGGCGCTGGCACCGATCGCCTACCTGCTGATCGAGATCATGCGCCACGGGGGCGTGCTGAGTGGGGCCGGCAGCGCCACCGCCGGGGCCGACCAGTTCCAATACCTGTCGTGGATCCGGGAGTCTGGCCTCCACGGCCTGATCTCCGACCAGTTCGAGCTCGCCCCCAACGCGGCGGCGTTCCTGCACCCGATGTTCCTGCTATCTGGCATCGCCTGGCGGCTCGGTCTGCCGTTGCAGCTCGGGCTGCTGCTGTGGGAGCCGATCGCGATCGTCGTGATCGTCGGCGGGTTCGCCGCCTACGTCGCCCGCTCGGAACGGGGCACAGCGCGGGTCGCGGTGCTGGCGCTCGCGATCTTCTACCTCACCCCGGTGCTGGCGGTGCTCGACTGGACCCACCAGCTGAGCTTCGCGCACGTGTTCGACCTCCAGCTCGGGATGGAGGAGCTGTCGCCCGCGTGGCAGCTGTGGGGATACCTGCCGACCGCGCTCTCGCTCGGGCTGATGCCGCTGGCGCTCCTGGCGGGCGAGCGCGCGGTCGCGGCGCGAGCGGAACGCCGCGCGGTCGCGGCCCGAGCGGGCGGGCGCGCGCTCGCGGCCCGAGCCGGAGCGCCCCGCTGGTACCTCGCCGCCGCCGCCGGCGCGAGCCTCGCGGTTGCCTGGCTTCACCCCTGGCAGGGGGCGACGCTGGTGCTGGTGTGGGTCGGGATCGTCTGCTGGGGCAGGGGATTCCGGGTCCGTCTGCCATTGCTGGCGCCGGCGCTGGCGGCGCTCCTGCCGCTGATCTACTACCAGCTGCTCGCCAAATACGATCACGCCTGGCGGATCGCGCAGGCCCAGAACAGGCAGCCCCACTTCCCCCTCTGGGTGCTGGCCGCGGCGCTCGCTCCGCTCGCGGTGCCGGCCGCACTCGGATTGCTGAACCGTCCGCGTGGCGCCCACGACCGGATCACCCGCTTGTGGGTCGGCTGCGGTCTGCTGGTCTACTTCGCCGAGCACACGTTCGAGCTGCACGCGCTCCAGGGGCTGTCGCTGCCGCTGGCCGTGCTCGCCGCCGCGGGGTGGCGGCGGCTGTTCCCGGGCACGCGGGTCCGCACGGTCGCCGCCACGATCGCGATCGCGCTGGTGACGATCCCGGGGGTGATCTGGTCGGCGGCCTGGTATCGCACCAGCATCCGCGGCCACTACGAGCCGTACATCTTCACCGCCGCCGAGCACGCGGCGCTGACGTACCTCGAGCACGCGCCGGCGCGCGGCGGGGTGCTGGCGAGCCGCTACCTGGGGATGGCGGTGCCGGCGTTCACCGGCCGCGCCACTTGGGTCGGGCACAAGGTCTGGACGCCCGACTACGCACAGCGGCTCGAACAGGCCAATGCGCTGCTGTCGGGCCGGCTCGCGCCCGCCCAGGCCCGCTCGCTGGTGCGAGCCTCGGGCGCCGCATGGGTCCTGGCGGACTGCTCCGAGCGGGCCGACATCGGCACGCTGCTCGGGTCGATCGTCAGCGGCGTGCGCCGCTTCGGGTGCGTGACGGTCTACTTGGTCAGCCCTTACGCCGTTCGATCCGTTCCTTGACCGTCCGCTTACCGGGTCTGCCAAGATTGAGCTGCTATGGCACGTCCTACCTCCTTCGGGCGCGATACCGGGCTTCAGGCCCGGATGGTGCTGACGCTGTTCCTGCTCGGCCTCGTCTACGCGGTCCTGGTCGGCGTGCTGTTCGCGGCCGGAGCCGGGGCGGTCACGATCGCCGTGATCGCCGCCGCGCTGTTCCTGATCCAGTACTTCACCTCGGACAAGATCGCGCTCGCGTCGATGGGGGCGAAGGAGGTCTCACCCCAGGAGGCGCCGCAGCTGCACGCGATCATCGAGCGCCTGTGCGTCCAGGCGAACCTGCCCAAGCCGCACGTGGCGGTCGCGCAGACCTCGATGCCGAACGCGTTCGCGGTTGGCCGCACGCCGAAGACATCGACCGTCTGCGTCACAACAGGACTGATCCAGCTGCTCGGCTACTCGCCCGAGCTGGAGGCAGTGCTCGGCCACGAGCTCACCCACATCGCGAACCGGGACGTGGTCGTGATGACGCTGGCGGGCTTCTTCGCAGCAATCGCTTCGTTCATCGTCCAGATCGGATTCTGGTTCGGCGGCGCCTTCGATGACAACAACAGCAACGGAATCAGCATGGTCGTCGTGATCCTTGTCTCGGCGGTCGTGTACGTGGTCTCATGGCTGCTGCTGCAGGCGCTGTCGCGCTACCGCGAGTTCGCGGCGGATCGCGGCTCGGCGGTGATCACCGGCCGTCCGAGCGCGTTGATCTCGGCCCTCTACAAGATCAGCGGCGGCATGCAACAGATCCCCCAGCGGGACCTGCGCGCTGCATCGGGCGAGCTGGCGGCGTTCTACATATTCCCCCCCAAGGCCAAGCAGACGGTCGCCAGCCTGTTCTCCACCCATCCGACCCTCGAGGCCCGGGTCGCTGCGCTGCAGCGGCTCGAGGGTCAGCTCCAGGGCACGAGCCGCTAGATGGGCTTCCTCGACGTCCTCACGGGCAAGCGAAAGCTGGCCGGGCCGGCGCCGGATCGGCTGTTCGCGATGAGCACCGCCTACGTGACGCTCGAGACGACCCTCTCGATCACCACCCGGGGGACCGCGGCGATCGTGTTCCAGCCGCTCGCGACGGCCGACTTCGAGTCGATCGTCCGCGACATGGAGGAGGTCGTCCGCGGCACCGCCGCCGACAGCGGCACGACCGTCGAGAGCTCGGACGACTCCTACGGCTACCGCTGGCTGGTGCTGCGGGGCAAGGAGTTCGACGACCTCGTCGTCGGCATCAACGCGGTCAGCGGCGCGCTCGAGGCCGGCGGCTACGGCGAACGCGTGCTGTGCGCGGTGTTCGCGTTCGAGGATCAGCGCAAGCGTCCCCTTTATTGGATCTACAACTACAAGCGAGGGGCCTTCTATCCGTTCGTCCCCGCCGGCGGCGAACAGCAGCGCGACAACGAGCGCGAGCTCGTGCTCAAGGCGCAGATCGGCAAGGAGCTGCCGGTCGAGCTCGAGCTCGAGCGGTGGTTCCCGCTATGGGGGATTCCGATCTGAACCGCGACTTCGAGCGGTTCAGCCCGGGATCAGGCCCTCGCCGCTGAACTCCAACTGCGCCTCGTCGAGCGAGACGTCCGGCGGCGGCAGGATCAGATCGGAGCCGCGCAGGTCATCGTCCGCCACCGGATGACCCTTGGTCCGTACGTAGTCGAGCAGCTCCGTGAATGCTCCCCGGAACTGCGCTTCGCTGTTCTCGCAGGCCGCGACTGCTCGATTGTCCAGCTTGTTAAAAGACGCGATGTCGTCGTCGCCGAGCTCGTACTGACCCTCGGTCGCGATCCGGACGATCACGGCGCTTGGCTCTCGGCGGGACCTTGGCTCTCCGCTGCACTTGTTTGCGCCGCGTCCGTTGCACTGGTCTGCGCTGCGTCCGCCGGCGCTCCGGCCGGCGCGCCGGCACCAAGCTCACCCGCCGACGTCGGCGTGCCCGCGCCCAGCTCCGCCTTCAGCTTCGCCAGCTCGGAGTCGACCTCGGAGGTGCTCGACAGCTCCTTCAGCTGGCGGTCGATGTCGTCCTCGCCGCTGCCGATCTGGGTCAGGTCCTCGAACGTGCCCGCTGCCTCCAGCTCCTGTACGGCATCGGCGCGCGCCTTCATGTTCTCGGTCTTGTCCAACGCCCGCTGCATCGCCAACCCGACATCGGCCATCTCGTCGCCCACGCCCGTCGCCGCCTCGGAGATCCGCACCTGGGCCTCGGCGGCGGAGTACTGGGCTTTGATGACCTCCTTCTTGGACCGGAACTGCTCGATCTTGGTCCGCAGCTTCTGCTCGGAGGCGGTCATCTGCTCCTGCTGCTGCTCGAGCTGGGAGATCTGCGAATCGAGCGACTGGAGCTCGGTCTGCGCGACGTTCTTGCGCTCCAGCGCCATCCGCGCGAGATCCTCGTTGCCGGCCGCGAGCGCTTGGCGGGCCTGTGTGTCGAGCTTCACGACCTGCTGCTGGAGCTTCTCTTCCTGCAGCTGCAGGCGCTTCTTCGACGTGACGACGTCGGCGATTCCCTTCTTGACGTTCTGAAGCAGCTCGATCTGCTTCTGATAGCTGTACTCGAGCGTCTCGCCGGGGTCTTCGGCGCGGTCTAGGAGCTTTGAGATCTTGGCTTTGACTACGGTGGACATGCGCCCGGAAAGGCCCGGCATCGCATCCTCCTTGGCGGGTGGCTGGACTGGCCTTACAAGCGTAGCGAGGGCCGCGACTAGGATGCGGGCATCGACGGCAAACCGCCATCAGAATCCGCTTCGGTGCTGGTCCGTTGGATGGGGCTCACCGACGCCAACAGCGCCGGCAATGTCCACGGCGGCACGGTCCTGCGCCTCGCGGACGAGGCGGCCGGGCTGGCGGCGCTCCGCCACTCGCGCCAGCGGGTCGTGACCGCCGGGATGGACCGGATGAACTTCCTCTACCCGGTTCACGTCGGCGAGCTGGTCACCTTCGCCGCCACCGTCAACGCCGCCTGGCACACCTCGATGGAGGTCGGCGTCCGGATCGAGGCCGAGAACCCGGCGACCGGCGAGGTCCGCCACACGGGAACCGCGTACGTGACGATGGTCGCGCTGGACGCCTCTGGACACCCAACTCCGGTGCCGCAGGTGATCGCCGCGACCCCGATCGACGAGCGGCGCCTGCGCGAAGCCGAGCTCCGGCGTGCCAACCGGCTCGCCGAGCGGGCGGAGATCCTGACGCGGCGGGAGCGGGATGGGGAGTGAGGCGGTCGGTGCTGGATGAGGGTCTGTCGCTGGGTAGCGCGCCCGTCGTCGGCTTTCAGCCGCCGCCGGCCGCGCTCTGGGCTCGGGAGGTCGGGGCGCAGGGGTGCAGCCCGACCTCGGGCACGAGGAGAGGGGCGCCACGCGGGTCAGGAGACCCCGAGAAACATGCTCAACTTCCCAAACCGGACTGCGCGCCGGGGGTTTGGGAAATCGAGCATGACTATCGTGCTCAACTTCCCGAACCCGGAGCCAGGCGATCGGTTTGGGAAGTTGAGCAGGTCCTGACGGGTCTGGTGGCGCGCCCGAACGCGTCCCCGCCCGTCCCGCTCGCACGGAGGCGAGCGGAACCGGCGTCGGGCTTTCAGTCCGCTCGGCATCCGCCGTCGCCCTGCCGGACTGAGCCCGAGTCGTCCCGCTGGACGCCGTTAGCGGCCCCCACAGACCGCGCGCTCGCTAACGTCCGGAGCGCGATGCCACGGACGAGACTCGTCCTGCTTGTGGCCTGTGTGCTGATCGCGGGCTGCGGGGGAACCACCGAGCTGATCACGGGACCGACGCCGGTGACCGGTGTGCCGTCGAAGACGCCCCACGCCCACCAGAAGCTGGGGATTCCCGCGATCGCGACCAAGAACACGACCCGGGTCAACGGCGCCGACCCGATCGCCGACGCGGCCGGCGTCGCGCTGGCGGTCTACCCGTCGTCGGCGCCCGGCACCTACCCGAGCGTGGTCACGCTCGCCCCGACCGATGACTGGGAGGCGGCGATCGCCGCGTCGATGCTGATGGCGCCGCCGATCAGCGCCCCGCTCCTGCTGTCGGGAGACTCGTCACTGCCGTCCGCGACCGCCGACGCGCTCACCCAGCTCGCCCCGACCGGATCGACCAACGCCGGCGGCGCGCAGGTGATCCGGGTCGGAGACGTGCCCAAGCTCGGCCATCTGCGAGCGGCCTCGATCAACGGCGGCAACCCGTTTGCGCTGGCGGCCGCAATCGATCGCTTCGCGAGCGCGGTGCGCGGCAGCGCGTCCTCGGACGTGGTGATCGCGAGCGCCGACAATCCGGCCTACGCGATGCCCGCGGCTGGATGGGCGGCCGAGAGCGGCGATCCGGTTCTGTTCGTCAACAGCGCGGGCATTCCCGGCCCGACCCGCCAGGCGCTGCGCTCGCACCAGAACCCGCACATCTACGTGCTCGGGCCGCCGAGCGTGATTCCCGGCACGGTGCTGGCGCAGCTGCGCAAGTACGGCACCGTCAGCCGGGTCGGGGCCCCGGATCCGGCCGGCAACTCGGTCGCGTTCGCGGAATATCGGGACCCGCCGTGCGTGCGGTTGCAGCCGTGCGCTCACGTCCCCGGCAGCTTTGGTTGGGCGATGCGCAGCCCGGGCCATGGCTACACGTTGCTGAACGCCAAGCACACGCTCGACGCCGCGGCCTCCGCGGCGCTGTCGGCGAGCGGGGACTTCGGTCCCCAGCTGCTGATCGACAATCCGGGTACGCTGCCGTCCTCGGTGCTGAACTTCTTTCTCGACTACGCCACTCCGGGCTACACGCAGGAGGGCCCCACGGCCGCGGTCTACAACCACGGCTGGGTGATCGGCGATCAGAGCGCGGTCTCGGTGAAGGTCCAGGCCGAGCTCGACAACCTCCTCGAGGTCGTGCCGCAGAAATGAGCCAGGCTGAGAATCCGGACAGGCTCCGGCCCGGGCGCGAGGTCACGATCGATGACGTCAGGCAGCTGATGGGCGCCTCGACGCCGCACTTCGCGCTGCAGCTGCGAGAGCGGATCAAGGCGCTGATCCGGGGGTTGCCGGTCGACCATCCGGCCCGCGCCCTGGGCGAGCTCGAGATCGCGCGGCTGGACCGGATCGCGTTCGCCGGCGAGATTCGCGGACACAAGGCGGAGCCGGGCCTCGAGCCGCTCCCGAGCGTCGAGCGAGACGCGCGCTGAGCGCTGCAAGCGCGCCGGCGGATTCTGGAAACGTCCAGCTTGTCAGTACGTTTTAAGCGATCGTGAGCTTCGAGAAATCAGTCTCCGTGATCGGTTTGGGCAGGGTCGGGCTGCCGCTCGCGCTGTCGTTCGCGGACCGCGGTCTGCGCGTGCTGGGCGTCGACCACGAGGGCGCCGTGCTCGATTCCCTGCGCGCCGGGCGGATGCCGTTCGCCGAGGCCGGATGCCAGCAGCTGCTCGATCGCGTGCTAGCGGCGGGACGGCTGGAGCTGACCGAACGGGCCGCCAACGCCGCCCAGGCGGATGACATCGTGATCACGATCGGCACGCCGTCGTTCTCGCACATCGAGAGCGACCTGCGGCAGGTGCGGGCAGCCGTCGACGACCTGCTGCCGCTGCTGCGCCCCGGCCACGCCGTGATCCTGCGCTCGACGATCGCGCCCGGCACGACCGAGTTCGTGGCCGGCTACATCGAGAAGCGCCGTGGCCTGCGGATCGGCGAGCAGGTGTTCGTCGCGCACGCCCCCGAGCGGATCGCCGCGGGCCGCTTCCTTGAGGAGATCTCGACCCTGCCGTGCATCATCGGCGGCGTCGGCCCCGAATCGACCGAACGCGCCGCGGCGCTGTTCAGCGTCTTCAACACGCCGATCGAGCGAACGACCCCGGTCCAGGCGGAGCTTGCGAAGATCTGGACGAACATTCTTCGCTACGCCACGTTCGCGCTTCCGAACCTGCTGATGATGGACTGCGAGCGCTACGGCGCGAATGTGTTCGAGGTGATCGAGCTGATCAACCGCGACTATCCGCGGGGCGGAATCGTGATGCCCGGGCTGACCGGCGGGACCTGCCTGCGAAAGGACTTCGCGTTCTCGGAGGAGCGCTCCAACGCGCCCGGGATGCTGCTCGCCGTGTCCCGCGTCAACGAGGCGGTGCCGCTGTTCCTGGTCGAGGGGATCAAGCGGCGAGTCAGCAGCCTCGCGGCCAGGAAGGTCGCGGTCCTCGGGCTCACCTTCAAGCGCGACACCGACGATGAGCGCGACTCGCTGTCGCATAAGCTGATCCGGCTGCTCGAGCGGGAGCTCGCGGACGTCGCCGTGTGCGATCCGCACGCGCCGTCGCCGACCCAGCCGCTCGAGCAGGCGGTCGCCGACGCCGATGTCGTGATCGTCGCCACCAACCATTCCGAGTTCGAACGACCGAGCGCGCTGGCGGCGATCCTCGCCAGCGCCTCCGACGACTGCCTGCTGGTCGACCCGTGGAACGCGCTCAGCACCTCGCAGGTGTTCGTCTACGCCACCGAGGCGGCGGCGATGCACGGCGCGGCGCACGCGGTCGACGCCGAGCTCAGATGAGCCGCGTGCTGGTGACCGGGGGCGCCGGCATGATCGGCTCCGCGGTCGTGCGGCGGCTGCTGCGCGACGGCGCCTATGAGGTCCGGGTCTCGGATCACCGCCCGGCGCCCGACTGGATGCGGGCGCAGTGCGAGATCCACACCGCTGACCTGCGCGAGCTCGCCGGCGCGCGCGCGGCGGCAGCCAGCTGCCCGTACGTGATCCACCTGGCGGCGATCGTCGGCGGGATCGCCAACTTCCACAAGCTCCCGTACACGCTCACCGAGGCCAACAACGCGCTCGTCGGAGCGGTCCTGCACAGCGCCTTCGAGGAGGGCGTCGAGCGGTTCGTGTACGTCTCCTCATCGATGGTGTTCGAGCGCGCGACCGAGTTTCCGACCACCGAGGACCACCTGCTCGAGTGCCCGACGCCGCGGTCGGCCTACGGATTCTCGAAGCTCGCCGGCGAGGTGTACACCCACGCGGCGCACGATCAGCACGGCCTGCGCTACACGATCTGCCGACCATTCAATGCCTACGGCCCAGGCGAGCTGCCGGATCGCGACGAGCCGGGAATCGCCCACGCGGTCCCGGATCTGATCGCCAAGGCACTGGCCGGACAGCGTCCGCTTCAGATCTTCGGCTCGGGCCGCCAGACGCGTACGCTGACGCATGTCGACGACATCGCCGACGGGATCGTCACCGCGATGGCGTCGCCGGCCGGCGAGAACGAGGACTTCAACATCTCGGCCTCCGAGGAGCTGACCGTGGCGGAGATCGCGAGGGTGATCTGGGAAGCCTGCGGCCATCGGTCGTCGAGCTTCGAGCTCGCGCACCTGCCGAGCTTCGCGGTCGACGTTCAGCGTCGCTGGCCATCGGTCGAGAAGGCCGCGCGAGCGCTCGGGTGGCGGGCGCAGGTGCAGTTGCGGGACGGGATCGCGGAGACCGTGGCGTGGTTGCGCGACCGCGCTCCGGCGGCGGCGGTCAGCGGGTGACGCTGAAGCTGCAGCCCCGCGTCTGAAGCTCGGCGAACATCTCGTCCGGCTCGATGCAGCCCTCGGGCGGATGGGCGCCGGTGGCGCGCAGCGATCCGCGCGCCAGCAGGCGAACGGCGGCGGCGATCGGGGCCGCAGTCGAGACGATCGAGCCGCCGAGGCCGAAATGCGGCCGGGTCACCGCCCGCACGGTGGCGCTCTGACCCGGGCCTGCCGTCACCTTGACGAGGTGCACCGATACGGTCTGCGACGACGGCGGGATCGCCCGGCGGGCCGCGGCGACGACCACCTCGGGCTCCGCGCCGACGAGCTGCCGCAGCGCTGTCAACAGCGCCGGCGCCAGCGACAGCCTGAAGCTGGCCTCGCGGCAGCCGAAGCTCTGGCCGAATGTCGCCAGCTCGGAGTGCAGCGTGTAGATCGTCGCCGCCTTGCCGATCGGATCGCCGTAGTCGATCTCGCCGCCCGAGCTCAGCGGCTCGATCTCGCCGGCCTCGCCGCCCGTGATCACGATCGGCGGGAGCGTCAGCTCGTCGAGCAGCGTCTGGACCGCGTACGGCGGGTGCAGCCGGCCGTCGTCCACGGCCACTGCGGGGTCCCGGCCGGCGGCATAGACCTCGATCGACTCGATCGAGGCCGGAGCGCCGAGCTCGCGCACGCCCCGGACCGCCATCAGGTTCGTCTTGCCCGGGCTCGACCCGATCCCGAGCACCGCCAGCAGCCCGGCTCGCTCGAACTCGTCGCCTCGCTCGAGCTGGCGGCGCGTCATCCAGTACAGCCCGCCGAGGTCGAAGTAGTTGCAGCCGGCGGCGAGGCAGGCCTGCATCGCGTCGAGGTTGACCCGGTAGGAGGCCGTGTTCACGAGCACCTCGAACCCATCCAGCACGGCGGCCAGCGCATCGACGTCGCGCGCATCGGCGGCCAGGCCGTCGGCCTTGCCGCCGCCGTGCTCGCCGGCAACGGCAGCCGCCCGCTCACCGTCCAGATCGAGCAGCATCATCCTTTCCACCTCGGCCGATTCGGCCAGGTCGCGCACGATCGCGGGGGCGATCGTGCCCGCCGCCCCGAGGACCACTACCCGCACCGTCTGATCGGACACGCGGTCACCGTAGCGTTGCCCCGGGCCATTTGGCCTTAGCCAAGTGGTACAAAGCGCGATCGTCAGTTCGGCCATCGGACCCTTGCGATCTGTCCCTCAGCGGCCCAGAATCCCCGCCGACCTCGGCGAGCCGGGACTGTCCGTCCAAGCCCGCCGGGAGCGCCACAACGTAACGGAGTAGAGAGAGGGGTGGCCGTGGAGAGCGCGACGTTAGTAGAGCCCGCCAGCGGCGCTCAGGCACCGAGCCTGAAGAAGAACGCAATCACGTTCCTGTCGAACATCGTGATCGGGGTGGCGTCGACCGCGCCGGCGTACAGCCTCGCGGCGACCCTCGGCTTCATCGCCGCCGTGCCCCTGCTGGGCTTCCAGTCGCCGGCGGTGATGCTGATCGCGTTCTTCCCGATGGCGTTCATCGCCGCGGCCTACTACTACATGAACCGTGCCGATCCGGACTGCGGCACGACGTTCTCGTGGATGACCAAGGCGATGGGTCCGTGGCTCGGGTGGCAGGGCGGATGGGCGATCGTCGTCGCCGACGTGCTGGTGATGCCGAGCCTGGCTTCGGTGGCGGGCCACTACTCGTTTTCGTTGTTCGGCAACTCCAACCCGACCAACTTCGAGGTCACGGTCGTCGGGATCGCGTGGATCGTCGTGATGACTGTGATCTGCTACATCGGGATCGAACTCTCGGCTCGCACGCAGCAGGTCCTGCTCGCAATCGAGATCGTGACGCTGATCCTGTTCGCGGTCGTCGCGCTGGTCAAGGTCTACTCCAGCCATCCAGTTCACTCGGTCACGCCGCAGGCCTCGTGGTTCAACCCGTTCGACGTCAAGAGCACCAGCGCGCTGGTCGGCGGCATCCTGCTGGCGGTGTTCGTCTACTGGGGCTGGGACTCGGGCGTGAGCGTCAACGAGGAGACCGAGGACTCCAGTACGGCGCCCGGGCGGGCGGCGATCATCTCGACCTTCATCCTCGTCGGCATCTACCTGCTGGTCACGACCGCCGCCCAGGCCTACGGTGGGCTCAACAACCTCCTGAACAACCAGACCGACGTGCTCGGGCCGCTCGGGAAGGGCGTGCTCGGCTCGCCGCTTGACAAGCTGCTCGTGATCACGGTCCTGACCTCCGCATCGGCCTCGACGCAGACGACGATCCTGCCGACCGCCCGGACGACCCTGTCGATGGCCCGTGCCAAGGCGATTCCGAAGCAGTTCGGCAACATTCATCCGCGCTTTCTCAGCCCCGGGTTCTCGACGATCTGGATGGGCGTCGTCTCAACGCTAGTGTTCGTGCTCCTGTCGGCCACCAGCACGAACCTGATCGGCGACGCATTCACTTCGCTCGCGCTCACGATCGCCTTCTATTACGGGTTCACCGGCTTCGCGTGCGTGATCTATTACCGTCGCCACCTGTTCACGAGCTTCAAGAACTTCTTCTTCATCGGCCTGCTGCCGTTCGCCGGTGGGGCGATCCTCACGTACATCCTGGTCAAGGCGGTGATCGACTACTCCAAGCCACACGCGGGCTACGCCAAGCCGTTCCTCGGGATCGGCTCCCCGATCGCGATCGCGATTCTGATGATCATCCTGGGGCTGATCGGGATGTTGATCCAGCGGCTGTGGATGCCCGAGTACTTCAAGGTCAACAAGCCCGAGGTCGTCGATCCGGCGATCGTCGCCGGTGCTCCAGCGGGGCATTCGGAATGAGCGCCGGGGTGATCGTCGGCTACGACGGCTCAGACTGCGCCAAGGCGGCGCTGCGGGCGGCGCTCGATGTCGCCAAAGCCTACGGCGACCCGGTCACGGTCGCGTTCGCGTTCGACATCGAGCCGGTCGCCGGCGAGGTCCACGACTACGAGCAGGCGCTCAAGGAGCTCGCCTCGAAGCGGATCGCCGAGGCGACCCAGCTCGCCTCGACCGAGGGCGCCGAGGTGCTGGGCGCGGTGCTCGAACGGGCCCCGGCGCCGGGCCTGGTCGAGCTCGCCAACCAGCAGGATGCGCGGTTGATCGTCGTCGGCACCCATGGCGAGAGCCCGCTGCGCGGCGCGTTGGTCGGCTCGACCGCGCACAAGCTCCTGCACCTCTCCGACCGGCCGGTGCTGGTCGTGCCGAAGCCCGAGAGCTAGACGCCGGCCAGCGCCGCCACCCGATCCCGGTGCCAGCGCGCGTCGCCGAACGCGTGCGCGTTGGCCGTCGCGCGCTTGAGGAAGAAGTGCAGGTCGTGCTCCCAGGTGAACCCGATCCCGCCGTGCACCTGGAGCGCCGAGGCCGTTACCCGGAAGCCGGCGTCGCCGGCGTACGCCTTGGCCATCGAGGCGGCGCGGAGAGCGGCCGCCGGCTCGTGATCGAGCGCCCACGCGGCCCAATAGGACAGCGACCGGGCCCCTTCGACCTCGAGCAGCATCTGCGCGCAGCGGTGGGCGACGGCCTGATACGAGCCGATCGGACGGTCGAACTGCTTGCGATCCTTGGCGTATGCGACCGCCATCTCCATCGCGCGCTGAGCCACGCCGACGTTCTCGGCCGCGAGCGCGGTGACGATCGTCGCGTAGGCGTGGCCGATCCCGATCCGATCGGGGTCGCCACCCGCCAGGGGCTCCGCGGGTGCCCCCGACAGCTCGACCGTGAACAGCTTGCGGGTCGGGTCGAGCGACTTTTCGGGAGTGATCGACACGCCCGGCGCGTCCGTCCGCACCAGGTAGTGGTGCCCGTCGGCGCCGGCGACGATCAGCAGATCGGCGCCGGCGGCATCGGCGACCGCGATCTTGGTCGCCGTCAGAGCCCCGGCCGCGGGCTCGACCTCGGAGTGGTCCGGGGCCCAGCCGGCGTGCTCGTCCCAGACGGCCACGGTTCCGCGCGCCGAACCGCTCGCGAGCGGCTCGAGCCAGCGCGAACGCTGCTTGTCGGTGCCAGCCGCCACCAGCAGCAAGGCGGCGCTGACGCTCGACAGCAGCGGGCTCGGCGCAAGCGCGTAACCCATCTCCTCGCAGATCACCACGAGCTCGACCGCACCGAGGCCGAGGCCGCCGTCGGACTCGGGGACGATCACGCCCGGCCACCCGAGCTCGGCCACCTGCGCCCACTGCTCGTCGGTGAACCCACGCTCGCCGTCGGCCAGCTCGCGCACCGTCGCGAGCTTGTACCGCGCGCCCAGGAACTCGCGTGCGGTCCGCTTGATCGCGCGCTCCTCGTCGCTGAACTCGAAGTTCATCAGCGCATCCGAGGCAGCCCGAGCACCCGCTCGGCGACGATGTTCTTGAGGATCTCGGTCGTGCCGCCCTCAATCGAGTTCGCTCGCGCGCGCAGGAACCTGTAGGTCCACTCGTCCTCCGCCGTCAACGCGCGCGGCCCGGCGATGTCCATCGCCAGCTCGGTCAGCGACTGGTTTACCTCCGACCAGTGCCACTTGCCAAGCGAGCCCTCGGGACCCGGCACGCCATCACGCATCACCGCGCTCAGACCGCGATACGCGTTCAGGCGCAGCACCTCGGATTCGATCATCAACTGCGCGATCCGCTGGCGGACGACCGGATCCTGAGTGGCCACCTGGCCGTTGGCAGCGCGCGCGTGCTGGGCGTCGTCGAGCAACTCGTGCAGCGCGATCTGGACTGAGACCTGAAGCCCGAACGCCAGCGTCGCCCGTTCGTGCATCAGGGTCGTGATCGCGACCGCCCAGCCGTTGCCCTCGCCGCCGACGATGTTCTGATCCGGAACCCGCGCTCCTTCGATGAACAGCTCGTTGAACTCCGACTCGCCGGTGATCTGACGCAGCGGCCGAACCTGGACGGCGTCCTGCTCCATGTCCATCAGGAAGTAGGTGAGCCCCTTGTGCTTGGGCGCCTCGGGATCCGTTCTCGCGACCAGCATGCACCACTTGGCATGGTGGGCGAACGTCGTCCACACCTTCTGCCCGGTCACCACCCACTCGTCCCCGTCGCGTACCGCCCGGGTCTTCAGCGACGCCAGGTCCGAGCCCGAGTCGGGCTCCGAGAACCCCTGACACCAGATCTCCTCGGCGGACAGGATCGCCGGCAGGTAGCGCCGCCGCTGCTCCTCTGTGCCGTGGACGATCACGGTCGGGCCGCCCATCGCGAGCCCGAGCACGTTCGCGACCGCGGGGGTGCGGGCCCGGACCGTCTCCTCGTTGAAGATCGCCTGCTCGACCAGCGTCGCGCCGCGCCCGCCGTAGTCCTTGGGCCACGAGACTCCCGCCCATCCGGCCTCGTGCAGCTTGCGCTGCCAGTCGCGGCGGAACTCGAACGAGGCCTCGTCCCCGGCAGGCTCGCGCCCGGGGTGGTGGTCACGCAGCCACGCCCGCAGCTCGTCGCGAAACGCTTCCTCGGCAGGTGACAGGGTCAGGTCCACGGCCGCGAGATCGTACTCTCCCGCCGGTGAACGCGCTCGCTCTCGATCGCGGGATTCGGATCCGCGGCGCGCAGGAGTCGTCCGCGGTTCCGGGCGGGGTGGTGATCCGCCACAGCGGACTTCCGAGCATCTACCACCTCAATTCGCTGCTCCTCGACGCTCCGCTCGCGGCCGCGATCGACGCCCCGCAGATCATCCAGCTGACGGACGAATGGCTCGGCGATCTGGGCCACCGCCGGGCCGTGCTCGATGACGCCGACGGCGCGCAGCGCGTCGAGCCGGGGCTGCTGCAGGCGGGCTGGTGGCGGCAGCGAACGGTGTTCATGGTCTGGCGCGGCGAGCCCCACCCTGCCCGCGACGAGCGCGCCACCGAGACCGGCGAGCGAGCGCTTCGTGCGATCCAATCGAGGCTGCTGGCCGAGGAGCGGCCCGGACAGGACTCGCTGGTCGCGGAGCTGGTGAAGGCCCAAGCGGCTCTGCGCGCCGGCACGAGCGCTCGCGGGTTCGTCGCCGAGGGCGGCGACGGGCCGGCATCGAGCTGCACCCTGTTCATCGACGGCAGCGCCGGCGCGGCGATGATCGAGGAGGTGGGCACGCTGGTCGCCTACCGGCAGCGGGGGCTCGCGAGGGCGGTCGTGTCGTGCGCGCTGCGGACCGCGATCGCCGAGGGGCTCGATCCGGTCGTGATCCCCGCCGACGCGGATGACTGGCCGCAGCTGCTGTACGCCAAGCTCGGCTTCGAGCCGGTCGCGCTGCAGGTGTCGTTTACGCTGGCCTCTGGATGAACTACCCCGATTCGATCTCCGGCGCCGGCAGTACAGACAGCGAGCTCCCGGGTCCTTACCCCGTCGGCGCCTACGCGGCCCAGCTGCAACGCAGGCTGCGCGAGTTCGCGCGCGTGCAACTGGTCGGGGAGGTGTGGGGATTCAGCGCCGCTCGCGCGCGGGTCTACTTCGAGCTGCGAGACGCCCGGGGCGCGCTGCCGTGCTCGATGTGGCGCAACGAATTCGAGCTGCTCGGCGTCACGCTCACCGACGGGCTGCGGATTGTCGTCGGGGGCGGCTGCGACTACTACCCGGGCAGCGCCACCTCCTCGCCATCGTTCAGCTTCTCGATCACGGAGCTGAGGATCGCCGGTGAGGGCGACCTGCTTGTCCAGCTCGAGCGGCTACGCCGGCGGCTGGCTGCCGACGGACTATTCGAACCCCAGAAGCGGCTGCCGCGACCGCTGCTTCCACACACGATCGGGGTCGTCACCGGGGAGCGCGGCAAGGCGCGCGACGACGTGCTCGCCGGCCTGCGCCGGCGCGGCTGGGCCGGGCGCCTGCTGTGGGCGTTCGCGCCCGTCCAGGACCGTCACGCGGCCCCGCGGATCGCCGCCGCGCTGCGCGAGCTGGCCGCGATCGAGGAGGTCGAGGTCGTGATCGTGGCCCGCGGTGGCGGCTCGCTCGCGGATCTGTTCGCGTTCTGCGACGAGGCTCTGTGCCGGACGGTCGCGCTGCTGCGAGTGCCTGTGATCGCGTCCGTCGGCCACCACACCGACAGGACGCTGATCGACGACGTCGCGGCCGTCAGCTGCTCGACGCCGACCCACGCGGCCGAGGCCGCCGTGCCGATCGACTGCCGCGCCGCGCGCGCGGACGCGGTCGCGTTCGCACACCGTCTGCGCGACCACGGCCGTCGCGCCGTCCTCTCACGGGCGCGGACGCTGGCCGCCGCCTCGCGAGCGCCGCGCGAGCACCTCGAGCGCAATCGCGGTCGCCTGCATCAGCTCTTGCGCGAGCTGCGCGCGAGTGCGCGGCGGGCGTGCAGCTCGCGTAGGGAGCTCGCGGGGGTCCACGTGCTGGTGCTGCGGCGCACCGCTGCCCGCGCGGAGACCTCGGAGGCCGCGCGCCGCCGGGCCGACGTGGGCCGGCTTGCGCTGGCACTCGCGGCCCACGATCCCGAGCGGACCCTCGCGCGGGGCTACGCGCTGGTGACCGACCGCGCCGGCCAACCGCTCGGCTCGGCGGACGCGGCCCGCGCCGCCGAGGATCTGGAGTTGCGCTTCCACGACGGCGTCGTGCCGGCGCGAGTTCGGCAGTGAGCGAACGGACCTATGAAACCGCGGTGGCGCGGGTCGAGGAGATCATCCGCCGGCTCGATTCCGGTCAGGCCGGGCTGCGGGAGACGCTCGACCTGGTCAAGGAGGGCCGGGATCTGGTTGAGTACTGCGCCGCCGAGCTCGAGGCCGTCAGCAAAGGCCTTGAGGAGCTCCGGCTGGAGGAGCTCGTCGCGCGGCTCGAGACCGGAGGCTCCACGGCACCATGACGACTTTCGATCTGCTCGCGGATCTCCCGCTCGAGGTTGACGGCTACGCGCTCGAGGGGCTGCGAGCGGAGGTCTCGAGCGGCTTCGAGCGGCTTTCGACCGTCGTGCGCTTGCGCGGCGGCGGACTGGACGGCGTCGGCGAGGACGTCGTCTACGACGGAGTCGACCAGGTCGCGCTACAGGAGGCCGGGCCGGTGCTCGCGCTCGCCGGGCGCTACGCGCTGGGCGAGTTCTGCGAGCTGATCGACTCGCTCGACCTGTTCCCGGTCGCGCCGCAGCGGGAGGTCTCGCGGCTGTACCGGCGCTGGACCTTCCACAGCGCCGCGCTCGACCTCGCACTGCGCCAGGCGGGAGAGCCGCTCCACGCCGTTCTCGACCGCCCGGTGAGCCCGCTCACGTTCGTCGTCTCGCTCCGGCTCGGGGAGCCGGCCACGCTCGATCCCGTGCGACGGCGCCTGGAGCGCTACCCGACGCTCCGCTTCAAGCTCGACCCGACGAGCTCGTGGACGCCCGAGGTGATCGCCGGCCTGGTCGCGACGGGGGCGGTCGACTCGGTCGACTTCAAGAGCCTCTACCGGGGTACGGTCGTCGATCAGCCCCCTGATCCGGTCCTGTACCGGCGCGTGGTCGAGGCGTTTCCCGATGCCTGGATCGAGGACCCGGACATCGTCGACGCGGACACCGCCGCGGTGCTCACCGGCGTCCATGACCGGATCACGTGGGACGCGCCGATCCACTCGATCGACGACATCGAGGCACTCCCGTTCCCGCCGCGGATGGTCAACATCAAGCCATCGCGGATCGGCGGCCTGCCAAAGCTGTGCGCGACCTACGACTACTGCGCCGCTCGGGGGATCGGTGCCTACGGCGGCGGCCAGTTCGAGCTCGGTCCCGGCCGCGGCCAGGCGCAGCACCTCGCGTCGCTGTTCCACGCCGACACGCCGAATGATCTGGCGCCCGTCGCGTACAACGAGAACGACCCTCCGGCCGGGTTACCGGCAAGTCCGCTCCCGCCGGCAGCCACTGAAACCGGTTTCCGATGGGAGTCCAGCTGATGCCCGAATCGCTACAAGGAACAGTCGCGCTCGTCACCGGCGCCTCGAGCGGGATCGGCGAGGCGACCGCGCTCGCGCTCGCGGAACGGGGCGCCGCGGTGGCGATCGCCGCGCGGCGCCGCGATCGCCTCGATGGGCTCGCCGCGCGGATCTCGCAGGACGGTGACGGCCGCGCGCTCGTGATCGAGGCCGATATCACCGTCGAGGATCAGGCGCGGGGCGCGGTCGAGCAGACGGTCGCCGAGCTCGGCCGCCTCGACATCCTGATCAACAACGCCGGCATGATGCTGCTCGGCCCCGCGGTCGGGGCGCCGCTTCCGGAGTGGCAGCAGATGCTCGACATCAACGTCGCCGGACTTCTGTACTGCACCCACGCGGCGCTGCCACACCTGATCGAGGCGGCCGCCGACAGCCCCCGTGAGACCGCCGACATGGTCAACATCAGCTCCGTCGCGGGGCGCGTCCCGCGTCGCGGCTCAGGCGTCTACAACCTGACCAAGTTCGGCGTCGGGGCGCTGAGCGAGTCGCTACGTCAGGAGGTGGCCGACCGCCACGTCCGGGTGGCGCTGATCGAGCCGGGCGCGACCGACACCGAGCTGCGCTCCCACAACCGCACCGAGATCCAGGAGCAGATGAATCAGCGCTTCGCCGGCGTCGAGCGGCTGAAGGCGACAGACATCGCGGACGCGATCCTGTACGTCGTCACGCGGCCGTGGTACGTGGCGGTCAACGAGGTGCTGATCCGGCCGGCGGAGCAGGCGGACTAGGGCCGGCGGCGCCGGCGGACAAGGGCCGGTGGCGCCGGCGGACAAGCGCCGGCGGCGCCGGCGGACAAGCGCCGGGGGCGCCGGCGCTCCGTGGCGGCCGCGCCCCCGCCCCCGCGGCGGCCGACGTCTGGGGCCGGTCTGGGTGGATCGCTGTCGTGAGGTAGCGCAGGAGGAAGGGCCAATTCGCGGTCAGAAGACCCGAAAAGTCATGCTCAACTTCCCAAAGCCGACTGCGCGCCGGCGGTTTGGGAGATCGAGCATGAATATCGTGCTGAACTTCCCGGACCCGCGCTCGGCGATCGGATTTGGGAAGTTGAGCACGGTTTTCGCCCTCCGGAGACGCCCCCGGCGACTTACGGCCCGCCCCCCAACCGGCGCCTCTCCCCCGGAGGTCGGGCACCCGCGCCTCTCCCCGGAGGTCGGGCACCCGCGCCTCTCCCCCGGAGGTCGGGCACCCGCGCCTCTCCCCGGAGGTCGGGCACCCGCGCCTCTCCCCCGAGGTCGGGCACCCGCGCCTCTCCCCCGAGGTCGGGCACCCCGTGCCCGACCTGCCCGGCAAACAGCGCAGCGGACGGCGGCCGTAAAGCCAACCGGCCGCGCATCCGACGGCGTGGAACGCCACTGCCCCCGAAGGTGCACATTCCTCAACCTCGGCGCCGGCAGAAGCCTGCGCCACGACGGTCTTAGACCCGCTGGATCAGCGTCCCGGTCCCGAGCCCGCCGCCACAGCACATCGTCACCAGCCCGACCTCCTTGTCGGAGCGCTCGAGCTCGTGCAGGAGCGTCGTCAGCAGCCTCGCGCCGGTCGAGCCGAGCGGGTGGCCGAGCGCGATCGCGCCGCCGTTGACGTTGACCCGATCCATGTCAGGCTCGAGCTCGCGCCGCCACGCCGCAACGACCGGCGCGAACGCCTCGTTGATCTCGATCAGATCGATGTCGTTGATCGTCATCTGATTGCGCTGAAGCAGCTTGCGGGTCGCCGGAATCGGGCCGGTGAGCATGATCACCGGATCCACCCCGACCGTCGTCTGGTCGATGATCCGGGCGCGGGGCTTGACGCCCAACGCGTCGGCCTTCTCGCGCGTCATCAGCAGCACGGCGGCGGCCCCGTCGGAGATCTGCGAGCTCGTGCCGGCCGTGATCTTGCCGTCTGGCTTGAACGCCGGCTTCAGCGCGGACAGCGACTCGAGCGTCGTCTCGGGCCGGATCCCCTGGTCACTCACGTAGGTCGTGCCGTTGACCTTCATCGGCACGATCTCGCGCTCGAACCGGCCCTCCTCGGTGGCGCGGTGCGCGAGCTGGTGCGAGCGCACGCCGAACTCGTCGAGCTCGGAGCGCGGGATCTCCCACTGGTCGGCGATCATCTCCGCGGACAGACCCTGTGGGATCAGGTTGTGGCGCTCCATCAGCGCCGGCGGCCACGGGGTGCCGACCTGGTCGCTCCAGCTGAAGCCGATCGCCATCGGGATATGCCCCAGGTGCTCGACCCCCGAGCCGATCGCAACGTCATGCACACCGGCGGCGATCAGCGCGGCGGCGAAGTTGACCGCCTGCTGGGACGAGCCGCACTGCCGGTCGACGGTGGTCGCGGGCGTCTCGATCGGCAGCCCAGCTTGCAGCCAGGCGTTGCGGCCGACGTTCCACGACTGCTCGCCGTACTGCTGCACGCAGCCGGTGATCACGTCCTCGACCTCGCCGGCGGGGATGCCGGCACGCTCGATCACCTCGGTGTAGCAGCGCCCCAACAGCTCGTTGGCGTGGGTGTCCTTGTAGTAGCCCTTCTCCTTGTGGCCGCGCCCGATTGGGATGCGCACAGCCTCGACGATCACTACCTCGCGACCCTGACCTGCCAGCATTTCGCTGCTCCTTGTCGTAATTGAGAGTCCCGGCGCGCGCAGAGCTTCCGACACACCCAGGTACCGTCACGTACTGTACTCACGCAGATGGCCGCACGGACACCGGAGCCCGCTTGAAGGAACGAATCGGAATCGCCGGCGCCGGCACGATCGCATGCGGTCTCGCCGCCACGGCCGCACGCGGTGGCGATGTCCTCCTGTGGGCGCGCTCCGATCGCTCCGCGGACCGCGCGCGGTCGGCGGTAGCGAAGGCGTGCTCTCGGTTCCCCGAGCAGCTGGATCCGTCGCGGGTCGAGGTCGTGAGGGATCTGGGGGCGCTGAGCACGGCGACGTTCATCGTCGAGGCGGTGGTCGAGGACCACGGCAGCAAGGCGACGGTGCTCGCGGACCTGGCCGACCGCGTTTCGGCGTCCGCGGTCCTGGCGACGACCACCTCGTCCCTGTCGATCCACGAGCTGGCCCGCGCCACCGGCCGCCCGGAGCGCTTCGTCGGGCTGCACGTCTTCAATCCGGTCACGCGCATGAAGCTGATCGAGCTCGTGTTCCCGCACGAAGCCGACAACGATACCCGCACCCGTGCCCACGCCCTCTGCGAGGCGCTCGACAAGACGCCGGTCGAGGTCCCGGACATCCCAGGATTCGTCGTCAACCGGCTGCTGTTTCCCTACCTGTTCAGCGCGGTCCAGCTGATGGTGGAGACCGGTCTGTCGCCCGAGGCCGTCGACACCTGCATGACGCTCGGCGCCGCGTTGCCGATGGGGCCGATCGCGCTACTCGACTTCATCGGGCTCGACGTCGCTCAGGCGATCGGCGAGGCGGTCGACCTGCCCGTGCCCGAGAGGCTGCTCGGGCTGGTCGAGAAAGGCGCTCTAGGCAAGAAATCAGGACGCGGCTTCTACACCTACGACTAATCGCTTCAACATCTGACACTAACTATTTAGGGCTCATTCAGGTGCCGGCCGCAGACTTCGCGTCGCGACGTACCTCATAGCAGCACCTCCTCCCCAGAAGCACAGGGTCGGCCCGTCCCCAGCGGGCCGGCTCTTTTTTTGGGCGCTTGTGCTGCTTCAGTGGGCGCTGGGTGAGGGTCTCTCGCTGGGTAAGCGCGCCCGTCGTCGGCTTTACAGCCGCCGCCGGCCGCGCTCTGGGCTGGGCAGGTCGGGGCGCAGGGATGCGCCCCGACCTCCGGGCAGGAGGAGAGGGGCACACGCGGAGTCAGGAGATCCCGAAAAACATGCTCAACTTCCCAAAGCCCACCGCGCGCCGGCGGTTTGGGAAATCGAGCATGACTATCGTGCTCAAGTTCCCGACCCGGAGCCGCGCGATTCGATTTGGGGAGTTGAGCATGTATTTGGGCGCCCGCCGGCGCCGCCGGCCACACACCGGCCCGCCGGCGCCCCCCACTGAACGCAGCACAAGCGTCTTTTTTGTTGGTAGCGCTTCTACGGACGCGCTACCGAGCATCAGCGCCCCGACTTCAAGGCGCCACTCCCGACCCGAGCGGCGAAGCCGGCCCAATCAGGGCCGGCTTCATCTCTCCTCTCAACCACCGGGCGGGCTCGACGCTTGCAGTTACCGACCCACCGGCCGTTGCGTAATTGTGAAATGTAACAACTGATGCGAGAGAGCGCCACCGCGCATGCGACTGGTTTTCGGGCCAATTGGAGGACTGGCGAACTTGGCGGGTGGCGGCGGGACGGCTGGCGTTACTTGGCGGCGCGTTGCTGCCTGATCCGCACCGCCTCGATCCGGTTCTGGCGCACCGACTCGACCCGGATCGAGTAGCCGTTGGCGGCGACCGTGTCGCCGCGCTTTGGCAGCCGCCCGAGCTCCGCGAACACGAACCCGCCGACCGAGTTGTAGGCGTCGGTGTCGACCGGCAGGTCGAGCCCGTAGTCCTCGAGGTCGGCGACGGCGACGTGCCCGCGCACGAACCAGTCGCCGTCGGCGAGCCGGCGGATCGAGCCGCCGGCGGGATCGGTCTCGTCGGTGATCTCGCCGACGACCTCCTCGATGATGTCCTCGATCGTCACGATCCCGGCCGTCCGTCCGTACTCGTCGATCACGATCGCGAGCTCGGTTCGCTCGCGCTGCAGATCGGCGAGCAGGTCGTCGAGCGGCTTGGTCTCGGGGATGATCGGCGCCTCGCGGACAACCGCGTCGAAGTGGCCATCGTCGCCGTCGGACAGCATCAGCTTGACGAGCTGGTTGACGTGCACGATCCCCTTGACCCGATCCCGGTTGTGGTCCTCGGTCACGACGAGGCGGGAGTGGCCGCTGGAGACGCAGCGCTCGAGCGCCTCCCCGACGGTCTCGGAGACGTCGACCGTGACGACCGCCGGGATCGGGGTCATCACCTGGCGCGCCTCCTGCTCGTGGAGGTGGAAGACGCCGGTCAGCATGTCGGCCTCGCCGGCGTCGAGCTGGCCGCCGGTTTGGGAGGCGGCGATCATCCGCTTGAGCTCCTCCGGCGTACCGCCCTCGGGTTCGGCGTTCGGATCGGTGCCGAGCATCCGCAGGATCGAGTTGGAGGAGGAGTTCAAGACGATGATGAACGGGTGGAACAGGATCCGGAAGAAGCGCAGCGGCCTCGCCACCCGTCGCGCCAGGCCCTCGGCGTGCTGGATCGTGTACAGCTTCGGCACGATCTCGCCGACGACGCTCTGGGCGCTCGTGATCAGCAGGTAGGCGATCACGACCGAGATCGCGACCGCGGCCGTGTGTCCGAGGGCGCCGCCAAGGACCGGCTCGAGCAGATGCGCGATCGCCGGCTCGCCGAGCGCGCCGATGCCGATCGATGCCATCGTGATCCCGACCTGACAGGCCGAGATGTAGTCGCCGAGTTCGTCCAACTGGGACAGGGCCAAGCGGGCGCCGCGCGCGCCCTCGTCGGCGAGCGCCTCGAGCCGCGCCCGGCGGGAGCGCACCAGTGCGTACTCCGCGATCACAAAGAACGCGTTGACCAGGACCAGTAGCCCGGTGAGGATGATGAACAGCGCCTTCACTGCGGTGTTCGCAGGTGACAGGCCACCGCCGGCGCGCTGCTACTTCGGGATGGGTCGTCGTCGGTCATGCAGCGACCCGCCGAACGGTAGCAGCCGAGGCCGCGGACTCCAGAGCGTTTTGCTACAGGTCGCGAGCGCTGACGATGCCGCTTTTGAACGCCATCTCGACGAGCCTGACGCGCTTCTGATTCTGCGGCAGATCCTCGATCCCGAACTTCGCGAACAGCGCCCGCAGGTGGGTCTTGACCGCGTCGACGCTGAGGAACAGCTCCGCCGCGATCTGTTGGTTGGTGGCGGGCGTCACGTAGCCGGCCGTGTCCTTGAACGGCCTGCAGAGCGTGACGAGCACACGGTGTTGGGCGTCTGACAGGCTGGCTCGATCGAACAAGCTGGAGGCGACCTTGGTCTCCGACGCGTCCGCCCGCAACGGTTGGCGGAAGGTCACGACCGTGCGCCCGCAGCGCACCGTGTCGTGATCGCGCAGGCGCCGCCTGCCGACCAGCCGTTCCCCGTTGACATGCGTCCCGTTGCGCGACAGGCCGTCGTCGGACACCGTCCAGTCGCCACCGATCCGCCCCAGCTCCGCATGCAGGCGCGAGACCTCGGTGTCCCAGTCGAGCCAGATGTCCGACGAGGCGCCGCGCCCGACGGTCACGCGCACGAGCTCGTCGGAGAGCACGAAGATCCGCTGTTCGGCAGCGCCGTCGCGGTAGACCAGGAACGGCACCCCGAGCCGCTCGGCCTCGATCTGCGCCTGTAGCTCGACGGGGCTCTGGAGCGGGACCGGCGGTTTGTTGTCCGACATCGCGCACACGATCGTACAGTCGCTATAAACAGGCCACTATGACAGGGCTCTCAGTGGGCTCCACAGTGGCCGGCTGCCGGATCGAGGCGGTCGCCGGTCGCGGCGGCATGGGAGTTGTGTACCGAGCGAGCCAGCTGGCGCTCGACCGGCCCGTCGCGGTCAAAGTGGTCGCGCCGCAATTCGCCCAGGACCCCGCCTATCGCGAACGGTTTAAGCGCGAGTCGCAGCTGGCGGCTTCGCTCGACCATCCGAACGTGATCCCGGTCTACGAGGCAGGCGATCTAGACGGGATCCTGTATCTGATCATGCGCTGGGTCGATGGCACCGACCTGCACGGGTTGCTCGCGGCCGAGGGACGTCTGGCCTCCGAACGTGCCGTGCCATTGCTGCGTCCTGTGGCCTCGGCGCTCGCCGCGGCCCACCGAGGGGGGCTCGTCCACCGCGATGTCAAGCCGGCCAACGTCCTGATCGCGCGCGGTGACCACGAGGAGGACGAGCACATCTACCTGACCGACTTCGGGATCGCGAGGAGGGCCGAGGGCCAGGGCAGCTTGACCCGGACCGGCGCCCTTGTCGGGACGCTCGACTACACCGCCCCGGAGCGGATCGAGGGCGGAAGAGGCACCCCGGCCTCGGACATCTACTCGTTCGGCTGCATGCTCTACCAGGCGCTCACCGGGCACGTCCCATACGACCGCCCGACCGAGCTCGCGCGCATGCACGCCCATCTGAGCGATCCGGTGCCGTCGGCGCGGGAGGAGAACCCGGCCATCTCCGAACGGCTCGACGCGACCATCGCGAAGGCGATGGCCAAGCGACCCGAGGACCGGTTCGCCTCGGCGAGCGAAGTGGCGCTCGCGCTCGACCGCGCCTTCGAGCAGGCGCAGACGACCGAAGCGGAGTTCAGCGCGCGCACCGAGCGATCCGAGCGTACGACGGAGGACACGAGGCTCGCCCCGGCTCCGACCGAGCTGGCGAGCGACGAGACGAAGCTCGCCGAGACGCCAACCGAGCTGGCCCCCGCGGCCCTCGCCCGCACCCCGACGCCCGCACCTCCGAGCCCCGAGGTCGCGGTTCCGAGGGAGCCGGTCGCCACCGCAGTGCGGCCGCGTAGCGCTCCGACGCTGGCACAGAAGCCGGCCCGTTCTCGCGGACTCGTGGCCGCGCCAGTGTTGCTGCTCGGGGTCGTCGCCGCGATCGTGGCTCTGGTGGTCTCCGGTGGCAGCAAGAGCGACCTGAAGGCCGCCCGCACGGTCGATCTGGGCGGCACGCCGGCCCAGGTCATCTCCGACCAGAGCGGCAACCTGTGGGCGTCGCTTCCGGCCAATGGGTCACTGGTGCGGGTCGATCCGTCGAGTGGCGCCGCGACGAAGGTCTCCGTTGGAGGTCGCCCGACCGCGATCGCGAACGCGGCCGCCGGGATCTGGGTGACCGGCTCCGGCTATGGCCCGCTGGCGCTCGTCAACCCGGAGAACGGCGGCAAGCTCGAGTCAGTCTCGGTGCCGGGCGGGACCCCGACGGCGATCGCCGTCGACGGTAAGGATGGCTCGGTCTGGACCGCCAACGCCGCCGGCGACGTCACGCGCGTCAGCGCGCAAGGCAAGGTGATTGGCCAGGCGATCCCGATCAGCCCCGCCCCGACGGACATAGGTTGGGGCGAGGGCGGGCTGTGGGTGGTCAACGGCGAGCAGCTGATCCGCGTGGGCACCACCGCCCAGCTGATGGACTCCGGCGTGCAGCCCGTGTCGGTCACCTTCAACAAGGGCATCTGGACGGGGCACGCCAACGGCGATGTGACCAGGTTCAACCCGATTACGACGAACGTCAACGCGACGCTGTCGGTCTCAGCGCCGAGCGCCGTCGATGACGTCGCCGCGACGGACCCCAGCACCTCCGTCTGGGCGATCAGCAAGACCGCGCGGACCGTGTACGAGGTCCACTACGCGAGCGCGCCGACCGTCGACGGCACGCTCGCGCTGACCAGCACGCCGATCTCGCTGGCGGTATCCGGCGGGTCGGCGTGGGTCGGAACGGCGGACGGCAAGCTCGTCGAGGTCACGCCGGCGAGTTAGGTCATACCCTTCTAGTGCAGTCATGAGGATCGTCAGCCTCGTCCCATCTGCCACCGAGATGCTGTTCGCGCTAGGTCTCGGTACCGACGTGATCGCCGTCACGCACGAATGCGATTACCCGGAGGCAGCACGCGAGCTACCGAAGATCACACGCGACGTGCTGCCCGCCGGGCTCACGCCGGCGCAGATCGATGCCGCCGTCAAGGAGCGCACGCTCGCGGGCGAGTCGATCTACGAGCTCGACACCGAACTGCTCCGCGATCTGCGCCCGGACCTGATCGTGACCCAGGCGCTGTGCTCCGTGTGCGCGGTGTCCTACGACGACGTCCGCGCGGCGGCGGAGGAGATCGAGACCCATCCGCGGCTGATCGCGCTCGACCCGCACACCGTGGGGGAGGTGTTGGGCGATGCCGGCACGCTCGCGCAGGCCACCGATCGGCGAGACGCGGCCGCCGCGCTGGTCCGTGACGCCGCGGCCCGGATCGACCGCGTCAGGCTGGCGGTGCGGGGCGCGAGACGTCCTCGGGTGGCGGCGCTCGAATGGCTCGACCCGCCGTTCGCGGCCGGTCACTGGACCCCTCAGATGATCGACTACGCCGGTGGCGAGGACGTGCTCGGGTTCGCCGGCGAGAACTCGGAGGAGCGCGGCTGGGACGAGGTCGCCGCCGCCCAGCCGGACATCGTGATCGTGATGCCGTGTGGCTACGACGCCGAGATCGCCCACCGTGAGGCGGAGATGCACCGTGAGCAGCTGGCGGTCGTCGGCGCCGGCGAGGTGGTGGCGGTCGATGCCGCCGCATACTTCTCCCGCCCGGGTCCGCGGATCGTCGACGGCCTCGAACTGCTCGCCTACATCATCCATCCCGAGCTGGTGGGCCAGCCGCGCGGCGAGGCGCTCACGGTCGAGCTCTGAGCCCGCGCGGCTCAGCCGAACCCGACGCCTCCCGGCGTCAGGCCGGCGGTGCCGGCGACCGCGATCGCGCCGGCAACGCTGACCACCGCCACCAGTGCGCAGCCGGCAAGCGCCGCGCTCGGCAGTCGCCGGTGCTCGCCGATCTGGACGATGAAGACGCCCGCGATCAGCCCCCCGACCAGTCCACCCAGGTGACCCCCGATCGAGATTCCGGCGACGCTCAGCGAGAAGATGATGTTGATCACGAGGGTGAGACCCAGCCCGCTCTGCCAGATCGAGATGTGCCGGTCGTGGGCGACCACCAGGAGCGCGCCCAGCACGCCGAAGCACGCACCCGAGGCGCCGACGGTCGCGGCGTCCGGTTGGAACAGCAGCGCCCCGAACGAGCCCGCGAACAGCGAGGCGAAGTACACCGCCGCGAAGTTGAGCCGCCCGATCGCGGGCTCGAGGATCGAGCCCATGATGTAGAGGAAGATCATGTTGAACGCGATGTGAAGCACGCTGTAGTGCAGGAACCCGGACGTCAGCAGCCGGTAGTACTCGTGCTGGGAATTGACGAGCGGGCCCAACAGGTCGCCTTTGTCGAGGACCGTGCCGGTGACCCCGCCGGCAGCCGGCGTGCCGGTCGCGAGCTCGGCGAGGAACACGGCCACGTTGATCGCGATCAGCGACATCGTCACGATCGGCATCGAGGGCGACGTGCGGATCGTCTTGACCCGCGTGCGCTCGCGCGCACACTCGGGACAGCGCATCCCGACGGGCGTCGGCGTCATGCAGTCCGGGCAGATCGGCCGCCCACACGACGAGCACGAGACACCGGTCTCGCGTGAGGGATGCCGGTAGCAGACTGCCATGGTCAGCGTGAGCGGAGCGTGCCCGAGCCTGGCAGCGGCAGAACTCGCCGCGCCTCCTCGGCGAAGTCCCGCACGGTACGCTCGGCCAGCTCGAGCGGGTTGTGCGACTGCTGCTCGCGCGAGCGCTGGCGCAGCCGCACCCGCAGCACGACCAGCGCCGTGCCGGCGCCGGCGCCGAGGACCGCCGCGGCTGCGGGCCGCACCCAGTTCCGCGGGTCGCGCATCGCCGGAAGCTCCCATGACTCGAGCTCCTCCTGGGCGAGCTCGGCCAGGTTGATCAACGTCAGCTCGAGCCGCCGCGCCAGATCGGCGGGGGGGTCGATCGGCGTCAGCGCCGCGCGCAGCAGGGCCTCGAAGTCGGTGGCGCCGGTGCTCATCCGGACTCGGGCTCCGGCCGTCCGTTCGAAGCAGTGTCGGCGACGATCCCCTCGAGCTGACGGATCGCGCGATGCAGCAGCACCTTGGTCGCGCCGTCGGTCCGGCCCAGTGCACGGGCGATCTCGCGATTATCCATACCGAGCGCAAATCGCATGATCAGGGCCTCGCGACGATCGTCGGGGAGCATCGCCACGCCCGCGAGAACCGACTCCAGCTCCTCCCGCCCCTCGACCAGAGACTCGGTCGTGTGCGGCGCCGAGATCGTGCCGGCATCCTCGATCGCCGACTCAGGTCTGCGCGAGCGGTCGCGGTAGAAGTTCGCCGCCAGATTGTGGGCGATCCGGATGAGCCATGGGCGCAGCGGCCGGCCATTCGATTCCCGCAGCGCGCGCTCGAAGTGGCGATAGGCCTGAAGGAAGGTCTGCTCGGTGAGGTCCTCGGCATCGTGGTGGTTGCCGACGCGGTAGTAGCTGTAGGAGTAGACGTCGCGCAGATGAGCCCTGTACAGCTCGGAGAAGCGAGCATCAAGCTCCGACTTGCTCTTGGGCGTGCTGTCGTCCACCAGATGGAGCGTAGCTTCGCCTGGGGGTCCGTTTCGTAAATTACGCCGTCCACTTCAGGCCACACGGACAGGGCGGGTTCGGCTGGCCCCCGCCGGTTCGACGATCGTCGCGGTCCAACCATCCGGGTCGATCCGCCCCTCCACCAGTGCCGCAAGGCTGTCGAGGGCGGGCGTCTGGAGCCGTGCCTGCCTCGCCACCGTCGCCAGCAGCGGCACCGAGTCGACCGCCTCTGCGGCCTGCCCGATCATGCTGCCGATCTCGTCCGACGGGATCCCCTGAGCCAGCAGCTCGCCCGCGCGCCGGTTGCGCGAGCGGTCGTCGACCACGGTCGCGACCAGATCGCCGGCGCCGGCGAGGCCTGCGAACGTCTCGGGCTTGCCACCCCGGACTCGCGCGAGCGCATCGACCTCCGCGAACACCTTGCCGGCAGCGGCGCCGGCGGCGCTCGGTCCCGCCACCGAGGCCGCCGCCGCGGCGAGCACGGCCGCGTTCTTGGCGCACCCAGCGAGCTCGACGCCGGTGACGTCGGTCGTGATCGAGACATCGAGGCCGGCGGCGGACAGCGCGTCCTGCAGCTGGCGCGCAAAGCCGGGGTCCAGCGAGGCGAGCACCACCGAGGCACCCCGCTCCAGCACCTCGGCCGCGTGAGCGGGACCGCCCAGCACCGCGACGGCGCGCGCCCGGCATCGCTCCGAGACGAACGCCGACGGCAGCGTGCCGAGCGGCGGCACCAGTCCCTTGGAGAGCACCAGCACCCCGGCGGCGCGCGGAATCCGCTCTCCGTGCGCCGCCAGCACGCCCGGCAGCGAACGCGCAGGCACCGCCAAGCAGGTCAGATCGTGCTCGCCGAGCGCCAGTTCCGAGGCTCTGAGAACCCGTACCGATTCCGGTAGGCGGACGCCGGGGAGGTAGGACTCGTTCTCCCCCGCGGACGCGAGCGCCGCCGCCTGTGCCCGGGTGCGGGCTCCGAGCTCGACCTCGAATCCCGCGCGCGCGAGGCACACCGCCAGGCTCGTCCCCCATGTGCCGGCGCCGATGATCGCCGCGCGTCTGATCGGCGGTAGGCCTCCGAGCCACTCCCACTGGAGCATCACGCACGGCCAGACCCGATCCGTAACCGCGCGCGCAAGGGCCGGCGAAGCGTCCGGCACGCGTGGGAACCGCAGCGCCCTGCCGGCGCGAATCCTGACCTTGTGCGGCCGGATCCTCCAACCGCGACGGACCGCCTCGGTTCCGATCACCGCGACCGGCACGACCGGCGCGCCCGTCTCGAGCGCCAGCCTGCCGACACCGCGCTTCGGTCTGCCGAGCGATCCCGGACGGGTGCGGGTGCCCTCGGGGAAGATCAGCACGATATCGCCCCGAGCGAGGATCGACTTCGCGGTGTCCATCATCTCGCCGTCGGCGGCGCCACGCTCGACCGGGAAGGCGCCGAGCGCGCTCAACAGCCACGCCACCACTGGGTGATTGAACAGCTCCTTCTTGGTCACGTAGTACATCGGCCGGCGAGCCATCGTCGCGACGACGAACGGGTCCAGGAAGCTGCGGTGGTTCGAAGCGACGATCACAGGCCCATCAGCGGGGATGTGCTCGCGCCCGATCCGGCTCATACGGAAATAAACGTGGAAGAAGGGCTGAAACAGCACCCGGACCAGCCAGTACACGATCGGATTTGCGCGCTTGTCGCGTGCGCGCTGGTGAAGCGGTTGTTGGTCCATCGCACACTGGCGTACCCGTTCGGCGGCGGGCCGTTACAGTTGCGGTTCTTGGCTACCAGCATCGATCGCACTCGCACGCTCCGAGGTGCCGTCTGCGGCGTGGTCGCGGCCGCCGTGTGGGCGATCGAGCAGCCGCTCGACAAGCGCGTGTTGGGGAGCCCGTTCGACGACATCGAGCTGCTCGGCAAGGCGGTCTCCCGAGGCGAAGGCTGGTACCCGGCGGGGTTGGCGCTGCACATGCAGAACGGGGCCTTGTTCGGCGCCGTGTACGCCAACCTGGCGCCGATCATGCCGCTGCCGCCGAGTCTGCGCGGGCCGACGCTGGCGGTGCTCGAGAACACCGTGCTCTGGCCGCTCACCGCGCTGACCGACCGTTTCCATCCGGCTCGGGGCCAGCTTCCCGGGCTCGCGGGCAATCGCCGCGCGTTCGCGCAGGCTACCTGGCGGCACATCCTGTTCGGGATCGTGCTCGGAGAGCTCGAGCGCCGCGTAAACGTGGAGCCCGAGCGGACGCCCCCGCAACCGGACGCGCACTTCTCGAGCAACGGTCACGGCTCGCTCGAGCACGCGGTGTCGGTCGAGCCCGCATCCTGACATTGCGCGTTCTGATCACCGGCGCGTCTGGATTCACCGGCGGCTATCTGGCCCGCGAGTGCGCGCGCGGCGGCGACGACGTGATCGGCATCTCGCGGCGGGGGGCGGTCCCGGCCGACGCCGCGGCCCGCGGCCGTGCGGTCGACCTGCTCGACGCCTCGGCCGCACGAGCCGCGGTGCGTGAGGCCGCGCCCGACGTCGTCTACCACCTCGCCGCGCTCAGCTCGGTCGGACGGTCGTGGGAGGACCCGAGGCGGACGTTGCAGGACAACGTCGCGACCGCCGTCAACGTGCTGGAGGCGGTGCGTCACGAGGCACCCGACAAGCGCCTCGTCTGGGTCAGCTCATGCGAGGTCTACGGTGAGCCCGGGCGCCTGCCGGTCGACGAGCACGCGCCGATCAGTCCCGCCAATCCGTACGCGGTCTCCAAGGCGGCCGGCGAGATGCTCGTGGCCGTGTACGGCGATTCCTACGGACTCGAGGTCCTGCGAGCGCGGCCGTTCAGCCACGCCGGCCCCGGCCAGCGGGACATATTCATCGTCTCCTCGCTCGCGCGCCAGGCCGCTGAAGCCCGCCTCGCCGGCGTCGATCGCGTCCAGATCATCACCGGCAACCCCGACACCAGGCGCGATTTCACCGATGTGCGCGACGTCGCCCGCGCCTACCGGCTGCTCGCCGGGATCGCGCACCCGGGTACCGGGGCGGGTGTCTACAACGTCTCGTCGGGCCGCTCGATCTCGGCCGCCGAGCAGGTGGCGCTGCTCGGAGAGCTGGTCGCGCCGATCCGCGTCGATCACGTCGTCGATCCGAGCCGCGTCCGCGCGCGCGAGGTGATGGACCTGCGCGGGGCGCACGACCGCCTCACGGCGTCGACCGGCTGGCAGCCTCAGATTCCGTTCCGGCAGATGCTCGCCGACACGATCGAATGGTGGACGGACGAACTCGTCCGCTCCCAAGTCCGGCTCCAATCCTGACCGGCTTGGACGGCGGCCGACGCTAGTCGTAATTCGGTGGTGCAATGGAACTAGAGCCGACCGCCGCTTGAGGGGAGAGAGCGACGACCGTACCACGTTGCTTTCCAACCGCAATCCGTACTTTTACGCGTTCGCGCTGACGAAACCATCTGTGCGAACCTTGACCAGATGATCGCTGCGCCCGCCTAGCTCAACCGGTAGAGCACTTGATTTGTAATCAAGGGGTTGGGGGTTCGAGTCCCCCGGCGGGCTTGCGCGCCGCCATCTGCGCGGTCGCGCTGGCCGCAGCACTCGCTGGTTGCGGCGGCGCGAACGCCAAGCGACCTCAGGGCGCCGCCACCCTGTTCAGGCAGGATTGCGGCGCGTGCCATTCGCTGGTCGGCAACGAGTCGCTGCACAAGCCGGGGGGCGATCTGCTCGGATACGACCTCGCGCCCGGGATCCTGCGCCAGTTCACGCGCGAGATGCCGGTGCACCCGCGGCTTACCGGTGGTGAGCTGACGGCGATCGTCGACTACGTGTATCGCGCCCAGCAACGCGCCCGCGGCCTCAAGGCGCCGCAACCAGTTCACCGACCGCGGACTGAGCGCCGCTAGCGGTGCGACCGCCGGCGACGACTATCGCGTCGGCCACCCTCGCCACGCCGACGTCGGACAGCGGCTGCGGGAGCAGGCCGGCGCGGCGGATCTTGCCCGTGAGGGGATCGATTGCCCACACCTGGGCGGTCTGACTGTCGAGGCCCTCGCCGCGGCCGCCGACCAGGTACACGCTCCCGTCCAGGGCTGCGGCACCGGCGTGACTGATCGGGCTGTGAAGCCGCCCGATCCGCTGCACGCTGCCGGCGCCGGGGTCGAAACGGTAGATCGCGTCGCTGGTCCCGGACGGCGTCGTGCCGCCGATGATCAGCAGATCGCGACCGGCGGTCGTGACCGCCGCGTAGCGCAGGCCGACCGGCAGCCTGGCAACGACGCGAGGGGAGCCGCCGGGTCGCCAGGCAAGGATCGTGTCAAGCCAGTTGCTGCCGTCGAAGCCGCCGACGATGTACGCGGACCCGCCGCTCTCGGTGACCGCGACATCGGACGCCGCCGAGGGCAGCGCGCCGGTGGCGGTCACCGCATTCGTGGCGGGGTCGTAACGCAGGATGTGGTCGAGCTCGCTCAGGTAACCGCCGCCGAACACGTACACCTTGCCGGCGAGCGTCGCCGCCTGGGCGTCGTGTTGCGGGCCAGGCAGAGCCGCCGTGCCGAGCGGACCCTCGCGGTCCGCGAGCACGACCGCCGCGGTCGAGTCGCCGGTGGAGTCGATCCCGCCGAGCAGCACGAAGCGATCGCCCGCGAGGGTCGCGATCGCAGGATCCTGGACCGCCGAGGACAGCGAGTACAGCGGCCGATATGTGACCCGCGAGATTAGCTTCGGACTTGTCTCACGGACGGCCGCGCGGCGGACCGAGCGGGCAGTCGAGGTGCCGCTCGAGGCACTGCCGCCGCAGCCGCCGAGCGACAGCCCCAGTGACAGCACGAGCAACCCCGGCGCCAGGCACCGGCGCCGCGTCAGCCGCCGGCGCGCACTGCGCAGTCGTGTCGAACGGCTGGCTCGGATCGGCCGAGGGTAGCCAACCGAGCGCCGGCGTCGCTGCGCCAGGGCACGTCCTGAGCGTATTCTCACACCCCGTCCCGAACGATCTGACACGCACACCGCTACCGAAATGGACCTGTTCGCTGGTCGCGGTGCTGACGCTGCTCGCCTGCGGATGCGGCTCCGGCTCGCACAAGTCGACCTCCAGCGACTCCAGGTCGAACACGTCGACCGCGAGCAGCTCGATCGGGGGCCTCGTTTCAGTTGGGGGTCCACGACCCGTACCCGGGCGGACGCGCTCGCAACCGCTGAACATCTACAGCGCTGATCGCGCCAGCGACCTGTCGCCGGCGGTGCGCGGCGATCCCGCACTGGTGTACGTCCCCAACAGCGAGAGCAACACGGTCACGGTGATCAGCCAGAAGACGTTCAAGGTCGTCGGCCAGTTCCCGACCGGTGCGCTGCCGCAACACGTGACACCGTCATATGACCTGCGCACGCTTTACGTTGACAATGATGCGGGCGACAGCCTGACGCCGATCAACCCGCGCACCGCCCGGCCGGGACGGCCGATCCCGGTGCAGGATCCGTACAACCTCTACTTCACGCCGGACGGCCGGTACGCGATCGTCGTCGCCGAGCGTCTGGCCCGGCTCGAGTTTCTCAACCCTGACACGATGCGGATCGCGTACTCGCTGCCGGTTCCGACCTGCCTGGGGGTCGATCACATGGACTTCTCCCCGGGCGGCCGGTACGCATTCGCGAGCTGCGAGTTCGCGGGCCGGATGATCGAGATCGATCTGTATCGCAGGCGGGTGATCCGGTCGCTGGTGCTGGCCGGCGGTAACAGCTCACCCCAGGACGTCAAGCTCTCGCCCGACGGCCGCACGTTGTACACCGCCGATCAGGCGGGTGGCGGCGTGTGGGAGATCAATCCCTCGATCTTCAAGGTCGAGGGATTCCTGCGCACGGGCGCCGGCGCCCACGGCCTGTATCCAAGTCGCGACGCCACTGAGCTCTACGTGTCAAATCGCGCTGCCGGGTCGGTCTCGGTGGTCAGCTTCAAGACCCGCCAGGTGATCGCGACCTGGCAGATCCCGCCTCCCGCGAGCCCCGACATGGGGGGCGTGTCCGCCGACGGCGGCACGCTGTGGCTGAGCGGCCGTTACAACGCCGAGGTGTACGCGATCGACACGCGGACCGGCGGCCTGCGAGCGCGGATTCCAGTCGGCGACGGACCGCACGGGCTGTGTGTGTGGCCCCAGCCCGGGCGCTACTCGTTGGGCCACACGGGGATCATGCGCTGAGCTTCCGCGCGTCGAGCAGAGCCCCACGCTTAATCCGTAGTTCGCCGTAATCTTGCGCCCTCGGTGTCCCAGGCCTCGGGGTTCAGGCAACCCGGCGGCAGCCGTCCCGCGACCAGCTCGCGCAGCTGGGTTACCACCGTTGCTGCGGTGCGCTGCATCCCCGAGCCCGTGAACGACGAGACGTGCGGGGTGAGGATCACGTTGCGCAACGAGATCAGCGGATCATCGGGGGCCACCGGCTCACGTTCGAACACGTCCAGCCCGGCGGCGGCGATCGTCCCGCCTCGCAGCGCGGCGAGCAGCGCGACTTGATCGATCAGCCCACCCCGCGAGGTGTTCACGAGGACCGCATGTGGGCGCATGAGCGCCAGTTCCCGGGCGCCGAGCAGGTGTCGAGTGGCGTCGGTCAGGGGCGCGTGCAACGTCAGCACATCCACTCGCGGCAGCAACTCCGTCAACGTCGTCAGCTCGACTCCGTGCGCGGCGCAGAACTGATCGTCCGGATGTGGCTCAACCGCGACCGCGTTGCATCCGAAGCCGCGCACGCGCGTCACGACCGCCCGCCCAACCGCTCCCAGGCCGACGATCCCGACCGTCGCGCCGGCGAGATCGCCGCCGATCGCAGCCGGCCGCCAGCGGCCCCGCCGCACCGCCGCGTCCAGCTCGGGCAACCGGCGCAAGCACGCGAGAATCAGCGCCAGCGCCATGTCGGCGACCGCCTCGGCGTTGGCGCCGGGCGTCACGAGGACCGCGACCCCGGCAGCGGTCGCGGCCGCCACGTCGATCGCGTCGAAGCCCACTCCCCAGCGCACCACCGCTTGGAGACTCCGAGCGCCTTCGAGGACCGCGCGGGTGTAGCGCTCGCTTCCGGCGATCACTGCCCAGGCGTGTTCGAGCCCCGCCGCCAACGGCTGCTCGTCTTGCGTCCCGACAAGGTCGTATCGCTCGCGCACGCTCACGCCGGGGAGCCGCTCCAGGTCCCGCCGGTACGGTTCGGCGCTTGGCGTCGTCAGCAACACGGTGGCCATCGCGGCCACGCTACCGACGATCGCGGGGCCGCGCGACGATCACGCTGATAGCGTGCCCGGTGTGGCTCGAGGATGGCCGGCGCTCTCGTATGAGATGTGGAGCTCGACGTGCGACACGCTGCACGCCCACACCCAGGTGCTCGGCAAGCTCGCAGCCGCGCTGGCCCCACCGGAGCCGCAACTTCAGCACGCGGCGCTGAGGCTGACGGCGCGAGGGTGGGAGACGGCGCCGTTACCAGCTCCGGATGCCTCGGGCGCGCTCGGCGTCGGGCTCGATCTGCGGACCCATGAGGCGTTCGTCGAGCACAGCGACGGCCGCTCGGCGCGGGTCCCGCTGAGTCCCGACCGGCCCGTCGGGGAGGTCACGCGCGCGGTCCTGGACGCCGTCCGCACGCTGGCCGGCGCGGTGAACTTGAACATGACACCACAGGAAGTTCCGTGGACGGTGCCGCTCGACGAGGACTCAGAACACGCGTCATACGACCGCGATCGGGTGGCGCCGTACTTCGCCGCCGCGACCAGCGCCGCGCTCGTGCTCGCTCGTTTCCGGGCGTCGTACCGGGGGCGCTCGACGCCGGTCAACGCCTGGTGGGGCTCGTTCGACCTGGCGGTCAACCTGTTCTCGGGCCAGCCCGCTGATCCCCCCTCCGATGACTTCATCATGCGCAACGCGATGGATGCCCAGGAAGTGGCGATTGGGTGGTGGCCCGGCGATCCGCGCTATCCGAAGGCGGCCTTCTACGCGTACGCGCACCCGGCGCCGAGCGAGTTTCAACAAGCCACATTGGCGCCCGCCGGCGCCCGGTGGGATGGGGCACTCGGGGAGTTCATCCTGGACTGGGACGATGTCCGCGCGGCGGCCGACCCCGCGACCGCCGCGCTCGAGTTCGCGCACTCGGCGTTCCGCCATGCCTGCGCGGTCTGCAACTGGGACCGGGCGCTGGCGGCCAGCGCCGACGGATCGCCGCCCCCCGTGAGCTGGTGATGAAACACGAGATCAGCGTCGACGGGCCGCTGCGCGAGCGGCCCGTTCGAGCTAGGACGTACTAGTGGGCTGCGCGCGCGTGCTTCGGTAGCCAGAACACGGCCGTGCAGGCCGCAACCAGGAACGCAACCGCGACCAGCAGCGCATGGTCGGCGGCGCCGACGAACGCCCCGGACCCGTGGCCGCTGCCGAGGTGCGCGAACAGCACCGTGCCGACGGCAGCGATCCCGACCGACATCGCCAGCTGCTGCACGGACTCGAGCAGCCCGGAAGCGGACCCCAGCTCGTGCGGAGCGACCCCAGCGAGGATCACGTCGAACATCGGCACGAACACCATCCCCATGCCGAAGCCGGTGATCGCCAGTGGCCCGGCGAGCTCCCCGGCCGTAAGACTCCCGCTCGCCGACCGCATCACCACGTCGGCGACGAGCAGGCCGGCGGCCATCGTCACGATCCCGATGTGCATCGTCGTGCGGCCGATCCGGGCCAGCAGCGCCGACGAGGTGATCGAGCCGCCGATCGCCGTGACCGGAATCGCAACCATCGCGACCGCGCACGCCAGCGGTGTGAACCCGAGGCCCGTCTGGAACATCACGTTGAGCGCGATCATCATCCCGCCCATCGCGCCGATGAACCCGAGCACGACCGCGAGCCCCGCGACGTAGGCGCGGCGGCGCAGGATCGACGGTTCGACCAGCGGCGTGCGTCCCTGCCGCGAACGGCGGGCCTGAAGGGCCGCGAACGCCCCGAGCGTGACCACGCCGGCGGCGAGCAGCGCGAACGACCACGCCGGCCAGCCGTGCTCGCGACCGTGGATCAGCGGGTCGACGAGCCCCCCGCCGAGCAGCGGCCCCGCGACCGCGGCGAGACCCATCACCGGCCCGAAGACTGCGAACGCCTTCTGCTGTCCCTGAGCTCCGAACAGCTCCCGGATCAGGCCGAAGCCCTGCGGCACCATGATCGCGGCGATCACGCCCTGTAGCGCCCGGGCGGCGATCAGCGTGCCCGGCGACGCCGCCAGCGCGCACAGCACCGATGCGCCGACGAAACCGCCGATCCCCGCGAGCAGCACACGGCGGCGCCCGAGGGCGTCCCCGAGCCGGCTCCCGAACAGCAGGGTCGCGGACATCGCCAGCGTGTAACGCGGCCGTGATCCATTCGAGATCGGCGTACGACCCGCCGAGATCCCGGCGGATGGCGGGAGCCGCCGTCTGCGTGATCGTCGAGTCGAGCAGGTCCATGACCGCCGACGCGAGCACGACCAGAAAGCCGAGCCACACGGCGCGGTCACGCTTGCTGTCCCGCGCCTGCGCGGCCGCCGAGGGGTAAGTGAGAGTGGTGGTTGACATGGCCCCAGGTTCTCGAAGATTGCGGTCATATTCGGTCCGCAATAGGGGCCAGTGCCGGAACACTGCGGTCAACTTCGGTCCGCAATTTCTGGCATCCTCTGACCCACGATGGTCCAGACCTCGGCCCGCCTGCTCGCGCTCCTGTCGCTGCTTCAGATCCGCCGCGAGTGGACCGGCCAGGAGCTCGCAGATCGACTCGAGGTGGGCCCGCGCACGATCCGCCGCGACGTCGAGAAGCTGCGCTCGCTCGGCTATCCGATCGAGGCTGCGCCCGGGGTCGCCGGCGGCTACCGGCTCAGCGCCGGGGGCGAGCTGCCGCCGCTGCTGCTCGACGACGCGGAGGCGGTTGCCGTCGCCGTCGGCCTTCGCACGGCCGCGTCGGGTTCGATCGCCGGGATCGAGGAGACCTCGATCCGTGCGCTGGCGAAGCTCGAGCAGGTCCTGCCCGACCGCCTGCGGCGGCGGGTGAGCGCGCTGGGCGACGCGACCTCGGCGTTCGCGATCGACGGTCCGCGGATCGACGCGGACGTCCTGGCAACCCTCGCTGGAGCGTGCCGCGACGCGATCCAGCTGCACTTCGCCTACGTCGCCAAGGATGAGCGGGCGACGAAGCGCATCACGGAGCCGTGCGCCGTCGTCTACAGCGGCTACCGCTGGTACCTCGTGGCGTTCGACCTGGACCGCGACGACTGGCGCACGTTCCGGATCGATCGGATCCGCGGGCGGGTGCGCCAGGGCCGACGCGGCCGGCGCCGGACCGTGCCCGGCGGAGATCCCGCCGTCTACGTCAAGCAGCAGCTGCGGACCGGCGACGGCGGCGAGCGGCCGGCGGCTCCGGGACGGATCCGGCTGGGGGTGTCCGCCACTCACGCCGGCCCGCGGATCCCGAAGCGCTACGCGAGCGTCGAGCCGGATGGCGAGGACGCCTGCATCGTCAGCACGCGCGGCACGTGGTCGCGCGAGTTCCTCGTATGGATGGCACTGTTGGACGAGCCGATGGAGGTACTCGGCCCGCCCGAGCTCGCCGACGCGGCCCGCGCGCTGGTCGCGCGGCTTGGCGCGACGGCGTGAGCGGCCGATGCGCTACCTGGAGCAGCTGACGCTGGACCACGCCGGCAGCACCTGCCCCAGCGCCGCGAACGCGTCCGGGTCCAGCGCGCGGCCCGCGTCGCGACCCATCACGCCGAGCACCTCGTCCGGGCTCAGCGCCGATCTGTACGGGCGCTCCGCGCTGAGTGCCTCGGCGACATCCGCGACCGCGAGGATCCGCGACGGCGGGTCCAGCTGCCCGCCGGTGAGGCCACGGTAATAGCCGCTGCCGTCCAGCCGCTCGTGGTGGGCGGCGGCGATCTTCGCCACCTCGCCGAACGCGCTCACCCGCGCGAGGATCTCCATCGACCACTGAGGATGGTGGCGGACGGCCTCCCACTCCGCCGCGCCGAGCTGCCCCCGCTTGTCGAGGATGCGATTCGACAGGCCCAGCTTTCCGACATCGTGCAGCAGGGCCGCCCGCCGGAGAGTTGCCCGGGTCGGGGGATCGAGATCCAGCGCCCCGGCCAGCGCCGCAGCGATCTCGGTGACCCCCACGGAATGATGGGCGGTGTAGGGCGACTTCGCGTCGACCACCGACGCGAATGCGTGGGCCACCCGATCCAGCAGCGCGTCATCGGCGACGAGCACGCGATCGGGTGGCTCCACCTCGGCGACCGCCGGGGCGTTCAGCGAGCGCCAGAAGCGCTCGTCTCCCTCCAGGGTGACGAGGGCATCCACGAGCGCGGGATCGAACCATGTTCCGCGCCGCCGTCGCGCGATCCCGCATGCCGCCGCGGGCCCACCGACCTGCCAGAACACCTCGGCCGTCTGGGCCAGGCACAGCACCCGGCCGGCTAGCGAGATCTGATCTCGGGCGATCCCGGCGGGATAGCCGCCGCCGTCCCAGTGCTCGTCGACGTCGATGATCGCGCGAGCGGCATCCTCCCCGAGCCCGATCGCGCGCGCCACGGCCGCGCCCCGCTCGCAGCGCAGCTCGACCAGCGAGCGCGCGCCGACTCGCCCGAACCGCACCACCGCACCGACATGCCGCGCCTTCGCCACCGGCGAGCCGCCCGGGACAGCTGTGCGGACCGCATGAAGCAGAGCCTGGGAGCTGCTGCTGGTATCCGTCAGGCGGCGCGAGCTCTTGACGAGCGCGTCGTCGGCGCCGAACAGCGACGAGACCTTGGCGGCATTCGAGGAGCAGCCCGCATCCTTGAGCAGCAGCGCGTAGAACAGCGACGACCGCGCGGCATCATCGAGACCCAGCACCGTCGCCAGCCGCATCCCGATCAGGCAGCTGCGCTCGGCATGACCGCGCGCCTGACCCTCGGTGATGTCGAGCGCGTGCGAGAGGCCAGCGAGCACCTCCGACAAGTGCAGCTCGGCGCCGCCGTTCCCGGGCGCGTCGGGGCGCGGATGAGACGCTAGGTCTGGAGCTGAAGGATCGCGTCGGCCAGCCATCGCGCCTCATCCTGCCACGAGTCGAGTCGACGGACGTTGCCGTGAGCAGTAAGTTCTGCCCGATCAAGGCATTCGGCAAGCGGATGATGGCGGCGACGGTGCTCGCAGGAGTGCTGGGCGGCTGCGTGGCCGGCCTCGCCGGGGTCGCCCAGGCCTCGGCCCCGCCGCTGCCGCAATACCCGCGCCCGCAGATGACACGGCCGGAGTGGATGACGCTCAACGGCAGCTGGCAGTTCCAGCCGGCGACGGCCAACAGCAGTCCGCCGGTCGCGCGCACACTGGGGGCCCGGATCCTGGTCCCGTATCCACCGGAGTCGTCGCTGTCAGGGATCGGACGCCACTACAACCACATGTGGTACCGACGGCTGTTCACCGTCCCCGCCCAGTGGCACGTGGCCGGACACTGCAGTGACGCTTCGTGTCAGCGAGTGCTCCTGCATTTCGGCGCCGTCGACTACGCCAGCACGGTGTACCTCAACGGTCACCTGGTGGCCACGCACCAGGGAGGCTACGGCTCGTTCACGGTTGACATCAGCGGTGCGCTCCGTGCGCGCGGTCAGCAGGAGCTGGTGGTCGATGTAAGCGATCTCGTCGAGAAGAACCCATTCGATCAGGTCGTCGGCAAGCAACGTGTCTCCTACGCCGGCCCGATCTGGTATCAGCCGAGCTCGGGAATCTGGCAGACCGTGTGGCTCGAGCCGGTCCCCGCCGATCACATCGATCAGCTTCAGCTCACGCCCGACCTTGCCACCGACACGCTGCAGGTGAGCGCTTCGACCTCGGGCGGGGCCAGCGAGTCGATCACGGCGGTCGCCTACGACGGCGCCACTCCGGTCGGCAGCGTCACTGGCCCCGCGGGCGCGCCGCTACAGCTGAGCGTCCCGGACCCGAAACTGTGGACCCCGGCGTCCCCGTTCCTCTACCGGCTGACGGTCGCGCTTACCGTCGGCGGCCAGGTCGTCGACCAGGTCGGCAGCTACTTCGGGATGCGCTCGATTGCCGTCGGGATGTTTGACGGTCAGCCGCACATCCTGCTCAACGGCAAGTTCGTGTTTCAGCTCGGCACGCTGGACCAGGGGTATTGGCCCGGTGGACTGTACACGGCTCCAACCGACACCGCGCTGCGCTCCGACCTCGTGCAGGAGAAGGCGCTCGGGTTCAACACCGTCCGCGAACACATGAAGGTCGAGCCCGACCGCTGGTACTACTGGGCCGATCGGATCGGGATGCTGGTCTGGCAGGACATGCCGGCGCTGGCGCGGCCGCCGAGCGATGCCGCCGAGGAACAGCAGTACGAATCGCAGCTACACGCGATCATCGAGCAGCTTCAAGCTCATCCTTCGATCGTCGTCTGGACGCCGTTCAACGAGGGTTGGGGTGAATTCAATCCCGCGCACGTCACCTCGCTGGTGAAGGCCTGGGATCCAAGTCGCCTGGTGGACACCGACAGCGGCCAGAACTGCTGCGCATCGCTGCCCGACACCGGTCGCGGCGACATCTACGACAACCACGCCTATCCCGGTCCGGCGGCGCCCAGCCCTTTCGACGGCCGCGCGGTGGTCGATGGCGAGTTCGGCGGCTTGGGGCTGCTCGTCCACGGGCACTCGCCGCCGCGCCACGGCTGGGCGCACGAGATGGAACGGACGCCGACCCAGCTGACGAGCGGTTACGTCCGGCTGTTGTCTGACGTCCGCGGGCTCGAGATTCACTGCGGCCTGTCGGCGGCGATCTACACGCAGGCGTACGACGTCGATGACGAGGTCGACGGGCTGGAGACCTACGATCGCGCGGTGTTGAAGGTCAACAGAGCGCAGATCACCGCCGTCAACGCCGCGGTGCTGTCGGCGGCGAGCCGCCTGCAGCCGGGTCGTTGCTCCGCGGCGGGCGGCGGGGCGCCCGTCTAAGCTCGGGCGATGAACCCGATCGAGGCGGACGGAACCGGATCATGGTTTCCGGTTCCAGAGCAGGCGGATCTGCCGCCGGACCTGAGGAGCCTGTTCGCGAAGGCGCGCGAGCGGCTTGGCTTCGTGCCGAACGTGTTTCGCGTGTACGCCTTTCGGCCGCAGCGACTGGGCGCCTGGTTTGCCCACTATCGCCAGCTGCACGAGCCCAGCGAGCATCTCAGCGCCGCCGATCGCGAGATGATCGCGGTCGTGGTCAGCGCCGCGAACCGCTGCCTGTACTGCCTGGTCGCCCATGGCGCGGCGCTGCGTGAGAACCTCGGGGACCCGGTGCTCGGCGAGCGCGTGTCCTACGACTGGCGGCGGGCGGGGCTCGATCCGCGACGGGCGGCGATCTGCGCGTACGCGGAGAAGCTGACGCTGCACCCGCACGAGGTCACGCGCGCTGACCTGCAGACGCTGCTGGACGTCGGACTCACGCTGGAGGAGGCGTGGGACGTCGCCGAGATCGCCGCGATGTACAACTTCACCAACCGGATGGCGATGGCGACCAACATGCTGCCCAACGAGCAGTACAGCGGCCAGGCGCGGCCGGGCTGAAGCCGGTGCGGCGCCGGCGCGGCCTCACGCCGCCCCGGGCGTGGACGGTTCAGCGGGCCGGACCTAGCCCTGGGTCAGATACAGCGCCCGCTCGCTCTTCGTCAGCGAGCGGGTCGTGTTCTGCCTCGCGACCGCGAGCAGGTGATTCAGCCCGCCGCAGAGCTCGCACGGATACACCGCCACCCCCGACTGCGCGGCCGTGACCACCTGCGTCGCGTCGGGGCTGAGCGCACCGCGGCTCACGAACGCCGCGTGGAACAGCTGCAGGTGGTCGGCGACGTCCCAGACATTGACGACCGAGTCGCCCGAGGTCAGCAGGTAGTTGGAGTCGGCGCTGAAGCCGACCTGAACGCCGACCCCGCCGCCGACGTAAGCGTAGGCGGACCCCTCGGGCACGTGCTGGAAAGTGTTGAAGTGGTTGTAGGACGGCACCTGCCAGACGTACGCGCCGCTCGCCGAGCCAGCCGCCAGCAGCGTGCCGTTCGGACTGAACGCGAGCGAGTCGGCGTAGCTTCCGCCCGGTGCGTTCTCGATTCCCAGCGGCACGTGGACCGGGCTCCCGGTCTGGGGGTCGTAGAGCTGGACGCCGGGGTCGGCGCCGGTCACCGCCAGCAACGACCCCCCGGGGCTGAACGCGACACTAAGCGGCGCGTACTTGCTGGTCCCGGGCTCCTGTGGCATCAGTGGCTCGCCGATGATCGTGCGCTCGCGCTGCCCGGTGGACGGGTTCCAGATGTCGACCGTGATGTTTCCGAAGCTGGTCGCGGGGGTGACCGTCGCCGGCAGCGTCGGATAGTGCGTGACCGCCAGCTGCGAGCCGTCCTTGGAGAACGCCGCGGCCGAGGCGATCGTGGTTCCCGGCAGGTGATGCAGCAGCCTGCCGGTCTGCGTGTCCCACACGTCCGCGGCCCCGCTGCCGCTGAGCGTGACCAGCTTGTCGCCCTCATAATCGAGCGCCGCGTCGAGCAATTGTCCACCCGCCGGCTGGGTCAGGGTTGCGATCAGCCGGCCGGTCGACGGGTCGTACAGGTCCGCCACCGATGCGTAGGCAAGCGCGCCGCTCTTCGCCAGCGGGCCCGACAGCGCCACCACCGCGTGACCGTTCCGGCTCTCCTGCGCGCCGGCGAACCCCTGTCCGGCCGGGGGCGCGAACCGCGCCAACACCTGCAGGGTGCGGGGGTCGAGCACCTGCCCCTTCCCCGTCTCGGTCGCCTGCACGATCCGGGCGCTGTCGGCGGTGAAGCTGAGGCTCGCGGTCAACAGGTCCGCCAGCGGTGAGAGCTCCGACGGTGGCAGCGCCGCCGACGGCAGCGGCGTCGGACCCGCCCAGACACGCACGGTGCCGTCGGCCGACGCGGTCGCGATCCTGGCATCGCTGGCGCCGAAGCTGGCGCTCAACAGCGGCGCCGCGTGCCCGGCCAGCGTCTCGATCGGATTGCCGCCGGTGAGCGCGCTGTACACCCGCGCGACCTTGTCGTTGCCGGCCGTGATCACGTCGGTGCCGTACTGGTCCCAGCGCAGCGAGTTGATCGTGTCGGTCGCACCGGTCAGCGTCTGCGTCTCGCCATTGACGAACGAGTACACATGCGCGACATCGTCGATCGTCGCGTAGGCGACCTCCGGCAGCTGTGCCAGCGGGCTGAACGCCGCCGCCGACGCCGAGCCCTTGAACGCGATCACCAACTGGCCGCTCGCGGTGTCGTAGACGAAGGTGCCGGGGCGCCCCTCGGCCCGCGCGAGCGCCGCCACCGATTTGTTGGCGCCGGCGGGCACCGGATTCGGCGTCGTGAACACGTACCGGCGGCTGTCGGGACTGAAGGCCACGCTCCCGATCACCGACGGGACCGCGATCGAGTGCAGCAGCTTCCCGGTCGCGACGCTCCAGGTGTCGAGCGCGGCCGGGGACTGTTGATTGCTGAGCGACTGCAGGTCGCACTGGGCAACGACCGAATCATCCGGCGACAGGGCAAGGCAGGTGGCCGCGCCCGTGTACTTCGGGTGAAAGGTCGCCAGCTGGCGACCGGTGGCGAGATCGAACACATGCCCGACGGAGCTCGTGTCGACCGTGATCGCGCGCGTGCCGTCGCTGGTCAGCGCGGTGAAGATCGCGTTGCCGGGAATCCGCGCCACCAGCTGCCCCGTGAACGCGTTGTAGACGGCCGGCTGCGGACCGCCGATCGCGACCCGATCGCCGCGCGCGTCCCAGGAGCTCTGTCCCGCCTGCTGGGGCGCGGAACCGAGCGTGACCGGAGTGGTGTCGCTGCCGGGCGTATAGATCCGGGCCCAGCCGCCGGCTCCCGGGCTCGTCACCAGCAGCCGCGATCCCGCCGAATTCCACAACCCGTCCATCGCCTCGGCCGCGTGGTCCACCGCCGTGTACCGGATCCGAACGTGCGACTGTGCGAGCGCCTCGCGCAGTCCCTCCTCGGTTGCGCCTCCGGGTACGACCTGCGCCGCCTTGACCGCGAGCAGCACGCTCAGCTCCGGGTCCGTCGGGTAGTTGCTCTGCGCCTCCGCGTCGAGCTGGCGCGCATACGCGACATCGCGCTCGTGGATCGCATTCGAGCGCTGGATCAGCGCCAGCACCGCGAGCACCACCGCGACCACCAGCGCGAACGTCACGCCGGCGATCACCGTCCGCTGCCGGCGCGTCGCCGCCTGGCGGGAGGCGAGCACGTACTCGCGCTGAAGCTGGGTCGGCGCCGGCTGCTTGTCGGCTCCGGCGACCAGCCACCCCTCCGCGGCGGCCAGCTCCTCGCCGCGCAGCAGCTGGCTGGGTTCGCGGCCGCCGGTGTCCCACCGGGTCGCGGCGACCCCGAGTCGGGTGTGCGTGCGCACGTGGTCGAGGTCCTGCTCGAGCGCGCTGACCAGCTGCCCGACGCCGGCGTCGAAGTCGTCCCCGTCGCGCAGGAAGATCCAGTTCAGCGCCGCCGCGACATCCGGGACACTGGCGCCGTCGGCGTCGCGCCGCACCACCGGGACGATCCGCTTGTGCTGCTCGACGGCGTAGTCGAGCTCCTGGGCGCAGACCTTCGAACCGAGGCTGTCGGGCGAGATCACATACACGAACCCGTCCGCGGCGCCCAGGCCGGCGCGGATCTCCTGGAGCCACTCGGCGCTCGGAGGAATGTCCTCCCAGTCGACCCACACGTCGTACTGACGGTGCTTGAGCGCATCGTGCAGGTGCCCGACGAAGTCCTTGTCGTGGCGCGAATAGGAGATGAAGACTGCCGGCACGGTTGCCCCCGAGGAGTCAGCGCTTCAGACTGAGCGCTTAAGACTAGAGTCGCGTCACCATTTCTGCTTCGCCTCAGCCACCGCCACCGCGCGAGCAGGACGAGTATCCGGCCGCGTGGTGGCTCGACTCCGTGATTCGCGAGGAGCGCCGCGGCGAGCTCCTGGCCGCGTTCGACCTCGCCGAGCGGGGCCTCGGACAGCACCCGGACCAGATCGCGCTCAAGCACCGCGCCGTGCTCGCGCTGGCCCGCACGGGCGCCACCGAGGAGGCCGCGCGGCGGTTCCGGGAGTACGGGCTGGCCGAGATCCCCGACGAGGACATCGCCGCCCTGCGCGCGCGGATCGCGAAGGATGTCGCGCTCGGCACCGACGGTGACGAGCGGCGCCGGAGGTCGGCTCGCGCGGCCGAGCTGTACGGCGCGATCTTCGCGCGCACCGGGGGCTACTACCCGGCGATCAACGCGGCCACGCTGTGGCTGATCGCGGGTGACGCCGGCCGCGCCCGGGAGCTCGCCCGGGTCGTGCTCGAGCTGCTCGCGCGCAACGGCGAGGACACCTACTACGCGGCGGCCACGAAGGCGGAGGCGGACCTGCTGCTCGGCGATCAGGAAGCGCTGCGAACCGAATTGGCGCGGGCCGCGGCGCGCAACGGTGGCGACTACGGCGCGCTCGCGACCACGCGGCGTCAGCTGCGCACGATCTGCGACGTGCTGGGCGTCGACCCGCAGCCGTTGAGCGCGCTGGCCGGCCCCGGGGTCGTGCACTTCTCCGGCCACCGGATTGCCGGCGCGGACCAGCAGGGGCGGTTCGCGCATGACGCGGAGGGGCGGATCGCGGCGCGGATCGGCGAGGTCGTGGCGAGCGCTCAGCCCGGCTTCGCGTATGGCTCGCTGGCGAGCGGTGGGGACATCCTCTGGGCCGAGGCTCTGCTGGCGGCCGGGAGCGAGCTGCACGTCGTGCTCCCGTTCGCGCTCCAGGAGTTCATCGACCTGTCGGTGCGGCCATCGGGCGAGGAGTGGGTGGATCGCTTTCACCGCTGCCTCGCTGCCGCGACCTCGGTCGACTACGCGACCGATGGCGCGTTCCTCGGCGATCAGGTCCTGTTCAACTACTGCAGCCAGCTTGCGATGGGCCTGGCGCTACTGCGCGCACGCTACCTCGACGCGGACGCGCGCCAGCTCGCGCTGTGGGACGGCGGTCCCGCCGACGGAGCCGCAGGGACGTCAATCGATGTCGCCACCTGGCGCCGGGGCGGGCGCCCGGCGACGATCGTCTCGCCGGACGGCGGCGAGCCGGTGTCGGCCGTCGAAGGCGGGCGCGCACCGATGGTCGCGAGCGGCGACGGCGGCGAGCGCCCGGCGGTCGTGCCCGCGCCCGTCACGCGGCGCGGCTTCGGCGAAGGGCGCGTCGTCCGCGCGATGCTGTTCGGCGACGTCAAGGGCTTCTCGAAGCTGACCGACGAGCAGCTGCCGGTGTTCGCGGAGAAGTTCCTGGGTGCGTTCGCGGACGCGGTCAATCGCCATCGCGACTACGTCTGGCACCGGAACACGTGGGGCGATGCGGTCTACGTGGTGCTGTCCGACGCCAGCGTCGCTGCCGCCTGCGCGCTCGACCTCCAGGATTCGATCGCGGCGATCGACCTCGAGGCCGAGGGACTGCCGGCGGGTCTGGCGCTGCGCCTCGGCGGGCACGTCGGGCCGGTGTTCCCGACCCACGACCCGGTGCTCGACGAGCTCGGGTTCATGGGCTCGCATGTGAGCCGCACGGCGCGGATCGAACCCGTCACGCCGCCCGGCGCCGTGTACGTCACCGAGCCGTTCGCGGCCGCGCTGGTGCTCGACGGCCGCACCGAGCTCGCCTGTGACTACGTCGGTCAGATGCCGGCGGCGAAGGACTGGGGTGTGTTGCGGATGTACCGGCTGCGGCGGACTCGCAGCAGCGATCCGCTGGTCTGAGTCGGACCTCAGGCGCTGGGGGCTTCCTCGCGGCGGTGGTCCTTGGACAGCTCGTCCAGCGCCGTCCGGTCGAGCACGCCGGCCTCGACCGACGCCACCCGGCAGTCGGTCACGGCGACCAGCGTCGAGGTCCGTTTGCCGCCCTCGAGCGAGGCTCGCTCGCCGAGCAGCGCGCCGGGACCGTACTCGGCCAGCCGCTCGCCGCGGTGTTCCACGCGCAGCACGCCGTCCAGCAGCAGGAACACCTCGGACCCGGTCTCGCCCTCGTAGACGAGCGTCGCGCCGCTCGCGAGCTTGCGGATCTTCGGCTTGTGGCCCCCGCCCATCAGCTGATCCGACAGCCGGCGCTCGAGCGCGGTCCCGACCGCGGTGACGAGCGCGGCCGAGTCCTGGTCACCCCAGGGCGTGTAGCGGCCGAACGACTTGCGAAACCAGTCGTCGAAGTCGGCCAGCCCGGACTTCTGCGACAGCCGGCCCGCGTCGTCGTAGATCCAGTGGCGAGGAAAGCGGCTCGCTCCCGCGAGCGTCCCGCTCGCGCGCCCGTCTGCATGGACCGTCAGCGACAGGGTCGTCCACACCAGCGGCGCCCGCCACTGCACGAACGGCCGGCGCCGAACCCGTCGCGGCGCCGGCACACCGGTGTGACCGCCGGCGGTCTGAACGAACCGGACATAGTCCTCGCCGCGCTCGGGTTCCCGTCTCAGGTCCGGGAGCGCGACGGCCGCAAAGGTCCGCAGCACCGGCCCGAGCCTTAGTGTGGTCGAGCCCATCAGGCCGGACCCGGAGTAGCCGTGGTCGGTGATCTGGCCGGCGCCGTCGACCTCGATCCAAGCTTCCAGGCGGTTCGCAAAGCGGAAGCGATCCGCGGCGCGCAGCCCTTCGATGTCGCTCAGCACATCGGGCGGCGGCTGATCGTAGTGCGCCAGACCGTGGTCGAACGCGACCCGCGAGCTGCCCTCGATCGCCTCGGACGGGATCCACGAGACCGACGTGATTGAACTGTGATGGCGCATGCTCCGCTGAGGCCCCGGGGAGTGGCGCTCGGCGGGAGCTTACCATCGGGGACCACCACCGAATCTGGACTAGGAAGGGGCGCTGCCGAGATACCGCAGCACCGCCAGCACGCGGCGGTGGTCGTTCTGCGAGGCGGGCAGGTCGAGCTTGTCGAAGATGCTGGAGACGTGCTTCTCGATCGCGCCGGGGGTGACGACCAGCGCCTCGGCGATCGCCAGGTTGGAGCGTCCCTCCGCCATCAGCGCGAGCACCTCATGCTCGCGCGGGGTGAGGCGCTGAAGCTCCTCCGGCAGCGATCGTCGGGGCGCGAGCAGCTGCGCGACGACCTCGCGGTCGAGCACGGTGCCTCCGTCAGCGACCCGTCTGACCGCGTCGAGGAACACCCTCAGGTCGCCGACCCGCTCCTTGAGCAGGTACCCGATACCTCCTCGCTCGTCGGAGATCAGCTCACCGGCGTAGGTCGGCTCGACGTACTGGGAGAGGACGAGCACTCCGAGCCCCGGCTGCCTGCGGCGTGCCTCGAGCGCGGCGCGGATGCCCTCGTCGCTGTAGTCCGGCGGCAGTCGCACGTCGACGATCGCCAGGTCCGGCTTGTGGCCGCCGATCACCCGCAGCAACCCCGGCCCGTCGTCGACCTGCGCGACGACATCGAAGTCGTGTTCGCGCAGCAGCGCGACCAGCCCCTCGCGCAGCAGCGCGAGATCCTCGGCGATCACGACGCGGTGGGGAATCTCGCCTCCAGCGTGGTGCCGTTGCCTGAGCTTGACACCAGCAGCGTGCCGCCGAGCGCCTCGACCCGGCCGCGCAGCCCGCTCAGCCCCGAGCCGCTCGGATCCGCGCCGCCGCGTCCGTCGTCGGCAACGGTGACCGTCAGCGCGGCCGGATCGGAGCCGAGCTTGACCGAGCCCCGCTGCGCGCCCGAGTGCTTGGCAGCGTTGGTCAGCGCCTCGGCGACGACGAAGTACGCGCCGCGCTCGAGCGCCGGCGAAAGCCGCTTGGACTCGAGCGCCGGCGCGACCTGCACGTCGGCGTCGTAGCGCGCCGCCAGCCCGCGCACGGCCGCCACGAGACCGCGGTCGGAGAGCAGCGGCGGCGCGATCCCGCGCGAGAGGTCGCGCAGGTCAGCGATCGCGCGGGACGCTTCCTGTCTGGCGTCCTCGACCAGTTGCCGCGCGCCAGGCTGGTGCTCGAGCGCGAGCTCGGCGCGACCGAGCTGGATCGACAGCGCCACCAGCCTCGCCTGGGCACCATCGTGAATGTCGCGCTCGATCCGGCCGAGCTCGGCGGCCTGCGCGTCGACCGTCTCCCGGCGCGAGCGGTCCAGGCTCTCCACGCGCGCGGCCAGGGCCGCCCGGCCAGAGTCGGAATCGAGCCGCGGGCGCACGGCGACGATGTAGAACACGCCCGCGAGCGTGGCCAGCCCCAGCAGCGACCACGCGGGCCAGAAATACGCCGGACCGCCGCCGTTGATCGAAACCAGCGCCCAGACCACGACCAGCGCCCCCTCGATCACGCCGACGATCGCCCACGCCACCACCACCTGCCGCGCCGGGCCCGGCGGCCGCCGCCACGCCCGGCGGATCGCGGCGTCGAGCGCGAACGGGAGCCCGAGCCCCAACCACGCCCAGGCCGGCCAGAACGGCAATCCCGCCGACGACAGGATCCAGATCGCCAGCACCAGCATCGCGACCAGGCCGGCCAGTCCACGCAGCACGCGCCGCACGCGCATGGCCCTCATCGTCGCACGTCCGCTCCCCCGGCCGTTCGAGGGCTGGGTCGGCCACCGGTCCGGATCGCGGTCCGGGAGATCAGCGGTGATCGCGTCGAGCTCGCCGTATGTGCGCGCCGCAAGGCAGCGCTCGAGCCGCTGCTCGAACTCGGCGCTGTCCAGTCGTCCCGAGAGGTGGTGATGGCGCAGGATCTCGGTGACCCTGTCGCGATCGCGGTCGCTGGGTCGCAGGTCGATCGTGGGGAGCATGGTTGCAGCGTGACGACGATCGCCGTTGACGTCGCTGCCGCCTGCCACCGGATCGGCTATGGGTCACCGGTGCACCCGATGGTGGGGGTAACCGGAGTGCGATCAGCGGCGTTGCTGATCTCGGGCCACGTGCCGAGGGCCTGCCGGGCGCTCAGGCGGGAGACACGATCGCGCGATCGGTCAGCGCGGCGACTCCGTGCTCGAGCGCCTGCGCGATCATCGCGAAGTGCTCGGGCTCGGCGGTCAGCGGTGGCGAGACCGCGATCGCGCGAGCGAGCGGCCGCACCAGCACCCCCTGCTCGCGCGCTGCTTTCGCCACCTGCGCGACGGCGCCGGGCACCCGTGCGATCACCTCGTCGGCGAGCTCGACCGCGGCCAGCAGCCCGGTCCCGCCTCTCACCTCGGCGACCTCGTCGTGGGCGGCGAGCGGCTGGAGCGCGCCGAGCAGCGACTGTTCGTACTCGCGCCCGCGCTCGAGCAGGCCGTCGCGCGCCAGCACCGCGATGTTCGCCAGCGCGGCGGCGCAGCAGGTCGCGTGCGCGGCGTAAGTGGGTCCGTGCCGCAGCACGGGACCGCCGGGAGCGTGCCAGAAAGGCTCCGCGATCCGCTCCGCGACGATCACGCCGCCGAGCGGCAGGTACCCGCTGGTGACGCCCTTGGCGAACAGGATCATCGCCGGCTGGACGCCCCAGCGCTCGATCCCGTACCAGTTCCCGAGTCGACCGAAGCCGCAGATCACCGAGTCGACGATCAGCAGCACGCCAGTGCGCTCGCACAGCGTGCCGAGCCCCTCGATGTAGCCGGGCATCGGTGGATACACGCCACCGGCGCCGATCACCGGCTCGACGAACACCGCCGCGATGCGCTCCGCCCCGGCCCGCTCGATCTCCGCCTCCATCGCCTCGAGCGAGTCGTGCGGCACCTGGATCGTCTCGACCTGTGGCCCGAAGCCCTCCCGATTGGCGGGGATCCCACCGAGCGCGGTGCCGAATCCATGGGTCCCGTGATAGCCCGCGGTGCGGCTGACGAGCACGGAGCGGTGTTCCTGTCCGAGCTCGTGCCAGTAGCGGCGTGCGATCTTGGCGGCGGTGTCGACCGCGTCGCCGCCGCCGGAGCCGAGGAACACGCGCGAAGGCATCGGAGCCAGGTCGCTGAGCGTCGCGGCGAGCTCAAGCGCCGGCTCGCTGGCGAAGTCGCCGAACGCCGAATACGCCTCGAGCCGCCGCATCTGCGCGGCCACCGCAGCAGCGATCTCGGGACGCCCATGTCCGACGTTCGCGTACCAGAGGCTCGCGGTCGCGTCGAGGTAGCGCCGGCCGTCGCGATCCCAGACCCAGACGTCCTCGCCCCGCTCGATCACCAGCTCGGCATGACGGACGGCGCCCATGTCCGCGAACGGGTGCCACAATCGACTGTCCGGGACCACAGCCATCGCAATATCACTGTACAAACCACGCGACTGGACCTGACGGTCAAACTTCGGCGCGGCGACACTCCAACTTGACGCGCCGAGCCATCAGTCGAGGAGAATCACACCCGTTCCCCACTGCGAGGAGAGTGCGATGGGTTTTGACCAGTACCACGAGCCGCCCGACGAGCTTCCACCGGCAACGCGGACGTTCGCCCGTTTGTGTGCGTCGTTGACCGAGGAGGCGGAGGCGATCGGCTGGTACGAGCAGCGGATGGCGGTCGAGAAAGACCCGGAGGCGCTCGCGGTGATGCGCGACGCCCAGGATGAGGAGTTCAAGCACTTCAGCATGGACCTCGAGTTCCTGCTGCGGCGCACGCCGCCGTGGCGGGAGGTGGCGGAGGGGATCCTGTTTCAACCCGGCGACATCGTCGGGCACGGGGAGGAGGCCGAGGCCGAGGCGTTCGAGGACGGAGCGCCCGGAGCGGAGGGAACGTACGCAGATGGATCACTTGGAATCGGGAGCCTGAAGGGAGCGTCGCGATGAATCACCTGCTTCGTGGACACGCGCCGATCAGCGACGACGGCTGGAAACTCCTCGACGAGGAGGCCCGCCAGCGCCTGAGCCCGGCGCTCGCGGCGCGCAAGCTGGTCGAGTTCTCCGGCCCGCTTGGGTGGGAGCACTCGGCCACGAATCTCGGACGGATCAGGCCGCTTCCGAACGCGCCCGGCGAGGGTGTCTCGGGGCTCCAGCGGCAGGTGCTGCCGTTGGTGGAGCTGCGTGCCGACTTCGAGCTCTCGCGCGCCGAGCTGCGTGACGCGGACCGCGGCGCCGACGATGCCGACCTGGCCCCGCTCGACCAGGCCGCGCACCGGATCGCGGTGGCCGAGAACGTGGCCGTCTTTCACGGCTGGCACGGTGCGATCGCGGGAGTCGCCGAGGCCGCGCCGCACGAGCAGGCCAAGCTCGGCAAGGCCGACGCGTATCCAACCCGTGTGGCGGGCGCGGTCGAGCAGTTGCTGTGCAGCGGGATCACGGGTCCGTATGGGCTGGCGCTCGGCCGCGAGCAGTACCGGCTCGTGGTCGAGACCGCCGAGCACGGCGGCTACCCGCTGCTCGACCACCTGCACAAGATCGTCGAGGGTCCGATCGTCTGGGCCCCGGGCGTCCAGGGCGCGGTCGTGCTCAGCCTGCGCGGCGGAGACTTCATCTTCGAGTCCGGTGAGGACCTGTCGATCGGCTACGACTCCCACGACGGCGAGGCGGTGCGGCTGTATCTCGAGGAGAGCTTCAGCTTCCATGTGGCGACGCCGGAGGCGGCGGTGGCGCTGAAGCCGTAGGTGTCCTGTAGCCGGCGGCGGACACGAGCTCCTCGATCTCGCCGACGATTGCGGCGGGCTGCTCGATCTGCGGGTAATGCCCGAGGTCGTGCAGCTCGCGCACCGGCGCCGCGGGGCGCAGCTCGCGCAGCCGGCGCCGCGTTGACGATCCGGGCGCAGCACTTCGATGAGGTTTCAAGTCACCCCGTCGGCTCGCGCGGCGCATACCGGTGGTGGAGCATCAGCGAGTTCCCTTCCGGGTCCTCGAAGAACGCCATGTGACACACGCCGGTGTCGAAGATGCCACCGGCGAACGCAACCCCCTTCTGCTCGAGCGTCCCCCGGGCGGCGGCGACGTCGTCGACGTGCAGCGCGACCGCGTTGCGGTTCACGTGGTGCTCCAGACCCATCGCGTTCGCGTCCATGATGTTGATCGTCAGGTTGCCCGTCTCGAACTCGGCGAAGTGGCGCCCGGGCATGTACACCGACCGCGGCAGGCCAAGCGTCTCGCCATAGAACTCGACCGCCGCCGCGAGGTCGTGGGTCGGAATCCCGACGAAGTCCACGCCGGTGATCAGCTGCTGGTTTGAAGTCATCTCGACGCTCCTGGTAGTGAGCACGGGAACCTATCGCGGCGCCGACCCCGAGGCTGCCGCCGCCGCGACCGCCTGCTGGCGCCTGTCCGATGCCAGGCGATAGTCGTTGAACAGCTGCTGGCCCGACATGTCGACCGTGTTGGATTCGCGGCCCGCGTCGACGGCCCCATAACCGCCGAAGTGCTTGACCGTCGCGGCCATCTTGTCCAGGGCGGCGATGTCCCCGCCCTGGTACCCGTCGACCTTCGCCACCGCAACCGCGGAGCCCAGGTAGGGATCCTCGCCGGCGCCCTCGACAACCCGGCCCCAGCGCGGATCACGGCTGATGTCGACCATCGGGTTGAACGTCCACTTGATCCCGTCGGCAGTCGCCTCATCGGCGGACACCGACTCGTCATTCTCGATCGCCGGCATATCCCAGCTCGAAGCCTCCGCGAGCGGCACCGGGAAGATCGTCTTGTACCCGTGGATCACGTCGAGCCCGAAGATCAACGGGATGTGCAGCGGCGACTCCAGCTGACCGAACTTCTCCGCCACCGTCATCCGACTCAGTAGCGAATTCACCTTCGCGTTGATCGTCTGCTGTTGCTGTTGCTGCGCGGCGGCGGCGCTCAGCCGCTTCGCCGGCGCCGACGAAGGCCGGCTCACCAGAAGCGCTCCGGCCGCGATCAACACAATTACGCCGGCGCACGCGCCGACCCGTCGCCCCGACCCGCCCCCGCTCAAGCGAGCCAGTACACCTGCCATTCCCTCACCTCCGGACGTATTTCCGCGCGGGCAGCTACCCGGGTGCGGTGGGGGTCAAACCGGGGTCGTGTGTGGCGGGTGGTGGCGCGGGGGGGCGCGGTTTGGGTGCCGCTGCGGATTGCTGTGGCGGGATAGCGCGGCCCTCGTCGGCTTGCAGCCGGCGCCGGCCGCGCTTTGGGCTGGGGAGGTCGGGGCGCAGGGCTGCGCCCCGACCTCGGGGCGGAGGGAGGGGCGCCTTCGCGGGTCAGGAGACGCCAAAAAACATGCTCAACTTCCCAAAGCCGACTGCGCACCGGCGGTTTGGGAAATCGAGCATGAATATCGTGCTCAACTTCCCGGAGCCGGCGCCCACGGCTGGATTTGGGAAGTTGAGCAGGTCCTGACAGGTCTGGTGGTGCAATCCAGCGCATCCACCGCCGCACCCAGCCCATCCGCCGCCGCACCCAGCCCATCCGCCGCCGCACCCACCGCATCCGCCGCCGCGCCAGTCGCGGCAGCCGGCGGCCCAGCCAGCCCGGAGCCTGGAGGCCTACCAGCTAATTCTTGCGTCCCGTGACCGCCAGGCCGATTCCGAGCCCGATCAACATCACGCCACCGGTGCCGCTCAGCAGCTCGAGCCGGCGTTGCGAGTTGCCGAGCCATTGACGCGCGGTGCCCGACGCGATCGCCCAGGCGCCGTCGGACAGCAGCGCGATCAAGATGCAGATCGCGCCCAGCGTCAGCAGCTGCAGGGTCACGTGACCCTGCGAGCGGTCGATGAACTGCGGCAGGACGGCAGTGAAGATGATGATCCCCTTGGGGTTGGTCGCGCCGACGTAGAAGCCCTCGCGGATGATCCGGCGCAGCGACTTGGGGGCGACCTCGGTCGGACCGAACAGCTTCGCCAGCGCCTTACGGTCGCGGATGTTGCGCACCCCGAGAAACACCAGGTACGCCGCCCCGGCCAGCTTCAGCGCCGTGAACACCGCGTCGGAGCGCGCGACGATCGACCCGACCCCGACCGACACCAGGAGCAATTGCAGAGTGAACCCGCTCGCATTGCCGAGCACCGTCGCCAGCGCGGCTCGCCTCCCCAACGACACACCGCGACTGACGACGAACAGCACACTCGGCCCCGGGATCAGGATCAGCACGTAAACCGTGATCAGGAACTCGACCAGGCGGTGCGTCGGCAGCACGCCCTCACTGTAAACCCGCCCGTCGTTGCCGGCGCTGCCGAGCGCCGCCCGAGCCCCAATAGGATTAGCCGATCAACCCCGACCGGCCTCCACATCGCGCAGGTCAACATCGGGCGTTTCCTGGCGCCGCCGGGATCGCCGCTGTCTGGACGTCGATCGATGAGCTCGCCGAGTTCGTCTACCGCAGCGAGCATGTCGCGGTGATGCGGCGCCGGCGCGAGTGGTTCGAGCGGATCAAGCTCTACATGGCGCTGTGGTGGGTTCCCGCCGGGCACATCCCCTCGATCGCGCAAGCCAAGGAGCGGTTGGCGCACCTTCAGGAGCACGGCCCGACGCCTTACGCGTTCACGTTCAAGGCGCGATTTCTGCCGGGTGAAGAGCTCCTCGTCGAGGACGAGCTCGGCTGCCCGGCTTGACCGAGCCGATCCCGTTCGACCGCGAGCACTTCCGCTGGACCGGGGTCGAGGAGCGGGTCTACAAGACGGACCCCTCCGGCGCTCGCGGGATGGGGTTCAAGGCCATCCGGAGGCACCTGCTGGCGACCGGCGACGCGATCGGCGCGGGCTACGACCTGCGCTACTTCGAGCTCGAGCCGGGTGGCTATTCGAGCCTCGAGAAGCACCGCCACACGCACTTCGTAATCGCGTTGCGGGGCACCGGTCGGGCGCTCGTCGGTGACCGCGTGTTCGATCTGCGCCCCTACGACGCGCTCCACGTTGGGCCGCTGACCCCGCACCGCTGGATCAACGAGAGCCGGGAACCGTTCGGTTTCCTCTGTCCGGTCGATCACCAGCGCGACCGGCCGCAGCCGCTCGACGAGCAAGAGTGGCAGGCGCTGCGCGCCAACCCCGTCACCGCCCCGTACCTGTTCTGAGCGGTGGCCGGCAACCCGCCAACGTTCGACCTGCAGAGCCACTCGCTGCACTCGGATGGTGCGCTGCCGCCGGAGGGTGTGGTCGCGGCCGCTGCCGCGGCCGGCGTCGAGCTGCTCGCGCTGAGCGATCACGACACGGTCGCGGGCGTCCGCGAGGCGGTCCAGGCCGCGAGCGACGATCGACTTCGAGTCGTGCCGGCGGTCGAGATTTCGACGATCGACGCCGGCGGACAGGACCTCCACATCCTCGGATATCTGATCGACGATCACGATCCACGGCTGCTGGCGGCGCTCGACGAGTCCCGCAACGCGCGGGAGCTGCGGGCCGAGGCAATGGCGCAGGTGCTCGTGGAGCTCGGCTTTCAGCTTGACCAAGACGCCCTGCGCGCCCGTGCCGAGCGCGGGCAGTCGATCGGCCGGCCGCATCTCGCGGAGGCTGTCGTCGCTCACCCCGCCAACGCCGCGCGGTTGCAGACGGAGCGCGCGACCGATCCGTCGGCGTTCCTCGAGGCGTACCTGATCGAAGGGCGACCTGCGTTTCGCCCGAGGATGGCACCGTCGGTCGCCGACGCGATCGAGATGATCCACCAAGCCGGCGGGCTGGCGATCTGGGCCCATCCGTTCTGGGACATGTCGTCTCCGCAGACGGTGACCGACTCGATCGACCGCTTTCGCTCCGACGGACTGGACGGGGTCGAGTGCTTCTACCCGACCCACGGTCCCGAGCAGGTGGCACTGCTTACCGAGCGTTGCGAGCACCTCGGCCTGCTCAGGACCGGGTCATCCGACTTCCACGGCCCGAACCATCGGCAGTTCTCGCGCTTCCGGGCGTTCGCCACCTACGGCCACGAGCCGCTGCTCGGGCCGATCGCCGGTTGACCGCCGCCTCGGGCGTGGGGGCCGATCGCCGACCGCCGCCCCGGCCGTGGGGGCCGATCGCCGATTGACCGCCGCCCCGGCCGTGGGGGCCGATCGCCGATTGACCGCCGCCGCGGCCGTGGGGGCCGACCGCCGCGCGGCCAGCCCCCACCGAGTCATTCACGGCGTGCGCGTGCGCGCCACCACATGCCAGACCTTCGGACCCTGTACCACCAGCACCCGCTGGCCGGCGGTCACACTGGCCAGGGAGGCCCGGCGGCCGTTGTCACGGACACGCGCGTTCGACGGGATCGTGAGCGTGACGACCTTGAGGGTCTTCGTCTTCGTTCCCTCGTCGATGGTCAGCTGCCGCCCGTCGACCGACTGGATCTTGCCGCGATCGAACGTGACGGTCACAAGGCCGTTCTTCGTGGCGAGCACGAGGTCGCCGTGAACCGAGCGGCGCAGGACCCGGAGGGCCGTCAGGCGTGGGTGGTGGGCGGTGCTCTTCGGGCCCGAGCTGCTGCTCGACGTGGCCGCGCCGGCCGTGGCGATCGCGCTGATCGCGGCGCCGATCGCCACGCACGACACGGCCACGGCGATCAGCGTGAACTTGTTGCGAACCAACTTCATGTTGCTCCTCGTTTCTGAGATTGCTTGTGCGTGAATGCTGCCCCGGCGCTGCAAGCACTCAGTCAGGCGAACATCAGCTGCGTGTAAGACCGCGCGCTCGGACGGTCCTACGATGTCGTCATGGCGGCGATGGTCATGGTCGTGGAGGACGAACCGAACATCGGTGCGCTGGTGCGTACCTATCTGGAGCGCGCCGGCTTTCAGACGCTCTGGGTGCGCTCGGGGGAGCAGGCGCTGACGGAGCTCCGCCGGCACGCGATCAAGCTCGTCGTGCTCGACATCGGACTGCCCGGAATCGACGGTTTCGAGGTCTGTCGCCGGATCGGCGGGGACGTTCCGGTGATCATCCTGACCGCGCGCGACGATGAACCGGACCGGGTGGCGGGCCTCGAGCTCGGAGCCGATGACTACGTCGCCAAGCCATTCTCGCCGCGCGAGTTGACGGCCAGGGTCAAGGCCGTGCTGCGGCGAGCGGCCCAGCCCACCGGCGCCGGCGACCTCAGCTCGCTCGGGCCGTTGACGCTCGCCCGCTCCTCCCGCGAGGTCAGGATCGACGGCGAGGAGATCGAGCTCACCCAGCGCGAGTTCGACCTGCTCGAGTACCTGCTCCGCAACGCCGGCCAGGTCGTCACCCGCGACCAGCTGCTCGAATCGGTCTGGGGCTTCCTGGCTCCGGGAGAGACCAGGACCGTCGAGGTTCACGTCGCCCAACTGCGCAAGAAGCTCGGCCGCCCGGAGCTGATCAAGACCGTCCGGGGCGTGGGCTACAAGGCGAGCGCATGAAGACCCTGCGGGGGCGCGTGCTCGTATACCTGGCGCTGGCCTCGATCGCGTCCTGCGCGCTCACGGTGGGGGTAGGCGTGCTGCTGGTGAGGCATCGCGTCTCGGCTCAGAGAGCGGCGACGGTCGAATCCCAGGCGAACACGGTCGCCGCCGACTCACCCGCGTCAGGCGAGATCGTGTACGCGATCAGCAACTCGCGCACCCGCCGGCTCGGTCCGGTGCGCAGCGCGCTGGTGCTGGACGCGATTCCGCAGTCGGGCGACGCCGAGGGGACGATCACGGTCGATGGTCACTCACTCCTGTACGCAGCCCGCGACAGCGCCGCCGGCCGGATCGTGCTGGTCCGCTCGGCCACACTGGCGTTCGCCGAATGGAGGCCGTTCCTCGGCAGTCTGATCCTCGCCGGCCTCGGCGGGGCGCTGCTGGCGGCGGTGCTGGCGTTCCTGCTGGCGCGCAGGCTCGCCCGCCCGATCGGAGATCTGGCGGCGGCTACGCACCGGGTGGCGTCGGGCGCGCAGGACGTATCGGTACCCGTCCACGGCGAGGACGAGCTGGCAGAGCTGGGTCGCTCGTTCAACGACATGTCGGCCGAGCTCTCCCGTGCCCGCGAGTCGCAGCGACAGTTCCTGGAATCGGTCAGCCACGAGCTGAAGACGCCGCTGACCTCGATCCGCGGCTATGGCGAGGCGCTCGAGGAGGGAGCGGTCGCGCCTGCCGAGGGCGGTCGCGTGATCCTCTCCGAGGCGGGCCGGCTCGAGCGCCTGGTCGGCGACCTGCTGGACCTGGCGCGGCTCGGTCGCGCCGGCTTCTCGGTCGCCCACGAGCCGGTCGATCTCGCCGCGATCGCAGCGCAGGCGGTGCAGCGCCACGCACCGGCCGCACGTGAGCTGTCGGTGGAGCTGTCCAACACCGGCAGCCCCGGCGCCTACGCGGTCGGCGACCCGGACCGGATCCTGCAGGTGACCTCGAACCTGATCGAGAACGCGCTGCGCCTGACGCCCGCCGGCGGCAGCGTCCGTGTCCAGGCCGGGCCAGGTCGGATCTCGGTCCGCGACACCGGGCCCGGACTGGCAAGCGAGGACATTCCGCACGCCTTCGAGCGCTTCTACCTCCACGACCGTTACCGCAGCGAGCGGCCGGTCGGCTCCGGCCTCGGGCTGGCGATCGTGAGGGAGCTGGCGCTGGCGATGGGCGGCAGCGTCGAGGCCTCGAGCGCCACCGGCGGCGGCGCCGAGTTCATCGTCCACCTGCCGTCGCCGGACGTGGCCGAAACGCCACCGAGCGCGCTTGAGGCAACTCGCGCGCCGCTCTAGACTCGGCCGATGTCCACGCCGGCGCAGGCTCTCGAGACGATCGCTCGGCGACTCGTGGACGCATTCAACCGGCGTGACGCCGAGGATCTGGTGGCGTTGACGGACCCCGACGTGGAGTGGCATCCGTCGCTGCTCGCCGGGCCACGACGGGCCTATCGCGGACACGACGAGCTGCGCGAATGGATGCTGGACCTCTGCCGCTCGCCGATCGAGCCCCAGGCCAGGGTGCTGGAGGTCGAGGCCGTCGGCCGGGACCGCTTCCTGCTTCTCTCCGAGGTGCTGATCGACGGCCAACCCGTCTCGCCATCCGCGTTGCTGGGCCGCGTCAATGCCGAGCGAAAGATCGTCGAAGCACACGCCTACCTGACCGACGAGGAGATGCTGACTCAGGTCGGCATCGTTGACGGCGCCGAGCACGACCCGGCGTTCGGATCGGGCGCCGAGCCGGGCGGCGAGACCGGCGTCAAGCCGAGATCGCCCGCTCGGTCAAGTGCTGGCCGACCTTCCGCTTGACCCGCTGCAGCGCGTTGTCGACGGTCTTGGCGTCGCAGCGCAGCCGCCGCCCCACCTCCTCGTAGGAGTGACCGTCGAGGTACAGCGCCAGCACGCGCGATTCCAGCTCTGACAGCGCCGTCGAGATGCAGTTGATCAGCGCCCGGAGCTCCTCGGACGAGATCACCTGATTGATCGGATCGTGGACCGCTGAGCCAGGCAAGACCTCGTCGAGCGTCGGCTCCGTGTCCCCGGCCAGCCCCGATGGGCTGCTCGAGAACGAGACGTACTGGTTCAGCGGCGTGTGCTTGTTGCGCGTCGCCGTCTTGACGGCGGTGATGATCTGGCGGGTGATGCACAGCTCGGCGAAGTTCCGGAAGCTCGACTCCCGGTCGGTCCGATAGTCCCGAATCGCCTTGTAGAGCCCGACCAGGCCCTCCTGGATCAGATCGTCGCTGTCACCGCCGGCGAGGAAGTACGACGATGCCTTGAGCCGCACGAATCCGTAGTAGCGACGCACGAGCCGGTCGTACGCGTCCCCCTGTCCCTGCTTTGCGAGCGCTATCAGGTAGCCATCGTCAACCTGCGGTTGAGCCTGAGGATTAGCAGAAAGTCGTGCCACGAAATCGTTCCCTCCTCGGGTCCCGCCGAACGGGACCGCTTCGGAATGTCGTGGCGCGTTACCTCCCCTGGCGCCGCACCTATAGCGATTGTCGGATGCGGGCGGATCGCCCGCATCTCCCGTCTTGAAAAGCCCTAAAGCTCGAGTTGACCCTTATCTCCCGCACGGAGGGTGACATAGGACTGCTTTCCTGTCAAGCCGTGCCACGCCCGACCCGGTCGCGTCGTCCCCGCGCCGCCGCGTACATCAACACCGCCGCCGCGGCGCTGACGCTGAGCGACTCGATCCTCCCGGCGAGCGGGATCGCCACCAGCGCATCGCAGGCGGCCGCCACCCGCGGCCGCAGGCCCTTCCCCTCCGAGCCCAGCACGAGCACGGTCGACCCGGTGTAGTCGAGTGCGTCATAGGGTGTCGCTGCCCGCGCGTCGGCCCCGTAGCACCACATCCCGGCCGCCTTGGCGGCGGCGAGGAAGTCCGCGAGATTGCGCACCTGGGCGACGGGCAGGTGCTCGACGGCGCCGGCCGAGGCCTTGCAGACCGCCGCCGTGACCTCGGCGGCGCGGCGCTCGGGCACGACCACGCCGGCGGCGCCGGAGCACTCGGCGGTGCGGCAGATCGCGCCGAGGTTCTGCGGATCCTGCACCTGGTCGAGCGCGACGATCATCGGGCTGGGAGCGGAAAGCAGCCGCCCGGGATCGGCGTAGCGGAACGCCGACACGTCGGCGCAGATCCCCTGATGGCCGTCGGATTCGCAACGGCGCTCGAGCTCGTCGGCGCCGACGATCACCGGGTCGCGGGCGGACAGCCACGGCTCACGGGCCGCGTTCTTCGTCGCCCACACGGTGCGCACGCTCCGCGGCCCGCGGATCGCCTCGCGCACCGCGTTGCGGCCGTAGACGATCATGGTTGCGGCAGCAGCTCGGGTCCGCTCGGACCGTCGCGGACCTCCCAGCCGCGCTCGATGATCAGCTCACGCAGCCGGTCGGCCTCGCCGAAGTCACGCGCCGCGCGGGCGCGATCGCGAGCGCCGGCGAGCTCGACCACGTCAGCCGGCGCCTGCGCCACGTCCACCTCGAGCAGGGTCTCGAGCGCCAGCACGCCGAGCATCTCGTGCAGGTCGTCGGCCCCGACCGGCGCCTGCGAGCGGTTTGCCTCGGCGACCCATTCGAACACCGCCGCTCGCGCGCGGGGGGTGTTGAAATCGTTCGCGAGCGCGTCGAAGAACTGCTCTCGCAGCGGCGCCGACCAATCTGGAGATGGGCCGTCGAGCAGTCGGCGGGCCGCCTCCCGCACGCGCCGCACGCTGGCCGCCGCGTCCTGGAGGCGGTCTTCGTCGAACTCGATCGGCTGCCGGTAGTGACCACCGCAGAAGTACATGATCAGCGCGTCGCGACCGTAGGTCTCGAGCGCCTCGTGCAGGACGAAGATGTTGCCGACCGACTTGGCCATCTTCTCCTTCTCCAGGCGCACCATGCCGTTGTGCACCCACAGCCGGGCCAACGGCTCGCCGCGAGCCGCCGCGGTCTGCGCGGCCTCGTTCTCGTGGTGGGGGAAGATCAGGTCCGATCCGCCGCCGTGGATCTCGAAGTCGACGCCGAGCAGCTTCTCGGCCATCGCCGAGCACTCGATGTGCCATCCCGGTCTGCCCTGACCCCAGGGCGACTCCCAGGCCGTGTCCTCGCCGGTCTTCTGCGCCTTCCAGAGCGCGAAATCGAGCGGATCGCGCTTGCGCTCCGCGCCTTCGATCCCTTCTCCCTGGTCCATCTGATCCACCGACTGATGGGAGATCTCCCCGTACGGCGGGTAGGACCGGACCGAGAAGTAGACGTCGCCGTTGGCCGCATAGGCGTTGCCGTCCTCGACCAACCGCCCGATCAGCCCGACGATCTCGACGATCGTCTCGCTCGCGAGCGGCTCGTGGTCGGGGCGTCCGAGCTCGAGCGCGTCAGTGTCCTCGATGTAGGCGTCTGTCATCGCCCGCGCGAGCTGCTCGCTGGGGATCCCTTCGGCGTTGGCCGCCGCGTAGATCTTGTCGTTGACGTCGGTGATGTTGATCACCAGCGTGACGGCGTACCCCTCGTGCGCGAGGAACCGCTTCAGCAGCGAGAAGACCACGAACGGGCGAGCGTTGCCGACGTGGATGCGGCCGTACACAGTCGGACCGCAGGCGTAGATCCCGACCCGCCCGGGCGTGCGCGGCTCGAGCGGCCGCACCTCTCCGGTCCGCGTGTCGTGCAGGAAGATCATGCGCTCGCTTGGGAATCGGGGGGCACCGTCCGGCAACCCTAGTGCAACTAGCGCGGCCGGTTCGCTAGCTCGCGCCGGGGAAGCCACCGCCGGCGCCGTGCCGCAGCCGGTCGGGGGCGGTGAGGAACGGCGGACCGATCAGCTCGGACGCCTGCTCGAAGCTGACCGAGAACGAGCGGCCGTTCCCGGACAGTGCGCTCGGATCGGCGAGCCCGGTGCCCGTGCCCGGACTCATCTCCCCCGGCCCGAATGCCGGCGCACCGAGCGCCAGCGTCAGCTCCGTGGTCGTGAACCTGGAGTCGACGATCGCACCGACCCGGCCCCGGCTGGTGGCGGTAGCGGCGCTGAAGTGGACGCTGCCGAAATCGGTCAACGGCAATGTCTGGCAGCGATCGGCAGTGACGCACTCGGACGGCGCCTCGGCGATCCACTCGGCCGAGGACGTATCAGGTGACGGCGCGCTGACGGTCTTCGCGAAGCTGGCGCGGGTGGTCAGATTTCGTAGCTCGAGGGCGACCGCACGGCCCCGGACGGTCACGTGCGCGCTGAGCTGGTCGCCCCGATGGATCTTTATCTTGATCGTCACCGGCGGGGCCGGAACCAGCTCGTACCAAGCGTACGCGGAGATGTTCCGCGTTGCGGTGCAGTCGGCGTCGGTCCCGATCTGCTCGAGCACGTGAGAGTTTCGCTTGAAGCCGCCGAGCCCAACCCAGAACGCGGAATAGGTCGGGGACGGCGCGTCACAGGTCACCGCCGGCTGAACCCAGTCGGCCGAGACGGCGGTGAGTGCCGAGGCCGCCGTGTCCGCGTAACCGGCCCAGTTGGAGCTCCGCTGCTGCCGCGGTGCACTGGCGAGGGCGGTCGCCGGCGGCGCGACTACGATCGCCGCGCACACGGCGGCAAGCGCGAGCGATCGTCGTGTGGCGCTGATCCGTGATCGATTCACGTGCGGCTGATCGGGAGCATCGTCGCGCGCCGGGCGTTGGATTGCCGTAAGCGCGTGACCGATCCGCTCAGCCCGGGAGCAGGCCGTTGATCATCAACGCCACGACGCCGCCACACGCCCGGTCGGGCGTCCAGCCGTGCCCGCTGCGCAGATGCCTGTAGGTGTGGCCGACCGCATTGAACAGCAGCGTCGCGAACTCCTCGGCGTCGAGGACCGCGAGCGACCCATCGGTGGCGCCGTCCAGCAGCAACCGCTCGAGCGGCTCGACGAACGCCTTGCGCGTGAGGCCTTCCGTCTCGGAGTCGTGGTAAATCGCATCGCGGCTCGGGGTGCTGAGTGCCTCGAGCAGGGCGAGGTTGCGCTCGGTCACGTCGCACAGCAGCTCGAGCGCGCGCCGCATCCGCACGCGGGCGGTGCCGCGGGAGACGAGCGCCGGCCAGATCGCGTCGCGGTAGTCGGCCTCGAGCCGCTCCGCGAGTGCCCGCAGGATGTCGGCCTTCGACACCCCGTGGCGGTGAAGCGTCATCCGCGAGACGCCGGCCGCCGCGGAGATCCGCTCGAGCGTCGCCGCCGCGAGACCGTCCTGGGTCAGGACGTGGCGCGCCGCGTCGACGATGTGCGGCGGGACCGCCTGCGTCTCGCTCACGCGGGCTTGCGCGCCTCGAAGCGCAGCGATCGTCCGCCAAGATCCACTCGCGGCTCGCTCAGGCCGGCCCGCCGCAGCCGATCGGGCAGCGTCTCGGGCGCGATCAGATTGAGCGTGTCGCCGACGTGGATCAGCTTGAACAGCCATCCGTTACCGAGGCTGTCCGTGCCGGCGAACGTGCCACCCGGCCGCAGCACGCGCGCGACCTCCGCGAACGCGGCATCCTGCAGCGCCGGTGACGGAATGTGGTGCAACATCGTGAAGCACACCGCCGCCGAGAAGCTGGACTCGGGGAACGGCAGGTTGGTCGCATCCCCCTGCACCACGGTCGCGGCACCGCCCAGCTCCGAGCGTAGGCGATCGCAGTAGCGACGCTCCAGCTCGAGCACCGTCAGCTGCGTCTGCCGGCGGGCCAGCACGCGGGTCGTGGCGCCGAAGCCGGGGCCGATCTCTAGCACGTTGTCACCCAGCTCGACGCCGTTCAGCCCCCACGGGAGCAGCTCCCGCTCCACGCGGTTCGACCACCAACCCGAGGAGCACAAGAGGTTGTGAACGCCGTTCATGGTACGTCACTGTATCAGTCCGAGACATCTGCGTAACACTCGACCGTCGCGACCGCGAGTGCCGCGACACCCTCCTCGCGTCCGACGAACCCCATCCCCTCGCCGCGTGTCGCCTTGACGCTCACGTGCTCGGTCGTCAGGCCGAGAGCGCGCGCCAGGGTCGCCCGGATCTGGTCGCGGACCGGGGCGAGGCGGGGCCGCTCGATCACAACCGTCGCGTCGACGTGACGAATCGCGAATCCGCGTGCTGACAGCAGCGCCACGGTCTCCCGCAGCAGCCAGAGCGAGTCGGCATCCCGGTAGCGCTCGTCGGTGTCGGGGAAGTGCTGCCCGATGTCGCCCAGGGCGGCCGCGCCCAGCAGCGCGTCGATGATCGCGTGCGTGAGCGCGTCGGCGTCGGAGTGCCCCGCGAGACCACGGTCGTGCGCGATCTCGACACCGCCGAGCACCAGCCGACGGCCCGCCACGAACCGGTGACAGTCGTAACCGAGCCCGGTGGTGACGGTCACGGTCGACCCTCGGCGAGCAGCAACTCTGCCACCTTGAGGTCAGTCGGGGTGGTGACCTTCAGGTTGTCGGCGCTCGCCGGCACAACGCGGACGACGCCGCCGGCCCGCTCGACCAGCCAGGCGTCGTCGGTGGCCGCCGCGAGCTCGTCGTCGGAGGCAGCGACCAGCGCGTCCTGGAGCGCCGCGCGCCGGAACACCTGCGGCGTTTGCACCGCCCACAGCCGGCTCCGTTCAAGGGTGCGGGCGACCGTCCGGCCGTCGGTCCCGAGCTCCTTGATCGTGTCCGAGACGGGAGCCGCCGCGATCACGGCGTCCGCACCCGAGAGCTCGAGCTCGGCGAGTGCGCGCGCGAACAGCTCCGGCGCGGCGAGCGGCCGCGCCGCGTCGTGGACGATCACCGGGTCGCCCTCGGGAGCGGCACGTAGCGCCGCCCGAACCGACTCCGACCGGGCCGCACCTCCGGCTACCGCGGTCGTGCCGGCCGGAGCGCAATCGAGAGCCGACGGCGGCAGCGCGACCACGATCTGGACAACCGCCGGCAGCGTCTGCAGCGCCGCCACGCTCCACTCGAGCATCGGCCGCCCCGCAAGTGTGACGAGCGCCTTGGGGCGGCCTAGCCCAAGGCGCTCGCCACGTCCCGCGGCCACGATCAACGCGACCGCCATCCGGGTCCCGTGGGACCTACTTCGCGGCCACCGCCAACTTGGCGTTGCCGGCGTGACCTGATTCGCTGAGCAGCCCGTACAGGTGCTCCTCAACCTCCTCCTCATCCATCTCGAGCGCATACATCAGTTCCGAAGCGAGGATCTTCTTCGCCCGCGTGAACATCTGTTTCTCGCCAGTCGATAGGCCCTTCTCGGACTCCCGAATCGCGAGATTGCGCACCACCTCGGCGAGCTCATAGATGTCGCCGGTCTTGATCTTGTCTCGATTGTGCTTGAAGCGGCGGTTCCAGTTCTTGGGCATCTCCGAGCACTCGTCCTGGAGCACCGCGAGCACTTTCTTGACCGTCTCCTCGTCGATCACGCGGCGCAGCCCGGCAAGGGCCGCGTTCTCGGTCGGAACCATCACGGTCATGTCGTTGTGCAGGATCTTGATCGTCAGGTACTCGCGCTTCTCGCCGAGGATCTCCTTGACCTCCTTGCGGATCACCTTCCCGGCCCCGTGATGGGGATAGACGACGTTGTCGCCGATCTCGAATTCGATGTGGGGGATCTCTGCCTCCGGTCCAAGATCCTCCAACTGCTCTTCCATTAGCTCTGTGATGATGTCCTCCTTCTCTGTGTCAGGGCCGGGCGGGGCGAGGGGCCCGCGGGGGCTTTGCACTACGTTTGCAGGTACCTGTCGACCAGGTTGATCTCCTGCTGGCGGCGAAGGCCCTCGCGGATGTCCTTCGCCCGGATCTCGCCGACTCCGTCGACGGTCTCCAGCTCGCCATCCGTTGCGGCGAGCAACTCCTCGAGACCCCCGAACTCGGCGACGATCCGCTGGACAACGAGCTTGGGCAGCCGTGGTATGCGCCCCAGAATGCGGAAACCGCGCGGAGAGACGGGGTAGTCGAGGGTGTTCAGCTTGCGGTCGTGGCCGAGCAGCTCGGCCAGCCGACCGAAGTCCAGAAGGTCTTGATGGGGAAGGCGAACGAGCTGATCGAACGCCGCCGCGAAGCTCTCATCGGTGTCGTCGACGAGGTAGTCGTGGACCAGCGCGGCCTTGTCGGCGGAGACGCCCACCATCGTCTCGTCGAGCTGCATCTCGATCAGACGGCCCTCGGTCCCGAGCTCGACGATGTAGCGCTCGATCTCGACCGCCATCCGGGTCACCAGCTCGGCGCGCTGGGTCACCGTCAGTACGTCGTGCAGGGTCGCGCCACCTTCGAACTCGAGCGCGGTGAGGCGCGTCGAGACCTGGTCGAGCCGGCTGCGGTACTTGTCGAGGGTGGCCAGTGCCTGGTTGGCCTTGGCCAAGACGACCGGGATGTCCGCGAGGATGTACTTGATGCCATCGACGTACAGCGAGACGACCTCGCGCCGCTCTGAGATCGCGACCACGAGCGCGTCGGTCTGCTTCGAAACCCGCTCGGCGGTGCGATGCCGGGTCCCGGTCTCGTTCGTGAAGATCGTCGGGTCCGGCGTCAGCTGGACGTTCACCTGCGCGATCTTGGTCGCGTTCGAGCTCAGCACGATCGCGCCGTCCATCTTCGCGAGCTCGTACAGGAACGTCGGCGAGTAGTCGAGCTCGAGCTTGATCCCGCCCGAGAACAGGAATGCCAGCTCGTCCGCGTCCCCGATCACGATCAGGCCGCCGTTACGGGCGTGCACAATGTGGTCGATCCCCTCCCGGAGTGCCGTGCCGGGCGCGACCATCTCGAGCGCCCTCACCATCCGTGACTCCTGACGAGACTCGAGCTCTTCTTTGAGCTCTTCCCCGGAACGCGGCGGCATCGCCCCGATTTTACCTGCTTATTCGCGATCAGGCGGCCACGGCAGCGGGCCGGTCGCCAGTCAGTGCAGCGGTTAGCGCCACTCTGAGCGACTTGTGCGTCCCCGGCTCGATCACCGGCGTCAGCCCGAACCTCGCTGCCTCGGCCAGCCGCCGATCCCCGTGCGCGACCGTGCGCAGCTCGCCCGTCAGACCGAGCTCACCAAAGCACGACAGCGGCGTGTCGGCGCCGGTCCCGGTCAGCGGCGTCCGCTTGGCGGCGCTCGCGACCGCGAGCGCGACCGCGAGATCGGCGCCGGGCTCATCGACCCGGACGCCGCCGACGACGTTGACGAACACGTCGGCGCCGCCGAGTCCGATGCCGCCGTGCCGGCCGAGGACCGCGAGCACGAGCGCGACGCGGTTGCGATCGAGTCCGGCGACCACTCGGCGCGGCGGTACGAGCTCCGAGGGCGTGACCAGCGCCTGGACCTCGACCAGCAGCGGGCGCGTGCCCTCGATCGCGCACGTGACGACGCTGCCGGGCGCTCGGGTCGCCTCGCCGACGAACCGCGCCGAGGCGTCGAGCACCTCGACCAGCCCGTGGTCTCGCATCTCGAACACGCCCGCCTCGTCGGTCGAACCGAAGCGGTTCTTGACCGCGCGCACCGTGCGGTAGGTCCGCTCACGCTCGCCCTCGAACTGAAGCACACAGTCGACCAGGTGCTCGAGCACCCGCGGGCCGGCGAGCGCGCCCTCCTTGGTCACGTGGCCGACAAGCAGGACCGCCGTCTGCCGCACCTTCGCTACTCGCATGATCTCTCCGGCCACCTCGCGTACCTGCCCGACTGACCCGCTGGCGCCGGACAGCTCGGCGCAGTGCAGGGTTTGCACCGAGTCGATCACGCACACATCCGGCTGCTCGACCTCGATCGTCGCGAGCACCGTGTGCAGATCGGTCTCGGCGATCACCGGGATCCGCAGCGCCGCTTGCTGACCCAGCCGCTGAGCTCGCAGGCGGATCTGGGCGGCGGACTCCTCGGCCGAGACGTACAGGGTGCGGCGGCCGGCGTGGGTCAGGTTGGCGAGTGCCATCGTCGTGAGCGTCGACTTGCCGATCCCGGGCGCGCCACCGATCAGGACCAGCGAGCCGGGCACGATGCCGCCGCCCAGTACGCGATCGAGCTCGCCGATCCCGGTGCGCAGGCGCTCGTGCTCGGTCGCGGCGACGTCGCCGAGCGCGACAGGTTTGACGGGTTCGGCGCAGGACGCGGCGCCGGCGCCTGCGCGGCGCGCCCCGGCCGGCACGGGTCCGCGGGCACGGTTCTCCTCGACGAGCGTGTTCCACTCGCCGCATCCGGCGCAGCGGCCGGCCCAGCGAGCCGACTGGTGACCGCACACCGAGCAGACGTGAATCGAGGACGGCCGGGCCATGGGCCACCCAGGCTACGCCGTCGCCCTGACGTCTCGGTGCTACGACGCGGCGGGCGCGCGTCCGTTCGCGAGCTCCATCACCGCCGGCGCACCGATCGGGAGCGTCTCATCTCGGACGCAAACGCAGGCGTAGGCGGACGGAACGGGGCGCACGGAGCGTCAGGAGACCCCGAAACTGAACACGATCAACCCGCCCAACCAAGCCACCTGCACCCGCGCCACTTCCACCCCAGCCGCAGTTAGCGCCAACGCGACCCGCGTAGCCGAGCTTGAGCTGCGCCCGCGGACAGCGTCCCCTAGCGGGCGTTCGCCGACCGCGCCGCACCGCCTCCCGCAGCACCTCAGCCGGCGATCACACAGGCGGCCGCCACGAGGACGGCCGCCTGCGCAAATCTGTTATTCAGCGTCCGACGGCGTGTCCGACGCGGCCGGCTGCTGGTCGCCGGGAAGCTCTTCCGCTTCCTCGCCGCCCGTGCCGCCGTCGGCGCCGACGCCGACCGGGGTTGGCTTCGGGGCCGGCTCGATCACCGACAGCTTGACCTCCTGGTCGTCATCATCGGCATCCGCCGGCTCGACCAGCACGGTCGATCCGCCGGGCACGGTCGAGCGCAGGACGAAGTCGGCGAGCGGATCCTCGATATAGCGCTGGATCGCACGGCGCAGCGGGCGGGCGCCCATCGCTGGATCCCAGCCCTTCTCGACCAGCAGCTCCTTGGTCTCGTCGGTGAGCTCGAGCTGCAGCTCGCGCTCGGCCATCGACTCGCGGATCCTGCGCAGCAGCAGGTCGACGATCTCCTTGATCTCGTCCTTGGCCAGCTTGTGGAAGACGATCACCTCGTCGATCCGGTTCAGGAACTCGGGCCGGAAGACCTTCTTCAGCTCGCCCATGATCCGGTTCTTCATGTCGTCGTAGGTGATCCCGGTCTCGTCGTCGGTGACGGCGAAGCCGAGCGGCGTGTTGCGCGCGATCTCCGAGGCGCCGATGTTGGAGGTCATGATCACGATGCAGTGGCGGAAGTCGACCGTCCGGCCCTGGGCGTCGGTCAGGCGCCCGTCCTCCAGGATCTGGAGGAGGATGTTGAACACGTCCGGGTGGGCCTTCTCGATCTCGTCCAGGAGCAGCACGCTGTACGGCTTGCGCCGCACGGCCTCGGTCAGCTGGCCGCCCTCGTCGTAGCCGATGTAACCCGGAGGCGAACCGACGAGCCGGCTGACCGCGTGCTTCTCCATGTACTCGGACATGTCGATCCGGATCATCGTGTCCTCGTCGCCGAACAGGAACTCGGCCAGCGTCCGGGCGAGCTCGGTCTTCCCGACGCCCGATGGCCCGAGGAAGATGAATGAGCCGGTCGGCCGCTTCGGATCCTTCAGACCCGCCCGCGAGCGGCGGATCGCCTTGGAGACGACCTCGATCGCGGGGTGCTGCCCGATCACGCGCTTGTGGAGCTCCTCCTCCATCCGCATCAGCTTCTGGGTCTCGGCCTCGGTCAGCTTGAACACGGGGATACCGGTCCACATCGAGACGATGTCGGCGATCTCCTCCTCGCCGATCGAGGGACGCTCGGTCGACTCGCCGGCCTCCCACTGGTCGGCCAGCTCGCGCTTGCGCTGCGTGAGGCGACGCTCCTTGTCGCGCAGGTTGGCCGCCTTCTCGAACTCCTGGGACTCGATCGCCTCCTCCTTCGCGCGCCGAGTCTCCTCGATCTCGTCCTCGAGCTCGCGGTACACGGGTGGGGAGGTCATCGACTTGATCCGCATTCGGGACGCGGCCTCGTCGATCAGGTCAATCGCCTTGTCAGGCAGGAAGCGGTCGGAGATGTACCGGTCGGCCAGGTCGGCGGCCGCCTCGAGCGCCTCATCGGTGATGTTGACCTTGTGGTGCTGCTCGTAGCGGTCGCGCAGGCCCTTCAAGATCTGCACGGTCTCTTCCGTGGTGGGCTGATCGACTGTGATCTTCTGGAAGCGCCGCTCGAGCGCCGAATCCCGCTCGAGGTACTTGCGGTACTCCTCGAGCGTCGTCGCGCCGATCGTCTGCAGCTCGCCGCGCGCCAGCGCCGGCTTCAGGATCGAGGCCGCGTCGATCGCGCCCTCGGCGGCGCCGGCGCCGACCAGATTGTGCAGCTCGTCGATGAACAGGATGATGTCGCCGCGCTGGGTGATCTCCTTCATCACCTTCTTGAGGCGCTCCTCGAACTCGCCGCGATACTTGGAGCCCGCGACCAACGCTGCCAGGTCGAGCGTGTAGATCTGCTTGCCCTTCAGCAGCTCGGGGACATCGGCGTTAGTGATCCGCTGCGCGAGACCCTCGACGACCGCGGTCTTGCCGACGCCCGGTTCGCCGACCAGCACCGGATTGTTCTTGGTCCGACGCGAGAGGATCTGCATGATCCGCTCGATCTCGGTTTCGCGGCCGACGACCGGATCCAGCTTGCCCTCGGAGGCGAGCTTGGTGAGGTTGCGGCCGAACTGGTCGAGCAGCTTCGATGATTTCTTGCCCTCGCCGGTCTGGCCCGCGGGGCCGGCCGCGCCCGCTCCGGAGGAGCCGCGCTGGCGGCTACCGGGCCCGGACAGCATCCGGATGACCTCGTTGCGAATCTTTTCGGAATCGGCGTCGAAGTCGAGCAGGATCCGTGCTGCGACGCCCTCGTTCTCGCGCACGAGGCCGAGCAGGATGTGCTCAGTGCCGATGTAGTTGTGGCCGAGGCTGAGCGCCTCGCGGAGCGCGAGCTCCAGCACCTTCTTCGCACGGGGGGTGAACGGGATCTGGCCGGAGGTCACCTCCTCGCCAGAGCCGACGATCCGTACGACCTGCGCCCGTACTCGCTCGACGGTGATGTCAAGCGACTCCAGGACGCGGGCCGCCAGTCCCTCCTCTTCGCGCAGGAGGCCGAGCAGGATGTGCTCAGTGCCGATGTAGTTGTGCTTGAGCGTTCGCGCCTCTTCCTGCGCCAGGACGACCACCTGGCGGGCTCGCTCTGTAAATCGCTCGAACATGCTTCTTCTCTCGGTCTGGCGGGGTACGTTCTTGGTCGGTCGCGGTGTTTTCCTGGTCTGGCTCGGTCCTCTCCCCTAACCTGCCAAAGCCGTCAAGTGCGCCTTGGCCTGGCCACGGGGACACCGAGTTTCCGTTCCTGCCCCTTAATTCGGCTACCGAGCGAAATTAGATGAGCGAAACGGTCTAAGTTTCGAGCCATACCGCAGTCTACCAACCGCCCTTGGGCATCCGGACGGTTGTGGTCGGCGGTGTGTGCGCTAATTCACACCCGGTTCACCGGGTCCTGGGCGGTGCTCATCGCGCAACGCGGGGAACAGCACGACCTCACGGATCGACGGCATACCGGTCAGCGTCATCACGAGCCGGTCGATCCCGATCCCGATCCCGCCGGTCGGAGCCATCCCGTACTCGAGCGCCTGTAGGAACGCCTCGTCGTAGGGCTGGGCCTCCGCGTCGCCGGCGACCTCGAGCCGTTGCTGCTCCTCGAACCGCCGGCGCTGCTCGTCCGGGTCGTTCAGCTCCGTGAACGCGTTCGCGAGCTCGATCCCGCCGACAAACGCTTCGAAGCGCTCGACCAGCCCCGGAGCCGACCGGTGGCGCTTGGCGAACGGTGACATCTCGATCGGGTAGTCGAACAGCAGCGTCGGCTCGATCAGGGTCGGCTCAACGTGCTTGGAGAGCAGCTCGTCGACCAGTTGCGGCCACGTGTCGTTGTCCGGGACGGACAGTCCCCGGGCGGTCATCGTGCGAGCGAGGTCGTCCCTATCCCTCAGCGTCAGGATCTCGATCCCCGTCCGGGATGCGATCGCGGCAGCCACCGTCTCGCGCCGCCACGATTCCAGCCGCCCCGGGTACCCGACCTCGTCGGCCACGAACGCCATCAGCCGCTCGAACCGCTCCGCCACCGCGAGGTAGTCGGAATACGCCTCATACCACTCGAGCATCGTGAACTCGGGGTTGTGCTTGGGCGACAGACCCTCGTTGCGGAAGTCCTTACCGAGCTCGTACACCCGCTCGAGGCCGCCGACGATCAGCCGCTTGAGGTACAGCTCGGTCGCGATCCGCAGGTACAGATCGCGGTTCAGGGCGTTGTGGTGGGTCGTGAACGGCCGCGCCATCGCGCCGCCGTACAGCGGCTGTAGCACCGGCGTCTCGACCTCGATGAAGCCCTCGGAGTCAAGGAACCGCCGGATCGCGGCGATCGTGCGGGCGCGGGTGATGAACAGCTTGCGCGTCTCCTCGTTGGAGAGCAGGTCGACCTCGCGGTGGCGAAAACGTGTCTCGACGTCCTGCAGGCCGTGGTGCTTCTCGGGCGGCGGGCGGAGCGACTTCGCGAGCAACCTGAACGCCTGCACGCGCAACGTCAGCTCGCCCCGGCGCGATTCGAACACCAAGCCGTCGACGCCGATGATGTCGCCGAGGTCGAGCTCGAGCAACCACGCCAGCCCCTCCTGGCCGAGCTCGTCGACGCGGGCCTGCAGCTGGATCCGGCCCGAGCGGTCGACGAGGTCCAGGAACGCCATCTTCCCCTGGCCCCTGCGTGCCGCCAGCCGGCCGGCCACCCGGTGCGAGGCGCCGGTCTCCTCGCCGGGCTCCAGACCCTCGTAGCGGGCCCGGATCGAGGCGATCGGCTCGACTCCCTCGAACTCATGCGGGAACGGCTCGAGCCCCGCCGCGCGCAGGGCATTGAGCTTCGCCCGGCGGACGGCGAAGACGTCTTCCATCTGACCGCCGCCGCTACTTCGCGCCGACGTCGATCTTGGTGATCTTCAGCTTGCGCTCGCCCTTGGGGGTCGAGATCACGACCTCGTCGCCGCGCTTGCGCCCGATCAGGGCCTTGCCGACCGGCGACTCGTTGGAAAGCTTCAACTCGGCCGGCGCCGCTTCCGCGGAGCCGACGATCGTGTACCGGGTCGACTTGCCCGCCTCGTCCTTGACGTGGACGACCGAGCCCACACGCACCATGTCGGTGCTGAGATCGCTGGCATCGATGACCGTGGCCGAGCGCAGCTTCTCCTCGAGCTGGGCGATCCGCGCTTCGAGCATCGCCTGCTCGTTCTTGGCGTCGTCGTATTCGGCGTTCTCGGAGATGTCGCCGAACTCGCGCGCCTCCTTGATCCGGGCCGCGACCTCGCGGCGTCGCGTGGTCGAGAGCTGCTCCAGCTCGGCCTTCAGATTGGTGAGGCCTTCGGGGGTGAGAATGACGTCCTTCGGCATAGGCTCTATGTGGGTGTTCTGGGGCGTTCTAAAACGAAGAAAAACCCGCATTCGAGGCGGGAATTGCACACGACCGGGTCGCGTGGGCGGATGAGTATAGAGAGGTCCGGGCCGGGGCGTGGGGGGCGCGGTCCGCCGGCGCGGCCCCCCGGCGCACGGTCCGCCGGCCGGGGGTGGGAGATAACTCCCGCCCGCGGACAGAAATCTCCCACCCCTCCCCGCTAATCCGCCAGCAGCCGCCGCGCCTCCTCGATCCCGGGCGCGACCTGCAGCGCCGCCTGCAGCTTCCGGGTGCCGCCCAGGCGCTCGACGTACCAGGGGTAGAACTTGCGCAGGTAGCGCCCCGCACGCTCGCGTCCGAGGTGCTCGCAGGCCCGGTCGATCACCCAGTCGAGCTCGGCGAGGATCTCCTCGCGCGTCGGCTCGGCCTGCCGGGTGCCCAGCAGCTGCTCGAACAGCCACGGGTTGCCGAGCGAGCCGCGGGCCAGGAGCACGGCCGTGGCGCCGGTGCCCTCGAACGCCGTGCGCGCCGTCTCCGCCGTCCGCAGGCCGCCCGAGATCAGCACCGGGATCTGCAGCTCCTCGATCAGGCCCCGCGCGAGCTCGTAGTCGGGCGCGCCGGCGTGGCGCTGAGAGGCGTGGCGCGGATGGATGCAGATGCCGGCGACGGCGCCGGCGTCGACGAGCCGGTACGCGACCTCCAGGCCGCTGCGCTCGCCGGCACGGATACCGGAGCGGAGCTTGACCGTGACCGGCAGACCGCTGCCGCGCGCTGCCGCGATGGCGAGCGCGACCGCGCGATCGGGGTCGTCGAGTAGCGCCGCGCCGGCCCCGGTCTTGCACACCTTCGGCACCGGGCAACCCATGTTCAGATCGATCAGGTCGGCGCCGGCGGCCGCGACCCGTTCGGCCGCCGAGGCCATCACGTCGGGGTCGTGACCGAACAGCTGGACCGAGACCGGATGCTCGTCGGGGTGGATCCGCAGCAGCTCGCGGCAGGTCCGCTCGTTGCGGTGATGCACGGCGAAGCTCGAGACCATCTCCGACACGACCAGGCCGGCGCCGTGGCGCTTTGCCTGGAGGCGCACGAACCAGTTGCCGATCCCCGCCAGCGGCGCGAGCACGGCGCGATTGGCGATCTCGACGCCGCCCAAGCTCCAGCGATCGGTCAGCGCCCGGCCGGTTCGCGGCGGCGCGTCGGTGACTGGTTCGCTGATCGTGCCGGTCATTGATTCATGGTACGAATAGGGGCCATGGATCTCGGTTCTCAGCTACGCCCCTGGACCGAGATCATCCTCGATCAGGTCCCCGGGCTGGAGCTGTTCGACGCCCACACCCATCTGGGCCAGAACGATCCCGATGGGATGAGCCAGACCCCGGAGCAGCTGCTCGACGGACTGGCGCGGGTGCGCGCCCGGGGCGCGTTCGTGTTCCCCATGCATGAGCCCGACGGCTATCCGCCGGCCAACGACGCGGTGCTGGCGGCGGCCCGCGACAGCGACGGGCGGCTGGTTCCGTTCTGTCGCGTGAACCCGCATGACGGCGCGGTCGCCGAGGCCGAGCGCTGCCTCGCGGCGGGCGCGCGAGGGATCAAGCTCCATCCCCGTGCCGAGCAGTTCACGCTCGACCATCCTGCCGTGGCGAAGCTGGTCGCGCTCGCGGACGAGCGCGGGCTGCCGATGCTGATCCACGCGGGGCGGGGCATCCCCGCGCTCGGCCTGCATGCCGTCCAACTGGCCGACGATTACCCCAACGCGCGGCTGATCCTCGCGCACGCCGCGATCTGCGACCTGTCCTGGATCTGGCGGGTCGCGCCCGAGTACCCCAACCTGCTGTTCGACACCGCCTGGTGGATCCCCGCCGACATGCTGGCGCTGTTCTCGCTCGTGCCGCCAGGCCAGATCGTGTTCGCGAGCGACGCCCCGTACGGAACCACCGCCGTATCGGCCGCGTTCCAGCTGCGGTGGGCGCTCCAGGTCGGCCTGTCATCGGCACAGATCAGGTCGATCGCCTCGGGCCAGTCACTCCGCCTCGCCGCCGGCGAAGGCGTGGCGCCGGTCGGTCCCCCCGCGGGCGAGCGCGAGCGCTCCGCCCACGTGCTGCTCGACCGGGTGGCGGAGTTCCTGATGCTCGGCGCGATCGCGACGATGCGCGGCGGCGACGGCACCGAGATGCTCGCGCTCGCCCGCCTCGCCTGCGACGTGCCGGACGAGCTCGACGACGCGCCCGTGTTCGCGGCGATCCGCAGCCTGATCGACGCCCACGACGACTACGCCGCCACCGCACCCGATGACCGGCGGCGAATGGCGTTCCTGATCCTGGCGGTGACGGCGGCACGGACACCGGATGTGCCGGTGCCGGCGATGGTGTCGCGGGTGGGGTGAGGCGCCGCGACGTCGCAAACACCACGCCACTACCCCTGATTGCGCCCCCAGATCAGCCGCAAACCAACCAGCGTCAGCAGGTCGTCGACCTCGTCGATCGTCTCCTCGATCGCCGGCACGAGCAGGCCGGCGAGACCTCCGGTCGCGATCACGGTCGTGCCGGCGCCGAGCTCGCCGCGAAGGCGGCGGACGATCCCCTCGACCTGGCCGGCGAATCCGTAGATGATCCCGCTGCGGATCGCGTCGACGGTCGACTTGCCGATCAGCGACCGTGGCGGCGCGAGCTCCACCTTCGGCAGTTTCGCCGCCCGTTCGTACAGGGCGTCGATCGAGATCTCGGCGCCGGGCGAGATGATGCCGCCGAGGTACTCGCCGGCGGCTGACACGGCGTCGTAGGTGATCGCGGTGCCGAAGTCGACGACGATGCACGTGTCCCGTACGCGGTCGTAGGCGGCGACGGCGTTGACGAGCCGGTCGGCCCCCACCTCGTGCGGGGTGTCGATCCGGATCGGCATCCCGGTCCGGATCGCGGGGCCGACCACGAGCATCTGGTGCCCGAGGTAGCGGTCCGCCATCCGGGTCCACTCCTGGGACAGCTGCGGCACCGTGGAGGACACGATCGAGGCCTCGATGTCGCCGAACACGAGGCCGGTGAGCGACAGGAGATTCGCGAGCGCCGCGCCGAGCTCGTCGCGGGTCGATTCGCGCACGGTCGCAAAGCGCCAGTGCTCGACGACCTGGTCGCTGCCCGGCGGGTAGACGCCGAAATGCGTCTGGGTGTTGCCGACATCGACGACCAGGAGCATGGCGGTGGATTATGCGCCTTGGCCGCCGGGGGCCATATCCTGTTCCAGCGGATATGAACCTCACCCTGTACGTGGTCCACGGCTCGCATCCCTGCGCCGCAGTCGAGAAGGCGCTCGAGCTGAAGTCGCTGTCCTACCGGAAGGTCGAATGGCCGCCGCCGCTGCACGCGCCGATCCAGCGCGCCCTGTTCGGCGCCCGCACGGTTCCCGGACTGAAGATCTCGAACAACCACTCCCCGGAGCGGATCTCGGGCTCGAGGGCGATCATGCGGCGCCTCGAGAGGCTCGCCCCCGAGCCGCCGCTGTTCCCCGCCGACCCCGACAAGCGCCGGGCGGTCGAGCAGGCCGAGGGGTGGGGCGACGAGGTCTTCCAGCCGATCGCGCGAACGCTGGTGTGGACCGGGATGGGCCACAGCCCGGAAGCCCTGGTCAGCTACAGCGAGGGATCCAAGATCCCGCTGCCCGCCGCTGCGATCAAGCTGAGCGCGCCGGTGATCGCCCGGCTCGAGCGGAGCCTCAATCACGCCGGCGACGGCGCGGCCGCGAAGGAGCTCCAGCTGCTACCTGGATACCTGGACCGGGTCGACGCGTGGATCGCCGACGGGACGATCGGCGACTCGCAGCACCCCAACGCCGCCGACCTCCAGATCGCCTCGACGATCCGCCTGCTGATGACGCTCGCCGACCTCCGCCCGCTGATCGAGGGGCGGCCGTGCGCGGAGCCGGCGCGCACGCTGTTCCCGGTCCAGGCCGGCGAGATGCCGGCCGGCTCGCTTCCGCGACCCTGAACCGCGGCCGGCTCGCTCCCGCGAATCACGCGACCAGCGCCTCGCCCGCCCGCCGCACCTCCTGCCCGGGCCCCAGCGCCGCCAGCGCATCGGCCAGCCGCTCGCCACCGGGCAGCGCGAGCGCCGGGTCGAGCTCGAGCAAGGGCACCAGCACGAACCTGCGCGTCAGAACCTCGGGGTGCGGCAACACCAGCCGCTCGGAGCCCAGCTCGACCTGCCCCAGCATGAGCACGTCGAGATCGATCGCGCGCGGCCCGTGGCGGCGTCCGCTCGGCCGGCGCCCGACCTCGCGCTCGACCGACTTGCAGGCGTCGAGCAGCTCGAGCGGACCGAGCGCGGTCGAGATCCGCACGCACGCGTTGAAGAAATCGCGTTGGTCGAGGACCAGGCCGACGGGCTCGGTCTCGTACACGAGCGAGGACGCGAGCACGCGCACGCCGCGGGCCGGGAGCGCCGCGACCGCCGCCTGGAGGTGCGCCCGCCGGTCACCGATGTTCGACCCGAGGCCGAGGTACCCGACACGGTCCTCCAACGGCCCGGCCTAGTCAGCCTCGCGCCACACCTCGACCGACACCTCGCTTACCGGCAGGGGCAACGGTGGTTCCGGCTTGGCGGCTTTGACCCACACGGCATGGGCGTCGTACTGATCGAGCAGGCGGTCAGCGATCGCCGCGCACAACCGCTCGAGCGTCTTGTAGGAACGCTGCTGCGCGACCAGGCTGGCGGTCTCGCACACTTGGCCGTAGTCGATCGTGTCCTCGATCCGGTCGGTGACGGTCGCGTCGCACTCGCCGACGTCGAGCCGGAGATCCAGCAACAGCCGCTGTCCGACCTCTCGCTCGGCGGCCGTCACACCGACATGGGTGAACAGCGACAGGCCACTGACCTCGATCGTGACCTCGGGCTCCGCACGCTCCTCGCCGTCCTCGTCTACGTCGTCGTCCGGATCGGCGAACTCGTCGGTGTCGTCGGACCCCATGTGCCGCGGACCGTAGCAGCCGTCACCGTGAGCGCGTCATGAACGGGCGCGACGTCGTGGACGCGGAACAGCTGCGCGCCGCGCTCGTACGCGAGCACCATGGTCGCGATCGTTCCCGCCAGGCGCTGGTCCACCGGCCGACCGGTGAGGCGGCCGAGGAACGACTTGCGCGAGGTGCCGATCATCACCGGCGGCCCGACCGCCACCAGTTCGTCGAGCCGGCGCAGCAGCTCGAGATTGTGAGCGGCGGTCTTGCCGAACCCGATCCCGGGATCGATGATGATCCTGTGCGGGGCCACGCCCGCGGACACCGCGAACGCGATCCGCTCCTCCAGGAACGCCTTGACATCGCCGACCACGTCGCCGTAGCGGGGATCGTCCTGCATCGTGCGGGGATCGCCGAGCATGTGCATCAGGCAGCAGTCGGCGCCGGCACGCGCCACCACGGCCGCCATCTCCGGGTCGGCGCGCAAGGCGGTCACGTCGTTGACCAGCGTCGCACCCGCCGCGAGACAGGCGGCCGCGACAGCGGCCTTGGAGGTGTCGACCGAGATCTGCGTCCGGGAGCCGGCGGCGATCAGCCCTTCGACCACGGGCAGCACCCGTGCGAGCTCGACCTCGGCACCCACCGGATCGGCCCCGGGCCGCGTCGACTCGCCGCCCACGTCGAGCACAGCGGCGCCGGCGGCCTCGAGCTCGAGTCCGTGCTCGATCGCGGCCGCCGCGTCCAGATACATGCCGCCGTCGGAGAACGAGTCGGGGGTGACGTTGATCACGCCCATCACCCGGAAGTCAGTCATCGTCATCCTCCTCCGGCGGCCACGGCCGCCGCAGCCGGTGCTCGTCCTCATCCTCCTCCGCAGGCCACGGCGGCTCCTCGCCGGGCCAGCGTCCGTGCTCGTCGAAGTATCTGCGCGCGTCCTCCTCACGATCGCGCTCGCGATTACTCTCGACGCTCATCCGGAACAGCCAGTTGAGCATCCACACCATCAGCGCCACTCCGAGCAACACCACCCCGGCGCCCGCGGCGGCCGTCCGCGCATGACCGATCACGATCGCGACCACGCCTGCGACCGCGATCGCGACCGGCAGCCATACTCGGGTCAGCGTCAGTAGCAGCCCCGGTCGCTTGCTCTGATGCCCGTTCACGCCTGAAAATACCTCTCGATGAACATCCTTTCCCCTCCACGTTACCTGGCCGACTTCGCCTGTTTTCTGGCCATCAAGGATCAGTGTCAGCGGTGGGCCACCGTGGCGGCGCTGATCGCCGCGGTCCTGGTGCTCGCCGCTGCGACCGTGACCGGCACCGCGTCGGCGGCGACGGCCCAGCAGGCGATCGCGGAGCTGAACGCGGAGCGGGCCGCGAACGGGATCCCGGCGGGGATCACCGAGAACCCCGCCTGGTCTGAGGACTGCGCCGAGCACGACCACTACATGGCGGTCAACCACACGCTCACGCACACCGAGGATCCCACCAAGCCGGGGTACATGAAGGGCGGCGCGTTCGCGGGCGAGAACGCGGTCCTGATCGAGGGCGCCTCGTGGGATACGGGCGACCCGTATGACTCCGCGCCGCTGCACCTCGATTGGCTGCTCGCGCCGCGACTCGCCGTCACCGGCAGCGCCGACGCCGACGGCTACAGCTGCACGATCACGTTCCCGGGCCTGATCCGCCCGGATCCGCCGACGCTGACCGTGTACACCGATCCGGGCAACGGCACGACGACCACCCCGAGCGAGGTCGCGCGCGAGCAGCCGTTCACTCCCGGCGACCTGGTCGGGCTCCCGCAGCCCGCCGTCACCGGTCCGTATCTGACGGTGCTCGTCGACGCACCCGGGCAGAGCACGACCGACAATCCCGCGAGCCTCAGCGACGCCACCGTGACGGGACCGCGCGGACCGGTCCAGGTCAAGACGGTGGATGGGAACACGCCCGTCCCGGACGGCGCCAGCCAGACGCTGGCTGCCTACATCCCCCCGGGCGGCTTCATCATCCCCGTCTCGCCGCTGCTCGCCGCGACCACCTACCACGCGCACGTCGCGGTCACGTTCGCGGGCGCCGTGACGCAGTACAGCTGGACCTTCACGACGCTCGGCGCCGATCCCCAGAGCGCGCTCACGGTCCACGGCGACGAGCTGGCGTTCACATCGCTCTCACCGCAGCCGATCAGAGTCACCCTGACCCGTGCGAACGGCAGGCATGCACCGGGCTTCAAGCTCGCCCCGCGCCATCACATTGCGTTGCAGCTCGGTCCCGGAAGCTGGGAGGCATGCGGCCATCAGACGGCGACGAGCGCGTTCGCCGCCTATGCCCACTGCGTCGAGATCCTCGTGACGGGAATCCCGTCGCTGCACTTCGGATCGCCTCGCGTGCTCGGGACTCGGGTCGTGTTCCCGATCCGCTACACCAGGGTCCTGCGCCGGCGCCACGCGACCCTGACCGTCACGCCGCTGTCGCGGCAATGCAACGCCAATGGCAGCACGTGCAGGACGAAGCGGGGAAAGCCCTCCTCGCGCGTGATCCTGATGCCGGTCAAGTCGGTGTCATTGCCCCTGCCGGCGATCGACCAGGGGTTCCAGGTGACGCTGGCGACGGCGGCGTTCCAGCTCGCCGACGCGCCCTGGACCGCCGCCCACACGGCCAGCGTGCCGTTCGTTCGGATGTGACCGAGGTGCCACGCCGAGGGGTTCCATCCGCTGCTCAGTGGTGGCAGCAGCGGGCTGTAGCGCCCCCCGCCTACTCAGCCGTCCCGCCGGCCAGCCCAGGCCTCGGCAGCGGCCGCGGGCTATCCCAGCCAGGCGCGCGCTCTGCCGGCGGCAGCAGCGGCACCTCGGGCGGAGGCGGCGCCTCGGCGCCGAACACCTGCTCCTCGGTCTGACCGTCGAGCAGCGCCTCGAACTGCAGCTTCTCGATCGTCTCGCGCTTGATCAGGATCTCGGAGAGCTTCTCGAGCGCTTCCTTGTGCGACGTCAGGATGTCCTTGGCCTGGACGTGCGCCGCCTCGACGATCCGCCGGATCTCGTCGTCGATCTCGCGGGCGATCTCGTCGGAGTAGTCGGGCTCGGCGCTGAACTCCCGACCCAGGAACGGCATTCCGTGGTCGTGACCGAACACGCGCGGGCCGAGCTTCTCGGACATCCCGAAGCGCATCACCATCTGCTTGGCGGTCGCGGTCACCTTCTCGAGGTCGTTGGAGGCGCCGGTCGTGATCTCGCCGAAGATGATCTCCTCGGCGGCGCGACCACCGAGCGTCATCGCCATCGTGTCCTGGAGATCGGCGCGGGTGGTGAGGAACTTGTCCTCGCCCGGCAGCGAGATCGTGTAGCCGAGCGCCTGGCCGCGGGAGATCACCGAGATCTTGTGGATCGGATCGGAGTTCGGCAGGAAGTGGCCGACGATCGCGTGGCCCATCTCGTGGTAGGCGGTGATCTTGCGCTCCTTGCCCGACATCACCCGGGTCTTCTTCTCCGGGCCGGCGATCACGCGCATGATCCCTTCCTCGAGCTCGATCTGGGTGATCTCGCGCTTGCCGTTGCGGGCGGCGAGCAGTGCCGCCTCGTTGACGAGGTTCGAGAGGTCGGCGCCCGTGAACCCGGGCGTCTGGCCCGCGAGCGCGTCGACATCGATCTCCCGCGCCAGCGGCTTGCCGCGCGTGTGGACCTCGAGGATCTTCTTGCGACCGAGCCGGTCGGGCCGATCGACGACGATCTGGCGATCGAACCGCCCCGGCCTCAGCAGCGCCGGATCGAGGATGTCGGGACGGTTGGTGGCCGCGATCAGGATGATGTTGTCCTTCATCTCGAACCCGTCCATCTCGACCAGCAGCTGGTTCAGAGTCTGCTCGCGCTCGTCGTGACCGCCGCCGAGGCCGGCGCCGCGGTGGCGCCCGACCGCGTCGATCTCGTCCATGAAGATGATGCAGGGGGAGTTCTGCTTGGCCTGCTCGAACAGGTCGCGCACCCGCGAGGCGCCGACGCCAACGAACATCTCGACGAAGTCCGAGCCGGAGATCGAGAAGAACGGCACACCCGCCTCGCCCGCGACCGCGCGCGCGAGCAGCGTCTTACCGGTGCCGGGCGGTCCGTACAGGAGCACGCCCTTGGGGATCCGCGCCCCCAGGGCCTGGAACTTCTTGGGGTTCTCTAAGAACTCCTTGATCTCGTGCAGCTCCTCGACGGCTTCGTCGACCCCCGCGACGTCACGGAAGGTGATCTTCGGCGAATCGACCGACATCCGTTTGGCGCGCGATTTGCCGAACGACATCACCTTCGAGCCACCACCCTGGACCTGGTTCATCAGGAAGATCCAGAAGCCGATGAAGATCACAAACGGGAGGATGTAAGTCAGCAGCGACAGCCAGCTGCTGGTCGACTTGGTCCCGACGTCGAGGCCTGATGGCCCGTTCTGAAGCGCGGACGGCGTCTTGCCGAGCCCGACCGCGTAATCGATCAAGGTGTCCCCATACGAGTCGGGATAGCCGACCGTGATCTTGGTGCCGTCGACGAGCGTGGCGTTGACGCTGTTGGCCTTCTGGTCCAGCGACATCGTTTTGACGTCGCCGTGCTGGAGGTCATAGACGAACTGACCAAACGTCGGCCGCGGTCCGTGGCTCGTGTTGCCGATCAGCTTCTGGGCGAAGAACGCCAGCACTACCACGATCAGAATCGGGAATGCGGCGCTCTTGAAAAACCTGCTCATGAAGTGTTTCCGGTCATTCGGGCCCAACGCTCGGAACGAGGGATAGCCAAGCGTAGCACCTCGAAACGGGCCTCTGGCGGGGGCTGAGGGGGGCGTTTCATTCGTTCAATGCGGCCACGAACGGCAAGTTGCGGTAGCGCTCTCCGTAGTCGAGGCCATAGCCGATCGCGAACCGATCCGGGATCTCGAAGCCCACGTACCGCGTGGGGATATCGACCTTCCGGCGCTCGGGCTTGATCAGCAGCGCACAGACCTCCAGCGAGGCGGGGTCGCGCCCGGCGAGGTTCCGCAGCAGATACTGCAGCGTCAGTCCCGAGTCGACGATGTCCTCGACGATCAGGACATCCCGGCCCTCGATCACGGCGTCGAGGTCCTTGAGGATCCGCACCACCCCCGAGGACTTGGTCGCCGACCCGTACGAGGCGACCGCCATGAAGTCGACCTCGACCGGAATCTCGAGATGGCGCATCAGGTCAGAGAGGAAGAACACGGCTCCCTTCAGCACGCCGATCAGGACCAGATCCTTGTCCTTGTAATCACGCGAGATCTCGTCCGCAAGCTCCCGCACCCTACGCTCGAGGTCGTCGGCCGGGACGAGGATGTCCCCGATCCTGTCGTCGTCCGTCACGTCATTCAATTCTATTTTCGGGGGGCGTGCTTGCGCACGCCTCGTGGTGTGGCTCTCGCACACTCAGCCGCACCGCCTCGACGGTCTGCGCGGTGACCTTGAACCGCTCCGAGGTCGCGACTCCCGCGACCCACGCGATCTCCCCGTCGCTCGACTCGACCACCGGCACGATCGCGCGCCGCACCCTCGGAATCCGTCGGGCGGTGAACAGGTCCTGGAGGCTTTTGGTGCCGTTCAGGCCCAGCGGCGCCATCCGGTCGCCATGGCGCCAGGCGCGCACCCGCAGCTCCGGGCCGAGGCGGCGGCGGTCGAGGACCCCGGCGCCCGGCGCCGGCGGCCCGAGCTCGCACGTCACCTCGTACGCCCCGAACGCGACCGACCCGGGGATCTCCAGTTGGACCGGCTCCGGAACGCGCGGCCGGCCCGCGCCGCGCTCGAACCTGAGCCGCCCGTACTCGGCCACCGCTCTAAGGCCGTGACCGATGTCGATCGCGGCCGTGCCGCGGTCGCCGAGCGCCGCGATCTCGTCCGCGCGGCGCGCGGCGCCGGCCGCGAATCCGCCCATCGCCTCGTCGGCGAGCCGCTGGACGAGCAGGCGGCGAAGCGCCGGCGCCAGCTCGCGCAGCCCGCTCAGCGAGATCTCGCCGTGCTGGTGCAACGCGCGCTCGACCACGTCGTCCAGCACCGCCGCCTCGTCGCGCAGGATCTCGTTCAGCGCGAGCACATTCTGCAGCGCCGCCGGATGCACCGCCTCGAGCGCCGGCACCAGCCCGGCGCGGATCCGGTTGCGGGCGAACTCGTCCGAGTCGTTGCTCGCGTCCTCGCGCCAACACAGACCGGCGGCCTCGCAGTAGGCCGCGGTCTCGGCACGCGTGAACCGCAGCAGCGGGCGAACGAGCTTGCCCTCGCGCGGGCGCATGCCCAGCAGCGCGCGCCGGCTCGGCGAGGAGGCGAGCCGGTACAGGATCGTCTCGACCTGGTCGGTCGCGGTGTGCCCGGCGGCCACATCGGCGTCGCGCGCGAGCGCGATCTCGGCGGCGGCGCCGTAGCGCTGGTCGCGCGCCCACGCCTGGAGGTTGCCCGTGTCGGGCCGCCGGGGATGCCTGACGTCCAGCTGCACCCCGAGCCGTGTGCACAGCTGGGCGCAGTGGCGCTCGTCCTCGCCGGCCCCGTCGCGCACGCCATAGTTGAGGTGTAGTGCCGTGACCGCGGCCGGACCGGCGATCCGGACCGCGAGGTCGAGCAGGCAGGTCGAGTCGCGCCCTCCCGAGAACAGGACCACGACCGCGCGGCCGGCCGCCAGCAGGCCCTCTTCCCGCACTGCCCGCTCGATCATCCCTCGTCCTCCAGGCTCGATCATCCCTCGTCCTCCAGGCTCGATCATCCCTCGTCCTCCAGGCTCGATCATCCCTCGTCCCCCAGGCTCGATCATCCCGTCGTCCCCCAGGCTCGATCATCCCTCGTCCCCCGGGCCGGCGACGAAGATCTCGGTCGACTCGCTGAATCCCTTCAGCCGCACGTCTCCGATCCGCTCGAACTCCAGCGCGCCGCCACCGTGCTCGACCACCGGGCGCGTGACGAGCACCTCGCCACCGGCCGCGCGGGCGGTGATCCGCGAGGCGATGTTCACATCGCGGCCGTAGTAGTCGCCCTCGCGGTACAGGGCGTTGCCATAGTGAATCCCGATCCGCGGCCGGTGACCGCCGGTCTGCACGCGCTGGAAGCCGACCGCCCAGTCGGTCAGCGCCGCCGGATCCGAGCCGACGATCATCACCCCGTCGCCGATCGTCTTGACCACGCGGGCTTCGTCGGGCAGGGTCGACTCGACCGACTCGACGAACCTTTCGACCGCATCCACCGCCTCCAGCTCGCCCTCCTCTTCGGTCAGCCGCGTGTACCCGGCGAGGTCCGCGAACGCGATCGCCACCCGCATCCGACCCAGGTCGCTCGCGTCCTCGCCAAGGTCGGACTCCATGTGGCCGACCACGTCCTGCTCGACGAACTGCTGCAGGTAGCGCCGATGAAGCTGGTCCATCACCGGCAAGGCGAGTGGCATCAACTCGTGCGACAGCACCAGCATCTCATCGGACATCTCGATCCCTGAACCCCCGGAGCGCATCAGGGGCTCGTGGACGTAGAGGTGGAACAGCCTCACTTCCGCGTCCGCGATCTGCGCCATCGCCTGGCTATACACGCGCGCGAGCTGAAGCATCGCCACCAGCGGCAGTCCCGTGTCGAGCACCGTGGACGCGTAGCGCAGCAGCCGGAGCTGGTCCTCGGACACCGACTCGATCTGCCAGTCGCTCCAGCCAAGCGTGGCGAGGATGCGCCGGATCAGCGCCACCTCGAGCCCGGTCGCCCGGGCCGCCTGCCGCAGCGTCAGGCCGTCGTCCTGAGGAGGGAACAGCTCCTCCACCAGGCCAAACGCGAGCCGGCCCTCGTCGGTCGCCCGCCGGATGTCGGCCAGCGAATGGCCCCGCTCCCGCATCCGCGCGACGATCCGCGCATGCCCGACCGCGGGCTCCGTCCACGCGCCGCGGTACTGGGGGATCACGCCACGGCGCTCCCACCGCCGGAGCGTCGCCGGCGTGACGCCGACGCGCTTGGCTGCCTCGTCCAACGACAGCGGTCCAGACGGAGTGCTCCGCTCCCCTGACATGGGTCTTAACAGTCTCCTAGGCCGGCGCAGTGTGGTAGGCCGCCGGCGGCCCGCGACACCCCTGACGCCACAGAATCTGACGGCGGGGCCCCGATGAGGACGGGGCCTCGCCGCCCGCGGGCGATCCGGCCCGCGACTCGGCCGTTGGCGCTCGTCACGTTTCCGGCGGCACCTCGCGCACGTCCCGGAAGGGGCATGCACGCTCCGGCCTGTTGCCTGTCTTCTAAAAGGTAGGTCTACTCGCCCTTCCCCGTTCTGTCAATGCAATTGGCCAGAAGTCTGACCAGGACTCTAAGCTCGCCCGCTGTGACCGCAGCGATCCATCTCCAGCCCACCGCCCCGCTCGCGGATCGGGTCCTGCTGCCCGGCGATCCCGGTCGCGCGCTCCGGTTCGCACAGACCTTCCTCGACGAGCCGAAGATGTTCAACCACAACCGCGGCCTGTGGGGATACACGGGCACCGCAACCGACGGCCGTCCGCTGACGATCCAGAGCACCGGCATCGGCGGCCCCAGCGCCGCAATCGTGATCGCGGAGCTTGTCCAACTGGGCGCCCGACGGCTACTGCGCACCGGCACCTGCGGCGCCCTCGACTCCTCGCTCCAGCTCGGCGACCTGCTGATCGCGACCGAGGCGATCTCCGACGATGGCACGAGCAGAGCGCTCGGGTCCCGCGGGCGCACGCAACCGGACCCCGCGCTCGTGGATGCGCTCGCGGCCGCCGCGGACAGCGCCGCGCATCTCGGGCCGGTCGTCTCGACCGACCTGTTCTACGACGGCCCCGACGGCGAGGAGGATCGGTGGCACAGCGCCGGCGGGCTGGCGGTCGAGATGGAGACCGCCACCCTCTACGCGCTGGCGCGCAGGCGCCGCGTCCAGGCTGCCGCGGTGCTGCTGGTGTCAGACCTGCTGCTGCCGAGCCGGGTCCGGATCGGCGCCGCGGCGCTGGCGGACGCCGAGCACCGGATGGCGGCACTCGCGGTGCGGGCGCTAGCCGGCGGGGGGATCGGAGGAGGCGTCGGTGGCGGGCTAGGCGTCGGCGGCGGACGAGGCGTCGCTGGCGGGCGAGGATCCCGCGAGGGTCCCCTCGATCCGCCCGATTCCACCCTCGATCGCACTCAGCCGAGCCTCGAGCGTGGTCACGCCTGACAGGCCTTCGACGCGTTCCTCGAGCCGGTCAAGCGCATCCTCGATCCCTTCCAGCCGTTGCGAGACCGCGCGCAGCCGCCGCGTCAGCCGTTCCAGATCACTCGCCGACGGCAGGTTGAGCGCGCCCATCGCCACCTCCTGCGCCCGCATCGCACGCTCCCGGGTCTCGAACGCCCGCGACAGCGCCCCGCTCACGATCGGGTTCTCGAGGATCTCCTGAGCGAGCTTGCCAATCGCCTCCTCGCTCTGGCGCGTAACGCGGCCCTTCAACCCCTTCTCGTCGCTCATCGGGGGCACTGTAGCGCCCCGGAGGCGGCGCCAGCGCCGCGGGATGCGGCGATCGGCGTGTGGTGGCGGCGGGTGGTGGCGGCGGCGGATGCGCCGATTGCGCCGGCAGACCCGTCCGGGCATGCTCAAGTTCCCAAATCCAAGCGCGGGTTCCGGCTGTGGGAAGTTGAGCACGATATCCATGCTCGATTTCCCAAAGCGCCAGTGCGGAGTCGGGTTTGGGAAGTTGAGCAGGTTTCGGGGCGCACCCCTGCGCCCCGACTTCCCCCCGCCCAAAGCGCGGCCGGCGGCGGCTGTAAAGCCGACGACGGCAGCGCTACCCCGCGACCAACCCCACAGACCCCCCACCCGGCGCCACAACCCCACAGACTCCCCACCCAGCGCCACCAGCCACCGCCACCACCCCTAACCCTCAACCCCAGACTCAGGTCACAGAATCGTCATAAGCCAACCGGGGCAACCGGTACAGTGTGGTTTGCGGTTCGCCCCTGCAGGGGAAGCGGATCAGGCAGATGACTCGGCACAATGCCCCGCGGGCCACGAGAAGAATCAAGCCAGGCAGCCGTTGGTTCAGCGTTGAAAACAACGCTGCCAGGCGTTAGCTTGCCCGGAACGGCGCCCGGCGCGGTCCGCGATCTCGGTGTGCTCGTGAACGTTAACGTGCCGGTAGGAGAGAGTCGATAGTGCTGAGAAGCGCGAAGACGGTGGTTGCAGTGACGGCGGTGGGCTCGGTGTTCGCCCTCGCGTCGGTGCCTGCCGCCTCGGCGGAGGAGTGCCTGATCTCGGTCACCCAAACCGATGGCGTGCATCAGACGTTCCAGGTCGATGTCGCGCCTGGGACGCCGCTCTCCAGCATCAGCCTGCCGCCGTCGGTGCCCGCGAACTCGGTCAAGTCCGAGACCGAGTCGTGCGCGCCGCCCTCGACCGCCGCGACGAGCTCATCCTCGTCCTCGTCCTCATCCTCGTCGAGCTCGTCGCCGTCGACCGCGTCCGCATCCCCGTCGACTACGTCCTCCTCGTCGACGACCACGACCCACACGACCCCGACCAAGACCACCTCTCAAACGACCACCACGTCGAGCTCCGGGCACAGGTCGAGCAGCAAGGGCGGCTCCAACAAAGCCACCGGCAACGGCTCGCTGACAACGACAACCTCGACAACGACCAGCCGGAGCACCAGCCGGAGCACCAGCCGGACGAGTACCGGGACCACCACGACGTCGAGGACCAGAACCAGCACCAGCACCAGCGCATCCAAGAGCTCGTCGAGCACGAGCAGCAAGAACAGCAACAGCAGCCTGGCTAGCTCGACCTCCTCGACAAGCTCCAGCTCGAGCTTCTCGTTCTCGCTGCCGAGCCAGGCGCCGACCGGCGTGCCGAACTTCTTCATCGACAACTTCGAGATCCCGCCGTTCCTGCTTCCGATCTATGAGGCGGCTGGAACCGAGTACGACGTGCCGTGGCAGATCCTGGCGGCGATCAACGAGATCGAGACCGACTACGGCCGCAACCTGTCGGTGAGCTCGGCCGGCGCGGTCGGATGGATGCAGTTCCTGCCCTCGACTTGGAAGACATGGGGAATCGACGCGACCAACTCCGGTTACGCGGACCCGTACAACCCCGTCGACGCGATCTTCGCGGCGGCCCGCTACCTGCACGAGGCGGGCGCCTCGCAGAACCTCTCGAACGCGATCTACGCATACAACCACGCCGACTGGTACGTGCAGTCGGTGCTCCTGCGGGCGAAGCTGATCAACGGGATGCCGAGTTCGTTGATCTCGGCCCTGACCGGCCTGGTCGAGGGTCACTTCCCGGTCGCAGCGCCCGCCAAGTACGCCGACGACAACGTCGCCAAGCTCGCCAAAACGAAGGTCACGACCGCCAACGCGGCGATCCCGATCGAGTCAAACCCGAGCTCCAAGGGCACCTCGATCTACGCCAAGCAGGGCGCGCCCGTAATCGCGGTCAACGATGGCAAGATCGTCAAGGTCGGGCAGAACGCGACGATGGGCAAGTACGTCGAGCTCCAGGACGCGACCGGCAACATCTACACGTACGCGAACCTCGGCTCGATCCCGAGCCTGTACCCGGTCCCCAAGCCGGTGCAACTCACGGCCGCCCAGATCGCCAAGGAGCTCTCGCAACCTGGCCCGGCGCAGGTGTCGGCGCCGAACACCCCCGCGACCGCCGGGCAGCAGCAGGGATCGCCAACGCCCAGCACCGCGACGGCGACCAAGGAGACCAAGTCGGCGGCTACGAACACCAGCACGAAGACGACGGTGGCGACGCCGCTGGTCAAGGAGCGGCTGTTCTCCGATCCCTCGCGTCCTGCCTCCTACGCCGCCGGCGGCGACCTGCAGCTGAAGAGCAGCAGCACGCGGATCGAGAACTTCCAGAACTACTTCTCCGACGTGCTGCACCTCGGCAAGAACCAGTACACGCTGGAGCCGCTGAAGGCCGGCGCGATCGTCGTCGCCGGCACGGTCCTCGGCCGGATCGGGGCCGGCACCAGCGGCGACGCCTCGCACGTCTACTTCATGATCCAGCCGGCCGGCAAGAACGCGCCGCAGATCGACCCGAAGCCGATCCTCGACGGGTGGAAGCTGCTCGAAGCCAGCGCCGTGTATCGGGCGGCCGGCACCAACCCATTCTTCGGACCGGGCGCCAAGAACCCCACCGTCGGACAGATCCTGCTGATGTCCAAGGGGCAGCTGACCAACCGCGTGCTCGAGGACCCGCACGTGCAGATCTACCCGTGCGGGCGGCGGGACATCGAGGCGGGACTGATCGACCGCCGGATCCTGGCCGTGATCGAGTTCCTGTCCAGCTCGGGCCTGTATCCGGACGTCACCGGCCTCGAGTGCGGCCACTCGGCGAGCGGTGACACCGGCACCGACTCGGCCGGCGCGACTGGCGCCAGCGTCGACATCTCGAGGATCAACAACATCCCGATCCTCGGCCACCAGGGCCCCGGCTCGATCACCGATACGACGATCCGCCGGCTGCTCACGCTGCAGGGTGCGATCGCGCCCGACCAGATCATCAGCACGATGAGCTACAAGAGCCAGAGCAGCACGGTCTCGCTGGCCAATCACGCCAACCGCATCCAGATCACCTACACGCCGCAGTACGGCACCAACAAGAAGCTGTCCGCGCAGGTCGCTGACATCCTCCAGCCGGGGCAGTGGTCCGATCTGATCAACCGGCTCAGCGCGATCCCCGAGCCGGTCGTGCCGGTCGGAACGAGCAAGTACGCGATCAAGGTCCCCGGCGCCTGACGAGGCCACCCCACCGCTGTTCCGCTTCATCCAGGTGGAGTTTCCGTGGGCGCTCGGACCGCCGGACGGGCGCTACCTGGTGCGGGACCCGGACCAACCGTCAGACGCTCGCCCGACGCACGTGCTCGTGCTCGCGACGCTGGGCGCAAGCGAGCGCCGGCGCTGGCTGACACCAGGCAAGCGTAAGGCTCAACCTGAACCTGAGCCCATGCCCGTGATGACCGGCCGGGCGACGGTCGTCGACGTCGGCGCCCCGTTTCGAGCGATCGCCGATGCGCGATCCTGGCTGGAGCACGCGAGCGAGGACGATCTAGGCGCCGGCATCTCGGTTCTCAACCGTGTCGTCCACGCGTTCAGGCTGGTCACGGCGGATCCGTACGTGGTGCCGGTGCAGCGATCGCAGGCACTGGTGGCGCGGGTCGGCTATGGAGCCGGGGAGCAGGTGGCGGACGGCCTGTGGACGGATGCCCTCGAGCTGGTGCAGAAGCCGGGCCGGCGGCGCCGGGCGAAGCTGCTCGAGCCCCAGGCCCGGCTGGCGGCCGTGCTCGGCGCCCGCGAGCCGGCGCTGGTATGCGAGGAGCTGACCCTCCGCGCCAGGCTCGACCTCGATCGGGACCGGCCCCGGGAGGCGGCGCTGCAGCTGCTTGTCGCGCTTGACGCGGCGCTGGCGGAGCTGTCCGCCGGCGACAGCCAGGGCGCATTGGAGAAACGAATCTCCGAGCTGCGCGCCGGCCGCGAGCAGGCCGCGCAGGCCGCGCAAGCGGCGCTCGCGGGTCCCCTCACGGTAGATCAGCGAGAGCTCGTTGCGTTCACGCTGGGCCGGGTCGAGGCCGCGCTCCGCGCTCGCGCGGTCGAGCGGGCTTGAAGCCCGGTCGCCCGCCGAGGACGCTCGGGCTCCTACGCCTCGGCGAGCTCGAGCGCGACCAGCACCGCCTGGAGCTCTTCGACCACGTCTCCGTCCAACCGCACGGCCGCGCGGGAATCGAGCGGGGTGCGTCCCTGGGTGATAATCGCCACCTGACCCCCGGCGGCGAGCGTCATGCCCGGCAGCAGCGCAACCGGATGGACCTCGAGCGAAGAGCCGATGCACAGCAACAGGTCGGCGTAGGCAGCCAACGTCTCGGCCTGCCCGAGCGCGTCCTCGGGCAGGTACTCGCCGAACAGCACGACGTCGGGCTTCAGCGCCTCGCCGCAGTCGCAGCGTGGCACCCCCCGCAGGTCGCTCGCCTGCCGCGCACGGACCTCCGCGATCTCGAACTGGCCACGGCAGTGCAGGCAGGAGGAGTGAGCGATCGTGCCGTGCACCTCGACCACCGTCCGCGAGCCGGCGACCCTGTGGAGCTGGTCGATGTTCTGCGTGATCACGGCCTCGAGCATTCCCTCCCGCTCGAGCGTCGCGAGCGCCTCGTGGGCACCGTTCGGACGCTTGTGCTCGAGCGTCTGGAACCGCTCGCCGTAGAACCGCCAGAACCGCTCGGGGTCGCGACGGAAGACGTCGATGTGGGCGACGTCCATCGGGTCGACGTTGGCCCAGATGCCGGTTCCGGGAGAGCGGAAGTCGGGAATCCCCGACGGGACCGAGATCCCGGCCCCGGTCAGCGCGACGACCGAGTCCGCGCCGCGGATCAGCTCCGCCAGCGCCGCCGTGTTGTTGGTCGAGACGCTCATTTGCCCTCGAACTTCGGCGTGCGCTTCTGCAGGAACGCCGAGATCCCCTCGCGCGCGTCCTCGGACGCGAACACGGTCGCGAATCCCTGCTTCTCGGCATCGATCCCAGCGTCGAGGTCGCCGTTGGCTGACACCTTTTTGATCTGACGAATCGCGAGCGGGGCCCGGCCGGAGAGCTTACGGGCCCAGTCGAGCGCCGTCTCGAACAGCTCGTGGTCCGGAACGACGCGGGTGACGAGCCCGAGCTCGTAGGCCTCATCGGCACCAATCGGGTCACCGATCAGATTCATCTCGAGCGCCTTCGGCTCGCCGATCAGTCGCGGCAGCCGCTGTGTGCCGCCGAACCCGGGGATGATCCCGAGGTTGATCTCCGGCTGGCCGAAGATCGACGATTCCGATGCGATCCGGAAGTCGCACGCCATCGCCAGCTCGCACCCACCCCCGAACGCGAGCGCGTTGACGGCGGCGACCGTGGCGACGCCCGAGGTCTCCATCTCGCGCAGGAACCCGTGCATATCGTCGACCAGCCGCTTCCCCGCGGCGGCGTCCATCTGGGTGAACGACTTGATGTCGGCGCCGGCGCAGAACAGCATCGGGTTGGGCGACGCGAACACCAGCGCGCGAGCGCTGTCCTTGACGGCGTCCCAAAGCTTGCGGAGCGCCGCGACGACCGGCGGCGCGATCGAGTTCGCGGGCGGGTTGTCGAGCCACGCGATCGCGATCTGACCACGGGTCTCGAGCTTGACCGGGCTCTCATCCCAGCCCGCGTCGGGCCGGGCGTAGGGGAAGAACCCCTGCCCGGCCTTGACCCCGAGGCGGCCTTCGTCAACGAGCCTGTGCAGGATCCGCGGCGGCTCGAAGTTCTCGCCCCACTTGTGGGTGGCCTGCTCGAGCCTCGCCAGGACCTCGTCGAGCCCGATCTGATCGGCGCGCGCGAACGGCGGCGGGATGATCCCTGCGCCGGCCATCATCCCGAGGTCGATGTCCTTCATCGACGCCACGCCCTCTTCCAGCACCAGACAGCTCTCGACGAACGCCTTCAGCGTCAGGCGATCGACGAGCGCGGCGGTGTCGATGTCAATTCCCGTGCTCATAGAAGCCCTTTCCGGTCTTGGCGCCAAGGTCGCCCGCGGCCACCAGCTCCTGCATCTGCTTGTGAACGAAGAAACGGTCGCCGAACGAGTCCTTCAGAAGCTCGGCGACGCGCACGACGATGTCGAGACCGAGCAGGTCACTGAGGAAGAACGGCCCCATCGGAACCGCCCTCGACTCGGCGACGATCCGGTCGAGCTCCTTGACATCGATGCCCGTCTCCTGCTGGAACCGCCACAGCTCGGAGACGCTCGAGTTGAGGATCCGGTTGACGACGAACCCCGGCGCCTCGCGACAGCGGATCGGCAGCTTCCTGAGCGTCTGCGCGAAGTTGCTCGCCGTCTGCGCGGTGTCCGAGGACGTGTCCTCGCCCTCGATCACCTCGATCAGCCTCATCACAGAAGGCGGGAAGAAGAAGTGAAAGCCCACCACCCGATCGGGTCGGCCGGTCGCCTCTCCCATCTCGGTGATCGACAGCGACGAGGTGTTGGAAGCCAGAATCGCGTGACCCGGAGTGACCTCGTCGAGCTCCGCGAACACGGCCTGCTTGATATCCATCCGCTCGGGCACCGCCTCGATCGCGAAGTCGACGTCGCCGAACGCGCCGTAGTCGGTGGTACCGGTGATCAGCGTGAGCCTGCGCTCGAGCTCGGCGGGATCCAGCTTGCCGGCGTCGACGCGCCCCTGCCACAGCGACCGGGCTTTATCCAGCCCGAGATCGACGAACTTCTGGTCGACGTCCTTGAGTACGACGGGGATATCGGCGTTGGCGATCACGTGCGCGATCTCGCCGCCCATCGTGCCGGCGCCGACCACGGCGGCCTTGAAGACGAACATGTGCCTCTCAGTTGGTGTGTCGGTGGGTGTCGGCTCGGCGTCGGCGACGCGAGCAGCCCCCCAGTCTAATCGCGGGCCGCCTGCTCGCGAGCGGCCAGCTCGACCCCAAACCGCGACAGCGTCGTCCGCAATGAGCCGGTCATCGCCCGCCGGATGAACAGCAGGTCGACAAGCGGCGTCAGCAGCGTCCGGTGGGCGAGCGCGTACTCGAGGCTGAGCACCACCTGAACCTGGTCGCCGACGGGGGTGAACACGACCTGTTGGCGCCCACTGATCGAGCTGTCAACGACCTCGACGAGCTGGCCGGCGTGCGGCTCGTGTGAGACGACGCGCTCGGTGACGCGCCCGCGCCCCGCCGGGTGCGACTCCCAGGTGACCGTCGCGCCCGTGTGCGGCCAGTCGCCGTCGACCCGCACGACCTCGGCCAGCCCGTCGATCCAGCGCGGCCAGCCGTCGGTGTCATACCAGCAGCGCTCGACCGCTTCGACCGTTCCCGGGACCGTCAGCGTCGCCTGCGCACGCGCTCGCATCGGAGCTCGATCATCGGTCGCCGCCCCCGGCCTTCGCGACCTCTACATTCTGAGACATGCCCGAGACCTTGCCAGACAGCGTCGCCCCGTACACCAACATCTCTCCCAAGTCCTATGAGCACCCGGCCGACCGCGCCGCGACCGCCGCGCTGAAGTCGGTCCCGATGCTCGACACGGTCGTGCGCAAGCTGATCGAATGGCGCTACGAACGGGCGCTGCGACAGTTCTACCTGGGCAACTCGGTCAGGGTGGGCGAGAACCAGCTGTCGGAGCTTTGGGCGGCGCACGTCGGCGTCTGCAGAGTGCTCGACATGCCCCAGGTCTATGACCTGTACGTCACATCCCCGGTCCCCGGGCTGGCTCAGGCGATCGGCTCGCAGAATCCGATGATCGTGTTCGACTCGGAGCTGCTGCAGCGGCTCGGCACCGGCGAGCAGCGCGTCGTGGTCGCGCACGAGCTCGGACACATCCTGTCCGATCACATGATCTACGTGACCGCGCTCAACATCCTGCTGAGCGTCACCAACGGCCTCCCGTTCTTCTTCGGGATCCCATTCCGGGCCGTCAAGGCGGTGCTGCTGGAGTGGTACCGCGCGACCGAGCTGAGCTGCGATCGCGCCGCGACGCTCGCGGTCCGTGACCCGCAGATCGTGTGCCGCACGCTGATGGTGACGGCCGGCACGATGCCCGCCGACAAGCTGAACCTCGACGCGTTCATGACCCAGGCGATGGAGTACGAGAGCTGGGATGACCCCAGCGACCGGGTGCGCAGGTTCTTCAACGAGATCGGCCAGACCCACACCTATGCCGTCAGGCGCGTGTCCGAGGTGATGAAGTGGGTCCAGGCCGGCGACTACGACCGGATCGTGCGCGGCGAATACCGCACTCGCAACCAGGAAAGCGACGTGCGCGAGGAGGCCGGCGACGCGATGCAGTTCTATGCCGAGCGGTTCAAAACGATCTTCCGCGAGGCCGGCGACAACATCGCCGGCCTCGGCTCGCAGATGGGCGGCATGGCAGAGCAGGTGGCCGATTGGCTGCGCTCGCGTAGCGGCGGCCCACCGGCCGGCGGCCGCTCGAGCGGCGGCCCACCGACGGGCGGCCGCTCGAGCGGGCGCTCCCGTCCATCAAGGGGCAGCGGCCCGTCCGGGGGCGGCGGCTCCTCGAGTGAGGGAGGCGGTCCCGCTGACGACGCCTGAGCACCAGGCCACCGTGTTGACAAATCGAAGATAGCGATATATCGTAGACATACCGAAATCTTCTACCTCAGGAGTGACGTATGTCTTCATATTCAATGTCCGGCGATTGGCCCGGACCCCGTCTGGCTTGGATGGCCGCCGGCAAGGGACGGCGGCGGTTCATGAGCGAGGACGACCTCGAGCGGATGGCGGCGCTGCGCCACATGCGCGGCGGCCCGCCGTTTGGCCCGGGTCCGATGTTCGGCCGGCCGTTCGGCGGCGGCCGTGGCCGCAGGCGGCGCGGCGATGTGCGGATCGCGCTGTTGCTGCTGATCGCCGAGGAGCCCCAGAATGGCTACCAGCTGATGCAGGCGATCGAGACGCGCAGCGGCGGGCGGTGGCGTCCCAGCCCGGGCTCGGTGTACCCGGCGCTGGCGCAGCTCGAGGACGAAGGTCTGATCCACGCGACCGAGCGAGACGGCACGAAGCTGTTCGAGATCACCGATGCCGGCCGCGCGACGCTCGCCGAGCGTGGTGAGCGGGCGGCGCCGTGGGAGTTCGCCGGCGACCCGGCGTTCGAGGCCGAGGCCGATATGCGCTCACTGATCTCGCAGGTCGCGATCGCCGCGGTCCAGGTGACCCGGGCCGGCAGCCGGGAGCAGATCGAGCGCGCCAGCGCGATGCTCCAGGAGACCCGCCGGGCCCTGTACAGGATCCTCGCCGAGGACGGGGACGGGCCGGGCACCGAGAGTGGGGATGGCGCTTGAAGGGGAGCGACCCGATGCCCGACCACGTAACGTTCAGCGATGAGATGGCGCTGAGCACCGACGGGAGCGGCACCGACACCACGCGCGCGGGCGGCCCGCCGCCCGCGATCGTGGTCCGCGAGCTGACGAAGACGTTCGGCGAGGTGCAGGCGGTCCGCGGGGTCGGCTTCGAGGTCGCGCTCGGCGAGGTGTTCGGCTTCCTCGGCCCCAACGGGGCGGGCAAGACGACCACGATCAACATGCTCTGCACGCTGGCCAAGCCGACCTCCGGCGTGGCGACGGTCGCCGGGCACGACGTCGTCCGCGAGCGCGATGACGTGCGCCGGAACATCGGGCTGGTGTTCCAGGATCCGACTTTGGACGGCTACCTGACGGCCGAGCAGAACCTGCGACTGCACGCCGAGCTCTACGGCGTGCAGTCCGACCTGGTGCGGCCGCGGATGCAACAGGTGCTGGAGATGGTCGGCCTGTGGGAACGGAGGGGCAGTCCGGTCGCCACGTTCTCCGGCGGGATGCGGCGCCGGCTCGAGATCGCCCGCGGGCTGATGCACTCGCCGCGCGTGCTGTTCCTCGACGAGCCGACGATCGGGCTCGACCCGCAGACCCGCCGCTCGATCTGGTCCTACATCCGCGAGCTCAAGGAGACCGAGGACATCACGATCTTCATGACCACGCACTACATGGACGAGGCTGAGTGGTGCGACCGGATCGCGATCATGGACCACGGCCAGATCGTCGCGCTCGACGCGCCCGAGACGCTGAAGGCCCAGGTCGGGACCGATCGGGTCACGATCCACACCGACGACAACGAGGCCGCAACCGCCGCGCTCCTCGACCGCTTCGGGCTGGAGGCGCGGATCGCCGAGGGAGCCGTGAGCTTCGGCGTCCCCGCCGGCGAGCAGTTCGTCCCGCGCCTGTTCGCCGAGTTCGGGCTCCCGATCCGTTCGGTCAGCGTGTCGCGGCCGACGCTCGACGACGTGTTCATGTCGTACACCGGGACCACGATCCGCGACGCGGAGGAGGACGAGTCCAAGCATCGCAACCGGGTGATGATGCAGATGATGAGCGGAGGCCGGCGATGAGCACGACTGCAGATCGGGACCCGACCGCGACCGCCGCCGGCGCGAACGGCGCGACCGCCGTCCCCGCGCCGCGGCCCGTCGTCCGCGTCTCGGTCCCCAAGCGCAGCCTCGCGTCGGAGCTGCGCGCGATCCGGATCGTGTGGCGGCGCGAGCTGATCAGGTTCCGCACCGACCGGCTGCGGATGATCACCTCGCTCGTGCAGCCGCTGCTGTTCCTGTTCGTGCTCGGCGCGGGCCTCCAGGGGCTCGCCAGGGCCGGCACCCACGGCGTCGCCCTGAAGACATTCATCTACCCGGGAATCCTGTGCATCTCGGTGATGTTCACGGCGATGTTCTCGGCCGCCTCGATCGTCTGGGACCGGGAGTTCGGGTTCCTGCGCGAGATGATGGTCGCGCCGGTCCGGCGCAGTTCGATCGTGATCGGCAAGTGCCTTGGCGGCGCCACCGTCGCGAGCTTCCAGGGCGTGATCATCATCTGCCTCGCGGGGCTCGTGCACGTCCCCTATGACCCGCTGATGATCCTCGGCATCTTCATCCTGCAGCTCGCGCTCGCGTTCGCGATCACGGCGTTCGGGGTGATGGTCGCGGTTCGGATCAAGCAGATGCAGTCGTTCATGGGCGTGATGCAGATGATCGTGATGCCGATGTTCTTCATCTCCGGCGCGCTGTTCCCGGTCGCCGGCCTGCCGCTGTGGCTCACGATCCTGAACCGCCTCGACCCGCTCACCTACGCGGTCGACCCGATGCGCCGGCTCGTCTTCAACCACCTGTCGATCTCGCCGCTGGCGCGCCACGCGCTCGACCCGGGCGTGACCTGGTTCGGGTGGCACGTGCCGGCGCTGCTCGAGGCCGGCGTGATCGTCGCGCTCGGGCTGGTGATGCTCGGGATCGCGATCTGGGAGTTCAGCGCCACGGAATAGATGCTGTATGGGTCGGGCGCATGCGCCGACCCCACCGGCGCCGCATGCGCGCGGGCCTGCCGCGCGCTCGGCATCCGGCCTCGCCCTCGTGCGGCGCCCGCGTCATCCGGCTGGGCCGGGCGCGCATGCGCGCCGGGCTACCTGTTATCAGCGTTCCACGAAGTAGCTGCCGCTCCCCTGGCCGCTGGAGAAGAACCGGCTGGTGACGGTCTTCTTGCGGGTGAAGAACTCGACCGCGTCGGGCCCGTGCGCGTGCAGATCGCCGAGAAACGAGTCCTTCCAGCCCGAGAACGGGAAGAACGCGACCGGCGCTGCGACGCCGATGTTGACCCCGATCATGCCGACCTCGACGTCGTGGCGGAAGCGGCGCACGGACGCGCCGGACTCGGTGAAGATCGAGACGCCGTTTCCGAACCGGCTCGAGTTGACCAGCTCGATCGCGTGATCGAGCGTCGCGGCGCGGACCACGCACAGCACCGGGCCGAACACCTCCTCCTGGGCGATCTCCATCTCGGGCGTGACCTCGTCGAGGATCGTCGGACCGACGAACGCGCCGCTGGGCTCGCCGCCCGCGGCGCCGCCGGGTTGGCGGCCCGCGGCGCTGCCGTCCAGCACGAGCCTCGCCCCGGCCGCGACACCGCGCTCGATCCACGACCGGATCCTCTCGCGCGCGACGGTCATGGCTTAACATTAGAGCGCTCTAAGGCCGCGCCGCGACGATAGTGCTTTGTCCACTCGGCGTCAACGCCACGGGTGAATATTTAGAGCGTGCTAACAACATTGTCACGTTGACGCGCGCTAACTAGAATCGCCGCGATCTTGGTGGCGCCGCGCGTACGCACGAATCGCACCGTCGAGCCCGCCGCCCCGGGTCGGCGCCCGCCGACGATGGACGACGTCGCTCGCGCGGCAGGAGTGTCGCGGGCGCTCGTGTCGCTGGTGATGCGCGAGCAACCGAACGTCAGCGACGAGCGCCGCCGGCGCGTACTCGACGCCGCCGACCGCCTCGGATACAGGCCCAACGCAATGGCCCGGAGTCTCGCCTCGCGTCGAACGCGCACCGTCGGCGTGCTCCTCGACGACCTGCGCAATCCCTTCTTCGCGGAGATCGCCGGGGGCGTCGAGCAACTCGCCTCGGAGCTCGGCTATCAGCTGCTGCTCGGCGCCGGCGGCCGGTCGGCGCGCCGCGAGCGAGCGGCGGTCGCGACCCTGCTCGAGTACCGGGTCGACGGCATCATCCTCGTCAGCCCCCGGATGCCCCGCCCCGAGATCGCCGCCGCCGCGTCCGAGTCGCCACTCGTGATCGTCGGCCGTCAGATCCGCGGCGTCGGCGCGGACTTCGTACTGATCGACGAGGCCCACGGGACCTCGCTCGTGCTTGACCACCTGATCGAGCTCGGCCACGAGCAGATCGCCCACGTCGACGGCGGCCGCGGCGCCGCCGGCCCCCAGCGCCGCGCCGCATACGTGTGCGGCATGCAAGCCCGCCGCCTCGGCCGCCAAGTGCAGGTGGTGCCCGGAGACTTCACCGAAGACGCCGGGATGAACGCGGCGAGCAAGCTGGTCGCCGACGGCAAGCTCCCAACCGCCGTGTTCGCCGCCAACGACATGGTCGCGGTAGGCCTGCTGGGGGGCTTCGACCGCGCCGGCGTCGCGGTGCCCGGCGACGTCTCGATCGTCGGCTACGACAACACCTCAATCGCCCACCTCGCGCACGTCTCGCTGACGACGATCGACCAGCCCCGGAACGAGGTGGGACGGCTCGCGCTGCAGCTCCTGCTCGACCGGATCGACAACCGCCGCCCCGACGTGCTCGAGCTGACCGAGCCGACGCTGGTGGTGCGGAGCACGACCGGAGTGGCGCGGGGCGGGTGAGGAGTGGCGGGGCTCGGCGGGCGGGGAGGGCTCGGCGAGCGCGGAGGGCTCGGCGAGCGCGGAGGGCTCGGCGAGCGCGGAGGGCTCGGCGAGCGCGGAGGGCTCGGCGAGCGCGGAGGGCTCGGCGAGCGCGGAGGGCTCGGCGAGCGCGGAGGGCTCGGCGAGCGCGGAGGGCTCGGCGAGCGCGGAGGGCTCGGCGAGCGGGGAGGGCTCGGCGAGCGGGGAGGGCTCGGCGAGCGGGGAGGGCTCGGCGAGCGGGGAGGGCTCGGCGGGCCGGGCGGCGGCGGGCCGGGCGGCGGCGGGCCGGGCGGCGGCGGGCCGGGCGGCGATCGCGTCAGTGAGAACGGCGGCTGGGGAAGGGCTGGCGACGACAACCGGCCGACGCCAATCCGCTCCAGCAAGGGATGTGTTAGCGCTAACACGTCTTTGGTGGGGGCCACTGGCCTCGCGAGGGTCAGAAGTCTGACCCGAAAACCTGCTCACCTTCCCAAACCTGATCGACAAGCGGCGGTTTGGGAAGTTCAGCATGCATGTCGTGCTCAACTTCCCGAATCGCCTCAGCTGGTTTCGATTTGGGAAGTTGAGCAGGTAAATGGGGTCGAGGCCGTGCGCCAGGGTCGAAAGCCGGCGCCCGCTGCGCCGTCCGCGACCCGCGCCGGCGACGCACGGACAGCCCACCCCTCCCCAGCCGCCGTTTTCCACCACCCCACGCCAGCCACACACGCAACGACCGCGCCATCCGCCACCCGCGCCGGCGACACGGCCAACCCACCGCGGGGACCCGCCCGCCGCCACCGGGCAGGCCCCGCTACAAACGAACCGCTACGCGTGCGCCGCTGCCGGCTCCTCGGCCCGCCGCGGAAGCAGGGTCTCGCGCGCGATCACGAGGCGCTGGATCTGAGCCGTGCCCTCGTAGAGCTGGAGGATCTTGGCGTCGCGCATCAGCTTCTCGACCTTGTACTCCTTGATGAAGCCATAGCCGCCGTAGACCTGGACGGCGTCGGTGGTCACCTCCATCGCGGTGTCGGCGGCGAACCGCTTGGCGTGCGAGGACTCCACCGTGTTGCGGCGGCCCTGGTCGAGCAGGACGGCCGAGTTCCAGGTCGCCAGCCGTGCGAGGTGGACCTTGGTCGCCATGTCGGCGATGATGAACTGGATCGCCTGGTGCATGGCGATCGGGACGCTGAACTGGACGCGCTCCTTGGAGTAGTCGATCGCGAACTCCATCGCGGCGCGGGCGACGCCGACCGCCATCGCGGCCACGCCGGGGCGGGTGCGATCGAGGGTCATCATCGCGATCTTGAAGCCCTTGTTCTCCTCGCCGATCAGATGGTTGAGGGGGATCTCGACCTCGGGGAAGGTGATGGTGGCGGTGTTGGAGGCCCGCTGGCCCATCTTGTCCTCGTGCTTGTCGACGATCACGCCGGCGTCGCGGGGGACGACGAAGCAGGAGATCCCGCGGTGACCGGCGTCCTTGTCGGTCTTGGCGTAGACGGTGTAGTAGTTGGCGTACTCACCGTTGGTGATGAAGCACTTGGAGCCGTTGATGACCCACTTGTCGCCCTTGCGAGTGGCGGTGGTCTTCATCCCGGAGACGTCGGAGCCGGCGTCGGGCTCGGTCAGGCAGAAGGATGCGAGCAGCGGGGCCTCGCTGAGGCGGCCCAGGTACTCCTTCTTGAGCTCGTCGGAGGCGGCGAGCCCGATCGGGGCGGTCGCCAGGCCGTTGCAGGTCAGCGAGGTGCTGATGCCCGAGCAGCCCCAGGCGAGCTCCTCCTCGATCAGCGTGCCGTCGAGATACCCCAGGCCGGGCCCGCCGTACTCGGGCGGCAGGTGGCCGTTCATGAGGCCAAGCCCCCAGGCCTTGTCGATCAAATCCTGCGGCCACGTCCCGTCTCTGTCGTACTCCCACGCGACGGGACGCATCTCCTTCGCTGCAAACTCGTGCGCCATTTCGCGCATGCTCTTCTGCTCGTCGGTGAGCGTGAAATCAACCACTCGATTTCTCCTTGGGAAGACAGATTGACTGGTCAGTCAACGACTATGTAACGAAGGGTACACGAACATTTGATCGAGCGCCAGAGGAAAACGGCTCGAACGTCAGGGGAAAACTGCTCGAACGTCCGGGGAAAACTGCTCGAACGTGGGCGGCACGCGGGCGCGTGCGCTCGGTGGGTCTGGCGATCGGCGCCGTATGGCTGGCGATCGGCGCCGGATGGCGCCACACTTACTCCATGGAGAGCGCTTTCGGAACCGTGCTGTGGGTGGTCTGCGGGCTGGCGCTCGTGGGCGCGGTCGTGGCGCTCGTGCGGAGCGGCAAGACGTGGCAGGACTACGGCTCGGGTCGTCTGGTGATGGACAGCGACTCCGCGCCGGCGCGCAAGCCCGGCTCGCAGACGGCCGAACGTGACCTCGAGATCCGGCAACTGCTCGAGGCGCGCAACGTCCGCCGCCAGCGGCGCGGGGAGCCCCCGATCGACGTCGAGGCCGAGCTCGCGGCGCTCACGGCGCCGGCGCCGGTGATCGACCCGGCGCTCCGAGCCGAGATTCGGGAGATGGTGATCGCCCGGAACTACCGACGCGCGCGGTCGGGCAAGCCCCAGCTCGACGTCGAGGCCGAGACCGAGCGGCAGGTCGCGAGGCTGTGGAAGGGATAGCCAGGCGACCCTGCAGGCTGTAGGCTCCGCGCGATGGCCGATCCACGCAAATTCGAGCTCGAGGAGCTCGTCAACCGGCCCGGAACGTACTTCAATCCTCAGACCGAGGTGCTCGTGATCGTCGACGATTCCCCCGAGCTCGACTCCGAGATCTTCAACATGGAGGAGTACGAGGGCGCCGAATGGGTGCTGGTCAGCGACGAGACCCCGGTCGACGAGAACCGCCGCGACGAGCTACTCGAGTCCTTCCAGGTCCGCTACCACCCCGGTGGGGTCGCCGACGACGACGAGGAGTTCCCGGACGAGTTCGAGGAGGACCACCAGGAGGTGGGGCGGGAGTAAGCCGCCCCGGCGCCGCCTACCTGCCGTTCAGGAGCGGCGCGCACCTCTGCAGCTTGGCGATGTTCCCGCTCGCCGCCTCGATGCAGTGCTCGTAGCCCTGCGCGTTCGCTGAGCTCGGGGCGCCGGTCGCGCCGGTCGAACCACCGCTGGCCGCGGCGCCGGACGCGCCGGCGCCGGCGAGTTCGGACTCGAGCGTCTGCACGAACGTCCGGGCCTTGGTCGCGAACTCGCCGTAGGGCTCGACGTTCGTCGGTGCCACGATCGTCTGCGGCTGGTTCAGGTTCGCGTACTGCATGCTCAGCCCGAGCCCGGCGGTGCTGAGGCCGCCGAGCTCGCTCGAGAGCTTGCCTGTGACCGGCAGGCTCAGGTTGATCGCGAGCTTGCGGATCGTCTTGTCGCTGCTGCCGGTCCAGACATCGACCGTGGCGCCCTTGACCTCGCTCGCGATCCGGGTCATCGTCGCCGGCGAGATCCCGTCCGGGACCTTGGCCGCGGAGGACAGCGCGGAAGCGCGCTGGAGGAACTTGTTGACATCCTGGAGCAGCGCCGGGATCTTGACTCCAGCGTGGATATGGGTCGTGGTCGCGCCGCCGACGCTCTCATTGCCGACGATCGTCGGGTTCGCGAGCCAGGTCAGCGGGTGGATTCCGAGCCCCGAGAGGTTGGTCGAGCTCGAGCCTCCACCGATCTGCGAGAAGCTCGACTCCAGCTGACGGAACGTCGCCGCGGGAAGCTGATAGCTCGTCCCGTCCAGCGTCACGTAGCCAGTGGCGCCGGTCGACAGGATCGAGAGCGAACCGCTCCGGCCCTGAGCGCCGATCGTGACGGTGAAGTTCGACTGCGGGAGCTTGCCCTTGCCGAGGCTCTGGAACGGGCCGCCGAAGGTGAACGTGATCGGCTGGGTGAGCACACTGGAACCCGACGGTGTAACCCTCAGGCTGAACGTGAGGTCACCGCTGTTGACCACGTGGTGACCAGTGAAGGTCTGCTGCAGGAGCCGGCTCGCGCTCTCGCCGCCGCCCCCGCAGGCACCGATCAGCACGGGGGCCAGCGCCACCAGCACCAGTGCGCACAGCGCACAAGCGACACGACGATGGATTGAAACTTGCTGCTCAGCCATGGCGCGGGGCTCGTGGCGAATGTACCATCGGATCAGTGCATGGGCGCGTGCTCGCACTGCCGGTCGCGGCAGCGATTGTCGTCGCTGCGCTGGGCGCGTTCAGCACGGCTGCGCAGGCGGCTCCGGTGCTCGTGCTCGGCCACAACGGACGGGTCCTCCTCCGCAACGATCCGTTCCTTGCCGCGACGTCCCTGACGCCCGTGCCCTCGGCCCACGGGGCGGCTTCGCGGCAGCCTCGCAAGATGCCGATCAGCGCCGCCGGCGCCGCTGTTCGTCGGCAGCTCGCGAGCCTGTACCGGAGGCATTCGATCACGCGGCCCGCAGATGCCTACTATGCGGCAGCCCTGGGCTCGGCGCTGGCGGCCGAGCGGCGCCTCGGCGGCACCCGCGCGGCCGAGCTCGGCGGGGTGATCTCGAACCTGGGGCAGATCGCGGGAAGCGGGCAGCTGGCGCCCTCGCGGCTGCCGGCGCTGTTCGAGACGCTCGGCCGCAACCGCCAGTGGTGGACGACCGGATCGCTGCTCTCATATGGTCAACGGGTCGAGTTCGCGGGCTCGCAGATCGTGTGGGAGTACTACCCCGGCCAGGGAATCGAGCTCCAGGTCCTCGGCACGTTCGGGAAGGCCGACGGCCTGTACGCGGCCGGGCCCGCCGACTACCCGCAGCTGCAGACGCTGTTGGCGGACATGATCCCGCTGGCGGCGTGGCGCGCGGACAGCTTGACGTGGGAGTACTACTTCAGCTTTGACGGCGGCAGCCCGCCGTGGACCAGCGCGATGTCACAGGGGACCGCGCTCGATGCCCTGGCGCTGGGCTACGAGGCCTTTCACAACCTCAGCTACCTGGGAATCGCAAACCGCGCGTTGCCGATCTTCACCGACGGGCCTCCGGTCGGCGTCAGCGTCAGAACGCGGCTCGGCCGGCGTTACCTCCTGTACTCGTTCGATCCCGGACAGGCCGTCATCAACGGCTTTCTGCAGACCCTGATCGGCCTCTACACGTACGCGCAGGTGAGCGGCAACCGCGAGGCGGCGCAGCTGTTCGCGGCGGGCAACGCCGAGGCGCAGGCGGAGCTGCCGGGCTACGACACCGGTGCCTGGTCGCTGTACGTGCCCGGCCAGGAGGACACGCTCTCGTACCACGTGCTTGTCACCGGCTTCCTGCAGCAGCTGTGCTCGTTCGTGCACGCGGCCGTGTACTGCGCGACCGCCACGCATTTCCAGGCGTACCTGAAGACTCCGCCGGCGCTGCAGTTGCTGACCCAGGGGGTGCGGGCCCGCCATCCCGGGCGAATCGTCTTCCGCCTGTCGAAGTACTCGCACGTCGGGATCGTCGTCACCCGCAACGGCGCGGTGGTGTTCGAGACGAGCGCCGAGTTCCCCTACGGGGTTGACGATTTCTCGATTCCCGCCCCGGCGTCCGGCGGTCAGTACCAAGTCCGCCTCGCCGCCACCGATCTGGCCGGCAACTTCGCCCGGATCGAAGGCCCGCTCCAGGTGTCCTGATTAGACTCGCCCGGTCATGGGTCCGCGGACGATTCTCTACACAGGTAAGGGTGGGGTCGGGAAGACTTCGGTCGCGGCCTGTACCGCCCGATGCTGCGCGGCGGCCCGGCACAGGACGCTCGTGATCTCGACCGATCCGGCACACAGCCTGTCGGACTCGCTCGGGGTCGAGCTGTCGGGCGCGCCGCAGCCGGCCGGCGATCTGCTGTGGGGCCAGGAGGTTCAAGCTCAGCAGGAGATGGAGCGCCACTGGTCCGGCGTCCAGGACTGGCTCGGCGAGCTGTTCATGGAGCGCGGGCTCGACCGGATCTCGGCCGAGGAGCTGACCGTCCCGCCGGGCATGGATGAGCTGTTCTCGCTGCTGCAGCTGCGCCAGCAGCACCAGTCCGGGGATTGGGACGTGATCATCGTCGATTGCGCGCCGACCGGCGAGACGCTGCGGTTGCTGTCGTTTCCAGACGTCGCTCGCTGGTGGATCGAGAAGGTATTCCCGATCGAACGGCAGCTGCTGGCGGCGGCGCGCCCGATCGCCCGCTCGCTGCTCGACATCCCGCTGCCCACCCAGGCGGTATTCGCGGACCTGCAGCGGCTGTCGGAGAACCTGATCGCGATGAACGGGATCCTCCGCGACCGCGAACGGTCGACGATTCGCCTGGTGATGAACCCCGACAAGATGGTGATCGGCGAGGCGATGCGGACGTTCACGTACCTCAACCTCTACGGGTACCTGACCGACGCGGTGATCGTCAACCGGATCTTCCCGTCCGACGTCGGCGACTACTTCGCGGGTTGGCGCCGGGTGCAGGAAGAGCACCTCGAGCTGGTGCACTCCGCGTTCGCGCCCGTGCCGGTGCTGTGCGCCCCATACTTCGACCAGGAGGTCGTCGGGCCGAAGATGCTGGACCGGCTCGCCGCGGCGCTGTTCGAGGGCGACGGCCGCGACGCCGGCGCGATCCTGCACACGGAGCTGACGCAGGAGCTTCAGATCTTCGAGAGCGGCGCCCGGCTGCGGCTCACGTTGCCGTTCGCGCGCAAGGGGGACATCTCGCTGAAGAAGATCGGCCTGGAGCTGATCGTCGGGGTCGGCGGCCAGAAGCGGAATATCATCCTCCCGCCCGCGCTCGCCGCCTGGCATCCGGTCGCGGCGACGTTCGAGGGCGGCGCGCTCGAGGTCACTTTCAATGGAGCACAGCGAACGCCAGGAACCTAGCGGCCATGACGTCGGCGGCGCGCCCTCGGCGGAGGAGACGCTGCGGCAGCTCGGCGACCGGCTGGAGCGGGCCTCCGAGGCGGCCGAGCGCCTGCTGGCCCAGGCTGCCGGGGAGACACTCGCGAGGATGGCCGGCGCCGCGCGGGGCGCGCAGGAGCCCGGAGACGGGAGCGAGCAGGGGTCCGAAGCCGGCAGCGAGCCAGGGTCCGCAGCCGGAGACGAGCGCGAGTCCGTGGCCGGAGATGACCGGGAGCCCGTAGCCGCGGGCCGCGAACGACCTCCCGGGCCCGACTCTGAGTCTTCTCGCCGCCCGCCACCGTCGGGCTGGCAGACGCCAGGCGCAGATGCCGGAGCCGCGGACGAGCGCGACGACCTCGAGCTGTTCGGCACGATCATCCAGTCACTGCGGGAGTTGATTCCGCCCGAGCTGCAACGACAGTTGGCGGCGGCGCTGCGTGAGCTGCTGCTGGCCCTCCGCGCGTTGATCGACTGGTACCTGGAGCGGATCGACCGCCGCCGCGCGGAGCCGGTCGAGGTCCAGGACATCCCGATCCTGTAGGTCAGCGGGCCGCGGACCGGGAGCCGGGACGGGGCCTACAATCGACCCGTGTCCCGGATCAGGACCCTCACCGCATGAGCCAGGGCCGCGCCGAAGTCGGCACGGCCCATCGCGTGGGGTCTGGGTTCGGGCGGCTGGTGCGCGCGTGGCGGGCGCTACCACCCGAGCGGCACCTCGCCGCGGCCGCCGCGATCGGCCTGTTCGTGACGCTGTTCCTGCCCTGGTACCAGGTCACGGTGATCGCCACCGGCAGCAGGAACCTGCAGTCGGCCAGTGCGTCGCTGACCGCCTGGGGCGCGTTCTCGTTCGTCGAGGGCGCCGTGCTGCTGGTCAGCGGCGCCGTGCTGGTGCTGCTGTTTCAGCGGGCGGAAGGTCGCGCGTTCCACCTGCCCGGCGGCGATGGCACGGCGATCACGATCGCCGGTCTGTGGACGTGCGTGCTGATCATCTGGCGGATGTTCGACAAGCAGGGGACGGCCAGCCACGGCCAGTACGCCAACACGTACGGGATCGAGTGGGGCATCTTCGTCGCTCTGGCCGTGGCGGCGCTGCTGGCGTACTCCGGTTCCCGGATCCGGGCGGCGCACCGGCCCGAGCCGCCGCTGCCATGGGAGCGCCCCACCGATCCGTTGCCGCCGCGCCCGCCCGCGCGCGCCCCGCGCGCCGGGACCCCCTCCGACGACGCTGCGATCCGCTCCCGCGAGGCCTCGACCCCCTCAGAGCGAGCGCCGGCCCCACCTGAGCGCCCCCACCCCGCGGCGCGAGCCGAGCGCCCCGACCGGCCTGTCGATCGGGCCCAGCTCGCGTTCCGGGCCGCCCAGGGCTTCGACCCTCCCGCCGGCCCGCCCGAGTTCGAGCTGCCGCCGCGACCGACGCCCACGCCCGCCGAGCGGGCCGCTCGACCGACGCCCACGCCCGCCGAGCGGCCCGAGGCGACTCCGGTCCCGTTCAATCACTCCGAGGCCCTGACGCAGCGCGGCACCCGCCCGGTTCGCCCGCCCCGACCGGTCCGCGCGACCGACCCGAACACGGTGCGGCTCAGCAGGCCGGCGACGCCTGCCGCGCGCACCCGGTCGCCCGACGACGGCGACCGTGGCGGCGAGAACGGCAACGACGACAGTCAGCCGACGGTCCCGAACGGTCGCGACTGAGCGCTCAGCGCGACCCGGGCTCGAGCACAAACGAGAAGTACGCGCTGACGATCCCGATCACCAGGATCCCCGTCAGGATCAGCGCCCGCGAGCGGATGATGTGCCCGAACACGCCGATCAGAAGGCCGACTGCGAGCAGGGCAACGAGCAGGCCGAGATGCGATTGCTGGACGCCGAGGATCAGGGTCACCATCACCGAAACCCTATTCTTGGCACATGGTGCAGGACCCCACTTCGGCAGAGGATGTCGCTTCCGGCCTGGCCGGGGTCGGCTACCTACCGGGCGCGTCGACCGCGCTGGTTTCGTTCCTGGCCACGAAGCTCGGCAAGCCTGTGCTGGTGGAGGGACCCGCCGGCGTCGGTAAGACGGAGCTCGCGAAGGCGATCGCGCGCTACCTGCAGCGGACGCTCATCAGGCTCCAGTGCTACGAGGGCCTGGACGAGGCCAAGGCGCTGTACGAGTGGAACTACCGCAAGCAGCTGCTCCGGATCCAGACCGAGTCGGATGGCGCCGGCTGGCAGGACGTCCAGGAGGACATCTTCGGCGAGGAGTTCCTGCTCGAGCGGCCGCTTATGACCGCAATCGCATCCGCCGAGCCGGTGGTGCTGCTGATCGATGAGATCGACAAGACCGACCAGGAGTTCGAGGCGATGCTGCTCGAGCTGCTGTCGGACTTCCAGATCTCGATCCCCGAGCTCGGCCGGATCGAGGCCAAGACGCGACCGATCGTGTTGCTGACCTCCAACAACACGCGTGAGCTGACCGAGGCCTTGAAGCGGCGCTGCCTGTACCTATGGCTCGACTATCCAGAGCTCGAGCACGAGCTCGAGATCGTTCTGCTGCACTCGCCCGACCTGGATCAGACCGTCGCGCGCAAGCTGGTCGAGGTCGTCCACCAGGTCCGCGAGCTCGATCTGAAGAAGCCGCCCAGCATCGCCGAGTCGATCGACTGGGCCCGGGCGCTGCTGCTGCTCGGCGCCCGGGACATCGACGCCGAGACGTTCCGGCAGACGATGAGCGTGATCGTCAAGCACCGCACCGATCTGGATACGGTCGCGGCCCGGGTTGGCGTCAAGCTCGACCCTCCAGCGACGGCTGATGCCCGCCCCGCCGCCTAAGAAGGCGATCTACGGCGGCATCCCCGCGCGCGGGCCTGGCGGCCTGGACGGACAGCTGCTCGGGTTCGCGGAGGATCTCCGCGCCGAAGGGGTCGCCGTCGGCACCTCGGAGATGCTCGACGCCTTCGCGGCGCTCTCCGAGATCCCGTGGACCGACCCGCTCGCGTTCAAGGAGTCGCTCGCCGCGACGCTCGCGAAGTCGCCCGAGGACCGGCGCCTGTTCGAGCTCGTGTACGACCGGTTCTTCTTCCGCGCCGCCGAGGCGGAGGCCGCCAGGCAGGGCGTGACCGAGGGCGGCGCCGGCGATGCCGGGATGCAGGAGATCAACCTCGACACGCTCCGTCAGCAGATCGCCGCCGCGCTCAGAGACGGCTCCGAGGCGGCGATGCGGGATCTGGCCCGGCTCGCGATCGCGGCCTTCGGGCGCGGCGAGGGCTCGGGCGTGCTGGGGGTTGATGTGCAGCGCATCCGCCGGGCGCTTGGCATGCGGACCGAGCCCCAGACCGATCTCCCCGAGGACGACCCGCGCCGCCATGGCCTCCCCCGCGACCAGCTGCGCCGGTTCGAGCAGCACCTGCGGCGCGAGCTCGAGCGCGACCTGATCGAGCGGACCGCGTCGCTGCCGCCGAAGCGTCCTTTGAACGAGCTCGATCGCGCGCTGCCGACCGGTCCGATCCAGGACCTCGCGGCGGTGCACCGGGTGGTCGCGCAGCTCAAGCGCCGCCTGGCCACCCAGGGTCACGAACTCCGCGGCCGCAAGCGCCACGCCCACGTCGATGTCAGGCGGACGATGCGGGCCTCACTTCAAACCGGCGGCGTGCCGATCCAGCTCAAGTACCGGCCGCAGCGGCCGCGGCGACCCGAGATTCTCGTGCTGTGCGACGTCTCCACCAGCGTCACCAGCGCGAGCACGTTCTTCCTCAGCGTCCTGCACGCGCTGCACGACGCGTTCCGCAAGCTGCGCTCGTTCGTGTTCATCGAGCGGATCAGCGAGGTGACCGAGGTGTTCGAGCGCGAGCGTGATTTCCGGGCCGCCAGCGAGGCGGTCTCCCGCGACGCCGGCGTGGCCGACATCTCCGGGTACACCGACTACGGACGGGTGTGGACCGAGTTCCTGGCGCTGATCGTCGACGAGCTTCACCCCCGCGCGACCGTGATCGTCCTCGGCGACGCCCGCACCAACGGACGCCCGCCGCGCGACGACGTGTTCGCCGCGATCACCGCGAGGGCGGGCCGAACGTTCTGGCTCAATCCCGAACCGCGGCTGTACTGGAACTACGGCGACAGCGTGATCGCCGCCTATGAGAAGCACTGCACCGCGTTCGAGTGCTGGCGCACCGACCAGCTGGAGGAGTTCGTCAAGGCGCTGACCCAGCCCGTGGTCAGCTGAGCACAGGGCCGGCGGGCGCCGACGCCCCGGTCAAGCGGCTTCCGCGAACGTGCTCCGGATCGTCCTCGTATCGCCGCTCGAGTCGGTGAGGACCCAGCGGGCGTTGTACAGCCCCGGCGCCAGCGCGGGAACGGTGACACCGTTCGTGACCGCGACGTTCGGGAGCGCCAGGACCGGGCGGCGAGCGCCGGCGGGAGTTACAGTCAGTGCGACGGTGGCCCGCGCCGGCAGCAGTGAGCCGTTCGGACCGGGCAGGCTGAGCTGCGCAAATGCGACGGACGGTCCGTACAGCGTCTCGCCCGAGGCTGGGGAGATCACGTTGATGTCAGGCACCTCGGTGCGGGTCTGGCCGCCGCTCATGTCGTCGGTCTGGTCGATGTTGGCGGTCGAGAGCCCGGACGCGTCCCCGCCCAGGGGGCAGATCACCCCGGTCCCGCCGGCGCCGGGCTGATCGACCGAGGGGCTGGCCGGAAGGCTGGTCAGACGGGCGCCGTAGTAATCCCCGGGCTGGCAGCGTCCGGAGGCGATCACGGTCTGCCGGCCGACGATGTCCACTCTGAGGTGAGCGACGTGCAGGGTTGTCAGCCTGCGCCTGGCGGCGTTGGTCAGTGTCAGCAGATCGCCGCCGCGGATCTCCAGCGCCACCCGGATCGCGCCGGTGCCGTCCGCGCTCGCACGCTTGACCGTGCGGCCGCGGCGGCGGGTCAACGTGTACCGCGCTCCCGGCACGAGCCCGTCGCATCGGACCGTCTGTGCCTCCAGGTCAGCGGTACAGGCCGGAAACCCGGACGGCGCGAACAGCACTTTCGGGTTGCCGATCGCGGGAACACTGTCCGGCTCACCCAGCGACACGGTCAACTTGACGAGCGCGCCGGCGGGATTGTCGGCCGACACGGCGCGGTTGTCCTCACTGCTCATCGTGACCGATGTGCCGGCGCCGATCCGCCGCGTGTGCACGACGGCCGCGTCGGTCTCGGTCTCGCACTGCTCGATCGGGGGCTCCGCGAGCACGCCCCCCACACTCAGCCCGAGGACGCCGGTCTGGGAGCAAGGGCCGAGCGCCACGCCATCGATCCCGAGCTCGTAGCCCGTGTCGAGGTCGAACCATCCCGTCCAGCCCGAGTCAGTGAACGGATCGCCGCCGTCGCCGGTCTCGATCAGATCGGGCGCTGGACCCCGGTTGCCGTACTCGACCAGGATCTCGTCGCGGTCGTCGCCGACCGCGTGGACTCCGGGTGCGCCGATCGCCTCAAGCGGCGCCGCCCAGCCACCGTCGGCGCCCGTCCGCGCGTCGCCGAGCGCGACCGGGATCCCGGCGCGGGCCAGCACCACGGTGACCCCAACGCCTCGTCTCGCGGTGCCGATGTTGCCGCTGACGACCGAGCTGAACTGCCGCATCCGGACGGTCGCGAGCGGTGCCGACGACGGACCGGGGCCGGCGTGCTGGACGCAGCCGCCGGCGGCATTGGACCACAGCGCCTGGATCAGGTACTGGTGCCCGTTGATCACCTGGTTGTACGGAGACCCGTCGGCCGCGAAGCCGAGCGGCGACCCGCTCTGGGGGCCGGTCTCGCACTTGTCGGCGACCTCGAGACCGTTCGGGTCCATCCAGCCGACACCCTCTGGATCAGTGATCGTTTCGGCGGTCTCGTGCCCGGCGGTATCGATCGTGGCCTCGGCCTCGGGGTTCCCCTCCGGGTCGCCGCCCGCGCCGATCACCCCCTCGATCAACGGATCCACCGCGACCGCGTACACGACCGGACCGTGGCCGAGGTTCGAGAGTCCGTGATAACCGGCGAACAAGTTGGTCCCGCACACATCGGGCGAGCTGCAGGTGTCGACGTTCGGCGGCAGGAACATGAACCACAGGTCATGCAGCCCGCGTGCGGAGGGATCGTGGGTGGTGATCAGGCGATCGATCTCGGTCTGCAGCTCGAGGTCGGTCACGCACGTCGCCACCCCGGCTGGAGACGGGCACTGTCTGGCTCGAGAGGGATATGGGTCGGTGGCGTCGATCGCGTCCGTGGCGGCGTCGTAGGAGATCGAGTACAGGCCCTTGCCGGCGCCGTCGCCGTACTCGTTCAGCACCCCGAACACATTCCCGGTGCCACCGGAGTCGTGCGCGACATCGGTGAAGAACTGCTCGATCAACTGCACGTACGAGCGACTGCCGGCGGGCGCGCCGTCGAACTGGTAGCCGGCAGGAGCCCAGAAGATCGTGTGGACGGTGATCCCGCGCATCACGGATCCGCCGTGGTACAGAACCGGAATGTTGCTGCCGACGGCGATCTCCTGACGGCCCCGGGCGGCGACGATGCCCATCGCACCCCCGATCCGCGGCCGCAGGCCCGGCGACCGCGAGCTGACGATGCCCTGCAGCGGTGGCAACGGGCCGAACCGACGGGCGGCCGCCGCGGCCTCGGTGACGTTTGCGCCGGCCGCCGGGACGCACCCGCACAGCACGGTCAGCGAAGCGACAACGGCGCCAAGCGCTCTGCTCCCCACCGCGAGGACGTTACAGCAAGCGCTAGCATCCACCGATACGACAAACCCAGGGGGGCTGGCGGGATAGCCGGCTGAGATAGCGCCCTACACCACCCGGCGCTGACCCTTCGAACCTGTGGGGTAATGCCCGCGGAGGGAGCAGCAAGAGCAATGATCGAGGCTCCCGTCAAGGAGCCTCGCGAACTTGATGGCCCCGATGCAATCCGGGTCTCAGACGCGAGCCGTTCATTCGCCACCAGGCATGGAGCAGTCGAGGCGCTCGCCGGCATGTCGCTGCGGGCCGCCACCGGCGAGGTCGTGGCGGTCGTCGGACCGAGTGGCTGCGGCAAGACGACGCTGCTCGAGCTGGTCTGCGGGCTGCAGGCGCCGGATGTCGGCACGGTCGCGGCCACGCCCGCGGCGTTGATGCCCCAGCACGATGTGCTGTTGCCGTGGCTGAGCGCGCTCGACAACGCCGGCCTGGCGCTGCGTGCCCGTGGAGTCGGCCGCGGGGATGCACGAGCTGCGGCGGCGCCGTGGCTCGAGCGCTTCGGCCTGAAGGGGTTCGAGCACTCGCGCCCCTCGCGGCTGTCGGGCGGGATGCGCCAGCGAGTCTCGTTCCTGCGCACGCTGCTGTCGGGCAAACCGGTGCTGGCGCTCGACGAGCCGTTCGCGGCGCTCGACGCGATCACGCGCCAGGAGATGCAGGGCTGGCTCTCGCACGTGCTCGAGGCGGAGCCGCGGACCGTGGTCCTCGTTACCCACGACGTCGAGGAGGCGGTCGTACTCGCCGACCGGGTGGTGGTGATGTCGCCGCGTCCGGGTCGGGCGGTGAGCGAGATCGAGGTCGACCTCGAGCGGCCGCGACGGCGGACCGACCCCGACGTGGTGGCGCTGCGCGAGCGGGCGCTCGAGGCGCTGGGGGTTCAGGGATGAAGCGTCTGTTGAGCGGTTGGCGCGCCGTCCTGCTGCTCGCGATTCTGATCGGAGCGTGGGAGCTGTACGCCGATCTCGGCAGCTCGACGCGACGGTTGATTCTGCCGGCGCCGCATCAGGTCGCCAAGGCGCTCTACACCGATCGCTCGCTGCTGTGGTCGAACTTCCTCGTGACCGCCGAGGAGGTGCTGCTCGGCATCGCGGTGGCGGCGGCGATGAGCTTCGTGCTCGCGGTCGTGATCCATTTCTCCAGCACCGCTCGCCGCGCCATCTACCCACTGTTGATCGGCTCGCAGGCGATCCCGGTGCCGATGATCGCGCCCGTGCTGGTGCTGTGGCTGGGGTTCGGACTGGTGCCGAAGCTGGTCGTGATCGCGCTCGTTTCGTTCTTCCCGATCGTCGTCACGATGCTTGCCGGGCTCGCGTCCGTCGACCCCGAGCTGACCAAGCTGATGCGCACCTTCGATGCGTCGCGGCTGACCATCTTCCGCCACGTCGAGCTGCCTTCCGCCCTGCCCGGGCTGCTGACCGGGGCCAAGATCGCCGTTGTCGTGGCGGTGATCGGCGCTTACCTCGCCGAGCTTGCGGGCTCCAATTCCGGACTGGGGTTCCTGTACAACCAGTCCCAGGGTCAGGTGCTGATGCCGCGCGCCTACGCGGCCGTGCTGATCCTGTGCGCGTTTGCAATCGCGCTGTTCGCCGTGCTGACCCGGGCCGAGCGGCTGGCGGTGCCGTGGGCCTACGAATCCCGAGGAGAACAATCGTGACCAAACGCCTTGGCGCGCTGGTCCTGCTGCTGGCGCTGGGCCTGTCCGCGTGTGGCGAGAAGCAGGATGCACTCTCGCCGACGCCAGGGAGCTCGCAGTCGGCGACTGTGATGCTCGACTGGTTCCCCAACGCCGACCACGTGGGCCTGTTCCAAGCACTCGCGGAAGGCGACTTCACGCAAGCGGGCCTGAACGTGCACGTACAGACGCCGTCGGACCCCGCCTCGCCGCTGCAGCTGCTCGCCGCCGGCAAGGTCGACTTCGCGATCTCCTACGAGCCCGAGGTGATGCTGGCCCGCAACCAGGGCCTGCCGCTCGTGTCGGTGGCCGCGATCGTGCAGCAGCCCCTGACCTCGATCGTCTCGATCGGCTCCAAGCACATCAAGACCGTCGCCCAGCTGCGCGGCAAGACCGTCGGCGACGCGGGGATCCCCTACCAGCACGCCTATCTGACGACGATCCTTCAGCACGCCGGGATCCCCGAGAGCTCGGTCAAGGAGGTCAATGTCGGCTCCAATCTGGTCCCGGCGATGCTGTCCGGGCGGGTCGACGCGACGCTCGGGGCGTACTGGAACTACGAGGCGATCGAGCTTGCGCAGCTCCACAAGCACCCGAACGTGATCCGGATGCCGGCGGTCGGGGTGCCGACGTACAACGAGCTCGTGCTGGTCGTGCGCGAGAGCTTTCTCACCCAGCACATCGACATCGTCCGCCGCTTCGTCCAGGCGCTCGCACGGGGCTACGAATCGACTCGCCGCGACCCGGCGGCGGCGGTCGCCAACCTGGTCCACGCGAGCCCCGGGCTCGACCCGAAGCTGCAGCTCGCGAGCGTCAAGGCGACGCTGCCGGCGTTCTTCCCGACCGGCCACGAGTGGGGCTACCAGGATCAGGCGCAGTGGAACCTGTACGGGCAGTGGATGCTCAGCAACCACCTGATCTCGAACTCGAGCGCGTTCTTCGAGGCGTCGACGAATGAGGTGCTGGCGGGCGAGGGAGTGTGACGCCAGCCCCGGCCGGGCATCACCTCCGCTAGGCCGGATCCGCCTCCCGCAGCCCCGGATCCCCCTCCCGCAGCCCCGGATCCGCCTCCCGCAGCCCCGGATCCGCCTTGGCCGGACCGGGGACCCGGTGGGGGGCGCGAGCGATCCCGGTCGGGAGCCACGCGATCAGCGCAAACGCGGCAATCCCGCCCCCGAGGACGCAAACACCCGCCCAGCCGCTGGACGAGAACAGCACCGAGGCCGCGGCCGAGGCGGCCGCCGCGCCGAGGAAGTAGGCCACCATGTAGGCGGTCGTGAGCCGGCTGCGGGCGTTGGCATCCAGCGAGTAGATCGTGCTCTGGTTGCTGATGTGCAGCCCCTGAGCGCCGGCATCGAGCAATACGATCCCCGCGACCAGGCACACGATCGAGCTCTTGCCGAGCGCGAGCAGCCCCCAGCTCGCGAGCAGGATCAGGATCGAGCCGGTCGCCGCCAACCGGCCGCGCCCGCGATCGGCGAGCCGGCCGGCGATCGGCGCCGCGCTCGCGCCCGCGATCCCGGCCAACCCAAACACCCCGATGACCGCACTCGAGTAGTGATACGGACTCCCGGACAGCAGGAACGCCAGGGACGTCCACAGCGCGCTGAAGCATCCCATCGCGCAGGCGCCGAGCACCATCCGCTGGCGCAGCACCGGCTCGCGCCGGACGAGCGTGAACACCGACCGCAGCAGCGCCGGGTACGGCAGCCTCTCGGTCGGAGCCACGATCGGAAGCGCGCGTTGCAGGGCGGCCGCCAGCACCGCCATTCCGACCGCGGCGAGGATGAACGGCGAGCGCCAGCCGAGCAGCTCGGCCAGGATCCCGCTGATCGTCCGCGCTACCAGGATCCCGATCAGCAACCCGCTCATGACGGTCCCGACGACCGTCCCGCGTTCGTACTCGGCGGCGAGCGAGGAGGACATCGGCACGATGATCTGCGCCACCGACGAGCAGACGCCGACGATCACCAGCGCAGACGCGAATACCGCAAAGCCGGGCGCAACCGATGCGAGGACCTGCGCCAGCCCCGCGACCACAAGCGTGATCACGATCAGCCTCCGCCGCTCGAGCAGGTCGCCGAGCGGGACGAGCAGCGCGAGGCCGATCACGTAGCCGATCTGGGTCGCGGTGATCAGGAACCCGGCGGTGCCCTGCGATACCCCGAACGCGCCAGCGATCGTGTGCAACAGCGGCTGCGCGTAGTACAAGTTGGCGACGGCCGCGCCGCAGGTGAACGCGAGTAGCAGCACCAGCCGCCTGCTGATGCCCGCGCCGGCGGTGCGCGGCGCCGACGGCCGTGGCTGGGCGTGGCGATCGCTGACTGTGGAGCCGGCGCCGTTCGCTCGCCGTGGCTCGAGGTCGTCGATCCGGTACTGACCCACGATCCCATGATCGCAGGACGTGATTGTCAGTTTGGAGCGGTGGCCGGGGCGCTCGCGAGCTCGCCCACCAGCCCGGCGATCCGCTCCGGCGCGTCAAGCTGTACGAACGTCCTCGCCCCGTCGATCCAGGCGAGCCTGGCGTTCGGCAGGGTTGCGGCCAGACGCTGAGCGTCAGCTCGCGGGAAGAAGACATCCCCCCTCCCCCAGGCGATCACGGCCGGCCGATCGAACCGCCGCAGCCGCTCAGCCGCCTTCAGCGTGTACTCGGAGGAGATCGCGTGGGCGACCTTGACTAGGTCGCGACGGGTGCCGCGATCGCGCAGCGGCGCCACCCAGCGCGACAGGAATTGATCCGGAATCGGCTCGATCGTGAGCCGCGCCATGCCGAACAGCGCCCGGCGCGCGAGGCGCACGCGACCGAGCGTGCCGATCGCGGCGGCGACACCAGGACCCCGTCCGAGTGCCCTCATCGCGAGCGCGAACGACGGCGGCGGGAAATGCTCGAACGCGTCGCAGTTGGTCAGCATCAGCCGGGAGACGCGCTCGGGATAATCGGCGGCGACGAGCTGGCACAGGGCGCCTCCGGTGTCGTTGCCGACCAGCGTCACGTCGTCGAGCTCGAGGCGCTCGAGCAGCTCGACAATGATCCGCGCGAGGCCCGGCGGAGTCAGGTCGGCGCCGGGCTGCATCGCGATCCGGTGCGAGCCCAGCGGCAGGTCGGGGACGATGCACCGCGCCGTCCGCGAGACGATTGGGACCACTCTGTCCCAGATACTCCCGTCGACCAGCAACCCGTGGATCAGGACGATCGTGGGCCCCAAACCTTCGTCCCGATAGCGAACAATCCCCTGCGACAGCTCGATCTCTGGCATTCGAGACAACCTCGTCAGTAGAGTTACATACAGAGTGCACGCATCTTCACATACAGACAGTATGCATGTCAAGGGCGGAGCGGCGGCGGGCGGAGCGGCGGCGGGCGGCGCGGGCGGGGCGGCGACGGGCGGCTCGGGCGGGTCCCAGCCTCGGACGAAGGCTTCGCAGCGCGCCGCGACCACCGCTGCGCTGATCTCCGCTGCGCGGACGCTGTTCGCGGAGCGCGGGTACGCCGCCGTCGGCACCGAGGAGATCGTCCAGCGGGCCGGAGTGACTCGTGGTGCGCTGTATCACCACTTCCGTGGCGGCAAGGAGGCGCTGTTCCGTGCCGTGCTGATTCAGGTCAGTTCCGAGATCACCCAGCGCGTGGCCCGCGTGGCGCTCGCGGAACCGGACCCGTGGAAGTCGCTGCTGGTTGGAATCGACGAGTTTCTCGACGCGGCAACGAATCCCGAGGTCCAGCAGATCATGCTGATCGACGGACCGTCGGTCCTGAGTTGGGACGTGTGGCGAGCGATCGACGCCGAATACGGGCTGGGGATCGTGGAGGCGGCGCTCCAGCGCGCCGTCGACGCGGGAGCGCTGGTGCCACATCCGACGAACGCGCTCGCGCACGTGCTGCTCGGAGCGCTGCAGGAGGCGGCGATGGTGGTGGCGCGCGCCGACGATCAGGACGCGGCGCGGGCCGAGATGGGCGGCACGATCGGCCGCCTGCTGGACGGCTTGAAGGGACCCGAGTTGTGAGTCCCGGCGCGGCGGGACGTACGTGACGTGCTGTTGCGCGAGGATGACGGGGGCACGCTGGCGATCGGGCAGTCCTCCCACGCGTGGATCTCGGGGCAGCTCGCCCGCAACTGGGGCAACCCGCGGTTCGGGGCGCTCGAGCCGGCCGAGGAGGTCATCCTCGCCGCCGCCCAGCACGACATCGGCATGGCGCTGTGGGATCTGGAGCCGACCCGCAACCCCGCCACCGGTCTCCCGCGCTCATTTCTGGAGATGCCGCTCAGCACCCATCTGGAGCTGTGGAGCGCCGCGCCGCAGCGGCTGCTGACGCAGAGCCGCTACGCCGCGCTGCTGGTCTCGATGCACGGCCGACGCCTGTATGAGCTGCGCGACCTGGACCAGCTTCCGCGCGACGACGCGGACGCGATCCGCGCCTATTTCGATCGCGAGCGCAGGTTTCAGGACGTGCTGCTCAGCTCGCTCCGCGCCGACCCGGTGACCGCCGCCACCGCCACCCCGGAGCTGGTGCGGCGAAACAGCCAATTGCTCTGGACGTGGGACTTCCTGTCGCTGGCGCTGTGCCTCGACTGGGCGCCGACGACCGCGCGCGCCGTGCCGACGATCGACGGTGCGGTCGACGTGCAGCTGACGCGATCCGCGCGGAGCCGATTCCTGAGGCTCGATCCGTGGCCGCTGCGCCGCAGGTCGGTCACGGTCCGCTGCGACGCGCGGCGGCTGACCGGCCGGTACGAGACCGACGACAGCCTGCGTGCCGCGATCGCGGCGGCGCCGTGGGAGATGGTCGAGTTCACACTGCGCGCGTGATCAGCGCTCATGGGAGCAAGTGACTCACGCTGACGCCGTGCTCGGCCTCCAGGCGGTTCGCGATCAACGATCGGTGGCACGCCTCTGGATCGCGCTCGACACAAAACAGCGCCGCCGCACCGTCCGCCGGCAATTCCCGCAGGACCACGCCGAGGTCGGCCTGATCGAGGATCTCGGCCGTGTAGCGGTCGCGGTAGTCCGTCGCCAGCTCGTGCCGCGACCGCTTGCCCACACCCTTGCGTGCGTCCTGCGCGTACTGGAGCTGTCGCAGCTCCGTCGTGGGCGCGAGCTCGAGATGGTGCCGGTACTCGACGCCGGCGCGCGCCAACGCCCGCTGGAACCGTGTCGCGTTGGCCCAGGCGTATTCGCGGCCGCGCACGCCGCGACGCTGGCGGACGTCGAGGATCAGGCGCACGTCGGCGGCCCGCAGCGCCTCCAGGAAGTGGTCGAGGCCCCATCCATAAACGCCGATCGTGACCGCGCGCTTCACGCGGGGGACGATCGCACGATTTGGGGCGGCGAGGAAAAATGGCGCTGCTGCTTCCGTCGGTGCTGGGTGACGGTCTGTCGCTGGGTAGCGCGCCCATCGTCGGCTTTCAGCCGCCGCCGGCCGCGCTCTGGGCTGGGGAGGTCGGGGCGCAGGGGTGCGCCCGACCTCCGGGGAGGAGGAGCGGGGCGCACGCGGGGTCAGGAGACGCCGAGAAACGTGCTCAACTTCCCAAAGCCGACTGCGCGGCGGCGGTTTGGGAAATCGAGCCTGAATATCGTGTTCAACTTCCCGAACCCGGAGCGGCCGATCGGATTTGGGAAGTTGAGCAGGTATTTGGCGGTCTGCCGGCGCCATTGGGCCACACACACCGGCCGCCCCCACAGAGGTTGAGCAGGTATTTATCGGTTCGCCGGCGCACCGGGCCACGCACGCCGGCCGGTCCCCGCAGCCCGCGCCACTCCCCCGAGGTCGGGCACCCCGTGCCCGACCTCCCCAGCACCATGCGCGGCCGGCGGCGGCTGAAAGCCGACGGCGGCTGCGCGGTACCCGCTGCGACCCTATAACTCCACTCACTGAAAACAGCGGAAGCGCCGGGAAAAATGACTCCATCCCGCGGGAATCCCGGGGTGTGTGATCGACATCGATATACGGGGTCGATCACACACACCCCGCCGAGGCGCATCGGGTGTGCGAGTTTTTCCTCGCCCCGCGCGTCGGCCCCGCCCCACGAGTTTTTCTCCGCCCCGCGCGCCGGCCCCGCCCCGCCACTCCCCTACGCCACCAACCGCAGCGCCCCCCGCGAGCCCGCCGCCCGCAGGGCATGCAACCCCGCGAGCCCCGCCCACTCCCCGTACGGCGCGAAAAACTCCGTCACCTCCTCCTCGGTCGCCCACGCCCGAGGGTCGCCGGTCCGCAGCCGCCCCACCAGCCGAAGGTAGGCGAGATCGCCCGCCGGCAGTTGGTCGAGGCGCTCCTGGCCGGTGAGGGCGAGGGTCTGGACGGTCCAACTGCCGATCCCGGGGATCGCCAGCAACCGCCGCCAACCCGGTTCGTGGTCGGGCCGATCGAGATTCACCCGGCCACGGGCGACCTCATGGGCAGCCCGCACCAGCGCCAGCGCCCGGGCACCGGTGAGGCCACAGGCCTCGACCGCGGCCGGCGCCGCAGCGGCGAGCACCGGCGCCGTGGGAGCGTCGCGCATCCCGGTGGCCGCGCACCGCCGGCCGAACGCGCGCACGAGTCGGCGCTGGATCGCGGCGGCGCGCTCGTAGTGGATCAGCTGCTCGCAGATCGTCAGCATCAGCGCCTCGAACGGATCCGGACGCGCCGCCACGCGCAGGCCCGGGTTGGCGCGGACCGATGGCCCGATCAGCGGATCGAAGCGGAAGCGCTCGTAGAACCCGTGAAGGTCCAGATCGACCCCGAGCGCGAGGCGCATGCGGGAGATTGCCCACTCCGCCGCGCCCTTGTCGCCAGCCCGGGCGCCGAACAGCACGCGGTCGGGGCCGAGCTGGGCAACTCGCACCAGCACCGGGTCCGAGTCCGCGTGGAGAAGGCGATGCAGCACGCCGGCGCGGATCTGCATCAGACGGTCAAGCCCGGCTCGGCGGGGCAGCTGGAAGGGCCAGCGCGGCCGTACCGCGACGCGCACCTCCGCGCCGCTCAAGTCAATCGCCGGGCTTCGCGATCATGTGGACGTCGACCAGGAAGGTCCGGCTGCCGACGATCGGGAGCATCTCAACCGCGCCGTTGCGGCCGGGACGTCCGATCGCCTGCCGGCCGCGCGCGACCATCCCCTGGCTTTGCGCGAGCCTGCGGGCATGAAGCCGACGCACGAGCGCCATCGTGGCGGCGCCCGCGAGGAACCCCGTCGCGGCGGCGGCCGCCGCCTGGACGGCTGGGATCGCGGCCGGCGAGCGCTCGATCGGGCGGACGTCGGGCAGCACCGTGACGCCGTCGATCATCTCCTCTCGCACCTCCGGCGCGAGCGCCTCTCCCTCAACGGCGTCCGGAAACTCTTCCTCCGCCGTCGCGTCTATTACCTCATCCGACATCGCTGGCTGGATGCTAACGCGTCACGGGGGCGGCTCAGCGCCCTCGTCCGCCGTCGAGGCCGCCGTAGAGGCCGCCGTAGAGGCCGCCGTAGAGGCCTCGCCCGCCTCAGCGCCACCGTTCGTGAGCATCTTCTCGTACACCCGGTAGGTGCGCATGATCTTGCCGCCCATCCCCTCCATCGCGCGGTTCATCGACTTGTTGGACTCGAGGATCCAGCCCGTCTCGCCCGTGTGCTGAGGTGTGCGCGCGGCCGAGTCGAAGTGCAGCTCATAGAACTTGGCCGCGATCCCCGTGTGCTGGTACTCGCGCTTGACGCCCAGCGCGAACACCCGCACCCGGTCGATCTTGCGCCGGTACCACAACGCCTTCGCCCAGCCGAACGGCAGCAGCCGTCCGCCCAGATGGATCAGCACCTCGTTGTAGTCCGGCAGCGATAGTGCCGCCCCGACCGCCTCCCCGTCCTTCTCGGCCAGGAACGCCCAGTTCTCATCGAGGATCGGCTTGAGGTCGGCGGCCATGTCGCGGACCTCTTCCTCGGTGAGCGGCACGAACCCCCAGTTGCGCTCCCAGGCCGCGTTATAGACCTCGAGGAAGCGACCGATTTCCGCCTCCATGTCCTTCTTGCGCATCGGCCGCACCGTGATCCCGTGCTTGGACTCGACCTCGGCCGCCGCCTGCCAGATCGCCGGATGCACCTTCTCGCGCTCCTGAACCTTCAGATCCCACATGTACAGATCCATCGCCTTCGTGAATCCGGCGGCCTCGATCATGCCCGGGTAGTAGCGGTGGTGCCAGTTGGTCAGGATCGTCGGCAGCAACTCGTAGCCGTCGATCAGCACCCCGCACTCGTCGTTGGTCGTGAAGTCCATCGGCCCGACCATGCGGTCGCGGCCGCGCTCGCGGAGCCACCGCTCGGCGGTCGCGAGCAGCTCGGCAGCCGCCTCGGGGTCCTCCTCGCACTCGAAGAACCCGAACATCCCCCAGTCGTGGTGCTGGAACTCGTTGAAGTTGCGATCGATGTGGGCGGTGATCCGCCCGACCGCGCGTCCCTCCCGCCAGGCCAGGAAATACTCGGCCTCGGTGTGCTTGAAAAACGGTCTGCGCTCCCGGTCGAAGAACTTCTTGCGCTCGAACAGGAGGGGGGGTACCCAGAGAGGCTCGTTACGATAGAGCCGCCACGGCAGCTTGATGAACGTATTCATGTCGCTCTTGCCAGCGACGGGACGGATCTCGAGCACCATTTGCAGCCGGGAAACCTACATGTCCACCTCAATCGATGTATTCGCCAAGGCGCGCGAGTTTGAACGGCTCGACCAACTGAAGGCCGCCCGCGAGCTGGGCGCGCTGCCCTACTTCCGCACGCTCGAGGGTCCGACGCTGCCGGTCGTCGAGATGGAGGGCCGGCAGCGGATCATGCTCGGCTCCAACAACTACCTTGGTCTGACCGGCGACGAGCGGGTCAAGCAGGGCGCGCAGCAGGCGCTCGATCGGTACGGCACCGGGCTCACCGGCTCGCGCTTCTTGAACGGCACCATCGACCTGCATCTGGAGCTCGAGCGCGAGCTCGCGGAGTGGCTCGAGACCGAGGCGGCGCTGGTGTTCACGACCGGCCACCAGGCGAACGTAGGCACGCTGGGCACGATCCTGGCCCCGGGCGACACCGTGGTCGCCGACTCGGGTGACCACGCCTCGATTCTCGACGGCTGCATCCTCTCGCGCTCCAAGCTTCGCGCCTTCCGCCACAACCGCATCGACCGGCTCGAGCACACGCTGCAGAAGGCGGAGGGCGACGGCGGCGGGATTCTCGTGGTCGTCGACGGCGTGTTCTCGATGGAGGGTGACGTGGCTCCGCTGCCGGAGATCGTCGAGCTGTGCAACCGCTTCGGCGCCCGTCTGATGGTCGACGAGGCGCATGCGCTGGGCGTGCTCGGCGCTCGCGGGGCGGGGACCTCGGAGCTGCTCGGCGTCGAGGATCGCGTCGATCTGCGGATGGCCACGTTCTCCAAGTCGCTGGCCTCCTGCGGCGGCGTGATCGCCGGTCCGGCGGACGTGATCGAGTTCCTGCGAATCGCTTCGCGGCCGTTCATCTTCACCGCCTCGGGAGTGCCGGCGGCGATCGGAGCGACGCTGGCGGCGGTGCGGATCTGCCGCTCGGACGAGGGCCGCTCGCTGTTTGCCAAGGTCCTCGACAACGCGCGTTACCTGCACGACGGCCTCACGGCCCTCGGCTTCAAGGTTGTCGAGCGCAGCCGTGCGCCCGATGGGTCGGTGCTCGTGACCCCGATCGTGCCGGTCGTCGTCGGCGACGACTGGAAGGCGGTGTTCCTGTGGAAGGCGCTCTATGAGGCGGGGGTGTTCGTCAACGTCGCGATCCACCCGGCCGTGCCGCCCGCCGGCGCGCTGCTGCGGACGAGCGTGATGGCGAGCCACGACCATCGCACGCTCGACCGAGCGCTCGAAGTGTTCGCGCAGGCCAAGCGGACGTTCGAGTCCGAGCACGGGCCACTGCCGACCGGCGCCTGAGCCGGCGTTTGCCTTGTCCACCGGCGCACAAGGCCGGCGGCACAGAAAAAAGGCGCTCTAAGCGCACGGTCCACGGTTGTGACGTTGCTGTGACTCAGCCGTTGGCGCTAGTTTGCGCCAATCGTCAAACGCTGGTCGGCCGGGCGGCGCGAGATCACGACAGTGGGGTGGGAGTGGTCTGCGCAGCAGGGGATCGACGAAGTAGCTCGGGCGACTCATAGAGACAGTAGAAGCAGGGCCCCGCCAAGGCGAACCATTGGGGCGTCGCGTCGCGGGTAATTGGCAATGAACATCAGCTCCGGCTTGCCGGAGCAGGGAGAGAAACGCACATGGAGCAGATTGCGGTGATGACGTCGGAGCCTCAGCGGCTGCGAGCGCTCGAGCGGGCCAACGAGGTACGGCTCGCCCGGGCGACGCTGAAGCGACGGATCGCCGATGGCCAGGTGTTGGTCGCCGATGTCATCCTCGCGCCACCAGTCGAGGCGCGCAGCTGGGCCGTCGGGGAGTTGCTGATGAGCCAGCGGCGCTGGGGCAGCACTAGATGCCGCAAGTTCCTCGGGCGCAACCAAATCACGGAAACCAAGCCACTCGAGAAGCTGACCGATCGTCAGCGGCGGCTGCTCGCAGTTCAGCTTGGTACCTGCCCACCACCTGACACGGACGCGGACATCCCGCTCCTCGCCCCGTTCGGGCAGGAGCTGGAGCTGGTGGGGGCTTAGAGCCCCGCCCGGTGCCGCCTGCGGTCGCGGCGGCACCGGGCAGCCTCCCCGCCACCGCCCCGCCAGGCCCGCCACCGCCCCGCCAGGCCCGCCACCGCCCCGCCAGGGCCGCCACCGCCCCGCCAGGCCCGCCACCGCCCCGCCAGGCCCGCCACCGCCCCGCCAGGCCCGCCACCGCCCCACCAGGCCCGCCACCGGCCCCTTCAGAACTGAATCCCGATCGGGACCGGACTCGCGCCGGCGAAGAACAGGAACCAGACCACGAACGCCGCCAGCGCCAGGCCTGCGCTGACGACCAGCACTCCCTCCAGCACGAAGTGCCCCGGATCGTCCATCCCCCGCGCCACGCGATTGGCTCGGTAGACGTTGCTGATCTTGGCCAGGACGACCGCCAGCAGCGCGATCGTCACCACCGCACCGATGAACATTGCCCCAAGCGCGGCTCCGAGGGACGCGGTCGCACCCTGGATCTGAGATCCGATCCAGAGCCACAGCAGCGGCGTCCCGATCCACAACCCCAGGCTGCCGATGATCATGATCAGTACGACCAGGACCGCCCCCGCGCCGGTCCTCAGCAGATCGCGCATCCTCGGGCCAGCATAGCTTTCGGGCAGTTCAAGGCCGCGGGCGCAAGACCGCGGCCAAGGGTAACGGACAGCCAGAGGAGAGCTTCACCTGCCACCACCCCATCAGCATCCCGAGCAGCCCTAGCCGAGGGCGGACCTGCCACACGCCGCATCCCGGCTCGCCGATGTCGTGGCGCGAGACCCGCGCGAAGCGATGCTTGCCCGGCTCGAGCAGCATTCGCTCCACGTACAGGCGGTTGGCCGCCTGCGCCTCGGCACGCTCCGCGATCGTCACGCGCGCTGCCCGCAACCGCTCCGCCAGCTCGTCCCGGACAATCTCGAGCTCGCCGAGATCCAGCAACCGAGGCACGCGCGCCACCGGGCTGGGTTGCCCGAGCCCGCCCATTGGATAGGCGGTCACGAACGCGTCCGCAAGCTCACGCTCCAGCCGGCTGATCTGGATCCGCAACGACCGGCGAGCAGCCCGTCCGGCGTCTTCCGTGACCGGAGGCTCGCCAAGTGGGGTCTGTAGAGCGGTGGCCTGGTGCTCGACGAGCGCCACGACTCCCTCCTTCGGGTTGGCCCGCCAGCTTACCACCGGTATCCGCGGCCGGACGGCGCTATCAGCCGCACCGCAGCGCGTCCACGCACACCCACAGTGCCTCCTCCACGTGGATCGCGGGAACGCCGTCAACCGCGACCGAAAACAGCACGATCTCGGTGCAGCGACGGTCGACTCCGTGCCCGGGTGCCGGCTCGCCGAACAGCAGCGCGTGGACGTTGCGGCGGTCCGCGACGGCAAGCCTTCCCGGCGGCAGGTAGTGCCCGGACTCGGTGCACCCGAGCCGGTCACCGCCGACCGTCGCGCGAATCCCGAGCCCCCCGGGCGCGAGCAGTTCGGCGTTCAGGGCCCACACCGGAATCCCGGTCTCGACGACGGCGATCAAGAGCGCGTCGTCGACGAGGTTGCGCGGCCGAAACTGGCCGTGCAGCAGCCGGTCGACGGCCGCCTGCTCGCTGGGGATCCTGGTCACGTCCGGGTCGAGCCCGATCTGCCGGAAGAAGGCCCGGTAGGCGTGCGGTATCGGCCACGTTCGCATCGCGATCACGTTCCCGCCGCGATACCTGCTCGAGAGCTGGCGCAGCCGCTCCTTGAGCTCGCGCGGGCTGGCGCGCGCCGACGCCTGCACCGTCATCCAGTCGAGCCTCAGTCCGGGGAACTCGGCCTGGATGCCCGGCTCGACGAAGCCGCGCACCGACCCGAGCTCGACCTCGCCGCTCATCCATCACCGCCCAGCAGCACCTTCACCCGCGCCGCAAGCGCCCCGCCGGTCAACCAGTGATCACCGATCAAACGCTCGGCCACGACCCCGCCACGATACGCCAGCTCGACCATCGGGCAGACCTCGACGCCGTATAGTGCCCCGACCGCTCCGTCGCGGTCGTATGCGACCGGGATCGTCCAACGGTGCGAGCGCACCAGCGCCGCGGTCGTCTGCCTGTCGGCGCCTACGGCCACGGCCGCGAACTGAATTCCGCTGCCCGCGAACTCCCCCGACACGGTCTGGATCACGTCGATCTGCCGCACGCAGGCGCTCGAGTCGGTTACGAACAGGCCCAGCACCAGCGGCGTCCGGCCACACACGTTCAGGCCGAGTGGGTTCGGATAGGCCGGGTCGCAGCGTGGGTTCGTGTTCGCGTAGTCGTGCTGCGGATGGCTGGTCGCGAGCGGCGCGACGAACTTCGGGAGCGGCTTGCCGGCGGCCACACCCGCGGTCCCGCCGCCGCCGCGCGTCGCGAACAGGTAGATCGAGAACGCGACCACCAGCAACAGACCGAAGATCCCGATCGTCCAGCGGTACCGACGCGTATCGATCGCCGGCGGCGTGGTGGAACCCGGCGTCGGAGGGGGCCGCTCTTGTGGGGGTCTCATCCCCGCACGGTCAGGCTCATCCGCATTCACGCAACCCGCTGCCTGCGCAGCCGGCGACGGGGCCGCGGCGGCCACGCACGCCCGCCCAGGACGAGCGCCAGGTCGCTGCGCGCGCTGCGCTCGCGCCCAGCGAGCGCGAGCGCCGCCGGCAGGATCAGCAGCACGCCGGCGAGCGACACCGTCAGGTCGATCACGGTCACGAAGCCGAAGTCGCGCAGCATCGTGATGTCGGAGAACACGAGCACGCCGAACCCGGCGATCGCCGTCACCCCGGACGCGAGCACTGCCGCCCCCGTGCTCCGATACGTCCGCGCGAGCGCGCCGTCCAGGTCGTGTCCCGCGGCCCGTTCGTGGCGGAACCGCTCGGACAGCAGCACGCTGAACTCGGTCGAGATCGCGATCACGAGCGCCCCGAGGGCCGCCGACATCGGGTTCAGCGGAATCCCGATCAGGAACAGGATCAGCGCCGACCAGCCGGTCGCCAGCGCGATCGGCAGCAGCGGTACCAGTGCCCGCTCGACGCGGCGGAACACGGCCAGCAGCACCAGTCCGACGGCCGCCAGGCCGGCCAGCAGCGTCAACAGGCGGCGGGATGAGGACGACAGCGCCGAGTTTGCCCGGGCCGCCAGCACCGGCAGCCCGGTCAGGCGGGCGGTAACGCCTCCGGGCGGGTGCAGCTGCGAGCTCATGTAGTCGATCACCTGCTGCTGGCGCGCGAGCGGCATCAGCCGGATCCCGAACGCCAGCGTCGCCTCCCGATGGTCCGGGGTGATCACCGCCTGCGAGAAGTACGGCGGCACCGCCGCCAGCAGGCTGTGAATCGAGCCCTGGGTGAGCGCCGGCGTCGTTCCGGCTCCCGATGAGAACAGATCGGGCAGCGACAGCGCCGGACACAGCGTCGCCCGCGCACACCCGTTCGACTCGCGGTACCCGTAGTGGCTCAGCAGCGCCTGCTGGTAGTCGCTCATCCAGCGGACCGTGTTGACCGAGTTGACGTTGGCCGCCCTGACGGTGACATCGATCTCACCGCTGACGCCGGTGACTCGCTCCAGCGTGCGGAGATCTCGCAGCGCGGGCATCGTCGCCGGGACCAGCTTGGTCACGTCGGACTGGACCGGCGTCTGGGTGTCCGCGACCCATCCCAGCACCGCCAGAACCAGTCCGGCGAGCAACACCCGGCCGGGCCGCGCCGCCACGATCGCGAGCGTCCGCCGCGCGAGCGCGCCCGGGCGCGCCCGCGCCAGCACACCCGGGCGCGCGGCACTCACCCGCGTCAGCGCACCCGAGGGCGCGGCGCTCACCCGGACGCGCGGGCGCAGCCGCGCAGCATGCCGTCGCGCGTCGGCAAGGATGTCCGCCGCCCCGCGCAGCGAGGCGCCGAGCACGCCGCCGTCGCGGTCGGCGAGCACGATCGCCGCGGACCCGGCGACGAGCGCACACAGGAACGCGACCGCGATCCCGACCACGAGCAGCAGCCCGAAGCTCCGGACCATCGGGATCGGCGACAGCAGCAGCACCAGGAAGCCGGTCGCGGTCGCCAGCGCGGCCGTCGCGATCGCCGGCACGCCGCCCGCCGCCGCGCGCGCCACCGCCTGGACCGCGCCGTCGCCGCCGCGCGCCTCCTGGACCCGCGACTGGAACTGGATCGCGTAGTCGACGGCGAGGCCGATCAGGATCGGCAGGACCGCGATCGACGCCATTGTCAGCGTCGCGCCGAACAGCGCCACCGCGCCGAACGTGATCCCCGCGGCGGCCAGCGCGATCGCCAGCGGCAGCAACCGCAGCCGGCTGCGGAACACGATCAGCAGCGTTGCCGCCATCACCAGCACGGCGGCCACGAGCAGTCCAGCGATCGAGCCGCTGATCTCCGACGCCAGGTCGTTCTCCACGACCGGTTCACCGGTGACCGTGTACGTGCCCCCATGCGCGGACGCGAACATCGGCATCCGCGCGGCGTCACGGATCCACGTGATCGCCTGCGTCTGCTGGGCGTCGCTCAGGCCCGCCTTCAGCCGTACCTGGATCAGAGCCGAGTTCGCGGTCGGGAACAGATACGCGAACCGGGCCTTCGGCTCGTTCGCGCCGCGGCTGGAGTCGAACACGATCTGTGAGATGAACTGCGAGTCGTCGATCCGCGGCACGCCCTGGATCCCCGACTGAAGGTACAGCTGGTAGAGCTGCGAGGCCTGCTGCTGGGACTCGAGGCCACCGGCGGCGCTGGCAGCCGCCAGCGCCTGCTTGCGGCTCATGCCCTTGGCGAGCGCCAGCCGGTACGCGGATCCGGAAGCCTGCGTGACCGCGGTCCGCGCCGCCTGCAGGAGGGTTGCGTACTCGTTGTTTACCGCAGCCACGGCTCGGTTCAGGAAGGTGCCGGGTCCGTACACGGCCTGCACCGGCCGGCTCCGCATCAGGCGCCCGCAGGGACTGCTGTAGCCGCCGTACGGCGGCGAGCCGGCCGGTGCGGGGACGAACGAGAACGAGGACGCGCCGGCGACGAGGCGCTGCCCGGCCAGACAGGCCTCGAGCTCGCTGACCGTCTGAAGGTCGTTGGTCTCGACCAGGTTCGGCAGCGGCTCCCGGATCAGGATCACCACCGGATCGCCGCCGAAATGGCGGTAGTCGTCCTCGGTTGCCTTGTACGCCGCCGATGAGCCGCTGACGAACGTGTCGGCGCCGGCCGATGGCCTCAACCCGAGCGCCAGCACCCCGCCCCCCAACGCCAGTGCCAGCACGATCGCGATCGCGAGCGCCGGTCTGCGTGCCGCCAGCCTCGCAAGCCCCTCGATCCTCGCCTTCACCGGCATTGCCGGCTCAGGCTATCGGCAGTCCGACGTGGGCGCGCCGGCGCGGGCCACTCAGTCCATCGTCAGCGGACCCTGGGATTCGCCCGACAGGAACTGGCGGATGAACGGGTTGTCGGAGTTCAGCATGTCCTCCGCGGGACCCGCCTCGACGATCCGCCCGCGCCACAGCACGTTGATGTAGTCGGCCACCCGGCGGGCGCTCATGATGTCGTGCGTGACCACGCAGAATGTCGGCAGGTGCGGCTTCTGCTTGGCCTTCGCCTCTTCCATCATGTCGCGGTGGATCTCCAGGATCAGCTCGCCGAGCAGCGCCGTGCGCACCGGGTCGAGCCCGGAGTCGGGCTCGTCGAACAGCAGGATGTCGGGCTCGAGCACCAGGGCGCGCGCGAACCCGGCCCGCTTGCGCATCCCGCCGGAAAGCTCGTTGGGCATATGGTCGCGTGCGCTCCCCAGCCCGACCTCGCTCAGCCGGCGCATCACGATCTCCTCGATCTCGCTCTCGCTCTTCTCGGTGTGCTGGCGCAGCGGGAAGGCGACGTTGTCGAACAGGTTCATCGAGCCGAACAGCGCCCCGTCCTGGAACAGCAGGCCGAACTTCTTACGCATCTCGAACAGCCGATCGTCGGGCATGTTCGGGACCGACTCGCCGTGCACCAGCACGTCACCTTCGTCCGGGTAAAGCAGCCCGACCATGTGCTTGATGCACACCGACTTGCCGGTGCCGGACGGCCCGAGGATCATCGACACCATTCCCTCGGGGAGGCCCATGTTCAGTCCCCGGAGGATGTGCGCGCGCCCGAACGACTTGTACATGTCGATGAATTCGACCGCGTCCGGACGGCCGGACGGATACACCTTGTAGGTGTGCCACTTGTACTCGTCCTCGGACGCGCCGGGCGGTGCCGCCGGCCGCGGCGGCTGCTCATCGACGACCGATACACGCGACGCCGGCGCGGGCGGCGATGCGTCTCCCGGCTCGCGGTCGTTCTCCAAATTCTCCAAATTCTCCAAATTCTCCGACCTCTCCGAATGCTCCACCGATCAGCCTCCGATCGGTGCCCGTGGGTTGGCGCCCCAGAACAACTGCGTGCCGAGCATTCCGATCAGGTGTACGCCAACGATGTTCAAGACCATGGATTTTGCCGTCGCGGTGCCGACCCCCACCGGGCCTCCACTCGCGTTGTATCCGTAATAGCAGCCGACGAGCACGATCAAGGTCGCCATGCACATCGCCTTGATCAGGCTGAACAGCACGTCGGGTGGGTTCTGGAACTCCCAGAAGACCAAGAAGAAGCCTCCGGAGGACACGTCCCCGATCTGCTGCACGACCGCGATGTAGCTCGCGAAGAAGCCGGCGCCGATCGAGCACAGGTACACGAACGGGAGCACGAGCCACGAGGCCAGCAGCCGCGTCGCGCACAGGAACGTCACACCGCTGATCCCCATCACCTCGAGTGCGTCGATCTCATCCGAGATCCGCATTGAGCCGAGCTCGGCGACGATCCCGGTGCCGACCTTGGCGGCCATCATGTAGCCGAACACCAGCGGCACCAGTTCCCGCAAGTCGCACCACGCGGCGAACACGCCACTGAACGCCGGCGTGCCGACCGAGCGGTTGAAGTACGCGCCCTCGATCCCGCACTGCAGGCCGATGATGAACACCAGCCCCCAGATCACGAGCGTCGAGGAGACGATCAGGATCCCGGCCTGCCGCAGCGTCTCGCCGAAGAAGCGGAACACGCGCAGGCGGAAGACCTCGGCGACGATCCGCGAGGTGAACTTGACGATCTCACCGAAGGACTCGATCCAGCCCCGCGGGGTGGCGATCAGGCCCTGCATCAGGCGCCGCGTCCCGCCGCCGTCACTTGATCACCGTCGTGATCTCCGGGTGCGTCGCCAGCAGCGACTGCGTGAACACGTAGTTGAACGCGAACACCCCAAGGAACGCGATCACGACCGCCTGGTTGACGGCGCGCCCGACCCCCTCCGCGCCCCCGGAGGCGGTCATGCCCTTGTAGCAGCAGACGATCGCGATGATCGCGCCGAACAGCGTCGTCTTGACGACCGACCCCCACAGGTCCGTCGTCGACGCGTTGTTGAAGAACGTCGCCCAGAACGGGCCGAGCGGCGCGTGGTTCACCAGCGTCGCGAGGATGCCGCCGAAGATCCCGAACAGCAGCGCGTAGATGTCGAACAGGCCGGTCACGATCATCAGGGCCAGGAACCGCGGCACGACCAGGTTCTTGATCGGGTCGACGCCCAGCACCTGGAGCGCGTCGAGCTCCTCCCGGATCTTCCGCGCCCCGAGGTCGGCGGTGATCGCCGTGCCCGCCACGCCGGCGAGCACGATCGCGTCGACGAACGGCGCGAACTCCCGGATCGAGGCGAGCACGAAGAAACCGCCGAGCCGGTCCAGCGCCCCGAACAGCACCAGGAAGTTCGCCGCCTGCAGGCCCGGCGCCTCGTACCCGAACGCGATCGTCGAGATCAGCAGCGGGAACCAGCACAGCTTCATCGCGAACAGGAACTGCCCGACGAACTCGCTGCCGTACGGATACGGCGGCCGGATCGCCGAGACGATCGTCTTGCCGGTCAGGATCATCATGTTCCCGACCTCCTCGAGCGCGCTGCGAGTCGGCAGGAATGTCCGCTCCGCGATTGCTCGAACCAACTCTCCTCGCGTCCCTCGATGGAAACCGCCGCCGCCGCCGGTGCGGGCCGGGCGAGGAAGCCTACGCGAACGGCATTACAACCACCAACTGCCAACTGTCCAGGCTCGAGGCAACGATCGCCGGGCCCGAAAACCCCGTGGTATGTTCACCGCGTTGAGCGGGCGGAGACTGAGCTGCGCGGTGAGCGCCGCCGTCGCGGCGATGCTCGCGGCCGCCGCTTGCGGGAGCGGCCAGCGCCAGGACGTGAACGAACCGAGCGGCGAGTTTCCGGTCCAGGTGACGACCGCCACCTTCCCCTCGCCGCAGCGGCTCGCTCAGCACACCCAGCTCGTGATCTCGGTCCGCAACACCGGCGGCAAGACGATCCCGAATATCGCGGTGACGATCACCAACCCGCTGTATGGGACCTCAGTCGGGGCGTTCGCCACCTACCTGAACATGCCCGGTCTCGCCAGCCACTCGAGACCGGTCTGGATCGTCGACCGGCCCCCGGGGCCGTGCCTGTTCAACTGCGACTCGGGCGCCCCGGGAGGCGCCGTGACCGCCTACTCCAACACCTGGGCGCTCGGCGCGCTTGCCCCCGGCGCGACCGCGACCTTCGACTGGGGCGTGACTGCGGTCGCGCCCGGGAGCTATCGGGTGCACTACGAGGTGGCGGCCGGCCTGAACGGCAAGGCCCGGGCCGTGCTCCAGAACGGCCGCCGTCCCGCCGGCACCTTCCGGGTCACGATCCTGACCGCGCCGCACCAGACCTACGTGACGCCCTCAGGTCAGGTGATCAAAATTCGTTAGGCCCGTTGGCCGCGCGGCGAGCTGGTCGAGAAACGTCCTGATGCGGGACGTTTCTCGACCAGCCGATGTGGCGCAGCGGACTCCGCGGCGTGGTGGCGCCCGACCGCCCGCCGGCTACGCCTCACCCGACTCCGCCCAGATGTTGATCGCGCCGTCGACCGCATACCGGTCGATCTCGGCGAGCTCCTCGGCGGTGAAGTCCAGGCGCTCGAGCGCCGCCACGTTCTGCTCCAGTTGCGCAACGCTGCTCGCCCCGAGCAGCGCCGAGGTCACGCGCGGGTCGCGCAGCGCCCAGGCGATCGCGAGCTGCGCCAGGCTCTGACCGCGGCCGGCGGCGACCTTGGCCAGAGCCCGGACCCGCTCCAGGTTCTCGTCGGTGATCATCTCCGAGGGGAACGAGTTGCCGCGGCGTACGCGGGAGTCGTCGGGCACGCCGCCGAGGTACTTGCCGGTCAGCAGACCCTGGGCGAGCGGCGAGAACACGATCGCGCCGATTCCGTCCCCGGCGAGCACGTCCAGCAGCTCGTTCTCGATCCAGCGGTTGAGCATCGAGTAGGACGGCTGGTGGATCAGCAGCGGGGTCCCGAGGTCGCGGAGGATCCGCGCCGCCGCGGCGGTCCGCTGGGGCCCGTACGAGGAGATCCCGACGTACCGCGCCTTGCCCTGACGGACGGCCGTGTCGAGGGCGCCCATCGTCTCCGCCAGCGGCGTGTCGGGGTCGAAGCGGTGCGAGTAGAAGATGTCGACGTGCTCGAGCCGCATCCGCGCCAGGCTCTGGTCGAGGCTGGCGAGCAGATACTTGCGCGAGCCCCACTCGCCATACGGTCCGGGCCACATGTCGTAGCCGGCCTTGGTCGAGATCACCAGCTCGTCGCGCCAGGGCTTGAAGTCCTCGCTGAAGATCCGGCCGAAGTTGGTCTCGGCGCTCCCGTACGGCGGACCGTAGTTGTTGGCGAGATCGAAATGCGTGATCCCGAGGTCGAACGCGCGCCGTATGATCGCGCGACTGTCCGCCAGCGGGCGGTCGTCGCCGAAGTTCTGCCACAGGCCGAGCGAGATCGCGGGCAGCTGCAGTCCGCTGCGCCCGCAGCGACGGTACGGAAGCTGCTCGTACCGCCCCGGGGCGGGAACGTAGTGGGTCGGCGCCAGCTGGGCGTTGAACGGCACCCACCGAGTCTTTCAAATCGTGGCGCCGCGAGGCAGGTATCGGCCACCGGGCCCAGATCGGATCGCTTCCTCTGGCCATCTGGATAGTGCTCGTCGGCGCGCGTTCCCCTACGCTTGGCCGCTCGCGTCTTCAACCCGACGAGGATCATTCACGCGCGGCCGCGGGGCCGACGTGCAGACAGGAAGGAATCAACCGGTATGCCTCGCATCCGCCAGCAAAATGTTCTCGCAGCACAGTGGACACCCAACGGTGGCGCGCTCGGCGCCCCCGATCTGACCGCCCCCGACAACCAGATCTTCGGATCCAACGTCTTCAGTCCGGCGGTCCAGCGCCAGCGACTGCCTCGCGACGTGTTCCGCCGCATCTCGCAGACGCTCGCCAGCGGGGAGGCGCTGGACACGTCGCTCGCCGACGCGGTCGCACTGGCGATGAAGGAGTGGGCACTCGAGAAGGGCGCCACCCACTACACCCACTGGTTCCAGCCGCTGACCGGCTCGACGGCCGAGAAACACGACAGCTTCTACGCCCCGACCGACGAGGGGACGGCGCTCGCCGAGTTCTCCGGCAAGGAGCTGATCCAGGGCGAGCCCGACGCCTCGTCGTTCCCGACCGGCGGCATCCGGGCCACGTTCGAGGCCCGCGGCTACACGGCCTGGGACCCCACCAGCCCGGCGTTCATCCTCGAGAACCCCAATGGCGCGCTGCTGTGCATCCCGACCGCGTTCGCGTCGTGGACGGGCGAGGCGCTGGACCACAAGATCCCGCTGCTGCGGTCGATGGACGCGCTGTCGAAGTCCGCGGTCCGGGCGCTGAAGCTGTTCGGCGACACGACCGCCCGGCGTGTGTTCACGACCGTCGGTCCCGAGCAGGAGTACTTCCTGATCGACGAGCAGTTCTACTTCGAGCGACCCGACCTGCTCACCACCGGCCGGACCCTGTTCGGCGCCAAGCCGCCGAAGGGGCACGAGCTCGACGACCACTACTTCGGCTCGATTCCGGAGCGGATCCTCGCCTGCATGCTGGACACCGAGCGCGAGCTCGCCAAGCTGGGCGTGCCGGTCAAGACGCGTCACAACGAGGTCGCCCCTAACCAGTACGAGATCGCGCCGATCTTCGAGAACTCGAACGTCGGCTCCGATCATCAGCAGCTGACGATGCAGGTGATGCAGAACATCGCGCGGCGCTACGGGCTGATCTGCCTGCTGCATGAGAAGCCGTTCGCGGGTGTCAACGGATCCGGCAAGCACAACAACTGGTCGATGGGCACCGACACCGGCAAGAACCTGCTGGACCCGGGCGACACCCCGCACGAGAACCTGGAGTTCCTGTTCTTCTGTGCGGCCGTGATCCAGGCGGTCAACAAGCACCAGGGGCTGCTGCGCGCCTCGATCGCGTCCCCCGGCCAGGACCACCGCCTGGGGGCGAACGAGGCGCCGCCCGCGATCATCTCGATCTTCCTCGGCGCCGAGCTGGAGAAGGTGTTCGATGCGATCGAGCGCGGCGAGGCCGGGGAATCGACGCCCGAGTCGTTCCTCGGACTGGGCACGCCGGTGCTGCCGCGGCTCCCGCTCCACGGCGGCGACCGCAACCGCACGAGCCCGTTCGCGTTCACCGGCAACAAGTTCGAGTTCCGCGCGCTCGGCTCGAGCATGTCGCTGTCGCTGCCGAACACGGTTCTGAACACGATCGCGGCGGAGGCGATCGACTCGCTGTCGGAGGAGCTGGAGGGCGCGCTCGCCGGCGGCACCGAGCTCGAGGCGGCGCTGCGACCGATCCTCCAGCGCACCTACGCGACCAACAAGCAGATCATCTTCGGCGGTGACAACTATTCCGAGGAATGGCACGCGGAAGCCGAGCAGCGCGGCCTGCTGAATCTCCGCGCGACCCCCGACGCGCTCCCGTACCTGATCTCGGACGAGACCAAGGCGCTGTTCTCGGGCTACGGCGTCCTCTCCGATCGCGAGCTCGAGGCGCGCCACGAGGTGTTTGCCGAGCAGTACGTGACCAAGATCAACATCGAGGCCGAGACGGCCGCCTGGATCGCGCGGACGATGCTGCTTCCGGCCGCCGCCAGACACCTGGCGCTGCTGCTCGAGGCACAGCTGTCCGACCTCGCCTCCGAGACCTCCGAGCTGATCTCGGAGTTCACCGAGGCGATCAACGCGCTGGAGACGGCGAACCTCGCCGACAACCAGCCGCACGAGCTGCTCGGGCACGATGAGTACATGCGCGACACCGTGCTCCCGGCGATGGCCCGGGTGCGGGTTGCCGCGGACAAGCTGGAGAAGGTCGTGGCCGACGACCTGTGGCCGCTGCCCAAGTACTCGGAGATTCTGTTCATCAAGTAGGGGGATCGGGCGCATGCGCCCGATCCGCCGGGGGCGCATGCGCCCCCGGCCGGCGGCGTGCATGCACGCCGCCGATCTTCATTAATGGGCCGCAACTTGCACGGTGGCGGTGGGTTCTCGAATACGGTGACTCGTCGTATGAGGGATGACCGCTTGGCGCGCGGTTGTCGGGCAAGGAGGCACCGTCGTCTGCGTCAGCTTGTGCTTACCGCGCTCGTCGCGATCCTGACAGTCGCCGCCGGCCCGGCTGGTGGCACTGCCGCCGCGGCGAATCCGTTCGCACGGCGGGGAATGTGGATCTGGGTCGTCGGCGACTCCAACGGCGGCAACATCGGGTCGATCATCGGCATGGCTCACCAATACAAGATCGGCACGCTGGTGATCAAGAGCGGGGACGGGTCCAGCTACTGGTCACAGTTCACTCGCGGGCTGGTCTCGACCCTGCACAACAACGGACTGAAGGTCTGCGCCTGGCAGTACGTGTACGGAGTACATCCGGTCACCGAGGCGCAGGTGGGGGCGGAGGCGGTCCGGGACGGCGCGGACTGCCTGGTGATCGACGCGGAGATCGAGTACGAGGATCAGCCCAACAACTACGTCCAGGCCCAGACTTACATCTCCGAGCTGCGCACGCTGATCGGCGCGAACTTCCCCGTCGCGCTGGCGGGTTTCCCATACGTCTACGACCACCCGGGGTTCCCGTATTCGGTGTTTCTCGGGCCCGGCGGAGCGCAGTACAACACGCCGCAGATGTACTGGCACGACATCGGTGACAGCGTCGACACGACCTTCGCGAACACCTACGCCTACAACAAGCTCTACGGTCGGCCGATCTACCCGCTCGGGCAGGTCTACAACGACCCGCCGACGAGCCAGGTCTTCCGCTTCCGCCAGCTCTCGCGCTCCTACGGCGCCGGCAACGTGAGCTGGTGGGACTGGCAGGAGGCCGCGCGGGCCGACTGGGTCGCGGTCTCGCGCCCGGCCGGCTCGATCGCCGGCTACAGCCCCAGCCCGGCGGTCGCGGTGCTGCAGAAGGGCTTGCAGGGCGACATCGTCGTGTGGGCCCAGGAGCACCTCGTCTCCGCCGGCTACCGGACGATCGGGGTCGACGGATCGTTCGGCCCCAAGACCCAAGCGGCGGTGGAGAGCTTCGAGCGCCAGCACGGGCTGACGGTCGACGGAATCATCGGCCCGGCGGTCTGGAGCGCGCTGCTCCGCTACCAGCCGGCGCGGATCCACTGGGCCGCCGATGTGGCCGGACGGACCGCATCGGCAGCGGGCAACTCGCTGACGATGCCGGTGCCGCCGTCGTCGCGGCTGCCCGCCAAGCGAGACGAGATCGCCGCCGCAGGCGGCGCGGGGTGGCCGCGGCGGCGCTGAGAGGCCGCCCCCCACGCCGGCGGGCGCGGCGTTGAGGCCGTGCTCGCCGTAAGGCCAGCGCACCCACACGCCGCCACCACCTATAGCAACCCGTTCTCCCTCGCGTACGCCACCAGGTCGGCGCGCGTCGTCCGGCGCGTCTTCTGCTGGATGTGCGCCCGGTGGGACTCGACGGTGCGCACGCTGAGGTAGAGCGTCTGGGCGATCTCGCCGTTCGTGTGCCCTAGCGCGATCAGCCTCAGCACCTCGACCTCACGTGCGCTGAGGTCGTCGGGAGGCCCGCTGGGCGTCGGCGGCTCGGCCGCCAGGCGGGCGCCGAGCTCGGGATTCAGATAGGTGCGTCCCGCCGCGGCCAGGCGGACGGCCTGGACGAGCTCGCTGTCGGCGGCCTCCTTGAGCACGTAGCCGATCGCGCCGGCGCGCAGCGCCTCGCGGGCGAACGCGGGATCGTTCTGCATCGTCAGCACGACGATCTGGGTGTTGGGGGCACTGTCGCGCATCCGCGGGATCGCCGGCAGGCTCGAGCCCCCGGGCATGTTCAGATCGAGGATCAACACCTTGGGGTGGTAGGCGGTGATCCGTCGTTCGGTCGTCTCGACGTCGCCGGCTTCGGCGACGACCTCGAATTCTTCCTCGGCCTCGAGCAACAGTCGGAGCCCCGCGCGTACAACCTGGTGGTCATCCGCGATCACGATCGTGATCGGACTGGTTGGCAACGCCTCCTCCTCTATGTCGTCGTGGAAGGTAACGACTGCTCCGGACTGCAGCGGCTCGGTCGGCAGCGGGGGCGCGGAATCCTCCATCAGCACCGACCACAGGCTGTGCGCGCGATCGGTCCTTGATCGCCCTGGGGATCGATGCGAAGCTCGACCACGACGCCGGCCGGCGCGGGCGCCGGCGCCCTGCGCTGGGCCGCCAGAAACGGCGACAGATAGCGTCCGGCGAGCTTGGCTGGGGACGACCACAGCGCCGTCGAGCCGACCGCAGCCGCGGGCGCCGGCACATGCTGTCCCTCGCCGCCGGCGAGCAGCGTGCCACGCAGGACGGGCGTGAACGGCTCCGGCTCGACTGCCACGCCGAGCCGCGCCGCGATCGCCTCCGCCACCGCGTCCGCCTGCCGCGCCGCCAGGCTGCCGTGCTTGATCGGGAACGAGATCGCGTCTCCCGCCGCATACACGTCTGTCAGCCCGCGCACCAGCCCGTGCGGGTCGACCGGTACGAACCCGCCCTCGTCCGCCGGCAGCCCTTGCAGTTCGGGCCCACGCAGCCGCGGCAACGTGATCGCCGCATCAGTCGGGATTCGAACCCGTCCGGGCTGGGCGTGCAGCTGGCCCCAGGCCAGCTCGCCGGCCTGCAGGCCCGGGACGAAGTGAACGCCGCGCTGCTCGAGCTCCCCGAGGATCGCACTGCTGGCCCTGCCGCCGAACGCGGCCAGCGGCGCGGGCTCGGGGCTGATCAGCGTGATCTCGGGTTCAGCGCCCGCGGCGCTGCACCGGTCGGCGGTCATCAGCGCGAGCTCGTAGAGCGACAGGGGCCACCCGACCTCCGACGGCACGGCGAATGTCAGTCGCGTCAGCGCACCCTCCTCAGCGGCGGCCAGCAGCCTGCGGAATCGCTCCGAGCCGCCGGGGGCCCCGAACGCGACCGCGCCCGGGATCGAGTCCTCGGACCGGGCCCCCGACGCGATCACGAGCACGTCGTACTGACGCTGCTCGCCGCCGGTGAGCGTGAGCACCTTCCCGCCGGGGTCGACCGCCGCCACGCCGTCGACCGTGCACGTGGCACCGACGCTGCGCGCGACGCTGTCAACCTCGATCTGGGGAGCGGGCGACTGCGCGAACGTGGAGGTGATCTTGAGCGGACGGTTTGAGAACGTTCGCTCGAGCGAGATCAGCTCGAGCTCGACCCGATCACCGGCCAGCTCCCGCAGGCCGATCAGCGCCTCGAGGCCTGCCACACCGCCGCCGACAACGACCACGCGCACGGGATCCCTAGTTCCCGGATTCAGTGCAGGCAACACCCGTCGCAAGCTAAACCAGCGGTCCCCGCCGCTCATCGGGGCACGGCCGCGCTCATGTCAGTAGGAACTACGGAAACCCCGCGTCTCGGCGTTTGGCCAGCTTTTACCCTGCTCAGCGGCCGTTCGCAAGGAGGCTTTCTACGGAAAACGGCTCCGCATCCGGACCCGATGTGCGCGGCCGAGCCCAACCGTACGATCGATCGTCGATATATGAACCTGCCACAGTCGCCGAAGCGCTCAGCAAGGACGCTCCCGGTCCGGACCCGGCTCGAGCGCAGAGACGTGGTGCTCGGGGCCGCCGTCGCGTTGACGTTCGCGATCTTCGTGCTGCGCGAGCTCACGTCTAGCGCCGCGGACGGGATCACATTCGTATACGTCGTGCCGGTCGCGCTGGTCGCGCTCGAGTTCGGCGTCGCTGCCGGCATCGGAGCCGCGCTCGGAGCGCTCGTACTGGTCGGCGTCTGGGTGCTGACGCGTGACACGCACATCGGGCTCGAGGGCGTGCTGTCGCGTGGAATCGTGTTCGTGGCGATCGGCGCGCTCTGTGGCCGGTTCTCGGCCCGAATGCGAGCGGCCCGAGAGCGCCAGCGCCAGCTGCTGGATTCCGGGCTGGCCTTGGCGGAGGTCACGGATGCCGGCACGCTCACGGAGGTGATCGCCGACCGGGCGTTGGACTTGGTCCCCGCGCGCGGGCTGCGCGTGACGATCGAGCCGGCCGCCCCGTTCAAGGTCGGCGAGCTGGGCGGCCCGACCGTGGCGCTGAAGATACGCGGCGGCGGCGCCGAGCTGGGAGCGATCGAGATCGCCGCTCCCCGGAGGCGCACGTTCACCGGCGACGAGCAGGTCGCGCTGGAGCTGTTCGCGCTCCAGGCCGCGACCGCCGCCGAGCGTCAACGGTTGCTCAAGCTCCAACATGGTCAGGCAACCCTCCACGCCGAGCTGTCCGCCGCTCACGGCGAGCTGGCCGAACAGGGCGACCGGCTCGAGTCGCTGCTTGCGCAGCAGGAACGGGAGCGGCGCGACATCGCCGACGAGCTTCAGGAGGAGGCCGCCCAGACCCTGGCCGCGGTGCAGCTGGGGCTCGCAGCGGTCGAGCGCGATCTCGGATCCGCGCCGAGCCGGGCACAGGTCGAGACGCTCCGCTCGAGCCTCGCGGACACCTCGCGGACGTTGCGTGAGCTGGCCGTTGGTCTGCGCCCGCCGACGCTCGAGCAGCTCGGTCTCGGACCCGCGTTGCAGACGCTGGCTCGGCGTGCGAGTGCGCGGTCCGGGCACGACGTCGAGCTCGACCTCGACGCGGTCGAGGGCCGCCTGCCGACGCCGGTCGAGTCCGCCGCGTACCGGATCGTCGACGACATCGTCGCCGAGCTAGCGCCGCTCGGCGGTGTCCGGATCCAGCTCGAGCGGCTGGCGGAGGAGCTCACGATCGTCGCGATCCAGTCGGATCGCGACCGGCCAGACCCGGTCCCGGCCGACCTGGAGCCACGCGTCCGTGCCCGCGTCGCCCTAACCGCCGGGCTGCTGACGACCCAGCACGACGGCGCCTACTCGCTCACGGCTCGGATCCCGGTGCCGGCGGATCAGGCCGTCGCGCCCGGATCGACCGGCGTCGCGATCCCGGACTGATCGAGACGCTCGAGGTACGGCGACAGGTGGCGTCCGAGGACCTTGGTCGACTCCGGCCACAACGGCTCGAGCGAAGCGATCGAGGTGTGCTCCAGCCGCTCGCCGAGCTCGGCCTGTAGATACCGCCGTTCGCGGCCCGCAAACAGCACCGCACGTAGGACCGGCCGGAACGGCTCTGGTTCCAACGGCACACCGATGTCGGCCGCGACCAACCTGGCGATCGCGTCAGCCTGCTGCGTGGCCAGTCCGCCTTGCTTGAGCGGGAATGCGGTCGCGTCGCCGGCGGCGAAAACGTGCTCGACGCCGCGGGCGCGGCCAAGCGCGTCGACCTCCACGAACCCCTCCTCGTCCGACACCAGGCCGGAGATCGCCGGCCCGCGCAGCCGCGCGAGTGCGATCGCGATCTCGACCTCGAGCTCGCGGCCGTCGGCGAGCAGCAGCCGCTCGTCCGCGTAGCGGACCGCGTGCGCGCTGATGAACCGCACCCCGTGAGCGTCCAGCAGCGCCGCGACCTCGCCACTCGCCCGCGGCCCAAACGAGACCAGCGGCGCCGGCTCGGGGGTGACGAGCGCGAGCGGCACACCGCTCACGTCGCGTTCCGCCAGCCACACCGACGTCTGGAGCGCGAGCTCGTAGACCGGCAGCTGCCACGTGCGACCGCCGGGCACGACGAACGCGACGCTGCGGTGGTGACCCGAGTGCGACTCGAGCAGCAGCGCTCGCAGCTTCCGCGCGTCCCGGGCACCACGGAACGGAACCGCTCCCCTGACGGTGTCGACATGGCGGGCTCCGACCGCGACCACGAGGAGGTCGTAGTCGCGCTCGGCGCCCGAACGCAGCGTCACGGTGCGCGCCTGCGGGTCGATGCTCGCCAATTCGTCCCGGACCACGCCCACGTCCAGATCGGCGGCGATCCTTGCGATCGGGTACCGGTGCTCGTGACCCTCGTGGAAAGCGGCCATCACCTCATAGGCACGAACGACGAGATCTGGATCGGGAGCGATCAGTTCCAGCGCAACCCGACCGCCGGCCAGATCGCGCAACGCCAGCAGCGCCTCGATTGCCGCGGGTCCGCCACCGGCGACGACCACGAGCGGAGCTGACGGGGGCATCGGCGTTGATCCTTGTGCGGCATCCGCCGGCCGCTATTCAGGCAGCCCCGTGGTCGCGAGCTGCCGGTTCTTGTACGCCTCGTCGTTGGTCACCTCGCGCCCGAACCACTCGGGTGGAACAAACCGCTGGGCCGCGGCCGCGCTCGTGAACTCCAGCTCCGCGGTCATCAGGCCGGCCAGGGGCCCGTCGTAGGTGTCCAGCTCGATCACGAGGCGGTTCGGGAGTCCGATCAGGTAGCGCGTCTTCTCGACCCGCCGACCCTCCGTCAGCGGCCACAGCCGGTCGAACTGCGCGCGCGTGATCTCGACCTCCTCCTCGCGCCTCACCAGGCCACGGCCCTGCTTGACGGTCAGCGTGGTGTTCTCGCCGCGCCGGCGCACCCGCACCTCGGACCCGTCCTCGCCGATTGCGAGATAGCCCTGGAAAATCCGGTCGGCGGGATAGCGCTCGATGTCGTCCGGGGCCTCCGCGATGAGGAACTTGCGCTCGAGCTCGAGCGCGTTCATCGGCCCGTCGGTAGCGCGCTCAGCCCTTGGCCAGCTCGCGATAGCGGTCGCGCCAGATCAGCTTGTAGATCGGGATCCGGCGGGGGATGTCGCGGATCCCGGGCAGCAGCGGGATCAGCACGAAAGCCAGGCTGAGCACGCCCATCACCGTCATCACCAGGACGTCGGCGTTGGCCGAGGTCGAGAACGGCTTGATCTGATACCAGAACGTGTAGAGCCATAGCCACACCTGACCGGGATAGCTGCCGGTCCCGTTCATCATCCCCCATTGCGTGCCAAGGAGGTGCTGTGCCTGCGCGCGGCTCGACAGCACACCGCCGTCTGCCATGAACAGCAGCGGCTTGGTGTAGTCGTTCTGGTAGAACTGCTTGTTGGTCAGCAGCGCCCCGTCGAGGCCGCCGCCCTGGGCAAAGGTCAGCAGCGAATCCATCATCGTCGGCACGGGACCGAAGCCGACGGCCGATCCCGGCACGTCTTCCGCGCGCGGCGCTCGCGGCGGGTCACGACGGCTGGCCCTCCATCGGCCGAGACACCATTACCCGCGGCGGTCGCCGGCGCGGGCTGATCGAGCTCGAACGGCGGCACGACGCCGTGCCGCGAACACCGACGAGAGTGTTCTTAGCTCAGGTGCTGTGACTCAGGCCGTCTGACGGATCTGGTTGCTGGCGGTGGGCAGCGCCACGGCGATCGCGGTGCCCTTGGCGGAGCTGGCGATCTCGATCCGTCCGCCGGCGAGCGATACGCGCTCGCGCATGCCCGCGAGGCCAAACCCGCTCGCGGGAGCCTCTAGATCGAACCCTCTGCCGTTGTCGCGAATCACGATCTCGAACTCGCAGTCGTGCTCGAGCACGTCAACGTCGATGTGCTCGGCCTCGCCGTGCCGCGCCGCGTTGTTTACCGATTCCTGGACGATCCGGTAGATCGCGGTATCCAGCTCCGGATCGGACTGGGCGGAGTGCTCTCGAAGCTCGATGCTGCCGACGATCTCGACGCCGTGGGTGGCTCGCGCGCGGTCCAGCAATGCGTCGAGCGCCGGCGCCAGGCCGAGCTCGTCAAGCGCCGCCGGCCGCAACTCGGTGATCAGCGCCCGAAGGTTGGCGATCTCGTCCGCGAGCTGGTCGACGGCAGTCTGGACCGCTTCCTGGAGCGCCGCGAGATCCTTGCTGCGGCGTGCCGAGGACAGCAGCACACGCAACCCGCCGAGGCCCTGGAGGGTCTCGTCGTGAAGCTCTCGCGCCCACCTTCGGCGCTCCTCCTCGGCAGCCTTCAGGGTCCGCCTCAGCCGGTCGCGCTCGACCGTTTGCGCCGTCGCCACCGCGGTCGCCGCGCTCGCCGCGGCGGCCAGCAGCATGCGCTCGTCCTCGATCCGGAACTCGGGTCCGCCGACGCGGTCAAAGGCCTCGATCACGCCGACGCTCGCGCCGCGGAACTGAAGCGGCACGAACATCCCGGAGCGCGCGTTCACGCCGAGCTCGCCCAGCGCGAACCGCAGCGAGCTGGCGATGTCGGTGACCCGCTCCGGCCGGCCCGACGCGACCACCCGGCCGGCGATCGATCCGCCCCTTGGAACGCTGCGGCCCACGATCGCGCGCGGCACCTCGCCGGCGGTCGCGGCGATCACGAAGTTCTCGCCATCGAGCAGCAGGATCGCGGCCCCGGATGCCTCGACGAGCGCGCGCGAGCGCTTCGCGATCAGCTCCAGGACCCGGTCCAGCTGGGTCTCGCCGCCGACGGCGCGGGCGATCTCCGAGGTCGCCTCGAGCGCCAGCACCGAACGCTCCAGCTCGGCTCGTCGCTGGTCGGTCTGCCGGTACAGGCGTGCGTTCGCGACCGCGATCCCGGCCCAGGCGGCCAGCACCACGGCCGATTCCTCGTCGGCCTCGTCGAACTCGCCGTCGTGCTTGTCGGTCAGATACAGGTTTCCCCAGGCCTCCCCGCGGATCAGGATCGGGACGCCGAGGAAGCTGGTCATCGCCGGGTGGCCCGGCGGAAAGCCGTACGAGCGGATGTGGTCGCCGACGTCAGACAGCCGTAGCGGCTCCGGATTGGAGATCAGCAGCCCGAGCACCCCGCGCCCGCGCGGCAGGTCACCGATGATCGTGTGCGCCTCCGGATCGATCCCGGCGGTGATGAAGTCGGCCAACGACTCGCGCTGCTCGTCGAGCACCCCGATCGCGGCGTACCGCGCACCGGTCAGCTCGCGCGCCACGTCGAGCAGTCGTTCAAACACCGCTTCGAGCTCGCGCTCCGCAACCAGCGAACGACCCGCTTCGATTAGTCGCCTCAGCCGTCCCTCGTCCAGCTTCGACTCCGGATCCCAAATGGTAGACATATTTAAACTGCCCCGGGCGATTCTAGACCGTTGCTCCGGTTCCTGAAACTTTTTGTGTCAGCGGCCTCGGCCGGCGGGTTCGACGACTCTATGTGGTAGTCGCAGATTCTTCTGCGGCACTGTGCGCGGGCGGTTTTGGCCCCTGGTCCGTGGCGGCCTGGATCAGTTCGGCCATGCCCCGCTCGATCCCGTCGCACAGCACCCGGATGTCGGACGCGGTGTCGTAGTCGCCGGTCACCCCGTAGCGCAGCGAGCCGTCGTAGGAGAAGATCGCGACTCCAACCCTGAGCTGGCCCGCGAGCGGCACGTACGGGATCACCTCGAGCAGCCGCCGCCCGACGAGGTACAGGGGTCGCTGGGGGCCGGGAACGTTGGTCGTGACGGTGGTCAGGGACCGTTGCGGCATCCGGAACGCGAGCCGCATCCCGAGCGCCAGCAGCAGGGCCGGCGCGAAGCCGCCCATCGACGTCAGCACCTCGCCGGCGACCGCCTCGTGCGAGCGCTTCAGCCCCTCCATCTGCAACCGGAGGGCGTCCAGCCTCTCGACTGGATCGGCGACCCCAATCGGGAGCTCCGCGAACATCGCTGAAACCCTGTTGTTGTAGGCGCCCTCCTCATGCGGCCGCCGGACCGACACCGGCACGAGCGTCCGTACCTTCAGCCGCGCGGGGTCCTCGCCGCGGGAGATCAGAAGTTCCCGGAAGCCCCGCGAGATCACCGCCAGCACCACGTCGTTGACGGTGCCGCCGAGCCCCTCGCGCACCGTCTTGATGTCGCTGAGCCGGCCGTCCGCCCAATCCCATCGGCGGTGCGGACCGATCGGGCCGTTGAGCGAGCTTCTCGGGGTGGGACGAAGCAGCGTCCTCATCGCCGCGGTGCCCTGCAACGTTTGCAACGCGAGCTCGGCCGTCTGGCGGCCGGTACGGACCATCTCGGTCCCCCCCTTGACCGCACGAACCGGGCTCGTGAGGGTCTTGGCCAGCGGCTGCACGACCATCTCCACCTGCGACGGCTCGGGCGCCGGCGTCCAGCGCGGCGAGGGGGGACGCGAGGGCTCCCGCTCGGAGTCGAGCAGGACCGTCAACAGATCGGTTCCGGACACCCCGTCGACCATGCAGTGGTGGACCTTGGAGAGCAGCGCCCACCGACCGTCGCCCAGGCCTTCGATGATCCACATCTCCCACAACGGCTTGGCGCGATCGAGCTGCTGTGACATCACCCTGCCGACGAGCGTCTTCAGCTCCGCCTCGCCGCCCGGTGATGCGAGCGCCGTGCGGCGTACGTGGTAGTCGAGGTTGAAATGCGTGTCATCGATCCACACCGGCGGCCCGACGTGAAGCGGTGGGTAGCGGATCCTCTGGCGGTATCGCGGGACCAGGTGAAGCTTCGATCTGACCCCCAGGAGCAACTCGTCGCGCGACGGCGGCGGCCCCTCATACACGCCGACCGAACCGATGTGCATGTGGCTGACCTCGTCCTCGATCTCGAGGAACGAGGCATCCTGGGCACTCAGGGGGTCCGTCTCGACCCACTTTCTGTCCGGGTCATGCGACCAGCGCCTCGGCGTCGTCGCTCCACGGATCCACATCCTCGACCACGTCCGGCGCCGCCAGCGCCTCGGCGACGACCTTGAGCACGCCCAGATTGACGGCCATCCCACAATGACTCGAGCGAACCTCGATCTGGCGCGCGGCCGGGTCCAGGCACGAGTGCCAATCGACCACCCCGTCGCTGCGCGAGTACACCGACGTGAACCGCACGGCGGCCGGAAATCGAGCGGCCGACTCTGCCCGCACGCGGGCGCAGCAACTGCCGCCGACGCAGCCGATCGAGAGCAACCCGCCGACACCGAGCGAGCCCAGCACCGCGACCAAGTCGACCTGAGCGCGCACCAGCGGGTGCACCGCGAGCTGGCTGGCGAGCGGCGAGCCGAGGCACACGATCCCGTCGACCAGGTCGGGCCGCCGGACCGCCAGCACCCGGGCCATCGATCCGCCTCGACTCTGGCCGACGATCGTGACCATCCTGCCGTGCCGGTCCGCATGCATCTCGAGCTGGTCCTCGAGGCGCTCGAGCGTGCGTGACGTGCAGTCGACGTTGAAGCGGATCCCGGCGCGGCAGGGCCGGTAGCCGATCCGCTTCAGCCACTGGGCCATCAGCCCCATCGACGAGTCGCCGGCGAGGAACCCGGGCACCAGCATCACCGGCCGACCATCGCCCTGCGGCACTTCGTCCCCCTTGCTGGTCGGGTCGACGCGCAGAGCCGCTCGCTCGAGCGCCAGCCGAGCCTCACCCCAGATCGGGATTCGAAGGTGGTCGATCACGGTGCCTTCGCGCGGTACCGTATCGCGCCGCGGCGGCGCGGCGCAACGTTTGGCGCCGGCGGACACAACCATCGGCTAGTGGCCGCCTCCACTAGTGCTCGACCGCCGCGCTCGGGATCACCACGACAGGCCGCTCGGCGATGTGCAGCAGCTCGTGCGACACGCTGCCGAGCAGCGCCCGAACGCGCCCGCGCCCGCGCGAGCCGATCACGATCTCGTCCGCACCGCGAACGCGGGCGACGTCCGCGATCGCCGGCGCCGCCGGGCCGCCGATCAACTCGGTCTCGTACCGAACGCTGGCGAGCTGGTCGTGGGCGTGGGGCAACGACTCGAGCACGGCGCGAGCGTGCGCCTGGTGTTCGTGCAGGAGCGCCTCGTAGTTGGGGTGCCCGAGGAAGTCGTGCGGCAGCTCGTAGGCGTGGACGATGAACAAGCGTCCGGCGCCCCGGACCCGCTCAATCGCGTACTCGACCGCCAGCTTCGATGTCTCGGAGCCGTCGTAGCCGACCACGATTGTCGGTCCCGCCACGGCGGCCACGCTATCAATGGGGGCGGGCCGGTGCCACGGCCAGCGAGTATCCGCCCCGCCGCCAAGCTCAGGCTCAAGCAGCCAGTTGCTCGCCCGCCCAAGCGTCTGACACGCGAGTCGGCGTCACGCCGCGAAGGGCGGCATACGCGTACGGGTGGTGGAACACGTCCAGGGCGCGCGCATTCTTGTGAGCGTGGGGATGATCATGGCCGGAGCCATTGGTTTGAAGGCTCTTCCGGCTCGAACGCCGTGGATTCAGAGGTTCGGCCGGTTACCCAGATAAACGGTTCGCGCCGCCGCGCGTCGAGCGTAGTTCCCACGGACTGTGAGTGCGAACCTACCCGGATGTCGGCTGCTCGCCGTCGGTTCCGTAGTAACGACCCACTCGCGATCGCAGATCGACCGGATGGCGAGCATTCCGGCCGTTCGTAGCCTGTCGTGCATGATCTCCGCTCAGTTGTCTGGACTGCCGGTCTCCCTGCCAGTGTCTCCCACGGCACCCAGGCCTCCGGAGATCAGACGGTTGTGTGTGCTCGTCGGCATGTCTGGCTCGGGCGATGACCAGGTCACGTCACTGCCAGCAAAGCTCGGTTAGGTTATGCCGGCGGGCACCCAGCCGTGTCCCTCAGCCTCGCTTGCGTGATCTCCCGGGCGCGTGGTCGGCCTCGCCATCGGCCTCGGCCTCGGAGAGGCGCCGCGGGATCTGAGCGGGCCCGCTCTGTGGGATCTGAGCGGGCCTGCTCTGTTCTGGCGGGCCCGCTCTGTGGATCTGAGCGGGCCTGCTCTGCGTGATCTGAGCGAGGCCGCTTGGGTGATCTGAGCGAGGCCGGTCTCGGAGCTGCACCGCCGCGCCCCCGGGGCACTACCCGCAATGGCGCCGCCCGCCCCGGGCACTACCAGCAACGGCGCTGCGCCCCAGCAACGGCGCTGCGCCCCCCGGGCACTACCCCCAATGCCCGGAGGGGCGGCTGGAACGCCGGCTCAAGCGGGCTCGATCAAGCCATAGTGGCCGTCGTGGCGGCGGTAGATGACGTTGCCGCGACCGCTGACGGTGTTCTCGAAGAACATGAACCGGTGGGAGACCGCGTTCATCTCCTCCAGCGCGGTCTCGAGCTCGATCGGCGACGAGAACCGGCTCGGCTCGTGCACTGGACCGCCCTCGGCCTCCGCCTGGCGCGCATGGGGCGGCTCGATCACCGCCAGCAGCCGATCGTCACGCCAGTACAGCACCACGTCGGCGCCGGAGTCGACATCGTGGAACAGGAGGAACTCGTGACCCAGGTCCTCGAGCGTGTCCGCTGCCTCCTCCACGGGCATCGGACCGAACGCGAACGACTTGCGTCTGACGACCCGGCGCTCTTCGACCGGGCGCTCCACTACCTGCCGGCGAGGCTGCGCCGACGAATGACGCGCCCACTGCCCTCTCGGCGTCTCGGCGGGGCCCCGCCGGCGCGCGATGCGCCGGTCGACGTACCGCCGCAGTTGCCGGCGCAGGCGCTCCGCGACCTCGTCCACCGCTGCTTGCACAGTCGGTCCAGTTGCATGCGCGTGGATCACCCGGCCCTGCAGGTCAAGCTCGGCCTCGGCCCGGCCGTGATCTGGGATTCGGGGATTGTGCTCTTCGGAGAGCACGACCCGAGCACTCAGCACCGGCCTCCCCGCGAGCCGCCCCAGAGCCGCGACCTTCTCGCGCGCCTCCACCCGTGCCCGCTCGTCAACCTCCCCACGAGAGGTCACTTCGACATTGATAAGACTCATGTCACCGCTTCCTTTCAGTCGACGGTGTGACTCGATCCTGTCGCTAGTCCGGGCTGCGGGCAACCGCGAAACAAGCTGATCGAGCATTCGTGGGAACTACGGCTGCTCGCTCCCGCTCAGAGGCGGTGGCATTGGTGGCGTGAAGGGTGGCCAGGCGAGCGCGGTGGAACACTTCTGGCGCCTACGTGGCTTCCTCGATCAGCTCGGGGCAGGCAGCACGGCAGTCGTGGGCTGTCAAGGACAGCCGCCGCCAGCCGCCCTTTTTCGGCGCTACTGGCTGTTTCCATGGGTGCTGGGTGGAGGGCCGTCGCTGGGGTAGCGCGCCCGTCGTCGGCTTTACAGCCGCCCCGCCCCGCCCCGTCACGCCCGGCCACGCCCCGCCCCACCACCCCACCCGCCACTTGAGATCCTCTCCGACCTGACCGCCTCAGACGAGACGACGGCCCACGCGCCACGGACGAGGCTCACTCACTGGCTGGCCGCGGACGGCGGGCTGGACGAGCTTCCGGACGAGCTCGAGGCGGCGATCGTGCAGACTCGCACCCCGCCTCGAATTCCGTGAGGGGCCCGCACCCCGCCACCGGTCGGGTGACGGGCCGGGCCGCGGCGGCGTGTCGGCCGGCGAGCGGCACCCCGATCCCGTGGCGCGCGGCCAAGCGCAGCAGTTTGCGTAGCGCCGGCGAGAGTCCGATCGGTGGGATCGGCGTTTCGACCTCGACAGTGCCCGCTTCGCGATCGATCAAGCGAACCTCGCCGAGATGCTCCAGCAGCGAGATCATCGCCTGATTGGAGGCGAGCATCATCGCCGTCAGGGCACGGATCCCCTCGTCCCGCGCACGCGCAGCGAGCAGATCCATCAATGCAGTGCCGAGGCCCCTTCCATGCCAATCGTCGATCACCGTCACCGCCACTTCGGCGACCTCGGGACGCGTGCGGCTGCGGACGTAGCGCGCCACGCCGAGGCCTTCGCCGGAGCGTTCGTCGAGCGCGAGGATCGCCTCGTGATCGTGGTGGTCGAGGATCGTCAGGTAGTCGAGCATCGCGTCGTTCAGTGCCGGCATCGGCGCCATGAAGCGCATGTACCGGGACTCGACGCTGAGGCGCTCGAAGCCCCGCAACAGCAGCGCCCGGTCGTCGAGCCGGCATTGCCGGAGGCGGACGGGCGAGCCGTCGCGCAGCACGAGCAGGGCTCCCAGCGTCTGCAGCTCAGTCGTTGAGGGCGGTCGGGACATGGAGAGACGTCGAGTTTCTCTCGTTACTCGGCTCGGCAACCATAGGCACCGACGATCGGCGGCGCATCGGGGCGGAGTGCGATCCGCCCTCCGTAGGAGCCACCCAACGGCTCCGCCGCCGCGAATGCCGTACCGTAGACCGCTGTCCGCATGAGCCCGATCGAGACGCACACGGTCGCAATCGAGAACCCCGAGGAACTGAACCTGATCCTCGGCCAATCCCATTTCATCAAGACGGTCGAGGACCTGCACGAGACGCTGGCGGGTGGCGTCCCGGGCCTGGGCTTCGGGATCGCGTTCTGCGAGGCCTCGGGCCCGCGGCTGGTGCGCCGGTCGGGGAATGACCCCGGGCTCGTCGACCTCGCCACGCGCAACGCGCTCGCGATCGGGGCCGGTCACGCGTTCATCGTCTTCCTCCGCGACGGCTTTCCGGTCAACGTGCTGAACCAGGTCAAGCTCGTCCCCGAGGTCTGCCGGATCTATTGCGCGACCGCCAACCCGGTGCAGGTGATCGTCGCCGAGTCCGAACAGGGACGCGGGATCATCGGCGTCGTCGACGGCGGCTCGCCGCTTGGCGTGGAAACGGAGTCCGACGTCGCGGAGCGGAGAGCCCTGCTGCGACGGATCGGCTACAAGCTCTAGCCCGTCGCCGAGGAAAAGTGGCGCTGCTGCTGCTCTTAGTGAATGGGGTTACGGGGTCGTACTGGGCAGCGCAGCCGTCGTCGGCTTGCAGCCCCGCCGGCCGCGGTTGGTGCTGGGGAGGTCGGGCACACGGTGCCCGACCTCGGGAGGAGTGGCGCGGGCTGCGGGGGGCGGGCCGGCAAGTGGCCGGCGGGCGCCGGCGGACAGCCAAAAACCCGCTCAACTCCCCAAAGCCGATCGCCCGGCATCGGGTTCGGGAAGTTGAGCACGATAGTCATGCTCGATTTCCCAAACCGCCGGCACGCGGTCGGGTTTGGGAAGTTGAGCATGTTTTTTCGGGGGTCTACTGAACCGCGAATGCGCCCTCCGTCCTGCCCGGAGGTCGGGCGCACCTGCGCCCCGACCTCCCCAGCCCAGAGCGCGGCCGGCGGCGGCTGAAAGCCGACGACGGCTGCACTACCCAGCGACAGACCCTCACCCAGCGCGGACTGACCGCCGAAGCGCCGGAGAAGCCCTGCCATTGGATCGTCGCGTCAGCGGCGAAATCTGGTCAGCTTGTGACCGCCGCCGCTGACCAACTCGCGATGCAGCACACGGTGGTACGCGTCGCACACGATCAGCTCGCACGGATTTCTGTTCGCTGCGTTCTCGTACGCCACGCGCCGCGCCTGATCGAGCGTCTCGCAGGTCACCGGCTCGCTGTCATCGGGCAAGGCCACATCCCAACCGCCATGGCCGTTGAGATCCACGCGCACCGTCACCGAGGAGGCCATTTGCATCGACATAGCGTCGTCCTCGGGTCCCCCGTCCGCATCCGTGAAAACTGCGGAATTTGGCAACCTCTCACGCGTGAGAGCGTTCACATGCGCGCGAGCGGCGGCAGAACCGTTGGCCGGCGCGCTAGCTCTGCTGACGCTGTGCCTCGTCCTCGCGCTCGGCGGCGCGCGTCCACTCCAGCAGCCGCTCCTCGACGCGGGCGTGCAGCGTTCCCTCGGGGAAGCCGCCGTCCTCGCCACGGACGCCCGCCGGGATCCCGGTCAGCAGCTCGATCCCCTCGTCGACGTCGCGCGCGCTCCAGACATGGAAGCGCCCCGCGCGGACGCTGTCGACGACCTCGTTGGACAGCATCAGGTTCCGGACGTTGGCCTCCGGGATGATCACGCCCTGGCGGCCGGTCAGCTCGCCCAGCCTGCAGGTCCGGTAGAAGCCTTCGATCTTTTCGTTGACGCCCCCGATCGCCTGCAGCTGTCCGTGCTGGTTTACCGAGCCCGTGACCGCGATGTCCTGCCGCAACGGGACGCCCGCGACCTCCGAGAGCAGCGCATACAACTCCGCGCTCGCGGCCGAGTCACCGTCGATGTGCTCGTATGACTGCTCGAACGTGAGCGTTGCCGCGAGGGCGATCCGCCGTTCGCTGCCGTAGTGCCGGCGGAGATAGCCGCTGAGGATCAGGAAGCCCTTGTCGTGGATCCGGCCGCTCAGCTCGGTCTCCCGCTCGATGCTGACGATCGCTCCTCGTCCCGGGCCGGCCGTCGCGGTGATTCGAACCGGTCGCCCGAACGCGTAGTCGCCGAGATCGAGTACCGACAGGCCGTTCACCTGGCCGACCCGCTCGCCGTCGTAGTCGATCAGCAGCGCTCCCTGGGCGACCATCTCCAACAGCCGCTGCTCCAGCAGATTGGAACGGAGGACCCGGTGCTCGAGCGCCGCCTCCACGTGCTCGGCCGCCACCAGCTCGGCGCCCTGGCTCGCGGCCCAGTGGCTGGCCTCGTTCGCGAGTCCGGCGACATCGACGAACCGAGTCGAGAGGAACTCCCGGTCCTCGGCCAGGCGGGCGCCGAACTCGATCACCCCCGCGACCGCCGAGGGGTCGAAATCGAGCAGCCCTTCGAGCCGCACCCGCGAGCTCAGGAAGCGGCGTAGCCCTCAATCCCGTGCTCGTCCCACGGCACGCGCCAGTCGAACTCCGCCTTGACGCGGAATCGCTTGCGCACGTCCTCGTCGAGCTGATACGCCAGCTGATACAGCGCCGGGCTACCCACCAGTACGACCTTGAGATCAAGCTCGATTGGTTCCGGGGTTAGGGTCATCGTCGGGATCAGGGCGTACTCCTCGGCGGGGTTCTCGAGCCGGACGCTCCGGGTCCGAGGATGTCCTGCAGCTTCAGCCACACCAGCGGCTGGGCCAGCACCTCGGCCGCGGGCAACATCAGGTAGCCGCCGTTGGCATGATGAACCGCGCCCTCACGCAGCATCCGGTGGTCGGTCGCGATCCCGCCGCCGAGCATGCCGCGGTGCTCGATCCGACCGAACAGGTTCGGATAGGTCGGGTTCGTCTCCACCACCACGGGCGCGCCGCCGTCTTCATCGTGAGCCACGAACACGTTGACCTCGTAGCGCCCCAACGTCTGGTCCGCCCCGACGCCGGAGGCCGCCAGCAGCGGCTCCTGGGATTCTCGGTCCCCGTCCGACCCGGCACCCTGGAAGTGGGCGATGTTGTCGGTCACGTCCTCCGCGACCGAGGTCAACCACTCGCCCAGCTTGGCCGACCCCGCGTGGCGGTCCTTGAGCTCGTCGATCAGGTGACCGATCGAGAACAACCCGACTTCGCGCTCGAGCGATCGCAGCCGGTCGCGAGCCTCACGTTGCAGCGAGCGGACGCGGATCAGAAACGCCTGCATCTTGGGCTCGAGCTCCGCGACCGCTCGCTGGTATCCCTCCCGGACCTCCTCGGGGAGCTGACCGAACTCGCCCGTCGTCAGCGCGTGCCCATCGCGGACGGGGACGGTCATCAGCCCCGCCGCCGTCAGCTCCAGGGCGACGTCCCGGGCCTGCGCCTCCGAGCGCAGCTCGTTCAGGGCCGCCTCCTGTTGGAGATCGATCGGCTCGGTGACCTCGCGCCGGCGCCTCGCGTACACGTCGCTCTCGAACGCGGCCGTGAGCTCGCGCCGCGCGTGGACCTGTGACTCGCCTGCTCGCGAAGGCGAGCCTCGAGCGAGGTGCGCTGCCGGTGCCGACCGGGCCGGTCGCAAAGATGCTGTAGCCGGGCGTCTGAGCAGCCAGACCGAACGAGATCGCCTCACTCGCCCGCGCCTGCCCAATCGTGCAATCCAGCGGTTCGACCTCGGCGGTGCTGGAAAAGCCCAGCAGCTCGGCCGGGCATCGCCGGCGGAGTGCGTCGACGTCCAGCTGTTGCGCCGAGCGTCCCACGGACATGGCGCTCCAGCGTACTCAAACAGGTTCGCGCTGCCGGTGGAGAGGATCGCTCGACCCGGCGACCCGAGGGCTCTCGTACGACTGACCCCGGGCCGCGCGCCGGATCGCCTCGGGCAGGTCCACATCGGCCGCGTCCTTGAGCACGAACCCGAGTGCGCCGGCATCGCACGCGCGCCGCGCGAACCCAGGGCTCGCCTCCATCGTGATCGCGACGACCGCGGTGCCGGGCGCGAGGGCGCGGAGGTGATGGATCGCATCGAGGCTCGACCCGCCCGCGATCCGCAGATCCAGGACCAGGACGTCGGGTTCAGACTCCGCCATCAGCACCTCGATCGATCCCGGGTCGCGCGCTACGGCGACGACCTCGATCCCGTCCTCGCCGTCGAGCAGGACCCGCAGCCCGCGTCGCATCATCGCGTGGTGGACGGCAAGCGCGACGCGCGTCGAACGCGGTTCCTCGGCAGTGTCCGCGTCTGCTGGGGGAGCCATATACAGGTGCGTAGGCATAGCCTGCACGGTAGCCGCTGCGTCGGGCCTGTCTACCGGGCAAACCTGCGGATCGGCTGCGGAGGATTACGTCCTCGCGGGCAGTGGACGCGAGCGATAAAGCGAGGATCGGGCAGTCTCAGTAGATTGGCACCCAAGTTGCGGATGACACACTGTGTTTTGCCGACGCGGACGTGCAGTGAGTGTGGCCGCCGCTGAGAACCCCTCTCGCAGCCTGCTCGAGGCTGGGCGAACGCTCGTCTCCGACCTCGACACGAGCGCGATCCTCGACCGCCTGCTGGATGCGGCTCGCGAGCTGACCGGAGCCAGGTACGCGGCCCTCGGGGTGCTGGACGAGGACCGCGAGCGGCTGGTGCAGTTCGTCGCGTCCGGCATCGACGAGGCGACCCGGCGCGAGATCGGCAGCGTGCCGCAGGGTCTCGGCGTGCTCGGGGTCCTGATCGCGGATGCGCGGCCGCTGCGACTGCGCAACGTCAAGGACCACCCGCGCAGCTACGGCTTTCCCGACCGTCACCCCGAGATGCACACGTTCCTCGGTGTGCCGGTGATGATTCGCGGGCGCGCGTGGGGGAACCTGTACCTGACCGAGAAGGAGGGCGGCGGCGAGTTCACCGAGGCCGACGAGCAGGCAGCCGTGATCCTGGCCGAATGGGCCAGCGTTGCGATCGCGAACGCGCGCCTGTTCGAGCGCAGCGAGCACCGGCGCGAGCAGCTCGAGCGGGCCGTGCGCGCACTCGAGGCGACGCGCGACATCGCCGTCGCGATCGGATCTGCGACCGGCCTCGACCGGGTCCTGGAGCTGATCGTCAAGCGTGGACGGGCGCTAGTCGACGCGCGCACGATGTTGATCATGCTGCGCGAGGGCCCGGAGCTGGTGGTGGCGGCCAGCGCCGGGTACGCCGCCGACGTGCACGGTTACCGGTTGCCCGTCTCGGGCTCGAGCTCGGGGCAGGTGCTCGAGCGTGGGCGCCCCGAGCGGATCGTCGACGTCGCGACTCGGCTCGGAATCGCGCCCGCCGAGCTCGGCGTCAGCGATGCACACACGGCGCTGCTGGTGCCGATGCTCCACCGCGGCACCGCCATCGGGTTGCTTGCGACATTCGACCGCGGCGAGGAGGGCGAGCCGTTCACCGAGGCCGACGAGCAGCTCCTGCAGACGTTCGCGGCGTCGGCCGCCAACGCGGTCGCGATCGCCCGCAGCGTCGAAGCCGACCGGCTGCGCGCGTCGCTTCAGGCTGCCGACGCCGAACGCCGCCACTGGGCGCGCGAGCTCCACGACGAGACGCTTCAGATCCTCGGCGGCCTGCGCGTCCTGCTGTCGGGCAGCCTGCGCCGGGGCGATCCCGACCGATATGAGGCGGCGATCGCGGATGCGGTGGCCGGAATCGAGCAGGGGATCGAGGGGTTGCGGGCGATCATCTCCGACCTCCGTCCCGCCGCGCTCGACGACATCGGCCTCAAGCCGGCGATCCAGGCGCTGGTCGAGCGTCGCGGTCACGACGGCCTCGAGATCGTGTCCAAGCTCGGCCTACCGGACGCGGGGATCGGCGACCGGCGGTTGGACCCGGAGCTCGAGACCACCGTCTACCGGCTCGTCCAGGAGTCGCTCACGAACGTCGTCAAGCACGCGCGCGCGAACGCCGTGCACGTGCTCGTGGCGGCCTCGCCCGAGCGGGTCACGGTCGAGGTCCGCGACGACGGCGTCGGCTTCGACGTCGACCATCGAACCGACGGGTTCGGTCTCGCGGGGATCCGCGAGCGCACGTACCTGGCCGGAGGGACACTCGAGATCGAGTCCGGCGAGCACGGGACGATCGTGCGTGCCGCGCTCCCGACCCGCTACGCGGAGCAGGCCGGATCGGCTCTTACGGAAGGCCGGGGTTCGCTTCCAGCCTCGGGCTAGCGAAGCGCTCGCCGCGGGCGGCGCGCCGTACCGCTTCGACCAGCTCGGCGTCGGCCGAGTCCTTGAGCACGAAGCCGTTGGCGCCGGCGTCCAGCACACGTATCGCCATCGGCAGGCTCTGCTGCATCGTCACGACGACGATCCCGGTCGCGGGCGCCCCCTCGCGCAGATCGCGGATCGCGTCGATCGTGGAGCCGTCCGCCAGTCGCAGGTCGAGCACCACCACGCCCGGGCGGTGCGTCCGCACACAGCGCATCGCCGCCGACAGCTCGCTGGCTTCGGCCAGAACCTCGATGTCCTGCTCGAGATCGAGCAGCAACCTGAGGCTGCGCCGCATCGTCGCGTGATCCTCGGCCAGCACGACGCGAATCCGCGATTCCCCTGATCCGTCAACCAACCGCAGGTCCCGGCGCATTTGCCGAATACGCTAGAGCCCGACCCCGTTCTCAGCGACCGCCCAAACCTGTCGATGTATTGCGGCAAAGTACGGGCCAACACCCGCGGGGCTTCCGCATCGATCGAGTAGTCCGCACGGTGGCAGCGCAGGCGCCGTTCAGCGAAAAATCGCCCATGCATCGTGCTGCCCTGCAGACGTCCTCCGCGCCCGGCGAGGTCGCATCCGCGAGCGAGTCGCACATCGGCGCCGTCGAGACCCTCCGCCTTCGGGACGGACGCGCGCTGAGCGCGCGCCAGTGGCCCGGAGCCGGTGAGCACACGCTGGTGCTGCTTCACGGCCTATTCGACTGCTCAGAGGGTTGGGCGGACGTTTGCGAGGAGTTCGGCTGCAGGCGGATCGCGTTCGATCCGGCCGGGTTCGGCCATTCGGATGCCCCGTCCCGAGGCTCAATCGCCAGCTACGCGGCCGACATCGCCGAGGGCCTGGAGCTGCTCGGCGTGCGGCGGTTCACGGCCGTCGGACACTCGCTCGGTGGCGCGGTCGCGACCGCGCTCGCGGAGCTGCTGCCGGACCGGGTCGCCGCGCTTGTGCTGCTGGCGCCCGCGGGCTTCGGACGGGCCCACCTCGCGGAGACCGTGATGCGGCCCGGGGTACGCAACGTGGTTCTGGCGGCGCTGCCGATGGCGCTGTCGAGCCGGTTGGCGGTCACGGCCACGTACGCCGCGCTGGTCACGAATCGCGCTCTGCCCGACCCGGCGCTGGTGGACCGCCTGACGATCAGGGCCGGCGCTTCGCTCGACGGAGCCCGCGAGGGAGCCCGCGCCGTCGCCGAGGCGGGCCGCGGGCACGATGCATTTCACCGCCGCCGGGTCGGCTACCACGGGCCGGTGTTCGCGGCCTGGGGTGATCGCGACCGCGTCGTTCCGTCCTCGCACCGCCACGGGCTTCGGGTCGCGTTTCCCCACGCGCACATCCACCTGTGGCGCGGGATGGGGCATCACCCGGTCCGCGAGGGCCTCGACGAGCTGGTCGCGCTCGTGCGGCGCGCGGCCGCCGCGAGCCGCCCACATCGGCCCTTGGTCTCGGTGAAGGAGGCTGCGGCGGCATGAGTCCAGTGAAGGAAATCCACATGGAACCCACACAAATCCCCTTGGACCCCACACGAGAGCTTGACCACGAGACGTGGTCGGAGTACTTCGACTATGCCAGCCGGGAGCTGGTCAACGCGCCCGTCTCGATCGAGATCGTCGGCACGTCGGACTCGGCGCTCGAGACCGAGCAGCTGGCGTTGCACGGCCTCACCTACGATCGCCGCAGAGACGTGTTCGAGATCGCCGCAACCCGTGGCGGCCCGCGTCGTCCGAACGTGCTGCGGCATCTCGTCGATCGTCCCGAGCGGATCGCGGTCGACAGCACGATGTTGCTGGCGCCGATCACGATTGCGATCGACGGTCGCGACGGTCTGCGGACACTGATCCGGATCGAGCGCGAGCCCGAGCTCGCGGGCTGAGCGCGGTTACCGCTACGCGAGTGGCCCGTAGAGGCGGAACAGGCACTCGGCCACAACCGCCGGCTTGTCAGACCCGTTGACCTCGATCGTCCCGAGTACCTTCGCCTGGAGTCCGCCCTGGACCTCCGTCACGTCGATGATCTCTGCCCCGCCTCGCCACTTCGCGCCAACCGGGAGCGGCGCCGGAAAGCGCACCTTCTCGAGTCCGTAGTTGATACCCATCGCGGCGTCGCTGACCGACAGCAGCCGTTGGGTGGTGGAGGCCAGGAGAGACAGGGTGAGATAGCCGTGAGCGATCGTGCCCCCGTACGGCGTTGCCTTGGCCTTCTCGACATCGACGTGGATGAAGTTGTGATCGTCGGTCGCGTCCGCGAAGCCGTTGACGCGCTCCTGGGTCATCTCCTGCCACTCGGTATAGCCGATGTGCTGGTTCTTGCAGTCGCGCAGACCGGCCATGTCCGTCACGAAGCCGTTGGTGTCCGGAGTCGTCACGTTCACACTCTCCTCTCGACGGGCCGCAACTCTACCATCGGCCTGGGCGCGAGCCGCTCCGCGGATATTGCGGCTTTCCCGCAGGCTCACACGCCGCTCATATAATGGCGACCTGCAGAGGAGGAGACGACAGGCCCGGGAAAGGTGCCGCGGCGAAGCGAGAGCTTTCGCTGCTGTGGCGGGTCCGGTCTGCTTGCGTCGACCGTCGGTGCCGGTGAGGTGGGTGACGTCTCACGCCTGCGCCCCGGCTCGCCCCGCTCCGTGTTTTATACGGATGGCTCGGGTACGCATGCCGGATGCGGCTGAGAAAGCCGCTGCATATGCTGCGAGCCATGATCTCGGCTGCCGATCGCGGCCGATAGCCATTGAGGAGGATTCATGTCTGAAGCGGTGATTGTCGACGCCATCCGGACGCCCGTCGGGCGCGCGGTCAGGGGTACGTTGCGCGACTTGAGAGCCGACGACCTCGCCGCGATCCCGCTGCGCGCGCTCGTGGAGCGCAACCCGGAGGTCGATTTCAAAGAGACGAACGACGTCATGATGGGTTGCGGCTTTCCCGACCACGAGCAGGGCTATAACGTCGCCCGCAACGCGGTCTTGCTCTCCGGTATCGACCACCACGTGCCGGGGGTTACCGTGAGCCGCTTCTGCGCATCTTCGCTGCAGACGATCCGGATGGCGTTCCACGCGATCAAGGCGGGCGAGGGCAATCAGTACATCGCGGCGGGCGTTGAGTGCACGTCGCGCGGCGCCGGCATGACTCTGCCCCAGATGAATCCGAAGCTCGACGGCACGGACGGCGCGGTCTACGACGTCTATATCCCGATGGGGATGACGGCCGAGAACGTGGCTGACCGCTGCAAGGTCAGCCGCGAGGCCCAGGACGAGTTCGCTGCCCGCTCCCAGCAGCTCGCGGTTGCCGCGCGCGAGAGCGGCCACTTCGATCCCGAGATCGTGGGCGTCGACATCCCGGAGACCCACGACGCCGGCGGCGACGTCATCGCAGCCCACACGGTGACGCGGGACGACGGGCCCCGGCCGGGGACCACCGTGGAGTCGCTCGCCAAGCTCAAGCCCGCGTTCAAGCCCAAGGGCTCGGTGACCGCGGGCAACGCGTGCCCGCTCAACGACGGCGCGGCGGCGATCCTGGTGATGTCGGAGGAGAAGGCCGCCGAGCGCGGCCTCAAGCCCCGCGCACGGATCGTCGCGTCGGCGGTGGCGGCGATCCGTCCCGAGATCATGGGCCTGGGGCCGATCCCGGCTGTCGGGGCGGTGCTGAAGCAGGCCGGCATGAAGATCGATGAGATCGACATCGTCGAGCTCAACGAGGCGTTTGCGGCGCAGGTGCTGCCCTGCCGCGACGAGCTGGGCATCGATCCTGACAAGCTCAACATCAACGGCGGCGCGATCGCGATCGGTCACCCGTTCGGGATGACCGGCGCGCGGATCATGACCACCCTGCTCAACAACCTCGACTCGGTCGACGGCAGGTACGGGCTCGAGTCGATGTGCGTCGCCGGCGGGCTGGGACAGGCGATGATTGTCGAGCGACTCAACTAGCGAACGGAAGGTACGGCACGATGGCAACCACAGGTTCTAAGTCTCAACGCACGCCGCGCGATCACGATCTCACTGGACGGGTCGCGCTGGTCACGGGAGGTACCCGTGGGATCGGCGCGGCGATCTGCCAGGCCCTCGCCGCGGAAGGCGCGGCGGTCGCGGCCGGCTACAGCTCAAATCAGGAGCGGGCCGAGGAACTGCGCCGGCAGGTCGAGGCCGACGGAGGCACCCTCTCTCTGCATCAGGGCAACATCGCGAGCGCGGAGGACTGCAAGCGCGTCGTTACTGACGTGATCAAGGAGCACGGTCAGCTCGACATCCTGGTCAACAACGCCGGCATCACCGTTGACAAGCCCGTCTGGAAGCTGTCGGCGGACGATTGGGACAAGGTCGTGGCCGTCGACCTGTCGGGGTCCTTCTACATGACCAAGCCGGCGATCGAGCACATGATCGCGCGAGGCTCGGGACGGATCATCAACATGTCGTCGGTGGGCGGCGAGATCGGCAACATCGGCCAGGCGAACTACACGGCCTCGAAGGCAGGACTGTTCGGGCTCACGAAGACGCTTGCGAAGGAGGCGGCGCTCGCGCTGCGCGTGGCCGGCAAGCTGGAGAAGGGCATCGGCGTGACGGTCAACTGCGTCACCCCGGGCCTGATCGAAACCGACATGGTCGTCACGATCCCGCCGTTCGTGGCCTCCGAGATCGTGGAGCAGATCCCGATGCACCGGATGGGACAGCCGGAGGAAGTCGCCCGCGTCGTGTGCTTCCTCGCCCAGGACGCCTCGGGTTACATCACCGGGCAGATCTGGAGCGTGAACGGCGGCCTCGATATGTGATCGGTGGGCGGCGGGCTCTCGTCGCGGGTCCGCCGCCCACACATCGCGTTAGTTAGTCAGGAGGCAGCGTCCTCGCCGGCGGCAGCGTTGGCGGCCGCCTTGATGGCCTTCTCGTCGGCTGCCGGGAGCGGCGGCATCATCGGTCCGTCGCCCGACGGGTCGGCGATCCCGTCCTCCAGCCGCACGTAGCGCCCGTCGAGCACACGCTGGGCCGCGGCATAGTTGGCGTCGTCGTCGTTGGACCACAGCTCGCTGAAGAGCGCCTCCGCACGGCGCTTGGCCTGCTGGCAGAACAGCTCGGCGAGCTCGATTGCCTCGGTCTTCTGTTCGGGATGCTCCTCCCCGATCGTGTCGGCATAGCAGACCGCGGCGGCGATCGCGAACAGCTCGCCGCCGATGTCGACGATGCGCCCGAGGAACGACTGCTTTTGCTCGAGCTTTGCCTGCCAGCGGCCCATCGCGTAGAAGATCGAGCGTGCGAGCTTGCGGGAGGAGCGTTCGACGTAGCGCAGGTAGCTGGCGAGCGATCCGAACTCGTCGTAGGAGCGAGGGTTCTGGCCCTTGCCGACCGCCAGCTGTGGCAGCCACTTGGAGTAGAACAGCCCGGCCTTCAGGGCCGCGTCCCTCTTTGTCTTGAAATCGCCACCCGGGATCAGCAGGCCGCCGGCGGCCTGGAGGTGCTGATCGACCGCCTCGCGCGCGATCATCAGGTGCATGATCTCGCTCGAGCCCTCGAAGATGCGGCTCACGCGCATGTCGCGCATCGCTTGCTCGACCGGCACTGGCTTCTCGCCGCGCGCTTTCAGCGACGCCGCGGTCTCATAGCCGCGCCCGCCGCGCACCTGGAGCAGCTCGTCGATCACCCGCCAGGAAAGCTCCGAGCCGTACACCTTGCACAGCGCGGCCTCGATCCGGACATCGTTTGCCTTGTTGTCGGCCAGCCGGGCGGCGACGTCGAGCATCGCCTCCAGACCGAACGCGCTGCCGGCGATGAACGCCACCTTCTGCGCAACCGCGTCGTGCTTGCCGATCGGCCGCCCCCACTGCACACGCTCTGTGGCCCACTCGCGGGCGATCTTCGTCGACCACTTCGCAGCCCCGACGGCGTTCGCCATCAGCGCTAGCCGACCCGTGTTCAGCGTGCTGAGCGCGATCCTCAGACCATCGCCCTCGCGCGCGATCCGATTCTCCTCAGGCACGAACACGTTGTCCATGATCGTCACCGAGTTCTCGATCCCGCGAATCCCCATGAACGCGTTGCGATGCTCGACCGTGACCCCCTCGCTGTCATAAGGCATCACGAACGCGCTGATGCCGCCGCGGTGCCCCTCGCTCTTCGGGACCTTGGCCATTACCACCGCGATCTCCGCGATCGTGCCGTTCGTCGCCCACAGCTTTCGACCGCTTATGCGGTAGCCGCCCTCGACCGGCGTCGCGACCAGATCGCTGTCGCCGCCCACCGGCGCCGCGACCAGGTCACCGTCGCCGTCCACCGATGCCGCCGCCAGGTCGTCGTCGCCGCTCACCGGTGTCGCCGTCGAAGCCATCCGCGCCGGGTCAGAGCCGACGTCAGGCTCGGTCAACAGGAACGCGCTGATGTGGTCCTTGGCGACCAGCGGCAGCCACTTGCGCTTCTGCTCCTCGGTGCCGAACATCCGCAGCGGCTCCGCCACACCGATCGACTGGTGCGCGCTCAACAGCGCAGTGAGGGCCGAATGCCAGACGCTCGCAAGCGCCAGCGCCTGGTTGTAGTAGACCTGCGACAGGCCCAGCCCGCCGTACTCCTCCGGGACCTTGATCCCGAGCGCGCCGAGCTTCTTGAGCCCGTCGACCACGCGGTCGGGGATCTTCGCGTCGCGTTCGATCTCGAGTGGGTCAACCTCGGTCTCGAGGAACGTGCGCAGGGCCGCGACGAACCGCTCGCCCTTCTCCACGGCCTCCGGATCCAACCGAGGCTGCGGATGGATCAGGTCGAGCCGGAAGTCGCCAAGAAACAGTTGCTTGCCGAAGCTCGGCAGCTTCCACTCCGCCTCTCGGGCCGCCTCGACGACGTCGCGAGCTTGCTTCTCTGTAACTTCTGCCGCCACGAATCGCTCCTCCTAAATCGGGGCCGTCCGCACGATGTCCACGCGGTTGCGTGCCATCAGCGGTTACGCAAACGCGATCCTACGCCTTTTACGTGGTTGGCCGCCAGCGAAACGCGCAGCGCGCTGGGTTCTACCGGGTTCCCTGCAGCTGAGCCTCGAGCCGGCTCAGAGCGGCAAGCCGCTTCTCGAGCGGCGGATGGGTCGCGAACAGAGCCGTCAGCGAGCCCTTGCGACCGGCGGGGACGATGAAGAACGCGTTCATCTGTGCGGCGGTGCGCAGGTCGCGACCCGGGATCTGGTTCATCGTGCCGTTGATCTTGAGCAGTGCCGACGCCAGCGCGCTCGGCCTGCCGGTGAGGATCGCGGCGCCACGATCAGCGGCGAACTCGCGGTAGCGCGACAGCGCCCGCAGCAACACGAACGAGATCACGTACACCGCCACCGACACCAACACGACCGCCGCGAACACGGCCTGGGTGTTACGGCTGCCCCGCCCGCCTCCGAACAGGAACCCGAACCGCACCAGCACGGCCGCGATCGAGGCGAAGAAGCTGGCGATCGTCATCACGATCACGTCGCGGTTGATCACGTGCGTGAGCTCGTGCGCAAGCACGCCCTCCAATTCGGCGGGGGTCAGCAGGTTCAGTAGCCCGGTGGTCACGCACACCGTCGCGGTCTTGGGCGATCGGCCGAGCGCGAACGCGTTCGGCATCGGCGCCTGCACGATCGCGACCCGCGGCTTGGGCAGATCCGCCTGCACGCACAGTCGCTCGATGATCGAGTGCAGCTCCGGCGCCGCTGACACCGGAGCCTCCCGCGCGCCAATCGCGCCGAGCGCGATCTTGTCGGACGTGAACAGCTGCAGTCCGAGCACCAGCGCGGCGATCAGGACCACCCCTGCGACCCCGGCGCCGGCGCTCACGGCGACCGCGATCAGAACCACGTAGACCAGACCGAGCAGGAATACGGTCAGTACCATCCGGGCCTGTAGCCCGGTATCACGGCCGAAGTTGTTCTGAGAACGCACGCTCACGTGTTCAGCGTAGCGTGTGCGAGGCGCGGCGCGACCGTGTTCGGCGCCCGCCGATCTCCGTAGTCTCCCGTGGTCCCGTCGGCTACTGCTAGCGCGCGGCCTTCTTTGCTGTCGGGCGCGACCGAGAGCTTGACGCGGCCGGCTTCTTTGCTCTGCTATTCGAAGCACTCCGGGTCGAGGCGGCGCGTCGGCTGCCCCCGGACGACGTCCTCGGAGTCACGGCGGCGGCCAGCTTCTCGAGGTTCTTGATCACGTTGCGGTTGGCCTTCTGCGCGTCGCGGCCGAGCGCCTTCAGCGACTTGGAGAGATCGCGGTAGGCAGCCTGCGCGTCCTTGCTCGCGTCTGTGGCGAGTGCCGCCAGCGCCGCGTTCGCATCCTCCATCGCCTTCTCAAAGCGCGCGACCGCGCGCTCAACCTCCCGGCGCGTAGCTGCGGAGCTGCGCGTCGCGCCGGCGCCGCTGCGGCTCGAGGCCCGAGCCGCAGGTTTCTTAGCAGTTGGCATTTAGCTGATCTCCTTCGTTGACTTGAGCCTGGATCGATCGCAAAGCGTTGCGCAGTCCGAAGCGAGATGGTGGGCGGGACGTTGCAACAGCAGCGTTGCGCCAGCTTACGCGCGTGAACGCGTCAAGTGCAACCGTGAGTCGACCGTGTCGTAGATTGTCGTGAACGCGGGCGCACAAATCATCCGAGTAGCACCGCTGATGGCTTCGCTACGGTTAGGGAAGGACATGCGGTCCCGTTTCGCGACAGTCTGCACGCGAGGACCGGCGTTGGCCGGCTGCGCCACTGTGTTGGCCGTGGCGTTGGCGGCGTGTGGCTCGAGCACCTCGAGCACCTCGGCCGCGTCGAGCTCGCAGGTCGCATCGAGCACACACAGCGCTGCCCCCTCCACCTCGAGCACGGCCGCCGCACCGTCGGGCAACGGCACTGCTGTCGTGCGCACGGGGCCGGTGCGCGCGACCCTCGTCGCAGAGAACCACGCTCCGAAGGTCAGAGTGCCGTGGACTTATTCGGTCACCGCCACCGATGCCGCCGGGCATCCCTTGACGGGCACGATCAACATCCAGTTCGTGTACGGCGGCCAGGTCGTGGGCCGCGACACGCCGCCTACCCATCCGCTCAAGAACGGCCACTGGCACGACAACCTCGAGTTCCCCGCACAGGCAACCGGGATCCCGCTCACCTTCCAGACGGTCGTCCACACGAAGCTGGGATCGGTCACACTCGACTGGCCGGTTACGGTCACACCATGAGAGGCCCACGCACGATGAGAGGCCCGCGCCACCTCGCCGCGACACGACCGAACGCCGCTCCGGTCGCCCCGCCGGCCGTGGACGGGCCGGTCATTGGCGGCGCCACGGTCGACGTGCGCGACGTCGTCAAGTCGTTCGGTCGGATCGACGCGCTGCGAGGCGTCTCGCTGGTAATCGGCGCATCCGAGTTCGTGACGATCACCGGGCCGTCGGGATCGGGCAAGAGCACCCTCCTGAACCTGATCGGCAGCCTCGACCAGCCGGATGCGGGAGTAATCACCGTCGACGGCATTCCGGTGCCGGACCCCCGCCACGCGGTCAGCTTCCGCCGCCAACTGGTCGGGTTCATGTTTCAGGACAACCTGCTCCTGCCCTACCTCAGCGCTCAGAGCAACATCGAGGCGGCGCTGATGGCAGCCGACGTCGGCCTCCGCGACCGCCACGCCCGCAGCGCCGAGCTGCTGGGCGAGGTCGGGCTCTCGGATCGGGCCCGTCACCTCCCCGCCGAGCTCTCGGGCGGCCAGCGACAGGCGGTCGCGCTCGCGCGCGCCCTCGCCAACCGCCCCCGCCTGCTGCTCGCGGACGAGCCCACCGGCGCGCTCGACTCCGACAGCAGCCGGCGCGCCCTCGATCTGCTGTCCTCCGTCCGCGACCGCCACGGGATGACCGTCGTGGTCGTCAGCCACGACCCCGCGGTCGCCGACCGCGCCGACCGGGTGGTGCACCTGATCGACGGGCGGGTGGTCGCCGGCTGAGCGCGGCGCCTGGTGGCGGCTGTCCCCCGCGGGTCGAGCGGTGGCGAGGCGCGAGACGCGAGCCGCGAGACGCGAGCCGCGAGCCGCGAGACGCGACCCGCGACGAAAATGTCACCCACCCCCTGCGAAATCGGCGCCTCTGTTCCTTTCGGTGGTTGCTGGGTGAGGGTCTGTCGCTGAGTAGCGCGCCCGTCGTCGGCTTTACAGCCGCCGCCGGCAGCGCTTTGGGCTGGGGAGGTCGGGCGCAGGGGTGCGCCCGACCTCCGGGCAGGAGGTGAGGGGCGCATGCGGGGTCGGGAGAGCCCCGAAAGTCATGCTCAACTTCCCAAACCTGACTGGGCGCCGGAGGTTTGGGAAATCGAGCATGACTATCGTGATCAATTTCCCGAACCGGCGCCCGGCGATCGGGTTTGGGAAGTTGAGCAGGTTCCAGAGGCCGCGGCGGCGCAACACGCCATGCTCAACATCCCGAAACGCCAGGGTGAGAATTGGATTTGGGAAGTTGAGCAGGTTTTTCGGGTCCGCCGGCGCCGCCCCGGTCACCACCGGCCCGCCAGCGCCCCCCGGTCACACACCGGCTCGCCCCCGCAGCCCGCGCCACTCCCACCGAGGTCGGAGTCACATACCCCTGGGAATCCATCGGTGGGCGACACCTGCCGTTCGGACGCGGCGCCGGTGAACAGACCCCGCCGCGAACCAGCCCGGCGGGCGCCCCGCCACTACGCCGGCGCCAGCGCCACCGCCGACCACATCCGCGTCACGCGCCAGATCGGGTAGACGGCGCCGAGCACGCCGATCGTCACCCCGACCAGGCAGGCGCGGCCGAGGACCCAGGCGGTCAGCTCCGGCGAGATGAAGCTGCCGAGCCCGAGCGCCGGGGGCAGCAGGCCGCTGGCCAGGACCCCGAGCACGAGCCCGGCGGCGGTGCCGAGGATGCTGACCGCGATCGCCTCGCCGAGGACGAGCGCCGCGAGTTGACCTCCGCTCCAGCCGATCGTCGCCAGCAGCGCAAGCTCACGGCTGCGCTCGAACACGGCCGCGAGCATCGTATTGGCGACTGCGAGCGATCCGAGGATCAGCGCGAGTACGACGATCAGCAGGACGGCTTTGGAGATCAGCTCGGTGTTGGCGCCGGCGCGGATCGCCTCGCTCGGATCGGAGATCGCAGAGACGCCGGGGAACCTCTTGCTCAGCTCGCGCTTGGCGGTGGCGGGGGTGATCTGTGGCGCGAGCCGGATCGCGATCGTCGTCACCTCTTGGGGCGTGCGGTTGGCCAGCACCTGAGCGTCCGCGAGCGTGGTGATCGCGCCCATGTCCTCGTACTCGATCCCCGACTGATAGATGCCGGCGACGGTGAAGGTGCGGTTGTCGAGTTTGAGCGGCGCGCCCGGATGCACGTGCAGCTGCTGGGCGAGCAGATCGCCGATCACGACCTGTCCGTTGGCCGGACCGTGGCCCGTGGTGATCACCAGCCGGCGCGCGACGAACCCGTTGGTGTCGACGCCGAACACGATCGCGCCGGGGGCCTTGGAGATCGCTCCGATCACGAGCTGCAGGGGCGTCGCGTCGGCGATCTCCGGCTGCGCCTTGACACGCGCGACGAGCGACTCGGGCAGCACCGAGGAGGTGGGATCGCCGGCGTCGGCCTGGAACAGCCCGAGGTCGGCCCGCCCGAGATGGACGAGCTGCCCGGCGGTCTGGTCGAGGCCCGAGGAGAGCGCCAGCAGCGCCACGATCGCCGCCACCCCGACCGCGATCCCCGCCGCGGTGAGCGCCGTCCGTGCGGTCCGGCGCCGAACGTTGGCAACGATCAGCGCGAACATCGGCTGCTATTCGATCAGCCCGTGGTCGCGCGCGTAGGAAACGAGCTCGGCGCGAGTCGAGTGGCCGATCTTGCGCTGGATGTGCGTGCGGTGGGACTCGATCGTGCGGACGCTGAGGAACAGCCGGTCGGCGACCTCCGCGTTCGTGTGACCGAGCGCGATCAGCTTCAGGACTTGGACCTCGCGCTCGGTGAGGTTGTCCGGAGCGGCCGGAGTCTCGGGCAGCGCGGCGATCAGCGCCCCGAGCCTGGGGTTCAGGTAGCGGCCGCCGCCGGCGGCCGCGTGGACGGCCTCCACGAGCTCGGCGTCTGCCGCCTCCTTGAGCACGAACCCGGCCGCGCCGGCCCGCAGGGCGGCGCGTGCGAACGCCGGGTCGTCCTCCATCGTCAACACCACGATCGCGGTGTCGGGAGAGCCCTCGCGCAATCCTGGAATCGCGTCGATGCTCGATCCGCCGGGCATGCTCAGATCCAGCATCAAGACCTTCGGCTTGTAGGCGCGAACCTTGCGCGACGCTTCGTCGACGTTCCCCGCCTCGGCGACGACGTCGATTCCCTCCTCCGCGTCCAGCAGCATCCGCAACCCACTGCGGACGATGACGTGATCGTCCGCGAGCACGATCGTGATCGCTGGGACATCACCGGACGTCTGTTCCACTTCTTCACACCCTAGCGCGTGCGCATGACAGGGCCCGGTTTTTACGCGGCGTTCTAGATTCCCGCCTCGTGCGCGTGTCAATCGACCTTCACTGTCACATCCTCCCCGGGATCGACGACGGCGCCCGCGATCTCGACGACGCGGTGGCGATGGCCCGACAGGCCGAGGAGGACGGGATCGACGCGATCTGCGCGACGCCGCACATCCGTCACGACCACGATGTCCGGATCGCTGAGCTGCCGGACCGGCTGGCGGAGCTGACGGCGGCCGTTCAGGCGGCCGGGTGCCGGACCCGGATCCTCCCGGGAGGCGAGGTCGCGGTGACGGCCCTGGACGGGCTCGACGAGCACGAACTGACGGCCGTGTCGCTCGGTGGATCCGAGCGCTGGGTGCTGCTCGAACCCGCGCCGGGGCCACTCGACGATCGCCTCGACGTGGCGGTGGCGACGCTCGCCGAGCGCGGCCACCGGGCGCTGATCGCACATCCCGAGCGCCACATCTCGCACGACCTGATCGCGCGGCTGGCGCGGTTGGCCGTGCGGGGCGCGCTGGTGCAGGTGACGGCGGCGCTGTTGACCGATCCGGACGCCCGAGGAGGGATGCTGGCACTGGCGCGGGCGGGAGTCGTGCACGTGCTGAGCAGCGACTCGCACTCGTCGCGGGCGGGTCGCCCGGTGGCGCTGACGGCGGCGCTCGCGATCCTCGCGGGCACGGCCCCGCAGTCATCCCACCTCGACTGGGTCGCGCGGACCGCGCCCGAGGCGATCGTGCAGGGGCTCGAGCTCACCCCGCCGTTTGCGGCGGCGCCGGCGTAGCCGCGCCGGCGTCCTGGAGCGGACGGGTCAGTACGCGCGCCGCCAGCTCCTCGACCGCAGACCGCCGGCCTGTGCCGAGTCCGTGCCGGAGGAAGTTTCCCGAGCCGGCCGCGGCCCCGAGCACGAGCGCCTGTCGGAGCGGCAGCCCGCGTGCCACCGCGGCCGCGACGGCGCCCGTCATTGCGTCACCGTTTCCCTCGCGGAAGCCATGCGGGAACTTCGGCGGGACGACCTCGAACGGCTCCTCGTCACCCGACAGCACCAGGATCGGCTCCCCCGCCCGGGTCAGCACGACCGTCTGGGCGCCGGCGTCGCGCAAGCGCCGCATCGCGTCGAGCGCCAGGGCGCCGTCGACCGGGCCGCTGACGTACCCGGCCAGCTCCCAGTCGTTGAGCTTCACGATCTCGGGCCCGAACGGCAGGATCGAATCGAGCAGGGGGCTCGACAGATCGGCGATCACGGGCACTCCCGCGGCCCGCACGTCGGAGACGATCGTCTCGTACGCCTCATGCGGCAGCCCCTCGGGCGGATACGGGTTGCAGACCACGAGCGCCGCGCTGCCGATCGCCGCGGCGCAGGTGGCGGCGACCAGATCGTCCAGCTCGTGACGGTGCGGCGGGGTGCGCAGCGCGGTGGCGAGCAGCCGGCGCTCGCCGCCACGGCGGTCGATCACATAGCTTCCGCTGGGACCGGCGCTCGTGACCACCCGGCGCTCGCCCGGCAGCGCCATCAGAAGCGTCGTGAGCGTCGTGCCCGTCTCGCCGCCGAGCAGGCAACACAGCACCGGCCAAGCCCCCATCTCGCCCGCCATGCGAGCCACCCACACGCCCTGACCGGCGGCGTGGACGTGGATGTCATCGGCCGCGCCGAGCGCCTCGATCGTGACGCTCAATAGCGGGTCCGGTCCGAAGATCGTCACTCGCGGCAGCTCGGAACCCTCCGAGAGGCCGATCGCTTCGCGTCGGACAGCCTCGGCGAGACCGTCGAGCGCGGCCTCGACCGGCTCGGTGAGATCCGCGCCGGTGTCGAACACGGCTCCCTCGACGCCGTACACCACCACCTCGGGCGGCAGCGTTCCGAGCGTGCGCGCCAGTTCGATCGCCTCCGCGACCCCGATCGTGTGGCCGGATGAGCGACTGAGCGCCGCCGGCAGGGCGGTCGCCCCGGCATCGAACCGGTGGACGGTCCCCGCCGGCGAGCCCGAGCGCACGGTGTCGATCAGCACCACCGCATCGACGCCGTGCCAGAGCTCGAGCAGCCCGATCGCCTCGCCCTCGCACATGCGGACTGCGACCGTGGTAGGCATCTCGCCGAGCCGCCGCGCAACCTCCAGGCCGGCGGCGTCGTCGCCCCTGAGCTGGTTCCCGACGCCGATCACAAGGACCGTGCGCGAGCTCATCGCCCTCATGACCGTCAGCTCCAGGAAGTGGGTCGCGCACGAGATGCACGGATCATGGTTGCGAATCGCCTGCTCGCACACGATCCGCAGCGCCTCGTCGGGGAGGTCGGCGTGTCGTTGGACCACGGCGCGAAGATCCTGCTCGATCGAGCTCTGGTTCTGCGATGTCGGCGGCACGATCCAGGCATCGGTGATCAGGCCGTCGTCGTCGATTCCGTAGCGGTGGTAGAGCATTCCCCGCGGCGCCTCGGTGGCGCCGTGGCCGACCGCGCGTCGCGGCTGGACATCGACCGGGGGACTGTCGGGCTGCTCGTGGGCGTCGATGATCGAGAGCGCCTCGTCGCAGGCGTAGAGGATCTCGACCGCGCGCACGACGATGCTCTGGAACGGGTTGCGGCACACGGGCTGCAGACCGGCCTCGCAGGAACCTGGTGCTCGTAGGTCGCGGTGTGGAACGGAGTTCTGTTCGGAGTTGGGCTCATGGACTTTCTCTCTCCCGGTGATTGTCGCCTCTATCGGCCGCCGGGGACTTATCACACTGCGGTTAATTACGGATCTGGATCGCGGCGTCGGACGGATGGCATGGCCAAATGGCCCAAATACTTTCCCGCCCATGGACGTTCCGACCTATAGAACTGTGGCCGCGAGGCCAGGTCCCTTCCGCGAGCTGCGCAAGCGAAACGAGCGACGCGCCCGGATCGCGCAAGTGCTGGAGTCTCAGCGCGAGCAGCGGCGTCAGATCGAGCTCGTCCGGCTGATGCAGCGCGCGGCGCGCCAGGGCCGCTGACCCATCGCTACACGTGCCTGGCGCCGGCGAGCGCCGCGATCATGGCCGGCTCCGGAACCGGATCGTAGCTCTCGTACCAGAAGCCCACGCCCCACAGTACGGTGGGGCTTCGCAGGCACACGACCTCGTCCGCCTCGTCCTTCAGCTCGCGTACGACCTCGGCGCGGCCCACCGGGGTGGCGAGCACGACCGGGTCCGCTCCGAGCAGCCGCACCGCGCGGATCGCCGCACGCGCCGTAGCGCCACTGGTGATGCCTTCGTCGACGAGCACGACCGTGCAATCGACGAGCTGCGCCGGTGTGCGGCCGCTTCGGTAGCGCGCGACGTCGTCGGCGACCTCGGCCTGAGCCCGCGCGACCGCCTCGTCGAGCTCCTCGCGGCCGATTTGCATGCTGTGCACGAGCTCGTGATCGAGCACCGCGACGCCGCCTTCGGCCGCCGCGCCAATCGTGACCGCGGGCCGCTCGTGGACGCGGACGTGCCGCACCACGATCACGTCCAGCGGGGCGTCGAGCTCCGCCGCCACCTCCGCCGCGACCGGAAGGCCGCCGCCACGCACTCCGAGCACAACCGGGTCGTCATCGGCCAGCGACCGCAGACGACGGGCCAGTACCCGCCCGGCGTGTCGGCGGTTGCGAAAGCGCCGCCCCGCATCGCGCCGTGGCTGTAGGGCGTCGGTAACGGTCGCCAGGACGCTCATCGGGGATACCTCCGTGGGGCTCGAGTTCATTGCGTGAGGTGCCAACGACGGTAGGGAACGGACGTTCGCCTCACATCCGTGGTGGCGGCGCCTGCGAGATCCGTAGAAACGCGCAGATCCGTAGCCGCCATGGGTGTATGGTCAACGCCTTAGGACCTGGCAGTTCCATCTCGATCATCGTTGCCGACGACCACACGGTGATGCGCAACGGCCTGCGGATGTTGCTCGCGGCCGAGCCCGACTTCGAGGTCGTCGCCGAGGCGGGGACGATCCAAGCGGTGTTCGTGGCTGTACGCAGCCACCGGCCGACAGTGCTGGTGCTCGATCTGAACATGCCCGCGGGTCGAGCGTGGCTGCGATCTCGCGGCTCACGGCGATCTCGCCCCGAACGGCCGTGGTCGTGCTGACGATGGAGCACGATCCTGCGTTCATGCGCGACGCACTCGACGCCGGCGCGAGCGGCTACATGCTCAAGGAGGCGGCCGCGACCGATCTGGTCAAGGCGATCCGGGCAGCCGCGGACGAGCGCCGTTCGGCGCGCGCGGGCGCGAAATAGGTCCTGACGGTCGCAGCTCTCGAGGTGACGAATCACCTCGAGAGCCACTAGGGTGCCTCGACCGCAGCCCCCGTCTCTACTGAACCCAACGGGTGGGGTCCTGATCTACTGCACCACCAATCGCGGCGCGGCACATCCGGTGCAACCGCGAGGCCTGGGTACGGTAAAACACGCGGACCGGAGCGGAGCCTTGCGGATGACGAGGCCCAAAGCCGGACTTAGCCTCGCTCTACACCCACGCAGGAGGAGACAGACGATGCCCAGGCCAAGCGTTCCGCCGCAGCACGGCAGTTACCTGATGCCCTCGTTCGAGCACGCGAAGGTCGCGGACGCGATGCATCCCGGGATCCTCTCGTGCTCCCCCGACGCGAGCCTGACCGAGGTCGCGCGGATGATGGTCTCGAATCATGTGCACTCGATCGCCGTGATCGGCGGCGAGCGCGAGGCCGTCGTCGGGATCGTTTCGGATCTCGATCTGGTCCGGGCCGGCCTGCAGCCGGGTGGGGAGGAGACTGCCGCCGAGCTGGCGGTGAGGCCGGTCCTGTCGGTTGAGCTGTCGACGCCGCTGCGCGAGGCCGGCACGCTGATGATGACCCACGGGACCACGCACGTCGTCGTCATCGACCCGGCCACCGGGCGTCCGGTCGGGATTCTCTCGACGCTCGACATCGTCGGCCTGCTGGCGTGGGGCGAGGGGTAGCCCGGCTCGAAAGCGAGGAGGCGAGTCATGAGCACCCGACTGTCCAGCGCCGACGCGGCCTGGCTGCACATGGATCGGCCAACGAACCTGATGGTGATCAATGCGGTCCTGCTGTTCGACCAGCCGGTCGACTGGCAGCGGCTCCGAGAGCTCGTGCAGAGACGCATGGTCGACCGCTATCCGAAGTTCCACCAGCGCGTGGTCGAGAGCCGGCTGCCGCTCCGGCCTGCGAAGTGGGAGGACGACCCCGACTACGCGCTCGAGCACCACGTTCACCACTTCGCGCTCCCGGCCCCCGGGGACGTCGCGGCCCTCCAGGAGCTGGTCGGGGATATGATGACCTCGCCGCTCGACCGCAACCGGCCGCTGTGGCACTTCTACCTCGTCGACGGGTTCGGCGACGGCGCCGCGCTGATCTCCCGGATGCACCACTGCATCGCCGACGGGATCGCGCTCGCGAGAGTGATGCTGTCGCTGACCGACAGCGAACCCGATGCGACCGTCACTCCGGGCGCCGTGCCAGAGCCGCGCTCGAGGACGGCGCCGCTCGCCGACATCGCCCGGCTCGGTCAGACGGTGGCGCGGGGGAGCGCGAACGTCGTGCGCCAGGGCGTCGGGATCGCCTCCTCGCCCTCGCACGCGGCCAGGCTCGCCGGCGCGATCGGCCGCGACGGCGCGGCCCTGGTGAGATTCGTGCTGACGCCCGCCGATGCGGCGACCGCGATCAAGGGCGACCCGGGCATCAGCCGCCGCGTCGCCTGGACCCAGCCGCTGTCGCTTCAGCTGGTGAAGGACATCGCGCACGCCCACGACGCGACCGTCAACGACGTGCTGCTCGCGGCCGTCACCGGCGCCCTGCGGCACTACCTCCAGGATCAGGGCAGCGCGCTTCCGGAGATCCAGGCGATGGTGCCGTTCAACCTGCGGCCGCTCGACAAGCCCGTCCCGCGTGAGCTGGGCAACAAGTTCGGCCTGGTGTTCCTACCGTTGCCCGTCGGCACGAGCGGCAGCTACCGCCGGCTGGTCGAGGTCCACCGGCGGATGCAGGAGCTCAAGGACTCTCGCGACGGCGCGGTCTCGTACGGCTTGCTGAGCGCGACCGGCCTAACGCCGGAGCCGGTCGAGCGCCGCGTGATCGACCTGTTCACCGCCAAGGGCACGGCCGTGATGACGAATGTCCCGGGGCCGCGCGAACCCGTATACATGGCCGGCACAGCGGTCCGCAGCGCGCTCGTGTGGGCGCCGACCTCGGGCCACATCGGCATGAGCGTCAGCATCTTCAGCTACTGCGGCGAGGTCACGGTCGGCTTGATGGTCGACGCGGGGCTGGTTCCCGACCCGGGCCAGATCGTGACCCAGCTCGAGCGCGAGGTGGCGGCGCTCGCCCAGCTCGAGCACGAGCCGCGACGCGGGCGAACGGCCCGGCGGCGGCGACAGCCGACCCGAATCTGAGCGAGCTCTCAGGCGGCTTCGCCGTCGCGCACGAGCCGCAGATTCAACTCCCACAGCTCGTCGGACGTGTACGACTCGACCGTCAGCGCCATGCAGTCCTCGAGCCACGACAGCCTCGGGTCGACGCCCGGGTCGACGGGGGCGACGACGCGGAAGAGGCGCCAGCCGTCGGTCACGTAACTGCCGGGTTCGTACTCGGAAGTCGCGGACGCTGACGGAACGGGCCCGCTAGGGGCAAACCAGGTCACTGGCCGTAAGCGTGGCGGGTGGGGGCGGCGCCAGCATCCGGACAAGTAACGGTTCTGTGGCTCCGGATAACTACGGAGTCGGCGCTACACAAATGCTTCACACGCGGGGGAGGCGGTTCACGGTAAGGTGTGATCGTCTGGGATGCGCGAGGACCTACGTCTCATCGACGCGTACTGGCGGGCGGCGAACTATCTGTCTGTAGGGCAGATTTATCTGCTTGCGAACCCGTTGTTGCGCGAACCGCTCCAGCGCGAGCACATCAAGCCACGGCTGCTGGGCCACTGGGGCACGACGCCGGGCCTGAACTTCATCTACGCGCACATGAATCGCGTGATCAAGGAGCGCGACCTGAACGCGATCTACATCGCCGGTCCCGGTCACGGCGGCCCCGGCCTGGTCGCCAACACGTACCTGGAAGGCACCTACACCGAGGTCTACCCCCGGATCGGGCACGACGAGGAGGGCCTTCGCCGCCTGTTCCGGCAGTTCTCCTTTCCCGGCGGGATCCCGAGCCACGTCGCACCCGAGACTCCCGGCTCGATCCACGAGGGCGGGGAGCTCGGGTACTCGCTCCTGCACGCGTACGGGGCCGTGTTCGACAACCCCGACCTGCTCGCCGTCTGCGTCGTCGGCGACGGCGAAGCCGAAACCGGCCCGCTGGCGGCGAGCTGGCACTCAAACAAGTTCCTCAACCCCGCGCGGGACGGCGCCGTGCTGCCGATCCTGCATCTCAACGGATACAAGATCGCGAACCCGACCGTGTTGGCACGGATCCCGGAGTCCGAGCTGAGGGCGTTGTTCGAGGGGTACGGGTACGCGCCGCGGTTCATCGAGGGTTCGGACCCCGAGGAGATGCACGCCGCGATGTGGACGTTGCTGAACGAGGTGATCGCGGAGATCGCGTCGATCCAGGCCGCGGCAAGAGCATCCGGCGGCGACGCGCGGCGGCCCCGATGGCCGATGATCATCTTCAAGACGCCGAAGGGCTGGACCGGCCCGAAGATCGTCGACGGCCTGCCGAACGAGGGCACCTTCCGCGCCCACCAGGTGCCGTTGGCACGCCCGCGTGACGACCTCGAGCAGCTGGGGCAGCTGGAGGAGTGGCTGCGTTCGTATCGCCCCGAGGAGCTGTTCGACGAGGACGGCGCGCTGCACGCCGAGTTGGCGGCGCTCGCGCCCACCGGCGAGCGACGGATGGGGGCCAACCCGCACGCTAACGGTGGCCTGCTGCTGAAGCCGCTGGAGCTCCCTGACTTCCGCGACTACGCCGTCGACGTTGCCACCCCCGCAACCCAACTCTCCGAGGCGACGCGGGTGCTCGGATTCTTTCTACGCGACGCGATGCAGATGAACGAGGACCGCATGCGGATCATGGGCCCGGACGAGACCGCGTCCAATCGGCTCAGCGCGGTGTTCGAGGTCACCGATCGCGAGTGGGAGGCCAAGCTCCTGGACACCGACGACCACCTCTCCCCCGACGGCCGCGTGATGGAGGTCCTGAGCGAACATCTGTGCCAGGGGTGGCTGGAGGGTTACCTGTTGACGGGCCGGCACGGGATGTTCAACTGCTACGAGGCATTCATCCACATCGTCGACTCGATGTTCAATCAGCACGCCAAGTGGCTGAAGGTCACGCGTGACATCCCGTGGCGGCGGCCGATCGCGTCGCTCAACTACCTCCTGTCATCGCTGGTCTGGCGCCAGGACCACAACGGGTTCTCGCACCAGGACCCGGGCTTCATCGACCTCGTGATGAACAAGAAGGCCGAGGTCGTGCGCGTGTACCTGCCGCCGGATGCCAACTGCCTGCTGTCGGTCGCCGATCACTGCCTGCGCAGCCGCGACTACGTGAACGTGATCGTGGCCGGCAAGGAGCCGGCGCTCGACTACCTGACGATGGAGGACGCGGTCAGCCACTGCACCCGCGGGATCGGAATCTGGGAGTGGGCCTCGACCGACCTCGACGGCGAGGAGCCCGACGTCGTGCTTGCGTGCGCGGGCGATGTCCCCACGCTCGAGATCGTCGCCGCCGCGGCGCTGCTGCGCGAACATCTTCCCCACCTGCGGGTGCGGGTCGTGAACGTCGTCGACTTGATGCGGCTCCAGCCCGAGCTCGAGCATCCGCACGGGCTTCCCGATCGCGAATTCGACGCGCTGTTCACCTCCAGCCGGCCCGTGATCTTCGCTTACCACGGCTACCCGTGGCTGATCCACCGGCTCACCTACCGGCGCAGCAACCACAGCAACATTCACGTGCGCGGGTACAAGGAGGAGGGCACGACGACGACACCGTTCGACATGGTGATGCTCAACGATCTCGACCGCTATCACATCGTGATGGACGTGATCGACCGCGTGCCCGGTCTGGGGGAGCGGTACGCCTGGCTGCGTCAGCAGATGGTCGACACCCGGATCCGTGCGCGGGCGTACACGCGTGAGCACGGCGATGATATCCCGGAGGTCCGGGACTGGATCTGGCCGGGCTCGGCGCCGGCTGCCGCTACCGGTCTGGCGGCGTCGGCGGTGGAGACGGCTGCCGACTCGGGCGTCGCGTTCTGAGGGTCCTGGTCGTCAACGCCGGCTCGTCGACCGTCAAGCTCAGCTTGATCGGCGATCGCGACGAGACCCTGGCCGAGCGCCAACTCGATGTGCCGGAGTCCGGGATCGACGCCGACGAGCTGCAGGCCGCGCTCGATAATCGCGGCCTGGGGGACGCTGACGCCGTCGGCCACCGGATCGTGCACGGCGGCCAGCAGTTCCGCTCGGCAGTCCGGATGGATCCCCAGGTCGAGGCTGACCTGCAGGCGCTGACGGTGCTCGCGCCGCTTCACCAGCCGAAGTCGCTGGCGGCCTACCGGGCCGTCAGCGAGGCGCTCCCGGCCCTGCCCGCGATCGCGTGCTTCGATACCGCTTTTCACTCCACACTGCCGCCGGCGGCGGCGACGTACGCGGTCCCGGTCGCATGGCGGCAGCGCTGGGGGGTTCGCCGCTACGGCTTCCACGGGCTCTCCCATGCGTGGATAGCACACCGCGCGCCGGAGTTCCTGGCCACTTCTCCGGACGGACTCAGGATCGTCAGCTGCCATCTCGGCGCCGGCGCCTCGCTGTGCGCGATCCGTGACGGCCGGTCGCTCGACACGACGATGGGATTCACTCCGCTCGAGGGGCTCGTGATGGCCACCCGCTCGGGAACGGTCGATCCGGGAATGCTGCTGTGGCTGCTCAACAACAAATCCGCGCTCAGCGACCGTGAGCTGTCCGACGCGCTCGAGCACCGATCAGGTCTGCTCGCGCTGGCCGGCACGGGCGACATGCGCGACGTTTTGGTGCGCGTTGCCGCCGGAGACGACGCGGCGGCGCTCGCGCTCGAGGTCTACCTGCACCGGCTCCGTGCTGGGATCGCGTCGATGGCGGCCGCCGTCGGGGGGCTGGATGTGATCGTGTTCACCGCCGGCGTGGGCGAGCACTCGCCCCCGGTCCGCGCGGGCGCCGCGGACGGGCTCGAGTTTCTTGGCCTCGCAATCGACCGCGACCGCAACGAGGCCGCCAGGCCCGACGCCGAGCTGAGCGCTCCGGGCGCCCGGGTGCGGGCGCTCGTGCTAAGAGCCCGGGAGGACCTCGAAATCGCTCGGCAGGTAAGGGCATCGTTGGCACGCGAGCCGGTGTTTTCACGGTTTCCCGTGGGCGGAATCTACGCAGCCCCGATGTAGCAGGCTGCGGATGCCACCGCCCGGTACCGCCCCCTACGAACGCGAAGACGACTCCGACAGCGTCAGCCAGCACTGAAGTTGCTGCCGCCGCCGAGTCCGCAGCCGGCCGGGCCCTCGCGGACCTGGGCGACCGACGGCGGATCGGTGGCGAACAGCTCTGGCAAGCTCACCGACCGGACATGCCGGCTGCGCAGATAGGGCAGTAGCGTGGTCAGCGCGCGGATCGTCTGACCGCGGTTCTCGTGCATCTCGATGATGCTGCCCGGCTGCAGGCCGGCCTCGACGTTGGCGATGATCCCGGCGTAGTTGGCGCCGAGCGAGTCGCGTGAGTCGACGTTCCACAGGATCTCCAGCATCCCCAGCCGCTTCGCGATCTCGTCGGTCATCGCATCGTGGAGTCCGTACGGAGGTCGCCACATGTCGACGGTCTCGCCGGTTTGCGCCTCGATCATCTGCTTGGTGCGCCCGAGCTCGAACTGGACCTCGGCGGGCGAGAGCGCGATCAGCTCCGGATGGGTGTACGTGTGATCTTCGATCGCCGCGACCCTGAGCTCGCGCAGCAGCCAGCCCGGCCAGGCGTTCATGCTCTTGCCAACAACGAAGAACGTCGCCCGCTCCCCGGACTGCGCGAGCTTACGAACCGCGTAATGCGTGTACACCCCGGGACCGTCGTCGAACGTGAACGCGACCTCGTGACCTCGGTGGCCGGCGCAGTAGATCGGCAAGCCCAGCTTTGCGAGCCGCTCGATCTCGGCGTTGCCCTTGGCCATCTCCGCGGCCAGCCCGGTGAGAGCCGGCCGGGTGCGTACCCCGGCGGGCGCATCCGCGGTCTTCGTGGGGGCGGCGTGATTCGGCGAGTCGCTCGCCGAGCTGTTGCGGGCCGACCCGCCACCGGTGCCGGCCAGGACGACCACGAGCGCTGCGAGCACCACGATCACGCCGCCGAGCGCCGTCAGGCGACGCCGGCGGACCTGCGCGCGCCGGCGCCGGCCCCGCTCGACGGTGTGTCTTGGCGGCTGCGGACCCTCCACGGCAGCTCAGCGTAGACGGTCGATCTGACGGCTGCGATGGCCCGACCGTAGGGGCTATTACTCGTCCTCGGCCCAGTCCCGCTGCAGTGGCGATTTGCCCTCGAGCTCGTCCAAGATCCGTCGCCAGCGGCTCGGCTTGACCCCGGGCTCGCGGATCCGGTACGCCGGCGCCTCGCCGGTCGGCCTCGGAAGCTCGGCGGCGGCGGCGGAGTCGATCCGCAGGTCGACGCCGTGCTCGTGCATCGATGCGATCTGGTCCGCGGCGACGAACCGGTGATCCAGGCCGGTGCGGATCACGATCCCGTGGAAGATGTCGACCTCCTCGGAGGCGATCACGTGCACCACGGTGCCGACCTGCAGGCCGTCCGAGCCGTACACGGGGACGCCCGTCTCGAGCACTTCATAGGCGATCGGAAGGCCCTCGTCCATCATCTGCAGACTATGCGAACAGCCGCGGGTCCGCGGTCGCGATTCCATGCACGCCGAGCTGGCGCAGCGCTCCGATCGAGCGGCGCTCGTTCACGGTCCACGCGTACAGCCGGCCGCCGTGCTTAACGACATCTTCGAGCAGGTTCGCATCGATCAGCTTGTGTTGCGCCATCAGCGCGTCCCAGCGGCGTGCGGCGAGTCCGGCGAGCACGTGATGGCGCCAATCGCCCCAGCGCCGGCTGGCGCGGGCCACCCTGCCGCCGACCGAAACGCCGGTGCGGGCGCCCGGTTCGAGCTCGCGGACGCGGTCGAGCACCGGGGCGACCTGGCTGCAGATCAGGCTTCGCTGGAGCAGCCCGGCGTAACACAACTGCTCGAGCACCGCGCGCTCACAGCCGCGGTGCTTGACATCGACATTCAGGCCGACCCCCTCGAAGCGCGGCGCGCACAGGTGCGCGAGCGCGTCGCGGAAGCGCACGTTGCCGCCGCGGTGGGCGTGCAGCGCCGTGTGCGCGAGCACGAGCTCGCCGCCGAAGGCGCGGACGTCGAACTCGATCATGTCGACGCCGATCCCGGCAGCCGCGTCGAATGAGGCGAGCGTGTTGGCGCGCTCCAGCGCGCTCGCGCCACCGTGACCGATCCGTTCGCAATCGAAGCTCACGCACCGGAAGATGTCAGATCTGCAAGCGCGCTGAACCCCCAGATGATTCTCACGGGCCTGAGCGCCGGTTCCACCGCAATGCCTTCGGACCGTGTTGCGGAAAAACCCGGATGTTCACGGCCTCGATGAATGAGAGTCTCCCACCATGGCAGTGACTATTGATACCCAAGCAGCAGCCGAGGGTGAATGGGCCGCTCGGCTTGACGGATTCGTCGCTCGTGCGCGGGCGGCATCGGAAGCTCTGCGATCCCTCGATCAGGAAGCGGTCGATCGAATCGTCTGGGCGATGACGGTCGCCGGACTCGAGCACGCGGTCGAGCTGGCGGAGGTCGCGATGGAAGAGACGCAGTTCGGCGTGCTCGAGGACAAGGTGCTCAAGAACTACATCGCCACCGAGTTCCTCTACGACTACCTGAAGGACAAGAAGTCGGTCGGCGTGATCGACGAGGACCACGAACGCTCGATCCAGTACGTCGCCGAGCCGATCGGGGTGGTGCTGGCGCTGCTGCCGATCACCAACCCGACCTCGACCACGCTGTTCAAGTCGATCGTCTGCGCGAAGACGCGGAACGCGCTGGTCATGCGCCCGTCTCCGCGCGCCGTGCGTTGTTGCAAGCGCGCCGCCGAGGTGCTCCAGGAGGCGGGCGAGGCAGTTGGACTGCCACCCGATTCACTCCAGGTCATCCCCGATCCGTCCCTCGAGGTGTCGCAGTACCTGTTCCACCACCCCGATGTCGACTTCATCTGGACGACCGGCGGCCCGAAGGCGGTGGCAGCCGCCAACGCCGCGGGCAAGCCGTGCCTCAGCGTCGGACCCGGCAACGCGCCGGTGTTCATGCACCGCAGCGCCGACATCCGGATGGCGGTCATGGACATCCTGATCTCGAAGACGTTCGACGCCTCAGTGATCTGCCCCGCGGAGCAGACGTGCGTGATCGACGATCACATCTACGATCAAGTGATCGACGAGTTCCAGCGAATGGGCGCCCGGCTGTTGACCGACGAGCAGAGCGCGGCGCTCGCGGCGCGCTCGTTCGCAGACGACGGCAGGGTGCAGCTCGACACCCTCGGGCAGTCGTGCGTCAACCTCGCCGGCCTGTCGGGCTTCGAGGCCTCGGAGGACGACAAGGTGCTGCTCGCCCCGCTCCCGACGGATCTCGAGGCCCTTGCCGCGCACCCGTTGATCGCCGAGAAGCTGATGCCGGTGCTCGGGCTCGTGCGCTCGCCATCGGTGGAGCACGCGCTCCGGGCGTGCGAGCTGGTCACTGAGCACGCCGGCCTGGGCCACACCTCGGCCGTGTACGCGAACGACGACGACGTGATCAATCGCTTCGCGCTCGCGATCCGCACGGGGCGGATCCTCGTCAACGCGCCCACGGCCGTCGGAGCGCTGGGCGGCGTCTACAACTCGATGACACCTACCTTCTCGCTAGGCTGCGGCACCTGGGGCGGCTCCAACACGACCGATAACGTCAACTACAGAAACCTGCTGAACGTCAAGACAGTGTCCCGCCGGCAGACACCACCCCAGTGGTTCCGGGTTCCGTCGGACACGTATTTCAATCCCGGCGCGCTCGCCATCCTGAGACAGCTCGACGCCTCCAGACCGCTGATCGTCACCGACGGGCCCACCGTGGCCCGTGGCGTGGCCGAGGAGGTGCGCCATTACCTCACTGCCGGCGCTGTGGACGTGTTCTCCGGGGTCGAGCCGGAGCCGTCCGAGGCGCAGATCCGCGCCGGAGTGGAGGAGCTCAAGCGGTTCAACGCCGACGCGATCATCGCGCTCGGCGGCGGCTCGGTGATGGACGCCGCGAAGGCGATGCGCCTGTTTTACGAGAACCCGCAGCTGAGCGTCCGCGAGTTGTCGCTGCCGTTCCTCGACGCGCGCAAGCGAATCGCTGAGTTCCCGCAGGTCGCGCACAAGCTGCGACTGGTCGCGATCCCGACGACATCCGGCACGGGGTCTGAGGTCTCACCGGCCGCCGTCATCAGCGTCGGCCCACGCAAGGTCACGCTGGTCGACTACTCGCTGCTGCCTGACACGGCGATCGTCGACCCAACGCTGACGCTGACGATGCCGCCCGAGATCACGGCCGACACCGGCATCGACGCGTTGACTCACGCGCTCGAGGCGGCGGTGTCAGTCTTCGCCTCGCCGTTCACGGACGCGTTCTGCCTGCAGGCCATCAACCTGATCCTCACGGCACTGCCCCGCGCCTATCGGGACGGCTCGGACCTCGAGGCGCGCACCTCGATGCACAATGCTGCGACGATCGCGGGGCTGGCGTTCTCGAACGCGTTCGTCGGGCTCAACCACGCCCTCGCGCACCCGGTGGGGGCGCGGTTTGGGATCGCGCATGGTCGCGCGAACGCGATCTTCCTGCCGCACGTGCTGCGCTATAACGCGTCGCTGCCTAGCAAGTTCATGCCGGCGCCGGGCTACTCCGCCTACATCGCGCCCGAGAAGTACGCACAGATCGCGTGGGTCCTGGGCCTGGGTGGAAAGACCGACGAGAGCCGTCGTGAACGGTTGTTCGCGCGTGTCGATGAGCTGCTCGATGAGGTCGAGGAGCCCCGCTCGCTCGCGGCACTCGGGATCGAGCGCTCCGAGTTCGAGGCATCGGTGCCCGACCTCGCGCGGGCCGCGTTCATGGATCCGAGCATCCGAACCAACCCTCGGATACCGATGGTCCGCGAGATCCTCGCGCTGCTCGACAAAGGTTACGGCGGATGATTGCCGTCGGGGCTCGCTGAGCCCGTCAAAGTCAGGATTGGAGGAGAGTGAGATGGCAACAGCCAACTATCAGCCGCTGAGCCCCCTGCGGTTCCTCGCACGCTCGGCGGAGGTGTTCCCGGACAAGCTCGCGATCGTCTCCGGCGACCGGCGCTACACGTACGCGGAGTTCGCGGACGAGGCGACCCGTGTCGCGCGCGCGCTCCAGGCGTCGGGAGTGGGGCGCGGCGATCGCGTCGCGTACCTGTGTCCGAACGTCGCCGAGTTGCTGATCGCGCACTTTGCCGTCCCGCTCGCTGGCGGTGTGCTGGTCGCGATCAACACCCGTCTGTCGGCGCCGGAGGTGGGCTACATCTGCGAGCACTCGGGTTCGCGCCTGCTGATCGTCGACGAGGAACTGATCCCGACCGGAGTGAGCCTCGGCGGGGTCAGCGAGGTAGTCGTGGTCGGAGATCCCACCGCGAGCACCGACGGGCAGACGCCGCGGTACAGCTACGACGAGTTCCGCGCGCGAGGTAGCCTCGAACCGCTGCCGTGGGAGGTCGAGGACGAGCTGACCGAGATCACGATCGACTACACCTCTGGCACCACCGGCAACCCCAAGGGCGTGATCTACACCCATCGCGGCGCGTACCTCAACGCCCTCGGCGAGATCATCCACCACGAGCACTCGTCCTCGTCGGTGTATCTGTGGACGCTGCCGATGTTCCACTGCAACGGCTGGTGCACGACCTGGGGTGTGACCGGTATCGGCGGCACTCACGTCTGCCTTCCGGCGGTGCGCGCAGATGAGATCTGGAGGCTGATCGACGAGTTCGGCGTTACCCATCTGAACGGCGCGCCCGCGGTGATGACCACGATCGCACGCGCCCCCGAGGCGCACCCGCTGGACCATCGCCTGGTCACGATCGTGGCCGGCGCCGCCCCGAGCCCGACGATGATCGCCGAGATGGACGCGCTCGGCGCTCACGTGATCCACGTCTACGGTCTCACCGAGACGTACGGTCCGTACTCCTTGTGCGAGTGGCAGTCCGACTGGCATGAGCTCGACCCGGCCGGTCGGGCCCGCAAGCTCTCGCGCCAGGGTGTCGGCTACATCACTGCCGAGCGGATGCGGGTGGTCGACTCCGACATGAACGACGTGCCGGCGGATGGCGTCACGATGGGCGAGATCTGCATGCGCGGCAACGACGTGATGGAGGGCTACTACCGCAACGACGAGGCGACCGCGGACGCGTTCACGGGCGGCTGGTTCCACTCCGGCGACCTCGGCGTCAAGCACCCCGACGGCTATATCGAGCTGCTTGACCGCGCCAAGGACATCGTGATCTCGGGCGGGGAGAACATCTCCACCGTCGAGGTCGAGTCCGCTCTGCTCAGCCACGAGGCCGTCGCCGACGCCGCGGTGGTCGGCATCCCCGACGAGCGCTGGGGCGAGCGGCCGAAGGCGTTCGTCGTCCTCGGCGCGGGTCAGAGTGCCGAGGAGCAGGAGCTGATCGACCACGTCCGCTCGCAGATCGCGCACTTCAAGGCGCCAGACACAATCGCGTTCGTCGACGCGCTGCCGCGCACGTCGACCGGCAAGATCCAGAAGTACGAGCTGCGCCAGCGCGCCCGGGCCGCCGAGCCCGAGCGGATCGAGAGCTGAGGAGGGGTCGCCCGTGCGGCGTGCCGAGGTCATATCGCCCGAGGCCGCCGCCGGGTTGATCCACGACGGCGACACGATCGCGATCGGCGGTTTCGTCGGGCTGGGCGTTCCCGACGAGCTGCTGACGGCGCTCGCCCGGCGGTTCGAGGAAACCGACGACCCGCGGGACCTCACGCTTGTGTTCGCCGCTGGACAGGGCGACGGCGGCGCCCGTGGCCTCAATCGGCTGGCGCATGAGCGCCTGATCCGGCGGGTGATCGGAGGGCACTGGGGTCTGGTCCCGGCGATCGGCGAGCTGGCGCTGGCCGGGCGCATCGAGGCGTATTGCCTGCCGCTCGGGATCGTCTCGCACCTGTATCGCGAGACCGCCGCCGGACGCCCTGGGCTGATCACGCCGATCGGGCTGGGAACGTTCGTCGACCCGCGGGTCGATGGTGGTCGCCTCAACCCGGCCTCGACCGAGGAGGTAGTGCGCCTGATCGAGCTCGATGGCGAGGAGTTCCTGTTCTATCCCAGCCACGCGATCGACTTCGCGTTGCTGCGCGGCACCACGGCCGATGAGGAGGGCAACGTGACGGTGGAGCGAGAAGCCGCCACGCTCGACTCGCTCTCGATCGCGCAGGCGACCAAAGCCAGCGGGGGAACCGTGATCGTCGAAGTGGAGCGGCTCACGGGCCGCCACGCGCTGCCGCCCCGGGATGTGCGGATCCCCGGCATCTTCGTCGATGGCGTGGTCGTCACAGGAGCAGGGTCCGCGCGCGCGCAGACGTTCGGCGACGATTACAACCCCGCCTACGTCGGCGAGACGCTGGTCGCGACGGCGGCGCCCGCACCGAGCGCGCTCGACGTTCGCAGCGTGATCGCGCGCCGCGCGGCGATGCTGCTGACCGCCGGCTCGATCATCAACCTCGGCATCGGCATCCCCGAGGGGGTCGCGGCCGTCGCCAACGAGGAAGGGATCCTTGAGGAGATCGAGATGACGGTCGAGGCAGGGCCGATCGGCGGGCTACCGGCGGGCGGGCTCAGCTTTGGCGCCGCCGCAAACGCGGATGCGATCGTGGACCTGCCCTACCAGTTCGACTTCTACGACGGGGGCGGCCTCGACCAGGCCTTCCTCGGCATGGCACAGGTCGACCGCGACGGCAACGTCAACGTGAGCCGGTTCGGCCGAAAGCTCGCCGGCGCCGGCGGGTTCATCAACATCACCCAGTCCGCGCGCAGCGTCGCGTTCCTCGGGACGTTCACGGCGGGCGCCGATGTCGCCGTCGCCGATGGCCGGCTCTTGATCCGTCGCGACGGCGCGGTGACGAAGTTCCTCGACCGGGTCGAGCACCTCACCTTCAGCGGCGAGCGCGCCCGGAAGAAGGGCCAGTCGGTGCTCTACATCACCGAACGCTGCGTGCTGCGCCTCGCCGACGACGGCCTCGAGCTGATCGAGATCGCGCCCGGCGTCGAGCTCGAGCGTCACGTGCTGGCGCCGATGGGATTCCGCCCTCGGATCGCCGCCGACCTGCGCGAGATGGACGCGGCGATCTTCACCGGCGCCTCGCTCGGACTGGCCGAGCGTTCCGAGCAAGCGATCGCTCTCAGCCCGGTGCGTTAGTCAATTCCTCGCCCACGTCGAACAGTGCGCAGTATCCTGCTGTCACTCCGGTCGCAGTCCGATTCCGCGGGCGCAGAACGAGTGTGCGGCGTGGCCAATGAACTCAATCCCGAGACACGGTCGTGGCACCGGAGCCAGTGGTTGTGGCCCCGGAGCCAGAGCGGGTGGCGTCGGAGGTCGAGCCGGCGCCACCCCCAGCCTTGCTGAGTCGCGCGATGCGGCGCCCGTTCTCACGGCTCGCGATCGTCAACCGAGGCGAGCCCGCGATGCGCGTGATTCACGCCGTTCGCGAGCTCAACCAAAGCCGAGCCGAGCCGATCACGCTGATCGCGCTTTACACCGACGCCGAGCGTGACGCGATGTTCGTGCGCCAGGCGGACGAGACGGTCTGCCTCGGACCGACGACGGTCGACGACGGCAACGGCAACGGCAACGGCGCCGGCGCCGGCGCCGGGCGGAGTGGATATCTCGATCACCGTGCGCTGGAGCGGGCGCTACGAGAGTCGCGAGCGGACGCCGCCTGGGTCGGATGGGGCTTCGTCGCCGAGCAGCCGGAGTTCGCCGAGCTGTGTGAGCGGCTCGGGGTCGTGTTCGTCGGACCGGACCCCGACGTGATGCGAGTGGTGTGCGACAAGATCGCCGCCAAGCACCTGGCAGAGGCCGCAGGCGTGCCGGTCGCTCCGTGGAGTCGCGGCCCGGTCGACACGATCGAAGATGCCGTCCGGCACGCCGCACGGATCGGCTTCCCGCTGATGATCAAAGCCGCCGCTGGAGGCGGTGCCCGGGGGATCAGGCGGGTGGATGACGCGCAGACGCTGCCTCAGGCGTTCGCCGGCGCCCGCGACGAGGCGATCGAGGCGTTCGGAAACGGAGCCGTGCTGCTCGAGAAGCTGATCGGCCCCGCCCGGCACATCGAGGTCCAGGTCATCGCCGACGGCCACGGAAACGCGTGGTCGGTCGGCGTCCGCGACTGCTCGTCTCAGCGCCGAAATCAGAAGGTGATCGAGGAGTCGGCGAGCACCGCGCTGACTGAAGAACAGCACCAGGAGGTGATGGACACAGCCCGCCGGATCGCGCTTCGGTGCGGCTACTGCAACGCAGGCACGGTCGAGTTTCTGTACGAACCGTCCGAGCGCCGGTTCTTGTTCATGGAGATCAACGCGCGCCTGCAGATCGAGCACCCGGTCACGGAGGCCGTCACAGGTCTCGACCTCGTCAAGCTGCAGCTGCACGTCGCCGCCGGCGGCAAGCTCGAGTCCAAGCCTCCGCCGCCGGTCGGCCACGCGATCGAGGCACGGTTGGCCGCCGAGGATCCGGCGCTCGGATTTGCACCTGCGCCTGGCCGCCTGCTGCTGCTGCGCCTACCTACTGGCCCGGGACTGCGAGTCGACACCGGCGTCGCGGAGGGTGACACGATCCCGGCCGAGTTCGACTCGATGATCGCCAAGCTGATCGCCTGGGGCCGCGACCGCGAGGAGGCCCTGTCGCGCCTGCGGCGCGCGGTCGCGGACACGGTCGTCGTCGTCGACGGCGGGACCACCAACCACGGCTTCCTGCTGGACCTGCTCGACCGGCCGGAGATACGTGCCGGCGAGATCGACACCACGTGGCTCGACCGGTTGTACTTGATCGGTGAGGCGATGCCGACGCGGCACGGTGACGTCGCGCTCCTCCAGGCGGCGATCGAGCTTGCGGAGATGGACCTGGCGACCGATCGCGCGCAGTTCTACGCGTTCGCGCGCCGGGGCCGTCCACAGGCGAGTGATCAGCTCTCGCGCACCTACGAGCTCCGTCACCGCGGACAGTCCTACGGACTGTCCGTATCGCAGCTGGCGCCGGACCTATACCGCGTGACGGTCGACGGACATCCGATCGAGGTACAGACGCGACGGGTGGGCCGCCACGAGCGCCGACTTCTGGCCAACCGGCAGAGCTTTCGGACGCTCACCTCCAAGCAAGGCGACGACGTGCTCCTCGAGGTCGACGGCGTCCCGCACCGCATCTCCCGCGACGACGGGGGCCTGATCCGCAACCCCTCTCCCGCCGTGGTCGTCTCGATCCCCGTGAGCGAGGGCGACATCGTCGACGTCGGAGACGTCGTCGCCGTGCTCGAGGCGATGAAGATGGAGTCGTCTCTGACCGCACCCTTGCGCGGCCGCGTCAAGCGGGTGCTGGTGGGGGAGAACATGTACGTCGCGCCCCAGGTGCCGCTGCTGGTGCTAGAGCCGGTGGGCGGCGAGGAGCAGGCGCGATCATCGGGCCCCCGGGTCTCGTTCGACTCGCTCGCTGAGGTCACGGAGCCGGGCGCCCCAGGTCGCTGCCACGAGAACCTCAGGCGGATGGAATTGCTGGTACGCGGCTACGACATCGGCCCGGCCGAGGTCGACCGTACGATCGCCGATCTTCACGGCGAGTGCGCCGACCTGCTCGCTTGCGACCCGGCACTGGTTCCGGGTGAGCATCGCCTGCTGAGGATGTTCGCCGATCTGCGCGCGCTCTCCAGCCCGGTTTATGTTGACGAGGAGGAAGAGCCAGAGCTGCTGCACGGTTCTCAGGAGCACCTGCATTCGTGGCTGCGCTCGCTCGATGCCGATGCCGAGGGACTCCCAAATCGATTCGTGGCGCGGCTGCGCCACGCGCTTGCGCATTACGGCATCGACACCCTGGAACGGACGCCAGCGCTCGAGGAGGCGTGCTACCGGCTGTTCCTCTCTCAGCAACGGGCGGACACGGCGAGGTCGGCGATCCTGGCCATCCTGGACCGCCGGCTCGAGGAAGCCGAACAGCTCGCGGGACACGTCGGAGACGACTTCCGTGACGCGCTTGACCGCCTTGTCGCGGCGCTCGACGGACGCGATCCCGTGGTCGCCGATCTCGCCCGCGACGTTCGCTTCCGGTACTTCGACGAGCCGGTGATCGCCGCCGCTCGTGAGCGTGTTTACGCCGAGATGGAGCGGCACATCGTTGCTCTGACCGAAGATCCGATGCGCCCCGACCGCGGTCCGCGAATCGAGGCGATCGTCAACTGCCCCCGCCCGCTTTCGACCCGGCTCACGACCGCGATGCGGACGACCGAGCCACCGGTCCGCGATCTGCTGGTCGAGGCGATGGTGCGCCGCTATTACCGCGTGCGCTCGCTGACGGGGTTCGATCAGATCGATTTCGACGGACACAGGTTTGTGCTCAGCAAGTATCCCTTCGAGGGAACGCTCCGTCATCTGATGGCCGCCTACATCGAGCTCGACGAGGTGACATCGGTTGCGCGCGCGTTCGCCGGTTACGCGGCGACCATGCCGGAGGGCGAGCTCGCGGTCCTCGACCTGTATGCCGAGCACCTGCAGGCGGCGCCGTCGCACGCGGCGCTGGCGGAACGGATCCTGACTGCCCTCGCCGGGATTCCGATCCCGCCGTCCGTGCATCGAATCGTTGTCGCGGTCGCGGAGCCCCGGCGAGGCCGCGGGATGTCCGCGATCGATCTGCTGACGTTCCGGCCATCGCCGGAGGGGTTGGTCGAGGATCAGGTGCTGCGCGGCCTGCATCCGATGATGGGCCACCGGCTCCAGATCTGGCGGCTGCAGCAATTCGATCTCGAGCGGGTCCCGTCGGTCGAAGACGTCTACGCGTTCCGCGGCGTGGCGCGCGCCAACCCGAAGGACGAGCGATTGTTCGTGCTCGCCGAGGTGCGTGACTTCACCAGGGTTTATGACAACGAAGGCAACGTCGTCGGGCTGCCGGAGCTGGAGCTGATGATCGTCGAGGCGCTGGGGACGATCCGCCGCCTCCAGGCGCGCCGTCCGCTCAGCCGCCGGCTACCGTGGAACCGCATCCTGTTGCACGTTTGGCCGGTAATGGAGCCGGGCCTTGACGAGCTGCGGAGACTGATCGAGCGCCTGTTGCCGCTGGCCTCCGGCCTCGGGCTGGAGATGGTGCTGCTCCAGGGTCGCTTGCGCGAACCGGACGGCAACGTTCGCATGCGCATGCTGCGCTTCTTCCTCCCGACCCCCTACGACGTCCGGGTCGAGGTCGACGATCCGCCGACGCAGCCGGTCCAGCCGCTCGACGAGAGCGCGCAGCGGCTGATCTCGGCTCGCCGCCGCGGCATGCTCCACCCGGCCGAGGTCGTCAAGCTGGTCGCGCCCGCCCAGGCCACCGCCGATCAGCCCGCCGGGTGGTTCGTCGAGCACGACCTCTCAGCGGAAGGAGAGCTGGTCCCGGTCGATCGCCCTCCGGCCACGAACTCGGCCGGGCTCGTCGTCGGCACGATCCGCAACTTCACCGATCGCTACCCCGAGGGGATGCTGCGCGTGATCCTGCTCGGCGATCCGACCCGGGCGCTCGGGTCGCTCGCCGAGGCGGAGTGCCGGCGGATCATCGCCGCGATCGACCTCGCCGAGCAGCTTGGCGTGCCGCTGGAGTGGTTTGCGCACTCGGCGGGAGCCAAGATCGCGATGGACAAAGGGTCCGAGACGGTGGACTGGGTCGCCAGAGCCCTGCGACGGATCGTGCTGTTCACGCAGGCCGGCGGCGAGATCAACATCGTTGTGGTCGGCATCAACGTCGGCGCCCAGCCGTATTTCAACGCCGAGGCAACGATGCTGATGCACACCCGGGGGGCGTTGATCATGACGCCGGCGAGCGCGATGGTGCTCACCGGCAAGCAGGCCCTCGACTACTCGGGCGGCGTCTCGGCCGAGGACAACTTCGGGATCGGCGGCTACGAGCGGATCATGGGCCCCAACGGCCAGGCCCAGTACTGGGCGCGGGATCTCGCCGGAGCATGTCGCGTGCTGCTGTCCTACTACGAGCACACCTACGTCGAGCCGGGGGAGCGCTTCCCCCGCCGGGCAGCCACTTCCGACCCCAGCGACAGGGACGTCGGTCCGGCCGACTACGACGATCCAGGCTCGGGGCTGCGGTGCGTCGGGGACATCTTCTCCGACGCCACCAACCCCGGTCGCAAGAAGGGGTTCGACATCCGCTCGGTGATGCGTGCGGTGATCGACGCCGATCACGCGCCGCTGGAGCGCTGGGGCCGGATGCAATCGGCCGAGATCGGCGTGATCTGGGATGCGCACCTCGGCGGCCAACCGATCTCGCTGATCGGGATCGAGTCACATCCGCTCCCCAGGCACGGACCGCTCCCCGCCGACGGACCCGATCAGTGGACCGCGGGCACGCTGTTCCCTCGCTCCTCCAAGAAGATCGCACGCGCGATCAACGCGGCCGGCGGTCGACGGCCGCTCGTGGTGCTTGCGAACCTCGCCGGATTCGACGGCTCGCCCGAGTCGCTGCGCGACTGGCAGCTCGAGTTCGGAGCCGAGATCGGACGCGCGGTCGCGAACTTCGACGGGCCGATCGTCCTATGCCTCATCTCCCGCTACCACGGTGGCGCCTCGGTCGTGTTCTCGCAGCGGCTCAATCCGAAGATGGAGACGATCGCCCTCGAAGGCGTGCGCGCGTCCGTGATCGGCGGCGGCCCGGCTGCCGGCGTCGTCTTCGCCCGCGAGGTCGAGCAGTCCGCGCTCGCCGACCCGCGGATTGTGGACCTGGACCAGCGGATCGAAGCCGCCGACGGACCCGACCGCCAGGCGCTCCGAGCCGAGCGGGCCAAGCTCTGGGACAAGGTGCTGGCGCGCCGGCGCGGCGAGTTCGCCGACCGTTTCGACGCGACCCACAGCGTCGAGCGCGCCGTGCGCGTCGGCTCGGTGAGCAGGATCATCTCGCTGAGCGAGATGCGACCGGCCCTGATCGACGCCGTCAAGCGTGGGATGAGCCGCGAATCCGCCGCCGGCGGAGCGGAAACGGCCGATCGGCGCCCCCGGCCGGCCCGCCCGATCGGCGCCTGACGTGCCGGGGCGCCTCGCCGAGCGATCGCGAGCGCCCGACCGTCGTCACAGCCAAGGCACCGGACGTGAAGGTCTGTCGCCGGGTAGCGCGCCCGTCGTCGGCTTTTCAGCCGCCGCCGTGCGCGCTCTGGGCTGGGGAGGTCGGGGCGCAGGGGTGCGCCCGACCTCCGGGCACGAGGGAGGGGCGGATTCGCGGGTCAGGAGACCCGAAAAGCATGCTCAACTTCCCAAAGCCAACTTCGCGCCGGCGGTTTGGGAAATCGAGCCTGAATATCGTGCTCAACTTCCCGAACGCTCTCCCGGCGATCGGGTTTGGGAAGTCGAGCAGGTTTTCAGGCGTCCGCCGGCGCCGCCCGGCCACACACCGGCCCGCCAGCGCAGCCCGCGCCACTCCCCCGAGGTCGGGCACCCCGTGCCCGACCTCCCCAGCACGAACGCCGCATATGCCGCCGAATTCCGGGCGTTGGTCGCTCTCGGGGTTTTGCGAGAGCCTCAACTGTCGTGCTCAATTTCCCAGCTCGGGACTGGTCGCCCGGCCCGAGTGCCGTTGCGTGCTAGCGCTAACGCGCGCGTCGTCGCGGGGATAAGTGGGTCATCCGCCCCCGCCCCTTTCCCCAGCCGCCATCCTCACCCGCCGCGGCCATCCACGCGCCCCCCTTTTCAGCCCCGCCACTCCTCGACGTCCATCCGTGCCACCAACCCCCCGCGCAGCTCGTACACGTGCACCACCATCGCCTCGCTCAGCAACTCGCCACCGCCGGCCCCGCGCACGACCTGCCGAGCCTCGACCGCGACGCGACCATCGGGGCGGGTCACGATCGAGACGGGTTCCACGTGGGGGTCGATCTCGGCCCACTGACGGGTCCAGTAGTCGCGGACGGCGGCGCGGCCGACGAGCCGTCCCCCCTGCCACGCGTTCGGCCAGTCGACGTCGGCCACCATCGCGGCGAGCACGGCCTCGACGTCGCGGGCGTTGAAGGCCGCATACAGCGCCCGGAGCCGGTCGTCGGGCGACGGCCCGATTCCGACGAGCTCCTCGGAGGCTGCGCGCAACCGCCACCGCGCGTCGCGGTCGTAGGCCTGGGGATCCGCTCGCGCCTCCCGAATACCTTCGAAATACCGGCCGGTGACGCCCTCGAGCGCGGGGTCCGCCACCAGCCGCCGCGTCGCGGTGACCCCCTCCTGGAGGGTGCTGGCGGCGCCGATCCCCGCCGCGAACACCATCTTGGTCGGCATGAACGTCGCTGGGTGCAGGCAGGTGGCGGTCGCCCCGCGGTCGCGCAGCTCATCGGCCAGGTCGAACGTGAACATGATCTGGGCGAGCTTGCTCTGGCCGTAGGCCCTGAGCCCGGTGTAGTCGCGTTCGAGCATCAGGTCGTCGAAGTCGAGTGGCAGCTGGCCGGCGGAGCTGACGTTGACGATCCGTGCCGGCGCCGAGGCGAGCAGCAGCGGCGCGAGCAGCCGCGTGAGCAGGAAGCCGGCGAGGTAGTTGACCTGGAACCGCAGCTCGTAGCCATCGGCGCTGAGATGGCGTTCGCCGTGCCCGGGGAGCACCACCCCGATGCCCGCGTTGTTGACGAGCGCGTCCAACCGGTCTTGCTCGGCGAGGACGCGCGCCGCCACCTCGCGCACATCCGCCAGCGACGCGAAGTCGGCGCGGTAGAACGAGAGGCGGTCGTTGCCCGTCTGGTCGCGGATCTCGTCGATCGCGGCGCGACCACGACCGGGGTCGCGGCCATGGAGCAGGATCGCGGCGCCGGCGCGCGCGAGCTCCAGCGCCAGCCCCTTCCCCAGGCCGTCGGTCGCGCCGGTGACGAGGATCACCTGCTCGGCGACCGCCCGCACTACGAGAGCACGGTGCCAGCAGCGATCCGGGTGGGGTCGTCCGCGGTCAGCTCGACCGCGCCGCGTACGACGACGCCGCCCTCGAACGTCACGTCGCCGTGCACGACCAGCCGCTCGGCCGCGCGCAGCGACGGAGGCCCCGACGGGAAGCGCGCCTCGAATTCGTCGAGCAGCCGGTAGAAGCGCTTGTCCAGCTCGACGAACGGAAGCTGTCCGTCCCGGCTCGGAACGGGCCTGACCACCATGTCGTCGGTCAGCTCGTACACATCCGATCGCAGCACCAGCAGGTCGTCGGTTGTCTTGACCGGCACGAACCGGGTGCGCGGCACGCACACGACCTGTGCGCCGCGGAAGCTCTCGATCGCGGCGCCCATCGCGCTCTCGAGCTGGAGCACGGCGGTCGAGCTCGAATCGCGCGGATCGACCGTCTTGCGGTTGATGATCAGCGGCAGCTCGAGGACGCCGTCGTGCTCGGCGAGCGCCTGGTCGAGCACGCGCAGGTCGACCCAGAGGTTGTTGGTGTTGTAGTAGCGCCAGCGGCGAAAGTCGCGGAACGAGTCCTCGTCCTCGGGCGGCGTCTGCGCGATCTCGCGCAGGATCAGCTGGCCGTCGGCGGTGCGCCGGGCAATGTGTCCGCCCTTGCGGTCCGCCTCGGTTCCGATCACGACCTCCATCACGAACGGGATCTCGTGCTCGGCCATGTAGTCCGCGATCCGGGCGTCGACGGTTGCGCCGAGGTTGTCGGAGTTGGAGATCATCGCGTACCGGAAGTCGCGCTCCAGCAGAGCCGCCAGCATCCCGGAGCGGCGCAGGGCGCCGTAGACGTCGCCGTGCCCGGGTGGGTTCCATTCGAGTCCGGGAGTTGCCGGGCCAGCTGGCGGGCGCGAGCGTGTCGGCGTCCAGCTTCGGGACCATGCTCTGGAGGAAGTCCAGATCCAGGCCCTCGTCCAGCTCGGGATGGCGGGCAAGGATCGGCAGCGTCTCCTCGCGCGTCGCCTCGCTGTCCATCAACACGAGCGGCAGCCCGATTCCGTAGCGACGCCGGAGCGCCAGCGTCTGACCGACGATGATCTCGAGGAACGAGTGGCCTTCGCGAGCCTCGAGCAGCGACTTCGGCGAGCGCAGACCCATCGTCGTCGCGAGCCCCCCGTTGAGCTTGATCAGGGCGACGTGCGCGAGCGCGCCGGCGCCGCTGGACTCGGGCAACTCGTCCAGGCGCGGGACGTCGGTGGCGGGCTCGAGGTCGGCACTTGGGACGATCGCGGACTCACCGCTGTCGAGCCGCCGGTAGGCGCTGCGAAAGCTGCCGATCGCCTCCTCTGGCTGTCCCGCCGCCCGCATCTTCTGTTCGGCCGCCTGGAGGCCCGCGCTGCTCATCGGGCGTCATTCTGACTGGAACGCGCACGCGCGTCCGAAATTTGATGCTCGGCCGCCCAGCGGATCGAGCGGACGATCGTCGCGTAGCCGGTACAGCGGCAAATCTGGCCCGAGATCGCTTCGCGGATCTCGTCGTCGCTCGGGTTCGGGTTGCGATCCAGCAGCGCCCGTGCGGTGAGCATCATGCCCGGCGTGCAGAACCCGCACTGGAGCCCGTGCATCTCGCTGAAGCCCTGCTGAACCGGGTCGAGCACGCCGTCGACCTCGAGCCCCTCGACGGTCAGGATCTCGTGCCCCGCCGCGGTCGCGGCAAGGAGCGTGCACGACTTGACCGGTTCGCCGTCCATCTGCACCACGCAGGTGCCGCAGTTGGACGTATCGCAACCCCAATGGGTGCCTGTCAGCCCCAGTTCGTCGCGCAGATAGTGGACCAGGAGCATCCGCGGCTCGACCTCGCGCGTGTACTCCTGGCCGTTGACGGCGACGGTCACCTGCATCAGGGGCCAGCTTAGTCGTCGCAGCTCGGGCACCGAGTCGAGACCCAGTCGATACTGACTTCCGCCGCCGGCTCGCGAACAATGTCGCGAGCTAGCAACTCGAGAAGGAAGGTGAAGATGCGATCCACCCTCAGGTGAGGTCGATCGTGGCGGCCTGGTCCGGATACGGCGATTGCGGTGGTGGCGCTCGTGCTCGCGGCGGGAGGCGTCAGCTGGGCAGCGGTGGGCGAATCCGGCCAGCCCGTGATCACCCCCTGTGCCAACCAGCCGAACGGGGATTCCTCGCTCGGGGCCCTCAGCCTGAGCTTCAACGGCTCATGCCCAACCGGCTACACGACCGTCCAGTGGAATCAGCAGGGCCCCCAGGGACCGCAAGGCCCCCAGGGACCGCCCGGACTGCTCGGGCCCAAGGGACCGCCGGGCGCCGGCGCCCTGCCGGCACCGCCGGTCGTCGCGACCCGGTTCAAGACATACAAATACGGGTTCAGCGTGCAGACGGCGTTCGAGGCGCCAGGGACATACACGGTGAATGGCAACGTGACCGAGAATGCGAACGCGTCCGGGTGGCCCGCCCGGTTCACCGGGACGCCGCCGGCGATCGCCGTGCAGTGCGAGATGCTTGCGGGGCCAAACGCCGGTCAAACGACCCTCGTCGGAGGCGAGACACAGGTATTCAGCTGGTACGGCGGGACGATCCAGCACTACTTCCCGAGCACCTATGATGGACCTGCGGGGGCCGGTGGCACGATCACGGTCACCAGCGTCCCGTACATCGCCTTCTTCACCTGCGAAACGTTCGGCGACAGTAGCGGCGACCACCACCGTCAGGCCCTGCCGGGCGTCCAGTTCATCAACCCGACGATCAACATCGGACACGAGATCCTGCAGACACTGTCACCCTCGAAGCTGATCGAGGCCGGTCCGATCGGGTCTCGCTGACGCTACGACCACGCGTCGCGCAGCACCGCGACCGCGACCCGATCACCCTGGCCGACCATCGGCACCAGCGGTCGCACCATCGTGCCGAGCAGCAGGGCCGACAGCCGGCTGCGCCGGCGCGCGGCGCCGGGCACGATCGCGGCCGCGAACGCGACCAGCCCGGGCAACGGACGCACGAACACGGTCAGCTCGCGGATCAGGCCGGCATCGTCGAACTCGATCAGCTGGCTGATCCAGATCGTGTGCCTGCCCACGCGCGCGCGGGTGACCTGCGCCCACGCGACGTCACGGCCGACGAGCCGGACGTGCTCGAACTCACGCAGGGGCGCATGTACGACCTCGTAGAGCTCGATCACTCGATCGCGGCCGCGGAACCGGAAGCGGTCGGTGATCGGAGAGCTGAGCACGACGTCGGGTGCCAGCAGCCCGCCAAGCGCCGCGAGATCGCCGTCGCGCATCGTCTCGAACAGACGCCGCGCGGCGAGCTCGTTGGCCGCCGGAGCCGAGGGCGTGGAGTGCGGAGTGAGTGCGGACATATCGGCCTCCCTTGTTCGCAACTGAGATAGCAGCCGCTATTGTAATAGCAACCGCTCGCCAAACCATGCCCCGCCTGACACGAGACGAGAAGAAGGCCGAGACCCGCGCCGCGCTGGTGCGCTCGGCCGCGGACGTGATCGCCCGCCGCGGGTTCCACGCCGCGTCCGTTGACGAGATCGCCGAGAGCGCCGGCTTCTCGGTCGGCGCGGTGTACTCGAGCTTCGGGCGCAAGGAGGACCTGCTGCTGGCGGCGGCAGAACAGAATGTCGCCGACTGGGCGGAGCTGTTCGCGCTCCGGTTCCGCGACGGCGCGACCCTCACCGAGCAGGGCCGCAACGTCGCCCACGCATGGATCGAGGGCGTGACCGAGCGACCCGAGCCGTTCCTGCTGTGGGTCGAGCTGTGGGCTCATGCGGTGCGCAACGGGCCACCGCTCAGTGACGAGCTCGCGAGACGCTCGCGCCCGATCCGGGACACCTTCACGGCGATCCTCGCCGACGCCGCGCAGCGGGCCGGGGTCGCGCTCTCGCCCACGGTCGCCGAGGAGCTCGGGACGTTGTTCGACGCGCTCGGGCTAGGGTTCGCGATGCGCCGGCTGCTCGATCCCGAGGCCGTTCCGGCGGGGCTGTTCGAGGACGTGACCGGCCGCGTCCTGGATGGGCTGTTCCGCGCCCTTGCGTGACTGGAGTCGCAGCGCCCAATCCGCGATCGCGCGCAGCACCAGGAAGATCGCCAGCCCGATCGCGGCACCGGCGACGATGTACACCGGCCACGGTCCCATCACGTTCAGCAGCGAGTTGTGCACCGGCTTGCTGCGGAGGTACATGTAGTTGCCGCCGGTGACCAGGTCGCCGATCCCGGCCACGCACGCGAACGCGAGCGTGATCGCGTACACCCGCCACATCGCCTCGTGCCGGGGGTAGCGCCGGCAGCCGAACACCAGAAATGCCGCGGCGACGATCGCCCCCACGTGGTAGGCGAAGTACGTGAAGTAGAAGACGCTCGGGAACATCTGGCTCAGGTCGGGCGTGAGCGCCGCCTGCAGCGACGCCGAGAACGCCCAGTAGTAGACGAGCTCCACGAGCAGCTGCCGGCGGGTCAGCAAGGCCGCGATCGCGGTCAGCGACACCGCGTCGGTCAGCTGCAGCGGCAGCGTGTACTCGACGCTCCAGGTCCCGAGGATCACGTCCGCGACGTATTCGCCGGCCCAGCCGGCGAAGATCGCCGCCGCGATCACCCACCCGCACCACCGCGCCCACCGCTCGGGAAGCTGCCGTGGCACCAGCACGCACACGACGATCCCGGCGACCAGCACCGCGAGCGCTGCCAGGTGAGCGGTCGAGAACTGTCGCACCGTAAGCGGGAATATTGCGCCGCCGTATGTGAGCGAAGGGTTATCCCGGTGGCAGCGTCGCCGCCAGCGCCGCGTCGAGCGACTGCTGGGATTCCAGGAAATCGACCGCGGTCCACCGCGCGCGCAGCCGGGTGGCGTGGCGGAACGTCGCCCGCAGGGTCGCGGCATCGATGTCCAGGTATCCGGGCTCGGACGGGATCCCGGCCACGGACAGCGCCTGCTCGACGGCGTCGAACAGCTCCAGCGCCGGAGCGAGCCGCGCTCGGACCGCCTCCCAGGCGGCCGGATCACGGGGCCACCGATCCGCGATCGCCGCGATGTATCGCTGCTTCTCCTCGACCGCCGCGATGATGTCCTCGGTCGGCTCGCCGAGCCATGCCCGCGCCTGCGGCCCCAGCGGGTCCCGCGCCGGCACCGGGAGCCGCAGCGCCACGACCCCGCCGTCGAACGCAAACCGCTGTAGCCGCATCGCGAACCGCGTCGCATAGCCAACCTGCAGTCCGTGCGACGCATGCGACCGTCGCCCATGGGCCGCCAGCAGGTCCCAGAAATGCGAGGCGTGATGCTCGCAGCCGCTGGCCGGGCGCGAGTTGCCGATGATCGCCATCGCGACCCCCGACTCGATCAGGCCGACGATCAGTTGCTCGATCGCGTCCGCGCGCCCGGCCACGACCTGCTCGGCGTTCGCGGCCGCGAACGTCAGCGGCGCCAGCACGCGCTCGGCGAGCACCGGATCGAACGGCTCGCAGTACAGGGCGTGAGCCGCCAGCCAGTCGACCCTCGCGGTCGCCTTCGCCAGCAGGTCACCGAGGCCGGCGCGGGTCAGCTCCGCCGGCGCCGCCGCGGCGACCCCCGGATCGGCCAGGATCGCGCGCGGCGCGCGGGCCGGGTAGGTCACCTTGACCCCGTCGATCTGCATCGCGGCGACGCTCGAGGCGTAGCCGTCCATCGACGCGGCCGTCGGCACGCTGATGAACGGGCGGTCGTCGAGATGCGCCGCGTAGCGGACGATGTCGGTGATCACGCCGGAGCCGACCGCCACGAGCACCTCGACCGAGGCCGAGCGCGCCCGCCCGCGCACGGCCGCAACCTCCTCCATCCCCGCGAGCAACCCGCTCCGCTGCGCGAACACGAACTCCCGGGCAGCCGGCAGGGCCCGCCCGACTCGCGTGCCCGCGGCCTCGCGCGTGTTCGCGTCCATCACGACGAGCACCGAGCCGCCGCAGTAGTCCCCGATCCGCTCGATCGCGTCCGCGCCGAGCACCACCTCCGGAAGCGTCAAGAAGGCTGCCCGTAGTAGGCGCGCGGCCCGTGCTTGCGCTGGAAGTGCTTCTCGCGCACCGCCCCATCGAGCGGCGGCGCGCCGGACTCGAGCATCGTCGTCAGCAGCGCCATCCGCGCCACCTCCTCGAGCGTGACCGCGATCTCGACCGCCGCGCCCGGGTTGCGGCCCCAGCAGAATGGCGCGTGTCCGCGCACCAGCACGCACGGGATCTCAGCCGGACCGCGGTCGCCGACCGCCTCGATCACGGCCACGCCGGTCGCGCCCTCGTAGTCGTCCTCGATCTCCGCCGCAGTCAACGGGCGGGTCACCGGGATCGGATGCGGACACAGGTCCGCGTGGGTCGTGCCGAGCAGCGGAATCTCGCGCTGGGCCTGGGCCCAGACGGTGGCGTAGGTCGAGTGCGTGTGCACGACCCCGCCGATCTGCTCAAACGCGCGGTACAGCGCGACATGGGTGGGGGTGTCGGTCGACGGGCGCCGCTCGCCGTCCACGACGTTGCCGTCGAGGTCGACGATCACGATGTCCTCGGCGGTCATCGCCTCGTACGCGACCCCGCTCGGCTTGATCGCCACCAGCCCCGACTCGCGATCGATCCCGCTGACGTTGCCCCACGTGAGCGTGACGAGGCCGTACCGGGTCAGGGCGAGGTTCGCCGCCAGCACCTCCTCGCGCAGTGCGGCCAGCACCGACTAGATCTCCTCGTACTCCAGCTCCAGCAGCTCCGCCACCCGCCGCCAGCGCGCGGCGTGTTCCCCGAGGTTCAACACGAAGTGGTGCGGGGCGCCGAGGCGCAGCCAGTCGTCCATGAACATCTCCATCCCCTGCTCGGGCCGGAAGTGGAAGTAGTGCATCTCGACCTGCGGCAATTCCTCCGTGTCGAGCACCGAGCCGCGACCGACGACCAGCCGGTAGTACTCGCCGTCGATTGGAACCAGCGCGGCGGTCGTGGCGGGGCCGGGAACGGCCGAGAACACCGGCGTCGGTGGATTGTCGAGGCGGCCGATCCCGAGCGGGCGATCGATCAGCCGTACCGGGCGGTCGGAACGCGCGATCTTCCAGTTGCCCTCCCCCATGTGGCTGATCAGGACCGAGTCCAGCTCCCAGTCCATCGCGTACATCTCGCTGAAGTGGGCGTCGCCGATCAGCGACTGCGCCGCACACATCAGCGACGCTGTGTTCGTGTCGCCCTCGGCCGCGTAGCCGTAGCCGTCGGCCATCAGGTCCGAGGCCGCGAGCAGCGGCAGCTGCTGAAAGCGGCCATCGCCGCTGATCGAGTCGAAGTGGAACGAGAACCCGGCATAGCCGCCGTCGACGAGCATCGAACGGATCGCCAGCTCGATCCGTGCCGCGTACGCGTGCCGCTCGCGGGGGAGGTCGGCGGCGACCTCGAATCGCTCGCCGTGGGCCCGCAGCAGCTGATCCACGTCCGCGTCCGCGACCGCGTCCATCCGTGCGATCAATCGCCCCAGGTCCTCGCCCACGACCATCGGGCCCAAGCGCCGCAGCATTGCCGGCGGGTCGTAGCGGATATCGCCCATCCCGTTCATCGGGTAGCCCAGCAGCGCGACCTGCGCCGAGCGCATCGCGGTCACGGTCTGCGCCGCCCGCGCCCAGTCCTCGAACCCAGCCGCGAATCGCTCCGACTGCCACTCGCCGGTGATCACCGAGAACGGCACCCCCGAGCGCACCAGCGAGTTCGCCTGATCCTGCGCGCCGTGAATCCCCTGGTTGTAGGTGAGCGTGTCCATGTTCCAGTCGGCCGTGACCGAGCGCAGCGGCTGGATGTTGGCCAGCATCAGCGGCACTGGTATGTCGAGCAGGGCGCGGACCGTTCGCAGCGCCGGCCCGTAGGTCAGCATCACGATCATGATCCCGTCAACCCCCGTCGCTACGAGCTCCCGGGAGATCGCCTCGACATCCGCACGATTCCGCGCCGGGCGCGTGAACACGACCTCGGCGACCCCGGCGAGCCGCTGCGCGACTCCCGCCGCGTAGGCGGCCTGATGCTCGGTGATCCCCGGGATCATCTCGTCGTAGAGCTCCTGCATGATCCCCAGCAGTCCGATCTTCGGCGGCCGCCCCGACGCTGTCACGCGGCCCGCCTCTCGGCCCGGATTCGCTTCAGCGCGTGCAGCAGGTCGACCTCGGAGCGTCCGAGCATCTCGTACAGGCCGCGGTAGATCGCGTACACCTCGTCGTAGACCCTCTTGGCCGCGGGATCCGGCCGGTAGGTCCGCGCGATCCGCGGCCGCGTGGCTTCGACGGCCGCGCCGATGTGATCGAAGAAGCCGGCCGCGACGGCACCGAACAGCGCCGCGCCGCGCGCTGGGATCTCGCTCGAGCCGGGGATGTGGACATCGAATCCGCTCGTGTCCGCGATCAGCTGCATCGTCAGCGGGCTCCGCTCGGCGATCCCGCCGCATGCGACGATCTGTGAGAGCGGCAGTCCGTGCGCCTCGAAGTTCTCGATGATCCGCCGGCTGCCGAACGCGGTCGACTCCAGCAGCGCCCGGTAGATCTGATCGTTGGTGCTCTGGAGTGTCAGCCCGCAGATCACGCCAGATAGATCGGCGTCGGCCAAGATCGAGCGGTTTCCGTTCCACCAGTCGAGCGCCACGAGGCCCGTCTCTCCCGGACCGATCCCCGCCGCCGCCTCCTCCAGCGCCTCGTAGGTGGTGTCCGTCGCGATCGTGTCCACGAACCAGGCGAGCATGTCTCCGGCCGCGGCCTGACCGGCCTCGTAGCCGTAAAGGCCTGGGAGGATGCCGTCCTGCACCACTCCGGTGATCCCGGGCAGGCGGATCTCGTCGGGGTGGACGAGCATGTCGCAGATCGAGGTCCCGACGACCATCACGAACGTTCCCGGGTGCTCCACCCCGGCGCCGGGGACCGATACGAACGAGTCGACGTTGCCGACGGCGATCGCGACCGACGGCGGCAGGCCGAGTCGCGCCGCGACCTGCGGCCGGAGCGCACCCGCGCGCGCGCCGAGCGGGACGAACGTCGTGCCGAGCTTCTCGGCCGGCCGGTTGAAGCCCGGGTAGGCGGCCTCGAAGTACTCCACCGGCGGCAGGCCTTCGGCGGCCGACCACATCGCCTTGTAGCCGGCGGTGCAGCTCTGCCGCCGCTCGATCCCGGTCATCCGCCACACGATCCAGTCGGTCGCCTCGATGAATCCGTACGCGGCGTCGTAGATCTCCCGGTCCTCGAGCCACAGCTCGATCAGCTTCGGGAAGTACCACTCCGAGGAGATCTTGCCGCCGTAGCGCGCGAGGAACTCGTCGCCGCGCTCGAGCGCGACCTCGTTCAGCCGGTCGGCGACCGGTTGGGCGGCATGGTGCTTCCACAGCTTCGGCCAGGCGTGGCGGCGGTCGCGCCACTGCTCGAGCGTGCACAGCGGCACCCCTTCGCTCGTGACCGGCAGGACCGTGCACGAGGTGAAGTCGACGCCGAGCCCGACCACTTCCTCGGGCGCGACTGTTGCCCGCGACAGCAGGTCCTGAATCCCGGTGTCGATCACCGTGACCCAGTCGTCGGGGTCCTGCAGCGCCCAATCTCCAGGCAGCGACTCGCCCGTGCTCGGCAGCGTCCGGTCGATCACGGCGCTGGGGTACCGCACGACGCTGGTTCCGAGCTCCTCGCCAGTGTTCAGGTCGAGCAGCAACGCACGGCCGGACTCGGTGCCGAAGTCGACCCCGATCGCATATGCGCCGCCGCTCACGACGGAGCGTCGGGGGCGCTGGGAGCGCTCTCTGCGTCAGCTGCCTGGGTCCCGGGCCCGTTGCTCGCGGCGCTGGCCGCCGCGGCGCCGTTCCCGGACATCTCCGCCGCACGCGCGCGGCGGTACTCCTCGACCACGATCTCGGTCAGTTCCTCGACCGACGTCTCCGCGGTCGGCTTGTCGAGCGAGATCACGCCGTCCTGGATCAGGCTCACCCGGTCGCACGCCTGGAACACCTGCACGTAGTTGTGAACGATCATGATGATCGACACCTTGCCCCCGTCCTTCAGCCGCTGGATCAGGTCGAGGATCATCGCCCCTTCCTTGGCACCCATCGCGGCCAGCGGCTCGTCGAGCAGGATCACGTCGGCGTCGCCCGAGATCGTGCGGGCGACCGCGATCGCCTGACGCTGGCCCCCGGAGAGCCGCGCGACCGGCGAATCGAGGCTCGAGATCTGGATCCCGATCTCGTCCAGCGCCTTGCGCGCCCGCCGCCGCATCAACACGTTGTTGACGAGCGGGATCGGCTTGTACAGGGGCTCGCGACGCAGGAACAGGTTGTGGTAGACCGACAGCTGATCGACGAGCGCCAGATCCTGGTAGACGGTGTCGATCCCGTGCGCGCGCGCGTCGATCACGCTCTTGGGGTTGTACGGCTCGCCCTTCAGCCACATCGAACCCGTGTCTTGCTTGTGGAAGCCGCAGATGATCTTGATCAGCGTCGACTTGCCGGCGCCGTTGTCGCCGAGCAGTGCGAGCACCTCGCCCTTGCGCAGATGCAGGTTGACGTCGCGCAGGGCCGTGATCGGGCCGAACCGCTTGGCGACGTGCTCGACACGTAGGACGTCGTCCTCCGCCGAGCTCGGCCCGACGATCTTCTCGCCGGCGAACGCGGGCTCAGGCACGGCCCGAACCCATTCGTACGCGACGCACGAGCACGTTGATCGTCATCGCGATGATCACCGCGATGCCCAGCCACAGGTACTCATAGGTGGCGGGAACCCCCTTGATGACCAGGCCGTCCTGGAGCACGCCGATGAAGAACGCCCCGATCAGCGCCCCGACCACCGTCCCCTCGCCGCCGGTCATCAGCGTGCCGCCGATGATCACCGCGGCGACCGCATACAGCAAGAACTGGTTGGAGCCCGAGGGATCGGGGGTCAAGCTCGAGGTCCGGATGCCCTCGAGCAGTCCGGCGAAGCCGGCGGTCATGGCGCACAGGACGAAGTTGCGGAGCACCACGAGCCGGGTATTGATTCCGGCCTCCGCCGCGCCGAGCCGGTTGCCGCCGGTGGCGACCGTGTACAGACCCCAGCGGCTGGACGTGAGCACGATCTGGAGGATGACCACGATCCCCACCGCCCAGATCAGCTCCGAATAGGTCCCGGCGCCGAACACCTGCGCGAACGTCTTGACGCCGACAACCGAAGTGCCGGGTGTCGTGATCTGTTCCGAGTGGGACAGGATCAGCGTCAGCCCGTCGAGGAAGAACAGCATCGCCAGCGTCGCCACGAACGAGGCGATCCCGACGTATGCGACGAAGAAGCCGTTGACGGCGCCGATCACCCCAGCCACCACCAGCGACAGGATCAGGCTCGGGATCAGCGGGATGCCGGCCTGGGTGAACTTCCAGTACATGAACGGCGTGAACAGATACAGGGCGCCGATCGAGAGGTCGATCTCCCCGAGCGTCATCACGAACACCTGGCCGGCCGCCATGATCGCCAGGAAGCAGAAGTAAGGCAGCAGCGACTTGAAGTTGCTGCCGGTGAGGAAGTTCGAGACGGTGGCCGAGAAGTAGATCACCGTGATCAGCGTGACCACGATGATGCTGCCCTCGCGTAAGGTCAGGAACCTCCTCAACAGGGGGAGGCCGGGCACTCCCCGGGCCCGGCGGGTTGCCGGGCCCGGAGGTGCGGCCTGCGTGCTTGTGTCGGAAGTTACCGCCATGGCGGCAGACTACCCCTCTCGGAGCGAACCTACGACTTTTGTACGCCGGCTGAGGTGCCGGTGCCCTCGTAGACGCTCTTGGTGCTGCTGTAGGGGACGACCGTGGTCTTGTCGAGGAACTTCAGTCCCGTGTCGACGTCGGCGATCCCGGTCAGACCCTGCGACGCGTTGTAGAGGTACAGCTCCAGGATCGGGAAGAAGCCCTGCAGGTATGGCTGCTGGTCGATCGTGAACTCGATGTAGCCGGCGGCCAGCAGCTGCTCGGTGATCGGGGTGAGGTCGTAGCCGCCGCCGACCCAGCCCTTGGACTTCAGGCCCTGCTTCTGGATCGTCTGCGCCACCCCCTGCGTGCTGCCGGCGTCGACCGCGAACATCCCCTTGGCGCTCGGATGGCCGATCGCCCACGAGTTGATCACGGTCAGCTCGGCCGGGACGGCCGCCCCGGTCGCGACGACGTCCGGCTTGATCGTCGGGTGGCTCTTGAGCGTGTTCAGCGCGCCGTTGATCCGCGGCTGGATGTTGGCGGCGCCCGGCGTGGCGATGAACAGCCCGATCTGGCCGCCGCTCGGCAGCAGGGCCGCGATGTGCGAGCCCATCTCCTGGCCGGACACATACAGGTCCTGGCCGATGTAGGCCAGGCGCCCGGTTTGGGGCTCGTCGGCGTTGTACGCGACGACGGGGATTCCCGCTTTCAGCGCGGCCGAGACCGGCGCGTTGAACGCGGTCGGGTCGATCAGCGACGTCGCGATCCCGTTGGCCTTGGCGCTGACGGCGCTGTTGATCGAGTTGACCATCTCCGAGACGTTGCTCGTCGACGACCCCGTCCAGGTGTAGGAGCAGCCGAGCAGCTTGCACGCGTCCGCGGCGCCGCTCTGGGTCGGCGTGAAGAACACGTTGGTCGTCACGTGGTTGACCATCACGAAGTGATAGTGGGCGGTTGTCCCGAAGATGCTCGACGCGGCGCTGCTGCTGCTCGCAGCGCTGCTGCTGCTGCTGCTGCTGCTACCACACGCCTCGAGCGCCAGCGCCGCGATTCCGGCGGCACCGCCGGTCAGCGCCGTCCGGCGCGTCATCTGGTTCATGCGCTTGAACGGCGAATCATCTTCCTTGCGCTCGTCCCACTCGAGACGCTCTACTGCATCGAAGACGATGTCCTCGTCTGCCATTGCTCCTCCTCTTGTTGGGGACCCCGGCCTGGGATTTCGAACGCTCGCAGAGACCGGCGCCGTTGTCCATCGCACCTTAACGCTCTGCCAATGCTCGTTGCCACCGAGATCAATGTCATGCGAACCCAACCGGTTCCTCGGTGCACGATTCGAACCGCACCATAACTACTAGTGCGACGCCGACCCTAATTCTCCTCTCCTCAGCGGCCATGCTTCGGGCGGCGATGTTAGCGATCACATAGTGCACGTGTCAATTCGCTGCACGCCGCCGTGCCCGGCGCGGCCGCGCCGCGGTGCTCGCGCGCACCACGAGCTCGGGTTGTACGAGCGGGCCCGCCGGCACGCGCTCGCCGGTCTCGATCGTCTGCAACAGCAGTTGCAGGCTGCGCCGGCCGAGCTCGTTGAAGTCCTGGCGGACGGTGGTCAGCGGGGGCGTGAAATACGGTGCCTCGGGGATGTCGTCGAAACCGACGATGCTGATCTCGTCCGGAATCGCACGGCCGGCCTCATGCAGTGACCGCAGCACCCCGAGCGCCATCTGGTCGTTGGCCGCGAAGATCGCCGTGACGGCCGGATCGCCGCTCAACCTGCGGCCGAGGTCAAAGCCGGCCCGCGCGCTCCAATCACCGGTCAGCGGCGGCGGCGGCTCGGCGCCGGCCACGGTGAGCGTCGCGCGCCACCCTTCGAGTCGCTGCTGCGCCTCCAGGAAGTCGGTTGGTCCCGCGATGTGCCAGACGGTCTTATGGCCCAGCTCCAGCAGGTGCCGCGTGGCAGCGGCGGCGCCCGCGCGCTGATCGACCGCCACCACCGGAACCTCGTCGGCCGGCCCGGCCTCGACCGACACCAGCGGCACGTCCTTCGGCGCGTGCAGCAGGGCGTCGGCCGCAGCCTCCACCGGCGCGATCACGAGCACGCCGTCGACGCCGTGCCGGCGCAGCCGCTCGATCGCGTCTGCGACCGAGCTGCGGTCGAGCGCCTTGAGACTCGCGACGATGATGAAGTACCCCGCCTCGTGCGCCGCCTGCTCGATCCCGAACAGGGTCGAGGCGGGTCCGTACAGCGTCGTGTCGAAGCTGACGACGCCGAGCGTCTGCGAACGGCCGGTGACGAGCGCCCGCGCGACGGGGTTCGGCCGGTAGCCGAGCTGACGCATCGCGGACAGGACGCGAGCCCGGGTCTCCGGCCGCACTCGCGGACTGCCGTTGATCACCCGCGAGACGGTTTGGTGAGAGACACCGGCGAGCCGGCCGACGTCGGACATCACCGGTGCCCGCAGCCGGCGGGTGCGCGAAGTGTCGTCAGACGCAGGCATTATGTACGCACCGTCAGGCGGCGAGTGTACACGTGTGAGCGCTAACAAGCATCTGGGTCGAAGGCCGGTTAGGATCGGTCCGTGAGCTTCGTCGGGCTCGACGTCGGCACCTCCGGGGTCAAGGGCCTCGCGATCGATCCTGACGGCAGCGTGCTCGCGTCCGCCGAGGACGGGTACCCGCTCTCGACCCCTCGCCCCGGCTGGGCGGAGCAGGAACCTGACGACTGGTGGCAGGCGACCCAGGGGGTGCTGGCCCGGTTACGGGCGGCCGCCGGCGCTCCGGCCGGAATCGGTCTGTCGGGACAGATGCACGGGCTGGTCGCACTCGACGACCACGACCGGGTGCTGAGACCGGCGATCCTGTGGAACGACCAGCGCACGGCGGCCGAATGCGGGGAGATCGAATCGACGCTCGGGCTCGACCGGCTGATCGCGCTGACCGGCAACCGCGCGCTGCCCGGGTTCACGGCACCGAAGCTGTTGTGGCTGCGCCACCATGAGCCGTCCACCTACGACGCGATCGCGCGGATCGCACTGCCGAAGGACTACGTCCGGCTGCGCCTGTGCGGCGAGCACGCGACCGACGTCTCCGACGCGTCCGGCACACTGCTGCTCGACGTCGCCGGCCGCCGCTGGAGTGACGAGGTGCTGAGCGCGCTTCAGATCCCGCACGCGTGGCTGCCGCGCGTGCTCGAGAGCCCGGCCGTGTCCGAGCTGACCGGTGACGGCGTGCCGGTCGCCGCGGGCGGCGGCGACCAGGCTGCCGGGGCGCTCGGTGTCGGCGTCGATCGGCCGGGACCGCTGTCGATCGCGCTCGGTACCTCGGGCGTCGTGTTCGCGGCGCTCGACTCGTTCGCGGCCGACCCGCAGGCGCGCGTGCATGCGTTCTGCCACGCGGTCCCCGGCGCGTGGCACGCGATGGGCGTGATGCTGTCGGCCGCCGGGTCGCTGCGCTGGCTGCGGGACACGGTCGCGGCCGGCGTGCCGTACGACGAGCTGATCGCGGAGGCGGCGGCGTGGCCACCCGGCACCGAGGGGCTCGTGTTCCTCCCCTATCTGGTCGGCGAGCGTACCCCGCATGCCGATCCGGACGCGCGCGGCGCGTTCGTCGGCCTCAGCGTCCGCCACGACCGCGGCGCACTGACGCGCGCGGTGCTCGAGGGGGTGGCGTTCGGCCTGCGCGACTCGCTCGACCTGATCACGGCGCTCGGCGGCCGCCCGTCGCTGGGCCGCGTGTCCGGCGGCGGCGCACGCAGCGATCTGTGGTTGCAGATCGTCGCCTCGGTGCTCGAGCTGCCGCTGGAGCGGGTCGCCGTTGATGAGGGAGCCGCGTTCGGCGCCGCGATCCTCGGCGGCGTCGCGGCGGGCGCCTGGCCCGACGTGCACGCGGCGGTCGCGGCGACCGTGAAGCCGAGGGGGCTGGTCGAGCCGGTGGCCGAGTGGGTGGAGCCGTATCGCGAGCAGCGAGCGCTGTTCCGAGCTCTGTATCCGGCGCTCCGGGCGCTGCGCTCAACTTGACCCGGCGGCGCGGGTGTACGGCGCCACCCGCCGCAGGAACGCATCTCGATGGTGAAGCTCGAACTGCTGCCAGGTCGAGAACGTGGTCGGATCCGTGATGCGGTCGAGGAACAGCACGCCGTCGAGATGGTCGAGCTCGTGCTGGAACGTGCCGGCCGTGAGGCCGCGGGCGACGGTCTCGCCGGGGTTGCCGTCGCGGTCCAGGTAGGTGACTCGAATCTCGAGGTGGCGCTCGACGTCGCCGCGGATATCCGGCACCGACAGGCAGCCCTCGTTGATCACGAGCTTGTGCGCCGACAGCGGCTCGATCACCGGGTTGACGATCACCGTCAGCGGTATCAGCGGTTTGTACGCGTAGCGCGTACTCGCGTCGACCTCGACGACCGCGATCCGCCTGAGCGCGGACACCTGCGTCGCCGCCAGCCCGGCGCCGCCGGCGGCGCGCCGGGTCTCGATCAGGTCGTCGATCAGCCGCTGCACCTCGTCCGAGCGCAGCTCGGTGGCGGACAGCTCCGGCGCCCGCTGCCTGAGCACCGGGTCGCCGACGGTCGTGATCGGCAGGACCGTCACCGCAGCGATCCGATCGCCGCCTCGACGTCGGCCAGCAGCCGTCCCGAGTCGATCAGCGCCTCGGCAGATGCGAGCTCCGGTGCGAGGTAGCGGTCCGGTCCGGGCCCGGGCACGAGCTCGCGCAACGACGCGAGCGCTGCCGCGGTCCCGGCCGCGGGGCGCAGCGGCGCGCGTAGGTCCAGCGCGCGGGCCGCGCACGTGAGCTCGACGGCGAGGATCCGAGCGAGGTTGGCGATCGCGGCGCGGAGCTTGCGAGCCGCGCCCCAGCCCATCGATACGTGGTCCTCCTGCATCGCGCTGGTGGGCAGCGAGTCGACGCTCGCGGGAGCGCCGAGCCGGCGGTTCTCGGCGACGATCGCGGCCTGGGCGTAATGGGCCAGCATCAAGCCGGAGTTGACACCCGGCTCCTCGGCCAGGAACGGCGGCAACCCGTGCGAGCGGTTCTCGTCCAGCAGCCGATCGGTGCGCCGCTCCGCGATCGCCCCGACCTCGGCCGCGGCGATCGCGAGGAAGTCGCACGCGAGCGCCACTGGCGCGCCGTGGAAGTTGCCGCACGATTCGACGCGGCCGTCGGCCAACACCATCGGGTTGTCGATCGCGGATCGCAGCTCGGCGTCCGCGACCTGCTCGGCGTGCGCCAGGGTGTCGCGCGCCGCGCCGGCCACCTGCGGCGCGCACCTCAGCGAGTAGGCATCCTGGACGCGCGGGTCGCCGTGGCGGTGGCTGGCGACGATCTCCGAGCCGGCCAGCAGCGCCCGCAGATTTGACGCGCTGAGCGCCTGTCCCGGCTGCGGACGCAACGCGACCAGGTCGGCCGCGAACGCGCGGTCGGTTCCGAGCAGCGCCTCCACCGACATCGCCGCGGTCACGTCGGCGATCCGCAGCAGCGCGCTCAGGTCGGTGTTCGCGAGCACCAGCATCCCCAGCATCCCGTCGGTCCCGTTGATCAGCGCCAGGCCTTCCTTGGCGGTCAGCGTGATCGGCCTAAGTCCGACGCTCGCGAGCGCCTCACGGGCTGGGCGCCTGATCGATTCCGGACCGTCGAGGTCGCCTTCGCCGATCAGCGCCAGCGCGCAGTGCGCGAGCGGCGCCAGATCGCCGCTGGCACCGAGCGAGCCGTGCTCGGGCACGACCGGGGTCAGCCCGGCGTTCAGCAGCGCCAGCAGCGCCTCCGCCACCAGCGGGCGAGCGCCGGAGCGACCCATCGCCAGGGTCCGCGCGCGCAACGCGATCATCGCCCGCACGACCTCGCGCTGCACCGGCGGGCCGATCCCGGCGGCGTGCGAGCGAACGAGGGCGCGCTGCAGCTCCAGCCGGCGAGCGGCCGGGATCGGAACCGTGGCGAGCGAACCGAACCCGGTCGAGACACCGTACGCGGGCTCGATCGCGTGCTCCAGCTCGGCGACGATCGCGGCGCTTGCCTGCATCGCCGCGTAGGCGGCCGGCGCGAGCACCGCCCGCGCGTCGCGCCTCGCGATCGCGACCACGTCGGCGGCGCGGAGTCCGTGGGTCCTCAGCTCGACCGGTCCGTCAGCGCTCATCGGCGCCCAACATCGTCTGTCAGTCGCGCGCCGGGCCCGGGGCGTACCTCGAGCGCGCCGCGCGGTGCTCGCGCGTCCGGGGGCAGGAGTCCGAGCACGTGACCGCCGAAGCCGCCGCCGATGATCCGCGCGCCTGTCGCGCCGGCGTCGCGCAGCCGTGCGGCGGCCGACTCGACGGCGGGCGTGGAGATCTCGTAGTCGTCACGGAGGCTCGCGTGCGAGGCGTTCAGCAGCGGCCCGACCTCGGCCAGCTCGCCGACCGCCAGCGCCGCCACGGTCGCCTCGACGCGATCGTTCTCCGTGACCACGTGGCGCGCGCGCCGGTCGAGCGGCGCCGGCAGGCGCCGGGTCATCTCCAGCGATGCCTCGCGCAGGCTGGCGATGCCGAGCAGCTCGCAGGCCCGGGCGCATTCGGCCCGCCGCTCGTTGTACCCCGAGGCCGCGTTGGAGTGGCGCTCGCCGGAGTCGAGCGTGACCAGCCGCCACGCTCCGAGCTCGAGCGCCACCGTCCGGACCTCGAGCGTCCGGAAGTCGATTCGCAGCGCGCTGTCGGGCTGGCCGAACAGCGACGCGATCTGATCGAGCAGCCCCGTCCGGGCGCCGACCCATTCGTTCTCGATCGCCGAGCACAGCTTCGCGAGCGCGAGCCGATCCGGCTCAGGGGCGCCGGATAGCGCGATCAACGCCAGCGTCAGCGCCACCTCGAGCGCCGCCGAGGACGACAGCCCGCCGCCTCGCCGCACCGTGCCGGTGATCTCGAGCCGGGCGCCGCGCACCTCGATCCCGGCGCGCTGGAGCTCGGCGACCGCGCCGCGCACGAACGCCCGCCAACCGGACACCGGCGGCGGCGAGCGCAGCGGGAAGCTGTCCTCGGCGTCGAGGTCAACCGCCCGCGCCTCGATTCGCCGCGACCGCAGCGCCGTGCCCCGCACGGTCACGCCGTCGCTGATCGCGAACGGCAGCGCCAGCCCGCCGTTGTAGTCGGTGTGCTCGCCGATCAGGTTGACGCGACCGGGAGCGAACGCGGCGGCATGCTCAGGCACTGTCGACTAGTGTCCTCCGTGTGACGGTCAAGTGGGGAATCATGTCCACCGCACAGATCAACCGTCTGTTCCTGGCCGGCGCGCGCCAGGCACGCGACGTGGAGATCGTGGCGGTCGCCAGCCGAGACCGGGCCGGGGCCGAGCGCTACGCGCGCGAGCATCAGATCGAGCGCGTGCACGCCGGCTACGAGTCGCTGCTCGCCGATCCCGACGTTCAGGCGGTCTACATCTCGCTGCCCAACTCGATGCACATCGAGTGGTCGGTGCGGGCGCTCGAGGCCGGCAAGCACGTGCTGTGCGAGAAGCCGCTCAGCCGCCGGCGCAAGGAGGTGGAGCTCGCGTTCGACGTCGCCGCCCGCCATCAACGGCTGTTGATGGAGGCATTCATGTTCCGCCACAACCCCCAGACCCTCCGCCTGACCGAGCTCGTCCGCGACGGCGCGGTCGGTCGGCTGCGCCTGATCCGGGCCTCGTTCAGCTTCTCCGCCGCCGACCCCGCCAACGTGAGGCTGAGCGCGGCGCTCGAGGGCGGCGCCCTGATGGACGTCGGCTGCTACTGCGTCAGCGGCTCCCGCCTGCTCGCCGGCGAGCCCGAGCGCGTCAGCGCCGAGCAGACGATCGGCGGCGATGACGTCGATGTCGTTTTCGCGGGCATGATGCGCTTCCCGGACGACGTCGTGGCCGTGATCGACGCCGGCCTGGCGCTCGCGCCCCGGGACGAGCTGGAGGTCGTCGGCGAGCAAGGAACGCTGTGGCTCGATGACCCCTGGCACTGCCGCGTGCCGGTGATCGAGCTGCGCCGCGGCGGCAAGGTGGAGCGGATCCCAATCGAGCCCGTCGACTCCTACCGCCTCGAGGCGGAGAACCTATCCGAGGCGATCCGCGGCACCGCCGAGCCGCTGCTCGGCCGTGCCGACGCGGTCGGCCAGGCGCGCGCGATCGAGGCCCTGTACGAGGCGGCGGATACGGGGCGGGTGGTTGCGGTCGGGTGAGCCCTCGCGGCGGCGCGACGTGCCGGGAGGGCCGCAGCTGGTCGAGAAACGTCCCATAGCGGGACGTTTCTCGACCAGCCCTGCGTGTTAGACGCCCTGGGCGACCGGCACGATCGCCTGGGCCAGCTCGACGAGCCGGTTCGAGTAACCCCATTCGTTGTCGTACCAGGACACGACCTTGACCTGGGTGCCGTCGATCACCGACGTCAGCGCCGCGTCGAAGACCGACGAGTACGAGGACCCGACGATGTCCGAGGAGACGATCGGGTCCTCGGTGTAGGCGAGGATGCCCTCGAACCGATCCCTGTCGGCGACCGTCTCGATCGCGGCGTTGACCTCTTCCGTGGAGGTCGCCAGCTCGGTCTCGAGTGTCAGATCGACGAGCGACCCGGTCGGCGTCGGCACGCGGACGGCGTAGCCGTGGAGCCGGCCTTTGAGCTCGGGGATCACCAGTCCGAGCGCCTTGGCGGCGCCGGTCGAGGTCGGGATCAGGTTGATCGCCGCCGACCGCGACCGGCGGGGATCGCTGTGCAGCCCGTCGAGCAGGTTCTGGTCGGAGGTGTAGGCGTGGATCGTGGTCATCAGTCCGTGGCGGATCCCGATCGCGTCGTGCAGCACCTTTGCGATCGGCGCCAGGCAGTTGGTGGTACACGACGCGTTGGAGATGATGTGGTGGTGGTCGGGGTCATAGACCTCGTGGAAGTTGACCCCGAGGACGACGGTCGCGTCGGGCTGCTCGGCGCCCTTCGCCGGCGCTGAGATGATCACCTTGCGGGCGCCCGCCTCCAGGTGCTGGGCGGCGCCGGCGCGGGTCGTGAAGCGGCCCGTCGACTCGATCACGACATCGACCCCCAGCTCGCCCCATGGCAGCGCGGTCGGATCGGTCTCGGCGAACGAGCGGACGACGGCGCCGTCGATGGCGATGCCGTCGTCGGCGACCTCGAGCTCGCCCGGGAAGCGGCCGAACACCGAGTCGTACTTGAGCAGCTGCGCGAGCTGGGCAGGCGCGACCACGTCGTTGATCGCGACGATCTCGACGTCGCCGTGCTTCGCGTGGGCGGCGCGCAGGGCGCAACGGCCGACTCGGCCGAATCCGTTGATGGCTACACGTACCGCCATGGGTACCTCTCTTCATGATGCTGGGGTTGGGGGTAGGGCATCTAGTTCTCGAGCGAGGGCATCGGCACGGGCGGGGGCGCCACCTCGACACGCACCCGGGCGTCGACGATCACCGCGCCCTCCGGGCCGGCGATCAGCGGATTGCAGTCGAGCTCGATGATCTCGGGATGGGCCTCGACCATCGCGCTCACGCGCAGCAGGACGTCCTCGATCGCCGGCACGTCGGATTTGCTGGCGCCGCGGTATCCGTCGAGCAGCGGGAAGGTCTGCAGCGAGTGGATCATGTCGTGGGCCTCGTGGTCGCTCACGGGCGTGATCCGCACCGCGATGTCCTTGATCAGCTCGGCGGTCGTGCCGCCGGCGCCGCACGCGAGCACCGGGCCGAAGTGGCGATCGTTGACGACGCCAACGATCAGCTCGACCCCGCTCGGTGCCATCGGCTGGACGATCAGTCCCTCTAGCCGAAGACCGGCGCTCTGCACCGCCGCCTTGATCTCGAGTGCCGCGCTCGTGACCTGGTCGGGGTCCTCGAGATCGAGCGCCACACCGCCGGCGTCGCTCTTGTGCACGAGGCCGGTCGCGACCGCCTTCAGCGCCACCGGTACGCCGAGCCCCGCGGCGGCAGCGACGGCCTCGTCGGTGCCGCTTACGACCTGGGTCGGCACGAGCGGCAAGCCGTAGCAGCTCAGGAGCTCCGCGACGCCCTCCGGCGACAGCCAGGTGGCCCCCCGTCCGAGCTCCTTGCTGATGATCGCGGCGGCCCGAGCCGGGCGCACGTCCGGGAAATGGGGAACGGTTCCGGAGGGTGTCGTGCGCCAGCGGCCGTACTTGGCGGCCAGGGCGACCGCTCGCGCCGCGTCCTCGGGAAAGTCGTACCCCGGCACCTTGACGGTCCCCGCGTCGAGCTCGGGCGGGATGCCCTCGGTGGTCATGAACACCCCCGCGAGCGCGACTCCGGGTTGGGACTCGGCCGCCTCCACCGCCGCGTTTGCGACATCGGCCGCCGCCGTGAGCAACGGTGGCACGAAGATCACGACGATCGCGTCACACACTTCCGCGGCGACGAGCGTGTCGATCGCGCGCCTGTAGTCGTCGGCGGTCGCGGTCGCGATCATGTCGACCGGATTGGCCAACGAGGCGTTCGGGGGCAGGAACTCCGCGAGTCTGGCCCTCACTTCCGCCGGCAGCTCCGGCACCGCGACGCCGTCCGCCGTGCAGGCATCGGCGCACATGATCCCCGGGCCTCCTGCGTTGGTGACGATCACGACCCGGTCTCCCTTCGGCACCGGCTGGGTGGTCAGCAGCGCGGCCACGTTGAACAGATCGTGCAGCGTGTCGGTGCGGATCACGCCCGCCTGCTGGAACAGCGCGTCGACGGTCACGTCCGAGGCCGACAGCAGCGCGCCGGTGTGTGACGAGGTTGCGCGGGCGCCGGCGGTCGACCGGCCGCTCTTGACCGCCAGGACCGGCTTGCACGCGGCGAACCGCGGCGCGATCCGCCCGAACTTCCGCGGGTTGCCGAACGACTCCAGGTACAGCAGCGCGACGTCGGTGTCCGGATCCTGCTCCCAGTACTGGAGCAGGTCGTTGCCGGACAGGTCGACCGTGTTTCCGACCGAGACGAACGAGGACAGCCCAACGTCCAGCCGCTGTGCGGCCTCCATGATCGCGATCCCGACGCCGCCGCTCTGCGACATGAAGCCGACCCGGCCCGGGATCGCGAGGGTCGGCGCGAAGGTGGCGTTCAGGCGGACGTCGGGGGACGTGTTGAGAACCCCGAGGCAGTTCGGGCCGACGATCCGCATCCCTGCCTCGCGGCAGATCTTGACCAGCTCGTTCTGCCTCCGTAGGCCCTCCTCGCCCGACTCGCCGAATCCGGCGGTGATCACCAGGACGGCTCGGACCCCGGCCATCGCGCACTCCTGGGCCGCTTCGAGGACGTGCTCGGCCGGCACGACGATCACGGCGAGGTCGATGTCGGTCGGAACGTCGGTGACGGTCTTGTACGCCGGCAGCGACTGGACGACGTCGGCGTGGGGGTTGATCGCGTACACCGGGCCGTTGAACTCGGCCTCGAGCAGGTTGTGGAGGATCTCGCCGCCGACGGTTCCGCGACGCCTGGATGCGCCGATCACGGCCACCGACCGTGGCACGAGGAAGTGGCGGACGGCGGCGACGGCGGCGATCCGCTCGCGCTCGTCGAACGCCGCCAGCGCCTCGCTGGACAGCGAGGTCGGAAGCTCGATCGCGATCGAGTCCGGCGTCGCCCGCATGCGGATCGGAAAACCGCTCTCGCGGAACACCTCGATCATCCGATGGTTGGATGGCAGCACTTCCGCCGTGAATGTGGTGACGCCGTGGGCGTCGGCGATCGCCGCGAGGTGCGCAAGCAGGATCGTCGCGATCCCATGGCCGTGCCAGTCGTCGGCGACCAGGAACGCCACCTCGGCGCGTTCGGTGTCGAGCCGGATGTAGGCGGCGTGGGCGATGATCGCGGGCGGAGCGCCGCTCTCCGCAACCAGCGCGTAGCGATCCGCGTAGTCGACGTCGACCGACCACGCGGTCACCCAGTCGAGGTTCGGGACCCCGAAGAACCGAAACCCGATCGACTCGGGCGTCAGCGCCTCGAGGAACGTCCGGATCGCCTGCTCGTCGCCGGCGCGCGCTGGCCGAACGTGAACGGTGGAGCCGTCCCGCAGTACAACGTCTGTCTCCCTCTCGCGCGGATAAGAACTAGCGCGAGTAGACACGGAGCAAGTATCCGGCCCGAGTACAAAGTCGCCATCCGGGCGTTCTACGGAGGCACGGCCGCGTCCTATCCGGATTACAGCGACGAGGTCCGGGCGTACCCTCGCGATGTGAGCATGAGCGCCACAGCAGTTCGCGCCGGCGGCGGGCACCGTTGCGAAATCGACGTCAACGGTCGTCACGCGCTGGTCACCGACGAGCCCGTTGCGCTGGGCGGCGGCGATGCCGGTCCGGCGCCGCACGAGCTGCTCCCGGCGGCGCTGGCGTCATGCATTGCGACGATGATCTCGATGTACGGGGAGACGAAGGGCTGGGACCTCGGATCGGTCGCAGTCGACGTCGACTACGACCACACGGCGGTGCCGAGACGGTTCGAGATCACGGTCCGCCTGCCCGACTCGTTGACGTCGGCTCAGGTCACGCGCCTGCAGCGCGTGGCCGACTCTTGCCCGTTGCGCCGCGCGCTGGAGACCGGGTTCGAGTTCGACGAGCGGATCGTGAGGGCGGCACACCCCAAGGCCGCTTGACGGCGCCGCGAGCGGCTGCGCCCGCCCCGCCGCTTATTCGTCGTGCTCGCGCGCGGCGTCGTCGTGCGGGCGCGGCACGACCAGTACGGGACAGCTTGCATCGTGCAGCAACGCCTCGCCGGTGCTGCCGAGCATCACCCTCGCGACCGGTCCCCACCGTCGCGATCCGATTACGAGCAGATCCACTCTGCTGCCCAGCGCCAGCAGCGCATCCGCGGGCCGGCCGCGCACCACCTCGGTGTGGGCAGAGGCGCCGGTCGCGCGGGCGGCCTGCTCGAGTTCGCGCCGCATCGATTCCTCGGTCGCTTCGACGAGCTCCCCCCACTGCGGGCCGAGGGCCTCGCCCTCGGCCACCGACCAGCCGGCACCCGGAAGCACCACCGGGGTGCCGACCTGCGGGAACCCGACCGTCCGAATCCTGTCGTCCACGGCCGCGCAGATCACCAGCTCGGCGCCCGCGGCACCCGCGATCGAACCCGCCAGCGTGAGCGCTGCCCGCGCCTCGGGTCCCCCATCGAATCCCACCCCGATCCGGGCGATCGGGTGCTCGGGGCGAGCGTGCATGCCCCTCGGAGCAATCGCGAGCGCACACTCGAAGTGACACAGCAGCTGCCGAGTTCGCTTGCCCATCCGCACCCGCCCGTCGGGCGCGTGCCGGCTGGAGCCGATCACGAGCAGATCGCGGTGGTCGCGACGAACCACGCGCCGCAGCCCGCGGGGAACTGAGAAGTCGGTCTCGACGTCGACCCGGGCGCCGGGCGCGAGCGTATCGCGAACCTCACGCACGGTCTCGATCGCGTGCTTATGCAGGCCGGTCCAGTCCATCCCCTCGGGCAGCACGACCAGCGGTTCGGGGTGGATCGCGACCAGCATCACGTCGGCGCCGGTGGCCTTGGCAATCGCCGCGCCGAGGGCGGCCGCGTCGCGCCCCTCGGGGTAGCCGTCGACACCGACCGCGATCCGGCTGAGCGTTGTCGGCGGACTGCTCAGCGGCTCATCCACTTCCATGCTCGATCGCCAGCTGCTGCCACCTGCGCCGCTCGCGCTGGCGGGCGGCGGGGAGCGGGCCGCCAACGTCCTCGGCTGCCGCCAGACAGGTGACCGCGAAGTCGTAGGAACCGCGGGTCGCATTGGCGTCCGCCAGCGCCAGCAGCAGCTCGACCGCCTCGTGCTCGTCGGCGATCTGCTCCGCGGTCGTTTCGCGCTCGGGTTCATCGGCCTCCCGATCGACAAATGGCTCGCGCAGCACCGGCGGGTCCTCCGGCCGGGCGAGGTACGGGGTGATGTGACGACCGGCGATCTTGCTCGGGGGCCACCACAGCGCGCGAAACGAGACCTCCGATTGATCCGGGTCACGCGCGCGCAGGTAGCGCGGCTCGGCACCTGTCAACAACAGCCCGCGCAGGACTGGCCGGAACGGTTTGGGGTGCTCCAGCGCTCCTAAGTCCGCCGCCACCGCCGCGGCCACGGCGTCTGCCTGCTGCGCGGCCAGCCCTCCCTGCTTGATCGGGAACGAGGTTCCGTCGCCCGCCGCATACACCCGGCGCACCCCTCGGACCGCGCCGTGCCGGTCGGTCGGGAGGAAGCCCTGCTGATCGTGGGGCAGCCCATCGATGCGCGGTCCCTGAAGCCGCGGCAGCGCGATCACGGCATCGGCGGGGATCGCGTCCCCGTCGGCGATCTCCAGCTGGTCGTGCTTGAGCCGTTCGGCGATCGTGCCGGGACGGAACGCCACGCCGGCGTCGGCCAGCAACCCCGCCACCTCATCGCTCGCCTCCGTCCCGAACGCCTCCAACGGACGGTCCTCTGGCGTTACGAGCAAGATCTGAACGCCGGCCAGACGGCGTTGGCGGGTCCATGCCGCCGTGAACAGCGCCAGCTCGTATAGGGGCAGCATCCAGGCGACCTCGGCCGGCGCCGCGAATACCAACCGCCTGACCTTGCCGGCCTTGACGCCTTCCAGGACGCGGTCGATCGCGGGACGGTCGGCCTCGCCGCCGAACCGGAGCGCGCCGTCGATCGCGTTCGTCTGCCGGGCGCCGACTGCCACCACGAGGTAGTCGTACGCAAGCCGCGTGCCGGCGTCGGTGATCGCAGTACCCGTCTCCGGCTCGACGGCGGCGAGCGCCGCCTGGCGGTAGTGGGCGCCGTGATCGGCGGCGACCCGCGCGAGCTCCAGGCGGCGGACCTCGCCCAGACCGAACGGCTCGGCGACCGCGATCGGCCGGAAGCTGAACTCCAGCTCGGGCGCCATCAGCTCGAGACGGACGGCGTCGCCGACGAACGTGCTGAGCGCGATCAGCGCCTCGAGCCCGCCAACGCCTCCGCCGGCAATGACAATCATGGGACGGTGATGGACTGCCTGAAGCCTCGCCATGGAGTGGCTGTGAGCCTATTACAGGTGGCCGCGGTCGCTTCGCAGCGACAGGATTGAACGACGTTGCTAATCAGTAGTTTTCCGCACCGTGGTCGCGATGTAGTGTGCCGGGCTCTCCTTGCTGTACTTCCGCCACCCCTCCTCGCTCGCGCACGATCCCGGAATCCTCGCCCCCGACCACCCGGACACGCCGGCGCGAATCGAGGCGATCGAGTCCGCGCTGGGCTTCCACGATTGGCTCGGATGCGAGCGGCTGCTCGCGCCGGCGGCGACGGAGGCGGAGCTGGAGCTGGTTCACACCCCGGCCCACGTGGAGTTCATCCGAAACGTCTGCCTCGACGGGGGCGGCCGGATCGACGCCGACACGTTCGTCGGCGAGGCTTCATATGAGGCCGCGCTGCACGCCGCCGGCGGTGCCTGCGCGATGGTCCGCGCGCTCGTTGCGGGCGAAGCGAGCACCGCCTTCTGTGGCCTGCGGCCATCGGGCCACCATGCCGAGCACGACCTCGCGATGGGCTTCTGCCTGTTCAACAACATCGCGATCGCGGCCGAGCTGGCGGTACGCGAGCTCGGCGTGCACCGGGTGTTCATCCTCGACTGGGACGTCCATCACGGCAACGGTACCGCCGAGTTCTTCCGCCGCCGCTCCGACGTGCTATTCGCCAGCATCCACCAGGTCGGGCTGTTCCCCGGCACCGGCGCGCTGTCCGACGCCGGCTCGGGCGACGGCTTCGGGTACACGATCAACATCCCCGTGCCGAGACGCTCCGACGAGGAGGTGTGGCTGTCGGTGCTCGAGCACGTGCTGATCCCGGTCGCGCTCGAGTTCAGACCCGAGCTGATCCTGATCTCCGCCGGGTTCGACGGCCACCACGCCGATCCGCTGGGCGAGTGCCGGCTGGACGACAGCTCGTTCGCGCAGATGGCCTGCCAGGTCCGCGAGCTGGCGGACCGGCTCTCGGCGCCGGTCGGCGCCGTGCTCGAGGGCGGCTACAACCCGACCGCGCTTGCCCAATCCGCGCTCGCGACGATCGCGGCTCTCGGGGGCAAGGGGAAGGCGGAGTCGATCGCCCCCGACCCCCTGGTGACCTCCCGGGTCGCGGCCCATGTCGGGCATTTCTGGACGCTGTAGGCGGGGAGTAGCGAGGATGGGCTCGATCGCGCCCCAGGGCGACCGGTAGCGGGGTCGGTTGAGCATGTCCGTGTTGCGCCGCCGCGACCCCTGGACCATGCTCAACTTCCCAAATCCGATCGCGGGGCGCCGGTTCGGGAAGTTGAGCTCGATATTCATGCTCGACTTCCCAAACCGCCGGCGCGCAATCGGGTTTGGGAAGTTGAGCATGACTTCCGAGGTCTCCTGACCCGCCAATGCGCTCCTCCCTCCTGCCCGGAGGTCGGGCGCTCCCCAGCGCCCGACCTCCCCAGCCCTAAGCGCGGACGGCGACGGCTGAAAGCCGACGACGCCCACGCTGCCCCCGCCCCCGGGCCGCGCCACCCCCCGCCACCAGTAGGCTCGGCAACGGTGACGGCTGACAGCGCTCCCGCCGCGGGCGACCCTCTTTCGGACTTCTTCCTCGACGATCCCGCCAAGCTCGATGACCCGTTCGCCGACCTCGCGTGGCTGCGCGAGCACCGCCCGGTGCATCGCCACGAACCGACCGGCCAGTGGTTGGTGTTCCGCTACGACGACGTGCTGGCGCTGTTCAGCGATCGGCGGCTGAGCGCGAACCGGATGGAGGGGTTCGTCGACGCCGCGCCGGCGTCGGTCCGCGACGAGCTCCGGCCGCTGGTTCCATACCCGGAGGATTGGCTGCTGATGAGCGACGCGCCGAAGCACAACCGGCTGCGCGGCGTGCTCCACAAGGGCTTCAACGCGTCAGCGATCGCGGCGCTGCGGCGGCCGATCGAGCACGCGGCCAACGAGCTGCTGGACGGCGCGATCGGGTCGGGGCGGATCGATGTCGCGGCGGACTACGGCTTTCTGCTGCCGGCGTACGTGCTGTCGGAGTTCATGGGCGTTCACCGCGAGGACCGCGACCGCGCGGTGCAGTGGTCGGTCGACTTCGTCGATTTCTTCAACGTGATCCCGATCAACGAGGACACCACGCGGCGAATGGCGAGGAGCGCCACAGAGATGATGGCGTACACGCGGGAGCTGCTCGCGGAGCGCCGGGCCGCGCCGCGGGACGATTTCCTCGGGTTGATGGCGTCGGCGGTCGACGCGGGCGAACCGATCAGCGATGACGAGATCATCGGCAACGTGCTGCTGATCCTGGTCGCGGGGCACGTGGCGGTCCGGAATCTGATCGGGAACGTGATCTGGCTGCTGCTCGGTCATCCGTCGGAGTGGATGCGGCTGCGGCGCAATCCGGCCCTGCTCGCCAACACGATCGAGGAATCGCTGCGCTACGAGCCGCCGGTCACGCTGATCCCGCGCATCGCCCGTGAGGACATCGTCCTGCGCGAGCTGACGATTCGGGCCGGCGAGATCGTGCAGCTGTCGATCGCGGCCGCGAACCGCGACCCGGCCCAGTTCCCGGATCCAGACCGGTTCGATCTCGGCCGAGATTCCCACGGCGCGCTCAGCTTCGGTCACGGACCGCACGGCTGCCTCGGTGCCCGGCTTGCGCGCGTGCAGACGCTGATCGCACTCGAGGTTCTGTTCCGCCGCCTCGGCACGAGGCTGGAGCTGGCGGATCCCGCTGCCGTCCGCTGGTACCGCAACGCCGGAAACCGCGGACCCGAGCATCTGCCGATCACCTTCCAGGCGCCGCGCTAGCGGGCCGCAACGCGCGCGCTAGCGCCGCGTCGAGCTCTCGCGCGCCTCGAGATACGGCGCGAGGTACTTTGCCGAGATCTTGGTCGCCGGCGCCCAGGTCGGCTCGTCGGTCACCTCGGAGCTGAACCCGTGGCCACCCGTGATGTTCGCGCTCAGGTAGCGCGGCCGATCTCCCGTCAGCAGGATTCCGTGGATCACGGGGTGGAACGGCTCCGGCTCCACCGGCGCGCCGGCGAGCGCCGCGATCGCCTGCGCGGCAGCGTCAGCCTGCTGCGCCGCGATTCCGCCGAACTTGATCGGGAAATCGGTCGCGTCGCCGGCGGCCCAGACCCGGTCCAGTCCGCGCACCTGGGAGTGCTCGTCGACCGGGATGAAGCCGTCCTGGTCGTGGGGCACCCCATCGATCGACGGTCCCTCGAGCTCCGGCAGCGCGACGATCCGATCGACCGACAGGGTCCGCTCGCCGGGGGCGATCTCGATCACGCCGGCGCGCGGAATCTCCGCGTAGGCGGACGTGATCACCTCGATCCGATCGTCGGCGAGCAGCGCGGTGATCGCATCGCTGGCGCCCTGGCCGAACACGGCCAGGGCCCCGTCCTCGGGCGTGACGACCGTGATCTGCACGGTCACGTTCATCTCGTATGCGCGCTTGGCCGCCATCAGCGCCAGCTCGTAGATCGGCAACGGCCATGCCCGCGGTGCGGGCACGACGAACGCCAGCCGCTTGACGTACCCCTCCTCCAGGTCCTGGACCAAGCCGTGCAGGAGCTCGTCGAGCCGTTGGTCGTCGAGCGTCACGACGTGGCTGTAGCGCGGACGGGCACGAGCCCCAAGCGCGAGCAGCAGGCCGTCGTAGGAGAGCTGCGCGCCGGACGTGGTGTGGACCGTGCGGGCAGCGGCGTCGACGCGCTCGACCCCGTCCGCGATCAGACTCGCACCGAGCTCGTCGGCGATCTGCTTCAACGGGTAGCGCTCCGCTTCACCGAACGCGAACGGCTCGCGAACCGTCATCGGTCGGTACACGAACTCAGCCGCCGGCGTTATCAACTTGATCGCGACGCGGTCGCCGGCGAGGTCGCCGAGCGCGAGCGCGGCCTCCAGACCCGCGACGCCGCCACCCGCGATCAGGACCTCGAACGGACCTCCCCTCTGAGTACTCATCGCGTCGCAGCTTAGCCTTCCAGCGGCCGTGGCCGGTTACCGGTTTGGCAACCTACGCCCCGAGCAGATCGCGCCGCGCGAACGCCGCGACCGCCGCGGCCGCCGCGACGACCCCGATCGCGATCATGATCACGGCCGCCGCGGTGTGGAACGGCTGCACGGGTACCGCCCCCACGTGCACGAACGGAGTCACGTCGACCAGCCACCTCGGCACTTCAAGCAACGAGCCGAACAGGTACCAGAGGAACGCCACCGCCACCAGGCCGTAAGCGATCCCGGAGCTGGCGCGCGGGACGAGCGCATACGCGAGCGCCGCCAGTCCGAGGAACAGCAATGTCACGGGCAGGCAGTTGGCGCCCGCCTCGCCCAGCTTCACGAACGACAGGTTGACCGACTGTGTCTGCGCGCCCAGCCACGTCAGCACACCGGCGGTGAGCGAGATCGCGACCGCGGCAACGGCCGTCAGCCCCAGTCGGCCCGCGAGCCACCGTCGGCGGCCGACCGGCAGCGCCAGCAGCGTCTCGAGCCGTTGTTGTTCCTCCTCGTGCCTTGCAGCACCCACCTGGGAGCAGGCGAACAGGCTGATCGCGAGTACGAAGAAGATGAACGCGAACGCGATATAGCCGGCGGGCGTGACGACCGAGCCGGTGCCGAGCTTCGCCAGCTGGTGCTGAAGGCTCAAGGAGATCCCGGCCGAGTTGATGCTCTTCGAGATGATCCCGATGATCAGGCCGAAGACCGCGACCGTGAGCAGCCACACGGTCATGCTCGCGCCGTGCTCGCGCAAGGCCTGCGCGGTCGGCGACGAGAGCAGCCGCAGGCGCGGGGGGGTGGTGTCCCGGGCCGGCAGCAAGCCGGCGCCGATGTCGCGGCCGGCGGCGATCCGCGCCGCGACGAGAACCAGGACCGCGCTCGCCGCGAGCGGGAGCAGCAGCACGAGCGGCTGCGCGCCGGTAAACGGCCGCAGCTCCTCGGCCCACCCGAGCGGCGTCGCCCAGCGCAGCCACCCCAGTGCGCTCGAGGTGTCCGCGACCACCCGGACCAGGAACGCGGCCGCGAACACCCCCAGGCCGAGCTGCAGCGCCATCCGCCGGGACGGGGCGAGCTGGCTCGCGACCGCGCCGACGCCGACGAACACGGGCACCACGCTCACGCTCGCAAGCGCCAGGTACGCCGAGCCGCCGAGCGGCAGGCCCGCGACGAGCAGGCCGGCGAGCTCCGCACACCACAGCACGGCGGCGCCGGCGGCGATCGCAATCAGGCTGCAGACGAACAGCGACCGCCGGCCCACGACTCCGGCCAGCACCAGCTCGGCGCGACCGGTGTCCTCCTCGGTCCGCTGCGCCCGCACCGCGGCGAACAGACCGTACACCGCCGCGAACAGAGCCAGCGTCCCACCGGTCCGCCACGCGGCGTAGCCGCCGACGGTGAGCAGGTCGTACGCCTTGCCATAGAACAGCTCTACCGCCTTGTTGTGGCCGAAGCTGCTCGCGAACGCGATCCGCGAGGACAGCGTCGGATAGGTGCTGCCGTAGGTCGACGGGTTGATGTAGCCGACCACCGCGAACAGGTACGCGAACGCGACCGTCCGCACGCGCGCGTCCATGAACGCGCGCCGGACGAGCGCACCCCACGGCGTCGCGGCGCGGCTCGGCGCCGAGCGACCGGCCCGACCGCGCGCGGCGATCCCGCTAGCCGCCGACACCGCCGTCGGAGGCGTCGTAGTGGTGCAGGAAGATCTCCTCGAGCGAGGGCTCGCGGCTCCTCAGCGTCGCCACCGGCTGATCGGCGAGCGCGGTGATCACAGGCGCGATCGGACCGGTGACCTCCAACCGCAGCGCGCCGGGGCCAGCGGCCGCCACCTGCACGCCGGCGAGCGGCGGCAGCTGCGGCGCCGGACCGTCGAACGTGACCTCGACCGTCTGGGCGCTGAGGTGCCTGAGGTCGGCAAGCGTCCCCTGATCGACCAGCTTGCCCGCGCGCAGGATCCCGACCCGATCGCAGAGCGCCTCCACCTCGCTGAGGATGTGCGAGGACAGGAACACCGTCTGGCCCCGGCCCTTGGCCGCCTCGATGCAGTCTCGAAATGCGACCTCCATCAGCGGATCGAGGCCGCTCGTCGGTTCGTCGAGCAACAGCAGGTCGGCACGGGTCGCGAGCGCCGCGATCAGTTGAACCTTTTGCCGGTTGCCCTTCGACAGGGCCCGAATCTTCTTGTTCGGATCGAGCTGAAAGCGCTCGATCAACTCGGTCCGGTATCCGACATCGGTGCCGCCGTGCAGCTGGGCGAGAAATTCGAAAGTCTCGGCGCTGGTCATCGACGGCCACAGGAAGGGCTCGCCGGCGACGTAGGCGACCCTTCGATGGGCCTGGACGGTGTCCCTCCAGGCATCGACGCCGAACAGCTCGGCGCGCCCGCTGCTTGGGCGGTGCAACCCGAGCAGCAGCCTGATCGTCGTCGTCTTGCCGGCGCCGTTGGGACCGAGATACCCGTACACCTCGCCCGCGGTCACGTCGAGCTCCAGCCCTTCGAGCGCGAGCGTCGCCCCGTAGCGCTTGCTCAGCTGTTCGGTGCGAATCGCGCTGCTCATCGGGTCCCTCCCTTGGTGCGCGCGACGGGCGGTGCGTCGCCGGCGAGCGCGACGAACCAGGCGAACACGTCATGGGCGGCGCGGACCCGCCGCGCGCGTCGTGTACCGCGCCCCAACAGCTCGATTCCGTCCCGCGTGACGCGCTCGAACATCGCCGCGGCGTCAAATCGCCGCTTGACGAGGCGCTCCCACGCATCGTCATCGATCACGTAATAGGCGGTGCGCTCGCCGCGGCGGTTTTGGCGGCTGACGATCCCGCCGGCCGTCAGCAGCCGGACGTTGGTTGTGATCGAGGCGCGGCTTGCGCCGATCGCGTCTGCGATCTGGGCACCCGACTGCTCCGCCGGCTCACAGGCGAGTAGCCAGCCGAGGATTCGACCCGTGATCGGGGGTAGGCCGTACTCGTTACGGAAGAAGGTTGCGACCCGCTCGACCCACTCGAGAATTTCCTCGTGTTCAGGTCGCTGCGCGCGAGCTGCCGCGCGCCCCACGGTGGAGCCCATGACAGAAGATGCTAGCTGTTTCAGTCATGGCTGAAACACCTGTCGCGGCCCCGGCGCGGTCCTAGGCTTGTAAGCATCGAGATGTCGCCAAGGAGACCAAGATGATTCTGATCTGTTACGACGGGTCCGTTGACGCCAGGACTGCGATCGAACAGGCCGCTGAGCTTCTGTCGGGCGAGCCCGCGACCGTACTGACGGTATGGGAGCCATTCGTGGAGGTGATTGCGCGCACGCCTTCTGGATTCGGGCTCACGGCGGGGATGGTCGACATCGAGAAGATCGACGAAGCGAGCAAACGCGCCGCGGAGCAGCGCGCCGCCGAGGGCACCGAGCTCGCGAAGCAGGCGGGGTTCAACGCACAGCCGCGAACGTGCGCGCAGCACAACACGGTCGCGAACGCGATCCTGGTGCAGGCCGACGAGCTCGGCGCCAGCGCGATCGTGATGGGCTCGCGCGGCTTGACGGGGGTCAAGTCGATGCTGCTGGGGAGCGTTTCCCACGCGGTGATCCAGCACGCCGACGTGGGCGTGTTCGTGGTCCCCTCGCCGGAGGTGGCCGAGTCCCGGCGCCGTGAACTGCACTTGCATCAGTCTGGGTCGGGATAGGTCGCGGTCAGCCGTTTCGCACGTACACGGCAAAGAAGTCGCGGTCGTCCGGCGAGAGATAGCGCGTCGCGTCGCGAGTCATGTCCGGGAGCAGCTTGGCCGGGCTGCCGGCTTCTGCCGAGCCGTAGAAGTTGAACGTGACCCATTCGGAGTTGATGTCGAGCTCCATCGCGCGGACAGCGCCGGCGCGCTGGAGGATCTGTGCGAGGCTGGTGGCGCTCTGATCGTCGGCGGCCGCGTAGATCAGGTTCCCATGCGGGTCGACCCCAACCCCCGAGCGCCACACCCGTATCGCGTTGCCGAGCGTCGCGCCCCATTGAGGGCCATCGCCCAGGTTGGGGTTCAGCTGACCGCCTGAGACGATCAGCGGCAGGTTCTGACGAGCGAGCTCGACGTTCGGGTCAGGATCGGGGCCACCGGTCCAGGAGCGCACGTCGACGGTGCCGTCCCGGTAGCGAATCAGGGTCGCCTCGCCCGCCTTCAGGGGCGCATAAACGTGTCCGAACGCCACGAACCCGCCACCGTCGTCCTCCAGCTTGAAACCGCTGTTGAACGTGGCGAGCAAACCCTGGCGCAGCTGCGGCGGGACCTCGGCGGATGGAGTGCCGGCATTGGGAGGCTCGTACCGGCCGGGATAGAGCTGAATCCACGCGCGCGAGGTGTCGATCCAGGCAACTCCGGCGACCATCTGCGGGTAGTCCGGATCGGGACGGAAGGTCGCCACCAGCACCGGCGACGCCCCCCTGACCAGCGGACCGGTGCCGTGCCAGCGTCCCTCGTCGGCAAGCGGCGGGCTGATTACGGGCGAGATCGGCGGCGGACGGTAGCCGATCGCCGCGGCTCCGGCCCCAGCGCCGGCGACACCCACCGTCGGCAGCGCCCGCAGCGCGGGCCCCCCGGTCGACGGCGCCGAGAACGAGTAGTAGAGAGCCTCGACGTCCGATACCAGCCACGCGGCGCCGTTGTCCCGCAGCCATTCGACGGCGCGGACACCGAACCCCGTGTTCGATGGCCGGCTCATCGCGGCTCCGAAGGACATGCAGACGATCGCCAGCAGCAGCAGCGAGGCGAGCACGACGATTCGCCGCAGCCGGGCGGCGGGCGAGGGACGGAAACGGCCGGCCCGCGTTGGACGAGGCCGGTGGCGGGCGGGAGGCTCCCGGTAGCTCGGAGCCGGTCGAGGCAGCGGTCGCGCGAGAGATCCATGGGACACGCACAGTCGTTCGTCGCCCGCCGGGGTGACTCCTGTTTCACCTCGATGAGATCGCTCTCATGCGCTGATCGCGGGAAACGCCGCCAGACCTCAGTCGCCGCCGGCCAACCGCTCGAGCGCGCGCCGACGCTCGGGGTCAAGGCCGGCCATCTGCTATGCGAAGTTGCTGAGCGCGGCGTCCCCGTAGCGCGCCACGAGCTGTTCTACCTCCGCCCGGGCTCGCAGCGCCGCGTACCGGTCACGGTCGAGTGAGGGCGCGTAGAAGTCGGTCTTGCCCTCGCGGCGGCGCCCCAGCAGACCCTTTCAGGGTAGACGAGGGGTAGTCTCTCGCGAGGAGCAGCCGATTCCGATGGAAGGCAAGAAGCAACCTCAAGCAAAGAGCGGCCGGGCAGAGAGCTCCGCCAAGTCGACCGACGCGCGTGAGCCGCTGTCGCGCAAGCTGTTCGAGAACGAACTGCGCAACCTCCAGCGCGAGCTCGTAATCATGCAGGAGTATGTCCGGAGCGCGGGCCTGAAGATCGTGGTGATCTTCGAAGGTCGAGACGCGGCCGGCAAGGGCGGCGTTATCAAGCGGATCAGCGAACGCACGAACCCACGTGTCTGTCGGGTGGTGGCGCTGCCGGCGCCGACCGAACGGGAGCGGACGCACTGGTACTTCCAGCGCTACGTCCCGCACCTTCCCGCCGCCGGGGAGATCGTCCTGTTCGACCGTTCCTGGTACAACCGCGCCGGCGTCGAGCGCGTGATGGGCTTCTGCACCGAGGCCGAGTACGAGGAGTTCATGCGCTCCTGTCCGGAGTTCGAGCGGATGCTGGTGCGGTCCGGGATCCAGTTGATCAAGTACTGGTTCTCGGTCTCCGACGAGGAGCAGGAGCGCCGCTTCCAGGCCCGAGTGCACGATCCCATGCGCCGCTGGAAACTGAGCCCGATGGACCTCCAGTCGCGCGCCAAGTGGGTCGACTACTCACGCGCCAAGGACGAAATGTTCCGTTACACGGACATCAAGCACGCACCCTGGTGGGTGGTCGAGGCCGACGACAAGCGGCGCGCCCGGCTCAACTGCATCGCCCACCTGCTCTCCCAGGTCGACTACAAGGACCTGACGCCGCCGCCGCTCGAGCTCCCGCCGCGCGAGAAGGACTCCTACGTGCGACCGCCACTCGACGAGCAGACGTTCGTGCCGCAGCGCTACTGATGACATCGCTCGCGGCCACCGGAACGGCCAGCTGCGAGAGCCGGCCAGCGACCGTCGCCCACACCCGATCTCCCGCGCGGGACTCGCGCTGGGAGCGCTCGGTCTGGCGGCGGCCCTGCTGGTCCTCGCGCGCCTGCTCGAGACCTGGCGCGTGGGTCCGCACGGCCCGACCCACGAGGTCAGGATCTTCGGTGCCCGGTTCGCGTACCCGGCCGCGAACGCCGAGGCGATCGTGATCGTCGCGCTCGCGCTGGTCGCGCTGACCGCGCTCGCGCTCGCCGCCGTCGGCGCGGTGCGGGATTGGCCGTTTCGGCCCGGGCCTCCGGCAACGGTGCCGGGAGCGGCCGGACGGGTTGCTGCTGATCGACCACGATCGGCCGCTGGGGTTCTGCGCCGGTCTCGTGCGACCGCGCGTGTATCTGTCGACGGGCGCGCGAGCGCTGCTTGACGACGCGGCGCTGACCGCGGTGTGCCTGTTCGCGGCGTCGGTGATCGCGCTCCTGGTGGCGGTCACGCTGCTGCTCGGGAAGGCCGCGCATGGGTCCGCGACGCTCGCGCCACCGCTGCTCTCCCGCCAGCCGTGCATCGTCGCGCTGGCACTGATCCCTGCGGCGCTCGCGGCCCTGGCGGCGGTGGTCGCCAGGCGGCGGGGCGCCGGCTAGTCTCGGCGTCCGCCGGCACCCCCAGTCATTCAGTGCTCCGCCTGCACCGCCAGCCGTTCAGCGGCCCGCTGGCAGCGGTCCCGACTCCGTTTGGCGGTCGCTGCTTCGGACTGGTGCGGCGGGGTAGCGCGGGCGTCGTCGGCTTTGCAGCCGCCGCCGCCCGCGCTTTGGGCTGGGGAGGTCGGGCGCAGGGGTGCGCCCCGACCTCCGGGCAGGAGGGAGGGGCGCATTCGCGGGTCAGGAGACCCCAAAAGTCATGCTCAACTTCCCAAAGCCAACTCCGGGCCGGCGGTTTGGGAAATCGAGCATGAATATCGTGCTCTACTTCCCGAACGGTCTCCCGGGCGATCGGGTTTGGGAAGTTGAGCACGTTTTCGGCGTCCACCGGCGCCGCCCGGCCGCTCCACCGGCCCCTGCAGCAGTCCTGGGCCCCCCGCAGCAGTCCTGGGAGATATCTCCCGCATAGTACGGCCAGAAATATCCAGCGCTCCCCCATCAGCGCCTACGCCAACAGAGGCATGCTCGACTAGTAGGCCAGCGCCTCGCGAATCGCCGCCGCAAAGCGATCGACGTCCTCCTCCGTGGTGTCCCACGAGCACATCCACCGGACCTCGGTCCGGCGCTCGTCCCAGACGTAGAACGGGAATCGGGCCTGGAGCGAGCCGCAGGCCGACTCGGGGAGGGTCGCGAACACGGCGTTCGTCTGCACCGGCTGGGTGACCGTCAGTCCGGGGATGCCGTCGACCGCGTGCGCGAGTCGCGCCGCCATCGCGTTGGCGTGGCCGGCGCAGCGCAGCCACAGCCGGTCGCCGAGCAGGGCGTCGAACTGGGCCGCGAGGAAGCGCATCTTCGACGCCAGCTGCAGCGACTGCTTGCGGAGGTACTGAAAGCCCTCGGCGAGCTCGGGCGCCAGGATCACGACCGCCTCGGCGCCGAGCAGGCCGTTCTTCGTCCCTCCGAACGAGAGCACGTCGACGCCGACGTCGGTGCTGAGATCGCGCAACGAGCAACCGAGCGCCACCGCGGCGTTGGCCAGGCGGGCCCCGTCCATGTGCAGGAACAGTCCGCGGCGGTGTGCGAGGTCGGCCAGCGCCCCGACCTCGGCGGCGGTGTACACGGTCCCGAGCTCCGTGCACTGCGAGATCGAGACCACGCGCGGCTGCACCGCGTGCTCATCCCCCACCCGGGCGATCAGCGCGTCGGCCAGCTCGGGCGTCAGCTTGCCGTGTTCGGTTGCGGCGGTCAGCAGCTTGACGCCCGCGATCCCCTCCGGGGCACCGCATTCGTCGACGTTCAGGTGGGCTACCTCGGCACAGATCGCGGCCTGCCACGGTCGGCACGCGGCGCGAAGCGAGAGCACGTTCGCGGCGCTGCCGTTGAACACCAGGTAGGTCCGCGCGTGCGCGCCGAAGTGCTCGGCGAAGCTCGCCAGCACGCCGTCCGTAACGCGATCGTGGCCGTACCCCAGCACATGGCCGACGTTGACCCGCGCGATCGCCGCGAGCACCTCCGGATGGATGGTGGCGTTGTTGTCGGAGGCGAAACCGCGCTCGCTCAACCCGGCACCACCCGTCCGGAGTCGTCGAGCGCGAAGCCGCCCAGCCCGAAGCGCGACGCGAGCAGTGCCGGAATCTCCTCCCGCGTGATCGGACTGACCTCGCGCCCCGCGGGGGTGCGCACGGTGAAGTTCAACTCACCCCAGTCGCTGAGCGACAGGCGCGCGCCGTCCTGCCGGGGCAAGGTCACGATCAGGCCGGTCACGAAACGCGAGTCCGGGTGCGTGGACGTGTACCAGTTGTTGACCTCGACGTCGATCAGCGGTGCCGGCCGCGGCTCGAACCCGTACAGGTCCGCCCACCGACCGCCCTCGATCCACTGCAGCACCAGCTCCGGCCCGTCGCGGACCACGCGATAGCGCCAACCGAACTGCTCGCGCTCGTCACCGGGCCCGAACGGAATCGGCTCGAACGGGCTGCCGAGACCGAGGCCGACGTCGGCGTGCCAGCGGACGCCGTCAAGCTCGACTCCGAGCACGAGGTGGGTTCGGGGCCGCACGGTCCCAGGCGGACCGCCCATCCGGACCCGGGCGAGGAACAGTTCGACCGAGGCGCCGAGCGCCTCGAGCGCCGCCTTCATCAGCAGGTTCTGCTCGAAGCAGTACCCGCCGCGCCGTTCGCGGACCAGCTTGCGTTGCAGATCCTCCAGCGCCAGTGACACCGGCACGCCCCGCTGCGGATCGAGGTTCTCGAACGGGATCGAGGTGATGTGCGCACGGTGGACCTCGGCGACCGTCGGGCGCCCGGCGAGGCCGATCCGCTCCAGGTACGCGTCGAGGTCGAGCATCGGCTGAATCGGGCGGCATCATACGGAGGCGGAATCGGGCGGCATCATGCGGAATCCGGGCAACCTTGCCACGACCGTGTCAAGGTTCGGTACGATGGCTCGATGCGCGACTTCCTGGCGGCCACGCGGGAGCGGGTCATTGTGTTCGACGGCGGCATGGGCGCCACGCTCGAGCAGTTCGAACTCAGCCTCGAGACCGATTACCGGCTGCCGGGCCGCTGCCACGAGGCGCTCGTGCTCAATCGGCCGGACGTGATCGAGGGCGTGCACGCATCGATGCTCGAGGCCGGCGCCGAGGTGCTCGAGACCGACACGTTCCAGGCCTCGCGGCTGAAGCTGGCCGAATGGGGACTCGAGCAGCACACCGACGAGATCAACACGAGGGCGGCCGAGATCGCGCGCAAGGCGGCAGGCGAGCACCGGTTCGTCGCGGGCTCAATTGGCCCGACCGGGTTCCTGCCCGCCAGCGATGATCCGACCCTCGGGCAGATCCAGTTCCCGGAGCTGCTCGACGTGTTCCGCCAGCAGGCGCGGGGCCTGATCAACGGCGGCGTCGATCTGATCATCATCGAAACCGCCCAGGACATCCTCGAGGTCAAGGCGGCGATCTTCGGAGCCCGCGAGGCGTTCAAGCAAACGGGCCGCCGGCTTCCGCTCCAGTGCAGCGTCTCGCTGCTGCCCCAGGGCGGCAAGATGCTGCTCGGAACCGACATCAGCGCAGTCCTGGCCATCCTCGAGGCACTTCAGGTCGACGTCATCGGCCTCAACTGCTCGACCGGTCCCGAGGACATGCGCGACGCGATCCGGTTCCTCGGCGAGCACAGCTCGGTGCCCGTCCACTGCATCCCGAACGCCGGCCTGCCGCTTCAGGGTCCGAACGGCGAGACGATCTTCCCCGAGCAGCCCGAGCCGCTGGCTGCGGTGCTGGGTGAGTTCGTCGACCGCTACGGCACCTCGATCGTCGGCGGCTGTTGTGGCACCACCCCGCACCACATCGAGGCGATCGCCGACCGGGTCCGTGACGCCGGCGCCAAGCCGCGACCCGCCAGACGCCCAACCCATCTGTCGAGCATGATCGCCGCCACCCCTCTCGTCCAGGACCCCCGGCCGACGCTCGTCGGCGAGCGGGTCAACTCGCAGGGATCGCGCAAGGCCAAGGAGCTGCTGCTCGCGGACGACTACGACGGCGTGTTGACGATCGCCGAGGACCAGGTGAGCGGCGGCGCGCACCTGCTCGACGTGTGCGTGGCCCTGACCGAACGCCAGGACGAGGGCGAGCAGATGCGTCAGGTGGTCAAGCGGATCAGCCTCACCCAGCCGGCGCCGATCCAGGTCGACTCGACCGAGCCCGACGTGATCGAGACCGCGCTCCAGCAGATCCCGGGCCGCGCGATCGTGAACTCGGTCAACCTCGAGGCCGGGCGCGACAAGCTCGACCGGGTGGCGCCGCTGGCGAAGCAGCACGGCGCGGCGCTGATCGCGCTGACGATCGACGAGGTCGGGATGGCGAAGACCGGCGCACGCAAGCTCGAGATCGCCAAGCGGATCAAGCAGCTCGCGTGCGACGAGCACGGACTCGAGCCGGCGGCGCTGATCTTCGACTGCCTGACGTTCACGCTCACGACCGGCGACGAGGAGTGGAAGCCGTCCGCGGTCGAGACGATCGACGGGATCCGGCGGATCAAGGCCGAGATCGCCGATGTCAAGACCTCGCTCGGCGTGTCGAACGTCAGCTTCGGCGTCGGCCTGCCGGCAAGAAGCGTTCTCAACAGCGTCTTCCTGCACCACTGCGTCGAGGCCGGCCTCGACCTCGCGATGGTCAACCCCAACCACATCACGCCCTACGCGGAGATCCCGGACGCCGAGCGCGAGCTCGCCGACGACCTCGTGTTCAACCGCCGCGCCGACGCGCTGGAGCGCTTCATCGCCCACTTCGAAGCCAAGGGACCGGCCGCGGAGGACGGCGCGGACAAGGTCGATCCGACCGAGGGCATGGAGCCCGAGCAGGCGCTGCACTTCCACATCCTGCGGCGCCGCAAGGAAGGGGTCGAGGAGTGGATCGACCGCAGCGTCGAGAAGATCGGCGCGGTGCCGACGCTCAACCAAGTGCTGTTACCGGCGATGAAGGAGGTCGGCGACAAGTTCGGCGCCGGCGAGCTGATCCTCCCGTTCGTGCTCCAGTCGGCGGAGGTGATGAAGCGCGCCGTTGCTCAGCTGGAGCGGTATCTGGACAAGATCGAGGGCTACACCAAGGGAACCGTCGTGATCGCGACCGTGTTCGGCGACGTCCACGACATCGGCAAGTCGCTCGTCAACACGATCCTGACCAACAACGGGTACACGGTGATCGACCTCGGCAAGCAGGTCCCGATCGGAAGGATCATCGACGCCGCCGTCGAGCACGACGCGACCGCGATCGGGCTGAGCGCGCTGCTCGTCTCGACCTCGAAGCAGATGCCGGCCTGTGTCCAGGAGCTCCACGCCCAGGGCCTGAAGTTCCCGGTGCTCGTCGGCGGCGCCGCGATCAACCGCAACTTCGGTCTGCGGATCCTGTACCCGAACGGAACCGAGTCCGACGAGGTCTACGTGCCGGGCGTGTTCTATTGCAAGGACGCGTTCGAGGGGCTCGCGAAGATGGATCAGCTGATCGATGCGCAGGCGCGCGATGCGCTGCTGAGCAAGACGCGAGACGCCGCCAGGCGGCTGCGCGAGCAGCCCGACGCGGCGCCGGACGACGCTCCGCCCACGACCGACGCCTCGGTCCGCAGCCCCGTCTCGGATGCGGCGCCCGTCCCGGTGCCGCCGTCCTGGGGCGTGAGGGAGATCGATGTCGATCTCGACCAGGTCTACCGCCACCTCGACACGCACGTGCTGTTCAAGCTTCACTGGGGCGGCCGCGGCGTCAAGGGCGAGCAGTGGACGCAGCTCGTGCGGGACGATTTCCAGCCGCGGCTCGAGCGGATGTGGCGTGAGCAGACCTATCTGCATCCGCGGGCGCTGCTCGGCTACTTCCCGTGCAACTCCGACGGCAACGAGCTGATCATCTGGGACCCGGCGGCGCCCGGCGAGACCGAGCTGGAGCGGCTCGTGTTCCCGCGCCAGCCGCGCCACGACCGGATCTGCCTGGCCGACTTCTACCGGCCACTGGCCGACGGCGAGACCGACCTGGTCGCGATCCAGGCGGTCACCGCCGGCGAGGAGGTGACCGAGCTGATGGCCCGCCTGGAGGCCGACGGGGAGTTTGCCGAGCAACTGTTCGTTCACGGCCTCGGAGTGCAGACCGCCGAGGGGATGGCCGAGTGGCTGCACGCGACGGTCCGCGCCGAGCTCGGAATCGGGCCGGCTCAGGGGCGTCGCTACTCGTGGGGTTATCCGGCCTGCCCCGACCAGTCCGAGCACGAGAAGGTCTTCCGGCTGCTGGACGCGGACTCGATCGGACTGCGGCTCAGCGGCGGCTACGCGGTCGAGCCTGAGCAGTCGACGTTGGCGATCGTCGCCCACCACCCGCAGGCGGTGTACTTCGGGATGAAGTCCGGGTTCCTGCCGAAGAACGAGCGCCAGGCGGCGGACGAGGTGATCGCGGGCACCGACAAAGATCCGACCAGGCTGGCGCCGCTCAGCGACGCGGACCCCGGCCAGGATCCCGTCGACACCGGCTCGGAGAACGATGAGCCGGCAATGGCTCAGGCCTAGAACCTTCATAGGATTTCTCCATGGCCATCGTGCACGGCCCCGCCAGCGGGCCGTTTGACTCGCTTTACAGCCACGGGTTCGTGCGCGTCGCTGCCGGCGTGCCGCATGTCCGCGTTGCCGACCCGGCGTTCAACGCGGCCCGCACGCTCGCGCTCGCCCGGAGGGCGTCCGACGCCGGCGCGGCGATCGTCGTGTGCCCCGAGCTCGGCCTGTCCGCGTACACGAACGAGGATCTGTTTCACCAGGAGGCGCTGCTGCGCGCGGTGCTGGAGGCGCTCTCGCTGCTGCGGGCCGAGAGCGCCTCGGTGGCGCCGCTGCTGGTCGTCGGCGCCCCGCTGCAGGCCGAGCACGGACTGTTCAACACCGCGGTCGTGATCCATCGCGGGCGGCTGCTCGGGGTGGTGCCGAAGAGCTACCTGCCGGAATACCGCGAGTTCTACGAGAAACGCCAGTTCCGCGCCGCGCGCGACGTGATCGGCGACTCGATCGAGCTGCTCGGCGAGACGGTGCCGTTCGGACCCGATCTGCAGTTCGCGGCGGTCGACCTGCCGGCGCTGGTCGCGCACGTCGAGATCTGCGAGGACGTGTGGGTGCCGATCCCACCGAGCACGTACGGGGCGCTCGCCGGCGCGACGGTGCTCGCCAACCTGTCGGCCAGCAACATCACCGTCGGCAAGGCCGACTACCGGCGCCTGCTGTCAGCGTCGCAGTCGGCGCGTGCGATCGCCGGGTACATCTACACGGCGGCCGGGCTCGGGGAGTCGACCACCGATCTCGCCTGGGATGGCGAGGCGATGATCCACGAGAACGGCGACCTGATGGCAGAGGCGGAGCGGTTCGCGGCGGGCGAGCAGCTCGTCCTCGCCGACCTCGACCTCGACCGGATCCTGTCCGATCGCGCCAGCACCAGCAGCTACGGCGACTCGATCCACGACCACCGCCGGCGTCTGACCCGCATGCGCCGGATCGAGTTCGAGCTCGGCCTCGGCGACCGCCAGGTGGAGCTCGAGCGCCGCGTCGAACGGTTCCCGTACGTGCCCTCGAATCCCGTCACCCGCAGCGAGCGCTGCGAAGAGGTCTACAACATCCAGGTGCGCGGACTCGAGACCCGTCTGCGCGCGACCGGAATCGAGAAGGTCGTGATCGGCGTCTCCGGCGGGCTCGACTCGACCCACGCCCTGATCGTCGCCGCCCGCGCTCTCGACCGGCTCGGGCTACCGCGGGACAACGTCCTGGCGTACACGATGCCCGGTTTCGCGACGAGCCGCCACACGCTCGACAACGCGCGCCGCCTGATGAAGGCGCTCGGCGTCTCCGCCGGCGAGATCGACATCCGCCCGTCCGCAACGCAGATGCTCCGGGACCTCGGCCACCCCGCCGCCGACGGCGAACCCGACTACGACATCACCTACGAGAACGTGCAGGCGGGAGAGCGCACCTCGCACCTGTTCCGGCTCGCGAACTACCACGGGGCGTTGGTGATCGGCACCGGGGACCTATCGGAGCTGGCGCTCGGCTGGAGCACGTACGGCGTCGGCGACCAGATGTCGCACTACAACGTCAACGCCTCGGTCCCCAAGACCCTGATCCAGTTCCTGATCCGCTGGGCGATCGATACCGGGCAGTTCAGCGACGCGGCCAACGCGGTGCTCGCCTCGGTACTCGCCACCGAGATCTCGCCCGAGCTGATCCCGCACGACGACCCGGACGCGAACGTCCCCGGCCAGCACTCGGAGACGATCGTCGGGCCCTACGAGCTCCAGGACTTCTTCCTCTACTACGTCGTCAGGTTCGGCTACGGACCACGCAAGGTCGCCTACCTCGCCCACCACGCCTGGCATGATCGGGACGCCGGAACGTGGCCCGACCTGATCCCGCAGGATGGCCGCAACCAGTACTCGCTGGCCGAGGTCAAGCACTGGCTCGGGGTGTTTCTCCAGCGCTTCTTCCAGACCAGCCAGTTCAAGCGCTCGGCGGTCCCGAACGCGCCGAAGGTCGGCTCCGGGGGGTCCCTGTCGCCGCGGGGCGACTGGCGGGCGCCCAGCGACAGCACCGCCGCGGTGTGGCTGGCGGAGCTGCGCGACGGCGTCCCGGACGACTCGCAGCGGTGATGTCCGGATGGGGCCGGACGGCCCCAGGGATGCCGCGCCGTAGGCGCGGCCCCACCCGATTACCGCCCCTCTACTGAAATAGACTCGAGCGCGCATGAGCGCCCCTGAGCCCCCGCGGACGAGCAAGCTCGTCCACGTGGAGCTGTGGACCGACGGGGCATGCGCGGGCAATCCTGGCCCCGGCGGATGGGCGGCGATCCTGACCGACCCGGGGGTGAAGCAGCTCGAGCTGTCGGGCTCCGAGCCGCACACCACGAACAACCGGATGGAGCTGACGGCGGTGGTCGAGGGGCTGCGGGCGTTTCACCGCCCCGCGATCGTCACCGGCACCAGAACGCCGGCAGCGGCACGGGCACGCGACCGGGGCTGAGGCTCACGCCGCCGGTCGCAGCGCGTCGAGCTCGCGGCTCTCGGCCAGCTCCGCCAGCGCCCGGCGCTCGAGCTGCCGGACGCGGTCGGGCGAGATCCCGAGCCGCCGGCCGGCCTCGCTGAGCGGCGTCGGGTCATCGCCGTCGATCCCGTAGCGCAGCTTCACGACCTCGCGCTCGGGCTCGGGGAGCCGGTCGAGCGCGTCGCGCAGCGCGTCCTGGCGCAGCACGATGTCGACCTCCTCCTCGGGCCCGCGTTCGGCGCTGGGCAGCAGCGAGCCGAACGTCGTGTCCTCCTCCTCGCCGACCGGCCGGTCGAGGCTTGTCACGACCCTCGCTGCCTCGCGCGCCTCGCTGATCTCGCGCACGTCCAGCCCGGACTCGTCCGCGAGCTCGGCGTCGGTCGGTTCGCGCCCGAGGCGCGCCGCGAACTCCCGCTGCGCGCGTCCGATCTTGCGCTCGCGTTGACCGATGTGGACCGGGATCCGGATCGTGCGGGCGCGGTTGGCGATCGCGCGCTGGATCGCCTCCCGGATCCAGAACGTCGCGTAGGTGGAGAACTTGAATCCTCTGCGGTAGTCGAACTTCTCGGTCGCCCGCATCAGCCCGAGGATGCCCTCCTGAATCAGGTCCAGGAGCGGCATGTCGAGACCCTGGTACTTGCGCGCGATCGAGATCACGAGCCTCAGGTTCGAGTTGACCATCCGCTGCTTGGCGGCGAGGTCGCCGCGCTCGATCCGCTTCGCGAGCTCGACCTCCTCGTCGCGCGTCAGCAACGCATGGCGGCCGGCCTCCTGGAGGAACAGCGACAGCGCGTCCGTGGTCCGTTCGGCCAGGTCGCCGTTGATGTAGCGCGTCTGCTCCACCTTCATGCGACCGCAGTCGTCTCGGACCTCGAGTCCGCGCTCCTCGAGCAGCTCCGCCAGCGTCTGGGCCGTGTCCTCGCCGAGGTCGAGCTCCTGCACCAGCTCGCTCACCTCGGACAGATCGAGGCATCGCTCGGGCCGCGCCTCGACCCGCTCGGCCAGCTCATCGACGAGCTGGTCGAGTTGCTCGGATGGACTCGAGGAACCGGAATCGCTGCTCATTGTCGAGAGACCCTACCGGCCGCGCGGGGTCGTGAGGACCAAAGCGCCGGTCGAGAGCTCAGCTCTCGACCTTGACCGCCTCGCCGGTCCGCCGCGGGCGCGACGGTCGGGCCGGGCGGGCCGGAAGCTTCACCGGCGCCGCGTGCATTGCCCGCAGCCTCACCTCGCGCCACGACATTCCCTCCTTCAGCAACGCGGGCATTCCCATGATGATCGCGGTCGTGACCTCGACCGCCTGCAGGATCACACCGTACGCCACCCCCGCCCCGTACCCGACGTGCCATCCGGTGTGCAGCACGGCCACACAGGCGGCCTGGAAGACGCCGAGGTTGGCGGGCGTCGCGGGCAGCACCGCGGTGATGTTGACCGCGAACAGGACCGCCGCCGCAGCCGCGATTCCCGCTTGATGGCTGAGACCGAGCGCGATCAGCAGCACGTAGCACGAGAGCATCTGCAGGGCCCAAGCCGACAGCTGCGCCACGGTCGCGATTGCACCCAGCCGCGGCCGGCGGAAGACCATTAGACCGGCACGGACGCGGGCCAGCGCGCCGCGGATCTGCGCGACCACCGCGTGCAGCCGAGAGAACCGCGTGTCCGGTACGCCGTGGCGAAGGATGACCGGCGAGAGCAGCACGATGATCAGCAGCACAGCGGGCGCGATCGCCGCGAACAGCAGCGCCTGCTGATGACCGCTGAAGATGTCGGCTGATGAGAACATGATCGCGCCAAGGATCGCGAGCGCCACGAGGTTCAGCAGCGTCTGCGAGACCAGTGTCCCGAGCACGACCGGGAGGTTCTCGCGTGGCCTGCCGGTGCGGCGCGCGACCACCAGCGCACGCGACGGTTCGCCCAACCGCGCCGGCAGCGTCGAGGACATCAGCACGCCGATCATCGTGCCCTGCATGGCGTCGGCAAGCCGGACCCGTGCTCGCGGCAACGCCGCTTGCAGGATCGCGTGCCACGAGAACGCGCGCATCACCATCGCGCTGCACATGATTCCCAGCCCCAGCAGCACGAACGAGGGGCTCGAGTTGATCAGCGCGTTGGCGATGTTGCCGACGCCGATCTTCTGAAGCGCGAGATAGGCCAGGAACGCGCCGACGAACGAGACCGCGACCAGCGCCACGCGCCGCACCAGCGCAAGCGCCGGGTTGCGGCTCGCGGGCGTCTTCGGCTCGAGCGTCGGCAGCCTCCGCGCCGGCACGCGCGGCTTCAGATCTGCCGGACGGACCCCAACCCGCACCGCGGCTTGCTGCCAGGCGCCGACCGGCGCCGGCGTCGCGATCGCATCCGCGTAGGCGTTCATCACCTGCTCGGCGACCCGCGGCCAGGCGAACCGCTCGACGTTGGCGGCCGCGGCGCGCGCCATCTCGGTGCGGCGCTCGGGCTCGTCGTACAGATCGCGCAGCGTCTCGGCGAGCGCCTGCGCGTCGCCGCGCGGCACCAGCACGCCGTCGACCCTGTCGCGGACGACATCGCGATAGCCGGCGATGTCGGACGCGACCACCGGAGTGCCGGCCGCGAACGCCTCCGTCAGGACCATGCCAAAGCTCTCGCCCCGCAGCGACGGGGCGCACAGCACGTCGGCGCGTTCGAGCTCCCGGCGCTTGGTCTCCTCGTCGACCTTCCCCAGCGCGTGCACGCCCTGGGCGTCGAGCAGCATCGGACCGAGCTCCTCGTCGGTGGGGCCGATCACGGTCAGCTCGGTGGGGATGTGCTCGCGCAGGGCCTCGAACGCCCGCAGCAGCAGCGGTAGGCCCTTTCGCTCCACCGCCTGGCCGACGAACACGATCCTGAGCACATCCGAAGACGGCCGGGCGGCGGTCAGCAGGGCGCGCTCGGAGTCGACGTGGACGCCGTTGGGAATCAGGCGGTAGTGGCCGCCGAAGAATCGCCGGCCCGTCCACAGCGCCGCCTCCGACACCGCGATCCGCACGTGCAGGTGGTTCATCACGCGGCGCGCGCCGAGCAGGTTCGCGATCCCGTTCGAGACCCAGTTGTCGTTGTAGGTGTGGAACGTGCCGACCAGCGGCAACCGCGTCCAATCGGTCGCCAGCCATGACATCAGCGGCGCCACCGGCTCGTGGATGTGGACCACGTCGTAGCGTCCCGTTCGAAGCTCCTTGTGCAGGGTCGAGACGCCGTAAGGGGTGATCGACAGGTTCGAGACCGCACCGTTGGCCTTGAACCCGACGGTGCGCCCGAGCGGGACGAGATAGTCCGGCGCCTCGATCGCCTGCGGCCGCGCGCCCCGATGGGCCACGCTCGCAAACCGATCCGGCGGATCGAACGGAGCGAGCGCACGGACATCGTGCCCGCCGGCGAGGAACTCCTCGGCGAGCGCCTCGATATGTCTGGTAACGCCTCCGGGATATGACCACGAGTACGGCGATACGAGCGCAATGCGCATTGCGTTCATGTTAATGCCTAACCCGCCGGAGCCGCCTGGTTTCGGGTACGTATCATCACCGGCGTGCCCGTCCGCCACTTCGTCAAGTACACGTTCTTGAAGGTCGACCCCGCCTGGCGGCGCCTCGATGACGACCGCCGAGCCCTCGACAAGCGCGAGTTCATTGCCGCCTGCGAGGACTTCGCGGACGGCCATCTGCTGCGCTCGTTCTCACTGGTCGGCACACGCGGCGACGCCGAGCTGCTGCTGCTGAGCCAGGCCCAGAACCTCGAGCGGATCCACGAGTTCCACGTGGTCCTGGCGCAGAGCGGCTTGATGAAGTGGTGTACGCTCCCGTACTCGTATCTGGCGATGACCAAACCCTCGGAGTATTCGGATGAGTCTCGCCTAGAGGTTCGACCCGCACATGGGAAGTACCTGTTCGTGTACCCGTTCGTGAAGACCCGCGCGTGGTATTCGCTGCCGCCGGACGAGCGCTGGCGGATCATGCAGGACCACATCCGGGTGGGACGCGAATACCCGTCCGTCGACCTCAACACGAGCTACTCGTTCGGGCTCGACGACCAGGAGTTCGTGGTCGCCTTCGAGACCGACAACCCGGCCGATTTCCTCGACCTCGTGCAGCGGCTGCGGACCACCGAGTCGAGCTCGTACACGCTGCGCGACACCCCCACGTTCACCTGCATCTCCTGCTCGGTCGAGCGTGCGCTCGGAGCGCTCGACGGGGCGGCGCTGACGCTCAGCGAGACGGGATGAGCGTCGACCCCAAGACGCTCGCGCACGACTTCGACGAGGTTCGCGATGTGACCGTGATCGGCGCCGGTCCGGTCGGCATGTGCACCGCGTTCTGGGCCGGGATGCGGGAGGCCACCAGCCGCGTGATCGACTCGCTGCCGGAGCTCGGCGGCCAGCTGACGACGCTGTATCCGGAGAAGTGGATCTTCGACGTCCCCGGCCATCCGAAGGTGCTGGCTAAGGATCTCGTCGAGATGCTGCGGCGTCAGTCGCTGGAGCAGTTCGGGGTGCCCGTGCACCTGAACACGACCGCCGAACGGATCTCCTGGGAGGACGACCTCGTCGTGCTCCACACCGACCGCGGCGAATTGCGCTCGCGGACCGTGATCGTCGCCGGCGGCCACGGCGCGTTCGAGCCGAAGAAGCTGCCCGGTTACGACATGACGCCCTGGGAGGGGCGCGGGGCGCATTACATCGTCGGTGAGAAGTCGGTCTTCGAGGGCAAGCGGGTGATGATCGTCGGCGGCGGCGATTCCGCCTGCGACTGGGTGGTCAACCTGCTCGACACGGCGAGCGAGCTCAGCCTCGTGCACCGGCGCGAGGGCTTCCGCGCCCACGAGCTGACCGTCGGCCAGGTGCTCGAGGCGGCCGATCGCGGCGATGTGATGCTGCACGTGCCGTTCCAGATCAAGGAGGTGTACGGCGACGGCACCGTCGAGGGGGTACGGCTGTTCCACTCCGAGCAGGAGGAGCACGAGCTCGAGGTCAAGGTTGACGCGATCCTCCTCCAGCTCGGCTTCAAGACCGCGCTCGGCCCGCTGAAGGACTGGGGATTCGAGATCTCCCACGGCGCGATCGTGGTCGACCAGGTGATGAAGACGTCGCTCGATCAGGTCTGGGCGTGCGGCGACATCACGACCTTCGACGGGAAGCTGAAGCTGATCGCGACCGGGTTCGCCGAGTCCGCGGTCGCCGTCGCCCAGGCCGTGCACGAGATCCGCCCGGAGGTCAAGCTCCAGCCGAAGTACTCGACCAACACCGGGGTGCCGGGCGCGGTCGCGGGCCAGCCGTAGGCGTCGCGACGCCGGCCCCAGTGCCCGCCGGCGGCCCGTCAGTACACGAGCCCTGCGATCAGGAATCCAATCCCTGCCACGCCCAGCGCAGCACCGCCGGCAAGTAACCACTCGCGGCGGGCCAGGATCGAGATGCCGGCCAGGACGATCCCGACCTGGAGGCCGACCTCGGCCAGGGCAAAGAGCAGATGGCGGTGGTTCGCTCGCGTGCGGTCGGTGTCGTCGGCGTTGATCTCGCTCGACAACCGACGGTCGGTCGGCGTCAGCTCGGTTTGCAACCGGCTCTCGAGCTCTTCCGCCTTCGCAACCGCGGTGGCTTCCTTCGGATTGCCGCTGCCGACGACCCGGAGCAGCACCGCGTCGGAACTCGCGACGATCGTCTTGACGTCGTTGGCGTCAAACTGGGCCTGGGTATCGGCACCCTTGGTCTCGCCGGTGACCACCTCGGTCGCGGCCTCGTTGCCCAGAAACGTCGCGATCGCGAGGAAGGCCGCGAACACGGCGACCACGAGCGCCGCATTCCGAGCCAGGTTCCCACCCTCACCGTGGGATTCCTCGTGACCCTCGACAACCTTCTCGAAGCGCTCCAGAGCCTCGTGAGATTCCATCGCTTGCTCCGTTCCGATTCAAGTTGGGCGCACCTCGGGGCTGCCGCGCTTCGGCTCCATCGGCGCACTGCGCATGAATGGATGAATCATCCTAAGGGCAGCAGCCATCGAAGACCAACCCCACCCTGGGCGAGGGGCCGCCGACGGCTCAGACCGCCGAGACTTCTTCTTCTTCGGCGACCCGAAACGATGAGCCGCAGCCGCAGGCCGCGACCACGTTCGGGTTGTCGACCTTGAAACCGGCACCTTGGAGGCCGTCGACGAAATCGATCACGGAGCCCTTCACGTACGGCAGGCTCGGACGGTCGACCAGCAACCGGATCCCCTTGTCCTCGAACACGGTGTCGCCGTCGCGCTGCTCGTCGAACGCGAGCGCATACTGGAACCCGGAACAGCCGCCGCCGCGTACCCCGACCCGCAATCCGGCCGTCTCCGCCGCCGCTGCCTGCGCGCCCAGAAACTCACGTACCTTCTCGGCGCCATTGTCAGTGAGAGTAATCATGCTTCATTCAGTATAGCGGCAGGGGCTCGCTACTCTTGATTACATGTCCGCAAGTTCCGCGTCCGCGACAACTGAGGAGCTCAAGGCCCGGATCGAGGCCGGGATTCCGGGAGCGACCGCATCCGTGACCGGTGACGGGCACCACTTCAACGCGGTCGTGAGCGCGGCGGCGTTCCGCGGGCTCAGCCGCATCGCCCAGCATCGTCTCGTCCATGACGTGTTCGGTGCCGAGCTCGGCGACCGCATCCATGCCCTGTCCATCCAGACCAACCCGGGAGACTGACAATGTCCGAGAACCCCATGCGCGACGCGCTTCAGAGCGCGATCGGCGAGAACCCGGTGATCCTCTTCATGAAGGGCACCCCCGACGCGCCGGCGTGCGGCTTCTCGGCCCGCACCGTCGCGATCCTGCAGTCGCTGGAGCAGCCGTTCGCGGCCGTCAACATCCTGCCCGACCCGCGGATCCGTCAGGAGCTCTCGGCGCTGTCGAACTGGCCCACGATCCCGCAGCTGTTCGTCGACGGCGAGCTCGTCGGCGGGTGCGACATCGTCACCGAGATGTACGAGTCGGGCGAGCTCCAGAGCGTGCTCGGAATCGAGGCCGAGGCCGTCGAGGCGCCGGCGTCGGAGGCTGCTCCGGTCGACGCGGCGCCGCTCTCGATCGAGAACCGGCTGTAGCTGACCAATTGACCACGACCGAGCCGCCGCGGACAGGCCCGGTGGTGGCGGTGCGCTTCGACCGGGACACCCTCTGGGTACTGGACCAGACGGCGCTCCCGTTCCACGAGCGCGAGCTGGCGCTGCGCAGCGCCAGCGAGGTCGCGGACGCAATCCGCAGGCTGTCGATTCGCGGCGCGCCGCTGATCGGTGTCGCCGCCGCTTACGGGGTCGTGCTCGAGCTCCTGCATCAGCCCACGCCGCGGGCTCTCGAGCGAGCCTGCGAGGAGCTCGTGAGCGCCCGCCCGACGGCCGTCAACCTGTCGTGGGCGGTGGCGCGGGTCCGCGCCGCGGCCGGCGGGGCCAAGCGCGATCAGATCGCGGCGGCCGCGCTCGCCGAGGCGCGGGCGATCCACCGCGCCGAGGAGCAGGCGAGCGATGCGATCGCGAGGCACGGCGCCGATCTGCTGGCCGACGTGCGCCGGATCATGACCCACTGCAACACCGGCGCGCTCGCGGCGCCGGGGCGCGGCACGGCGCTGGCCGTGGTCGCCGAGCTATGGGAGCGCGGCCGGCTCGAGGGCGTGATCGCGACCGAGTCGCGGCCGCTCCTGCAGGGCGCCCGGCTGACGGTCTACGAGCTCGCCCGGCTAGGGATTCCGCACGAGCTGATCGTCGACTCCGCCGCCGCGGGACTGATCGCCGGCGGCGCGGTCGACGCGGTGATCGTCGGATGTGATCGCGTCGCCGCCAACGGCGACGTCGCCAACAAGGTCGGAACATACGGACTCGCGCTGGCCGCACGGGCGGCGGGGATCCCGTTCGTCGTCGCCGGGCCCACCTCGACGATCGATCCCGACTGCGCGGACGGCAGCAGGATCGCGATCGAGGACCGCGACCCCGACGAGGTCCGCGGCGCCGCCGGCCAGTCGTTCACGGTGGCGGGCACGAGCTGCCGCAACCCGGCCTTCGACGTCACGCCGGCGGCCTTGGTGAGCGCTCTGGTCACCGAGCGCGGGATCGTCGGGGGCGACTCACGCGCTCCGGTGCAACGCGGTTCGCGCACCGGATGAGGGTCGCGAAGGCGTTCGGGCTCGACGACGTCCGGATCGAGCTGGTGGCGGATCCGACGCCCGATCCCGGCGATGTCGTCTGCGACGTGCTCGCGTGTGGCGTCTGCGCCTCGGATGTGACCGACTGGTACATCGCTCCCCGTCTGCCGGCCGTGCTCGGACACGAGCTGGCGGGGGTCGTGCGCGCGGTCGGCGATCAGGTCACGTCGGTGTCGGTTGGCGATCACGTCGCGATCCATCATCACACGCCGTGTGGGGAATGCCGGCGCTGCCGGCGGGGGCACGAGACGATGTGCGAGCGGTTTCGCGCAACCCGGCTCGACCCCGGCGGGTTCGCCGAACAGGTGCGCGTGCCGGCTGAGCTCGTCGACGAGTTGCTGGTCCTGCCGGACGGACTCGATCCGGTCACGGCGACGTTCATCGAGCCGCTGGCGTGCGTGCTGCGTGCGCAGAACCGGGTCGGGCTGCGGCCGGGGGACAGCCTGCTGGTGGTCGGAGCGGGCGTCAACGGCCTGCTCCAGATCGGCGCCGCCCGCACGCGGGCGATCGAAGCGGTCTGGGTCCAGGAGCCCCTCCCGGAACGGCTGGCGCTGGCCGAGGCAATGGGCGCGGAGCGACACGGCGACGAACCTGTCGATGTGGCGATCGTGTGCACCCCGAAGCCCGACGCGATCGCGGCGGCGGTGCAGTCGCTCGCGCCGGGCGGCAAGCTCTGCATGTATGCACCACCGGCGCCGTACGATCCGCCCCAATTCGATGGCACGGCGCTGTTCCTGCGCGAACTGACGGTCACCGCCAGCTACTCGGCCGGCCCTGCCGACATGCGCGGCGCGGCGGAACTGATCACGGGCGGATCGATCGATCCGGCGCCGCTCGTCTCGCATCGCCTGCCGCTGGAGCAGACCGGCACGGCGCTCGACCTCCAGCGACGGCACGCGGCGCTGAAGGTCGTGGTGGCGCCTTGAGGGCCGCGCTTCTCTACGGACCGCGGGACCTTCGAGTGCAGGAAGTGGACGAGCCCGACGGCGAGGTGTTGGTCGAGGTCCACGCGGCAACGACCTGCGGCACGGACGTGAAGATGTGGCGCTACGGCCACCGGGTGCTGCCCCCGTATCCGTGTGCGTTCGGGCACGAGACCGCGGGTGTGCGGGTCGACACCGGCGAGCCCGTGTTCGTGTCGGACTCGGTCGCATGCGGGAGCTGTGCCCAGTGCCGCGCGGGCCGCGACCAGATCTGCCGCCGCCCGCGCTGGGTGCTCGGCGGCTTCGCGGAGCGGATCGCGGCCCCGCTGCAGGCGCTGCACCCGATCCCCGCGGGCCTGCCGGCGGCGGCCTCGGCGATGGCGGAGCCGCTGGCGGCTGCGGTCCACGCGGTCTCACGGGGAACCGACGCCGACAACGTCGGGATCGTCGGCGGCGGGTCGATCGGGCTGATGCTGGCTTCGCTGCTGGCGGCCGAGGGTCGCGAGGTGACGGTCGCCGACCATCATTCCGAGCGGCGCACGCAAGCGAGCGAGCTCGGCGCCAACGGGGTCGAGGGGCTGGGTCGCCACGCGCTCGTGTTCGAGGCGGTCGGCCGGCCCGAGGCGTGGTGCGCGGCGCTCGCGGCGACCGCTCCGGGCGGCGTGCTGGTGCTGGTCGGCGGCTGTCCCCGCGGGAGCGAGGTGTCGTTCGAAACCGCCCCGATCCACTACGACGAGCTCGACCTCCGCGGCTCGTTTCACCATTCGCCGGCCGAGATCGACCGCGCGCTCGCGGCGCTGGCCGCCGGCGAGCTCGAGTGGGAGCGGCTGCTGGGCGCGACGATCTCGCTCGAGCAGCTGCCCGAGGCGCTGGCGGCGCCATCCGCCGGGCCCGCGAAGAAGTGGGTGGTCAACCCCCGGGCCTAGCGCAGTGAGCGCCGGAACTCGAGGTACTCGACGATCCTGCGCGAGTCGAAGATCGCCTCGCCGTCGATCACCAGCACCGGCACGCGGCGCTGATCGGTGAGCGCCTCGACCTCGGGGCGCCGCGAGCGCCGCTGCGGCACCGCCACCTGCTCGAACGGGATCCGCTCGCGCTTCAGTGCGCGCGCGACCTTCCCGCACGGGCACAGCCAGTTGCCCGGGGTCGTGCAGCGGTACAGCATCGCCATTCCGGAGACGATACGCGGCGCGCGCTCACCAGCGATTCAGTCCCACACGCCGGAGGATCGCGGCGGCGGCCCGCAGCGGCAATGGCTGGCGCGTCCCCACTGGCGCCAGCCGGGCGCCGTGCTGCCCGCGGTAGTAGTCGATCGTCGCCTCGAGGCAGTCCTCGTGCGGCGACGTCGTCCACCCGAGCTCGCGCTTGGCCTTGTTGTTCACGAACGCCCAGTTCAGCGCCGAGGCGCGGACCTCGACCGGCGTCGGCATCCCGCGCAGCCCCGCCACGTGCTGGGCCGCGCCCGCGAGCGCCAGCGCCAGCCCAAGCGGCAACTTGATCGGCGGCGGATCGACCCCGGACAGGCGGCTGAGATCGGCGAACAGGCGCTCGATCGTGAAGTTGCGGTTGCCGAGGATGTAACGCTCGCCGACCCGCCCGCGCTCACCCGCGAGCAGATGCCCACGGGCCACGTCCTCGACACCGACGATGTTCAACCTGCCGTCAACGTAGGCCGGAATCTGGCGGCGCATGAACCTCCGCACGAACGCGGTCGACGACCTCCCGGGATCCCCGGCGCCCAGCACGAGGGTGGGATTGACGATCACCAGCGGCAGTCCCCGCGCGACCAGACGCAACGCCACCACCTCGGCCTCGTGCTTTGAATCCACGAACGGAATCGCGTACCGGCCCGCGTCCCAGATGTTCGACTCGTCCGTGGTGCGACCCGCGGGTGCCGGGCCCACGGCGGCGACCGACGACGTGTACACGGCCTGCTCGACGCCCGCACGGAGAGCCTCCTCGAGCACGATCCTGGTCCCCTCGACGTTGACCGCGAACACCTCCTCACGCGCGAGCACGAGGCTCGTCGTGCCCGCGAGGTGAAACAGTTGTTCGACCCCGCTGAGCGCTCGCCGGACCGATCGCCGGTCGAGGATGTCGGCCCGAATCACCTCCACGGCCTGGTCGTCGAGCTTGCGCGCGGACGCGTCGGTCCTCACGGTCGCGCGCACCTGGTCGCCCCGTTGCAAGAGGAGCCGGACAACTTGCGAGCCGATGAACCCGGTCGCGCCGGTAACTAGCGTTACTGCCAATTCAGCGCGCAGAGTGTACGGGCGCCGCCGCACGCGGCGGGAGAACCTGCGCCGAGGCCCCGATCCGCCGCTGCTAGGGTGCCGCGGTCATGCCGGTCGCGATCGTCTCGGACACCTGCCACTACCTCCCTGCCAATGTGGTCGTCGAGCACGGCATTCACGATGTCAGCCTGTACGTCCACTGGAACGGGCAGACGCAACGCGAGAGCGACGTGACCGACTACGACGCGTACTACGCGCGGCTGCGGACGGCGACTGACCTGCCAACCACCTCGCAGCCTTCGATCGGCGATTTCCTCGCGGTCTACGAGCCACTGCTCGACGGCGGCAACGAGATCGTCTCGATCCACCTCGCGGGCGGGATGTCCGGCACGGTCCGCTCCGCCGAGCAGGCACGCGAGCACCTCGGTTCGCGCGCCGAGCTCGTGCACGTGCTCGACTCACGGAGCGCCTGCGGGGGCCAGGGGCTGGTGGTCCTGGCCGCCGCGGCCGCCGCGCGCTCGGGGGCGGACGCGAGGGCGGTCGCGCGGCGCGCGCGCGACGCACGCGCCCAGCTGTACCTGTGGTTCGCGATCGACACGCTCGACTACCTGCGCCGGGGAGGACGGATCGGCGGCGCGCAGGCGTGGCTCGGGTCGGCGCTCAAGATCAAGCCGATCCTGACCGTCGAGGGGGAGATCACCCCGGTCGAGCGCGTGCGCACCTCCAGGCGAGCCTTTGAGCGGATGGTCGAGCTTCTGCGCCGCTGCAAGGACGACGGTGCCGATGGCTGGATGGTCCAGCACATCCAGGCACCGCGGGAAGCGGAGCGGCTGGCGGCCGCGGGTGCAGAGATCATGGGTTGTGCGCCGGTGCTCGTGGCCGAGATCGGCCCCGTGATCGGGACCCATGTTGGGCCCGGGCTGCTGGGCGCCGGGGGCGTGCCGAAATCGATGCTCTAGGGGCGGAAGGCAGGGCGTCGAGGCGCTGCCGGGCGATTCCGGCGGGCATCGTTGTTTGATTTCTGACTGCCGCCCCCGCAGGGGCGATCAGCCCCGGCCGAGTCTGCGCCGCCGGCGGCGGCCGAACGTGAGCGCGCCGATCGCGGCGATCCCGCCGCCTAGCACGAACCCGGTCACGGCGGCGCCGACCATCACCTGCTGCTGGTGGGCGCGTAGCTGAGCGCGCCAATCGGTCGCGCGAACGACCTCGACGCGCAGTTTCTCGAGCGAAGTTCCGAGCTCCTGGAGGTTCTGGTCGATCGAAGCGCGGATCTCGTCGGGGCTACGGGTGGCGGGCGGCATCAGCGCTCGATCTCGGACTTCACCGTCGCTCGGATCTTCTTCGCCTCGTCGATCGTCATCGTCGGCGTCGGGGAGGCCTTGAGCTTGCTGCGCGCGAACAGGAACGCCGCGATCGTAGCCAGCAGGAGCAGAACGAGGACCACGGCGAAGCCCTCCCAGATGCTGCCGAAGGCGGAGTTCAACCCCCACGCCAACGTCAGCAGCACGAACACGAGCGCGAACACGCCGAACACCGCCCCGGCGGCGACGGCCGCGGCACCGCGGCCGATCTCCGTCAGCTTCACCGTCATCTCGGCCTTGAACAGCTCGAGCTCCTCGCGGACGATCACCGTCATCCGCTCGGAGACCTCCGTGACGGCGGTCGCGATGTTATCGGGCTTGCCGTCGCTACCGGGCAAGGCGCTTGAGGATCGTCGCTAGTAGGAAACCGCCCGCAAACGCCGCTCCGATCGCAACCTCGGGGCGGTCCTGGGGGCTCTGGGCGGCGCCGTCTGATCCGAGCTGGAGCGGCGGCGGTTCGGGCGCGGGCAACGGCGGGGGCGGCGGCGTCGTGCTCTGCGGCGTCGTGCTCAGTGGCGGCGTGGTCGGGGGCGGCGTGCTCGGTGGCGGCGAGGCGGGCGGCGGCGCCATCACCCGGGTCTCGGCCACGGCCGGTGGCGTAGTGGCCGGTACGGTCGGCGGCGGGGCGGCCGGCACGCTCGGCTGCTCCCCCTGGCCTGCGGCTTGTGGCTGGTCGGTCACTCGGGTGGCTCTTCGCCAAAGACGCGCGTCCAGATCACGCCCGCGACACGTGTCGCCGCGAGGCTGGCCAGGGCACCGATTCCGGCGAGCAGACCCGACCACAGAAGCCGCTTGACCAGTGGACTTTCGGTCATTTGCAGAACCATTCAATCAGAGATCAGCGATACCCCATATGAACGGCGGTCAAGCGCTAGACCTCGAGGCCGCGGCAGATCGTCTCAACGATCAGCCTTTTCGCCCGGACCAGCTCCTGCTCATCAACCGGTTCGGACTCGAAGATCCAACCGGTGAGGACCTGCTCGATCGAGCCGTAGAAGGCCTGCGCCGCGAAGTCGGGGGTGATCTCGGAGCGGAACGCCCCTTCGCTCTGAGCGCGGGCGACAATCGCCGCGATCAGGGCATATGCCTCGCGGATCTTCGTCAGATGCGTGCGACCGAACGTGTTTGCCGCGCGCGTGACCTCGACGATGATCACCTTCATCAGGTCGGGGTCGTGGCGATAGGAGTCGACGATGAACCCCGCGATCGTCGACAGCTTGTCCCGGGCGGAGATGCGCGACGCGTCGGCCTCGGCAATCGCCTCGAGCATGATGTCCCACCGCTCCAGGAACAGCGTGTCGAGGATCTGGTCCTTGGAATCGAAGTAGTGGTAGACGAGGCCATACGCGACCCCGGCCTCGTCGGCGATGTCGGACACACGGCACGTGTGGAAGCCCTGGCGGGCGAACACTCGCACGGCCGCGTCGAGAATCAAGCGTCGCTTGTCGACCGCCGCGGTGGTCACCAGTCGTACGCCTCGGGCCGGCGGTTGGTGAGCGACGGCAGCCGTCGCCTCACGTCTCGGACAGTGTCCAGGTTCAGGTCGGCGACGATCGCGGTCTCGGTGTCGGGCGCGCTCGCCAGCACGAGACCCCACGGATCGACGATCAGTGAACGGCCGCCCGACCGGAGCCCGCCCGGATGATGGCCGATCTGGTTGGCCGCCACGACGAAGCACTGGTTCTCGATCGCGCGTGCCCGGACGAGGACTTCCCAGTGGTCGCGCGTCGTCGCCAGCGTGAACGCGCTCGGCACGGCGGTCACCTCCGCCCCGCGCACCGCGAGGATCCGGTAGAGCTCGGGGAACCGGAGGTCGTAGCAGATGCTCATTCCGAGCCGGGCGCCACCGGCGAGCCGCGAGACCACGATCTCGTCCCCCGGCTCCTCTCCGTCGGACTCCGCGTAGACCACGCCGTCGACCTCGACGTCGAACATGTGGATCTTGCGGTAAACCGCGCGCACATCCCCGTCCGGGCCGACGTGGACACTCGTGTTGGCGCCCTTTTCGCGCCCCTCGACGCGCTCCACGATCGAGCCTGCGACGAGGTCGATGCCGAGTTCCCTCGCGATCGTCCGCGCCCACGAGATGCACCTGCCGTCGAGCGGCTCAGCCGCCGCCGACAGCTGCTTGGCGGTGCCGAGCGCACTCCACTTCTCGGGCAGCACGACGAGCTCGCAACCGCGCGCCGCGGCCTCGCGCACGAGGCGGTCGGCGGTGGCGAGGTTACGATCGATGTCCTCGGTCGCGTTAAGCTGAATCGCGCCTGCGCGCACGGTGGTGTCTCCCGATTGACCAGTCAGTCAGTCTCCGGTGGAGAATACCTACCTGGTCAGGGATGCCGGCTCGCGACCTCGTCAGGCCTGCCACGCCCCGGCCCGATCAGCGATGCCACGGCGGCGTCAAAGCCCCGGGGCCGGCGCGTCTGCCGCCGCCCCTTATCGGGGGGATTTGGCTGTGAGCGCGATCAGCTGGACGGTGTCCGCCGCCGGGGCGCGGAGCGACACCGTCAGCTGCCGTACGCCGACGTTGTGGGGTGCGGTGCAGGACGGCAAACCCGAGCCGGAGGTCGCGCATGCCCATGCGCTGATCGACGCGCGACTACCCCGCGCGCGCGTCAGCGTCACCGTCACCGTGACGGTGCCCCGAGCGCTCCGCAGATAGCGCGATCGGATCAGCAGCCGAGCGGAAGTCGTCCTCACGCTCAAGCTCGGCCTGGGGCTCGGGCGGACGGTCGCGATCGCGACCTGCGGCGAGCGGACGGGGCCGACCGCACCGCGCGCCCATGCTGTTGCGGTTCCGCCGGCGCCCTTGATCGTGACCAGCGCGACGACGTAGGCACCGGCGTCCTGGCTGCCCAGGCGGTAGCTTCTCGCGGTGGTTGCCGGACCAACGGCCTGGCAGTGCGGCCTGCAGCGCCAGAACTGCACGAGCTCGGTGCCGCCGACGAATGAGCCGCCGGTGACATTGACGGTCTGCCCGACGGACGGGGAGGCCGGCCCGGTGAGCTTCGGCGCGCTGATGATCCGCGGCGGGGTCTTGCTCTGCCCGCCGGCGGTCGTGACCGGGGGCGAGGTCGTGACGGGGGGCGAGGTCGTGACGGGGGGCGAGGTCGTGTTGACCGGCGGCGCCGGGGCGGTGGGAGCCGGCGGCGCCGATGGGCCCGACGGAGCGGGCGGCGTCGGAGTCGGGACCGCGTCCGTTGTCAGCGTGTAGTCGTAGCCGTACATCGTGCCGTCGGCGTTCTCCGCGACCAGCCGGTAGTGGTAGAGCGTGCCGGGGGCGAGCGTGATCGTGTCCTGTACGTTCACCGGAACCTGGCCCGAGCCGACGGTCTCGGCCGGGCTCGTCTGACCGTACGAGGTGGTGGGCCCGTACTGCCACCAGTAGGTGGTCGGCAACCCGTTGGGATAGATCCCCCCTTGGAGAGTGGCCGAGCTGGTCGTGACCGACTGGACATAGGTGTTGCCGTCCGCGCCCGCGAGCGGCGGGCCGCCGATCCCAGGTGCGCCCCGGCTGACCGCGCCCGAGATCGAGCCTACCCCGGTCGGTCCGTTGTAACCCGGACCGGCGTTGCAGATGAACTCGATCTGCTGCGGGCAGGTGCCGTTGGAGCCGGAGACGATGCCGTTCAGAAGCGACGAGTCGCCGTACGCCCATGCGGGCGTGGTGGCGCTTTGGCCGGTGATCGCGTAGTAGGCCGAGATCAGCGGCGTCGCCAGGCTCGTGCCGCCGACCTCCATCCAGCCGCCGTCAGCGGAGTCGTAGATGATCAGGCCCGTGTCCGGGTCCGCGTCGGCGGACAGGTCCGCAAACGCGCGTCCCGCGCATCGCAAGCCGCTCTGGTACGCCGGCTGGGACTCGAATGTGTCGCAGCCGGAGCCGGCCCCCGACCAGGCCGATTCGGAGAACCCTCGGGCACCGCCCGACGACGACGGCGCCAGGCTGGTGCCCCCGGCGGCGGTCACGCCCGGCAGTGCCGCCGGATAATCGCCTTCGCCGGAACCCACGTAGCCCGAATCGCCGGTGGCCGCGACGACCTGCACGCCGCCCCAGGTCCAGATCCCGCCCGGGGCGGACCCTGCGGTCATGCTCCAGCTCTCCGAGATCTGATTTGCGCCCGATTGCTCAGCTTCGAACGCGGCCACCTCCAGATCGGGGTCGCGATCGGAGCTGGCTTCGACGAGCAGGATGTGGCAGTTGGGGCACAGCGCTGAGACGGCATCGAGATCGACCGACGTCTCGGGCTCCCAGTTGTCGTCCCGAGGAGAGCCTTGCGGAAGCGGCGATGATTGGCCGAACTCGTTGACCTTGCTGAAGCAGCCGTCTGATGTCGTGCACGGCGGCAGGCCGTTCTGGGAGCGGTAGGTCGCGAGGTCCGACTCCGCGTTGGCATCGTCGTAGGCGTCGATGATCGCGACCGTGTCCTGCCCGCCCTGCGTCTGGGACAGATATGAGAGGTCGTAGGCCTGCTGCAGGTAGGCGGGCGTTCCGGGTTGCGGCGCGGTGCCGGCGGGCTCGCTCTGCGGTGGCGCACCGACCGCTTTCGGCCTCGCTCGACGGCGCAGGATCAGCGCCTTCGTGCGGACGCCAGGATGCGGGCGGACCAGCGCTCCGGTGGCGCGCACGAACAGGGCCTGGGCGGCGCAGCGTGCGTATCCGGACGGCGCCGGCGGGCACACGGCCTCGGTCTTCACCTGCGAAGGCGTCAGGCCGGTCGTCTGCGACAACACGCCGCTGAGCGCGCTCGCGCTCGGCGCCGGTGAGGTGTTGACGCTCGCTGCGGCCGGGCCCGCGAACGCGAGTGCGGCCAGCGCGATGGACAGCGCCGCCGCGACGGCGAGGACTGAGAGCGTTCGAACTGGGCGCACCACGGTGTTATCGGCCATAACACGGCCGAGCATGAAAAAATTTGGAGGTCTGCGGATGAATAGCGAAGCTCTGCGGGTCAGTCCCGCCGCCCGCGCGGGTCAGGCCCGCCGCCTGCGGTTGTCCCGCAGCGCCGCGAGCAGCAGCTTCGAGTGCATCGCCCCGATCAGCTCCCGCAGCGGCTCGGCGCCCGACGCGATGATCTCGGCCGCCCGCTCGACGTCCACCCGGCCGGCAAAACGGTCGAGCAGCACGCGCACCTCCTCCTGGACGAGCGGCTCGAGCGCCTCGCGGTAGCGCAGGGTGTCGTAGACGGTGAACCCGATTGCCTCCTCGTAGCCGCCGGCACGGAACCTGGAGATCGCCTCGATAATCGCCACGTCGTCGGCGTCGTAACCGCGCGGGCCCGGTGTCAGAACCTCGATCTCCTCGAGTCGCACCAGCACGTTGTGCGGCACGTCGTAGGTCTCCCGCACCCTGGATCGCGACACGCGGCCGGTCTCGCGGGCTTCGATCGCCCGCTCGAGGATCCGGTCCTCGAGCTCGATCAGCCGCGACACCCGCTCGGGTTCGCCGGCCATCACGTCGCGAATCACCCGCAGCGGCATGAACCGCTCCTCCTGCAGGCGCTTGATCAGCTGGATTCGATCGACGAACTCGACTGGGTAGTAGGCCATGTTCCGTGAGGTGCGCACGACCTCCCGCTCGGAGCCGAGCAGCCCCTCGCGCAGGTAGTGCTTGATCGTGCCGGCGCTGACGCCCGAGCGCTCGGCCAGCTCCGACATCCTCAGCATGCCCTCGGCAGCGGTGCTCATGTGCGCAGGAACGAGCCCCGCACCTGGCCGGCGAGCGCCGGACCCGCGACCGCTCCGGCCTCGTGCAGGGCGGCGATCTCCTCGGGCGTGAGGCCCGTCTCGGCGAGGACCTGGTCGGTGTGCTCGCCGAGCCCGGGAGCGGGTGCGCGAGCGGGATCGGCGGGGGTACGGCTCAGCTTGACCGGCGTTCCCAACACCTTGACCGGCCTCTGTGCTCCCGGCTGAGCAACCTCGACGACCATCTCCCGCGCCGCGACGAGCTCCGACTCGAGCGCCTCGTCGAGCTCCAGGACAGGTTCCAGGCAGCAGTCGTGCTCGGAGGCGAACGCGCGCCAATCCTCCCGGCTACGCGCCGCGAAGATCTCCAAGACCGCCTTGTGGGCGTCAGAGCCGGGCGGATCGAAAGCACGGTCGATCAGGTCCTCGCGGCCGACGCCGGTGCACCATGCCTGCCAGAACTTCGGCTCGAGCGCGCCGAGGGTCACATATCCATCCGCGCACCGGTACGGCCGGTAGCACGTCAGCGCGCCCGCCAGCTGCAGCTCTCCACGTCGCGCCGCGGTGCCGCTCGCAAGCGCCTCGGCGGCGACCATCGCCAGCCACGAGAGCGAGCCGTCGAACATCGAGCAGTCGACGAACTGCCCCTCGCCGGAGCGGTCGCGCTCGCGCAGCGCGATCAGCACCCCGATCGTGGCCGGCAGCGCGCCGCCGCCGAGGTCGGCGATCTGGCCGGCGGCCTGTACCGGGGGCCCGTCGGCCTCACCGGTCAGGCCCAAGAGGCCGTTCAGGCCGAGGTAGTTCATGTCGTGCCCGGAGCGGTCGCGCGCGGGGCCGTCCTGTCCGTAACCGGTGATCGCGCAGTAGACGAGCCGCGGGTTCTCGGCGCGCAGTCGCTCGTAGCCGACTCCGAGTCGGTCGAGCACGCCGGGCCGGAACGACTCGAGCAGGACATCGGCATCGCGTGCGAGGCGAACCAGCACCTCCTTGCCCTGCTCGGTCTTCAGGTCGAGCCTGATCGAGCGCTTGCCGCGGTTCAGCGCCAGGAACAGAGCACCGCGAGCCGTCTCCCCCACGCCCTCGTAGTACGGAGGCGACCAGCGGATGTAGTCCCCGATGCCGGTGTCCTCGACCTTGATCACGTCGGCGCCGAAGTCCGCCAGCAACAGCGAGCAGAACGGGCCGGGGAGCAGCCGCGAGAGGTCGAGGACCCTGAGGCCTTCGAGCGCCGGGCTCATACCGGCGCCCCGACCCTGATCCCGAGCAGCTCGCGGGCCTCGTTCACCGTCGCCGGCCGCCGTCCCGCGTCCTCGGTCATCTGCCGTGCCTTCGCGATCAGCTCGCCATTGGAGCGCGCCATCGCTCCGTCCGGCAGATAGAAGTTGTCCTCCAGCCCGACCCGCACCGAGCCGCCCAGCGTGAGCGCGGCGGCGACCAGCATCCACTGCTCCCGGCCGACCCCGATCACGCCCCAGTGATGGCGGCCGGGGGGCATGTTGCCGGCCATTGCGGCGAGGTTCAGGGCGGTTGCCGGCACGCCCCCGACCACGCCCATCACGAAGTCAGCGTGCAGCGGCGCCTCCAGCAGCCCCATGTCGAGCAGCGGCGCGAGCGAACCCACGTGCCCGAGGTCGAAGCACTCGTGCTCGGGCTTGATCTGCAGCCGCCGCATCGCCTCGAGCAGCTCGATGATCTCCTCGAACGGATTCGCGAACACGAACTTGAACACGAACTCCTTGCGCGAGCGCGAGTACTTCGCGTAGTTCATCGAACCCATGTTCAGCGCCGCGACCGTCGGCCGACCTGCCTCGAGGTACGCGATCCGCTTGGCCACCGGCACCCCGATCGTGCCGGTCGAGAAGTTGATGATCGCCGCGTCTCCAATCTCGGCGCGGATCGCGGCCCGGATCGCGACGAAGTCCTCGACCTCGTAGCTCGGGGTACCGTCCGGCCGGCGCGCGTGGATGTGGATCTGGACGCCCCCCTCGTCGACGATCCGCCGCGCCTCGGCCGCGTACTCGTCGGGCGTGTAGGGGATCGCGGGGCACTGTTCGCGGTTCGCGATCGCGCCCGAGATCGCACACGTGATCACCGCCGGGTCCGCCAGGCTCATACCGGCACCACCCCGCTGCGCTTCCACGGCCGGTCCACGCGCTTGGCGGCCGCCATCTCGAGCGCCCGGCAGATCGTCGCCCGGGTCTCGCGCGGGTCGATCACGTCGTCGATCATGTCGTTGCCGGCGGCGATGTAGACATCGATGATCTCTCGGAAGTTCCCGATCAGCTCCTGGCGCTTGGCGGCGGGGTCCTCGGCCTCCTGGACCTGCTTGCGGAAGATGATCTCGACCGCGCCCTCGGCGCCCATCACGCTGATCTCGGCGCTCGGCCAGGCCACGATCAGGTCCGGCTCGTACGCGCGGCCGCACATCACGTAGTAACCGGCGCCGTAGGCCTTGCGAAGCACGACCGTGATCTTCGGCACGGTCGCGTTGGCGGTCGCGTACAGCATCTTCGCGCCGTGGCGGATGATCCCCGCCGCCTCGACCTTGGTCCCGACCATGAACCCCGGGACGTCCATCAGGAACACCAGCGGTATCCCGTAGGCGTTGCACAGGTTGATGAACCGCGCCGCCTTATCAGCCGAGTCGTTATCGAGGATGCCGCCGAGCTGCTTTGGCTGGTTGGCGACGATCCCGGCAGGCCGGCCGCCGAACCGCGCCAGGCAGGTGATGATCGTCTTGGCCCACTGCGGCTTGAGGTCGAAATAGCTGCCGTCGTCGGCGATCCGCCGGATCACCTCGTACATGTCGTAGGGCTTGCGGTTGGAATCCGGGAGAACGTCCAGCAGCTGATCGTCGCCGCGGTCGATCAGATCGCCCGTGGTGACGATCGGCGGTGCTTCCTCGCAGCTCTGCGGGAAGTAGCTCAGGTACTGCTTGATCTTCTCGATGCACTCCGCGTCGTCCGCCACCTCCAGATCCCCGACGCCCGACTTGCGGCAGTGCACGCGCGAGCCGCCCAGCTCCTCCTGGGTGACGTCCTCCCCGACCGCTGCCCTGACCAGATGGGGGCCGGCGAGCGCCATCGAGCCGCGTCCACGCACCATCGGCACGAAGTCGGCCAGGCCGGGAATGTAGGCGGTGCCGGCGGCGCACGGTCCCATCAGCGCCGCCACCTGCGGGATCACGCCGGAGCTGATCACCTCCTCTCGAAACAGATGGCCGGTGCCGGCAAACAGCGACCCGACCGCTTCCTGAATCCGCGCGCCGGCGGAGTCCAGCAGCCAGATCATCGGCATCCGCTTGCTGAGCGCCAGCTCTCGCAGCCGCGCCACCTTCAGCTCTCCGGTCATCCCCATTGAGCCGGCCATCACGGTGAAGTCATACGCCGCGACCGCGACATGGCGGCCGTTGACCATGCCGTAGCCGGTGATCACACCGTCGGCCGGCGCCTCCCGGCCCTCCATCGCGCGCTGCGAGAAGTGCGGGCGGCCGTGGATCCCCAGTTCGACGAACGTCCCCGAATCGATCAGCAGCTCCAGCCGCTCGCGCGCGGTCAGCTTGTCGGCGGCATGCTGCGCGGCGATCTTCTCGGCGCCGCCGCCCTGCCTTATCTTTTCGCGCCGGGCTCGCAGATCGTCGGCGAGCGGACGCAGCAGGCTGGTTGAGGGGGCGTCGGTGGCCATCGCGGGAAGTGGAACGTCCTACTTACTACTTTGGCACGCGGTGGTCGGCGGCGTCAAGGGCGCGCCGAGCGGATCAACGGGGCGAGCTCGCTGGCCGCAGTCGCCTGTCACTCGGCCAACGAGTGCGTGGCGGTCGATTCCGGCGGCCGCGCGTTCGTGGGCACCTGACGCCTCGCACGTGTGGCACCTGACGCGAGTCGCGGACAGAGCCTCAGCGGCCCTTCCACTCCGGCTCGCGTTTCTCGAAGAATGCCTTCACGCCCTCCTGGATGTCCTCGGTCGTGAACGCGATCGTCAGCTGCGAGCGCAGGAAGTCGAGTGCATCCGCGAACGCCATGTCCTGCTGGCGGAACATCGCGTCCTTGCCGAGCTTGATCATCACCGGCGATTTGCGCGCCAGCTTCTCGGCGTACTCGCGCACGACCGCGTCGAATTCCTCAGCCGGCGCAACCCGGTTGACGATCCCGATCCGCTCCGCCTCCTCCGCCGAGATCTGCTCGCCCAGCAGCAGTAGCTCGTTGGTGCGCTTGCGCGGCACGTTGCGATAGATCAGCGCCATGATCATGAACGGGAACAGGCCGACATTGATCTCGGGCGTGCCGAACCGCGCGCCCTCGCGGGCGATGATCAGATCGCACGACAACGCGATCCCGAGCGCCCCGGCCAGTACGTGTCCATTGGCGGCGCAGATCGATGGCTTGCCGAGCTCGCCCAGCAGCCGGAACAGGTGCGGGAACCGCTCGGTCCCGAAGTGCTTGTGCACCGGCGGCACCTCGGCCGCGAACCCGCCGAGGTTGGCGCCGGCCGAAAACACCCGCTCGTGGGTGGACGTGAGCACCACGCAGCGCACCGCGGGATCGTCGCGCGCCGCCTCGAGCGCGGCGATCAGCTCGCCCAGCAGCTCGTCGGAGAGCGCGTTGCGGGTCTCGGGCTGGTCGAGCGCGATCGTCGCCACGCCGGAACCGGAGACCTCGTAGCGGAGAGTTTTGTAGGGCATCGTCCGGCGATACCCTACCGCCGTGAAAATCCGCGGCCGCGTGCTTGTGTCGTTGGTGATCGCCGGGATCGCGGGCGTCGCCCTGGCGTCTCACTATCGCCAGCGCCGGCGCGGCGCCGCCGACGACGGTAACGCTCGGGAGCGTGACCGGCACGCCGTCGACGAACGTCTGCGTGAGCATGATCAACTGCACGTATGTCCCCTTCAGCGGCGTGCTGACGCCTGCACTCCAGGTTCCGTTCAACGGGACCGTCACCAGCTTCTCGATCAATTCAGGGAGCGCCAGCGGAAGCGTCGAGCTCCGCGTGCTGCGTCCCGCGGCCGGCGGGCAGTTCACCGGGGCCGGGACGAGTCCGGCGGAGCCGCTCACGAAGACCGGCGTGAGCACCTTCAAGTCTCGCTTACAGTGCAGGCCGGAGAGGTACTCGGGCTCGACAACTCGACGAGCGCGTTGCTGTTCGACACCACCGAGCCCGACCCGATCACCGCCTACTACGAGCTGCCCGCACTCGCCGACGGCGCCACCGCCCCGCCCAACGACGACCAGAGCAAGCTCCGCCTGCTGCTGAGCGCGACCGTGCAGGAATCGAGCACGACCACCAGCGGCACGACCACAAGCAGCTCGAGCAGCACCATCACCGTGCCTCCCCCGCCCCGCCCGCCGGCACTCTCCAACGTCAGCGAGTCGAACACCGCCTGGCGCGAGAGCGGCAAGGCCGCCAAGCACAAGCCCCCGGTCGGTACCACGTTCTCGTTCAGGCTGAGCGAAGCGGCCCGCGTCACGCTGTCGTTCTTCCAGCAGCTCGCCGGGCGCAGCGTCAAGGGCACCTGCGTCGCTCCGTCGGGCCACAACCGCCACGCCCCCGCCTGCACGCGAGCGCTCGCCGCCGGCACGCTGCAGCTGAACGAGCGCTCGGGGACGGACCGGGTCTCGTTCCACGGCCTGATCTCGAGCCGACAGGTGCTGAAGCCTGGCAGCTATACGGTCCTGATCAGCGCCACCAACAGCGCCGGCGAGCCATCCGACGCCGAGTCGCAAGCGTTCACCATCACGTGAAGTAGAAAGTAAGAAGTTCTACTGTTTACTTTTCCCGTGACGGTCGTTACGGTGCGCGCATGACCACGATCGCCGACGTCCTCAAGCCCGACTTCGCCAGCCAGCGCAAGCACTTCATCTTCAACGACGAGCACCAGCAGCTGCGCGAGTCGATCCACCGCTTCGTCGTCAACGAGCTGCAGCCGCATGCCGAGGAGTGGGAGGAGACGACGTTTCCGGACTGGGTGTTCGAGCGGATGGGCGAGCTCGGCTTCCTCGGGCTCGACAAGCCCGAGCAGTACGGCGGGCAGGGCGGCGACTACTACACGGCGCTGGTGCTGGCGGAGGAAATGGCTCACGCGCACTGCGGCGGCGTGGCGATGGGCGTCGCGGTGCAGACCGATATGGCGCTGCCGCCGATCCTGGCGTTCGGAACCGAGGAGCAGAAGCAGGCCTGGGCCGCCCCCGCGATCCGGGGCGCGAAGATCCTCTGCATCGGCATCACCGAGCCCGACGCCGGCTCGGACGTGGCCGGGATCAAGACCCGTGCGACGCGCGACGAGATGACCGGCGAGTACGTGATCAACGGCTCCAAGACGTTCATCACCAACGGCCACCGTGCCCACGGGATCGTGCTCGTGACGAAGACCGATCCCGATGCCGGTTATGACGGCTTCACGCTGTTCATCGTGCCGATGGACCTTCCGGGCGTGATCCGCGAGAAGCGCCTGCAGAAGCTCGGCATGCATGCCTCGGACACGGCGCTGCTCGCATTCCAGGACGTGCGCGTCCCGCAGTCCGCGGTCCTCGGGCAGGTCGGCAAGGGCTTCTACCACATCATGTGGGAGCTCCAGGGCGAGCGCCTGATCGGCGCCGCCGGCTCGGTCGCCGGCGCCCAGCGCGTGTTCGACCGCACGCTCGAGTACGCGCGCGAGCGGACCGCGTTCGGTCGCGCGATCGGTCATTTCCAGGTGATCCGGCACAAGTTCGCCGAGATGGCTACCAAGATCGAGACCGCGCGGCAGATGGTCTACACGACCGCCTGGCGGTTCAAGAACGGCGAGTACCCGGTCCGCGAGATCACGATGGCGAAGCTGTACGCGGCCCGGATCGCGGTCGAGGTCGCCGACGAGTGCATCCAGATCCACGGCGGCAACGGCTACATGAAGGAGTACGGGGTCGAGCGCTCGTGGCGCGACATGCGCCTGAACCGGATCGGCGCCGGTACCGACGAGATCATGCTCGACCTGATCGGGCGCTCGTACGGCCTTTAGCGGCAAAACACGTTCGCCCCGTTAGCGGCTATCTTGCCTGCTGATGGAAGGGGCTCTGAGAGACCCCGGCAGCGGGTTCCGTCCGGGGCAGCAACTGCGACCGCTCAGCATCGGCGAGGTTCTCGACGCCGCGATCAAGCTGTACACGAATAACGCGGCCGCGCTGTGGAAGATCGTCGCGGTCCTGATCGTCCCCGTCGGGGTGATCAACCAGGTGGTGATCGCGGCCTCACTGCCGGCCGGTGCGTACGTGAGCGGCGGCAACCTCTACACCCCGAACGGCACGCTCGGCACGCCGGCGGCCGGGTCGATCACGCAGATCGTGCTCAGCGTGATCGCCGGGGTGATCATCCAGGGGGCGCTGGCGCTGAGCCTGGTCGACGCCTACATCGGCCACCCGGTGGACTGGCTGCACTCGATACGCGAGTCAGCGGGCCGGCTCGGGGCGTTGCTATGGCTCTCGATCATCGCCGGAATCGGCGTCGTGCTCGGCTTCATCGCGCTGATCATTCCCGGCGTCTGGCTGGTGGTCATGTGGTGCGTGGCCGTGCCCGCGCTGATGTTCGAGCACGTCAGCGGGTTCAAGGCGCTGGGGCGGTCGTTCGACCTCGTGCGCGGCCGCTGGTGGCCCACGTTCGCGGCGCTGTTCGTCGCCGCGCTGATGCTGTTCGTGATCCTGTTCCTCGTGACGCTGGTCGTGGGCGGGATCGAGAGCGCGCTCAGCGTCGACAGCATCGGCCTGTGGCTGGTGCTCAACTGGCTGGGCGCCGTGCTCGCCGACCTGTTCGCGCTGCCGTTCATCGCCGCCGTGATCGCCGTGATGTACATCGACCTGCGGGTCCGCAAGGAGGCGCTGGACCTCGAGCTGCTCGCCGGCACGGTCGGCCGGACGGCCGGTGAGCCGGAACCGTTCAGCACCGCGTTCGGCGAAGGTCCCGAGCCCTCGGAGCCGGACAGCCCGCCGCCGCCGTCCGAGCCCACCTGGCCTCCGGCTGGATGAGTCACAGGGCCGGCGTCGCTCTGGCGGCGGCCGTCTGCCTGCTCACGATCGCGGTCGCGCCAACACAGGCGCTGGCCACGGGCGTCAGCTCCGCCCAGCTGCAGGCGCTCGCCGCCGGTGCCGCAAACGGCAACGGACAGGCACTCGTGGAGCTGCGCGCGATCACCTCCGTCGACGGCAATCCGGTCGATCTCGGAGTGCTGCTCGGGACGGGTCCGGCACCGGAGCTTCACGCCCGCCTGCACGCGTTGGCGGCTCCCGGACCCGCGCGCACGGTCTCGGCCGCCGGCGCGCGCGCCGCCGCGGCTTCGATCCTGTCGAGTGCCCGGTACGGAAAGGCGACCGTTCCCGATCCGCTGCTGAACCTCCTGAACAAGCTCCGCAACGCGCTCGCTTCGCTGGCCGCCGAGGCGCCCGGTGGACCCGTCGCGTTCTGGGCGGTGGCCGCGGCGATCGTGCTCGCGCTGGCGCTGTTCGGAGCGCACCGGATGCTACGTCGGCTCGCGCCCGCACAGCGCTCGGATTACGACCCGGGCTCCGTAGAAGGCGAGGACCCGGCGACGCTCGAGCGTGACGCCCAGGCGGCGGAGGCACGGGGGGCGTTCTCCGAAGCGGTGCGCCTGCGCTTCCGCGCCGGCCTGCTCCGGCTGGGCTCGCGCGACGCGATCGACTACCGGCCGTCGGTGCTCACGGCCGAGGTCGTCCGCGACCTCGATTCCCCCGAGTTCGAGTTGCTCAACGAGACCTTCGAGCGGGTTGCGTACGGCGGCGTGCCTGCCGACCCCGAGGACGCGGACGCGGCGCGCGAGGGCTGGCGGACGGTGCTTTCCCAGCAAGGCGGGGGGCGATGAGCCCCGCGGTCCGCCGGGCGCTGAAGGTCCTGGCGATCGTGGTGGTGGCGCTGGTGGTGCTCGCGGTCGTGATCGACGCGATCATCCCCGGGCCGAGCGGCCCGACCGGCTCCTCCTACGCAACCGCGCCGGATGGCCTGGCGGCCTATGCCGACCTGCTGGCGCGGTCCGGGCACACCGTCAGCCGCCTGCGGATCACTCCCTCACATGCGCAACTGGACCCGGCCGCAACTCTGATCCTGCTCGACCCGACCGCGCTGGAGCCCGCCGACGTGACCGCGCTGCGACGGTTCGTATCGGAGGGCGGCCTGCTCGTCGCCGGGGGACAGGATCCCGCGCCCTGGCTCGATCGGCTGCTCGCGGACCCGCCGACTTGGGGGGCCACCGGGCCGACGACGGTGGTCCCGCTGATCCCCGCACCCGACACCGCCGGCGTCAGCGAGGTGATCGGCGCCGGAGCGGGGTCCTGGAGCGAGCCGCACGCCACGCTACCGCTGCTCGGAGCGTCCGGCTCCGCGCTGCTGACAGTCGCGAACATCGGCCCCGGAAGGGTCTTGCTGCTGGCCGATTCCTCGCCGCTCCAGAACCGCTACCTCGCCACCGCGGACAACGCCGCGCTCGGCCTCGCACTCGCAGGTGCCGCCGGCCGGCGGGTGATGTTCGAGGAGGCGGTGCACGGCTACGGACAGGGCACCGGCCTCGCGGCCCTGCCGGTGCGGTGGAAGTGGGTCCTCGTCGGCCTTCTGCTGGCCGCGCTGGTGGGCGTCGCGGCGCGGATCCGCCGTCTCGGGCCCCCCGACCCGCACCCGGCACCGGCGCTGCCGCCGCGGCGAGCGCATGTCGACGCGCTCGCGCTCGCGCTCGCCCGCGCCGGGGGCACGGAGGACGGCGTCGCCGAGGCCGCCGCCCGAGTCGGTGTCGAGCTGCACGACGGTGCGCGCCGATGAGCACCGGCATCGTCGAGCTGCGCCGGCGCGTCGGAGCGGAGATCGAGGGCGTCATAGTCGGTCAGGAAGAGGTGATCGACGTGCTGCTGACCGCGCTCGTACTCGGCGGGCACGTGCTGCTCCAGGGCGTCCCGGGGGTGGCGAAGAGCCTGCTCGCGAACGCGTTCGCGCGGACGATCGACGGCGAGTACCGGCGCGTGCAGTTCACGCCCGACATGCTGCCCTCGGATCTCACCGGGACGATGAACCTCCGCGGCGGCGAGCTCGCGTTCCGTCCCGGACCGGTGTTCGCAAACGTGCTGCTCGCCGACGAGATCAACCGCACGCCGCCAAAAACCCAGTCGGCGCTGCTCGAGGCGATGCAGGAGCGGCAGGTGTCGGTCGAGGGCGAGGCGCACCCGCTGCCGGATCCGTTCCTCGTGATCGCGACCCAGAACCCAGTCGAGTACGAGGGCACCTATCCGCTGCCCGAGGCCCAGCTCGACCGGTTCCTGGCCCAAGCCGAGGTCGGCTATCCCGACGAGCGGCAGGAGCTCGCCGTGCTCGGCCTTCGACGCCGCGGGGTCGCCTCCCCTTCGCTGGACCAGGTCGCCACCGTGCTCGATGCCGGCTCGCTCGAACAGGCGCGACGGGAGGTCGATCGGACGACCGTGTCCGACGAGGTGGCCGGCTACGTGGTCGCGGTGGCGCGCGCCACCCGCGCCCTCCCCAGCGTCACGCTCGGCGCCAGCCCGCGCGCGGCCGTGCATCTGCTCGCGGCGGCGAGGGCGCGAGCGCAGCTGCACGGCCGCGAGTTCGTCACTCCCGACGACGTCGCGGCGATGGCGGTGCCGGTGCTGCGCCACCGGCTCGTGCTGACCCCGGAGGCCGAGCTGGAGCGCTTCGGCCCGATCCAGGCGATCACCACCGCGCTGTCCTCGGTGCCGGTGCCGCGATGAGCCCCACCCCCCGCGCGGCTGTCGTGCTCGGCGTGATCGCGATCTCGGCGCTGATCGTGCCGCTCGGGCTGGTTGCGTTGGCGGCGCTCGCGCTTGCGGTAGCGACGATCGTCGACGCGTGGTCGGTCCGCGGCACCCCGACGGTCCGCCGCACGCTCGCGCCCGTGGTCTCGCGCGGGGTCGCGGTGCCGCTTCGGATCTCGGTCCAGGCACCCGGGGCCCGGCGGCTGCGGATTCGCCAGCCGTCGCCACCGGAGCTGGCGGTCGAGCCGGCCGAGGGCGGCGGGGCACTCGACAGCCGGATCGTGGCCCGGGTCCGAGGGCGCCATGTGCTCCCGGAGCTCGGAACCCGGGCCGAGGGGCGCCTCGGGCTGGGGGCGTTCAATCGCCGCGCCGGCGGCCAGGCCGAGACGCGGGTCTACCCGGATCTCGTCGCCGCGCGCCGGCTCGCGCTGGCGGCGCGGGAGGGTCGCCTGCTCGACTCCAGCCGGCGCGCCCGCGGCCCGATCGGTCTCGGCACCGATTTCGAATCCGTCCGCGAGTGGCTGCCCGACGACGATGTGCGCCACGTCAACTGGGCCGCGACGCAGCGCCTCGGACGCCCGATGACCAACCAGTACCGGCTCGAGCAGGCGCGCGAGCTCGTGTTCCTGATCGATGCCGGGCGCCTGATGGCGGCGCCACTGCGCGACCGCAGCCGCCTCGATGCGGCGCTCGACGCGGTCGCGGCCGTCGCCCTGGCGGCCGACGAGCTCGGCGACCACTGCGGCGCGGTCGCGTTCGACGCCGCCGTCCGCGCCCATCTGCGTCCCCGTCGCGCCGGCGGCAGGGCGGTCATACAGGCGCTGTTCGACCTTCAGCCGCGGCTCGTCGACAGCGACTACGAGCAGGCCTTCCGGATCGTTGCCGGCGGCAAGCGCACGCTCGTGCTCATGCTGAGCGACCTGTTCGACGCGGGTGCGGCACGGGCGATGATCGAGGCCGTGCCGGTGCTGACGCGGCGCCATGCGGTACTTGTCGCGACCGTCACCGATCCGGACATCGACGAGCTGGTGGGCGGGCCGGTGCGGGTCGCGATGGACGTCTACGAGCGCGCCGTCGCGACCGATCTGGTCGACTCACGCGCCCGCGCCGCCGCACTGCTGCGGCGCGCCGGGGCGAGGGTCGTGGAGGCGAGCCCGCAGGCCTTTGCCGGCGCGTGCGTGCGGGCCTACCTGGCGGCGAAGGCGACACTGCGGCTGTGAGGAACCGAGATCATCGCCCCAGCCAGGCGACCCCGGCCCAGAACGGTGCCGCCAGGGCGACCCCGATCGCGACCGCCGGCACGAGCGGCAGATGGTGTGGAGTCACGAACCCCTCCACCAGCCCCGCGAGCACCAGCCATGGTGCGGTGCTGAGCACGATCAGCACCGCGCGCGGCGCCTCCGCCGCGAGCGCCGCGCCGCGCGTCAGCGGCCCGGGCTCGACCACCGCCCATCCCATCCGCATACCGGCGGCGGCGCTGACCGCGATGCAGGACAGCTCAAGCACACCGTGCGGCGCCACCAGCTCGATCACGTCGCGGGCGTGACCGCCGCCGGACGCGATCCCGGCGACGGCGCCGAGGATCAGGCCGTTGTAGAGCAGCACGAACGCGGGCAGCACACCGAACACGATCCCGCTCGCGAACGACAGGAACGTGACGCCGATGTTGTTGGTGAAGATCGTCACCGACAGCGCCGCGGACTGGTCGGCCGCGAGCCCGATCGCGCGCGAGGGTCCAGATCCGCCGCCGGCCAGCGTGCCCGGCACGACGCCCGCGGCCGCGGCCGGGTCGTGGACCGCCCAGAGCGTCGCCAGCAGCGCCGATCCGAGCAGCAACGCCCACGCGAGCAGCACGATCCGGCCGCGCTCGCGCACATCGCGCCAGTAGCCGCCGCCGAGGTAGGCGCGCACCGAGCCACGACGCCGCGGCGCGGTGTAGATCGTCACGCGCGCACGGCCGACCAGCTGCTCGAGTCCACGCACCGCCGGCTCGGCCGGAAATGCCCCGCGCCCCCGCGCGAGATCCGCGACCGCCCCCCGGTAGAGCGCCCCGAGCCGGCGAACCCCGTCGGGGCCGAGCCGCTCGGGCCGCCCCTGCGCACGGCGCACGAGCGCGTCCAACTCGGCCCAGTCCGGCTGGCGCGCGCGCACGAAAGCCTCTAGGTTCATCTCGGTGCAGTATGAGGACACGGTCACGATCGCGACCCCGGAGGGGATCGAGCTCGAGTTCACGCTCGCGGGGCTCGGCTCGCGCTTCATCGCGCAGCTGATCGATCTGCTGCTGCGCCTGGCCGTGTTCGGGGTGCTGGTGGGGATCCTGGTCGCGATCGGCGCCGGGGCACTCGGAACAGTGGTGCTGGTGCTCGCCTGGTTCCTGCTGTTGTTCGCTTACGACGTGATCTTCGAGGTCTGGGGCGACGGCCGGACGCCGGGCAAGAGGTGGAGCGGCCTGCGCGTGGTGATGGCCGAGGGTCAGCCTGTCGGGCTCGGCAGCAGCGCCACCCGCAACCTGCTGCGGCTGATCGATGAGTGGATCACGCTGGGGATCGCCGGCATGGTCTCGATCCTGGCAACGAAGCGAAACCAGCGGCTGGGCGACCTTGCCGGCGGCACGATCGTCGTGCGCGAACGCCGCGGGACGGCCGGGCAGCCGCCGACGGTCGAGCCCGTCCAGGGTTGGGGCCGCGTCGACGTCACCGCCGTGACCCCGTCCGAGCTGGCTGCCGTCCGCGACTTCCTCGCCCGCCGCGATCAGCTCGCCCGCGATGCGCGGCCGCGGGTCGCGCGAGCGCTGGCCGATCGGCTGGCGGGAAAGGTGGGCGGGCTACCGCCGGGCGGGCTTCCATCCGAGCTGCTGCTGGAGACGATCGCCGCCGCCAAGGCCGCCTCGCAGTACGGTTCAACCGAACCCTGATGAACCTCGCCACCAGGCCGGCATCGAGATCGTGAAGGAGATACTTGGGCGTGCCCTGGGACTATGAGATACTCGTCAGCCAGAAGGACCACCGGGGGCTATTACGGTGACCGGGCTCGTGTCATCAGGGGCGCGAGCACACGACCGCCCGGTGGGACCGTGGAGGCTGGCAAATGAAGACGATGCTGACGGTAAGTACGGGGGTGACCCTGGTCGTGTGGCGCCAGGACGGCATGTTCCACACGCGGGTCGCAAACACCGCAGGCGAGACTCAGATCTGCCTGCCGGTGGATCTGTTCGAGGTGATCGCGGAGCTCGCGGGCCTCGACCTCGACGACAGTCGCGAGGCGGCGGAGGCGATCGAGCTCGCCGAGCGCTCGCAGCGGCTGCTGTCCACGCCGCCGGAATCCGGCCGCGTCGACAGCGACGAGGAACGCCGGCACGAACGCGAGCGGACCTGAGGCTGTGCGGGGCGCCGGCGGGGGCGCGCCGCGTCAAGGCTGATCTGAGCCGCTCCCGGCCGGGAGCGCCGCGATGACCGAGTCGGTCCGAGGGCAGCTGTTGATCGCCCAGCCGGAAGCGCCGCGATGACCGAGTCGGTCCGAGGGCAGCTGTTGATCGCCGAGCCGGGACTGCACGACCCGAACTTCTGGCGTACGGTTGTGCTCGTGGTCGAGCACACCGAGGACGGAGCTCTCGGCCTGGTGCTCAACCGGCCATCGGAGACCACCGTCGGTGAGGCCGTGCCGCAGCTCGAGGAGCTCGTCGCCCCGGACGAGCAGCTGTTCATCGGCGGCCCCGTACAGCCCTCGGCGGTGATCGTGCTGGCGGAGTTCAAGCATCCGACCGACGCGGCGCTGATCGCGTTCGACGACATCGGCGTGCTCGGCACCAGCTCGGCGGCGGAGGAGCCGGCCGCCGAGGTGCGAAGCGGTCGCGCGTTCGTCGGCCACGCCGGATGGGGTCCGGGCCAGCTCGACGGCGAGCTCGAGCGCGGTGACTGGATCCTCGAGCCGGCGCGCCAGCAGGACGCCTTCTCCGCCAGCCCGCGCGAGCTCTGGTCAGAGGTCCTGACCCGCAAGGGGGGCAGTTACGCACTCGTGGCGCGAATGCCCCCGGATCCGTCAGTGAATTAGGGTGCCGCACGACCACGACCACGACCACATCCATGGCCCGTCCCGGGATGCCGACCGGCGCGCGCTGAAGCTGGCGCTGATCCTGATCCTGCTGTTCATGGCGGCGGAGGTGACCGCCGGCATCCTCGCCTCGTCGCTCGCGCTGCTGTCCGACGCGGCTCACATGCTGACCGACGCCGCCGCGCTGGCGCTGGCGCTGGCGGCCGCCCGGCTGGCGACGCGGCCCGCGGGCGGCTCGATGACCTACGGACTCGGTCGGGCCGAGATCCTCAGCGCCCAGGCGAACGGCATCACGCTGCTGGTGCTGTCGGCGTTCATCATCTACGACGCGATCACGCGGCTCGTCTCGCCACCGCACGTCAAGGGCGGCGTCGTGCTGGTCGTGGCGCTGGTCGGGATCGTCGTCAACCTGCTCGCGACCCGGATCCTCGCCGGCCCCTCGGACCGCGGCCAGCGCAGCCTCAACGTCGAGGGCTCGTACCGCCACATCCTGACCGATCTGTATGGTTTCATCGCCACCGCGGCGGCGGCGATCGTGATCCTGACCACGGGGTTCTCGCGGGCCGACCCGATCGCCTCGCTCGTGATCGCGGGACTGATGCTCGGCGCGGCCTACCAGCTGCTGATGGCGTCCGGGCGGGTGTTCATGGAGGCGGCCCCGGCCGGCCTCGATCCGAACGAGATCGGCCACCTGCTCGCTGCCCAGCCTGGCGTCGTCGAGGTCCACGACCTTCACGTGTGGGAGGTCACCTCCGGGTTCCCGGCGTTGTCGGCGCACGTGGTCGTCCGCGCCGGCGACGACTGCCACGAGCTCCGGCGAGCGCTCCAGCGGGTGCTCGGCGAGCGCTACCACGTCGAACACACGACGCTCCAGGTCGACCACGAGGCCGCGGACCAGGGGCCGCTCCAGATCGAGGTCGCGCGGCCCGAGCAGCAGTAGACTCGCTCGCATGAGGGTCGTGAAGCCCGGCCCAGATCGTGACGAACCCCGCGGCGTGCTCGGTGGCGCAGAGATCTCGCAGGCGAGCGCCGGAGCCCAGAACATCTACATGGCGGTATTCCGGGTGCCACCCGGGGCGATGTCCCGGCCCCACTACCACGAGGGCTGTGAGAGCGCGGTCTACATGCTGTCCGGAACGCTCCGGGTCAGGTGGGGCGATCACCTCGAGCGCGAGCTGACGCTGGAGCCCCGCGATCTCGTCTACGTCCCGCCGCGCGAGACCCACGTGCTCGAGAACCTGTCCGACACGGAGGCCGCCGAGTACGTGGTGGCGCGCGACTCCCCGCACGAGGACGCGGTCGTCGTGCCGTGGGCGGAGGAGTCGATCTGAGGTGCGGCGGCGCGCGCGCCGGTCAGCCCGCCGCCACCACGCGCACGCTCCCATCGTCGAGCACCAGGACGCCGCCATCCGCCAGCCACCGCTCCGCCGCCGCCGGCCCGCTCAGCAGCGCGGCCGTGCTCTGCATCTCGGCCGCGGTGGCGGTCGGCGCGAGCGCCGTTGCCTGGACGACGCCGGTGAACGCGGGACGGCCGGTGGCCGGATCCAGCAGGTGATGCGCCGGCCGGCCGGCTGAGCCGATCCAGCTGCGCCTGCCGATGCCGCTGGTCGCAAAGCCGCCGGCCGCCGTCGAGAACGTGTGCAGGATCGAGCCATCGAACGGGCTCTCCACGTGCACCTCGCGCGCCACGCCGGCGGTCCCTCCAAGCCGCAGATCACCGGCGCAATCGATCACGAACGCGTCGCACGACGCCATCAGTGACGCGAGTTCATCGGCGAACACGCCTTTCGCGATCCCGCCAGGGTCGAGCTTGATCCCGGGCGGGCGGGTGACCGTGCCGGTTCGCCGGTCGGCGCTGAGAAGCCGCCAGCTCGCCGCGCGGCTCGGACCGGCCGGCGCCCGTGGCGGCGCGAGCGCGAGCGCCGCCTCGAGCCCGATGCCCGGCGCCGCGAGGTGTCCGCGGTACCCGGCCCGCTCGATCTCGCTGCCGAGCGTCGGATCGACCAGTCCCCGGGTGGCGCGCGCGGCACCGATGCCCGCATCGACGATCCGCCGCATCAGCGGTGTCACGGGAACGGTCTCCCGCCCGTCGCGGTTCAGCCGGGAAAGCTCGCTGTCGGGCTCGAAGCGGGAGAACTGCCGGTGCCAGAGCAGCAGCCGGCGGCGCGCCTCGGCGACCGCCGCGAGCGCGCCGCCACCCGAGGCGATCACCGTGCATTCGCCCCCGAAGCAGGCGAACGTCTGTCGCTCCTCGCTCGTGACGGTGGCGGTCGAGCTCACGATTGTCTCGTGGTCACGCTGCTGGAGCTGTTCGATCCGGTGCTGCTGCCGGAGGCCGAGGAGTCGGTGGCCGTGCCCGAATTGCCGCTCGCGGACGACGTGGTCGAGCCGGAGCCGGAGCCGGAGCCGGAGCCGGACACCGACGCCACCGTCGAGACGCTCTTCGACAGCGCCGGGTCGTGCCCGCTGAGGAGCACCACGGCGATCAGCAGCCAGGCGGCCAGGAACAGCGCGACCGCGCCGCCGACGACCCGGCGGCGGATCTGCCGCACCCGCAACGCCCGAGCCGTTCTGATCGCCCGTCCGCGGCCGCGGGCATCTTGTTGGTTGATCTGGGTCATGTCGGTCCTTCATTTCAGGTTCGATCTGCGATCCACTGAGGTCAGGATCCCCCCGCTGCGTCGCAATCGCGTGAGCGCTCGCTAAGAGCTGCGTATGACCGCGCCGAGCTCGAGCCGGCAGCCGCTGGGACCGTTGGCCAACTTTGATCCCACTTACACCGCAATTGCGAGTAGCATCGGCGCTGGCGATGTTGTCGTACGCAAACGGCGCCTCCGGTCGACCGCTACTGGGCGAGACGATTGGCCACAACCTCGAGCGGACGGTCGTGCGCGTCCCCGACTCCGAGGCTCTCGTGTCGTGTCACCAGGGGCTGCGCTACATGTACGCGGAATTCAACGAGGCCGTCGACCGTGTGGCGGCGGGGATCATCGCGGCTGGCCTTGGCAAGGGCGACCGCGTCGGCGTTTGGGGCCCGAACCGCGCGGAATGGACGCTGGTCCAATACGCGACCGCCAAGCTCGGGGTGATCCTGGTCAACATCAACCCGGCCTACAGGGCGACCGAGCTCGAGTACGCGCTCAGGCACTCGGGCTGCAGGTGGCTGTTCTCCACGCCGGCTCTGAAGGGAACCGACTTCGCCGAGATGGTGGCAAGCGTGCGGGGCGCCCTGCCGGAGCTCGAACGGGCGGTGTTCTTCGGAAGCGACGAGTGGGAATCGATCGCCGACACGGCCGCCAACCCGGATCAGCTGCGGCGGCGGATGGCGGAGCTCGACTTCGACGACCCGATCAACATCCAGTACACGAGCGGGACGACCGGGTTCCCGAAGGGCGCGACGCTCACCCATCACAACATCCTCAACAACGGCTACTTCGTCGCTGGCACGCTGAAGTACACCGAAGCCGACCGGGTCTGCATCCCGGTGCCGCTGTATCACTGCTTTGGGATGGTGATGGGGAACCTCGGCGCGACCAACTACGGGGCCTGCATGGTCTACCCGGCTGAGACGTTCGAGCCGGAGGCAACGCTGCGGGCGTGCGCGGGAGAGCGGTGCACGAGCGTGTTCGGGGTGCCGACGATGTTCATCGCCCAGCTCGAGCACCCGACCTTTGCCGAGCACGACCTCAGCTCGCTGCGCACCGGCATCATGGCTGGCTCCCCGTGCCCGATCGAGGTGATGAAGCGGGTCACCAGCGACATGGGAATCGCGGAGATGTCGATCGCGTTCGGGATGACCGAGACCTCACCGGTCACCACCCAGGTGGCGATCGACGACACGCTCGAGAACCGCTGCTCGACGGTCGGGCAGGTGATGCCGCACGCCGAGATCAAGATCGTCGATCCGGCCACGGGCGCGACCGTGCCGCAGAACGAACCGGGCGAGTTCCTGGCCCGTGGGTACATGGTGATGCGGGGCTATTGGAACGACCCCGAACGCACGACCGAGGCGATCGACTCGGCCCGGTGGATGCACACGGGAGATCTGGCGACGATGGACGAGCAGGGGTACGTCCGGATCGTCGGTCGGATCAAGGACATGATCATCCGCGGTGGCGAGAACATCTACCCGCGGGAGATCGAGGAGTTCCTGTACACCCACCCCGAGATCGCCGACGTCCAGGTGATCGGCGTCCCCGACGAGCGCTACGGCGAGGAGCTGATGGCATGGATCGTGTTGCGCCCGGGCGCAACGCTCACATCCGACGCCGTGAAGGAGTTCTGCCGCGGGCAGATCGCCCACTTCAAGGTCCCCCGCTATATCAGCTTCGTGGACGCCTTCCCGATGACCGTCACCGGCAAGGTCCAGAAGTACAAGATGCGCCAGACGGCGATCGAGGAGCTGGGCCTGGGCGACGCGGCGGCGATCGCGACTGCCTAGCGGCGGACGTCAGGCGTCGTGCGCGGGCACGGCGCCCGCTCTGGACCGCGCGGCCCGCGCGCGCGCCCGCGAGGCCTTCAACGCGCCCCGATGTCCCAGACGCTCGAGCTCGGAGTGCAGCGCCTTCAGGTGCCCGAAGATGTACTCCGCCGCCTGCTGCTGCTGATCGCGGGTTGAGTCGGGGATCGCCTCGAACCTGAACGGACGCCCGAACGACACTGTCACCCTCGGGAACTGCAGCCGCCTCCAGTTGCGCACCTGGTAGGAGCCGAGGATCGCGACCGGGACCACCGGCGCACCCGAGTCCAATGCGATCCGCCCGATCCCCGGGCGCGCCTCATCGGCCAGCTTGCCGGTCCGCGACCGGCCGCCCTCGCAGTACATGACGATCGCACCCCCGCGCTCCAGGATTCGCTGCGCGGTCACGAACGCGTCCTCGTCCTGATACCCGCGGCGTACCGGAAACACGCCGCCGTGGCTGAAGATCCACGCACCCACGCCCTTGAACAGCTGCGACTTGCCCATGAATTGGATGCGGCGGTGGATGAATGCCCCGGTGAAGAAGTGATCCATGAACGACGCGTGATTGGGCGCCAGGATCACCGGGCCGTTCGGCACGTTCTCGGTCCCAAGCCCCCGCGCGCGGAACGCGCTCAGGGCCCACAGGACCGTCAGCACCCGGGTCGGCTCGTAGACCTTCGCCTCGGGCTCGTGGCTGCGCACGAGCTCGTGGAAGTGGTCGAAGTATTCCTTCGGCCGCGGGTCCTTGTAGATCTGCGGTCTGAGCTCGAGGTCGGGCATCTGAGTGCTTCATACACCGACCCACGGCCGCCGTCACGTGGATCGTGGAACTTGCCGTCAGCCGGTCAACGGCATGACCAGTGTCGGGTGGTCGATCTGGTGGTCGTCGCTGATCGGTATGACGCCGTTGCCGACAGCGAAGAACTCGATCACGTGCGAGCCCCAACCGTGACTGCGCTGGCTGATCACGACGCCCGCGATCCCGTTCGCCTGCAGCTCGTTGGCCTCGGCCTGCATCCGCTCCATCGCCAGCTCACGGGCCTCGTATAGCGCCTGCGTGTACGTCGGCACCTCCTGGTTTCGCCCCAGCTGGCGCCACGAGGCACGCAGGCCCTGGTGCGCGACGTGGTACACGCAGTTGCCCATCACCAGCCCGACGGGACGGTAGCCGGCGCGTAGCAGCGTCGCGAAATCCTGGCCGCTCAGGTCGGACGTGAACGGCCTGCCGTTCGGCGCCCGGTGAAGCTCACCGCCGCGATGCTTGACGGCCGTCCCGACGGCGATGAACTCGGCCAGATCCGCGCCCCACTCGTAGCGGCCGATGTCGAGCCGCACGCCAACGATGCCATCCGCCCCGAGCTGGTCGGCCTCCTCCTCCATCCGCGTCATCGCCAACTCGCGAGCGTGGTACATCGCCTGCGTCAGCACGCCCATCTCCTGGTTCTGATTCCACATCGCCTGCTGGAAGCCGATGTGGTAGATCGAACTGCCGAGCACCAGCCCGAGCGGCTCGAACCCGGCGTGCTTGACGAGCAGGAACTCGTTCACCGACAGGTCGCTGGTGAAGAAGCCGCGCGCCGCGTCGGCCTTCAGCCGCTCGATCCGCTCGCGTCCCGATTCCGGGATCCCGGCGAGCGACCCCGACTCGTACGAGCCGGCGTGCGGAGCCTCCGCCGGCGACACGTTATCGACTTCCACGTCCTGCCCCTGCGCGGCCCGCGAGCCGCCGTCGTCATCGCGCTTCAAGAAACCCACGTTGCCTCCTATTGGATCAGCAGCCGCTCCAGCGCCTGCCGTGTCTTTTCGCTACGACCCGCCTCCCAAGCGAGCGCCTCGCCAAGCGCGGCAAGCCAGGCGTCGGTGTCGATCTGCTCGTTCTTCAACACGATCCCGCCCGACAGCTTGGAGCTGAAAGTCTCGATCCTCCCGTCGCCGGCGCGCAGCTCCAACCTGCGACTGCCTGCGTCGACCGTGATCCGCCGCACGAGCTTCGGGCCCAGCACCCCCGTTCGCCGGCGCTCGACCCGGACCTGTCCGGGCAGCGCTTCCTCCAGCTTCGCGGCCAGGCCCTCGACGAACGCGCCGAGGTCGCTGGCGTCGGCGCGCAACGCGGCCGCGAGCAGATCGAGGTCAAGATCCGATGCCATAAATTCCGTTCTAGCGTACGCCTCCACGCGCCGGTGCAGCCGACCCGTCGAGCGGCCATGACAAGATTGCCGCCGATGGACCAGGGAACCACCCGCACGCGCCTGGATCCCGGCACGAGCGAGCGCTTCGGGCGCAGGGCGGGCCCTGCGGCCCCGTCCCCTACCCCGCAGACATCGCTACGCCGCCTCGCTAACCAGCTCCCGCTCGGCCGCCAGCCAGTGATCCATCTGGTCGCCCGGCTGTCCGTCTTCGTACAGCTCGTAGGCGCGCGCGGCGATCTGCTCGTGCGAGGCTGTCCGTGCGCATGTCAGCCGGTCGCGCCAGCTGTCGACGCCCCCTGAGGAGCGCATCGCGTCCCACAGGCCGCGCAGGCCCTGCGAAACCAGGTCCGCGCGGGTGGGGAACTGTCCGAGCTCGGCGATCTGAGCGCGGAGCTCGCTCTCGATACTGGCGTCCGTCCAGCGACGCCGGGGGGTTGTAGTCACGCTCATGGCGCGACAGGGTAGCGGCCGCTCGGCCGGATACGCCGTGCGCTGCGCCAATCGCTCTAGGTCAGGACGAACGCCACCTCGTCGACCACGCACCACGACCAATCCTCACCGGGCTCGATCGATGTCAGGATCGGATGCGAGTCCTCGCGCGCGTGGCGCGTGGCGTGGCGGTTCGGCGACGAGTCGCAGCAGCCAACCTTGCCGCAGGTCCGGCAGACGCGCAGGTGAACCCACTGAGCGCCGATCTTCAGGCATTCTTCGCATCCCGGCACCTCGGCACGGGTGGGTACGTCGATCACCTCGACGGTGTCGAGGTGCGAACAGATCTCGCTCTCGCTCATAGGTACCGATCGTAGATCACCGCGCGCCTGTATCGGCGGCGGCGCCCCGCCCGATCACCGCACGGCGCGATCAACCGGCAGCCACACATGGAAGACCGTCCGCCCCGGCTCGCTGTCGACAGCGATGCTGCCGCGATGGCGCTCGGCCACGATCCGGCGAGCGGTGTCGAGGCCCAGCCCCGTCCCCGCACCGACCTCCTTGGTCGTGAAGAACGGGTCGAAGATGTGCTCGCGGAGCTCGGGGTCGATTCCGGGGCCGTCGTCGGCGACATCGACACGCACGCAGGGCCCTTCGCGCGCCGTGCTGATCATGATCGTGCCGTGGTCGCCGACCGCGTCGATCGCGTTGTCGATCAGATTGGTCCACACCTGGTTGAGCTCACCGCCGTGCATCATCAGCTTCGGCAGCGAGCGGTCGTAGTGGCGCACGACCTCGATCTCGGTGTGCTTGAGCTTGTGACCGAGCACGGTCAGCGTGGTGTCGAGGCCGACGTGGACGTCGGCCTCTACCGTCTCCCCCCGGTCCATGTAGGTGTACGACTTGACCGCCGCGACGAGCGAGCTCATCCGCCGGGTCGACTCGGCCAGCTCGCTCGCGAGGTTGCGCGCGGTGATCGAGGCTGCCACCCAGCGCACCGCGGCGGGCGTCGCCTGGCCCGCGAGCGCGCTGACCCGTTCCAGCCAGGCCGCATCGACTCCGGCCGACGCGAGCGGCTCCACGAGCCGCCACGGCTCGGGCACGTCCAGGGCATGGAGGGCGTCGAGCAGCTCGTCTTCGGCGTCCGCGTTCTCGAGCGCGCTCAGCGTCGGATGCTCGGCCGCCTGCGCGAGGGCCTGGCGCTGGAGCTCGACCAGCAGCTGCGCCTCGGCGCGCTCGATTCCCGACTCGACGAAACGACCGATTGTTGAGCCGACGATCTCGAGCGCCTCGGCAAGGTCGTCGGCGGCGCGGCGCGCCGCGGTCGCGGGGTTGTTCAGCTCGTGCGCGAGGCCCGCCGCCATCGTCCCCAGCGAAGCCAGGCGCTCGCGGTTCTGTTCCATCGCGGTCAGCCGGCTGACCACGGGACGTACCTGGTGCATGACCCGATCGAACACCGAGCGGTGCGCGAGCAGCAGCTGAATGAAGGACTCCGCGGGAATCGTGGCAATCGTGACCGCGGTCGTCGAGCGCATCCGCACGAGCGCCACGCCCTGGGTGACGACCGCGATCGCCCCGATCCAGGTCGGGGCGACCTGTTCGCCGACCGGGTCCTCGCGCCCGTCGGGATCGACCGCCACGATCTCGAGCAGACCCGCCAGCAGCAGCTGCACCCCCTGCGGCGGCTGGCCCGGCTCGGAGACCACCACGTTCGGCTCGATCTCGCGCAGCTCGGTGACGGACGCGAGGCGCTCCAGAACGGGGTCCTCCAGCCCATCGAGCAGGTCGATCGTGCGCAGCTGCTCGATTGTCGGCCGGCTCATGTGCTCGCGAGATACTCGTGGATCAGCGACACCGCCATCGAACCTTCGCCGACCGCGCTCGCGACCCGTTTGATCGATCGAGCGCGCACGTCGCCGGCGACGAACACGCCGGGGACGCTGGTCTCGAGCGGGTACGGATCACGTTTCAGCGGCCAGCCGCCGTCGGTCACGTCGTGGCCTGCGAGGATGAACCCGCGCTCGTCGCGGCGGACCACCCGCTCGAGCCAATCGGTGCGCGGCGCGGCACCGATGAACACGAAGCAGGCGTCGACCTGCTCGAGTGACTCGCCGCCGTCGGGGCCGCGGATCTTGAGCGACTTCAGCCGTCCGCCGACGCCTTCCGCGCCAACCGCCTCGGTGCGCGTTCGCACGTCGATCGTCGGCAGCGCGTCGATCTGGTCGATCAGGTAGCGCGACATCGAGCGCACGAGCGACTCGGCCCGGACCAGCATCGAGACCCGCTGGGCGTAGCCCGAGAAGTACACCGCCGCCTGGCCGGCCGAGTTTGCGCCGCCGATCACCACCACGTGCTGATCCTCGCACGCGCGTGCCTCCGTCAGCGCGGCGCCGTAATAGATGCCGGCCCCGGTGAACTCGTCGAAGCCCGGGGCCCTGAGCTGCCGGTAGGAGACGCCCGAGGCGACGAGCACGCAATTGGCGCTCAGCTCGCCGCCGCCGGACAGCTCGACGATCCGCCCGGCCCCTTCCACCCGCAGGCCGGTGGCGTCCTGCACGGTCAGCAGCTCGGCACCGAGCCGCCGCGCCTGGTCGGTCGCCCGCCGCGCCAGATCGGAGCCCGACAGACCGCTCGGAAACCCGAGGTAGTTCTCGATCCTGCTCGACTGTCCAGCCTGGCCACCCGGCGCCTCGCTCTCGACCATCACCGTCCGCAGCCCCTCGGAGGCGCCGTACACGGCCGCCGCCAGCCCCGCGGGGCCGCCGCCGACGATCACCAGGTCGTAGTGGTCGGCCGCCGGCTGGGCGGTGATCCCGAGCCGCCCCGCGAGCTCCAGGATCGTGGGCCGCTCGAGCACCGAACCGTCCTCGAGCAACGCCACGGGGAGCCCCTCGCCGCCGACGCCGGCGACGGTCAGCAGCTCGCGCGCCTCGCCGTCGCGCTCGACGTCCAGCCACCGGGCGGGCACGCGGTTGCGCGCCAGAAAGTCGCGGATCTCGTGGGTCTCCTTCGAGAACCGGTGTCCGATCACGCGCACGCCGCCCGCCTCGAGCGCGGCGCCCGCCTCCCACGTCGTCAGCAGATCCTCGACGCTCGGGAACAACTGCTCTTCCGGCGGGTCCCAGGGCTTGAGCAGGTAGTAGTCGAGCGACACCTTGTTGATCGCATCGATCGCCGCCTCGGTGTCCGCGTACGCCGTCAGCAGCACGCGCTTGGCCTCGGGCACGATCTGGCGGGCCTGGACGAGATAGTCGGTGCCTGACATGCCCGGCATCCGCTGGTCGGCGACGAGCAGCGCGACCTGCTCCGCGCGGGTGCGGATCTGGGCCAGCAGGTCGAGCGCCTCCGGGCCGGAGCCCGCCCGCATGATCCGGTAGCGCTCGCCGAAGCCGCGACGCAGGTCCCGCGCCACCGCCGCCAGCACGGCGGGCTCGTCGTCGACCGCCAGGATCACCGGACGGCGCTGCTGCGAGTCGTTCTCCGCCATCGGAGCGAAAGCTACTGCAGCGCCGCCGGCTGGCCGATGGCGGCTATGCTCACGCCCGTTCGCGAGCACAGGAGGCACTGCTTGTCCGAGGTCGAGGCCCACATCACCGGGACGGTCTGGAAGATCGAAGTCGAGGTCGGGGACACGGTCCAAGAGGGCGACACCGTCGTGATCCTGGAGTCGATGAAGATGGAGATGCCGGTCGAAGCGGAAGATCCCGGCGTGGTCCGGGAGATCCTGTGCGAGGAAGGCCAATCGGTCTCAGAGGGCGACACGCTCGTTGTCCTCGACTAGTCCCGAAGGCCGGTTGCTGGTCGACGAACCGGCGCCGGGAATCGTCCGGCTGACGATCTCCAACCCCGGCAAGCGGGGCGCGCTCGACCACGCGATTCTGGACGCGTTCACCGCGACGATGCCGCGGCTCGACACCCGCTGCGCGATCATCACCGGCGAGGAGAGCACCTTCTCCGCCGGCTACGACATCGGTGACCTGCCGGAAGAGGTGTTCGCGGACGAGGCGGAAAGGCTGGTCGCACACCCGTTCGTCGCCGCGATCGAGGCGATCCAGGCGTACCCGTACCCGACGGTGGCGGCGCTCAACGGCCACGCGATCGGCGGCGGCCTGGAGCTGGCGCTGTCGTGCGACCTGCGGATCGCGGCCGCCACGATCGCGCTGGCGATGCCGCCGTCGAAGCTCGGACTGGTCTACTCCCACACCGGGATCCGGAAATTCCTCGACACGATCGGCGCCGCACGCACGCGCGAGCTGTTCCTCGTCGGCCGGCAGATCGACGTCCGCACCGCGCGAGCCTGGGGGCTCGTCAACTTCGTGGCCGAGCCCGACCGCCTGGCCGACGAGGCGCTCGAGCTCGCCAAGGAGATCGCCGCCAACGCGCCGCTGGCGCAACTCGGCAACAAGCGCGTGATCCGCGCCGTGCTCGACGCGCACGCGGCGCTCGATCCCGAGCTCGAGCAGGAGCTGATCGAGCTCCGCCGCGCCTGCTTCTCCTCCAAGGACTTCCGCGAGGGGGTGCGGGCGTTCGGGGAGAAGCGCGCGCCGGAGTGGCGGGGCCGCTGAGCGGACATGCGGAACGGGGGCGCGCATGCGCGCCCCCGCCGGCGGCGCATGCGCCGCCGGGCCTGCGGCGCATGCGCCGCAGGCGACCACGTCATGTTGACTGCAAGTACGCGGGCGTCACGCTCGGCGCGGGATCCGCGGCCCTCGCCGGCTGGACGAGGGCGACGGCCGCAATCACGATCGCGACCACGACCAGCCCCGCCCCGATCAGGTACGCGACGTGATAGCCGCCATTGAGGGCCACGCGGGCCGATCGAGAAGGTGCCCATGATCACCGTCGTCGGCAGGAACGCGAAGCCGAGCTGGAGGGCGTCGTAGCCGACCACGCGTCGCAGGTACAGCGCCCCGAGGAAGAACAGTCCGAACATCCCCGCGACCGTCAGCGCCTGGATCAGGTTGGCGCCCGAGACGTTGCGGGAGCGGAAGATCCGCAGCGGGATCAGGGGACTGCTCGCGGCCGCCTCGCGGACCAGAAACGCAACCAGCAGGACCAGCGAGACGGCCCCGAACGCCAGCGTCCGGCCCGCGCCCCAGCCGTACTCGGCGGCCGGCTTGACGATCGTGTAGACGACGATCATCAGCGACGCCGTGATCAGCACCGCGCCGGCGACGTCGGCGCCGCGTCGGAGTCCGATTCCCCGGTCCCCGTCGAGCACGCGTAGCGCCATCACCGCCGTCACGACCCCGATCGGCAGGTTGACGAAGAAGATCCAGTGCCAGTTGATCGCCTGCGTCAGCACGCCGCCGACCAACAGCCCGATCGAGCCGCCCGCGGATGCCACGAACGCGTACACGCCGATCGCCTTGGCCTGCTCGCGCGGCTCCGGGAACATCGTCACGATCATCCCCAGGATCACCGACGAGGTCATCGCGCCGCCGACGCCCTGAACGAACCGCGCGCCGACCAGCAGTCCCTGAGTGTGCGCCACTCCGCACACCAGCGACGCGCCCGTGAACACGGCCAGCCCGGTCAGGAACACGCCGCGGCGCGAGATCAGATCGCCGAGGCGACCGGCGAGCAGCAGCAGCCCGCCGAACGCGATCAGGTAGGCGTTGACCACCCACGCGAGGCTGGACTGCGAGAACCCCAGATCGCTCTGGATCGAGGGCAGCGCGACACTCACGATCGTCGCATCGAGGACGATCATCAGCATGCCGGTGCAGAGCACGACCAGCGCCACCCAGCGGGCGCGGCCATGAGGGGCTTCAAGCGTGGTGTTCATCGAGCGTCTCCCTTCTCGTCCGTTTCGCGTTCAGACCGCCGCCCGGGGTTGATCTAATCGGAGGCGGTTCTGGGTAGATGTCGAACCAGCCGGACGGTTCTCGACATCGGCCCTCTTGAGCCGTCCGGCCCGATGCCTACATTTTGGCGCGATGCCGCCCCTGATCACCGCCGAAGAGGCGCTCCGGCTGGGCCAGCTGGAGGACCACGCCGAGATCGAGGCGCTGGTCGAGCGAGCGTGGCACGCCCGCGTTGAGCGGTTCTCGGACGCGACCGACATGTGCTCGCTGGTCAACGCCAAGTCGGGCGGCTGCGCCGAAGACTGCGGCTTCTGCGCCCAGTCCCGGTACGCCGAGGCCGACACGCCGATGCACGCGATGATGGATCCCGAGCAGATCCTCGAGCACGCCCGCGCGGCCGAGGCGGCCGGGGCGCACCGGTTCTGCATGGTCACCCAGGGTCAGGGGCTGTCGCGGCGCGACTTCGAGCAGGTGCTGGCGGGCGCCCGCCAGGTCGCCGAGCACACCAACCTCAAACGCTGCGCGTCGATCGGCCACATGTCGGTCGAGCGCGCCAAGGCTTTGAAGGAGGCCGGCATCCAGCGGGTCCACCACAACGTCGAGACGGCCGAGTCCTACTACCCGGAGGTATCGACCACGGTGCGCTACGAAGGCCGGCTGCGCACGATCGAAGCGGTGCGCGAGGCCGGGTTGGAGACCTGCGTCGGCGGGATCCTGAACCTCGGCGAGTCGCGCCGGCAGCGGGTCGAGATGGCCTTCCAGCTCGCCGAGATCAACCCCACGAGCGTGCCGATCAACCTGCTGAACCCACGCCCGGGAACCAAGTTCGGCGACCGCGAGCTGATGGACCCGTGGGAGGTCGTGAAATGGATCGCGATCTTCCGGCTGATCCTGCCCGAGGCGCTGTTCCGGCTGTGCGGCGGGCGCGTCGAGAATCTCGGTGAACTGCAGGCGACCGCGGTCAAGGCTGGGCTCAACGGGGTGATGATGGGCAACTTCCTGACCACGCTCGGCAACACGCCCGACCAGGACCGGGCGATGTTCGAGCAGCTGGGGCTGAACGTCGCGCGGCAGGACGACAACGGCGCCAACCCCCGCCCCGACAACCGCAGCGGGTGGCTCGCGGGCGAGACCCCGGATGTGGTCGCGGAGGCGATCGCGGATCCGGATCCGGAGTTGAACGTCCGGCTCTGGGATCCGTCCACGCAACTGCGCTTCCGTCGCAAGCGGGCCGCGGGATGATCGAGATTGAGGCGCGGCTCGGCGAGCTGGAGGCCCTCGGGCTACAGCGCCGCACCCGCCTCGTCAGCGGTCCCCAGGGCCCGCACGTGCTGCTCGACGGCAAGCCCGTCCTGCTGCTCTGCTCCAACAACTACCTCGGTCTGGCCGACCATCCCGAGGTCGGGCGGGCCGCGGCGGAGGCGGCGACGCGGTGGGGCGTGGGCGCCGGTGCATCGCGGCTCGTGTCCGGGACGATGACGATCCACCGGCGGCTCGAGGAGCGGTTGGCGGCGTTCAAGGGCCGTGAGGCGGCGCTGCTGTTCGGCTCCGGCTACCTCGCCAATACCGGGGTGATCGCGGCGCTCGCGCGTCCGGGCGACGTCGTGTTCTCCGACGAGCTCAACCACGCCTCGATCATCGACGGCTGCCGGATGTCACGTGCCCAGGTGTTCGTGTACGACCACTGCGATGTCGACCACCTCGAGTGGGGGATCGCTCGAGCCGAGCGCCGCGGCGCCCTGATCGTCACCGACAGCGTGTTCTCGATGGACGGTGACGTGGCGCCGCTGACCGAGCTCGTCGAGGTCGCCGCGCGCCACCGCCTTCGCCTGATGGTCGATGAGGCGCACGGTACCGGCGCGCTCGGGCCCGGCGGCCGGGGCGCCCTCGCCGAGGCCGGGATCGAGGACCACGTGGACGTGATCGTGGGCACGCTCGGCAAGGCACTCGGTTCCTACGGCGCGTTCGTCGCATGCGACCAGCAGATGGCTCGTTACCTGGTCAATGCCGCGCGCACGTTCATCTTCTCGACCGCGCTGCCGCCGCCGGCCGTCGCCGGCGCGATGGCGGCACTCGAGCTGCTCGAGCGACGGCCCGAGCGGGTCGACCGGCTCGCCGCGAACGCGGCCGCGGTCCGCGCCGAGCTCGAGCAGGAGGGATTCGATCTGCGGGGCTCGCGCACGCAGATCGTGCCGCTCGTGGTCGGTGAGGCCGAGCTCGCCGTGCAGATCTGCGAGGCCGCGCTGGCGCGCGGCGTGTTCGCCCAGGCGATCAGGCCGCCGACGGTCCCCGCGGGGACCTCGCGCCTGCGGATCGCGGTCATGGCCTCCCACCGCGAGGAGGAGCTCCGCTTTGCCGCGCGCACCCTCTCCGAGGCCGCGCGGGCGGCAGGATTCGATCCGCGCCTCAGCCCGTCGGCGGCGGCACGCGCGGCGTAGCGACTCGTTGCCGGGCCTATTCGTCACGGGCACCGATACAGGCGTCGGCAAGACTGTGCTGGCCGCCGCGATCGTCGCCGCGCTGCGGGCACGGGGAACGGGCGTCGAGGCGCTCAAGCCGATCCTCACCGGACTGGACGAACCGGCCGACCCTGACTGGCCGTCTGACCACGAGCTGCTGGCACGAGCCGCCGGCTGTGCGCCCGATCAGGTGCTTTTGCTGGGCTTCGGGCCGGCGGTGTCGCCGCACCTGGCGGCCGAGCTCAGCGGCGCCCCGATCGACCTGGCGCGGCTGCGCGCCGGGGTGCGCGGCTTCCTGGCCGGAGCCGACGTGGCGGTGGTCGAGGGCGTGGGCGGGCTGCTCGTCCCGATCGCGCCCGGCTACGACGTTCGCGCGCTGGCCGCGGACACGGGCCTGCCGCTCGTGATCGCCGCCCGGCCTGGGCTCGGCACCATCAACCACACGCTGCTGACGCTGGCGGCGGCACGGGCGGCGGGACTGCGCGTCGCCGGCGTCGTGCTGACTCCCTGGCCCCGCGTCCCCGATCGGATCGAACGCTCGAACCGGGAGACAATCGAGCGGCTCGGCGAGGTGGCGGTCACGGCACTGGCCGAGGTTCCCCGGCCCGAGCCGGGACTGCTCGCGGCGGCCGGCGAGGGGCTGCCACTCGATCAGTGGCTCCGGGACGGTTCCGACCGCGCCGCGAGTTAGCTTGGAACTCATGCGAAGCACACCGGAACTGATCGCCGCCGACCGCCGCCATCTCTGGCATCCATTCACCCAGCAGCAGGGCTGGTGCGCCGACGAGCCGCCTATCGTGATCGATCACGCCGAGGGCACCAACCTGTTCGACACCGAGGGGAAGGTCTATATCGACGGCGTCTCCTCACTGTGGTGCAACGTCCACGGCCACCGGCATCCGGCGATCGACGCCGCCGTCACCAGCCAGCTCGGTCGGGTCGCCCACTCGACCATGCTGGGTCTCACGCACGAGCCCGCGATCGAGCTCGCCGAGCGGCTGGTCGCGATCGCGCCGCCCGGCCTGAGCCGCGTGTTCTATTCCGACAGCGGCTCGACCGCGGTCGAGATCGCGCTGAAGATGGCGTTCCAGTGGTGGGTGCAGCGGGGCTGCTCGCGGCGCACGCGTTTCATCTGCCTCGAGAATGCCTACCACGGCGACACGATCGGGGCCGTGTCGGTGGGCGGCATCGATCTGTTCCACTCGATGTACCGGCCGCTGCTGTTCGATTCACTCGCCGCCCGCGCGGGTGACGCGGATCACCTCGCGGAGCTGCTCGCCGAGCACGGTGACACGGTGGCCGCGGTGGTGGTCGAGCCACTCGTTCAGGGCGCGGCCGGAATGCTGCTCCAGCCACCCGGATACCTGCGCCGCGTCCGCGAGCTGTGTGACGCCCACGGGGTGCTGCTGATCTGCGACGAGGTCGCGACCGGGTTCGGTCGCACGGGGCGGATGTTCGCCTGCGAGCACGAGCGGGTGACCCCCGACCTGCTGTGCGTCGGCAAGGGGCTCACGGGCGGCTATCTGCCGCTCGCGGCGACATTGGCCGGCGAACGCGTGTATGACGGCTTCCTCGGCGAGTTCGAGCAGTTCCGGACCTTCTTCCACGGACACACCTACACCGGCAATCCGCTCGCCTGCGCCGCCGGCATCGCCACGCTGGAGACGTTCGAGCGCGAGCGCACGCTCGAGCTGCTGGCACCCAAGATCGAGCTGCTGGCGCGGCTGCTCGATCACCGGATCGCGCGCCTGCCCGGGGTCGCGGAGGTCCGCCAGCGAGGGTTCATGGTCGGAATCGAGCTCGCCGCCCGGCCCGCCGCCGAGCGGACCGGTCACCGCGTCGCGGTCGCGGCGCGCCGTCGCGGCGCGATCATCCGCCCGCTGGGGGACGTGGTGGTGCTGATGCCGGTGCTCGCGATCTCCGAGTCCGACCTGCGGCGACTGGTGGCGATCACGGCCGCGGCGATTGCCGAGGTCACGGCGGACCGTTTGTTGGCCGTCGCCTAGCCGGCGCGGGACCTTTGCGGGCCGGCGCCCAGCGTAGCCGGCGCCGGACCGTTTCCGGGCCGTAGCCTAGCCGCCGCGACGCGGGCTCGCAGCGGGGATCGCTGACCCCAGTGGTCGATTTGTCCTCACATGGGGGACAAATCGACCACACCCCCCGAAGGGCTTGATCGCGGGCCGGCCGTGGCTCAGTTGGCCGGACCGTCGTCCGAGACTGCGTCGACGACCGGCTGGCCGCCAGATTGGTGGTAGGTGATGTCGAGCTCGTCGCCGACCGCGACCCCGTCGAACATCCCGAGGCCCGGATCGGCGGTGAACGTCGCCGGCTGTCCGGTGTCGCCGTCGACGATCGTGACGGTGCCGTCGCTGACGGCCGTGACGGCGCCGCTCGCGTCCTGCTCGATGTACTCGACGTCCCCGGCGGTGAGGCTGCCGTCGGCGTTCTGTACGTAGCTGACGTCGACCAGGTCGCCGAGCTCGAACCCGTCGGTGACCCCAGAGGTCGGGTCGACCGAGAACCTCAGCGCTTCCTGGGCATTGCCGATCGCGACCGAATCGAACGTCACTTCGGTGATCCTCCCCACCGCATCCTGCTCGTTTTGGTCGCGTGTGCAGTCACCCGAGTTCGACGGCCCGGTGTCGTTCACGGTGTCCGCGATCAGCATCCCGGCGTCCTGGTGATAGGTGACCTGCGCCCCGTCGCACACGCTCAGGTTCAGGTTCGCCAGCGTGTCCTGCGCCATGTGCAGCCGCAGATCCGAGCCATCGCCGGTCTCGAGCACGAACGCATCGCTGTCGACCTCGGTGACGGTCCCGCCGGCGCTCTGCTCACCGCCGGCGACCGCCGAGCCCGGACTTGGTTGTGGATCCCGGGCGAGCGGTCCGTGCCCGCCCGTCAACGGTTCAAGGTCATCAACACGAGGGACGCTGGAGAGGTCGAGAGGCGAGCGGCAGCCGTAGACGGACATACGAGACCGGACCGCGCCACCCCGACAGCCGTCCACTCGCCAGGCCGAACGGCCGGCGCCACTACTCCTCGTAAGGCGAAAAGTCCCGCTTCCGCGCCCCGCACACGGGGCAGAACCATGTCTCGGGGATGTCCTCGAACGCCGTCCCCGGTGGGATCCCTCCGTCCGGGTCGCCCTCGGCGGGGTCGTAGATGAACCCGCATGATTCGCACATGTACTTCACGGCGCTAGCGTAGCGCCGGCCGCGCTAGGGTCGCGCTGATGGATAGTCCGGAACCTGGTGCGGGTCTGAACCTGGGTCGGGAGACCGAGCCCCGGCGCGCCGCCACCGTGATCCTGCTGCGCGGTGGCGCGAACGCGCTCGAGGTGCTGCTCGTACAGCGCAACCCGAACGCGCGGTTCATGGGTGGCGCGTGGGTGTTTCCGGGTGGCGCGGTCGACCGCGACGAGGGCTCGGGCCAGAAGGGGTTGCGCGCGGCCGCGATTCGCGAGCTCTCCGAGGAGGCCGGGATCACGATCGAAGACCCGGATCAGCTCGTGGCGTTCGCCCGTTGGATCACGCCCGCGCAGGTCAAGACGCGGTTTGACACCTGGTTCTATCTCGCCCTGGCCCCGCCGCACTCACAACCCAACGTCGACGGCAGCGAGGTCGTCGGCGCGGGCTGGTATGAGCCGGCGGGCGCGCTTGCGGCGGCGGCGAGCGGCGAGCTGTTCCTGGTGTTCCCGACGATCAAGCAACTCCAGCAGCTGTCCGAGTTCGACTCCGCGGAGGCGCTCCTGGCGCATGCTCGCGGACGCGAGGTCCGTCCGGTTCAACCGCGGGTCGTGATGTCGGGCGAGACCGCGCGGATCGTCCTCCCCGGCGAGGACGGGTACGAGCAGTGAGCGCCCCGCCGGGCCCGGCCCGCACACCCCTACTCCGCGCCCCGGCCCCGCCCCACGGCCATATACTCGGGCCGTGACGGCTTCGTTGCCGACCGATGTGCAGGCGGTCTTCGATCGGTTCATCACGACCGAGTTCACGACGGTCGATCGCCGCGGCCAGCCGATCACGTGGCCGGTGACGCCGTACTACACGCCCGGAGCCCGGTGCATCGATATCTCGACCGGGCTCGGCAGCCCGAAGAAGGCCGACGACGCGCGCAACAACCCGCTCGTGGCGCTGCTGTTCTCGGACCCGACCGGGAGCGGTCTCTCCGACCCGCCCGCCGTGCTCGTGCAGGGCTCGGCCGAGGTCGACGACAACGACCTGAAGGCCAACCGCGATCGTTACATGCGCGAGTCGGCCGAGAAGCTGCCGGCCACCGCCAGCCTGCACCCGCCTGAGCGGATCAGGCGGTTCTTGGGCTTCTACTACCTGCGCATCTACGTCCACGTGCGGCCGGAACGGGTGTACGTGTGGTCGCACGGAGACCTGAACGCCGAACCCGAGCTCTATGACGCGCACATGGAGGAGGTGCGCTCCGGCCATTCCGAGGAGCCCGAGCGCGATCACGCCGGTCCCGACCGCGGTGCCAGCGCGTGGGACCGGCGGATCGAGGAGCTCGGGACCGTGCACAAGACCGCTGTGCTGTCGTTCGTCTCCCCGGATGGGTTCCCGTTCGCGATTCGGGTGCTGGCGCATGTCGACGCGGCGCGGCGCTGGATCCAGATCGACGCCACGGGCATCGGGACGCCGCTGCAGGCGGGACTCGCCTGCCTGACCGCCCACCGCCACGGGGAGCGGTTCGAGTGGCAGCAGAACTTCCAGGTCCGGGGCGATCTGATGCCGGTCGACGGCGGCTGGGCGCTGTTGCCACACAGGCTGCTGGGCGGGATCGAGTTGCCCGGGTCGCGGATCGCGGTGTTGCGCGCCAACGCCGTCAACTTCCGCCGACTGCGGCGGACCGCCAAGCGCCGCCTCGCCCGGCAGGTGTAAATGCCGGACGCCGACCGACCAAGCACGCGCAAACCACCCAGGCCAGGCTCGGGGTACGGCCTCGTGGTCGCCGTGACCGGGCCGACCGGCGACATCGGGCGTTCGCTGCTGCGAGCGCTCGAATACAGCAGCGAGATCGACCGGATCGTGGCCATGGCCCGGCGGCCGTTCGATCCCGCCCAAGCGGGCCTGCACAAGACCCAGTACCGCCGCGGCGACGTGCTCCACCGCGCCGACGTCGAGGAACTTGTCGCCGGCGCCGACGTGGTCGTGCATCTCGCGTTCCTGATTGTCGGTGGCGGGAGCGAGACTCAGCGCGTCAACCTGGAGGGCTCGCGCAACGTGTTCGAAGCGACGGTCGCCGCGGGCGCGCGGCGGCTGGTGTACGCGTCATCGGTCGCGGCGTACGGATTCCATCCCGGCAACCCGCCACTGCTGACCGAAGCGGTCCCGGCTCGCGGGACCGAGCGTCACTACTACTCGGCTCAGAAGGCCGAGCTCGAGCGGGTGCTCGCCGACGTGCTCGCCGACACCGGCACGCGCACGGCCGCGTATGTGTTCCGCCCGTGCATCGTCGCGGGCCCGGATGCGACGTTGCTGCTCGACAACATTCCCTACGTGCAGCTGTCCGAGCGGATGCCGTCGGAGGTCCGCCGCGCGCTCGAGCTGCTGCCGGTGCTCAAGCCCGTGCTGCCCGATCCGGGCGTGCCGTTCCAGCTCGTCCACCACGATGATGTCGCGACCGCGTTCCGGGCGGCGGTGCTGGGCCACGGTAGTCCCGGCGTCTACAACCTGGCGGCCGACGGTGCGCTGACGATGTCGGACCTCGCCCGTGCGCTGGGCTGGTACAGCGTGCCGATCCCCGAAGTGGCGCTCGGCGCGGCGGCGGAGCTGGTCGCGCGACTGCCCTTCGTCCCGGCCGAGGCGCAGTGGATCGAGAGCCTCCGCGTGCCGGTCCTGATGGACACGACCAAGGCCCGCCGCGAGCTGGGCTGGCGACCCCGCCACGACGGGTTCGAGACGCTGCGGGCGATGGTCGATGCCGCCCGTTCGGAGCAGCTGATCCGCTGACAGACTTTGCCGAATGGCAGACGTGACTCAGCCCGCGATGCCGTTCTCGGGCAGGACGGCCTGGGCACGGAACCTCGAGGCGCCGCTGCGCGACTTCCTCCGGACCGAGACCGGGAGCGCGGCGATCCTGTTGGTGGCGACGCTTGCGGCGCTCGCGTGGGTCAACATCGACGGCTCGTCGTACGAGCGCGTGTGGCAGACCATGCTGACGATCAAGGTCGGGTCCTCGGGCATGGCGCTGGATCTCCGCGATTGGGTCAACAGCGGCCTGATGACACTCTTCTTCTTCGTCGTCGGACTCGAGGCACGGCGGGAGTTCGACCTCGGCGAGCTCCGCGACCGGCGCCGCCTGGCGCTGCCCGCGGCGGCCGGAATCGGGGGGATGATCGTACCGGTCGCGATCTTCCTGCTGTTCAACGCGGGACGCTCGAGCGCCCACGGCTGGGGCACGGCGATGTCGACCGATACGGCGTTCGCGCTGGGAATGCTCGCGCTCGTCGGCCGGCGCTTTCCGCAGAGCCTGCGGGCGTTTATCCTGACGGTTGCCGTCGCTGACGATCTCGTCGCGCTGATTGTGATCGGGACGGCGTACACGGGCCACGTCGAGCTCACCGCACTGCTGGTCGCGGCGGCCGCGTTCGCGCTCGCGCTGGTCGCGCGCAACCTCAGGGTCCACAACGGATTCGTGTACGCGCTGCTGGCCGTGGTGGCTTGGGTCGCGATGCAGAAGTCCGGCATCGACCCGGTGGTGGTCGGGCTCGCGTTCGGGCTGGCGACGATCGCCTATCCCGCCTCGCGCGCCGACCTCGAGCATGCCACCGACCTGTTCCGGATGTTCCGCGAACAGCCGACGTCAGAGCTGGCGCAATCGGCGCGGGCCGGGGTGCGGTCGGCGATCTCGCCCAACGAACGGTTCCAGCAGCTCTACCACCCGCTGACGAGCTACGTGATCGTGCCGGTGTTCGCGCTCGCAAACGCCGGCATCGCGATCAGCGGCTCGTTCCTCGCGAAGGCCTACACGTCGCCGATCACGCTCGGGATCATCGCCGGCTATGTGCTCGGCAAGCCGATCGGCGTCGCCGGCACGACGTGGCTCGTGACGCGCCTGAGCCGCGGCAAGATCCGCCCGCCGGTCGGTTGGGCGTCGGTCCTGGGAGGCGGCGCGATCGCGGGCATCGGCTTCACCGTCTCGCTGCTGATCGCGACCCTGGCGTTCAGCGGCGTGCAGCTCGAAGAGGCGAAGCTCGGCACCCTGACCGCCGCGCTGTGCGCCTCGGTCGCGACCTCGCTCGTGTTCCGCGTGACAGCGCTGCTGCCCCGGCAGCTTCGCCTGCGCGCGCTGGTCGGCTCCGCCGAGACGATCACCGACCTCGCGGTCCCGGTCGAGCCTGAGCGCGACCACGTCCGGGGACCCGACGACGCGCCGATCACGCTCGTCGAGTACGGCGACTACGAGTGCCCCTACTGCGGCCAGGCGGAGCCGGTGATCCGTGAGCTGCTCGCGGATTTCGGCGACGTCCGCTACGTCTGGCGCAACCTGCCGCTAAACGACGTTCACCCGCAGGCGCAGCTCGCGGCGGAAGCCGCCGAGGCGGCGGGCGGCCAGGGCAAGTTCTGGGAGATGCACGACCTGCTGATGTCCCATCAGGAGGAGTTGCAGATCCGCGACCTGCTGAGCTACGCCGGGCAGCTGTCGCTGGATAGCGACCGGTTCCGCGAGGCGCTGCGCAAACGGAAGTACGACGCCCGGATCGCCGAGGACGTCGAGTCGGCGGACCTGAGCGGAGTTTCCGGCACCCCGTCGTTCTTCATCAACGGTCGCCGCCACTACGGCGCCTACGACATCGCCACGCTGTCGGCCGCGGTCCGGGCCGAACGCGGGCGGGCGGCGATCCGACAGAGGGCCGGCGCCGGTCAGCAGTGAGGGCTCGAGCCCGAATCGCGTAGGCTGTAGAAGGACGAAGAAGGAGAGCCTGATGCCCGAAACAAAGCCCACCCCTGAACACCCCGGATGGCCGTCGAGGAGCGCCGAGGGAGCCGCCGTCCGTTGGGGCGAGGCTCACCCCGAGGCCGACCTCGACCACGAACCGCCGTCCACGATCTCCGAGGTCGAAGACTGGCAGCCGGGGCATCACTCGGCCGCGGCCGAAGCCGCCTCGCTGCGCTGGCACGAGCAGCACGAGGGCGATGTCAGCTGACCGACGGGGTGTGCCGGCGGTCAGCCGCCGCCGTAGGTCACGATCAGGTCGGTGAGCACCCCGACCACGAAGCCGGCGCTGACCATCAGCAGGCCGAGCTCGCGGTAGCCGTAGCGGCGCATGCCGGTCCAGATCTCGCCGATCACGTATAGGATCGCGCCGCCCGCGGCCGCGTAGAAGGCGAGCTCGAGCGGATGGCTGGTGACTTCGTAGCCGACGATCGATCCCAGGAAGGTTGGGCCGCCTCCGATCAGGCCGGCGAGCCCGAGCCAGGCCCACGACGGCCTGACGTCGCCGAGCGGCCCGACGATCCCGAACCCCTCGGTCGCGTTGTGCAGGGCGAAGCCGATGATCAGGACGGTTGCGAGGCTGATCGCGCCGGACCGGGCGGACACCCCGATCGCAAGGCCCTCGGCGAAGTTGTGAACGCCGATCGCGGCCGCGATTGTGAGCCCCGTGCGCAGCGCGCGGCGGCGGGCCAGCTCGAGCTCGAGCTCGATCCGGTCGGCCTCCACCACGCTGAGCGCGCTTGCGCCACCAGCGATCGGTGCCTGGACCGGGCCAGGACGCATCTTGCGCTCGATCACCGCCAACCCGGCGCTGCCGGCTGTGAAGCCGGCCGCCAGCAGCACCACGAGCCAGACCACGTACCCGAGCGAGCCCTGATGATGCTTGTAGGCGGAGAGCGCCGAATCGACAATCGCGATTCCGTTCGACAGCACGTCCACGAAGATGAACGCCAGCACGCCGACGGAGAACATCGCCAGCGCGACGCGGGGGCGCGCGCCGAGCAACTGCAGCCGTCCGATCGGTAGGCCCAGATAGATCGTGAAGCCGGCAAGCGCTCCGAGTGCGACTGTCTGTGCGAATGACAACTTACTGAGAGTTAGGGGCCCCTAATAGTGCGCCGCCAGCCTACCACGTTAGGGCGCCCTAAGTCCAAGCAGAAGAGTCGGACTTAGTAATCCGGATTACGTATCGGCGTTCAGGTCCGGCAGGCCCAGGTCCTGCAGCCAGTGGTTGACGGTGATGTTGAGCTGCGTGAACTCGCCCGTCCAGATCAGTACCCCCATCAGGATCAGCACCACCCCTCCGGCCCCGATCACGACCCCGTAGTGGCGCTTGACCACCGTGAATGCCGACGTGACCGTCCCGAACGCGAGCCCGGTGATCAGGAACGGCACCCCGAGACCGAGGCAATACACGGCCAACAGAAACGCCCCGCGGGCGGCCGAGCCAGAGGTCCCGGCGGCGGTGACGATCGCGCCGAGCGTCGGGCCCGTGCACGGTGTCCAGGCGAGCGCGAACGCCGCGCCGGTCAGCACTGGTCCGCTCCGACCCGCCCGCTCCATCAGGCGCCCGACGTGCCACTGACGGGAAAGCTGCGGAATCAGCGGCGAGAGCACGAACAGGACTCCCATCGCGATGATCACCGCACCGGAGACCTTCAACGCCGCGGGTCCGGTCAGCGCTCCGTGGAGCGCCTGCTGCCCGATCAGCCCAAGCGCGATGAAGATCACCGAGAAGCTGCCGACGAACGCGAGCGTCGGGCCGATCACCCTCCGAGCCCGGATCTGGTCCGGGGTGACGCCCGCGACCGCCGAGATGTAGCCAGGCACCAACGGCAAGACGCACGGGGACAGGAATGAGATCAGCCCAGCTCCGAATGCAACCGGTATGCCAATTCCCGAAGCGGGGTCCATCGCGCTGCTCGGAGACTAGCGCCCGACCGTGCCTGAGCGTCGAACGCCGCGGCCGGAGATGCTCCTTCCCGTCCCCGCCCCACGTCTAGCCGTGCAGTCGTGGCGGTGCTAGGTTCGGCGATCATGGCTACCACCGCCCCCACGCTCCAGAACTTCATCGCCTCGGACGCCGTCGACCCGGCCGACGGCCAGACCGAGCCGATCCTCAACCCGGCGACCGGCGAGGTGATCGCTCACGCCCCGCTGTCCACCGCCGCCGACGTCGACCGCGCCGTGCAAGCCGCTCGCGGGGCGTTCGCGGAGTGGTCGACGACGACACCGGGCGAGCGCGCACTCGCGCTGCTGAAGCTGGCCGACACGATCGAAGATCACGCCGATGAGCTGGCCGAGCTGGAGGCCGACAACGCCGGCAAGCCGATCGGTGCCTTCCGCGAGGACGAGATCCCGTTCATGGTCGACAACCTGCGCTTCTTCGCCGGCGCCGCCCGCTGCCTCGAGGGTCGCGCCGCCGGCGAGTACCTGAGCGGCTACACGTCGATCATCCGTCGGGAGCCGGTCGGCGTGATCGGCCAGATCGCTCCCTGGAACTACCCGCTGATGATGGCCGTGTGGAAGATCGGTCCGGCGCTCGCGGCGGGCAACACAATCGTCCTCAAGCCCGCCGAGACGACGCCGCTGACGACGCTCAAGCTGGCCGAGTACGCATCTGAGATCTTCCCCAAGGGCGTGCTCAACGTGATCACCGGACACGGCGATCCCGCGGGCCAGGCGCTCGTCACCCACCCGGAGGTCGACATGGTCTCCCTGACGGGCTCCGTCGAGACCGGCAAGTGGATCGCGCGCCGCGCATCCGACACGCTCAAGCGGGTGCACCTCGAGCTCGGAGGCAAGGCTCCCGTGGTCGTGTTCGACGACGTCGACATGGAGACGGCACTCGAGACGATCGCCGGCACCGGCTACTACAACGCCGGCCAGGACTGCACCGCCGCCACCAGGGTGCTCGCGAGCGCGAAGGTCCATGACGACGTCATGAGCGGCCTCGTCGAGCAGGCTCAGGGGCTGGTGCTCGGTGATACGCGCTCGCCGGACACGACCCTCGGTCCGCTGAACTCGGCTCGCCAGCGCGACCGGGTCGAGGGGTTCCTGGAGCGGCGCCCGGCGCATACCGAGGTCGCGACCGGCGGCGTCGAGCCCGATCGCCCGGGGTTCTTCCTCGAGCCGACCGTCGTCGCCGGCCTGCGCCAGGACGACGAGATGATCCAGCGCGAGATCTTCGGGCCGGTGATCACCGTACAGCCGTTCTCGGACGAGGCCGAGGCGATCGCGTGGGCCAACGGCACCCCGTACGGACTCGCATCGTCGGTCTGGACCCGGGACGTCGGCCGCGCGATGCGGGTCGCGAACGCGCTGCGGTTCGGCTGCGTGTGGATCAACGATCACATCCCACTGGCCTCGGAGATGCCCCACGGCGGCTTCAAGCAGTCCGGCTACGGCAAGGACCTCAGCATGTACGCGCTCGAGGACTACACCGAGGTCAAGCACGTGATGGTGTCGCTGGGCTGAGACCTGAGGCGCGGACAGGAGGACGCGGCGCAGGGTGCGCCTGCTCTAAGGCAGGAGGAGGGGCGCGTTCGCGGGTCAGGAGACCTAAAAAGTCATGCTCAACGTCCCAAACCGAATCGCGCCACTGCGGTTTGGGAAATCCAGCATGGATATCGTGCTCAACTTCCCGAACGGTCTCCCGGTGATCGGGTTTGGGAAGTTGAGCAGGTTTTCGGCGCTCCCCGGCGCTCCCCGGCGCTCCCCGGCGCTCCCCGGCGCTCCCCGGCGCTCCCCGGCGCCCCGGCCACCGACCGGGCCGCCCCCGCTGCCCGCGCCACTCCCCCGAGGTCGGGCACCCCGTGCCCGCCTACCCAGCACACAGCGCGGCTGGCGGCGGCTGAAAGCAGGCGACGGTCGCACTACCCGCTATGACCCTGTTGCTCCAACCACGGAGTCTGCAGTAGCGCCGAAAAAACCCGCCGGCGCTGGCCCGGCGCCCGGATGCCGACCTATACTCCCTCCGACTCAGGAACTTTCCCCTTGAGCGCTCGTTTAGAGTGCGCACAGGGATCACGTGGAAGCCTCAGCCCTCCAAGCACCGGCCGGCCTGGCGCGCACCCGGATTTCGATGGGGGCGTCGCTGCTCAGGTTGCGCTCTGACGAGCAGCTCGTGGCGCTCTTCCGGGCAGGCCACGACGAGGCTTTCCGGGTCATCCACGACCGCTACCGCCAGCGCTTGTTCGCGTACACGCGGCAGATGCTGCCGGGCTCGCGGCAGGATGCCGAGGACGCGCTCCAGGACATCTTCGTGCGTGCCTACGCCGGCCTGCGCGCCACTGACCGCAAGCTTGCGCTGCGCGCATGGCTCTACCGGATCGCCCACAACCGTTGCGTCGACGAGCTCCGTCGCCCGGCGCCGCCACCGCCCGAGGTGCTGGAGCTGGTGCAGGGCCCGATCCACGATCCGACCGAGGCCGCCGAACAGCGTGAATCCCTGCGCCGGCTGATCGCCGACGTCCGCCGGCTGCCTGAGCAGCAGCGCTCGGCGCTGCTGATGCGCGAGCTCGGGGGAATGGCGTACGCCGACATGGCTGCCGCGCTCGCCGTTTCCGTGCCCGCGGTCAAGTCGTTGCTGGTGCGAGCGCGGGTCGGGCTGGCCGCGGCGGCCGAAGCCCGTAACACGGCATGTTCGGAGATCCGCGAGGAGCTGATTCTCGCCCACGATCGCGGCGTGCGCCCGAGCGGGATGGCCAGGCGCCACATGCACGACTGCGCCGGCTGCCGCCAGTTCCGCACCGAGGTGCGTGGCGTCAGCCGTCAGTTCGCGGCGCTGGTCCCGACCCTGGGGCCACTCGGCGTGCTCGCCAAGGCACTGGGGTTCGGCGGTGGCGCCGGTGGAGCCGCCGGCGGCAGCGCCGCGGCGGCCGGGGGCGCCCTCGGCACCAGCGGCGGTGCGGCCTCCGTCGGGATCCTCGCTACGGGCGCCGGACATGTGGCGACGTTGCTCGCGGCCGCGGTCGTGACCGCCGGAGGGGCGGTCGAGCTCCAGCACACGATCACCGCGTCCCCGCACCATCGCCCGGCCCACCATGTCCGCAAGGTGACCCGCCCGGCTCCGGTCAGTCCGCCGATCGCGCAGCAGATCACGGTCTCGGTGACGACATCCTCCACGGCCACCGACTCGGTCCAGCAGGTGGCCGCGGCCGTCGACGCGTCGGCGCCCGCGTCGCAGCCCGCGCCGGACACCGCGACTCCCGCGCCACCGGCCAGCACCCCCAAGCCTCAGAGCGACACCACCGGGGGCACGCCGCCGACCTCCTACACGAGCGTCGCGGGCGGCACGTCCCCGACCGCCACCGCTCCAACCGGCGCAACGTCTCCCCCGACCGACATCGGTTCGAGTAACGCGGTCCCGGCAAGCGGCGCCGGAACGGGCACGGCAACGACCTCCGCCACGAACTCGACCAACTCCGCGACCAGCTACACGACGACGACGACGGTCACCCCGGTCGACTCATCCTCGCCCTCGAACGATCCGAACTCGACCACGACCGATCCCCAGAGCGTCCCGCCGACCTCTCAGCCGACCGCTTCTCCAGCCTCCACGACCGACTCGACGTCGGGCACCGACCGCGGAACGGGCGCTGATCCGTGGGGCCCGGACGCCTGATCGGGGCTGAACCCTAACGCCAGCCGGCCGGGCGCTCGACCCCGTCGGGCAACCTGCCCTCCTCCTCGAGCTTGTCGAGATGCGCCGCCAGCGTCACCGCCGCGGCCGGGCGCAGCGCTGGCGGGGCATCGTTCCAGACCTCGTCGAGCAGCTCCTGGACCTCCCGCCGGCCGGCGTCGAGCGCCGCGATCAGCCGCAGCTCGCGATCCAGGCGATGGTCGATGTACTGCCGAAGCCTCGCGTCGGGATCCTCGATCACCGGGCCATGGCCCGGGCACAGCACCGCCAGCCCGCGCTCGCGCAGCCGCGCGAGCGCCGCCAGGTATCCGGCCAGCGCGCCCGGGTCCGGATACACAAACACGCTCCCCTCGCCCAACACGGCGTCGCCCGTGAAGCCCGCCTCGCCACTCACAAACGCGACGTGGTCGCGCGCGTGCCCCGGGGTTCGAACAGCGGTCAGCGGCCCGAACACGCTGTGCTCCCCGAGCACCACGTCGACCTCGCCGCGGGCCGCCGCGACAGGTGCATCCGGGAAGCGGGCGCGCATCGCGGGGACCGCCTCGACGTGATCGGGATGGTCATGCGTGAGCGCGATCCCGGCGAGTCCGCCGCGACGCTCGAGCTCGGCAACCAGGGCGGCGATGTGTGCCTCGAGCGATGGCCCCGGATCGACCAGCCACGCCGGCGCGCGCCCCACGATCCAGGAGTTCGTGCCGCTGAGCGTGAACGGACCGGGATTCGGCGCCCGGATTCCGACGATGTCGTAGTCCGTCAGCTCGAGGCGCGTCGTCACGGGAATGAGGGCGACTATAGCTTGCACCCTCTATGCGAACGCGCAGCCGCGAGCCGCGCGACGCAGAGTCATAGATCGCGACACCAACCGGAAGACGTGGGCGCCGGTCAGTTGGTCTATGCGCGCAGCTCGTAGGCGTCCGGCTCAAATCCGCGCAGCGCCCGGCGAAACTGCCACGTGTAACCCGGCCAGATCACCGATGTGCCACCGTCGGGGTCGAGGTACCAGCTCCCGCAGCCACCTTGCGTCCAGACGGTGCTCTTCAGCCGTTTGCGCAGGTCGCGGTTGAAGTCAGCCTGTACGTCGGCCCGGACGTCGAACGAGCTCAGGCGGTGCTGCTCGAGGTGCTGCAGACACCCGAGTATGTACTCGATCTGGGCCTCGGCGTAGAGCAGCGCCGAGGTGTGGCCGGTGGCCGTGTTCGGTCCGATCAGCATGAAGTAGTTGGGATAGCCCGCAACCGTCGTGCCGAGATACGCCTCCCGGCGCTGTGCCCAGCGCGAGGCGAGCGTCACGCCGTCGGGGCCGCGCAGCGGATCGGCGGCGGCGATCGGACGAAAGCCCGTCGCGAGGATGATCGCGTCGACCGGGCGCTCGACCCCGTCGGCGGTCACGATCGATCCCGGCCGGGCCGCGCGGATCGGGGTCGTGATCAGCTCGACGTTGGCTCTCGTCAGCGTCAGGTGGTAGTCGTCGGAGACGACGATTCGCTTGCAGCCCATCCGGTAGACGGGCGTGACCTGCTCCAGCAGCTGCGGATCGCGGATCTGACGGCGCAGCCGCGCTCGCGCGAGGTGCTCCAGTGCGGTCGTCCGTCGCGGTCGCTGGAGCAGGAACGCGATCCCCTCGCGGTACCAGTACTGGCGCGTGCGCACCAGCCGCTGGAGCGCGGGATAGCGGCGGTACAGCGCCCGCTCGAACCCGGTGATGCGCCGGTTCATGCGCGGGAAAGTCCACGGCGGTGTGCGCTGGAAGACGAGCAGACGACCCACGATCGGCTGGATCTCAGGGATGAACTGCGCAGCCGACGCCCCAGTGCCGATCACGGCCACCCGCTTGCCCGCGAGGTCGTAAGAGTGGTCCCACGCCGCCGAGTGAAAGCAGGCGCCCGCGAACTTCTCAAGGCCGGGGATTTCCGGCAGCGAACGCTTGCTGAGCGGACCCATCGCCGAGATCAGGAACTGCGCCTCGAGCGGACCGGACGACGTCTGCAGCAGCCACCGCTGCCGTGACTGCACCCAGTCGGCTTGGAGCACCTCGTGCCCCAGACGCAGATGGTCGGTGACCCCAAACTGATCCGCGCAGCGCCTGATGTAGTCCCAGATCTCCTGTTGGGGCGAGTAGACGCTGGTCCAGTCGGGATTGGGCGCGAATGAGTACGAGTACAGGTGCGACTGGACGTCGACCGCGCAACCCGGGTAGCTGTTGTCGCGCCAGGTCCCGCCGATCTCGTGCGAGCGCTCGAGGATCTGGAAATCCTCGATCCCGGCCTGGCGCAGCCTGATCCCCATCCCGAGGCCGGCGAAGCCGCCGCCGATGATCGCGATCCGTACGCTCACCGACCCGAATTTAGCGTCTC
>CAWJIO010000015.1:0-58348 GCA_963842995.1 uncultured Solirubrobacterales bacterium | reverse complement strand
GCAGAAATTGACGTAGACGTGAGATTAGCGTCGCGGACGGGCCGCTACCATCGGTTGCAATGGACGTGACCGAAACAAACTTCCAAGCCGCCGTCATCGACCGTTCGCACGCGCTCCCGGTGGTGGTCGACTTCTGGGCCGAGTGGTGCGGCCCGTGCCGCCAGCTCGGACCAGTGCTCGAGCGCGCCGTGGCCGCCCGCGCCGGCAAGATCGAGCTCGTCAAGGTCGACGTCGACGCGAACCAGATGCTCGCGCGCACGTTCCGGATCCAGAGCATCCCGGCGGTGTTGGCATTCCGCGACGGCGACGTTGCCGCCGAGTTCATCGGCGCCCAGCCTCCGGCCGCGATCGAGCAGTTTCTCGATTCGCTGCTGCCCTCCGAGGCCGACGCGCTGGTCGACCGCGGCGATGAGGAGTCGTTGCGGCGGGCGCTCGAGCTTCAGCCGGCCCGTGCCGACGCAGCGGTTCCGCTGGCGCGGATCCTGCACGCCCGCGGCGACGACGACGCCGCGCTCGAACTGCTGGCGCGGCTGCCGAGCAGCTTCGCGGGCGACGGCCTCGCCGCAAGGATCGGTCTCGAACGGTCCGGCCGGCCGGACCTGACGGCGGCCTTCCAGGCGCTGGACGCAGGTGAGAGCGAGCGCGGGCTCGACCTCCTGCTCGAGGCGCTTCCGTCGGCCGACGGCGCCAAGGACGACATCCGCCGCGTCGTCGTCGGCGTGCTCGACGAGCTCGGCGTCGAGCATCCGCTCGCCCGCGAGGGCCGCCGCCGGCTGGCCTCAGCGCTCTACTGAGCGCCTCACATCGCCAGCGTCAGCTGCTGCTCCTCGACGCTGCGCGCGGGCTCGAGCCCGGCGACCCGGACCCCGAGCAGCCGGACCGCGCGCGGAGCCGCGAACCGCCGCAGCAGTTCGAGCGCCACCGGTCCGACGCGATCGGCCTCGCGCACCGGCTCCGCGAGCGTGCGCGCCCGCGTGTGGGTCGAGAAGTCGTCGAGCCGCACCTTGATCCCGATCGTGCGGCCACAGCGCTGCTGTGAGGCGAGCGCCGTGCACAGGTTCTGAACGAGGTCGTCGAGGACCGACTCCAGCCGTCCGGGATCGTGGATGTCGTAGTCGAACGTGACCTCGCGGGACTCGGAGGACACCTTGCGTTCCTCGGTCACGCGGCTGTCGTCCTCGAACCGGGCGCGCCGGTGGAGCTCGGCGCCGTGCCGCGGACCGAACCGCGCGGTGAGCGTCTGCACCGGCGCGGCCGCGAGCTTGGCCAGCGTGTCGATGCCGTCCCGGCGCAGCCGCTCCGCGGTCTTCGGCCCGATTCCCGGGACCAGGCCGCAGGGCGCGTCCGCGAACCGCCCGCAGGCCTGCTCGCGGCTGAGGACCACGAACCCGCGCGGCTTCTCGGCGTCCGAGGCGACCTTCGCGACCAGCTTGTTCGGGCCGATTCCGATCGAGCAGCCGAGCCCCGTCGCGCGCTCGATCTCGGCCGCGACCCGGCGCATCGACGCGCGCGGGGCGGGCAGGCCGGTGAGCTCGAGGTAGGCCTCGTCGAGGCCGATCACCTCCACGTTTTCGACGTGCGCGCGGACGATCGCCATCACCTGTCGTGAGGCCTCGCGGTAGTAGGGGAAGTCCGGCGCCAGAAACACGCCGTCCGGGCACAGCCGGTGCGCGCGGGAGGCCGGGATCGCCGAGCCGACGCCGAATCGCCGCGCCTCGTAGGAGGCCGTGGTGACGACCGCGCGGGGCCCGCTGCCGGCGACGATCACCGGCAGCCCTTTGAGGTCCGGACGGCGCCGCAGCTCCACCGACACGTAGAACGCGTCCATGTCGAGGTGGGCCACGCAGCGCCGCTCGTCCATCGCCACAGCGAGGCTACGGCGCCGCCCGGACGTCCTACTAGATGCTCGACCAGACGTTGCCGACGCCGCCGAAGCCGAGCGCCGCCGCCGTGTTCTGGTTCAGGTCCCAATCGCGTCCGGCGACGAACGGACCGCGGTCATCGACCACCGCCGTCACCGTCCGCCCGTTGTACCGGAACGTGACCTGGGTGCCGCACGGCAGGTCGCGGTTGGCGACGCCGAAGTTGGCGTGGAAGCCGCACGCGGTGCCGCCCGCGTCCTCGTACCAGGAGGCGACGCTCTGCTGGTACACGGTCAGCTGACCGGCAGGCTTCGAGACCGCGTTGTTCTGCGCGTCACCGGGGAACCGGACCCGCAACTGCTGCTGCTCGACTTCGCCGGTCACGTAGCGGAGCTGGAATCCGCCCTGCGGGCCGGTGCGGGCGGTGGCGAGCCACTTCCAGGTGCCGCTGGTGCGGCCCTGCAGCCACACCTTGCGACCCGCAGCAGCCGGCAACAGCCGGCCGCGCAGGTACACGGTCTGGCCGCCGAGCACGTTCAGCGACTGCGTGGGCACCTGCAGCGAGGCGGCGACCGCGAGGTGCCGCGAGGTGACATCGCTCGCCAGACGCGCGACGTCCGCCCGCTGGACTGGCGCGTCGATCCGGAAGCTCGCACTTCCGGGAGCGGCGGCGCTCAGAGCATCCGCCCGTCCGGCGGTGAGCGCAGCCGCCGTCGCGGGAAAGGTGATTACCACAGCGCCGGCGGCCGCGAGCAGCGGGCGGCGGCGCAGGTTGAGATTGGGCCTCATCCGGAGGTCCTCCTGTTCCGTCCTCGACCGGGTGCCTACGGAGTTAGCTGTCGGGCTCGCGGCCGCTCATCGCCCACGTCATCTCGGACGAAGAGCCGTCGCTACAGCTGCCGCCGGCATTTCGCCGGGCAACCGATTCGCCCCGGCCGGGGAGGAAACTTCCCGTTACCCCGGCAATGGGTCCCCCGTTTGCCCCCGCTCCGAGCAGGGGCAACTCAGCGGGTCGAATTTACAAGCAGCGAAGCGTGGCAAGATTCGCCGACGAGTTGTGTGAGGTGCGTCACACAAGCCAGACCGCGGTTGGCTGGGCTGGGCCACGGCTACCGCCTGCCAGAATCCCCCCTGTGCGCAGCCACAACCGTCTCACCGGCCTCGACAGCTCGTTCCTGCACCTGGAGAGCGATTCCGCCCACATGCACGTAGCCGGCTGTGCGGTCTTCGATGGGCGCGCGCCGGCGTATGAGGACCTGGTGGACGAGATCGGTGCGCGGCTTCATCTGGTTCCGCGCTACCGCCAGCGGCTCGCGTTCGTGCCGTTCGACCAGGGCCGGCCGGTGTGGGTCGACGATCCCCACTTCAAGCTCAGCTATCACGTGCGCCACACGGCGCTGCCGAAGCCGGGCGGCGACGATGAGCTCAAGCGGCTCGCCGGACGCGTGTTCTCGCAGGCGCTCGACCGCGCGCGGCCGCTGTGGGAGATCTGGCTGGTGGAGGGCCTGGAGCACGACCGGTTCGCGCTGTTGACCAAGACCCATCATGCGCTGGTCGACGGCATCTCGGGGGTCGACATCGCGACCGTGCTGTTCGACGCCTCCCCTCACCCGGTTCCGGTCGCGCCGCCCGAGCAGGATTGGATCCCCCGGCCGCTGCCGAGCGGTCCCCAGTTGCTCGCGGATGCCCTGTTGGAGCGAACGACCGTGCCCGGCGAGCTTGCCCGCGCTGCAAAGCATCTGCTGCGCGGGCCACGGCAGGTGGGCACGGGGCTCGGCCGCGCACTGGTGGGCGTCGGCGCGCTCGCCTGGGCCGGCTTTCAGAACGCACCGCCGAGTCCCTTCAACGTCAGGATCGGCCCGCACCGCCGGTTCACGTGGGTGGAGGCCGGGCTGGACGAGTTCAAGGCGATCAAGAACGTGTTCGGCGGCACCGTCAACGACGTCGTGATCGCGGTCGTCGCCGGCGCGCTCGGCCGCTACATGCGCCTCCACGGCAACCGCACCGAGGACGTCGTGCTCACGGCGCTGATCCCCGTGTCCGTGCGGGCCGAGGCCGAGCGCGGGGCGCTCGGCAACCGCGTCGCCGCGATGTGGGCGCCGCTGCCGGTCGGTCTCACCGACCCGGTGGAGCGGCTGCTCGAGGTCAGCCATGCGATGGCGGGGATCAAGGAATCGGGTCAGGCGATCGGCGCCGAGGCGCTGACCCACATCTCCGGCTTCGCGCCGCCGACGATCGTCGCCCAGGCTGCTCGTCTGCAGGCCCGCCAGCGGCTGTTCAACCTGGTGATCACCAACGTGCCGGGCCCGCAATTCCCGCTGTACCTGCTCGGCAGGGAGCTCGAGGCGGTCTATCCAATGGTCCCGCTGGCCGAGAACACCGCGCTCGGGATCGCGCTGATGAGCTACAACGGACAGCTGGGCTTCGGGCTCACGGCGGACTACGATGCGCTCGCCGACATCGAGACGTTGGCCGACGAGCTGCGCTCGTCGATCGCGGAGCTGTCGGCGGCGGCGGGGTCACCAAGCGGCGACGCGCGCCCGGTCCTCAGGGCGGTTCGGCGCGAGGGGTCGGTGCCCACATCCGGGTGAGGATCGAGCGCGAGCTTCGATGACCGAGACGCGGGCCTTCCGTGGATTCGAGCTGGTCGCGATCGCGGTCGTGTCCCTGGCACTCTCGGTCGGGCTGATCCTGCTCCTGTCCGGCTACTTCGCCGGTCGCGACCAGGCGAGCGTGTCGGGCACCGCGACCGGACCGGGGGCGGTCTACCGGGACGTCGGCGATGCGACCCTGAAGCCCGGACAGTCACGGCCGGCGTTCGACTCGAACCCCCCCACCAGCGGCGCCCACGTGCCCGAGCCGGTGCTCCGGAGCGAAGCCGAGCTGAACGACGATCAGCTGCTGACCGCGCTCGCGCGCGGGAACGTCGTGTTCATGTACGGCGGCCGGCAGCCGCCCGCCGGGCTCGCCGAGCTCGCGCACTCGGTCGGGCCGTTCTCGCCGGCGCTGGCCAGGGCCGGCCAGTCGGTGATCCTCGCGCGCCGCGCCGGGACGGTGGGTGTGTTGGGGCTGGGGTGGACCCACATCGTCCAGGTCAGCGCGCCCGAGGATCCGCTGCTGCGTCAATTCGCGGAGTATTGGCTGGGGCGGGGCGCGCCCAGCCGCTAAGGCCTCCGAGCTGGCCTTCCGGTTCGATGAGGCTCCGCTGCCGCGCGCTGCTACTCGACGCCGGCGGCGTGATCGTGCTCCCGGATCGTGAGCTAGTCGCCACTGCCCTGACCGAGGCCGGGGTCGTGATCGAGCCGGCCGCGGTTCCGGCCGCCCACTACCGAGCCGTCAGGCGGATGGATCATGATCGCCACGCACGCGCGCGGCCCGATCCGTACCTGCGGGCGCTGTGCGACGCGCTCGGCGTTCACGAGCGCGACCAGCCCGCCGCTGTGCGGGCGCTGTCCGTGCTCGCCGACCGCCGCACTTCGGGTGTGGTCCTGTGGCGCGAGCCGGCGCCGGGCGCCGCGGAGGCGATGGTGGGGTTCGCGCGCGCCGGAATCGCGTTGCTGGTGGTGACCAACTCGGACGGGCACGCGGCCGAGAACCTGCGCGACGCCGGCATCTGCCAGACCGGCCCCGGCCGTGGCGCGCGCGTGGACGAGGTGATCGATTCGGCGCTGGTCGGGTCGGCCAAGCCCGATCCGGCGATCTTCCGCGAGGCCATGCGTCGCGCCGGCATCGGACCCGCGTCGGCCGCCCACGTCGGCGACATGCTCAGCGCGGACGTCGACGGCGCCCTGGCGGCCGGGATCACCCCGATCCACCTCGACCCGAGCCGCTCCTGCCGCTCGCCGGACCATCGCCACGCGAGTTCGCTGGCGGGGGTCTGGAGACACGTCACGGCGGCCTGAGGCCCCGCTTCTACGTCACGACAGGGCCAGCGGGTGCGCGAGATACAGTCGTGCGAGCCGGTAGAACAGTCCGCCGTCGGTCAGGGCACTGGTGGTCCCGGCCGCGCCGCCGCCGAACAGCAGCCCGATCACGCCGCCATCGGCCGTTGCCCGCAGGTGGCCTCCGGACGGGTTATCGAGCCACCACTGCAGGCGGTTGTCGCGGAAGTGCTCCCAGGTGTTGTCGAGCAGCGTGTCCCCGAGCGGCAGCTGCTGCCAGAGCACCACCCGCGTACCGGTGAGGCGTGTAAACACCTACAGGTAGCGGTTCTCGGGCGCGAAGTCTGCCGGTCCCCAGCCCGGCGGCGGTGTTGACGCCGCCGGAAAGGTACCGGTAGCGCAGGTCGAGCCGCACCTGGGCTTCGAGCCGGCGGGCGTCACCGGGACCGTCCACGAGTCCCAGCGCGAGGTGGTGCGGCCACCCGATCGGCAGCATCGCCAGCGGCAGCAGAACTGAGAGTAGGGTGCGGCGCATCGTCCCCGGACTTGGCGCATAGGCTACGTCCTATGCCCTACGTGCGGATCGACCGGATGCCCGACGGGATCGAGCTGCTGACGATCGACAGGCCACCCGCAAACGCGCTCGACCTGGCGCTGATCGAGGAGCTGGCCGGCGCGCTGGAGGGGATCACCGCCACTGCCGATCCTCGCGCCACTCCCGATCCCCCTGGCGCGCTCGTGATCGCGGGGCGTCTAGGCTTCTTCTCGGCCGGCGTCGACCTCAAGGCGGTGCCCGAATACGGGGCCGACGAGCAACGCCGAATGGTGTCCGCAATCAACCGGATGGTGCTCGCCTCCTACCTGCTCGAGCTGCCGGTCGTGGCGGCGATCACCGGGCACGCGATCGCCGGCGGCCTCGTGCTCGCGCTGTGCGCCGACCATCGCATCGTGTCTGAGGTCGGGCGCTACGGGCTGACCGAGGTCAAGGTCGGGGTGCCCTACCCCCAGGCCGCGATCGGCGTCGTGCGGGCCGAGCTCCCACCCCACGCCACCAGGCAGCTGGCGCTCGGCAACCAGCTGATCGGCGCCGGCGACTGCCTGCGGTTGGGGGTGTTCGACGAGGTGGTGGCGCCGGCAGCGGTGCTCGACCGCGCACTGGCGCTGGCGGCCGAGCTGACGACTTTCGACCGCGCCACCTACGCCCGCACCAAGCTCGAGCTACGGCGGCCCGCCTGGACGGCGATGCGGGCCGCAGCCGAGACCGATCCGCTGCTGGGCGGGTGGCTGTAGGCGGAGGCGGGGGGCGCCGGCGGATAGTGGCGGCGGGGCCGCCGCGGCGCGGCGGTGGGTGAGGGTCTGTCGCTGGGTAGCGCGCCCGTCGTCGGCTTTATAGCCGCCGCCGTCCGCGCTTTGGGCTGGTGGAGGTCGGGCGCAGGGGCGCGCCCGACCTCCGGGCAGGAGGAAGGAGCGCATTCGCGGGTCAGGAGACCCCGAAAAACATGCTCAACTTCCCAAAGCCAACTTCGCGCCGGCCGTTTGGGGAAAGTGAGCATGACTATCGTGCTCAACTTCCCGAACCGAAGCCGGGCGATCGGATTTGGGAAGTTGAGCAGGTTTTTTCGGGTCTGATGCCGGTTCCGTGGACCGGATAGGGAGTGGCGGGGTGACGCGGAGGAGGCGAGACGGCTGCGCGCACGCTACGACCTCCCTGCGGGACGACCCTCCCCGCAGGACCCTCGGAGCAGCGCGGCGTGCGACGCCTCTGCCCCGAGGTCGGGGCGCACCCCTGCGCCCCGACCTCCCCAGCCCAAAGCGCGGTCGGCGGCGGCTGTAAGGCCGACGACGGCCGCGCTACCGATCGACTGCCGGCGGCTGTAAAGCCGACGACCCCGCGCCACCGATCGACCGCCGGCGGCTCAAAGGCGACGACCGACCGCGCCACCGACCGATCGACCGCCGGCGGCTGAAACCGACGACCGGACAACCGACCGCCCCAGGCGGCGATCCACCAGAAGAAGAAACCGCTCAACTTCCTCGAGCGAGCGAGCGAGAGAGCGAGCGAGCGAGAGAGCGAGTCTCGAGCTTTGCCGGCGACCTAGACGCCTCGCACCCCAGGGTCCGCCACCACCTACTTCGCCAGATCCCTCACCGCCAGCGTCATCCGCGTCAGCACGCACAGCTTGCCGGCGTCATCGCTGATCTCGACCTCCCATACCCATGTCGTCCGCCCGCGGTGCCGGCGCACGGCGGCGGCGTGAATCGTCCCCTCGGTGATCGGGCGCAGGAAGCTTGTCTGGTTCGACAGGCCGACGACGAACTTGCCCTCCGGGATGACCGCGAGGCCTGTGCCGGTGGAGGCGAGGCTCTCCGCGACCGAGGCGTACACACCGCCGTGGACGAGGCCGGCGGGCTGCTTGAGCTCGTCGCGCACGGGCGCGTGGCCGCGGACGAGCTCGTCCGAGACCTCGGTTATCTCGAGCCCGACGAGGCGGTCGAAACCGTCGACGCGGAATGGGAGTCCGGCACTCACGGCCGCGGGACTCTATACCGCCCGATTGCACGCGTTCCGCTCAAGGCTGGACTACGCTACGAATGCCGATGTCCTCACTTGACAGTCTTCCGGCCGATCAGCGTGCCGTTTTACAGCTGGTGCTTCAGCGTGGCCGCAGCTATGACGACATCGCGGGGATGCTCTCGATCGATCGAGCAGGGGTCCGCGACCGTGCGCTGGCCGCGCTCGATTCGCTCGGCCCGCAGACGCGGGTGGCGCCGGAACGCCGCGCGCTGATCACCGACTACCTGCTCGGCCAGCTGCCGAGGCCGGTCGCCGATCAGGTTCGCGACCGGCTCGCGCAGAGCGCCTCCGAGCGGGCCTGGGCCAGGGTGCTCTCGTCGGAGTTGGCGCCGCTATCGAGTGGGCCGCTGCCCGAGATTCCGGCTGAGGCCGCCGGCGGCGCGCCGCCGGCGAATGAGACGGTCGCGTCCGAGGCGCCCGCCCCGATGCCGGCGCCCGCCGAACCTGCGGCCGCGTCCGAGCCTGCCGCGCCGCCCGCCCCTGAGCCGCCGCCAACCAATGCGCCCGCCCCTGAGCCGCCGCCAACCAATGCGCCCGCGCCTCCCGAGCCCGAGCCCGCAGCCGCGCCGGCGATCGCCGCCGCCGCGACCCAGCCCCCACCGACCCCCCAGGACGAGGACGGGAAAAGCTCCGAGGGGCGTCCGCGGTCAAAGCTGGGCGGCGCGATCCTGATCGGGCTCGGGGCCGTGATCGTGGCTCTGATCGCGATCATCGTGGTCTCGCTCGCGAGCGGCGGCAGCAGCAAGTCGAGCAGCAGCGCGACCGCCGCCAGCCACTCGACCACGAGCTCGGCGGCGGCGAGCACGGCGACATCGTCGGCGGCGGACAGCTCGGCGGTCCCGGTCGCGCAGATCAATCTCACCTCGCCCAATCCGTCGAGCAAGGCGAAGGGCGTCGCCGAGGTCGTCAAGGAGGGCGCCAACACGGGGATCCTGATCGTGGCGACGGGGCTGGCGGCGAACAGCAAGCATCCACCGAACGCGTACGCGGTTTGGCTGTACAGCTCGCCGACCGACAGCCACATCCTCGGGTTCGTGAATCCAGGCGTTACCTCCAACGGCAAGCTCCAGACCCAGGGCGGGTTGCCCGCCAACGCGAGCCATTACAAGGAGCTGATCGTGACGCTCGAGACGCAGGCCACGCCTCACGCTCCCGGGCAGATCATCCTCCAGGGCCCGCTCACCGGCGCCTAGCCCACCTCGCCGACGCCGATCCGCGCCAGTCCCTCCTTGGCCCACTCACCGGCGTCTAGCCCACCTCGCCGACGGCGATCCGCTCCAGTCCCTCCAGTGCCTCCTCCAACCGCTTCTTGGTCGCGCGCCGCAGCAGGTAGCCGCCGGTGCGCGAGTAGCCGCGGAGCTGCTGGTGCTGCGAGAGCGTGATCTTCGTTCCCGACGGCGCCGGCTCGAGCTTGAGCTCGGTGATCGACTCCTTGAGCACCCGCTCGAACGGCGTCCCCTCGATCTCCTGCGACCACGAGCGCAGCCAGGGAGGATCGGACTGCACCAGGCGGAAGTCGATCCGCACCGGGCGGCCTCGTTTGGTCGTGTGGACCTCGGTCCAGCGGTCGGGCTCGATCCCCTCGATCCCCTCGATCCGCTGCACCCCCGGCCACCACTCCGGCAGCCGGGACGGATCCGCGATCACCTCCCAGATGCGCTGTTGCGGCGCCGCGATGGTCCGCTCCCGGTGGTAGGCCGCCATCCGTCAGCGCAACACGCCCGACTCGCCGATCACGCGTCGAACTCGATCAGCGAGCGAACCTGGTGCGGGGCGAGCCGGGCGCGGCCGCCGAGGAAGGCCAGCTCGACCAGGAACACGCAGCCGATCAGCTCCGCGCCCAGCCTGACCGTCAGCTCGGCCAGGGCCCGCGCGGTGCCGCCGGTTGCGAGTAGATCATCGTGGATCAGAACCCTCGTGCCGCCTGCCAGGGCGTCGGCGTGGACCTCGAGCACGTCGACGCCATATTCCAACACGTACTCGGCGCTGATCGTCTGATCCGGCAGCTTGCCGGGCTTGCGAGCGGGCACGAAGCCGGCGCCGAGCGCCCGCGCCAGCGCGCCGCCGAGGATGAACCCGCGCGCCTCGGGCGCCACCACGAAGTCGATGTCGAGCGGCTCCGCGAGCCGCGCGAGGCCGGCGACGGCGGCGTCGAGCGCGCGCCGATCGAGCAGTAGCGGGGTGATGTCCTTGAACACGATCCCTGGCTGGGGAAAGTCGCGGATGTCGCGGACGAACGAGCGCAGGTCGACGACGGTCATATCCCTCCGGCCGGGCCGCAGACGGCCACTAGGTCGCGATCCGTCGCAGGTCGCGGATCAGGAGCAGGTGCTTGAGGTGGGTGGTGACCGAGGCGAGGTTCTCGAGCGTCTCGATCGCCTCCTTGCGCCGGTCGGGGTTGCGGGAGCGCAGAGCCGGGGCGAGGATGTTCTGTAGCAGCTGCGCCTCGCGGTCCGCCGAGCTGCGGAACACCCTCAGGTTGCGCCCGCCGACGCCGTAGCGGGCGAGCTCCGACACCGCTCTGACGATCTCCCGCTCGGTCTCGTCGAAGTACCGCGCGCCGCCTCGATTTTCGCCTTTGATCACGCCGTAATCGACCAGCTCGCGGACGAGGCCGGGGTCGGCGCCGGTGTCCTCGACCACGTCCTCCAGTGAGTACAGGGCCGGGTCGCGCACGGTCACGGTGGTCCGCCGCATCGGGCGTGCGTCACCGCTCCCGCTCGGGGCGACCTCACGATCCGTCCGGCCTCCGGCAAGTTCGGCCCGGATCACCCGCAGGGGCAGGAACTCGTCCCGTTGCAGGCGCAGAATCGTTCGCAGTCGCTGGATGTCGTTCTGGGTGTAGAGCCGGTAACCGCCCTGGGTGCGGCGTGGCGAGATCAGCTTCTGATCCTCGAGGTAACGGATCTTGGAGATCGAGATGTCTGGAAACTCCTGGACCAGGGCCTTGCAGACGGCGCCGATCGTGACCGCCTTCTGCCGTGGCGGGCCCGCCTCCGACGCCTCCGCCGGCTCGGGCGTTGCGGGCAGCTCCAGCTCGGGATTGCGGGTCTCGGAGGTCGACATCAGCGGCTCAGGTAGGCGAGTTTGTACTTGCCGATCTGCAGCTCATCGCCGTCCGCCAGATGATGCGATTCGATCCGCTGGCGGTTGACGTACGTGCCGTTGAGCGAGCCGCAGTCGTCGAGGTAGTAGTCGCTCCCGCGTCGCACCAGGATCGCATGATCGCGCGAGACGGTCACATCGTCGAGAAAGATGTCGCTGTCCGGGCGCCGGCCCACGGTCAGCCGCTCGCCGTCGAGCGGAAAGCTCTCGCCGGCGCGGCCGCCGCCGGCGCGGATCACCAGCGCCGCCCCGCGGGCGATTACATCATCCAGGTTGAGCTCCTCAAACTCCCCGGTCTCACCGATCCGGTAGGTGGCGGTGTTGGCTCCCGGCGGCGCCTCGGACTGCGCCAGGAAAGCCCCGCAGCGCTGGCAGTAATTGGCGCCGTCGGCGTTCGTGAACCCGCACTCTGGGCAGTGCTGCGCCACCTCGCCTGCTGGCCACTTACTCGCTGTCAACCGCCGGAACGCGCCCGGCGAGGATGTCAGTCAGTTGCTGGATGTCCGCCCCAGAAATCACGTTCTCGCCCCCTTCTTGCTTTTTGCGCAGCCGGTTTACGAGCTCTGCGCGCAGGATGTCAATCTTGCCATGAAGGATCCGGCGCCTGTAAGAGATCTCCATCTCCTCCTCGGTGAGCTGCTTGATGAGGTCCTTGAGCTCCTGATCAGTCAGCGAGCCGAGGTCGGGAAAAGTGTCCATACGAAGAGATCCTCCCGTCCGGCGGGTCGGAATGCGCGAACGAGCAGTATACCCGCCCATCCCAAAGGGTCAAGCTGAGCTTGACAGTTTGCCCTGCTCGTTGCGGGATCTCAGTTCCCGCAAGCCCCTGCGGACGTATAACGCGGTCGCGATCAGCGCCAGCGACATGCCAACGTACAGCATTATCAGCGCGAGCCAGTGGACGCCGGCGATCGCAAAGAACGGGGCCCCCATCACCGGCGCGACCGCGAGGCGCCCGGACCAGTTGATCTTCAGCTCGATCCGCTTCGCGAGCGCGTAGCGGCTCAGCCCGAGCATGAACAGCTCGCGCGCGATCACGATCGCGATCGCCCACTTCGGCAGTAGGTTGAAGCGCCATGTGACGGCCATTCCGGAGATCACCAGCAGCCGGTCCACGATCGGGTCGAGCAGCGCTCCGAGGCGGCTGTACTGGCCGGTCAGCCGCGCGGCGAACCCGTCCGCGTAGTCGGCCCACCCGATCACGGCGAACAGCCCGGCGGCGAGGGCGCTCTGGCCGTCGGTGCTGGAGAAGGCGACCACCAGGAAGACCGGGATCCCGGCCAGGCGCATGAACCCGATCGCGTTCGGAATCGTCCACGGATTCAGCGGGTGGCCCGACAGTGTTGCGTCTGGCGGCGGCCCGGAGCGGTCGATCCCAAACAGCCGGCGCTTGGTGATGCGACGGGCCACGGCGCCGGCCTCAGGTCGCGAGCGAGATCACGGCAGCCGCCGCCACAACTCGGCGATCGCGTCCGCCGCACCCTGCACCGGCACCGCCGTCGCCTCGCGCCCCCGCCTGATCTGGACCTCGACCTGCCCCGCCGCGAGCGTCCGCCGGCCGACCGTCACCCGCACCGGGCAGCCCAGCAGCTCCGCGTCGGCGAACTTCTCGCCGGGGCCGGCGTCGCGGTCGTCGTAGAGGGTGTCGAGTCCGAGCCCGCGGAGCTCGTCGTAGAGCCGGTCGGCGAGCGCCCGCTCCTCGCTCCCGGGCGCCCCGATCACGACCAGCTCGACGTCGAACGGTGCGACCGAGCGGGGCCACGAGATCCCGTGCTCGTCCGCGTACTGCTCGACGGCGGCGGCCGCCGCCCGCGCCGGCCCGAAGCCGTAACAGCCCATCCAGATCAGCTGCTCGGAGCCGGTCTCGTCGAGGTAGGTGGCGTTCAGCGGCTCCGAGTACCGGGTGCCGAGCTTGAAGATGTTCCCGACCTCGATCGCCGGCTCGATCCGGATCACGGCGCCGCCGACCGTGTCGCCGGGAACGACGGTGCGGACATCGACCGGCTCGAACGGGAAGTCGCGGCCGGGCTCGACGCCCCGCAGGTGGGCATCGGGGCGGTTGGCTCCGGTCACGTACCCGCCGGGCGCCACCGCCTGGTCGAGCAGGATCGGCATCTGCGCGCCGACCGGTCCGATGAAACCCAGTGGCCCGAGCCGCTGCGCGATCTCATCCGGGTGGGCGGGGCGGAAGTCCGATTTCAGTGCCATGCGGAGCTTGACCTCGTTCACCCGGTGGTCGCCGCGGACGATCACGAGCTTCATCGAGTCTCCGTCCGTGATCACTGGAAAAGCCTTCAACAGGGCGCCCTCGCCGACGCTCAGCTCGCGCGCGACGGCATCGACGGTCGTGAGCCCGGGCGTGGAGACCTCGACCGGCGCGTCGAGCGGCGCCGGCAGGCTGACCGGCTGGGGGTCGGCGTCGGCGACCTCGACGTTGGCCGCGTAGCCGGCGGCGAGCGCAACGTCGTTCTCCCCCGCCTCGCACGGCGCCATGTACTCGTGTGCGCCGGTGCCGCCCATCATCCCCACGTCCGCCTGCACCCGGTACCACTCCAGGCCGCAGCGGTCGAGCATCCGATCGTAGGCCTCGACGTGCTTGTCATAGGCGATGTCCAACCCGGCCGGATCGCGGTCGAACGTGTAGGAGTCCTTCATGATGAACTCCCGCGTCCGCAGCACGCCGGCCCGCGGACGCGGTTCGTCGCGCTCCTTGGTCTGGAAGTGGTAGAGGATCAGGGGCAGGTCGCGGTACGAGCGCACGGCCGCCGCGACGTGGCCGGTGACGATCTCCTCGTGGGTCATCGCCAGCACCAGGTCGGCGCTGCGGCGGTCCTTGAGCTTGAACAGCTCCTCGATTCCGTAGCGGCCCGTGCGCCGCCACGGCTCGGCCGGATGCAGGACCGGCATCAGCATCTCCTGGCCGCCGATCGCGTTCATCTCCTCGCGCACGATCTGAACGATGTGCTCGTGCACGCGCCAGCCGGCGGGGAGCCACGACCACAGGCCGGATCCGACCTGGCGGATCAGCCCGGCGCGGACCATCAGGATGTGGCTGATCGCTTCCGCGTCGGACGGAGGCTCGCGCTCGGTGGGAAGGAAATAGCTCGACAGACGTGTCATCTCACGGGGCCAAGGGTACTCAGGGGGGCACACGGCGGTACGTCTAAGCCAGCTTCACCTCGCCGTCTGATACAACGCCGCTGCCCGACGAAACAAGCGTCCGCAAGGAGCCTCCGATGGCCTACTCAGTACCACCGCTTCCATACCCCTACAACGCGCTCGAGCCGTACATCGACGAGGCGACGATGCAGTTCCATCACGACAAGCATCATCAGGCCTACGTGACCAACGCCAACGCGGCGCTCGAGGGCACCGAGTGGGCCGACAAGCCGGTGCAGGACGTGCTCGAGAATCTGGGCTCGGTGCCCGAGGACAAACGCGCCGCGGTCCGCAACAACGCCGGTGGCCACTACAACCACTCGCTGTTCTGGGAGTGGATGGGGCCGAATGCCGGCGGCGAGCCCGACGGCGCGCTGCGCGCCGCGATCGACGCGGCGTTCGGGTCCTTCGATGACTTCAAGGCGGCGCTGAAGGACGCCGGCGTGAAGCGGTTTGGCTCGGGGTGGGCGTGGCTGGTCCACGATGGCTCCGGGCTCGCGATCGTCTCGACGGCGAACCAGGACAGCCCGATCAGCGACGGCAAGACACCGCTGGTGGGCGTCGATGTCTGGGAGCACGCCTACTACCTGAAGTACCAGAACCGCCGGCCGGACTACCTCGACGCGTGGTGGAACGTCGTCAACTGGCCGAAGGTCGCCGAGGGCTTCGCCGCGGTGGCCTGACCGACGCCTGCCTGACCCGGCCGCGGGTCGCGAACCGCGGCCGGGGGATGTCCTACCTCTTGACGCAGCGCGTCGCCAGGGTTCCCTTGGCGCGGCAGCCCTCGAGCTGGAGCGCAACCCGCTTGAAGCTCGCGAGCGCCGGCTTGGCGACGATCCTGCCGCCCGTCTTGTAACGCAGCAGCCCCGCGAACGCCCACGGCGAGGCCCCCCGATACTCATCCCCGATCCACGTGTAGTAGTAAATCCCCGCCAGGTTCAGCTGATTGCGGGCGGCGGCCATCATCGGGATCAGCTGGGCGAGCTCACGAGCCTCACCCGCCTGGGTGGTGTCCCAATCGAAGCCGCCGGCGGACTGCCCGAGCGCGGACGGAAAGCCGAACTCGGTCACCAGCAACGGCTTGCGAGCGAGGCCGTCGTGCACCGCCGCACGGTGGAACAGCTTCATGTAGGTCATCACGTTGGTCGGGTCCGAGCTGTATGGATGTACGGCGAGAACGTCGAACAGCTGGTCGGCGCCGGGCTGGGTGTCGATCTGGTGCAGCGCCGTCCACGCGAAGTTGGTCAATCCCGCGAGCACGACCTTGGCGCCGGGATCGGCGCGCTTGATCGCTCCGTGCGCCGCCCGCAGTAGCGCCACGTACCCGCGGGCGAAGTGGTTCGGCCAGTAGAGCGTGAGGTTGGGCTCGTTCCAGATCTGCCAGCTCCGGATCGGGTCCTTCGGACTGCCCGGATGGGCGGTCCAGAACGAGCCGTGGGGCCCGTATCGGTTGATCAGCGTGGTCAGGAAGTTCGCGTACGGCCCCGGTGTCGCCGGCGGCGCCAGGCCGCCGGTCGGGTTCGAGCCCGCGTCCCACGTGGGCGCGTAGATCACGGTCGGCAGCAGCGTGAGGCCCCGCTCGGCCGCGAGCTCGACGATCTGGTCGGTGGCGGCGAAGTCGGTCGGGATGCCGTGCCACCCGTTCGCGAACGGCCGGGCGTCGGCGGCGGGCACGTCGGCCCAGGTCGCGTACGGCTGCGCGGCCGCCCAGCTCAACGGGAACCGCACGCTCTCGACGCCGTCGGCGACCATCGTATTGAGCTGCTGCGTGAGGGTCGATGTCGTCATACCTGGGGTCACGATCGGACCGTCGGCATTCATCCCGACGAAGCCCGCCGGCACCGGGGTGGTGGGGGTCGGCTCGGCCGCTGAGCGCGCGAGCGATACGGGTGCCGCGATCGCCGCCCGCGCGAGCGCTACGCACACCAACCCCACGATCCAGACAATCCTTCGCTGCACAGGCCGGCGAAGTGTAGTGGCCGCGGCCGGCGGGAAATGCCGGCTCGCCGACGTCAGGTGCGCGTGAACCGTCTGCCGGCGACCGGCGAGGCGTGTTCGTCCAGGCGGACGCGGTCGGGCTCGATCGGCTCGAGCAGGTCCTCGCCGTCGGCGGCGGCCGCCGCTTCCATTGCCGCAAGGCGCTCCGGCGTCAGCTCGTCCGCGTGCTCGGCCTCGATCTGCTCGAGCCACTCGGCGCCGGCCGAAGCCTCCGCCACGTCGACATCGACCCGCTGCGAGGCGACGTACTTGTCGATCTCGGCGAACAGGGTCGGAACCAGCTGCTCGGTCGGGACCTTGCGCAGCGGCTTGCCGCGACTGAACACCAGGCCCTCGTTGCGAGCCCCGGTGATGCCGAAGTCGGCATGCGACGCTTCGCCGATCCCGTTGACCGCGCAGCCGAGCACCGCGACCTCGATCGGCTCGGCATAGGCCTCCAGCCGCCGCTCGATCTCGGCCACGACCGTGTCCATGTCGAACTGCAGCCGGCCGCAGGTCGGGCACGCGATCAGCACCGGACCGCGCTCGCGCAGGTGCAGCGCCTTGAGGATCTCCCAGGCGACCTTGACCTCCTCCTCGGCGTGGAAGGTCGACAGCGAGATCCGGATCGTGTCCCCGATCCCATCGGCGAGTAGCGTCCCGAGACCGACGGCGGACTTCAGCGACCCGGACCACTTCGTTCCGGCCTCGGTGATCCCGAGGTGCAGCGGGTACGGGATCCGTTCCGACAGCAGCCGGTTGGACGCGATCGTGTTGGGGACGTTGGTCGACTTGATCGAGACCTTGAAGTTGTCGAACCGGAGTCGCTCCATCAGCTCGACGAACTCGACCGCCGCCGCCACCAGCGCCTCGACCGGGTTCTCGCGCTCGAGCGCGTGCAGATGCCGGGGCAGCGAACCGGAGTTGACGCCGATCCGCAGCGGCGTGCCGAGCTCGGCGGCGCGGGCGGTGACCTCCGCGACCCGGTCCGGACCGCCGATGTTGCCCGGGTTCAGGCGCACGCAGTGCGCACCCGCATCGAGCGCCTTGAGCGCCAGCGTGTAGTTGAAGTGGATGTCGGCGATCACCGGGATCGGTGACTCCCGCACGATCGTCTTCAGGGCCTCGACGTCCTGATCGCGGGGGACGGCCACGCGCACGATGTCGGCGCCGACCTCCGCGACCCGTCGAATCTGATCCATCGTCGCGGTCAGGTCCGCGGTCTCGGTCTTGGTCATCGTCTGCACCGCGACCGGAGCCCCACCTCCGATCGGGACGCCGCCCACGTGGATCTGCCGCTTGGAGGCCATGCGGGCCAGTTTAGCCGTGGCCACCCTCAGGATTCCGGCGCCGCCGGACCGAGATCGCCGCGAATGTCGCGCCGCCGAGCAGCAGAATCACGATCACGACGATCAGCCAGGTGGGCAGGAACGACCCACCGGAGCTGCCGCTGGACGCGGAGCCCGGCGATTTCCCGGTCTTCAGCGCGGCGTTCAGCGCCGTCGTGATCACGTCCTGGCAGTCGGTGTACTGCTTGACGTCGGCCGGCATCGTCGCCAGCGAATGTTCGAGCTGGGCGACCGTGTAGCTCTGGGTCAGCTTCCCGTGTGCCTGACAGTCGGTGATCGGGGTCAGAGCGGCGGCAAGCGCGCCCGGTGCCGAGCAGGCAGCCGAGATCGCCGCTGCCACCAGGGCAAGCAATAGCGCACGGCTCAGCAGCTTCGGGTTCATGCCGCTGGAAGCTTATGGGGCGTCCGCGTTGATCGTGCGTTAGGGCTGAGTCAGCACGACCGGATCCGCGGCGCCGCCGACAACCAGGGCCAGCGCGTGGTCGGTGAGTCCCGTCGGGGTCAGCTCCAGGGCCCGATCGAACGAGAACCGATCCACGAGGTAGCCGTCGAGGTCCCTGCTCGCGATCAATCGCCAGCCCGGCGGCAGGCTCGGGCTGAGCCGGTCGTAGGTGCTCGCGACGACGTCGAGCTCGCGGACCGTCACGACGGGCTGCGCCGGCGGCGTGCGCGAGCCCGCCAGGTAGATCGACAGCGGAACTGTCGCCGACGGTCCGTCGTAGGCGACGATCGCCCGCGGACCGGATGGTGCGCCGAGCGCCGCCGCGACCCCGCGCCAGTTCGGTCGCTGGTACTGCGGGCTCGAGTCAATCCGCACCAGCGCCCAGACCGATCCGGCAATCAGCGCCAGCGCGAGTATCGCGCCGGCGGTCCGCGTGCGCGGCGCGGCGCAGGCGGCACCGATCACGACCGCGAGCGGGATCCAGGCCGGGAGCAGATTGCGGGCGATGTAGTAGTCGCGCCCGACGAGTGCTAGCAGCAACGGCACGAGCACGACGAAACCGGCGACCGCGGCGGCGACGCCGGCGCCGCGCAGCTGATCGCCGTCGGCGCCAATCACGAGCAGCACGATCACGCAGCCCGCCAGGGCCGCGGCCGCCAGCAGGCCGTAGCTGACGACCGTGCTCTGATACAGCGTCCCCAGCCCGAACGCGACCGGCACCTGCTGGATCCGGATCGCCAGCGGGAAGCTCGTGATCCAGCCCTGCAACGGATGCGAGGCGTCGCTGACCGCGAGCGGCAGCAGGGCCACCTGCACCGCGGCGACGGCGGCGACCGCCGCCACCGTCGCCCGCGTCCGGGTGCGATAGAGCAGCAGCAGTGCCTCGGGCGCGACCAGGAAACCGGCGAAGAAATGGGTCAGCAAAGCCAGCCCCGACATCCCCGCCCACCACCACAGGTTGCGGGCCGACGGCCGCCGCCAGGCCCGCGCAAAGAACAGGAACGACGCACCCGACAGGAGCACGAGCAGCATGTACGCCCGCGCCTCCTGCGAGTACCAGATCAGGAACGGGTTGACGGCCGCCAGCGCGGCGGCGATCACACCCGCCCGCCGCGAGACCAGCTCCCGCCCGCACAAGTACGCGATCACGATCGCCGCGGTGCCGGCCAACGCCGACAGCGAGCGGAGCCCCGCCTCGCCGGTGCCGAAGACCTTCGCCCACAGCCACGCAAGCACGTAGTACAGCGGCGGCGTCGACTCCTGCGAGCCGATGCCGCTCAGCATCGACCCGAACGGCAGACGCATCAGATGGACGGTCGCGGCCTCGTCGTACCAGTAACTCTGGCTGGAAATCGTCGCGAAGCGGACCGCCGCGCCGACGACCAGGATGGCACCCAGGGCCACGGCGTCGGGCGATAACCGCGACGTCCATGGCACGGACTCATTCTGGGCCACGGCAGCAACGCCCGTACGGTCCTGAACGAGCATGCGCCCGGATTTTAGTCCCGCTTACGGGCGCGATCGGCGCCCGACGTCCACCACCCGTGAGCGGAACTCCAGACCGACCGCAACGTTATTGTCGTCCGCTTGACACCTCTGCCTCGCTCAAACGCCGCGCGCGTCACGATCGCCGCGGTGATCGTCGCGTTTGTCGTATTGCTGGTCGTGCTGGTCAGCTCCGGCGGTTCGGAGCGCTCGCGGCCGATGCTCGCGCTGCCGTCGGTCAGCGGCCCCGGACCCGAGTCGATCTTCGAGGAGGAGGCGCAGATCCACGCGAACCCGGTGGGGACGCTCGACACGCTCAAGCGGCTCGGGGTCCAGCGGGTACGCGTCTACATACCGTGGGCCGCGATCGCGCCCGACCCCACCTCGCCCGTGCGGCCGGCCGGATTCGACGCCGCGGACCCGGCCGCCTACCCGGACGCGAACTGGGCGATCTACGACACGATCGTGCGCGACACGCTGGCGCGACGGATGGGCCTGGACGTGCTGCTGTCCTCGCCGGCGCCCGACTGGGCCACCACCCCCGGCGAACCCAGGAACGGTCCCGCCGGCGTGTGGAAGCCGTCGGCGGCCGAGTTCGGACTGTTCGTGACCGCGGTCGCGCGCCGCTACAGCGGCTCCTACACGCCGCCCGGCGAGACGAAGCCGTTGCCGCGGGTCCACTTCTGGTCGATCTGGAACGAGCCCAACCTCGGGATCGAGCTGGCGCCGCAGGCGATCGACACCTCGACGATCGAGGTCGCGCCGGCCCTGTACCGGAACCTGCTCGACGCGGCCTGGTCGGCGTTTCAGAGCACCGGGCACGGCAAGGACACGATCCTGATCGGCGAGCTCGCACCCGCCGGCGAGAGTGTCGGCAACTACCCGGGGAACTTCGCGAACATGGTCCCGCTGCGGTTCCTGCGCGCGCTGTACTGCGTCGACTCGGCCTACAAGCAGCTCCGGGGCACGGCCGCGGCGGTGCGCGACTGCCCGACCTCGGCCGCCGCCTCGGCGCAGTTCGCGAGCGCGCATCCGGCGCTGTTCCACGCCTCGGGGTTGTCGCTGCATCCGTACCCGCAGGGGCTGCCGCCGAACACGCCGACCCCGAACGAGCCCGACTACGCCGAGCTCGCCGACCTGCCGCAGGTCGAGAACGTGCTCGACACATTGCAGCGCGTCTACGGTTCGAGCACGCGGTTCCCGATCTGGTCGACCGAGTACGGCTATCAGACGACGCCGCCGGACACCGAGGCGGGAACCACCAGCCCCCAGGAGGCTGCCTACTACCTGAACTGGTCCGAGTACCTGACATGGTTGAACCCGCGGATTCGCTCCTACGACCAGTACCTGCTGATCGACAGCCGGCTCGGTGCGTTCGCCACCGGCCTCGAGTTCGCGAACGGAACCCCGAAGCCGGGGTTCTATGCCTACCGGATGCCGATCTACCTGCCCGTCAGCACCGCGGCCGCCGGTCAGCCGCTCGAGGTCTGGGGGTGCGCGCGGCCAGCCGACTTCGCTAAGCTCAACTCCGGACCCGCGTCACGCGTGGAGATCCAGTTCAGGCACGGGGCGAACGGGGCGTTTCAGACCGTCCGCACCGTGACGCTGACAAGTGCCCACGGCTGCTATTTCGACGTCGTCGTGGTTTTCCCAGGCAGCGGCGAGGTCAGGACCGCGTGGTCATATCCATCCGGTCAGACGATTTACAGCCGCGTCGTCAGGGTGTCACTCCACTGATAACCGACAGAGATTCACGATGAACCCCCACCGAAAGCCCGCCGCAACTTCAGCTTCGCCGAAGCGTTCTGTCGTCATGCCCCGAATGAAAAGCCTCTCGGCCACACTCGGCCTCGCATCCATCTTCCTCGCCTTCCATCTCGCACCGCCGGCGCTCGCCAGCAGTGGCCAGATCGCGATCATCGAGGACGACGCGCACGTACTCAACGACCCGGTAGGCACGCTCGCGGTGATGCGCAAGCTCGGCGCCACGGTCGTGCGCGTGAACCTGCAGTGGTCCGCGGTTGCGCCAAGACCGAACGCCACCAAGCGCCCGTCGTTCAACGACACCGACCCCGGTGCGTACCCCGCCGCGAACTGGGCGCGCTTCGACAACGTCGTGATCGCCGCCAAGCAGGCCGGGCTGGCAGTCGACTTCATCGTCACCGTGGGCACGCCCCGGTGGGCGGAGAGTGGGGCTCCTCCGAGCTACAACCCGGACTACTCGTGGATGCCGAACATCTCGATGTACAACCACTTCGTCCAGGCCGTCGCCAAGCGCTACAGCGGCACCTACAAGCCGAAGCGCTCATCCCGGCCGCTCCCGCGGGTGTCGTTCTGGACGCTCTGGAACGAGCCCAACTTCGGTGAGGATCTGGGTCCGCAGGCAACCAACGGCTCGAGCGTGCTGAGCGCGCCGAGGATGTACCGCAGCCTCGTGAACACCGGGTGGAGCGCACTCCAGCAGACCGGTCACGGCCGCGACACGATTCTGATCGGCGAGACCGCCGCGCGCGGCAGTGAGCCGACCCCGCCCCACGGCGGGGCGCCGCAAGGTGACCCCGGCAATTTCGGGCAGACCAGGCCGCTGTTGTTCATCCGCACGCTCTACTGCGTGAACAGCAGCTTCAATCAGCTACGGGGCTCGGCGGCGGCGGCCGTCGGCTGTCCGACCAACGCGGCCGGCTCGCGCGCGTTCCGTAAGAACAACCCGCCGCTGTTCCAGGCCACCGGCTTCGGCGACCACCCGTATCCGGAGAACCAGCCGCCGAACCAGGACAGCACCAACCAGGTCGACTACGCCGATTTCCCGGATCTGCCCAACCTGGAGCGCACGCTCGACCGCCTGCAGTCGATCTACGGATCCGGCAAGCGGTTCCCGATCTACAACGACGAGTTCGGCTATATCACCGATCCGCCGGCGGCCAACTCACCGGCGGGCGGTGGCAACTACGCCTCCCCCGCGACCGCGGCTTACTACCTCAACTGGTCCGAGTACCTGAGCTGGAAGAGCGGCAGGCTCGTCTCCTATATGCAGTACCCGCTCTACGATCCGGCCGGCCCAGGCGGAGCGAGCTACGGTGGATTTGCGGCCGGGCTGTTCACCTCCTCGGGACGTGAGAAACCGGCGTACAACGCCTACCGGCTGCCGCTGTATCTCCCGGTCACCTCGACCGGTCGCGGGCGTAGCCTCGAGGTCTGGGGAGCCGTCCGGCCGGCGAACTTCGCACAGACGGACACGAAAACCCCACAGACGGCCACGATCCAGTTCCAGCGAGGGTCGCGCGGCCCGTTCACCGCGATCAAGACCGTGCCGATCACCAACAAGCAGGGCTACTTCGACGTACGGGTCACGTTCCCGGCCAGTGGCACAGTGCGGCTGGCGTGGACCTATCCGAAGGTCGACCCGTCGTTCCTCGCGAGTGCCGGCGGCGTGACGGTGTACAGCCGCAGCCAGCAGGTCACGATTCACTGACGCCTTCCCGCGGATCGTGCGCCTCGCCACAAAGGGGGCGCGCGATCCGCGATACTTCCTAAATGGCCACCGGCGCGCAGTTGGTCGCTCGCCTTCAGGCGATTTGTGGTTCCGAGCACGTGCTGACCAATGCACACGAGCTCGCGACCTACCGCTCCGACGGCCTCAAGCATTACCGCCAGACGCCGCTGGTGGCGGTGCTTCCCGGCACCGCCGACGAGGTCCGTCGGGTCGTCAGGGCGTGTTTTGAGGCGGAGGTGCCGTGGGTCGCGCGCGGGTCGGGCACCGGCCTGTCCGGGGGCGCGCTGCCGGTCGCCGATGGGGTCCTGATCGTGCTCGCGCGGCTGCGCCGAATCCTGTCGGTCGAGCTCGATGACGGCCGCGTCGTGGTCGAGCCGGGGGTCACGAACCTGGCCGTGTCGGCAGCCGTCGGGCCTACCCACTTCTATCCCCCCGACCCCTCGAGCCAGATCGTCTGCTCGATCGGCGGCAACGTCGCCGAGAACTCGGGCGGCGCTCACTGCTTCAAGTACGGCTTCACGACCAACTACGTGACCGGGCTGGAGCTGGTGCTGAGCGACGGCACCGTCGTGCAACTCGACCGCGACGCGCCCGGCTACGACCTGCTCGGGGCGTTCGTCGGGTCGGAGGGCACGCTCGGCGTCGCGACCCGGATCGCGCTGAGGGTGGTCGCCAAGCCGGAGACGGTCAGGACGCTGGTGGCGTTCTTCGAAGACACGGGCGATGCGGGACAGGCGGTCAGTCAGATCGTCGGCGGCGGCCTGATTCCCGGCGCGATCGAGATGATGGACCGGCTGTCGATTCGCGCCGCCGAGGAGGCGACCGGGGTTGGCTACCGGCTCGACGCGGGCGCCGCGCTGGTGGTCGAGCTCGACGGGCCGCGGGAGGAGTGCGAGACGGGGTTCGAGCAGGTGACGGCCGTCTGCTCGAGGGCCGGCGCGACCGAGGTGCGGGTCGCCGCCACCGAGGCCGAGCGCGAGCTGATCTGGAGGGCGCGGAAGGCCGCGTTCGCGGCGATGGGCCGGGTCGCGCCGGCCTACTACGTCCAGGACGGCGTGATTCCCCGCACGCGGCTGTCCGAGGTGCTGCGACGGATCGACGCGCTGGCGTCCGAGTACAACCTCCAGGTCGCCAACGTATTCCACGCCGGCGACGGCAACCTGCATCCGCTCGTCTGCTACGACGCGGCGCGGGAGGGCGAGCCCGAGCGGGCCGAGGAGCTCGCGGGGCTGATCGTCCGTGCGTGCGTCGAGGCCGGTGGCTCGATCACCGGCGAGCACGGCGTCGGGGTCGACAAGAAGGCGTACATGCCGACGATGTTCTCCGAGGCGGACCTGGACACGTTCCAGCGTCTGCGCTGCGCGTTTGACCCACACGCGCTCGCGAACCCCGGCAAGGTGATGCCTAGCCCGCGACTGTGCGGCGAGGTCCCGGGGCCCTACCGAGAGCATCCGCTCGAGCGGGCGGGGATCGCCGAGCGGTTCTAGATGGGCGTAGCGCAGGTCCTCGAGCCGAAGACGTTCGACGAGGTCGCCGCGGCGCTGACGGCGAGCGCCGCGGCCGGCGAGGCGGTGCGATTCGTCGCCGGCGCGACCAAGCTCGGCTGGTGCTCGGCGGCGCGCGAGCCGGATCTGGAGCTCCGCCTGGGGGCGCTGGACGAGATCGTCGAGCACAACGCTGGCGACCTGACCGCGACCCTGCAGGCGGGCGTGCCGCTGGCGGCGGCGCGGGAGCGCTTCGCGTCCGCCGGGCAGATGCTGGCGCTCGATCCGCCGCTCGGGCGCGACCGCGCCGCCACAATCGGGGGGATCGTCGCCACCGGTGACTCCGGTCCGCTGCGGCACCGCTACGGTGCCCCGCGCGATCTGCTGCTCGGGATGACGGTCGCGCTCAGCGACGGGACGATCGCCCACTCGGGCGGGAAGGTGATCAAGAACGTCGCCGGCTACGACATCGCGAAGTTGTTCGCCGGCTCGTTCGGGACGCTCGGCGCGATCCTGTCGGTCAACGTGCGCCTGCACCCGCGACCGCCGGTGACCGCCACCACGCTCGGCGCGGGCGCCGATCCCGACGTGCTGGCGGCGGCCGCACGGGCGCTGGCGGCCGCGCCGCTCGAGCTCGACTCGCTCGATGTCGCCTGGCACGCCGGACGGGGCGGCGTGCTGACGCGCTGCGGCGGCACCGAGGCCCTGCGACGCGCCACGCGTGTCGGCGAGCTGATGCGCGCCGCCGGTCTGGAGGAGGTGGCCATCGAGGGCGACGACGGGGTGCTATGGGCGCGCCAGCGCGCCGGCCAGCGCTCCCGGCGGGGAGCGGTCCTGCGCGTCGCCGCCCGTCCGACGGCGCTTGCGGCGGTGCTGCGGGCGGCCGACAGCTGCGACGGGACACTCGTCGGACGCGCCGGCCTGGGCACCAGCTACCTGGAGCTCGAGGCGGATGTGGTCGCCCGCGCGCGGGAGCTGCTGCCGCCGGGCGCGGTCGCCGTGCTGCTCGACGCGCCCCCGGAGCTGCGCGCCAGGCTGGATCCGTGGGCCGGGGGCGCGGGACCGGCACTAGAGCTGATGCGGCGGGTCAAGGCAAGGTTCGACCCCGCCGGCACCTGCAACCCCGGCGTGTTCGTGGGCGGGATCTGAGCGATGGTCGACGTGATCAAGGTGATCAAGGTCGGCGCGTTCGACGAGCACCGTCCGCCCGAGCAGGAGATCCTCGACGACTGCGTGCACTGCGGCTTCTGCCTCCAGGCCTGCCCGACATACCTGCTGTGGGCCGACGAGGCCGATTCGCCTCGTGGCCGGATCGTGTTGACCGACGAGGCGCTGAACGGCAACGCGACCGAGCTGTCGCCCGAGATGGTCGAGCACTTCGACCGCTGCCTGGGCTGCATGTCGTGCGTGACCGCGTGTCCGTCCGGGGTCCGCTACGACCGGCTGATCGAGCGCGTGCGGGCGCAGGTCGAGCGAAACTACGAGCGCTCGCCGGCCGAGCGGGCGCTGCGCCGGGTGCTGTTCGAGACGCTTCCGTATCCGAACCGGCTACGGGCGCTCGCGCCGGCGCTCGCGGCGGCCCGCAAGCTCGGCGCCGAGCGGCTGCCCGATCCCGCTGCGACGCTCGCCAGGGTCGCGCCCCGGACCCCGGTGCGCAAGACCCGCGGCGGCGTGCCCGAGCGGATGCCGGCGGCGGGTCCGCAGCGGGGGCGCGTGGGGCTGCTGCTCGGCTGCGTGCAGCGCGTGTTCTTCGCCGACGTGCACCGGGCGACGATCGCGAGCCTCGCGGCGGAGGGCTTCGAGGTGCTCTCGCCGGTGCTTCCGAACTGCTGCGGCGCGCTCGAGCTCCACGCCGGCGAAGAGGAGTCGGCGGTCGCGCGCGCCGGCGCGACCATCGCCGCGTTCGAGACCCTGGGGCCGCTCGATCACATCGTCGTCAACGCCGCCGGCTGCGGCGCCGCGATGAAGGAGTACGGGGAGCTGCTCGGGACCCACGGGGCGCAGGAGTTCGCGGACCGGGTGCGGGACGTCTCGGAGCTGCTGGCGTCGGTCGAGCCGCGCGCACCCCGCGGGCCGGTGCCGATGCGGGTCGCGTATCACGATGCCTGCCACATGCAGCACGCGCAGGGGGTCCGCTCGGCGCCCCGCGAGCTGCTGCGCGCGATTCCCGAGCTGGAGCTGCTCGAGGTCGCCACCGAGGCCCAGATCTGCTGCGGCTCGGCCGGCGTGTACAACCTGGTGCAGCCGCAGGCGGCCGCCGAGCTCGGCGAGCGCAAGGCCCGTCACCTGCTCGACACCGGCGCCGAGGCGATCGCCGCCGGCAACCCCGGATGCGCCGCGCAGCTCGATCTGCACCTGCGCGAGCTAGGTCGCCCGCTCCCGATCCACCACCCGGTGGAGCTGGTGTGGCGCTCGATCGTGGCCGGCGGTTCGCTACGGTAGGCGCGTGACCGATCGTCTCCTCGGGGCGACGGTGCTTGCCGTGCTCACGCTCGCCCTCGCGGCCTGCGGGGTCGGCGGCACCTCGTCGTCGCACTCGTCGACCGACGCCGCCGGCGCGGCGGCGGCGAGCACGAGCGTCGCGGCGAGCACGAGCACGGCGACCAACAGCGCCGCCCGCCACTCGCATACCGCCACCACACGGTCCGAGAGCCGCAGCACCTCCGCGGCTGTGACGAGCTCCCATGCGTCGGGCGTCGCGAGCTCCCACGCGGCCACCACGACCGCGCCGACACCGGTTCCGGGCGGCACGCCCGCGGCCCCCAACGGCCTGCGCCAGACGACCGGCTACGCCACCTACGAGCTGTGCGCGGGCGGCTGCTCCGGGTCGGTGCCTGCCTCGCTCCGCCGCCCCCTGCATCTTCCGAACGTCGGTGCGGGCGCGCGCTGCCCGGTGTCGACGGTTTCCAGCCCGGTCGCGCCGGCGGGCGGCACGCGGCTCGTGATCGAGTCGTTCATCGGCAGCGCCTGGAGCGGCGGTCGCGTGACCTGGACCGCATCCCCGGGCTACGCCGGCCCGGTCCTGATCCGCGGTCGGCAGCTGGGCGGTGGCGGCGCAGTCGGCTTCGGCGAAGGCCACGTCCCCTACGACGAGCTGCAGCTGCTGTCCTCCGGGCAGGGGTCGCCGGGTGGTCGCGGTCGCGCCTGGATCACGCTCACCCGCGTCCGCGGCCCGGGCTGCTACGCCTACCAGGTCGATGGGACGAACTTCAACGATGTGATCGTGTTCCAGGCGGTGCGCTGACCTGTCCGCTGCCTCGCCGCCTGGAGGGTCGGTGGCGCGGTCGGTCCGCGCTACCACCCCACGACAGCCCCACCAAAAGCGCCCCATTAGCCACCAGAAGCGGTCCTACGGAACGCGACCACGATCAAGTCCATGAACACGCGCACGACCCGCCGCGGCCGTCCGCGCCAGCGCGGACGCTGAGCCGCTACCGATACATCGCCTCGATCTCGTCCCCGTACTTGAGCGCGATCGGGCGGCGCTTGAGCTTCATCGTCGGCGTCAGCTCGTCGCCGCCGGGCAGCCAGTCACCGCGGACGATCGTGAACTTCTTGATCTGCTCGACGCGGGCCAGGTGTGAGTTGGCCTCGTCGATGCCCGCCTGGACGGCGGCCATCACCTGGGGATCCTGGGCGAGCTGGGCCAGGTCGCCTGTGCCCAACTCGTGCTGCGTGGCCCAGTGCGGCGCGTAGTCGGCGTCGAGGACGATCAGGGCCGTGTTGTAGGGCCGGCGGTCGCCGATCACGCACGCGCGACCTCGGCGGCGGCCGCGGCGGCGTCGAACTCCGGGGCGGATCCCTCGACCTCGGCGAGCGCGATCGTGCCCGCGAGCGGGTCACCGTCGACGACGATCACCTCTCTCAGGTTCGGGAGCCTGCGGCGCGCCTCGAGCATCGCCGGCAGATACGCCTGCTCGACGACCGCGACCTGCGCCTCGGCATCGCCGATCAGGTACTCGATCTCCTCCGGCGGGTAGGTGACGTAGATCGAGAACGGGGTCGCGCCGAGGGTCGCAACGGCGAGCGACGATCTCGGGGTGGTTGGCGGCCGTGCGCCTGAGCGCCTCGGTCATCGTCGGCGCGTCGGCAGCGCGCGTCATCGTGCGTTGAATCCCTGACCCGCGAGCGTCGAGATGTCGTTGCTCAGCCCGATCACGAACACGAGCAGGATCAACACGAACCCGACCACGCCCGCGCGCTCCATCACATCGAATGGAATCCGGCGCCCCCTGAGCTTCTCGGCCACCGCCCAGAACACGTGACCTCCGTCGAGTGGCAGGAACGGGAACAGATTAATGACCGCCAGCGACAGCGAGATCAGTGCCAGCGTGTATAGCGCGTCGGTCGCGCTGAACGAGAACTCCTGCTGAGTCACGGTGAACCCGCCGACGATCCCGTGCAGCTGGCTGCGAACCTTCGGCTCGAAGATCCGCGCGATCGCGCTGACCGTGGTGTGGGTGACGTACCACATCTGGCTGACGCTCTGGCGAGACGCGCCAATCGGGCCGATCGCCTTGACCTCGTTGCCGAACGCGAACCCGATCCTGGTTCGCTTCAGGCTCGTGTCGTAGCGCGGGTAGATCGTGAACGTCAGCAGCTTGCCGTCGCGGCGGACCGTCAGCGACACCGGCGTCGTCGCCTGACAGCCGGCCGTCGGCGTGCCCGCACAGTGATGGCTCGAGATCTGCTGCGTGATCTGCTCGACGGTCAGGTTGCGCTTGCCGTCGACGGCCACGATCTGGTCGCCGGCCTTCAGATAGGAGGCCGCCGGCGCCTCGAGCGTGCCGGCCGCCACGGTCCGCGACGGGACCGCCTGTCCGTGGCTCGTGACCACGACTCCCTGGCTCCAGAAAATCGCCATCAGCAGCACGAACGCGATCAGCAGGTTCATCCCCGGCCCGGCCAGGATCACGACAACCCGCTTCCACACCGCCTGGTTGTAGTAGGCACGCGGGGCCACTTCGGGTGGCAGTTCCTCGTGCGGGTTCATGCCCGTGATCTTCACGTAGCCGCCGAGTGGGATCGGGCCGATTCCGTACTCGGTCTCGCCGCGCCGCACCTTCCACAGCAGCGGCCCAAAGAACAGCGAGAATCGCTCGACGCGCATGCCGACGGCCTTGGCAGCCGTGAAGTGGCCGAACTCGTGCAGGATGATCAGCGCCACGAAGCCGAGAAATGCGAGGAAGTAGGACACAAGCTCTCCCAGTGTGCCAAGCGCGGCAGGTCGGCTTCAGGCGGCCGCACGGGCGGCGACCAGCTCGGCGGCGGTCCGGCGTGCTTGCGCGTCGGCGGCGGCGAGCGAATCGAACGAGTGGACCTGGCGCGTCGGCAGGCTCGCGAGTGTCTCCTCGATCACCGCGGCGATGTCGAGGAACCGCAGCCGTCCCCCGAGGAAGGCGTGCACCGCGACCTCGTTCGCGGCGTTCATCGTGCACGGCGCAGTGCCCCCGGCGCTTGCCGCCTCGCGTGCCAGTCGCAGACAGGAGAACGTGTTGACGTCGACCGGCTCGAACGTCAGCGAGCCTAGCTCGACCAGGTCGAGCGGCCTGACCGGGACGTCGACCCGCTCGGGATAGTGCAGCGCGTAGGAGATCGGCACGCGCATGTCCGGATAGCCGAGATGCGCGAGCGTCGCGCCGTCGCAGAGCGCAATCAGGCTGTGGATGATCGACTGCGGGTGCACGACGACGTCGATCTGCTCGTACGGCGTGCCGAACAGATGATGGGCCTCGATCAGCTCGAGGCCCTTGTTCATCAGCGTCGCCGAGTCGATCGTGATCTTCCCGCCCATCGCCCAGGTGGGATGCGCGAGCGCCTGCTCGACCGTCACGTCCTCCAGCTCCGAGGCGGTCAGGCCGCGGAACGGACCGCCGGACGCGGTCAGGATCAGCCTGTCGACCGTGCCGGGCCGCTCGGACGCCAGCAGCTGGTGCAGCGCCGAGTGCTCGGAGTCGACCGGGATGATCGCCGCCCCGGTCGCCTCCGCGAGCTGCGTGACGAGCTCTCCCCCGACGACCAGCGATTCCTTGTTGGCGAGCGCGAGGTCGATGCCCTCGCCGAGCGCCGCCACGCTCGGCACCAGCCCGGCCGAGCCGACGATCCCGTTCAGGACCAGATCGCAGTCGCACTCGGTGATCAGCCGGACCAACCCGTCGGGCCCCGCCAGCACCTCACCCTCGGTCCACACCTCGGCGGCGCGGGCGCCGGCATCGGGGTCCGCGAGCGCGACCCGGCCGACGCGGTACCGCGTCGCCTGCTCGATCAGCGAGTCGGAGTCGGTGCCGGCGCTGAGTCCGACGACGCGCAACGCGCCACCACTGCGCGAGACGACGTCGAGCGCCTGGACGCCGATCGAGCCCGTCGAGCCGAGAATGACGATCCGCCGCGGCACCGGGTCGATTGTAGGTGCGGGCGCGCGGACGCTCAGTGCATCATCGCGATCCAGATGTAGTAGCCGGCGACGATCGTGAACGAGACCGCGTCGAGGCGGTCCAGCGCGCCGCCATGGGCGCCGAACAGCGTGCCCGCGTCCTTCGCGCCGGCGTCCCGTTTGACCAGCGATTCGAACAGGTCGCCGATCGGCCCCAGGACCGCCACCGCGATCCCGAGCACGACCGCGTCGCCCTGGGTCAACCACGGCTGGTACAGGCCCGCGAGGAACACGCTCAGGACGGCGATGAACATGCCGCAGAACAGCCCCTCGATCGTCTTCTTGGGCGAGATCTCGGGCGCCAGCAGGCGACGTCCGAACAGGCGCCCGCCCAGGTACGCGGCGGTGTCGCCGAGGAACGTGCCGATCAGCACATCGAGCACCAGCCCCCCGCCGTGGTGGGTCTGTCGCAGCAGGACCGCGTGAGCGAAGGCGAAGGCGATCCAGTAGATCCCCAGCAGCGTGCCGGCGATCGCGACCGTCGCGCCGCCCCGGTGTGCGCGCAGGACCACGAACAGGAACAGCACCGGGATCGCGCCGAGCGCCACCTCCACGACCGGGCGCAGACCGCCGTAGCGGGCCGCCAGCACCATACCCGCGAGCGCCGCGAAGCCGACGACGGGAACGGGCCGCCACCGGCCCAGCATCCGGTAGAGCTCGTGCAGGCAGACGCAGCCGATCGCGACCATGAACAGCGCCCAGGCAGTGCCGCCGAGGTTGACGAAGATGATCGCCAGGATCGCGGCGGGGATCGCGACCAGGACCCGCGAGAGCAGGTCCGAGCGCTGCCTCGGTTGCCCTTTCGGCCGTTGCGGCGGGCGCGCGCGGCGCTGGGGGCGGCTCGCCTGGCGCTGGGAGCGGCTCGCTTGGCGCTGGCTGGGCGGCGGACGTCGTCCCGTGCGTGGCCGGCGGGCAGAGGCCATCAGCGGCCCCCGAAGCGGCGCCTGCGTGACGCGAACTCCTCGATGCTCTCCTCCAGCGCCTGGCGCGAGAAGTCCGGCCACAGCTCGTCGCGGAACACGAGCTCCGAGTAGGCCGACTGCCACATCAGGTAATTGGACAGCCGCCGCTCGCCGCTGGTGCGGATGATCAGATCGGGGTCGTGCATCTCGGGCGCATACAGGTGGGTGCGGAACTCCTCTTCGGTGCTCCCGGTAAAGGTTCGCGCTGCGTCGACGATCTCCGCCCGGCCGCCGTAGTTGAACGCGACGAACAAGGTGATCCGGCGGTTGTGCTCCGTCTCGTGCTCGGCCCACTGCATCCGCTCGATCAGGCGCGGCGGCACCGGGTCTGTGCGCCGCCCGACGAACCGCATCCGCACTCCCTCCTGGTCGAGCTCTGGCGTCTCGGCCTCGATCCGGCGCCCGAACATCTCCATCAGCGCCGACACCTCTTGTTCGGAGCGGTTCCAGTTCTCGGTCGAGAACGAGTAGACCGTCAGCTCCTTGATCCCGAGCTCCACCGCATCGCGCAGACGCGCCTTGACGGTGTCGGCGCCGGCCTCGTGTCCGGCCACCACCGGCAGGTTCCGGCGCTTGGCCCAGCGGCCGTTGCCGTCGGTGATGATCGCGACGTAGCGGGCCTGAGCCTCCGCCACGCTACACCTCGAGGATCTCGTCTTCCTTGTGCTTCAGTGCCTCGTCGAGCTCCGCGATCCGCCCGTCGGTCACCTTCTGCAGCTCGACCTCGGCTCGGCGCTCGTCGTCCGAGCCGGCTTCGCCGGCGTCCTTGAGCTCGCGGAGGTCGTGCATCACGTCGCGGCGGATGTTGCGGATCGCGACGCGCCCTTCCTCGGCGATGTGGCGCACGACCTTGACGAGCTGCTTGCGACGCTCCTCGGTCAGCTCGGGGATCCCCAGGCGGATCAGGTTGCCGTCGTTGGACGGCGTCAGACCGATGTCGGACTCGAGGATCGCCCGCTCGATCGCCTTGATCGAGCTCTTGTCATAGGGCTGGATCGTCAGCAGCCGCGCCTCCGGGGCGGTGATCGTCGCCAGCTGCTTCAGCGGCGTGTGCGCGCCGTAGTAGTCGACCGAGATCCGGTCGAGCAGGACAGGACTGGCACGGCCGGTTCGCACGGACCCAAACTCGGTCCGGATCGAATCGACGGACTTCGTCATCCGTTCCCGCGCGTCGTCAAGCAGCTCATCGATCATGTCCTCTGCGCTCATGTCCTCACCAGCGTTCCGACGCGTTGCCCGGACACTATCTTGTCGATGTTGCGGCCGTCGGCCATGTTGAAGACGATGATCGGCAGGTTGTTGTCCATGCACAGCGCGAACGCGGTCGAGTCCATCACCTGGAGGCCGCGCGTGAGCGCCTCCTTGTGGGTGATCTCGGGGATGAACTCCGCATTCGGGTCGACCCGCGGGTCGGCGCTGTAGACGCCCTCGACGCGGTTCTTCGCCATCAGTACGATCTCCGCGCGCAGCTCGGCGGCTCGGAGCGCCGCGGCGGTGTCGGTGGTGAAGAACGGATTCCCGGTGCCCGCGGCGAAGATCACGATCCGCCCCTTCTCCAGGTGGCGGATCGCGCGCCGGCGGATGTACGGCTCCGCGACCTCCGAGATCGTGATCGCTGATTGCACGCGTGTCGGGATGCCGTCCTTCTCGAGCGCATCCTGGAGCGCGAGCGCATTCAGGACCGTCGCCAGCATGCCCATGTAATCGCCGGTCGCACGGTCCATGCCCCGGGCGGCCGCGGCCAGACCGCGGTAGATGTTGCCGCCGCCGACCACGATCGCGACCTCCACCCCTCGGTTGTGCACCGCCGCGAGCTCATCGGCGATCGCCTGCACGCGCGCCGGGTCGGTCCCGTAGTCGAGTTCACCCATCAGCGCCTCGCCCGAGAGCTTCAGCATCACCCGGTGGTACACCGGGGCCGCGGCTGCCGCCTTCGCTGGTACGGCCACGCTAGCCGCCAACCGCGAACCGGGCGAAGCGGCGGATGACGATGTTCTCGCGCGTCTCGGCCGCAAGCGCCGCGCGCAGCTCCTCGATCGTCTTGCCGCCGTGCTTGTCCTCGTTGACGTGCTTCTGCCGCAGCAGCACGACGTCGTCGAGCCACTTGTCGAGCTTCCCGGTGACGATCCGCTCGCGGACGTTCTCGGGCCGGTCGGCGGCCTGCTCGATCGCGATCCGCTCCTCGCGCTCGCGGTCGGCCGCGGGAACGTCCTCGTCCCCGATCGCGATCGGGTCCGCGGCCGCAATGTGGAGCGCCAGGTCGCGGACGAACTCGACGAACTTCTCGTTGCGGGCGACGAAGTCGGTCTGGCAGTTGACCTCGACCATCGCGCCGATCTTCCCGCCGGCGTGGATGTAGCTCTGGACCGCTCCTTCCCGGGCCTCCTCGCCGGCCCGCTTGGCGGCCTGGGCCTCGCCGCGCGCCCGCAGCAGCTCGACCGCCTCCTCGACGTCCCCATTCGCCTCGGCCAGCGCGTCCCGGCAGGCGAGCATGCCGGCGCCGGTGCGGTCGCGGAGGGCCTTGACGTCCTGCGCGCTGATAGCTGTCATGCGGACTCCTCTACGGGATTCTCGTCGCTGTCGTCGTCGAGCGTCGTGGTGGACGGCTCGGGGTCGGGGGTCGTGGTGGACGGCTCGGGGTCGGGGGTCGTGGTGGCGGTGGCGGATGGTGGCAGCGCCGGAGACTGGGGCTCGGGTGCGGCTTGCTGCACGGCGGGTGCGGCTTCCGGCACGGCGGGTGCGGCTTCCGGCACGGCGGGTGCGGCTTCCGGCACGGCGGGTGCGGCTTCCGGCACGGCGGGTGCGGCTTCCGGCGCGGGGGATGCGGCGGGGGCTGCCGGCTCCGGGGGGGCCGGGGTGGCAGCTTGGGGCGGGGGCGACGCGGCCTCCGGCTCCGGTGCAGCGGTCTGCATGGCCGGCTCCGGCGCGGGTGCAGCCTCCGCTGGCGGTGGCGAGGCTTCCGGCTCCGGCGCGGCCGCCTCTGGCGCGGCCGCCTCTGGCGCGGCCGGCTCCGGTGCAGCGGCCTCTGGCGCGGCCGGCTCCGGTGCAGCGGCCTCTGGCGCAGGCGCAGCGGCCGCCGGCGGAGCCGCGGCCTCCGCCTGGGCAGCCGCCTGGGCCTCGGCCCGCGCCGCGGCTTCAGCCTGTGCGGCCGCTTCAGCCTGTGCGGCCGCTTCAGCCGCGGCAGCCGCCTCGGCCTCGGCCCGCGCCGCGGCCTCCGCTTCGCGCGCCGCAGCCTCTTCGGCCTCGCGCCGCGCCCGCTCCTCGGCCTCGCGCCGCGCCCGTTCCTCGGCCTCGCGCCGTGCGCGCTCCTCCGCCTCCTGACGCTCGCGCTCGAGCCGGGCAGCCTCCTCCTCGGCGCGGAACACGCCGTGCCCCTGGGCGACGACGTCGCCGATCGCGCGCGTGATCGCGGCACATGATCGAATCGCGTCATCGTTGCCCGGGATCACGTAGTCGATCCCCTCGGGGTCGCAGTTGGTGTCGACCAGGCCGATGATCGGGATCCGCAACCGCTGGGCCTCGCGGACCGCGATCACCTCCGTCTTGAGATCGATCACGAACACGGCGTCGGGGACCCGCTGCATGTTCTTGACCCCGCCGAGGTTGGCGCGCAGCTTCTCCAGGTCGGCCTGGGCCGCCATCCGCTCTCGCGTCGGCAGTAGCTGCAGCTGGCCCTCGGCCTCATAGCGCTCGAGGTCGTGCAGTCTCTGGATCCGCTGCGAGATCGTCTGGAAGTTCGTCAGCAGACCACCGAGCCAGCGATGGTTGACGTACGGCATCTCGGCCGACTCGGCGGTGTCGCGAATCGCGTCGCGCGCTTGCTTCTTGGTGCCGACGAACAGCACTGTTCCGCCGCGCCGCGCCAGGTCGTCGGCAAAGCGGCGCGCGCCCTCCAGCAGGGCCTGGGTCTGAAGTAGGTCGATGATGTAGATGCCGTCCCGCTCACCGAAGATGAAGCGGCGCATCTTGGGGTTCCAGCGTCGCGTCTGGTGGCCGAAGTGGACTCCAGCCTCCAGCAGCTCCTTGATTCCGATTTGAGCCACCGTTACTGCTCCCTTGTGTTGTTGTTGCGTTGCGGCCCGCCCGGCAGTGCTCGCGAACCCGATTTGACGCCAAATCGAGGCAGGGCGCGATCTTCCCGAGCGGGGTCGGGTAGAAATGTGCAAAAAAAGTTTACGCGACTGTCAGAACCCGCTACGGTTTTATGGTGTAGCGGGCCGTCACCCTTCCCCTACCTTCGGTGATGGCCCGTCTCGCGGGCCGAACCTCCCTTCCCCTACCTCCGGTGGCTCGGTTCGCAATTGATCGGCGGGGCGGCTTTGGACGGGCCGCCCCGTCGGCTTTAGAGGGCCTGATCTTTCATCTTCCGGGGCATTGGCGCGTCGGCCGGCGGGGGCGGTCCCGACCTCGGGGGGACGGCCGCGGGTCATTGCGCCGGCGCGACCCCCTCCGAACCTGCTCAAGCGACCCCTCCGAACCTGATCAACTTCCCGAACCGGATCGCGTGGCGCCGGTTCGGGAAGTTGAGCACGACGTTCATGTCCGATTTCCCAAACCGCCGGCGCGCAATCCGGTTTGGGAACTTGAGCATACTTTCCGGCCCTCCTGACCCCGCGCGCGCCCGTCTCCTCCTGCCCCGCAGGCCGGACGCTCTCAGCGCCCCGCCGCCACCCCTCCGCCCGCCGCCACCGCCAGCGCCGCCTCCAGATCCTCGGGCAGCGGCGAGCGGACGTCTACGGGCTCGTGCGTGACCGGGTGCTCGAACAGGAGCCGCGCCGCGTGCAGGAACTGCCGCCGGAGTCCATACAGGCCCGAAGTCCCGTAGGAAGGGTCGCCACACACCGGATGGCCGATCGCGGCCATGTGGACGCGGATCTGGTGGGTGCGGCCGGTCTCGAGCGTGATGCGGAGCAGTGATGCGCGCGGCAGCGCCCGGACGAGCTCGAAGTGCGTTCGGGCCTCGCGGGGGAAGTCGGTGTCGATCGACATCAGTACCCGGTCGCGGCGGTGGCGCCCGATCGGGGCGTCGATCATGCCGGCGCGGGCTTCGGGGTGCCCCTCGACGAGGGCCGCGTATTCGCGCTGCAGTCGCCGGGCCGACAGCAGGGACTTCAGGGCGCGGTGGACCGCGTCGCTCTTGGCGACCACGAGCAAACCGGAGGTGTCGCGATCGAGGCGGTGGACGATGCCGGCGCGCCAGGGCTCCTCGCCGCCGGCGCCCAGGCCGGCGAGGGCCTGCGCGAGCGTCCCCGAATGGTGCCCGCGGGCCGGATGGACGACAACGCCGGCGGGCTTGTCGACGATCAGCAGGAACTCGTCCTCGTACGCGATCGCGAGCGACGCGCTCGCCGCGGGGTCACCATCCCCACTCCCGCCAGGCCCACCTGCGCCGGCCCCGCCACCGCCCGGCCCGCCTTCGCCGGCCCCGCCACCGCCCGGCCCGCCTTCGCCGGCCCCGCCACCGCCCGGCCCGCCACCACCCTCCCGGACCACCACACGCTCACCGCCACGCAGCTCGTACCGCTTCGGGCGCAGGCGGCCATCGACCGAGACGGAGCCGCCGTCGATCAGGCTCTGGGCGCGGGCGCGGGACCCGAGTGGCTCGGCCAGGAACCGATCGAGCCGGTTGCCGGCGGCGGTGTCGGGCACGTCCAGCGATAGGGTCGCTCGCCGAGCGATCAGTGCTCATCCTTACGCCCGACCTCCAGCACCACGACCAGGATCACCACGCCGAACGTGATCGACATGTCCGCGACGTTGAACGCCGGCCACGCCGGCAGCTTGATGAAGTCCGTCACGGCCCCGTTCGCGAGGCGGTCGATCAGGTTTCCGATCGCGCCGCCGACGAGCATCCCGGTCGGCAGCCACAGCCAGGGCCGGTCCGGGCGCAGGACGAGGTAGCCGACCAGGACGGCGAGCGCGATCAGCGTGAACACGAGCACCAGCGTCCCGCCGCCCGAGAACAGGCTGAACGCGACGCCCGTGTTGCGGTCGTGCACGAGCTTGATCCCGGGCAGGAATTTGTGGACATCGCCGGGTGTGATCTGGTCTGCGATCAGATGCTTGGTCAGCTGATCGAGCCCGACCACGACCACGGCGACGAGGCCAGCCCGAACGAGGGCCGGGGCACGCGATGCCTTCGCCCGGACCACCATCTGCACGTCGAACCGTCAGCCGGCGATCGCGTTGGTCACGATCCTGTCCAGCAGGTACAGGACGATGATCCCGATCATCGGCGAGAGGTCGAACATCCCCAGCGGCGGGATGAAGCGGCGGAAGATCCGCAGGTATGGCTCCGATACGTCGCGCAGGAAGTTCAGGATCGCATCCGTCCAGCGGAAATATGGCGTCCGCAGGCCCAACGAGAACATCAGGTTCACGAGGATGTAGACGAAGATCAGGAGGATGTAGACCTCGAACAGCGCGTTGACGTAGTTCGCGATGTCGACGCGCGTGATCGCCGCGACCGCGGTCATCGTGCCGGACCATCCCATGCTCGCGCCAATGCGCGCATCATCTGGCCATCTCCGATCAAACCTAGTCGCATCTGACATCAAGGCTACTCGGCGGGCGCGACAACCGCCCACCGATACCTTCAGCGAGCCCGCGGTCCGTCGAGCACGTCGATCTCGGGCAAACCGTGGAGGTCGCCGCGGGACGCGGTTGGGTCCACCTCAGGCGAGAACGCGAGCACGAACGAGTGATCCTCGTGCCCGATCACCAGGCACGCTTTAAGCGCGGGCCGAATCTTCAGCGCTAAGACTGGTTGAAGAAGCCGCGCTCGGCGAGGCGCGCCTGCTCCTCGGCCGAGACCTCGACGTTCTGCGGCGTCAGCAGGAACACCTTGTCGGCGACCTTCTGCATGCCGCCGTCGAGCGCGTAGGTGAGGCCGCTGGAGAAGTCGATCAGCCGCTTTGAGAGGTCCGTGTCGGTGCCCTGCAGGTTAAGGATCACGGGAATCGAGTCCTTGAACTTGTCCCCGACGTCCTGCACGTCGTTGAAGCTGCGCGGCGCTACGAAGTGCACCCTCACATCCCCTCCTCCGCTGCGGCCGTTCCCCCGCCCTCCGACCGGGCGCAGCGCGGCGGTCCGCCGCTCGGGCGCGGGTTCGTCGGCAAAGATGTCGTCGATCTCGTCGCGCCGCCGCCGGGCGCTGAGCCGGCGCACATTCGGTCGCTCGCGGTAGCTGTCCTGAGCCTCAACCTCGGGCTCGGTGTACGGCTCGACCTCCTCGTCGTCGTAGGCGTCGTCCTCGGCCAAGCCGAAGTAGACAAGTGTGCGGTGCCACGTATCTCGAAAAGCCATATCGCGATCCAGTCTTCGGGGAAGCGGACGGATTCCCTGCTCGGGATTATGACGCGCTGCCGGACGACTCGGGTGCGTAAAGACTTGTGCCAAGTCGCACGATCGTCGCCCCTTCCTGAACCGCGATCACATAGTCCTGGCTGGTGCCCATCGACAGATGCCGGAGCCGATGGCGCTCGGCGAGCTCGCGCAGGGCCGCGAAGTACGGGCGGCTGTCCTCGGCGGTCTGCGCGAGCGGCGGCATCGTCATCAACCCGACGACGGTGACCGGACAGCGGTCGACGAACCCGTCCAGCTCCGACGGGGCGATCCCGCTCTTGCCCGGCTCGCCGGCGACGTTGACCTCGATCAGGATCTGTGTCGCAGCCGTCCCGTGCTGGCACAGCTGCGCCAGCACCGAATCGCTGTCGACCGAGTGGATGTAGCGGACATGGGGCAGCACCTGGCGGACCTTGCGGCTCTGCAGATGGCCGATGAAGTCCCACGTGAAGCGGCCGGGATACGCGGGGGCCTTGGCGATCAAGTCCTGCGCGCGGTTCTCCCCCATGAGCACGACCCCCGCGTCGGCGAGCACGCCGAGCTCCTCGACTGGGACGTATTTGACGGCGGCCAGGATCTCGACCTCGCCGGGGTCCCGACCGGCGGCCGCGATCGCATCCCGGACGCGGTCGAGGTTCGCGCGGACCTGATCCGCGCGCAGCCCACGGATCAGGTCAACCACGCGATTCCCGCCTGACGGCCGGTGATCCCGCGGTCGCGGCGGTGCGAGTAGAACAGCGCCGGATCCGAACAGATCGTGCACAGCTCGACGTCCGCGACCGTGTTCACCCCGGCCTCCAAGAGCTGGCGGCGCGCGATCCGCTTGAGGTCGAGATTGCGCCCGCGGCGCACCTCGGCTCCGAATCGCTCGAACTGCGCATGCACCTCCTCGCCGACCTCGTAGCAGCATGGCCCCGCGCCAGGGCCGATCGCCGCCGCCGGCGAGCCGCCGGCTCCGAGTTCGAGCACCGCGCGGACGCCCTCGGCGATCGCCCCCGCCGCCAGGCCCCGCCACCCCGCATGGACCATCGCGACAGCGCCGTTGCACGCGATCGCGATCGGGAGGCAGTCGGCGGTCAGGACGGTCGGCGCGAGCCCCGGCGACGCGGTCGCCTGGCCGTCGGCCTCGTCGGGTGCCAGGCGCTCGTCGGGAGCGTCCGTGACCCGCATCACGCGGGTGCCGTGGACCTGGCGGCCGTACGCGAACCGGACCCCGAGCTGCGTCGCCAGCGTCTCCCGGTTGCGCTCCACTGCCTCCGGGCTGTCATCCGTGAATCGCCCCAGATTGAGGCTCGCGTACGGGCCGCTCGAGTAGCCGCCCCGCCTGGTCGTGAACACGGCCCGGCCTCCCGGGAGGTCGATCCCGATGTGCACGCCGGCGGCGTAAAAGGGCGGCGGAAGGTAGGTCGGCGTGCCGGTCATCCGCGTCGCAGGCTACCCCGGTCCAAGCGCGGCCTGCACCGCCGCGGCCAGCTCGTGCTCACGCCCGTCGAGCTGACCGTCGAGCTTGGCGGCGAGCGCCGCGCGCAGCCCGCGGCCGACGGCGGGACCCTGCGGCACGCCGGCGGCCAGCAGGTCGCGGCCGTCGATCTCGAGCCTCACGTGGCGAAGCTCCTCGAGCCACCGCCGGGCCGGATCGGCCGGCCCGAGCGCGCCCGCGATCGCGATCAGCTCGGGGCCGGCGTCTCCCGCCGCCGCGGCGATCTCCGACGGGCTGCGGGCCCGCGACAGCGCCCCCGCCACCGCCTCGGCACGAGTGGCCGCGGCCACGATCGCCTCCCGGTCGGCAGCCTCGAACGCGAGCTGATCGAGGAGCGCGGTGAGCCGTGGTGCCGGAACACCACGCGCCGCGAGTGCCAGCGCAACGAGGTCGCGGCGCCCGTCGCGCGGCAGCAGCGCCAGCGCGCGCCGTCCGAGCTCCACGTCCGGTGCGCCCAACCCGGGATCGATCGCGGCGTCGACGCCGAGCTCGTGCAGGCTCGCGAGCGCGTTCAGCGGATCTGGTTCGCGCGCCAGCAGCCGCAGCTCGGCCCCGATCCTCGGGCCGCTCACGGTCGCGAGCGCTCCGTCATCGACGGCCGCCCGGGCCAACGCCAGCGTGTGCTGCTCGATCACGAACCCCAGCCGGCTCGCGTACCGCGCCAGCCGCAGCAGCCGCGTCGGGTCATCGATGAAGCTGCGGTCGCGCAGCACGCGCAGCCGCCGCGCGGCGAGGTCCTCGAACGCCGCCGGCGCCGAGCTCAGCTCGCCGGGCCGCGGTCCGCCGAGCGTGACCGCGATCGCGTTGACGGTGAAGTCGCGTCGCTTCAGATCCTCTGCCAACGGCGCCGGCGAGACGTCCGGCAGCGCCCCGGGTCGCTCGTACGTCTCGGTCCGCGAGCGTGCGATGTCGTAAGTGAAGCGATCGAGCTTCACGGTCGAGGTGCCGAACCGGTCATGGATGCGGACCTCGCCTCCGAGCGCTCGCGCCACCGCGGCGGCGTCTCCCTCCACCACCAGATCGAGGTCGAGCGGGGCGCCCCCCAGCAACAGGTCCCTGACCGCACCGCCCACGAGGTGCACCCCGGTCGCACCGCCGAGGGCGTCGAGCAGCGGTCCCGCCGCCGGCAGCAAGCGAATTCGCTCGTACAGCGCCGGAACCGACGGGGGGCTCACGCGGGATCTTCTAGCATGCCCGCATGCCGAGTCCCGGTTCGCGGCGTTGGCTGCGGCGGGGGCTCGTCGCCGTGACGGTCTTGCTTGTCGCGCTTGGTGGCACGGTGGCGTTCATCCTGCTCCACGCGCCCGGCAACGTTTCACACCCTGATGTCGAGTTCACGCGTCCAACCGTGACGCAGCCGCCACCGAAGCCGCCGAAGCCCAAGGTGGTCGACAACTTCCTGTGGCCGTGGTACGGGTACAACAACGCCCGTACGCGGGTGTTCGCCGACGGCGCGGCGCTCGATCCACCGCTGCATGTCGGCTGGACCTACGACGACTACGGGCTGCTCGAGTTCCCACCCACGATCTACAAGCAGGTCCTGTACCTGGTCGACGACAACGGCTGGGCGCGAGCGATCAGCACGGTCAACGGTCACATGCTGTGGCAGAACCACATCGGGAACCTGTCGTCGGTCTCGCCGTCGGTCGGCACGGAAGACGGGCTGGTGTTCGTGCCGGTGCTGTCGATCAACGGGAGCAGTCCGGGCAACGGCAGGATCGTTGCCCTGTCGATGCGGAACGGGCGGATCGTGTGGTCGCATCCGCTCCCGGCCGGCAGCGAGTCCTCGCCGATCGTCTCCCAGCACACGCTGTACTTCGGCGATCAGAGCGGGACCGTTTACTCGATGCACACCACCAACGGTCACGTCAACTGGACCTACCAGGCGGCCGGCGCGGTCAAGGGTGGGCCGGCGCTCGTCAACGGGGTCCTCTACTTCGGCGATTACGCCGGCCGCGCATACGCGCTGAACGCCGGCAACGGCCATCAGATCTGGGCCGTCGGCACCAACGGAGCGCAATTCGGCTTCGGCTCGGGTCAGTTCTACTCGACGCCGGCGGTCGCGTTCGGGCGCGTCTACATGGGCAGCACCGACGGGCGCGTGTACTCGTTCGGGGCCCGCGACGGCGCACTCGCGTGGGCGACCACGACGGGGGCGTACGTATACGCCTCGCCCGCCGTGCAGGACACACCCGGGCTCGGGCCGACCGTCTACATCGGCTCGTACGACGGCAACTTCTACGCGTTCAACGCGCAGTCCGGCGCGATTCGCTGGACCCACCCGGCGGGCGGCAAGATCTCCGGCTCGGCGACGATCGTCGGCGACGTCGTCTACTACTCCGACCTCGGGACGAAGACGACGGCCGGCCTCAACGTGCGCACCGGGCAGCAGGTGTTCTCGTTCGGCGACGGTCTGTTCAATCCGGTCGTCGCCGACTTCCACGCGATCTACACGGTCGGCTCCACGACCATCTATCAGCTGCTGCCGACCCGGCGACCGAAGACGCCTCCGGCCCCACCGGAGCCCCAGAAGCCGTTCCTCGCAGCGCGTCCCGGGCGCCCGGGTGGCATGTCCGGTAAAGCTCAGGTAAGCTGAACCGGCTGCAGGCCAACCCGTGTCGCCACAAGCGCGAGGATTTTGGTCCGGCATCGCGAATACCCACAGGTAAGCGCGCGAGACGGAACGTGCGTTCGGGAGTTCATGCTAAAATAGTGGGTCTATGCGTTGTCGTAGTGGAAGTCACTGTCAGCAGCCGGCCATTAAGGGCCGTCGGTTCTGCGCCGAGCACGCGGCTGAGCTTGATCGCATGCGCGAGGAGCTCAAGGACGCCGCAGCAGCTCGGATCGGGCGGGGCCGGCCCAAGCGGTCGTCGACGTGCTGCCGCCCAGGCTGCTACGAGCCCCGTGTTCCGCCCGCCGCGTACTGTGATTCGTGCGCAGCTGCGGGATATGTGGAAGAGGCCGCTTAGCGGCTATTCGTAGTTCAGGCCAGAAGCACCTACATCATCTATAAGTCGCAAGGCGCGGGTCTCGGTGCGCTGTCTCTGAGGCCGCTCGCTCCTGTCCGCGAGAACCGGTCAGCTGTATCTGACCGGAATTCCGGCGTTGTCGAGGTGGGCCTTGACCTCCGCCACCGTGTGGTGACCGTAGTGGAAGATCGAGGCGCACAGCACCGCATCGGCGCCCGCGCGCAGCGCCTGGATCAGGTGCTCGAGCGTGCCCGCGCCGCCGGAGGCGATCACCGGCACGTTGACCGCGGCCGCGATCGCGGCCGTCAGGGCGAGGTCATAGCCGGCGTTGGTCCCGTCGCGGTCCATGCTGGTCAGCAGGATCTCCCCGGCGCCGCGCTCGACGGCCTCGCGAGCCCAGGCGACCGCGTCCCTGCCGGTGGGGGTCCGGCCGCCGGCCACGTACGCCTCCCACGAGCCGTTGCTCGCCTTGGCGTCGATCGCGAGCACCACGCATTGGGAGCCGAACGTCGCCGCCAGCTCATCGACCAGCCCCGGGCGGGCCAGCGCCGCGGAGTTGATCGAGGTCTTATCCGCGCCGGCGTCGAGCACCGCCTGCGCGTCCGCGACCGAGCGGATTCCACCCCCGATCGTGAACGGTATGAAGACCTCGTCGGCGGCGTGACGGGCCAGCTCGACGACCGTCTCGCGCTTGTCCGAGGTGGCGGTGATGTCGAGCAGCACGAGCTCGTCGGCGCCCGCCAGGTCGTAGCGGCAGGCGAGCTCGACGGGATCGCCGGCGTCCCGCAGATCGACGAAGCCCACGCCCTTGACCACGCGGCCCGCGTCCACATCGAGGCACGGAATCACGCGCTTGTAATGCATCAGCCGTCGAGCACCCGTTGGGCGTCGCCGACCGAGAACTGGCGCTCGTACAGCGCCTTGCCGACGATCACCCCGGCCAGATTGACCTGACGCAGCGAGACCAGCGCCTCGAGGTCCTCCAGCGAAGCTACGCCGCCTGAATAGATGAAGCTGCCGCGGACGGCCGCGGCGATCTCCGAGACCTGGTCCAGGTCGGGGCCTGACAGCATGCCGTCGCGCTCGATGCTCGAGAACACGAACTTGTGAACGCCTCGATCGCTGAGCCGCTCAATCACCGACACGGCCGGAATCTCGGTCTGCGCCATCCAGCCCGAGGCCGCGAGCTGACCGTGGCGCGCGTCAACCGAAACGAGCACCCGGTCGCCGTGCTCGGCCAGCACTGCGTCGATGAAGTCGACGTCCGCGTACGCGGCGGTGCCGATCACCACCCGTGTCACCCCCGCAGCGAACGCACTCTCGACCGCGGCGACCGTGCGCAGTCCGCCGCCGAGCTGGACCGACACGTCGAGCTCGCCCGCGATCCGCTCGACGTGCTCCAGGTTCGCCGGCGTCCCGGTCCGGGCGCCGTCGAGATCGACCACGTGCAGCGCCCGCGCGCCCTCGTCAACCCAGCGCCGGGCGGCGTCGAGCGGGTCGTCGTCGTAGTCGGTGCGGGCTTCGAAGTCACCCTGGGCAAGGCGGACGGCCTTGCCGCCGAGAATGTCGATCGCGGGCAGCAGGATCATGCGTGGGCAGCGGCCGGGCGGGGCCGGCGCGCGCACAGCTCGACGAAGTTGTCGAGCATCCGCAGGCCGTCGGCCGACGACTTCTCCGGGTGGAACTGGACCCCCAGCACGAGCTCGTGTGCGACGATCGTCGCGAACCGCTCTCCGTACTCGGTGGTGCCGACGAGATCGCCGGGGTCGCCTGGCCGGGCCGCGAACGAGTGCACGTGGTAGAACGGACGGCCTTCCCGCGGGAGCCCGTCGGTCAGCAGCGACTCACGCTCGAAGCGGACCTCGTTCCAACCGATGTGGGGCACCCGCAGCCCGGCGGTCTGCAGCGGTGTGACCTCGCCCCTGAGCAGCCCCAGGCCGTCGGCGCGCTCGAGCTCCTCCGAGCGTTCGAACAGCAGCTGCATGCCGAGGCAGATGCCGAGGATCGGCACGCCGTCGCCGGCCCGATCGCGGATCAGACCGTCGAGCCCCAGCTCGCGCAGGTTGCGCATCGCGAGCGGAAACGCGCCCACCCCCGGAACGACGACGCCGTCGGCGGCACGGATCTGGTCGTGGTCGCGCGTGATCGCGGCCTCGGCGCCGAGGTGCTCGAGCGCCTTCTGGACCGACCGGCGGTTGCCCATCCCGTAGTCGACCACGGCGATGCTCGTCATACGAGCGTGCCCTTGGTGCTCGGGACCCCGTGCTCGGCGGGGTCGAGCGCGACCGCCATCCGCAGTGACCGCGCGAGCGCCTTGAACGCCGCCTCGATCATGTGGTGGGCGTTGGATCCCGTCTCAAGCGTGATGTGCAGCGTCAGCTTGGCGTTGGCGGCGAACGCACGGCAGAACTCCTCCACCAGCTCGTGATCGAAGTTGCCGATCGCGCCGGGGGGCAGCGGCCCCTGGAAGACGCACAGCCCGCGTCCCGAGATGTCGATCGCGCACGCCGCCCGGGCCTCGTCCATCGGCACGGTCGCGTCGCCGTAGCGGCCGATCCCGGCCCGGTCGCCGAGCGCTTCGTGCAGCGCCTGTCCGACGCAGATCCCGACGTCCTCGACCGTGTGGTGCGCGCCAGTCTGGAGATCGCCGGTGGCCTGCACGGTCAGGTCGAGGTGGCCGTGGCGCGCGAACAGGTCGAGCATGTGATCGAAGAAGCCGACGCCGGTGTCGCGTGTGCCCTCGCCGTCGCCGTCGAGCGCCAAGCTGACGTGGACCTCTGTCTCGCCGGTCTTGCGGTCGATCTCCGCGGTGCGGGTCATGTCAGCCATTGTTGCGAATGCGGGCCTCGATCGAGCGCGCGTGGAGCTCGAACCCCTCGGCGCGGGCGACCGGCGCGGCGGCGCGAGCCAGCTGCGCCGCGGCCTCCTCGCCGATCCGGACCTCGGTGTAGCGGCGGCGGAACTGCTCCGGGGTAAGCGACGAGGCGAATCTCGCGGCGCCGCCGGTCGGCAGCACGTGATTGGAGCCGGCGATGTAGTCGCCGAACGCAGTGCCCGCCGCGGCGCCGATGAACACGCACCCGGCGCGGGTGGTGCGCGGCGCCAGCTGCTCGGCGGCGGGGCCGACCAGCTGCAGGTGCTCGGGCGCGAACGCCTGCGCGAGCCGCAGTGCGGACTCGCTGTCGGGCACCAGCACCGCGCGAGCGATCGCGCCGGTGTCATCGGCGGCGCGCAGGCCGGCCGCAAGTGCGTCGAGCAGCGCTTCCGAGGTCGAGATCGCGACCACGATCGTGCCGGTCCCGTGCTCGGCCTGCGCCAGCAGGTCGAGCGTCAGCGGCGCCGGGTCGGCCTCGCCGTCGGCGATCACGACCAGATCGCTGGGCCCGGCGAAACCGTCGATCCCGACCTGGCCGAACACCTGACGCTTGGCCTCCTGCACGTACAGGTTGCCCGGGCCCGCGATCACGTCGACCGCGGTCACCGATTCCGTCCCGTACGCGAGCGCCGCGATCGCCTGCGCTCCCCCCATCCGGTAGACGAGCGACGCGCCGGCCAGCTTGCAGGCGCCGAGCACGACCCGGTCGAGCTCGCCGTCCCGTGCCGGCGGGGCGCACACGGCGACCTCGTGCACGCCCGCCGCCCGCGCCGGCACGACACCCATCACGACCGTGCTCGGGTACGGGGCACGGCCACCGGGCACATAGATCCCGGCCCGATCGACCGGGGCCTCGCGCACGATCACCTCGTGCTGCTCGAAGCTGATCGTCGCGTCCGGGCACAGGCTGGCCTCGGACACGCGGCGGACGTTCTCGATCGCGCGCTCGAGTCCGGCCCGGACGGCTGGATCGAGCGCCTCGGCGGCGGCGTCGAGGTCGGCCGGTTGCACCCGCAGCGGCTTGCTGAGCAGGCCGGCGGTGTCGAACGATTGCGTCAGGTCGCGGACCGCCGCGTCGCCCTCGTCCCGGACCCGGGCGATGATCTCGCCGACCGCCGCGCGGACCGACTCCGGGGCTGGGACCAGCGCGCGCAGCTGCGCGGCGGCGTCCTGCGGATCGTCTGTGACCGTCAGTCGCTCAAGCTGCATCGACCCGCTCCAGCAACCTGTCGATCGCCACCGCCTTGAGCTTGTGCGCAACCCGATTGGCGATCAGGCGCGCGGTGCATTCCGCGATCTCCTCGCGCACGACGAGGCCGTTCTCGCGCAACGTCGTGCCGGTCGCGGTCAGATCGACGATCCCCTCCACGAGCCCGGTCAGCGGCGCGAGCTCGACCGAGCCCTTGACCTCGACGATCTCGGCCTGCCGGCCGGTGTCGAGGAAGTGGCGGGTGGCGACCCGCGGGTACTTGGTCGCGATCCGGACCACGCCCAGCCGGCGCAGGGCCTCGGCAGCGGGATCCTCACCGGTGACTGTCGCGAGCACCATCTTGCAGTGGCCGTACCCGAGATCGGCGAGTTCGTACACCTCGCGCTCGGACTGCTCCATCAGCACATCCTTGCCGGTGATACCGAGATCGGCCGCTCCCGCTTCGACGTACGTCGGCACATCGGACGGTCGCATCGTCACGATCCCAGCCTGCTCGAACAGCAGCTTGCGGTCATTGGCGCGGACCTCGCGGGTGTCGAGGCCGAGCCGGTCGAGGAGGTCGAGCGTGTCCTCGAACAGCGCCCCCCGGGGCACCGCGATCCGCAGCTCGGGCGTGGTCCTGTGCGGCTCGGTCATTGCGGTCGGCGCTCCTCCCCGGTCAGCGCGATGTGCATCCGCTCGACGTTGAGCGCGAAGCCGACCGCCGGCAGCGAGCGCCCGAACCGTCCGAGCAGCTCGTCGTAGCGCCCGCCGCTGCCGATCGGCACCCCGTACGCGGGGTCGTAGACCTGGAACACCGCGCCGGTGTAGTAGCCCAGGCTGCGGACGAGGCCGAGGTCGAAGATGATCCTGTCAGCGACCCTTGGCTCGAGCAGCGCGTGCACAGCCCGCAGGCCGGTGACGGCGTCGTGCAGAGCGGTTTCCAGATGTTCGAGGACCTCGGGGCCGCCCCGGATCTGCGGCACGCGGAGCAGCAGCTCGGCGTTCTGGGGGTTCAGGCTGAGCCGGCGGATGTCATGTTCGAGGCCGACGAAGCTCCCGTTCACGAGCTCCGTCAGCAGTCCCTCGTGCTTGTCCTGCGGCACGCCGACCGCGTCGAGCAGCGCCGGATACAGGGACGCGTCGCCGACGCCGATCCGGTAGGTCTCCAGGCCGGCGGCATCGAGCGCCGCGGCGAGCAGGGTCAGTGCCTCGGCGGTGCCGTGGGGGCCGGGCGCCCCGATCAGCTCGGCCCCGGCCTGGAGGAACTCGCGCGACTGGCCGCGTGACGGACGGACGCCGCGGTAGGCATGCGCGAAGTAACAGAAGCGGAACGGTGGCTCGGTGTTGGCGTAGCGGGTGGCGACCAGCCGCGCGATCGGAATCGTCATGTCCGAGCGGAGCACGAGCACGTTGCCCTGCTCGTCGAACATCCGGTAGGCGGGCTGCGGCGAGGGCGTTTCGCGGCGCGCGAAGGTGGTCTCGTACTCGAGCGCCGGCGTGTACACCTCGCCGTAGCCGGCGCGCTCGAACACGGCTCGGACGCGATCGGTCATCGCCCGCAGCTCGCGCATCTCGTCGGGCAGGACATCGCGCGTCCCGCTCGGGATCCGGCTCTGCTGGTCCGACGTGCGGATCGCGGCGTCCGGGGGTTGGCTTGCGGCGTCCGGAGGTTGGTTGGGCGCGTCCGAGGGTTGGGTCTGGGGGTCGGGAGGTTGCGCGGTGCTCACGCCGGCACGGCGTCATCCACGCGCTCGATCCGCGCCCCGAGCTCGCTGAGCCGCTCGTCGATCCGCTCGTAACCACGGTCGATCTGGCGGATGTTCCCGATCTCCGTGACGCCGTCGGCGCACAGGGCGGCGATCAGCATCGCCATCCCGGCGCGGATGTCCGGTGATTCGACGCGCTCGCCGCGCAGCCGCCGCGGGCCGACGACAATCGCCCGATGGGGGTCGCAGATCGTGATCGCGGCGCCCATCAGCTGCAGCTTGTCGGTGAAGAACAGCCGGTTCTCGAACATCTTCTCGTGAATGATTACCGACCCCTCGGCCTGGGTTGCGAGCGCCAGCGCGATGCTCGTCAGGTCGGCCGGAAACGCGGGCCACGGACCATCCTCGACCTTCGGCATGTAGTCGCCATAGTCGTTGCGGATCACGAGCTGCTGGTTGCCCGGAACGATCACGTCGGCTCCCTGCAGCTCGGTGCGCAGTCCGAGCCGCTCGAACACGAGCCGGATCATCCGCAGGTCCTCGCGCACCGTGTCCTTGATCACCAGCTCGCCCCCGGTCACGCCCGCGAGCGCGATCAGCGAGCCGATCTCGATGTGATCGGGCGCGATCGTGTGCGGGCAGCCCCTGAGGCTGGCCTGACCGTGAACGGTCATCACATTCGAGCCGATCCCGTCGATCGGGGCGCCCATCGCCACCAGCATCCGCGCCAGATCCTGCACGTGCGGCTCCGATGCGGCATTGCGGATCACGGTCGGCCCACGCGTCAGGGCGGCCGCCATCAACGCGTTCTCGGTCGCCATCACCGACGGCTCGTCCATCAGGAAGTCGCAGTTGCGCAGGCCGAGCGCCGGCGCCTCCAGCACGATGTCGCGCTCGTGCTTGACGGTCGCTCCCAGCGCGCGGAACGCGTCCAGGTGTGGATCCAGCCGGCGGCGGCCGATCACATCGCCCCCGGGTGGCGGCATCACCGCCCGCCCGAAGCGGGCAAGCAGCGGCCCCGCGAGCAGGAACGAGGCGCGGATCCGCTCAGACAGCTCGGGGTCGACCTGGTGACAGTCGACGTTCGAGGCCTTGATCGAGATCTCGCTCGGGCCGAGCCACTCGACCCGCGCTCCGAGCCCTTCCAGCAGCAGCGTCATCGTCTCGACGTCGCTGATTCGCGGCACGTTGCGCAGGATCACCTCGTCGTCCGTCAGCAAGCACGCCGCCAGGATCGGCAACGCGCCGTTCTTGTTGCCGGCGGGGACGATCGTGCCAGACAGCGGCACGCCGCCTTCGATTACGAATTTCTCCATCACAGGGGGCGATTGCGCAGCGGCCAGCGTAGCTGGTGCGGGACGGGGCCGAGGTGCAGTAGGGCCCCGGCGGTCAGCTAGGGTAACAGCCATGCAGCTGCAAGCTTCGCGCGAGGAGGCCTGGACCCTTCTTTGTGAATGGACGGAATCGGATTCCCTGCGCCGTCACATGCTCGCCGTCGAAGCCGCGATGTGCGCCTATGCGCCCCGTTTCGACGGCGATGTCGAGCTCTGGGGCCTGACCGGATTGCTGCACGACCTCGACTACGAGCGCTACCCCAATCTCGACGACGGCCATCCGCGGTACGCGATCCGCGAGCTCGAGGCGCGCGGCTACCCGCCCGAGCTGGTCCGCGCCGTCGCCTCGCACGCGGACTTCCTGGGCGTCTCGCGAGACAGCCCGATGGAGAAGACCCTGTACGCCGTCGACGAGCTCTCCGGGTTCGTGCTGGCGTGCGCATACGTGCGGCCCGAAGGGCTGGTCGGCATGACCCCGAAGTCGGTCAAGAAGAAGCTCAAGCAACCCAGCTTCGCCGCCGCGGTCAACCGCGACGAGGTGCGCCGCGGGGCCGAGGAGCTCGGCATCGACTTCGACGAGCACCTCACGATCGTGATCGAGGCGCTGGCGGAGCGCCGCGACGAGCTGATGGGCGAACCGCCGACTTAACGCCTTTTGCGCCTCACGGCGGGAAGGATCGTTTGCGCTCCGGGCGGGAGGGATCGTTTGTGCTCTCGGCGGGAAGGATCGTTTGCGCTCCGGGCGGGAGGGATCGTTTGTGCTCTCGGCGGGAAGGATCGTTTGCGCCTCTCGGCGGGAAGGATCGACCCGCAGGCGGGGTCAAACGGTGTGGATCCGTGCCCCTCTACCGGAAACGGATTCGGTCGGCTGCTGAGCTGTAGGTACCCGTCAGACAGCCGACACCAGAGCGCCCGGCCGCCTTGTGCGCGTAGGTGGCCGGGCGCCTGGGGCCGGGCGCGCCCGTCTGTGGCCTTGGCTATCGTCCGCGGGGATGCCAGACGCGATCCGGATCGTGGTTCTGGAGGGAGATCAGACGGGGCAGGAGCTGCTCGAGCAGGCGGTCCGCTTGCTCGACCCCTCGCTGCTCGAGCTCGACCTCAGTCTCGAGCGCTTCGATCTCTCGCTGCGCAACCGACGCGCCACCGCCAACCAGGTCGTCGGCGACGCCGCCGCCGCAGTGCGCGCCACCGGACTCGGCCTGAAGGCGGCAACGATCACCCCGGAGGGCGCAGACGACGTCGGCTCGCCCAACCGGATCCTCCGCGAGCAGGTCGACGGCAAGGTGATCATCAGAACCGGCCGCCGCCTACCCGGAGTGACGCCGATCGCCGGCGTTCACTACCCGATCTCGGTCGTCCGGATGGCAGTCGAGGATGCCTACGGCGCCGAGCAGTGGCGCGACGGCGACCCAGGCGCTGCATCCGAGGTTGCCTTCCGGACCGAGCGAATCACCCGCTCAACCTGCCGCGCCGTCGCCGAATACGCATTCCGCACCGCCGCACGGCTGGGCGCCCGTGTCTACGGCGGCCCCAAATGGACCGTCTCGCCGGTATACGAAGGGATGCTGAAGGAGGAGATGGACGCCGCCGCCACCCGCCACCCTGAGATCGCCTACCAGCCAGTCCTGATCGACGCGACCTACGCCGGCCTGCTGTCGGGCGCCGCCGACGCGCCACTCGTGATTCCGGCCCTGAACCGCGACGGCGACTGCCTCTCGGACTTCGTGCTGCCGATGTTCGGCTCGGTCGCCGGCGCCGAGTCGGTGCTGCTGGCATTCGGCGACGACTACGAGACGACGGTCGCGATGGCCGAGGCGCCGCACGGGACCGCGCCGGCGCTGGAGGGCAAGGACGTGGCCAATCCGCTGGCGATGATCCTCGCGTGCGGGGCGGTTCTGCGGTATGCGGCGGAGGGTGGTGGCGGCGCGGGTCACGCGTCCGAGATCTCGTGCCGCCGCGGCGGGGCCGAGCGCGCGTCTCGCGCGATCTACGAGGCCGTGCTCGAGACGATCGCCGCCGGCATCAAGACCCCGGATCTCGGCGGCCACGCCGGGACGACCGAGTTCACCAACGCGGCGATCGAGCGCGTGCGGACGAAGTTGGACGTGTGGTCGTCGCTTGGATCGCCGGCGTGAGGGGTGGAGCGGCGGTGGCGCGACGCGGCGCCGGCGCATAGTCCTCGGTCTCCTCGTAACTCTGCTCCAGCACGCCCGGAAATGGATCAATTAGCAGGCAAAAACGCCTCGACGGCCGCCGCGAGCAAACGTCGCCATTGGGATGTCAGCAATCTGACCCAAATACCTGTTCAACTGCCCAAGTCGGCCCCGGCGGCTCGGGTTCGGGATCTTGAGCACGATATCCATGCTCAATTTCCCAAACCGCCACCGGCCCTCCGGACTTGGGAAGTTGAGCACGTCCCCGTCCCCGCTCACCAACACCCGCGGCGAGCCACCCCTTCCCAGCGCCGGTTTTCGGCCTAGCCAGCCTCCCGCCCCCTCGCCCTTTTTCCCGGCGCCGTTCCCGACCACAAAGGAGTCTCCCGCCCACCCCCTTTCCGGCGCCGCCCCCGACCACAAAGGAGCCTCCCGCCCCACCCGCCCCGGCGCCGTTCCCGGCCCGAGACCACCCCTACGAGCCGGCCCCTCTTCCGTCCGACGCCTCCCCTACCCTCCCGAACGTATGTTCCAGTCTTCTTCTGGTCGCTTGCGCGCCTGGCTGAGCCGCTTCGACGACATCCTCGGCGACCCGCCGGCGCCCGCGCCACCCCATCCACACCGCCGGCCGCTGCGATGGGAGCGTGGCCGTCGCGCCGGCGCCGTGCCCGCCCGCCCTGCCGACTGCATCTCGCCCGTCCGCGCCCGCGCGGACACGGAGCGCGATCTCGCGGGGCGATAGGTTCGGCGAAGTTGAACTAGGCGTGCGTCAGGCCGTTGGCGAGCGGTCGGAGCGGTCGGGGCGGTCGAGGTGCTCGAGCACCGGGCGGCGGATGTGCTCGTAGACGACCGAGGTATTGACGTCGGCCACCTCGGGGCGCTCGGTCAGCCGATCGATCACGAACGCGTACAGCCCATCGGTATCCCCGACCGCTACGTGGAGCAGGAAATCCTGCCCGCCGGAGACGACGAACACTCCGACCAGCCCGGGAAGCGGTGGCGACCCAGTCCCGGAAGGCCTCGATGTTCTCGCGCGAGGGCGGCCGGACGCGGACGGCGATCAGTGCCTGGACGTCGCGACCGAGCGTCGGCAATCTGGCGGTGACGCTCGGCGCAACCGTCGACGGGCTGCCCGGACCACCTCTCCTGGACGCTGACGGCATCAGCCACCCGGGCCTGATCGCACAGGGACTGACCGTTCTGCACGCGCCTCGAGCCACGTTGGGGGAGTTGTGCTCGCGCGCCGAAGCACGTGCGTGCCGCTCCACGGGTCCTCGCCGAGGCGAGCCCCGATGCGCGGCAAGTTCGCAGCTGCCGCCTCAGGGCGCCGTTACACCACGATCCCCCGGTACACCGCGTGAATGACCGGAATCCAGTCGCTCGGTTCCCCATCCGTTTTCGTCGATCCGGACGCGATCAGCGCAAAGATGACCGCGATGAACGTCCCTAGCCCCAATACCACGCAGATCACGAGTAGGACGAACACCTGCGGGTTGGCGCGGAGGTATTTGACGACGTCGTGCATCACCTACTAGATGGTGGCACGGCGGGGCGGCCGACGGCGAGGTCGGAGCGGAGCAACCGACGAAAACGCAGTCGACCCCGCTCGCGTCGGGCGCAAGCGGGGTCGAAATAAGAACCGGCGGCGACCTACTCTCCCAGGCCCTTGCGAGCCAAGTACCATCGGCGCTGAGGGGCTTAACGGCTCTGTTCGGAATGGGAAGAGGTGTTTCCCCCTCGCCATAGCCACCGGAAACCGGTAGAGACCGCCCCCCGCGGGCCTTCAAAACCACACAGTGCCAATGCACGGATATCAAAAGAAATCCGTCAAGCCCTCGACCCATTAGTACCGGTCTCCTACGGATGTCACCATCCTTCCAGATCCGGCCTATCAACCTGGTGATCTTCCAGGGGTCTTACTCCCTCAAGGGGATGGGAGAGCTCATCTTGAGGCCGGCTTCCCACTTAGATGCTTTCAGCGGTTATCCGATCCGCACGTAGCTAACCTGCAGTGCCCTTGGCAGGACAACAGATACACCAGAGGTGCGTTCGTCCCGGTCCTCTCGTACTAGGGACGAATCCTCTCAACTCTCCAACGCCCACGGCAGATAGGGACCGAACTGTCTCACGACGTTCTGAACCCAGCTCGCGTACCGCTTTAATGGGCGAACAGCCCAACCCTTGGGACCGACTTCAGCCCCAGGATGCGACGAGCCGACATCGAGGTGCCAAACCGGGCCGTCGATGTGGACTCTTGGGCCCGATAAGCCTGTTATCCCCGGAGTACCTTTTGTCCGTTGAGCGACGGCGCTTCCACTTGCTACCGCCGGATCACTAAGGCCTGCTTTCGCACCTGCTCGACCTGTCGGTCTCGCAGTCAAGCTCCCTTACTGCCTTTACACTCTACGCACGATTTCCGACCGTGCTGAGGGAACCTTTGCGCGCCTCCGTTACATTTTGGGAGGCGACCGCCCCAGTCAAACTACCCACCTGTCACTGTCCAGCGCCCGGGTTCACGGCGCACTGTTAGAGATCCAATACACCAAGGGTGGTATCTCAAGGTTGGCTCCACGCCAGCCGCAGCCGGCGCTTCCAAGCCTCCCACCTATCCTGAGCGAGATGCATCGAACCCCAATACCAAGCTGTAGTAAAGGTTCACGGGGTCTTTCCGTCTAGCCGCGGGTACTCGGCATCTTCACCGAGACTGCAATTTCACCGAGCCCCTCGTTGAGACAGCGTTCAAGTCGTTACGCCATTCGTGCAGGTCGGAACTTACCCGACAAGGAATTTCGCTTAAGCCTTACTCCCACGATCGGGAGCGGAGGGCGCGTCCTGGTCTGCACCGCGCCTTCCCTGCATGTCGCCATGCAGATGGGACCATCTCTTCATCCGGTGTCCTGGATGTTCGGCGTATGGCCTCTGAGGATTCTGAGCAGCTCGCCTCTGGGCTTTTGGCGATTCATCGTCTCCGCGATCTCGACGATCTCGGCGAGGCCCTCACACGTGAGGTGACAACCACCTGGTAGCCGGTTCTGTATCCCTTCCGAATTCCTCCGCCAGCCTGGCGGACGAAGCCGATTGAGAAGCATCCTTCTCCGTCTACAAAACCATTAACCCAGCCTTGCTGCCTCAGCCTTTCCTGCTGATTTTCCGCACCGCTCGGATTGTCACTGTCCACGACGAAAGTCTAGGACGAGTACCGGACGGATACTCGGGTTTTCCAGCATATAGCCGAATGCATTCCGCGCTGTTACCAGCGCGGTGGGCAACGATTTACCTTAGGACCGTTCACATTTGTTACTACCCCGTGACACACTCGTCACAGGGCGGCCGGCTCATTTCTGGCCAGCTCTCATGGTCGCCCATGAGGTCGGACTATCTCATCCCGGCCAGGCGGATGCCTGACGGGCTCGGCGTATAGTCTCTGAGGATTCCCTGTCACATCGTGCCAGGGTCTTTCCTGCTGATTGTCCGCACCGGGCGCATTGTCACTGCCGCGAACGCTCGCGACGAGTAGCGCCGGATCCTCGGAGTTTCCAGCATATAGCCGAGTTTTATAACTACCTCGGTTGATAGTTACGGCCGCCGTTTACCGGGGCTTAGTTTCGGTGCTTCGGGTTGCCCCTAACACCTCCACGTAACCTTCCGGCACCGGGCAGGCGTCAGCCCCTATACGTCGTCTTACGACTTAGCAGAGACCTGTGTTTTTGGTAAACAGTCGCTTGAACCTATTCACTGCGGCCCTCTCGGGCTCCCCTCGCGAAGAGGTTCACCCTACTGGGGCGCCCCTTATCCCGAAGTTACGGGGCGATTTTGCCGAGTTCCTTAACGAGGGTTATCTCGATCACCTTAGTGTGCTCCACTTGCCCACCTGTGTCGGTTTTGGTACAGGCACGCGCTTCCTCCCTAGAGGCTTTTCTCGGAGGCTTGGCATCCGGGACTCGCCGGCTTAGAGCCAGCTGGCATCGCACCTCAGGTTATGCGGCTCCGGATTTACCTAGAGCCACCCCTACATGCTTACCCCAGGACAACCATCGCCTGGGATCCCATAGCCTTCCTCGTCCCCCCATCGGTCAAACGGAAGCGACGTGGTACGGGAATATCAACCCGTTGGCCATCGACTACGCCTTTCGGCCTCGCCTTAGGTCCTGACTAACCCTGAGCAGACGAACTTTACTCAGGAAACCTTGGGCAATCGGCGGAGGGGATTCTCACCCCTCTTTCGTTACTCATGCCGGCATTCTCACTTCCGCCGCCTCCACGGCTCGCTTACGCGGCCGCTTCACTGGCGCCGGAACGCTCTCCTACCGCGCGATCGGTCCGAAGACCTCACGCACCCGCAGCTTCGGTGACTAGCTTGAGCCCCGTTACATTGTCCGCGCTCGAACACTTGACCAGTGAGCTGTTACGCACTCTTTCAAGGGTGGCTGCCTCTAAGCCAACCTCCTGGTTGTCTCTGCATTCGAACATCGTTTCCCACTTAGCTAGCACTTAGGGACCTTAGCTGGCGGTCTGGGCTGTTTCCCTTTTGACGCTGAAGTTTATCCCCCAGCAACTGACTCCCGGAGTAGCCGTGACGGTCTTCGGAGTTTGCCTGAAGTCGGTAACCTGGTAGGGCCCCTAGTCCAAACAGTGCTCTACGGCCGCCACGGAATTTATCCGAGGCTATACCTAAATATATTTCGGAGAGAACCAGATATCACTGAGCTTGATTAGCCTTTCACTCCGACCCACAGGTCATCCGCCCAGTTTTCAACCTAGGTCGGTTCGGTCCTCCACGAGGTCTTACCCCCGCTTCAACCTGCCCATGGGTAGCTCGCTCAGCTTCGGGTCTACCGCCCGCGACTATGTCGCCCTATTCGGACTCGCTTTCGCTTCGGCTCCGCTCATCGCTTAACCTCGCCGCAGACGAGTAACTCGCCGGCTCGTTATGCAAAAAGCACGCGGTCACGGCACAAGGCCGCTCCCACCGCTTGTAGGCACATGGTTTCAGGTACTATTTCACTCCCCTTCCGGGGTACTTTTCACCTTTCCCTCACGGTACTAGTCCGCTATCGGTCACCAAGGAGTACTTAGCCTTGGAGGGTG
>CAWJIO010000014.1:0-216296 GCA_963842995.1 uncultured Solirubrobacterales bacterium | reverse complement strand
TCATAATCCGTGGTGCCTGGGTTCGAGTCCCAGCCGGGCCACACCGGGAAAGCCCCGCTCACGCGGGGTTTTCTTATGTCCGGGCGAGAGGCCGGTCGGGCGTTGGGGCCACCCTACGGGGCCACCGGGTGTGCGTCCCCGTGCCGCCTGCGTGTCGTGTGCTCCGGTTGGTAGTGTGTGGCTCGTCGTCGGCATTCGTCCTGCCGATCTTCATTCCGCCGCCCCGCTGGCCCTAGTGGCCGCGGGGCGGTTTGCGTTCTCCCCGCTAAGTGCACGCTTTGGTGGCTTCATGCCCCGCAGCTTTTGGCAAACTTGGTGCAGTCGCGCCTGTTCTTGAGGCTCGGCCGCAATGGAATGACGGAAGGACGGCCGTGGCAGTCGATGACGGTTTCGTAGCGGATCTTGATGCACAGATAGCGTCGCTCGAGACCGAGCTGCGCGGCATGCGCCGCGAGCGGGCCCAGATAACGATGGCGCTCGCGGGACACCGGCCCGCGTCGCTCGCGCTGTTCTGCGGCCGACGTCGCCGCTGCGGCCGGTTGCCCGCCGGGCGGCCTCGAGCTCGCCGGCGCGGCGGGCGCTGCACTCGCGCGGGTCCTGACGACCCAGACGAACCTGCGCCCGGCCTGACGCCGGGCTTCCGTCGCCGCATCCTCCCCTGCCCCCAGCAAGCCGCTGGGGCGCGGCGACCCGCACCACGGAGGTGCGCCATGAGCAACATCAGCACAGCCCGCCTGTCGGCTGCTGCCCCGCTGCGGTATCACGAGCTCGCCGAGGGCGAGTCGATCGCGGGCGTCGTCGTGAAGCTACCGCGACGCGACGAATACCAGGGCAACCGCCTATGGATCGACCGGGGCGACGAGACGATCTCGATCGCGGCGACCAGCCGCCGAGGGCACACCGTCCTCGAGCGCGAACTGATTCGCCAGCGGGTGCGCGTGGGCCATCGGATCCGCGTTCGCTATCTCGGGATGGTCCAGACGTACAACGGCGGCCGGTCGTACCGCGATTACGAGCTGGGGGTGATCGCATGAGCGCCACCAGGACGATCACCGTCAAGTCGTTGGAGACGCTCAAGGCCGGCTCGAGCAGCGGGAAGGCGTGGACGTTGCGCGGCGTGAAAGCCGTAGACGCTCACTGGCATCCGATCGACGTGGAGCTCCGAACGTTCGAGAACCTGCCGATCGGCGAGCCGATCGACGTCGAAGTCGAATCCCGCGACCATCCGAAGTTCGGCCGCTCGTACCTGTTGCGGCAGGTGAAGCGATGAGCAAGCTACTAGACGCCGCGCTGCGCTACTCCCGCGGACAATCCCGCTCGCCGCCGGCAGCAAACGGCCGTCCGTCGGCGATGACTGGCCGAACTGGCAGGCGACGCGCGAGAGCGTGACCGCGCACTACACCGAGCATCGCGACGATGGCGTCGGGATCCGCTGCGGCAACGGACTGATCGGACTCGACGTCGACCACTGGGACGGCGGCCAGGCCGCGCTCGCCGACCTTGAACCCAAGCACGGGCCGTTACCGGCAACACCAACGGTCATAACCGGAAGCGGCAGCCGCCACTACTGGCTCCGCGGCCAATGCGCGTCACGGAACCTCCGATCAATCGGTATCGACGGGATCGAGATCAAAGGCACCGCCGGCTGCCAGCTCGTTGCACCCCCGTCTCTGCACCCGGACACGGGCCGCCTGTACTGCTGGGATCCCGCGCACCCGCTGATCGAACGAGAGATCGCGCCGGCGCCCGCATGGCTGCTCGAGCTCGCTGGTGTCCCACCCGACCGCGACCCGTCCGACCCGAGCGAGTACAGCGACCTCCAGGACCGCGACCCGTTACACCGCATCGCAAGCCGCGTCTACATCGAGAACTGACCGGCCAAAAGATCAACCGCGGCGGATACATCGCATGCCCGTTCCACGCCGACGGCCGCGAGCAACACCCATCGCTGAAGGTGTACGACCGTGGCGGCTGGAAGTGCTACGGCTGCGACGCGGGCGGCCGGATTTACCAACTCGCCGGACTCCTCGGCGGCTGGACGCTGCCGCTCACCAAAGCCGACCGGCTCGAGATCCGCGTCGTGCTGCAACGCATCTTCGGCAAGGAACTCACGCCATGACGCCCGAGGAAGAACTCCGCGCCGCGCGCGAACGGCAAACAACCAGCGAAACCGTCCAAGAACTCACACGAGGACGCAAACCCAAATCGCTGCTCCCAAGCCCTCCACCCGCCGGGTCAAACCGAGACGAACTACGAGCATGGATGACCGTCGCGCTCGGACTCGGAGCCGACCCAGTCGCCGACGCGACCCGCTACTCCGGACGCCACGAAGACGCCCGCCTCGTGATCACACTGAAATCCGGCACGCGGATCGTGTTCGACCGCCAAGCAGAACTATTCGACGCTCCAATACTCCGCCGACGCGTGATCATCGCCACCGGCGCCACGATCCCGCACTACGGGCCGCCAGATGTCCAAACGATCGCCACAACACTCGTCCGCACATCCGAGCTCGCAGCCGACAACGACGACCGGCACGAAACACGCGACTGGGTCGATAGCTTCCTCGCCGCCGCCCAACGAAACACCACCGACGTCAACGACTTCGGCACCCCCGAAGGACGCTGGGAAGCACTCAACGTCCTAGCACGATCGAAAGGACCAGCCGACCTCCCGGCATACGCACCACCCGCCGAACGCGCCCCCATCGTCAAAGACACCACCGGCAAACGAATCGTACGCACCTCCGACCTCGCCGCACACGTCCGCGGACAAACCGGACGGCCAATCAACTGGCCCTCACTCCACAGCCGCGTCATCGAAATCGGCTGGCAACACCCCGGACAAGTCCAACAACGCCAACCCGGCGGCCACGGCAAAGTCAAAGCGCGCATCTATACGATCCCACCCGGCTGGGAACAACAATGAGCGCGTACCCCAACGTACCCCGATGTACCCCTGTACCCCTGTACCCCGATGTACCGTCCAATCGCGCGCGCCCGCGCCCGCGCCCGCGCGCACACGCGTGCAGCCGGGGTACACCGTGGTACCGGGGTACAAACCAACCGCACAGTCACAACCACTGTCACGTGACACCCCACAACACCCCCACCCCCACCAAACCAGGGGACGGACACCACACAAAGCGATTCCGCCCAATGAACCGGGGCGCCGAGCGCGTGGTCTTGGCGGCGTGACATCGCGCGCCCGGGGAGAGGCGGCGTGAACCCGCTCGCTAAGTGCGGTGTTTCTGAGTTTGCGACAGAGCGGTCGCATTTTTCAACCCAACGCTGAGTGCTGTGGTGGGGTAGGTTGGTGGGTGTTCGGAGCGAGCTCCGAGGCGGCGTCCGTGCCGAGTTCCGCCGGCGTCCGTGCCGGCGGGCGACCCCCTCAAAAGCGCCCGGCAGCTGGGTCTGAGGCTGCCTGGGATCGTCGAATCCGACGACGACCACGATGATGATGACGGGAACGATCTTGATGAGGCCGTCTCGACGGTTGACGATGTGATGGCGCTCGCGACCAGCAAGCGCAAGCGGAAACGCAAGTCGTCCGCGAGTATCGGCGCGTCACAACGCCCGCTGGGGGTGACGGAGAGTGGTGCCGGCCGTCCCGGTTCGCTGCTGCAGGCAATGGGTCTCGACAAGGTTGGCGAGACGCGGGACGCGGACGGCAGGTTGCGCGAGAGTCACTACCTGCCGACCGATCAACCGATGGCGCGCCGTCGTGGCGGTCTGCTCGAGGCGATGCTCCCGGCGGACATCGTTGACGAGATGCAGAGCCAGCGGTTGCGTGAGGCGCAGTCTGCGCGGATTCGCGCGACGCTAGCCGGTCTCTGAACCATGCCTGGCATGAGCCCTCAGGCGAGGCGGCTCACGGAGGCGACGAGCATTACCGCCGCGCCGCAGCTCGTCCGCGCCGGCGATGACGACAAGCCAGCGACCCTAAGAAGAGTCGGCGGAAGGGGAAGGGCAAGCGGAAGCGGACGCGGGAGAGCCTGCACATCCGTGTCCGGGAGCTCCGTCGTGAGCCTGGCGGCGGGTACGAGTGCACGGTCATCAGGGAGGGGCCCGGGAATCAAGCCGACGCGAACTTCTACACCAAGGAATGCTTGCGCGACGCGGTCTCCCGGAAGCTGTTCGAGGGCCTGAAAGCGTTCGCTGACCATCCAAGCCGCAGCGAGGAGGCCGACCGGCCGGAACGGTCGATCCGCCAGCTCGTCGGCTCGTTCGACAACGCCCGGTATTTGGAGACGGCAGGTCGTGGCGAGGTGCGCGCCCGGTTCAAGCCGGTCGACGGGAAGGGCTATGAGTGGGTTCGTTCGCTGATCGAGTCGGCGCGGGACGGACCGTCCGACAGGCCGCTGATCGGCATTTCGATCGACGGGTGGGGTTCGACCGACGGGACGAAGGAGATCGCCGGCCGGACGTACAACATGGTGCGGGAGATCGCGAACCTTCCGAGCGCGGATCTCGTGACTCAGGCGGACGCGGGCGGCCAGTTCCACCGGAAGCTGTCAAAGAGCCTGCGCGGCGCCACGGCGGTCGCGAGCGAGCCGGAGGTGATCGGTCGGTCCGGGGAAGCTGCAGAAGCGTGTCGCCAAGGCGCAGGCGCGGCTCGAGCGGGCGCTGCTGCGCGAGGACGCGGCCGGGGTCGCCAAACAGCTCTCCAGGCTGCGTGAGGCGTCCACCGCAAAGGTACGCGTCACACAGAAGCAGCAGCCGCGCGCGGCGATGCCGCAGGCCGCGAAGCAGCAGGTCCAGAAGTTGAAGGCGCAGACGGCCAAGGCGACGCGCAGGGCGAAGCTGGCCGAAGCGCGCGCGGAGCATGTCGATCGTGCGATGCTCGCGACCCCGGCTGCTCAGAGAGAGCCGGGTCGAGCTTGGCCCCGCCGAGCACTCGCTGTGGCACGCCGAGGTGGTCGACTGCCCGACCGAGGACGCGATGCGCGAGCGGCTGGGCATCCTGACCGACCAGCGCCGGGAGCATCTCGTGATGCTTGCCGAAGCGGCTGGGTACGGACCGGGCGACCGGATCGAGGGCGCCGGACCTCGCATGCCTTCCAGCATCCCGTCCGAGATGTACGGTGGCGCCGGCGGCGATCTGCTCGGGCGGATGGGTATCGAGCGCTCAGAGCTCGCGCCGCGTAACGGGCACGGGTGGTGAGAGCGTCGTGGAATGCGGAAACTGGCCGGAATACACGGACTATCTATCGCTGTCGAACCAGACAGCGTCGGGCACGATCGGCATCCCGCTCGACAACGCAGGCAACGTCAGGGCATGCCACGCGCTGCTGACCATCGCCGCGACCGGCGTGACCGGAGGCGTTGTGGGCCTGGTCGGCTCGTTCGACGAGCAGAACTGGTACACGATCCCCGGCGTCACGATCACCACGGCCGCGGCGTCCAACCCGCAATACGCGTCGATGACGTACGCCACGCCGCTGCCGTTCAGGTTCGTCGCCGCGAAAATCACGAGTGCGATCACGGGCGGCGCGGCGCCGAGCGTGTCCGCGTTCGTCGCGAGCTACTAGGAGAACGTGAACATGGACGAGACCACCACCCCGTTCAGCCGATGCCGGTACGAGCAGCTGCCCGCATGGATGCTGCAGTTGCGCTACGAGCAGAAACCGGGCGGTGGCGTCACCCGCGCCGGCGGGGACCGTGCCGACGGCGATGATCTGCTGGTCCGCGAGATCCGCGCCGCGTTCGACCACGACGCGCGTGCCCATCGCGTCCGCGACCTGGACCCGAGCGTGGTCCGCGACGCGGTTATCACGGTCGAGGACCGGTGCGCGGGGCGGTGGACGGTCGTCGGCGTCGACAGCGACGTGTTCGCCGCGCTCGATGCGCACTTCGAGCCGGAGCAGCGTCGGCTTGCTGCCGCGCAACGGGAGCAGCAGGAATCAATGGCCGCGAACGCAGAGGGCGGCGCCCGGGTTGTGCACGAGGCTGCCTTACGTCAGGCCGCGGCTGAGCGCCGTGTGTGGGGCTTGCCAGAGCTCCAGCCGGAGCCGCCGCCCGGCGTTGCAGCATAGAAAGCTTCCCGGCTCTCGGGCTTTTTGCTTGGATTTCCCCCGAGGGTTTCGCGGAAAGGCGGCAGGGCCCGGTCTTCTCCGCCGGGCCCGCCGCCGTCTAAACGTCCCGGACGGACACGACCATCGCCGGGTTCAGCCACACCGTCCCGTCCGCGGCCGCATCGCACGGCAACTCGACGAGCAAACCCTCGAGCTTCGCCGCGGTGATCTGCGGCATGATGTCGGTGCAGCAGCCGGCCAGCCGCCAGCTCTCACCTGTGCTCGTCACCACGATCACGGTCACCGGCCGCGCTTCCGGTCTCGCGCGTCCGCTACGGCTTTGGGCGTGACCTTGAGGATGTACGCGATGTCGACCGCCCGGACGTTCCGGTCGAGCAGGTGGCGGATGTACTCGTCTCTGTCCGCGAGCGCGCGCTCGTATTCGCCTTTCTTGGCTTTGGTGCGGTTGCCGAGCTGAGCCAGCTTCCGCTGCTCGACGCCGGTGAGGGGTCTGGGGGACAAGGCCGCGAATACCATCAGTCCCCACCGATGCTATCAGCCGCTAGTACCCCACGAAAACTGTGGTTTAGTACGGTAGCTTTTTCGGCTATTGCGGGTGATAATCTGTTCCAGCCAACCACAGGCCCGGCGTTGCAGGGGCCAAGGGATCACCAGAAGGGACGACTTTCCGAGCGCCCTGAACGAAGTCAGGCTTGTGCGTCTGGCGCTCTCGGTGACCGACTCCTCGAACGGAGGTGAGGCAGCGTGAGATCGTGGATCCTGATCGCTCTCGCCACTATGCTCGCAGCGGGCGGCCTTGCCGCTGCGTCAGCCCACGCGATCCAGCCGCTGGCGCATGCGACGGTCATCGGCGGCACGCCCGGCAACATCCCCGAGCTCGTCGAAATCGTCGACGACACCGCCAGCACGATGTGCTCCGGCACCATCGTCTCCCCGACCGTCGTGCTGACGGCGGCGCATTGTCTGTCGGGGCCCGCGTCCGGCTACATCGTGTACTCGAACGTGCTCGGAAACGGCCTCGGGACCGTCACGAAGGTGACCGCGGATCCCGGATACACCGCAGCGCCCCTCTACCAGTACGACGCCGCGGTGCTCGTACTCGCGACACCCACGAGCCTGCCGAGCATCCAGCTGGCGAGCTCGCAACCGCCGGCGGAAACCCCGGCCATCGTCTACGGGTGGGGAGACACCAGTCCGAACCGCGGCCTGGGAAACAACCCCACAAGCGGGCCGACCGTCATCCAGCCCGACAGCTACTGCATCGCAGCTGTCGGCTCCGACTACTGGGGCCCAAGCGACATGTGCGCGCAGGACCACCCGGCCGATAACACCGCAATCGGCTTCGGCGACAGCGGCGGCCCCCTGATCGCCGAGGGTCTCGAAGTCGGGATCAATGACCGGACGTATGAGAACGGCAGCGATCCGAGCATCTTCACGAGGGTCGACATGCTCCGAGCATGGATCGAAAGTGACATCGCCGCGAACCCGGTGCCGCCGCCGGTGTGGGCCAAACCGAAGGCCAAGCCGAAGCCGGCGGGTGACATCAAGCCTGCGTCCAAGCCGGTCGGTGATTACACCTCGAACGGCAGGTTTCCGAGCGGGAGGATTCGTGTCGCTCACCGCCGCCGGAAGGCGAAGCGATGACCGGCCTCGCAGCAGCATTGACCGCGCTCGCGGCAGTCGTCGTCTACTTCGTCGTGCTCGTCGCCGTGCTCCGGAAGGGGCCGTGATGCGCCCGTACCGGGTACGGCCGCAGTCTCCCGCCCGCACCCGCGAGTCGCGCGAACGATTCCTCGAAGCGATCCAGCAGAGCTTGGACACGCGCGAGCAGACCGTCCGCGAACGGTCCCGCCATGCGCAGCGGGCGCGTCCGGCCGCGAAACGAGCGAGAGGCTGACATGAAACGTGCGCGCGCTCACCGCGCCCCTTGTTCGAGCGCGCGCCTGGGGCCGCGTCCGCTGCGCCCCCTCCGGGCGCGGCCCCACCCTTCTAACCTGAAAGGAGGCCAGCATGTCGACCACCACCAACATCTGCAAGCGCTGCGGCGCGAGCTTCCCGGTGGCGCGCGGCTGGGAGGACCGCTGCCCGCTGTGCCCCAAGTGCCTGGCACTGCACACCAGCCCACGCAACGGCAGATCCCTCGACCCTAGGATGTGATTAGCAATGTTTCTGGCACGCTGGTGGCAGCGGCTGCGTCGGCTGATCCGTCGTTCAGATCTGGACAATCTCGAGCGCGAGCGCGAGGAGGCGTTCGTGCAGGCGCTCGTGGAGCTAGGCCGCTGGGAAGGCGAGGGCGGCGCGCTAGACCCACAGGAGGCAGCGTGATCCTGCTGCTGGCGCTCACCGCGATCGCGTTGCTCCTGCACTTTCCGCGCCTCCGCCACGCCACAGGCCAAGTGCTCGCCGGCTGGCTGTTCGTGGTCGTGATGGCGCTCGCGTTCGGGGCCGTGGGCGTGCTGATCGCACTCGTCGTGAGCCTCGCGCTGGTCTATCGCCCGGCGCCGCCGAAGCCCAGGCGGTAAAACGGATCGGGATGAGCCGCCGCGTCCCGCTCCTGGCCGTCGTGCAAGAGCAGCCTGGCTGGCAAGGGACGGCTGTCGTCGAGACGACGCACTGGGTTCCGTGCGGCCCGCACGGCGGCTAGCCGTCGTCCACTCGATGTCAACGAACGTAGCCGCAGACGCTCGATCGACCCGCGCTCTCGACCTATGTGCATCTGCTCGACGACGATCTCGGCGAGCCGCTCGCAGTTGGAGTGATTCTGCGTTCCAGTGCGCTTATCGTGGTCTGAGTGCGGCGAACCGCACGATGTTGCGAACGTCGGCATCGGTCGCCAGGGCGTTAGGCGGTGGCCAATGGATCATGCCGGGCCGCCGAGGCCAGAACTGTCAGAACGGCCATGTCCCGCTGTCGATGAAGTAGCCCGACGGCAGAGGGTCGATGAATCCGACGACGTGAAAGGCCAACCGCTTGAACGCGAAGAAGACGGTGTAGGACTGGTGGCCGGCGATCGAGCCGACGCCCGGGAATGTCAGGGCGTTGTCACTCGCATAGATCGTGGTGCTACCGCTCCACGGGACGTAGCCGACCCAAGTAGCAGCGTGCGGCAGAGCGTTGTACCTGACTGAGTCGCGATGTGCTCGGGGCACAAACTCGCGTAGGTCCGGCGTCGCTGCGACGAGCGCTATCGCGGTTTTGCTCGCCCATAGCGCAAGCGCAGCCTGGCTCTCGTCCCCAAGGCTGAGTGCGCGCCCGATCGCCATCGGTACGAGTAGCGGGATGGCGGCATCCTCAAGATGCTTGAAGTGCTGATTGCATCGAGAGCACAGAATCCGTGCGCGGTGACTCGCGAACGAGATCGGTTGCCGGCGGCGAGGGAGATTTCCAGAGCGAGACGACATCTGCGCGCTCGAGTCTTCAGGGCGAGGACGAAGGTCGCGATCGCGAGGACGATAGTGCCGAGAGCGGTCGCGGCGGTGGCGTACGCGGCCACGTAGTCGATGGTGGTGTGGGCGGGCATGGCTGGGGAATGATCTCCGGTGCGCGCGCGATATGGGGTTCGCGGGTCTCGCGGGGATGTGGGCACGTCATTTGTGTACATGAGCCCGCCCCGGGCCCGGTCGGAGCGCCGAGGCTCGTTCAGCAGCTCTGGGTCATGGCAGGCGGACGCTGCGCCGCTAAGCGTCTCGTAAACACTCCGCAAAGTCCGGCAAATATCCTCCCACCGCCCCTACATGTATACGTGGTGTAGCTATAATGGATACATGGTTGATACAAGCAAGGATAGGGTCGTTCGGCTACCCCGGCCGCTCGTCGATCAAATGCAGATAATCGCCAGGGCGCACGAGCGCTCGCTCGCGGCGGAACTGCGAGTCGCGCTCGACGCGTACGTGCGACGAACGCTGCCGGAAGCCGAACGCACCCTGAAGGAAAGGAAGCGATGACCGAAACGGCGATGACGTCTCGCGAGCGCTCGGAGCCCGCGCAACTGTGCCGCAAGCGGGAGAGGGTCGCGAAGACGATGGCGGCGCAACGGAGCGCCGAGTTGCTCGCCGACTTTGAGGCGAAGCTCGCGCGAGAGTACGCGTGGTCGGAGCGCGAGAACTGGGAGGAGGCGATGCGCCGCGCCGAGGGGCTCGTCGACGACCTGAACGCCAAGATCGTCGAGGATCTGCGGGAGATGGGCGTGCCGCCGGAATTCGCCCCGGGCGCATCCCTAGGCTGGTCTCGCCGCGGGGAGAATGTAAGTGCCGGTAGGCGTGCGGAGCTGCGCAAGGTCGCGAGCACCCGGATCGACGCGATGGAGAAGGCCGCCCGCACCGAGATCGAGCGCGTGTCGCTGGAAACCCAAACCCGGCTGCTCGCCGGCGGCCTTGAGTCCGACGAGGCGAAACGATTCCTGGACGCGATGCCGACCGCGGAGTCGTTGATGCCGACGCTCGAGGTGAGCGAGATCGAGCGACAGCTCAGTGCCGGGCGGGCACGATGACCGACAAGCGCAAGCTAGAGAAGACCCGGCACCCGGGCATCTACCGCCGGCACGCTGGGCAGTGTCCTGGTAACGGCCGATGCTCCTGCCCGTACGTCGTGCGATGGAAGAGGGGCGACCGGTCGCACAAGCAGATGTTCCGGACGCTGGAGCTCGCACGCGAGTTCCAGGGCAAGCTGAACAGCGGCAAGAGCACCCGCCGGCCACTGTCTTCGCAAACGATCGCCGACTACTACGACACGTGGATCGAGTCCTACCGTGGCCGCACCGCCCGCGGGCTGGAACCCTCGTCCCGCCGCGAGTATGAGATCAGCTTCCGGCTGCACATCCTGCCGCTGATCGGCCGGATGCGGATCCGTGACGTGGCCGCCCCCGACGTCCGTGACTGGCTCGGAGCCCTCGAGTGCGACGGTGCGACCCAGCCCACGATCCGGAAGGCGAAGGCAGCGCTCGGAGTCCTGCTCGCCTCAGCGGTGCAGGACGGGGACATCGGAGCGAATCCGTGCACCGGCGTCCGCTACGTGCCGTCTGAGGCCGCCAGGAGGGCGCATCCGTGGCGCCGGCGGCGGGAGCTCGGCGCGGAGGACGTGACCAGGATCCTCGCCGTGATGGACGAACGGTGGCAGGCGTTCTTCATGCTGCTGACCCAGACCGGCGTCCGCGTCGGGGAGCTGCTCGGACTGACATGGGCGCACGTGCACCTCGGCGACGACCCGCACATCGTGGTTGCGGAGCAGTTCTACCGCGGCGAGCGCAAGAAGCTGAAGACCGATGCGAGCGTCCGCGACGTGCCGCTGTCGGCAGGCATGGCCGCGTGGCTCGCCGACCTCGGCCCCGGTGACCCCGGCGCGCCGGTGTTCCCGTCGCTGACGGGCACGCCGCTGACGTACTCGAACATGTACAACCGCGTTCTCAGACCGGCGTTGCGCGAGTCCGGGATCGTCGTGAAGACCGAGGACGGCTGGGACTACCAGGGGGTTGCGTTCCACTCCTTCCGGCGTGCGTGCGGGTCGCTGCTGTTCGCGCAGGGCAAGACGCTGAAGCAGATCCAGGGATGGCTGCGCCACTCGCAGCTGACGACGACGATGAATGCGTACATCGAGCAGGTCGACGGCGGCCTCGGCAGCGCGGACGTGTGGGACGAGCTCCTCACGACCGACCCGGCCGGGGCCACCGTTGGGGCCCCCGAAGGGGAGGAAGCAGCCTCAAACGTGGATCTGGACGAACCCGCAAAATCCGGGCGTTAGCGGTCTAAACACGGAACAGCCGCAAACAGCCGCAAGCCTTGTAACGTTCTCATAATCCGTAGCGCGCAGGTTCGAGTCCTGCCCGGGCCATCGGTGACGGCCCCGGTCGGGATCGTGCCGGGCCGGGCCTAAGCGGCCCGCGTGTAGACCTGGACCAGGACGCCGTCCGCGCCGACGGCCTTGCTGTCGGCGAGCCGTAGCTTCAGCCTGTCGATCCCGTCGCCGAACAGGCGCCTGCCGCGCCCGAGGATCGTCGGGAACACCATCAGGCGTAGCTCGTCGACCAGGTCGGCGGCCAGCAGCGTCCGCACGAGCGTGCCGCTGCCGGCGACCAGGATGACGCCCTCGGTCTCGTTCTTCAGCTGCGATATGGCGTCGACGACATCGCCCGAGATCACCGAGGTGTTGGCCCACTTCGGCGCCGTGAGCGTGGTCGAGACGACGTACTTGGGATCGCCGTTGAGCTTGTCGGCGAACGGGCCCTCGCGCGATGGCCAGGCCGCCGCGAAGCCCTCGTAGGTCACCCGACCCAATAGGTGCCCGCTCGCCTCCATCAGTTCGCTCAGCTTGAAGTCGTCGCCGTCCTGCCCGCGGTCGTACTCGAACGTCCAGCCGCCGTGCTCGTACGCCTCGGCTCCCCCCGGATCCTCGAACACGCCGTCGAGTGAGACGAATTCGGTAACCACCAGCCTCCCCATTTGGTTCTCCTCTCTGCAGCGGTTTTGCACTACTAGGACCGCCGCGCGGGCGCCAACTCATCGGCCGAGATCACGGCCGCACTCCAGGCATCCGAGGGAGTGAAAATGGGCCGCCGAGGCGACTGAATCGGCCATGCAAAGGCGGCCCCGAAAGACCCACGCGGGTCGGGTCCAGGGTGGTAAGCTGCCGCCCGATGGCCGACCTTCCGCGCATCGAGACAGTCGCGATCGTGGGCGGTGGGTTCATGGGAACCGGCATCGCCGAGACGGTGGCGGTGGCCGGGATGCCGGTCGTCGTGCGCGACGTCAACGAGGCGGCGATCGAGCGCGGGCACGCCAGGCTCGAGTCCTCGCTTGACGAAGCCGTGAGCAGCGGTGCGCTGGACGACGCCGCGGCGGAGGCTGCCAGAGGCCGGATCAGGCTGACGACCAAGCTCGGTGAGATCCGCGACGCCGACCTGGTGATCGAGGCGGTGCCCGAACAGCTCGAGCTCAAGCTCGAGGTGATGGAGGGGATCGACTCGGTCGTCAGCGAACAGACGATCGTCGCGTCGAACACTTCGGCCAAGCCCATCACCGAACTGTCCAACTCGGTTAGTAACCCCACACGCCTGCTGGGAATGCACTTCTTCCCTCCGGTGCCGGTGGTCCCGCTGGTCGAGATCATCGCTGGCCTCGACACGAGCCGCGAGACGGTGGCCGCGGCCAGGGACTTCGCCGAGCGGCTCGGAAAGCAGGTGATCGAGACCAAGGACCGTTCCGGGTTCATCGTGAACATGCTGCTGGTGCCATATCTGGTGGCTGCGGTGCGGATGTACGAGGAGGGGTTCGCCTCCAGGGACGACATCGACACCGGAATGAGGCTGGGCTGCGGGCATCCGATGGGTCCGCTGACCGTGTGTGACCTGATCGGGCTCGACAACCTCTACTCAGTGTGCAATTCCCTGTATGAGGAGTACAAGCGGAATGAGTATGCCCCGCCGCCGTTGCTCAAGCGGATGGTCGCCGGCGGTCGCCTCGGCCGTAAGTCAGGCGTCGGCTTCTACGACTACCACTAGCCTCGCGCGAGCTGACTGACACTGACTGATGTCGGTGACGGAAGTTCGGCGACGATAAGGAGCAAGCGATGACCGGAAAGGCTGACTTCACAGCGGATGAATGGAAGACCGTGCTGGAGGGCCCGCCCAGCGCCGGTATGATCGTCGTCACCGCCCAGCGCGGCGGCACGATCCGAGAGACCTTCGCGATCGGCAAGGCCTACGTCGACGCCCGTCAGCTGCACGGTGAGAGCGAACTGCTCGACGAGATCGTCGCCGCGAAGCCAGAGATCGACCACACGCGCTACCACTCGTTCGAGGAGATCAAGCAGCACGGGCTCGAGCATCTCCATGACGCGGTCGAGCTGCTCCAGGGCAAGGCGACCGCGGACGAGGTCGCGGGCTACAAGCGGTTCGTGGTCACGCTCGCCGAGAAGGTGGCACATGCCCACCGAGAAGGCGACGCCGCCGTCAGCGAGGCCGAGCAGTCAGCGATCGACGAGATCAAGTCGACGCTGGGAGCCGATCCCGCCTGAACGCGATCACGCCCCGTTATAGGCCAGGCTGGCGTCGGCCTCGTGCTCCTCCAGCAGTGTCTCCAGCGCGCCGAATGCGTCGTGGTCCAGCCGCCGCGGCACATCGGTGCGCATGATCTCGAGCGCCCGCTCGGCGCTGTAGGCCGAGCGGTACGGCCGCTCGGCGGTGAGCGCCTCGTACACGTCGGCGACGGCCAGGATCCGCATCGGCATCGTCAAATCGGCCGCGGTCAGCCCCTGCGGATATCCGCTCCCGTCGATGCGTTCGTGATGGGCGCTCGCCAGCGGCGCGAGCTCGCTGAACCCCGGAACCCGCTCGAGGATCTGGTGCGTCAACACCGGGTGTTCCTTGACCTTGGCGAACTCCGCCTCGCTCAGCCGGCCGGGGCGGTCGAGGATCCGGTTGGAGATCGCGAGCTTGCCGAGGTCGTGCAGTCGTGCGGCGCGTTGCAGACCGCGTAGCTCGGACGCGTCGAAGCCAAGCCGTGCGGCGATTCCGAGCGCGATCGAGGATGCCCGATCGGAGTGGCGATGGGTCCACGGCGACTTCGCATCGATGACCCCGGCGAACGCGTCCGCGATCCGGTCCAGCCGGTCCTCGTCGGCGATCATCACGCGGTCAGGCGGCGCTGCCCGGGACAGGTCCGCCGCTTGCAGCGATGCCCAGAAATCGGCCTCGTCGCGAAATGGCGCAAGCGCATCGACGAGTATCGGGTCAAACCAATGACCCTTGCGCTTGTCCGCGACCCAGTAGGCCGCTTCGACGCCGCGTCGGGCGTGGAAGATCTCGATCGTCTGCGCCAGGCACAGGATCCGCGCCCCAATCGGGATCTGCTCGTCATGCAGGCCACGCGGCTGTCCATGCCCGTCCCAGTGCTCGTCGAGCGCACGGATGGCCTCGGCGGTGGTCTTCGAGAAGCCGAGCATGAGCGCGATCTCGGCGCCGCGGTCGCACCGCGCCTGCATCAGAGACTTCGTCACCTCGCCTTCGTCGCGGATCGCCCGCAACCGCCCCACGCGGGCGCTCACGGACCCACCCGGGGCGACCGTGCGCAACGACCAGAGAAACGCAGACAGCGGCTTGGACCAGTCGACGACCTTGGAGGTCCGCTTGGCCTCCTGATCGTCGGCGCCGAACAGCGCTGCCATTCGCGCCGAGTTCGCCGAGCATCCGGCATCCTTGAGCAACAGCGCGTAGAACAGGTCCGCGTGCGCCTCCTCGTCGAGCGGCAACTCATCCGCCAGGCGCATCCCGATCAAGCACGATCGCTTGGCGTGCCCCGGGGGCTCCCCTTCGGCGATGTCGAGCGCGTACGACAGAGCACCGATCAACTCGGACACTGCAATCTCGCGGGTACCCGTAAGCACCTCTGCAGTATCCCCGACGATGTCACCTGGGCGGAGGTTGGTGTCTGGCCTCATCTGTCGGGTTCGCCTCCCATACACGTCACCGAGACGAGCAAGTTCTACGCCCATATTGGTAGGAATTGCAAGTCCGCTATGACAGAGCGCGAGCAGACGACGTCGCGGCGTTGGGAAACCGGGGCCCCGGCGAGAACCGCTCGCCGAGGCCCCGGGACCGCCGCTACGGGTTACCGAGCGTTGCGGTCTGCGCCCCCACCGCCGGCTGTACGAGCCCCAGCCCATCAAAGTGCGCTGCAAAATCGCCGGTTGCGGTGCCGATCACCTGACCCGGCTTGTAAGCAAGGGTCTGGGCGAACTGAACGCTGCCGCTGAGGAACGTGCCCTCGCCGGTCGCCTGCGCCGACGACAGATCGGATGCGAACGTCAACGCCGATTCGGGCAGGTGTGTGACCTGGATTACATGCCCGCTCACCGGATCGCCCGGGAGGAGCAGGAACTGCTTCATGCTCCCGTTTCGGCTTTCGGCGCCGATGACTTTAGCCCCGCGACCCGCCAAACTCTGATCATGGCGGTGAAAGCGTGTCTAAACGGTGGCCGCACCCGCGCGGAACATCCAGCCGTACCGCAGACCCCGGCCGAGCTGGCGGCCGACGCGATCGCCACTCGGCGCGCCGGCGCATTCGCCGTCCACGTGCACCCTCGCGACGCCGGCGGCGCGCAGACGATCAAGGCGGCCGCGTGTGACGCGGCCGTCGCCGCGATCCGCGCGGCGGCGCCGCGGCTCCCGGTCGGGCTGTCCACGTCGGAGACGATCGATCCCGACCCGTTCGCGCGCGCAGCCGCGATCAGAACGTGGCGCCAACGGCCCGACTTCGTGTCGGTGAATCTGTCCGAGTTGGGCTGGGCCGGGATCGTCCGTGCCGCGCTGCACGCGGGCATCGCCGTCGAGGCCGGCATCGCCTCCGAAGCCGACGCCGGTCAGCTCGCTCGGAGCCCGTTCACCCACCAGATCCTGCGCGCGCTCGTGGAGGTCGACGGCGGAGCGGAGCAGGCGCGCGCGATCGCGAGGCTGATCCCGCAGGGGATCCCGCAGCTCTGGCACGGCGAGGGCAGGCGGACCTGGGAGGTCCTGTCAGCCGCCGCGGCCGCCGGGATCGACGTGCGTGTCGGACTCGAGGACGTGCTCGTATTGCCGGACGGTCGCGTGGCCGCGGACAACGCCGAGCTCGTCGCCGCCGCGGAGCTGATCGCGGGTCAGGCTCAGGACTGACCGGTGCCGCAGAAGGCGGCGAGATCGTCGGTCACACCGACCACCCCGAGCAGCATGCCCTCACCGTCGACGACGGGCACGCGCAATGCGTCGCTCTGGAGCGCCAGTTCATGTCCGAGCTTTGCGGGCGCCTCGGGCGCGATCGTCGGGCCCTCGCGCGCGAGCTCGGATGCGGGCCGCCGGGGATCGAGATCGCCGCCGACGTCAGCGCGCGTCAACGAGCCCGCGTAGCGCCCGTCGGCGGCCAGGAACGCCATCTTGCGGTGCGGGCTGACCGCGAACCACTCGCGCGCCTCGCCGACCGTGGCGCTCGCCGGCAGCGCGCTGAACCGCCCGTGGATGACCTCCCTCACGGTCAGGTCGGCGGCCTGCTCCAGGTTTGTCCGTGCCACGCGTCAGACCGTATCAGGCGGCAAACGGACGCTCATCCGGATGGGTAGCCGTCGACCAGCCGTTCGGCCGCCTTCCCGTGCGGCGTCCTGAGATAGGTCCGGGCGATCGCCTCGGCGAGCGTGCGCTCGCGGTTCTGGCTGGCAGTCCGCCAGTCGACCGACACCGTTATCAACCGGATCCCGTCGGTCGCCATCAGCTGCGGGTACGCCGGGAACCAATCGGCCTCCAGACCGAGGGCGCTGATCGACTCGGGCGCCGGCGTCAGACGGGTCGGCGTGAACACCTGGGACGCCTCCACCTCGGTTCGCTCGAGCCGGAAATACGGCTGGGGACCGTTGTCGACGTTCGCCACCGTCTGCATTCGCACGCGCGGCGCGACCTCGGCGCTGAACGTGCACTGTGGCATCCCATTGGTCCCCATCGACGGAGACGCCGCGATGCTGCCGGGCGTGATCGCCAGGAAGTGGGCGATCGCCGCCCGAGCCTCGCTCTGACAGGGCGTGATCGACGCCGAGCTGGATGTGTGGGTGCTGGCCGCGTGCGTGGTCGCATGTCCTGAGCCTCCGCACGCAGCAACCGCAAGCGCTGCCAGACAGGCACCGGCGATCGCCGGCCCCGGGCGCCGGCCACCGCTCCGCGATCGGAAAACGTTCATGATTGCCTCCTCCTCCTACGGTAGTCACGTGCCTTCGCCCGGGAGCCGCACACGGACATCGAGCACCAGCTGCCGGACTGGTTGCGGCTGTGGTCGTAGAACGCCCAGCCGCAGTGATCGCCCCGGCAGGCCTTCAGCCGCGCCCAGCGACATTCCAGTTGGGCCACGGCGACGATCGTCGCGATCAGCGCCAGCGCCGCATCGAGGTCGCGCCGCCGCGCCCTGAAGTGGGGGGCGCCGCTCGGGTCAAGCTGCGGGAACAATCCAGGACCTCGCAGCCCACCGTTGAGTCGCTCGATCGCGACCCCGTCAGGAGGCGCTCCATTGTTTGCAAACAGCACCGCGCGCAGCCCTTCCCGGACGTTCAGGACCCGCTCGAGGTCGACCTCGCTCAACCGTGTTCCCGGCTCGAGCAGATCGCGCGCCGCCAGCCACTCGGCCAGCCTCGGAGGATTCGCAAATCGTTCCTCGAGGTCCCGGGCCAGATCCCACCGAGTGTTGACGAACGCCTGTGCAAGCCGCAGATCGCCTGGGGCGACGGTCCGATCCCCGGGCTGGCGCTCGGCGGGAGCGACGATCTGGCGAAGCGATAGATCGGCGGGGCCAAGGCGACGTTGAGGGTCCGGTGGCGTTACCGGTGAAAGCCTAAACGGTGGTGACGCGGCCGCAGCCGATCAGACGGCAGAAGCCGCGGCTGGGCTCAGCCGTCGACCGTGCGCGGGATCCCGAGCGGGTTGCCGTCTCGAAGCGGCTCCGGCAACATCCAGTCGGGTGCGTTCTGCCAGACGACGGGCCGCAGGAAGCGCCTGATCGCCGCGGTTCCGACGGATGTGTGCTCCGCAGCGGTGCTCGCCGGATACGGGCCGCCGTGATGCATCGCGGCGGTCACACTAACTCCCGTCGGAACGCCGTTGTAGATCAGCCTTCCGGCCCGCGTCAACAGGTGGTCGGCGATCGCGCGCCCGAGCTCCCGGTCCTCGTCGGTCGCATGCAGCGTCGCGGTCAGCTGACCGGGGAGCAACTCGACCGTCTCCAGCAAGTCGTCGAGATCGCTGTAGCGGACCAGCAGCGCCAGGGGCCCGAAGCGCTCGTCGCGCAGCTCGGGGTGATCTCGCACCGCCGTACTCGAGGTCGTGAACACCGCTGCGGGCAGCGCGAAGGCGCCGGCGGCGGAGCGCGCGGCGCCCGCTTCGAGCAGCGGTCGCAGATCCGGTGACTCGGCCAGCTCGCGCGCGGCCGCGGCCGCGGCGCCGAACAGCCGCTCGTTCAGCATCACGCCGGTGTCCGCCGCCGCGATCACTTCACGCAGGGCGTCGATCAAGCTCGCCCCGGCACACCCGGCGGGCACGAAGATCAGCCCGGGCTTGGTGCACAACTGGCCCGCGTCGCGGGTGATCGACCCGCCCAGCGCGGCGGCGATGCTCTGCGCCCGGGCGCGGATCGCGGCCTCGGTGACGACCACCGGGTTGACGCTTCCCATCTCCGCGAACACCGGGATCGGCCGCGGCCTTGCCGCGGCGGCGTCGAAGATCGCCCGCCCCGCCTGGCCGGAGCCGGTGAACGCGACCGCTTCGAGTCGGTCGTCGCGCACGAGCTCCAGGGCGAGGCCGATCGACGCACTCTGGACCAGTGAGAACCAGCCCGCCGGCAATCCGTGCTCGGCGATCGCCGCCGCGATCTCACCGGCGACCACCGTGCTCGTGCCCGGATGCCCAGGATGGGCCTTGCAGATCACCGGGCATCCGGCGGCGAGCGCGGACGCCGTGTCGCCACCCGCGACCGAGAACGCCAGCGGGAAGTTGCTCGCCGCGAACACCGCGACGGGTCCGATCGGGACCATCATCCGTCGTAGGTCGGGACGCGGCGCCGGTCGCGCCTCCGGGTCAGCGGGATCGATCCTCGCCTCGTAGTGCTCGCCCGAACGCAGCAGCGCAGCGAACGCGAGCAGCTGCCGCCAGGTCCGCTCGAGCTCGCCCTCCAGCCGCGGGCGGGCGAGCCCCGTCTCAGCCTCGCACGACGCGATGATCGCGTCGCCGCCCACCCGCAGTCGCTCGGCGATCCCCTCGAGCGCGCCCGCACGCGCCGGCGCCGTGCTCCAGCCGGTGTCGTCCCGGGCCGATTGTGCGGCGGCGAGCAGCTCGTTCAGCTGCGCCGGCTCGGTCTCGGCGTAGCCGGCCCCCGGACTCCCGGTCCGGGGATCGACGGCGACCAGCGTCGAGCTGTTCATACCCGGGCCGAGGTCGCATGCGTGACCGAGCTGCGCAGCGCCGCGAGCTCCCCGTCGGACAGCGCCAGCCGCGGCGGCCGGCAGGGGCCGCCGCCGAGCCCGAGCTCGTCAAGCGCCGCCTTGAAGTACTGCACGAGCTTTGGCGTCATGTCGAATCGGGCGAGCGGCAGCAGCTCGAAGTTCAGTTCCCGGGCCGTGCTCAACTCGCCGCCCGCGCATGCGTCCCAGAGCCGCACGCACGGCCGCGGCAACACGACCGCGATGCCGCTGATCCAGCCCGCTGCGCCGGCGCAGCACCCCTCGAGCGCCCAGTCGTCACCCCCGACCATCACGTCGATCTCCGGGCACAGACCGACGAGCTCGGCGATCCGCCGCGCATCGCCGGAGCATTCCTTGAAGGCGTTCACGGCGCTCACGTCGCGCGCGATCGCGGCGAGCAGCTCCGGCGGCATGTCGGTGCCGCTGGCCTGGGGGTTGTTGTAGACCATCATCGGCAGGTCGGCGGCACGCGCGACCGTGCGGAAGAACTCGCTCAGCTCCCGTCGGTCCCCGCGGTACAGCAGGGGCGGCAGGACCATCAGGCCGTCGACCCCGGCGTGTATCGCGTCGCGGCCGTACGCGGCGGCCTGCTCGGCGGTGGCCGCCGAGACGCCGGCCCACACCGGCACCCGGCGGTCCGCCGCGGCGACGGCAGTCGCGATCACCACGGCGCGCTCCTCGGCGCTCAAGCTGCCGGCTTCACCCATCGTGCCGGTCGCGACGATCCCGTGGATCCCTCCGTCGATCAAGCGGCCAACCTCGGTCGCGAGCGCCTCGTGGTCGACGTTCAACGAGTCGTCGAACGGGGTGACGATCGCTGCATGGACACCCTTCATCTGGACTCCTTCTGGATTAGTGACAGGCGACGGCTCGAGGACGCCGTCCGCGCGGGGTCGAACGCTGCGAGCAACGGGCTGTGTTTCTGTTCGAGCATCAGCTCGGCGAGCAACTCGCCGGTGAGCGGCGCAAGCGTGATCCCCAGGGTCGCGTGCGCGGTCCCGACGTACAGGCCGTCGAGGCTCCCGACCGGGCCGATATACGGCAGCCCGTCGGGCGACATCGACCTCATCCCGGCCCAGTCGTCGGGCTCCGCGGGCATCATCCAGCCCGGCATCGCCTGCTGTGCCGCGAGCGTGATCGCAGCCAGGCGGCGCTGCGACAGCGACAGGCCGATCGCCCCCAGCTCGAGCGTGCCCGACACGCGCACGCCGCCCTCGAACACGCTGATCGCGACCTTCGGCTTCTCGAGATATACCGGCAGTCGGGGTCCGCTCGGATCGCGCCCGTACGTGCGGCTGTACCCTTTCGCCGCAGCCACCGGCAGGCGGACCCCGAGCGGCGCCAGCAGCTCCGTGGTCGTGACCCCGGTCGCGAGCACCACCGCCTCGCCCCGGCGCGCTCCGTCCGGCGTCTGCGCGAGCCAGCCACGACCCTCTCGCCGCAGCGCCGTCACCCTCTCGCCCTCGTGTACCTGGACCCCGCGCGCGGCCACCGCCTGCTGCACGGCGGCGACGAACAGCTCTGGACGCACGCGCTGCTCGGCCGGCGCGACCATTCCGCCGAGGACCCGCTCGCCCAGCGCCGGCTCGAGCGCCAGCAGCTCGCTCGGTCCGAGCTGCTCGAGTGGCGTCGGCAGGCCGGCGGCGCGCAGCTGCGCGGCGACGAGCACCAGCTGATCGAGCTCGGCCCGCTCGAACGCCGGGTAAAGGAGCGGGTCCCGGTGCAGCTCGAAGCTGACCCCGCGGTCGATCAGCCGGTCGAACGTGGCGCCGGCCTGAACCGCGGCCGCCTGAAGGACCCCGAGCGCATCGCGGTAGGCACGTCGCGAGCAGTGCCTGACGAACTCCGCGATCCACCGCAGCAGCGCCGGGGACAGCGTCGGGCGGATCCACACCGGGCCGGAGGGATCGATCAACCAGCGCAGCGACTGGCCGATCACTCCCGGACCGGGAATCGGGATTGCAACCGAGGGCGTGATCCAGCCGGCGTTGCCCGCCGACGCGCCGGCGCCGCAGCGATCGCGTTCGAGCACGATCACCGCGGCCCCGCGGCTCGACAGCGCCTCGGCGATGCACAGACCGACAGCGCCGCCGCCGACGACGATCACGCTCACAGCACGAACCCCTCGGGAAACGGATCGGTGGGATCGAGCAGGTACTGGCTCATCGCCGTGATCCATGCGCGACCGCTGATCTCCGGGACGACCGCCGGCGTTCCCGCGACGTCGAGCTCCTCCACCAGCCGTCCGACGAACCGCGAGCCGATGATCGATTCGTTCACGAACTCACGCTCCAGCGGCAGCTCGCCACGGGCATGCAACTGCGCCATCCGCGCGGAGGTCCCGGTGCCACACGGCGAGCGGTCGAGCCAGCCGGGGTGGATCGCGGTCGCGTTGCGAGCGTCGGCGCCGTTCGCGCCGGGGGCATGGAAGACCACGTGCTTGCAGCCGCGGATCGCGCCGTCGAGCGGGTGGACCGGCGACGCGGATGCCTCGATCGCGTCGATGATCCGCAAGCCGCTGTCGATCAGCTCACCGGCCTGCGCCGCGTCCGGCTCGAGCCCGACCGACGCGGCCGGAACCAGCGCGTAGAAGTTGCCGCCGAAGGCCATGTCGTAACGCACCGTGCCGAGCTTCTCGACCTCGACCTCGGCGTCGAGCTGCGCCACGAACGCCGGCACGTTTCGCAGCGTCACCCGTTCCGCGCGGCCGCGGTCGACGGCCACCTCGACCTCGACCAGACCGGCAGGCGTGTCAAGCCGGATCCTGGTCGCCGGCTCGGTGACCGGGACAAGCCCGCACTCGACCAGCACCGTGGCGACGCCGATCGTGCCGTGACCGCACATCGGCAGGCATCCGGACACCTCGACGAACAGCACGCCCCAGTCCGCATCGGCCCGGGTCGGCGGCTGCAGAAACGCTCCCGACATCGCCGAGTGGCCTCGCGGCTCACGCATCAACAGCAGTCGCAGCTGATCGAGATGCTGCTCGAAATACAGCCGGCGCTCCTGCATCGACGCGCCCGGCAGCGTCTCGAGGCCCGCCGTGATCACCCGCGTCGGCATCCCCTCGGTGTGCGAGTCGACGGCGGAGAAACAGCGCGACGCTCTCACTCGGAGCACGATACCTCAGCCTGCACGCGCCGCCGCTCTAGGCTTACGACCGGTGGACGGGGTCCCTGAAATCGCGGAGCTGTTGGCTGGCCGGACGGGCGAGGAGATGGCGCTCAACGACCGCTACCTCAATCCCCAGATGGGACGGATCCTCCGCACGCTCGGGTTCGACAAGTCCTGGGTCGGCGGCGACCGGACGCACCTGATCGACTCCGTGGGCCAGCGCTACCTCGACCTGCTCGGCGGCTACGGCGTATTCGCGCTGGGTCGCAACCACCCGGACGTGGTCGCGGCGGTGCAGGACGTCCTCGCCGCCCGCACCGGCAACCTGCCGCAGCTCGGCGTCACGCTGCTGAGCGGCGTGCTGGCCGAACAGCTGCTCCAGCGCGCGCCGAGCAGCGTCGCCGCGATGGTGCCGGCGAACACCGGCACCGAGGCCGTCGAGGCGGCGATCAAGATCGCCCGCGCCGCGACCGGCCGGCCGCGCGTGCTGTACGCCGACCACGCCTTCCATGGCCTCACGCTCGGGTCCCTGTCGCTCAACGGCAACGACGAGTTCCGGACCGGCTTCGGGCCGCTGCTGCCCGGCTGCGATCCGATCCCATTCGGTGATCTCGACGCGCTGGAACTCCAGCTTGCGCGCGGCGATGTGGCGGCGCTGATCCTCGAGCCGGTTCAGGGCAAAGGCGTTCACCTCCCACCGGACGGCTTCCTCGCCGCCGCGCAGCGACTGTGCCGCCAAGCGGGAACTTTGTTCGTCTGCGACGAGGTGCAGACGGGCCTCGGGCGCACGGGACGGTTCCTGGCGCTCGAGCACTGGGGTCTGGCCCCGGACATGATCTGCCTGGCTAAGGCGCTGTCGGGCGGGCTCGTGCCGATCGGTGCCGTGCTGGTCTCGCGGGACGCGTTCGCGCGCGTGTTCGACGGGATGGAGCGCGCCGTCCGCCATGGATCGACGTTCGGCGGCAACGACCTCGCCGCCGCCGCCGCGCTGGCCACCCTCCGGGTGCTGCACCGCGACGGTCTCGTCGATCACGCCGACCGGATGGGCGCGCTGCTGCTCGAGCTCACGAAACCGCTGATCGAGCGCCACGAGGTCGTGTCCGACGTGCGAGGTCTGGGCCTGATCTGGGCGATCGAGTTCGGGCCGCCGGCACGGCCCACGAGGCGCTCCGTGTTCCAGGCGGTCGAGCGTTTCCAGCCGGGGCTGTTCGCGCAGCTGATCACGGTGCCGCTGTTTCACGAGCACCGGATCCTGTGTCAGGTCGCCGGTCACCGGATGAACGTCGTCAAGGCGCTGCCCTCGCTGCTGATCGATGAGGGCGAAGTGCGGCGGTTCGCCGACGCGCTCGCGGACGTCGTTGCCCGCGCGGACCACGTGCCGCGAGCGATGGCCCGGTTCGGAATCCAGATGGCGCGCGGCACGGCGCGGTCTCGCCGTCCGGCGCGCCGCGCCGCCGCCTCGTGAGGGCGCTCGTAACCGGTGCGTCGGGGTTCATCGGGGCGCACGTGGTCGCGGCACTTGCGGGCGCCGGCGTGCAGGTCAGAGCGTTCGATCGCCACCCGCCGACCGACGGAACCCTACCCGATGGCGTGGAGCTCGTCGTCGGTGACGTGCTGGAGCCCGAGGCGGTTGCGCGCGCGATCGAGGGATGCGAGGCCGTGTTTCACCTCGCGGCCGTGTACAGCTACGCGCGTGGCGACGCGGCGCGGATGCGGGCCGTCAACGTCGCCGGTACCGCTACGGTGCTCGACGCCGCGTTGCGCGGACCGCGCCGGCGGATCGTGCACACGAGCTCCTGCGCGACCTGCGGGCCGGCCCCCGGCCGCCCCGCGACCGAGCGCGACCTTCCCGCCCGGGGACAGCTCGGCGTGCCCTACAAGCGGACCAAGCTCGAAGCCGAGCGCCTCGCGGTGCGCGCCGCCCGAGACGGAGGCGAGGTGATCATCGTCAACCCGACCGTGCCCGTCGGGACCGGCGATCGGCGCCCGACCCCGACCGGCAAGATGGTCGCCGACGTCGCCCGCGGGCGGGCGCGGGCATATCTGGCGCGCAGCGCGCTGAACGTGGTGGCGGTCGAGGACGTCGCCGCCGGACACGTGGCCGCATTCGAACGTGGACGATCGGGCGAGCGCTACCTCCTCGGCGGCGAGAACATGGCCTTGCGGGAGGTGTTCGGCGTGATCGCCGGGGCGGTCGGTCTGGCGGCGCCGCGGGTGCCGGTGCCGTGGACCGTCGCGTATGGCGCCGCGCGGATCGCCGGTGCTGTGCTTGCGCCGGCGGGCCGGGAGCCCGGGCTGCTCGTGCTCGAGGAGGTGCGTGCGGGGCGCCTGCCTCACCTGTTCGACGACGCCAAGGCGCGGGCCGAGCTCGGGTACGTGTCCCGTCCCGCGAGGGCGGCGCTGACGACGGCGGCTCGCGCCGCCGCCGAACGCGACCGTCAGCTGCCGGACCCGCGATAGAGCAGCGCACGGCCACGGCCGTCGACCGCAACGCAGAACAGCGCGCGCGGGCAGGAGAACGCCTCGCCGAAGCCGCCCGCACAGCCCGCGATCAGCAGCGAGCTGACGATGCTCAGCACTCCAAGCGCACGCGCGACCCGGCGATCCGCTGGCAAGCGCCCCATCTCCCCCCGCCGAACGCGGCTCAGCGCGTCAGCAGGCCGCCCTCGACGCCCAGCGCCTCGCCGGTCACGAGGGAAGCCGCATCCGAACTCAGCTCCGCGGTCGCGCGGCCGATCTCCGATGCTGCCCCCGTTACCAGCGCCGCTCGTCCGTGAAATTCGTAATCCATTCGAGGAACATTATTCACACATGCTCCGACCGAGGAAACCGCGGTGACGCGCGCCCACGCCCGCGCGGCGCTCAGCCGCGCCAAGGCGCGCCTCGATCCGCTGGCCCTGTACGAACGGCCGGTCAGGATCGAGCGCGTCAGGATCGTGACCGCCGGGTGGCTGTTCCGCCTGCCGTGGTTCAGTCGCTTTGACGGCTACGCGATGTGGAACTTGATCCTGCTGCGCTCCGCGGCGTTGCAGTGCGATGACGATCTGATCTGTCATGAGCTGTGTCACGTGTGGCAGATGCAACATCGCCCGCTGCGGATGCCGCTGTCCTACCTTCGACTCGGCTATGCGCACAATCCCTATGAGGAGGAGGCGCGCAGGGCCGCTGCGGCGCGCGCGCCCGGCCGTTAGTTCGGCATTAGCGGCCGATCAGTACCTCGCCGCCGCGGTCCGGGACGACCACCAGCATGCTTCGCCGTGCGCGTTCTGCCTCCGGTCGCACGGGCCGGATCGTGAGGTCTGACGAGGCGCGCAGCACCTCCCGCATCTCCATCTCCGCAAACGGAGCCCCGGCGCAGCGCCGCACCCCTCCCCCGAATGGAATCCACGACATCGGATTCGGCGCCGGCCCCTCGAGCCACCGCTCGGGCCGGAACGCGGCCGCGTTCGGCCACAGGTCCTCGCGCCGCAGCGCCAGCCACAGGCATGCTGCGACCTGGACGCCGGCGGGAAGCGTCCGACCGCCGATCTGCACCGGCTCGAGCAGCAGCCGCGGCGCGATCGTCAACGCGGGGCGCACGCGCAGCACCTCCTTCACGACCGCGTCCAGATACGCAGGGTCACCGTCGCGCAGGCGCGCGTGTACCGCCGGATGGCGGGCGAGGCGCTCAAACGCCCACGCCAGCGAGGCGGCCGAGCTGTCATGGCCGCCGACCAGCAGCGCGACGAGCTGGTCACGGATGTGACGGTCGGTCGGTGCCCGGCCGTCGTCGTCGCGCTGCTGCAGTAACAGTGACAACAGCGAGTCGCTGCCCGAGAGCTGCTGCTGGTCCTTGCGCCGGCGCGCGACCAGCTCCAGCAACAGGCTGTCGAACCGCTCGACCGCGACTCGGAACCGCCCCCACGGACTGCGCGGCCCGAGATCGCGCCGCACGATCACCATCGCGAGCACCCGCGGCAGCGAGCGCACCCCCTGCAGCGTCTCGTCGATCGCGCCGCGAAGCTCTCCGATCTCGAGCTCGCTCCGGGCACCGAACACGACTCTCAAAATGACCTCGAGCGTCAGCTCGCGCATCCGCTCGAGCGCGACCACGCGGCCGTGCCAGGTGGCCAGCTCCCGCCGCGCGAGCTCCGCGACCATCGGCGTGAACGCGCGCATGAGCTCGCCGTGAAACGGCTTCTGCAACAAGCGGCGCTCGCGCAGATGCTCGTCGCCGTCGAGCAGCAGGATCGAATGCGCGCCGGCGAACGGGCGCAGGAACTCCCAGCTCTGGCCGGCCGGCGCGATCGCCGGATCGAGGCGGAAGATCTCACGCACGGCGTCCGGATGCGAGAACAGCACCATCGGCTCCTGCGTCCAGAAGGTTCGGATCGTGACCGGATCACCGAACGACGTGTGCACGCGCTGCAGGAACGCCGCCGGCCGGGTCATCCACGCGATTGACTGCCAGGCGGCGGGAGCGCTAGGTCCGGGCGGCAGGTCCATGACGGCGATGCTACGCAAGCCCCCGCGCGCTGCCCGGGGAGACGTCCATCCGCCAGACAAGGTTGAATGCACTTGTCATCGTCATGTTTCGAACTGGAGGGGTGCGTTGCCGTTAACACAGACGCAGCTTGTCAACGCCGTCGCAGACCGGGCGGAGCTCAGCAAGTCCGATGCGAAGCGGGCGCTCGCAGCGCTCGACGAGATCGTGCTCGAGGAGCTCGGTAACGCTCAGCGGGTGCGGATCGGCGGGCTGGTACAGCTGACGGTGCGGCTGAAGCCGGCGCAGAAGGGCCGCAAGGGCCGGAACCCTGCGACCGGCGAGGAGATCACGATCGCGCCCAAGCCGGCGAGCGTCGACCTGCGCGCGCGCCCATTGGCGAAGGCAAAGGGCGCTCTCCCGTCGGTGCAGAAGGCGCGCCGACGCCTCGCCGCCTGAGTGGCTCCCCACCCAATCCACTGACAGCCCGACCACCGCGGTACGCGTCGCGCTAGCGGCGCTGCGTGCGCCTGGCCCAACGCTTGGCCCATCCGTTCAGCGGCTCGAGCGCTGCCAGGAGCTCCCGTCCGTGGTCGCTGAGCCGGTAGCCGCCGCGCGACTCGGTGGTGACGATCCCCGCGTCTCGCAGCTCGCGCAGGCGATCGTTCAGCACGCTCGATGAGATCTCGCCGGAGCGAGCCTGCAGCTCGCGAAACGTGAGCGTCTGCCCGCTGCGCAGCTCCCACAACACGCGCAGTGCCCACCGATGTCCGAGCAGGTCCAGCAACGCCATCACCGGCCGGCCGGTACGCGATCCACGTACCGCCCGTCCCGGCAGCGGAGTCTGCTTGCGTGCTTTGGAATTCGAAGCTACCATCCGGGTCGGTCCTGCGACTCGCTCTGATTTTCGAAGCAAGAGGAAAGGATACCCGATGACCAAGATCGCAACCGAGCCGCGGATCGCGCCGCTCCAAGCGCCCTTCGAGCCCGAGCTGGAGGCGATGCTGAAGAAGTGGATGCCACCCGGAAGCCCGCTCGAGCCGTTGGCGCTGTTCCGTACGCTCGCCGTCCACGATCAGCTGCTGTCAAGGATGCGCCCGCTGGGCGCGGGCATCCTGGGTCACGGCCGGGTGCCGCCGCGGGACCGCGAGCTGATCATCGACCGTACCTGCGCGCGGGCCGGCGCCGAGTACGAGTGGGGGGTGCACGTGGTCGCGTTCGGCCACGCCGTCGGCCTCGACGACGATCAGCTCGCTGCGACCGCCGCCGGACCCGCGGACGATCAGGCGTTCTCGTCCCGGGACGCCCTGCTGGTTCGGCTCGCCGATCAGCTCCACGACACGTGTGAGATCTCAGACGACTTGTGGACGGCGCTCGCCGAGCTCTTCCGGCCCGACCAGCTGCTGGAGCTGGTGATCATCGCGGGCTGGTACCGGCTGCTGTCCTACGTCATCAATTCCGCGCGAATCGAGCGCGAGCGATGGGGGGCGCGGTTTCCCGCCAGGTGACCCAATCGCGTGATCACCAATTAAGCTTCGGCGCACGAGGCGGATAGACCAGCAGCCGCAGGAGGTCGCGTCGATGGCCAAGAACACAGAGGACCTTCGTGTCACCGACCTGATGACCCGCGGGATCATCACCTGTCCTCGGGACGCGAGTCTGGGCGTGGTGGCGGCGACGCTTGCGCGCAAGCGAATTCACAGCGTGATCGTGGTCGACGACGCGGGCAACCCGTCGGGTGTCCTGAGCGACTTCGATCTGCTCGCGGGCGAGTGGCTGGGCGCCGATTCGGAGGGCCTGCGCACGATGCGGGCCATCACCGCCGGCGAGCTGATGAGCTCGCCGATCGAGGCGATCGACGCCGGCGCGTTCGCCGCCGATGCGGCGGAGCTGATGCAGCAACGCCACCTGAGCCGTCTGCTGGTCACCGAGCACGGCGCGGCCGTCGGTGTGATCTCGGTTTCGGATCTCGTGGCCCCGCTCGGCCGGCCATCGGGAAGCCGCCGCTGCGTCGGCGACGTGATGAGCCGGGCGATCGTCACCTGTCCTCCCGACATCTCGCTCGAGGCGGCGAGCCGGGCGATGACCGAACTCCGCTCGCGATCGATCGTGATCATCAGCGAAGGCGGTCAGGCCGCCGGGGTGATCACCGGCAACGATCTCTTGTCCTTGTACCGGAGCGGGGAATCACGGGGCACCGTCGCCGAGCTGATGAATACGCCGATCACATGCGGCCCCGACCTGACACTGTCCGAGGCCGCCGACATGATGATCAGGCACGAGGTGCACCGCCTGGTGGTCGTTGACCCCTCGCGGCCCGACCGGGCGCCGATCGGAATCGTGTCGACGTCGGACATCGTCGCCGAGATGGCATACGAGCGCTCGGTCTGGCAACAGCCCCCAAACTGACAGTGCCGCGGGCCCGCCGCTTCTAACTACCGTGCCATGCCGGTGCGCGCTTCTCGAGGAACGCGCTCATGCCCTCTTGGGCGTCGCCGGCAAGCGCGTTCTCGATCATCACGACCTGGGAGTGGTCGTACGCGTCGTGCTCGCTCTCGTCGACCTGGGCGTAGAACGCATGCTTGCCGGTCGCGACCGTGTACGAGCTCGACCGCACGATCGCGTCGATCAGCCGGCCGACGGCGTCGTCCAGCTGCTCATCCGGCACGACCTGGTTGACCAGGCCCCAGTCGAGCGCGGTTGCCGCATCGATCGGCTCGCCGGTGAGCAGCAGCTGCATCGCCCGCTTGCGCCCCACCGCCCGTGAGACGGGCACCATCGGAGTCGAGCAGAACAGGCCGATCTTGACGCCCGGAGTGGCGAACCGCGTGCCGGTCGCCGCGACCGCCAGGTCGCACGCCGCCACGAGCTGGCAGCCGGCGGCGGTGGCGATCCCGTGGACCTTCGCGATCACCGGCTGGGGCAGCTCGTGAATCGTCTCCATCGCGACCGTGCACTGCCCGAACAGCTCCTGGAAGAAAGGCTCGTCGCGGCCGATCATCTCGGACAGATCATGACCGGCCGAGAACGCCGCGCCGGCCCCCTGGATCACGATCACGCGGGTGCCGGCGTGCGCCGACACCTCGTGCAGGGCGGAGATCAACTCCTCGAGCAACTCCAGCGACAGCGCGTTGCGTCGCTCGGGTCGGTTCAGCGTTACCACCGCAGCGGCACCGTCGTGCGTGAGCAGCAGGTTGCGATATTCGGTCTTCGGCGCGTAGCTCATGCCGTCAGGGTACCGACGCCGGTGGGTCGCCGGTACTCCTCCTCGGTCAGCGGGCTCGACAGGACGAAGTCGGCGGTCGCGCGGTTGCAGGCGGTCGGCACGTTGCACACGACCGCGATCCGCAGCAGTGCCTTGACGTCGACGTCATGGGGCTGCGGCTCCAACGGATCCCAGAAGAAAACCAGGAAGTCGATTCTCCCCTCCGCGATCGCCGCCCCCACCTGCTGGTCGCCGCCGAGCGGGCCGCTCAGGAAGCGATTGATCTCCAGGCCGAGCTCGTTCGCCAGCAGGGCACCCGTCGTGCCGGTCGCGTGGAGCTCGTGAGCGGCCAGCGTATCTCGGTTGAAGCGAGCCCATTCGAGTAGCGCCCGCTTGCAGTTGTCGTGAGCGATCAGGGCGATTCGCTTGCGGCGGGGCATCAGCTTCACGGCATTACCCATCGGCCTTCACCTGAGCGCAGATCCCGGTTTCATATCCGAGCACGCTAGACGAACCCGACCTCAGTCCGACCGGCCCGCCGTCCGGTTACCCCCGGATGTCGGGCCTCGACGCTCACGTTCATTTCATGCGCTTCCGGCCCGACGAGCACGTCTGGGTCACCGAGGAGCTGGGCGCGCTCCGCCGCGACTACCTCGTCGACGACCTGCGGCCGCACATGGCGTCGGCCGGGATCGGCGGGTGCGTGGCCGTCGAGGCGCGACAGATGCCGGCCGAGAACGGGTTTTTGATTGCGCTGGCGGAGTCGAGCGACGTCGTCCGAGCGGTGGTGGGTTGGCTCGACCTGTGCGCGCCGGACGTGGCGGATCAACTCGCGGCCCTGGCGCCGCACCCGAGCTTCGTCGGCGTGCGGCACGTGCTGACCGACGAGCCCGACGATGACTTCATCCGGCGACCCGAGTTCGGTCGCGGGCTCGCGGCCCTGGCAGCCGCGGGCCTGTCCTACGACCTGCTGATCGCCCCGCGGCACTTCGCGTCCGCGCTCGCGGTCGTCGATCGGCATTCTGAGCTTCGATTCATACTCAACCACGGTGGTCTGCCGGACGTGCGCGGCGAGGGGCTGGCGCGCTGGTCGACCGGGCTGACGGAGCTCGCGCGCCGCGCCAACGTCGCCTGCAAGCTCTCGGCGCTCGAGTTCACCGCCGACTGGAGCAGCTGGACGCCGGCTGATCTGCGCCCCTATCAGGAGGCGATTCTGCACGCGTTCGGGCCGGACCGCGTGATGGTCGGCTCCAACTGGCCCGTGTGCACCGTGGCCGGCGATTATGCACGCGTGGTCGGCGCCAGCGCCACGCTGCTCTCGGTGCTGTCGGCGGACGAACGCGCCGCGATCCTCGGCGGCACCTGCCGGCGCTGGTACGGGCTGCGCGAATGACCCGGGCGCTCGCACACGGGTCAGGTCAACCGCTCCGGCAGGCCGAAGCGCTTGAACACGCCCTCCAGCCGCCGCGAGTCGGCGGCGTGGCGCGGCCAGTTCTCGTACACCTCCGGTTCGGCCGGCGCGCTCGTGCGGACCACGAACGCGGTGACGTCGCTGACCTGACCGGCGCGCAGCGTGAGCACGTTGAGCGCGAACGGCATGTAGGCCGCCTGGTCGGGATCCCAGGCGTAGAACGCGAGTGCCGGCTGGCCGCTCGCGCGAGTGAACACGGACCGCCAGCGCCACGCCCCGGACATCGGCGACAGCCTCGCCCAGGTCGCGATCCCCTCGCGACCCTCATACCAGCTCGCCAGCGGCGGCATCGCGAACGTCGCATCCTCGGCGAGCAGCGCCGCGAACGCCTCCACGTCGCAGCGCTCCCAGGCCGCCACGTAGCGATCGACCAGCGACCGCAGGGCGTCGTCGCCGAGCATCCGCAGGGTCGCCTGCTGGCTGTGCTCCGGAACGCGTTCCTGCACGGCACTCCGGGCGCGCTGGAGCGCGCTGTTGGCGGACGCGACCGTCGTGTCGAGCATCTCAGCGGTCTCACGCGCGCTGAATCCGAGCACCTCGCGCAGAATCAGGACCGCGCGCTGATTGGCGGGCAGATGCTGGAGCGCCGCGATGAATGCCAGCTCCACCCCCTCGCGCCGCTCGTACCGGGCCTCGGGCGAGGCATAGCCGTCCTCGATCCCCAGCATCTCGTCCGGATACGGCTCAAGCCAGACCGACTCGACGATCGGGCCGCCGGGGCTGACGTGTGGCTCGGTGGCGGGCCGGTAGTCGATCGGCAGCACCCGCTTCGGACGGCGGGCGATCTGATCCAGGCACGCGTTGGTCGCGATCGTGTACAGCCAGGAGCGAACCGAGCTGCGTCCCTCGAAGCCGGGCAGGCCCCGCCAGGCCCGCAGCAGCGCCTCCTGGAGCGCGTCGTCGGCGTCGTACACCGAGCCCAGCATCCGGTAGCAGTGCGCATGCAGCTCCCGCCGGTGCGGCTCGACGAGCTCGCCGAACGCACTCTCGTCGCCGGCGCGGGCGGCCGCAAGCACCGCCGGCGCGGCCGCGGTTGCGCGCGTGCCGTCGACTCCCATCGTGCTCGACAGGTTAGACCGATCGCGGCGGCTCAGGACGGCGCTCGCGGTCACGTCAGATCCCATCCGAAGTACACCTCGGCCCTCCGGATCCTGTCGCCCTCGAAGGTCAGCACCTCCGTATTCCGGAAGCGGCTGCCGTCGGTCCGAGTGCTCTCGTAGGTGACGAACACTTCGTCGCCCGACTCGACCAAACGCTCGAACTCGAACGCCGAGATCAGCTCCGAATTCGGCCAGCAACGCTCGAAGTACCGGGCCCGGTCGATGCCCACATCGGCGGGGCTGTAGAACGTGAAATCCTCGCTGAGGCACCGCTCGACGATCCGGCGGTCGCCGGACACGTAGGCGCCATAGACATCGCGCGCGATCTGCAGGCGGTGGTTCGCGGTCATCTGGATCGGCCTCCCTCTCATCTCTTTTGAGCTAAGACTGCCCGTAGCGGCGAGATTCATCGGTCTCTCGCGCGACGTGGCGCGGCCGTCTCGTCAGTCAACCGGCCGATTTGGCTGGTTGACCGCCGGCGCCCGCGCTTTTGGCTGGGGACGTCGGGCGCCGGGAGCGCCCCGACCCCGGGGCGGAGGCGGCGCCACGCGGCGCTGTTCAGGGGTCCGCCCCGGCCGCTTCTGACCAACGCACGGAACCGCCAGGAGATCCGCAAGAACGGCGCTTCTGCTGTTTCTGTGGGTGCTGGGTTAGGGTCTGTCGCTGAGTAGCGCAGCCGTCGTCGGCTTTCAGCCGCCGCCGGCCGCCCTTGGGGCTGGGGAGGTCGGGGCGCAGGGGTGCGCCCGACCTCCGGGCAGGAGGAGAGAGGGGGACGCGGGGTCAGGAAACCCCGAAAAACATGCTCAACTTCCCAAACCGGTCTGCGCGCCAGCGGTTTGGGAAATCCAGCATCAATATCGTGCTCAACTTCCCGAACCCAGAGCCGGCGATCGGATTTGGGAAGTTGAGCAGGTATTTAGGCCGGTTTGGCGGCCGCGGTCGGCACGGCGCTTGTTCGCAGGGGGCGCATGCGGCGCGGGCCGGTGCAGGGCGGCGCGGGCCGGCGCAGGGCGGCGCTGCCCGGCGCGGCGCATGCGGCGCGGGCCGGTGCAGGGCGGCGCAGGCCGGCGCGGGCCGGCGCGGTCTTGAGGCGCAACGCGCCGCGTGGCGGCGCGAATCACGCGTTCCGTCAGAGGCCGGCGGAGCTTTGGAGACCCGGTGCCCACCCTCCCGGCGCCGTTATCACTCACGCCACACACACCCGCCCCGCCAATGACCCGCCCCGCCAATGACCCGCCCCGCCAATGACCCGCCCCGCCAATGACCCGCCCCGCCAATGACCCGCCCCGCCAATGACCCGCCCCGCCAATGACCCGCCCCGCCAATGACCCGCCCCCCGCGCCACCTATTCCAGGTACCGGTACGCAGGGATCGTCAGGAACTCGATCAGCTCCTCCGACAGCGCCACCTGCTCGAAGATCTGCCGCGTCTCGACCGGGTGGCCGCGCTGCCAGGTCTCCTTCCCCACCGCATGGCGGATCTTGGCGGTCTCCTCGTCGAGCACCTGGCGGACGAGGTCGCGGGTCACGGTCGGTCCGCCGTCGAGCTTCGCTCCGTGGCGGATCCACTGCCAGATCTGTGAGCGGGAGATCTCGGCCGTGGCGGCGTCCTCCATCAGCGAGTTGATCGCCGCGGCGCCGCGTCCGCTGAGCCAGAAGGAGACGTACTGGAAGCCGACGCTGACGTTCGTGCGCAGGCCGGTCTCGGTGATCGCGCCCGGTGTGGCGGCCAGGTCGAGCAGCTCGGGGGCGGTGACGTGGACGTCGTCACGCCGGCGCTCGAGTTGGTTGGCGGCGCCGCCGAGACCCTGCTCGAACACCTCGCGGGCGACCGGCACCAGGTCGGGGTGGGCGACCCATGTCCCGTCGTAACCTTGGGAGACCTCGCGCTCCTTGTCAGCGCGGACGCCGGCGAGCGCCTTCGCGTTCGCCTCCTCGTCGCGGCGCGAGGGGATCAGGGCCGCCATCCCGCCCATCGCGTGGACTCCGCGGCGGTGGCAGGTGGCCGCCAGCAGCTCCGTGTAGGCGCGCATGAACGGCACCGTCATCGTCACGGCGCTGCGATCGGGGAGCACCATCTCGGGCCGGTTCGGGAAGCACTTGATCGCGGAGAAGATGTAGTCCCAGCGGCCCGCGTTGAGCCCCGCGGAATGGTCGCGCAGCTCGTAGATGATCTCGTCCATCTCGAACGCGGCCGGCATCGTCTCGATCAGGACCGTCGCCTTGATCGTGCCGCGCGGAATCCCGAACGCGTCCTGGGCGAAGCAGAAGACGTCGTTCCAGAGCCTCGCCTCGCGGTGCGACTCCATCTTCGGCAGGTAGAAGTACGGTCCCGACCCACGCGCGATCAGCAGCGGCGCGCAGTGGAAGAAGTGCAGACCGAAGTCGAGCAGCGCGCCGGCGACCGGCTCGGAGTCGACCTGCATGTGACGCTCGGGCAGGTGCCAACCGCGCGGGCGCACGAGCAGCGTCGCCGGAGCTTCCCCCAACTCGTAGTTGCGACCGTCCGAGCCCTCGTAAGTGATCGTCCCCTCGATCGCGTCGCGGAGGTTGATGTGCCCCTCGATCATGTTGTGCCAGTCGGGCGAGTTGGCGTCTTCGAAGTCGGCCATGAACCCGTCCGCGCCGGAGTTCAGGGCGTTGATCGTCATCTTGCGGTCGGTTGGTCCGGTGATCTCGACCCACCGTTGCTGGAGATCTGGTGGCACCGGCGCCGCCTGCCAATCGCGCTCGCGCAACTCGCGTGTCTCCGGCAGGAAGTCGAGCAGCTCGCCGGCGGCGAGGCGCTCGTGTCGCTCGACGCGCGCTTGCAGCAGCTCGCGGCGGCGGCCGTCGAACTCCCTGTGCAGCGCCGTGACGAACTCGAGCGCGTCGGGCGTCAGAACCTCCTCGAAGCCCGGCTCCGGCCGGCCGGTCAGTGCGACATGCGCGTGCGTGGGCATCGCCTCAATCCTCTCATTCCCGCACCGGTCGGTGTGAAACCAACACCCTCTCTCCCCCGCTCTCGAGCATGCAAAGCACCCCGACCAGCACGGTTATCGCGGCGGCCACCGACCACGCCGGCAACGCGGCGCCGAGCGCGTAGAGGACGAGCAACGCGCCCGCGATCACGAGCTTCTCGTAGCTGAGGTCGCCGACCATGCGCAGCCGAAAGCCGGCGTTTCCGAGCAGGTACAGAGCGACGCCACCGCACAGCGCGAGGCGGGCCGCGTCGTCGAGCGGTGAGCCGAGGTGGTGGCTGCGGGCCATCAGCTTCACCCCGACCGCGAAGATGATGATCCCGGCCACGATCAGCAGGTGGATGTAGCTGTACGCATCAGCGGCCCTCAGCACCGGATCGTCGTCCTCGCGCAGGCGAGCCTCGGCGGTGGCCGCGAAGCTGTCGAAGTACGTCCACCACATCCCGACGGTGATCAGCAAGCTGAGCGACATCGCCGCGATCAGCGTCACCGTCAGCCTTGACGCGACCCCGGTGCCGACGGCGACCGCGACGATCGACTCGCCGAGGCAGATGATCACGAACAGGCTGTAGCGCTCGGCGAAGTGGGAGACCGCCACCCGCTGGAGCCCGCGCAGCCGATCGCGGGTCAGCCACGCCGGCCCCGCATAGTCGATGGCCAGCGCCGCCGTCCACAGCGCGGCGCGCGCCGCGCCGTGCAGGAACGAGCCGGCGAGCAACAGCAACATGCCGATCACGACCGTGACCGCGAAGCCGCTGATCGCGCGCCAGGAGGCATTGCCCTTCCTCGAGGCGTCGGCGTATAGCCACAGATGCAGGAATCGCACGACCGCGTAGGCGACCACGAACAGGGTCGAGTCGGCGCCGAACGCGTGCGGCAGCGCCAGCCCCGCGAGGAAGATGAACACGGTCGCCAGCAGCATGTTCAGGCGCAATGCGCGCGAGCTCGTCGGCTGTGCGTTGGCGGCCCAGACGAACGCCGACCACGCCCACCAGACGAGTGCGAGCGCCAGCATCGACTCGCCAAATCTGGTCCAGCTCGGCCGGCTCGCGAGCAGCGTCGTGACCTGTGTGATCGCGAACGCGAACACGAGATCCCACAGCATCTCGATCGGCGTCGTGCGCCGCTCCTCGCCGACCTCGACGGCCTCTGCGGCCAACTCGGTCATAGCTCCAAGGTAGCGCCGCGCTACTCGCCGACTGCGTCGCCGACTGCCTCGCCGATTGCCTCGCCGAGCCGGCGCCGAGCGGATCCGAGGGCCTGCGGATCGGACTCGAGCCGCTCCCAGGGATCGCCGTCGCGCGCGAGCCGCTCGGGCACGTCCCGGAGCGTCCAGCGGTCCGGCCTCGTGCCGCTGTCGGACAGCTCCTCCCGGCGCAGGGGAGTCGCGACCGGGGCCCCCGGCCGCGCGCGCACCGCGTAGGGCGCGACGGCGGTGTGCGCGTAGGCGTTGCGCAGCACGTCGATCAGGATCTTGCCCTCCCGCTTGGCCTTGCGCTGCTCGGCCGTGAACATCTCCGGCGCGCGCATCTCGGCGAGTTGTCCGAGCTCGCGCGCGAACGCCCTGACCTCGTCGAAGTCCGCTCGCCGCTGGAGCGGCACGACCACGTGGTAGCCGCGCGAACCGGTTGTCATCGCAAAGCAGGTAAGCCCGATCTCGCCGAGCAGCCCGGAGATCGCGAGCGCGGCGCGACGGACTCGGTCGGGGTCACGGTCGTCGGGCGGATCGAGGTCGATGATCAGAAGATCGGGACGGTCGAGGCGGTCGCGACGGCTCAGCCAGCGGTGCACGGTGATGCACGCCTGATCGGCGAGGTACACGAGCGTGGCGGGATCGGCGGCCACGACGTGCTCGACCGTGCCGCCCTTCTTCGGCACCGCGACGCGGTCGATCCAGGCCGGAAAGTAGGTCCCTGCCCGCTGCTGCATGATCCGCTGACCGCCGATCCCCTCCGGATAGCGCTCCAGGTTCAGCGGTCGGTCCCGCAAGTGCGGCAGCATCGCCGGGGCCACGGCCAGGTAGTACTCGGCGAGGTCGCCCTTCGTGACGGCGCCCCCGAACAGGTCCTTGTCGGGACGCCGGATCTCCACCTGACGCCGGCCGGCGGTCAGCGTCAGGGTCACGCGGCGGGCTCCTCGCGGACCAGCTCGCGCTCGAGCTCATCCCCGAGCAGGTTCAGCGTCGCCGCGTCGAACCCCGTACCGATCTTGCCCGCGTAGCGCAGCTTGCTGTCCTCCCAGTGGCCGACGGGGAGCGCGCCGAGTCGCCGGCGGCTCCCCTTCGGCGCGGTCCGGCCTCCGACTTTCGGGTCGTTGAACGGACGGTCGACCAGTACGGCCTTCATCGGCGCGTAGTCGCTCATCGCAGTGCGAAAGGTACCCAACGCGCTTGCGGGCGAATCGGTGCGCCTGGCGCGGCTTGCGAGCGGCGGCCCCAGGTTGCGCCGGCTTGCGGCGGGCGAGCAGCTCTCGATGCTCGGCGATCGCCTTGCCCAGCTCGCCGGCGGGCAGCTCGTCGTCGAGCAGGCTCGCCTCGAGCTCCGTTGTCAGCACGAGCAGCTCGCGCTCGGATGCCCTGCGGGCGCGACGGCTGCCCCCGTCCCGGAACGCGAAGCGGTCCCAGGCCCGCGCGAACGAGATCAGGTCGGTGCGTCCGCCGGCGCGGTGGGCAGCGAGCATCGGGCAGATGCCGCCACCGTCCGAGTACGCCCCGACGATGATCGCGTTCGCTGCAATTCCTTCGAGCATCGCGATCCGGGTCGCGCGGGGCAGGCACTCGATTGCCAGCCGCAGGTCCTGGATCGTCGCTCGGCGCCTCGTTCGCATAGGGTTCGCAGCCTCGGGAGACGGGCGCGCCACTGTATCGATGCTCGTCGCGCCTCACAAGCGATCTCCTTGGCGCGAAAGGAACCTTGCAGATGAAGCTCGGAGTGCACGTCGGCTACTGGGGGCTCGGGATGAGGTCTCAGGATCAGCGAGCCGTCGCGGTGGAGGCCGAGCGGCTCGGGTTCGAGTCGGTCTGGGCCGCCGAGGCGTACGGCTCGGACGCGGCCACCGTGCTGGCCTGGCTCGCGGCCGCGACCTCGAAGGTCAAGCTCGGCTCGGCGATCTTTCAGATCCCGGGCCGCAGCGCCGCGATGACCGCGATGACCGCGGCCACGATCGACGAGCTGTCGGACGGACGGATGGTGCTCGGGATCGGCTCCTCCGGGCCGCAGGTCGCGGAGGGATGGCATGGTCAGCGCTTCGGCCGGCAGATCCAGCGCACGCGTGAGTACATCGAGGTCGTGCGGTTGGCGCTCGCGCGCGAGCGCCTCGAGTATCGCGGCGAGACGATCGAGCTGCCGTTGCCGGACGGCCCCGGGAAGGCGCTGAAGCTGATGATCGCACCCAAGCAGCAGCGGATCCCGATCTACCTCGCCGCGATCGGGCCTCGGAACACGGCGCTCGCGGGCGAGATCGCCGACGGCTGGCTGCCGACCTTCTTCTCGCCCGAGCACGTCGGCGAGCTGCGCAAGCTGCTACAGGAGGGCGCCGCTCGCGCCGGCCGCTCGCTGGACGGGTTCGACATCGCCCCGACCGTCAACGCGCATGTGTCCGAGGACCTCGAAGCGGCCCGCAACCTGATGCGCCCGTACCTCGCGCTGTACATCGGCGGGATGGGCTCGCGCCAGCAGAACTTCTACAACCAGCTGGTGCAGCGCTACGGCTTCGAGCAGGCCGCCAGGGAGATCCAGGATCTTTACCTGGACGGGCAGGCGACCGCGGCCGCCAAGGCGATCCCCACCGAGCTGATCGACATGGTTTCGCTGTGCGGGCCGAGCGACGTCGTGCGTGATCGGCTCGCGGCCTATCGCGACGCCGGGGTCGGCACGCTGATCGTCTCGCCGACGGCGACCACGGTCAAGGACCGCCTGGCTCAACTGCGGTCGCTGGCAGAGCTGGCGGGTTGACGGCCACGGACCAGCCGACACGCACCGCCGACGGCCCCGCGCGCGCCCGTCTGCGGTTCTTCCTCGGGGCGTTCGGCGACCCCGGGCACGCGTTCCCGATGCTGGCGCTCGGATCGCGCCTGGCGGCGCGCGGGCACGCGGTCATGCTCGAGACCTGGAGTCGGTGGCGGGCGGACGTCGAGGCGGCCGGAATCGAGTTCGTCGCCGCGCCCGAGTACCCGGTCTTCCCGACCCGGGAGCGACCGCTCAAGCCGTACGCAGCGGTCGTGCAGGCAACTGCCGCGACCAGGCCCGCCGTCGCGCGGTGCGCGCCCGACGTCGTCGTCCACGACATCCTGACGCTCGCGCCGGCGTTGGCTGCGGAGCTCGAGGGGGTCCCGGCCGCGACGGTGATTCCCCACCTGCACCCGTCGAGCGCCCCGTCCGCGCCGCCGTACGCGCTCGGCGCCCGGCTGCCCCGGACGGGCGCGGGTCGGCGGTTGTGGCGCTCGATGGAGCGACCCGTGCAGTGGGGTCTGCGTCTCGGCCGCAAGGAGCTCAACGAGGCACGCGCACGGCTCGGCCTGCCGCCGGTCACGCGCCTCTCCGGCGGGATCAGCTCGCTGCTGTGCATCGTCGGCACCTTCCCGCAGCTCGAATACCCGCGCGCCTGGCCCCCGGAGGTTCACATCACCGGACCGCTGGTCTGGGAGCCGCCCGCCCGGGAGGTCGACCCGCCGCCGGGGGATCAGGCGCTCGTGCTGGTCGCGCCGTCGACCGCGCAGGACGCCGAGCATCGCCTGCTGCGGGCCGCGCTCGCCGGCCTGGCGCACGAGCCCGTCCGGATCCTGGCGGCCACCAACCGCAAGCCGATCGCCCGACCGGTGCCCGTGCCGGAGCGGGCCCGCCTGGTCGACTGGGTGTCGTACGGCGCCGCGATGCCGCGCTGCGCGCTCGTGATCACCCATGTCGGCCACGGCACGCTCGCGCGGGCGCTGACCTGTGGCTGCCCGGTGGTGGCGGTTCCGCACTCGGGCGACATGGGCGAGAACGCCGCCCGCGTCGACTGGGCGGGGGTCGGAGTCCGCCTTCCGTGGCGGTTGCTGCACCCGGTGACGCTGCGGCTCGCGGTGCGGCGCGCACTGGCCGACCCCGCGCTGGCGGCACGCGCGCGGGAGCTGGAACGGTGGGCGGCCGCCAACGACGGCGCGACCCGCGCGGCCGAGCTGGTCGAGGCGCTGGCGCTCAGTCGTCGCCTGGATGCTCGCGCACGTACGCGATGAGCTCCGGCGCGTCACTCTGCACGATGTCGACCGGGTCGCCGTAGCAGGTACACAGCTCCACGACCGCGCGCTCGTCGGAGACCTCGATCGGCCGCCAGATCGCGCCATGCTCGCGCCAGCGCTCGAGGTCTTCGATCGTGACCGGTGCCCGCAATGTGTTTCCTGAATGTCGTGTCCGCTACCGAGCTCCGGGGGTGGGACTCGAACCCACAACCCTTCGGTTAACAGCCGAATGCTCTGCCGATTGAGCTACCCCGGATCGGGTGGATCTGCTGGTTTACGGTGCGCCTCGGGACGACCGGAACACACTGTACCGGGCCTACTCAGCTCGCCCGCTCCAGCCGTGTCACCACCTCGTGACTCGCCTTCAGCACCGCCTCTCGCTCCCGCGCCAGCGGGCCGATCTCGCGGCTCTGCTCGCCCCGCGCCCGCCTGATCTCGCGGTCGAGCCGGGCGAGCTCGAGCATCAGCCGGGCGTGCTCGAGCTGCTCGACGCTCACGGGCCCGGCGCGACCCGCCCGCGCCACCAGATCGGCGACCGCCCGCGCGAGCTCCTCGTCGTCGGGCGCGAGACCGCTCATCGGCATCTCGGTCTGTCCGGCGAGGTGGCGCGCGACCCGCCGCAGGCGCTCGCTGGTGATGTGGGCGTCCGGATCGATCGAGGCCAGCGCCCGGCGTCCGGCCTCGGGCAGGGCGACGCACAGGGCCAGGAAGCCGCGCTCGATTCGCACGCCCGGGTCGATCAGCTCGCCGGGACGGTCCTCGCCTGGGCGCCGGTCCGGACCGGCCCGCTGGCGGCGCAGGCCGAGCTCCGCCACCCGGCCCTCCGAGAGCTGGAGTCGGCTCGCGACGTGCCGCATCAGGTCCTCGCGCAGCACGCTCGCCGGTAGCTCGGCGAGCACCGGCTGGAGCTCAGCCAAGGCCTGGTCGCGCCCCTCGGCGCTACCTGCATCGGCGCGCTCCAGGATCCGCTGCACGTGGAAGACGACGAACGGCACCGAGCTCTCGACTCGCTCGCGCAGCGCCTCGGCGCCCTCGCGCTCGACCAGGTCGGCGGGGTCCCCCCCGACCGGGAGCGGCACGACCCTCAGCTCCAGGTCGCTCCCCGCCGCGAGCCTGGCGCCCCGCAGCATCGCCTCCTGGCCGGCGAGATCCGCGTCCAGGCACAGCTCCAGGCCGTGCACGACCCGTCCGAGCTCGGCTACCTGCTCCTCGGTCAGGGCCGTGCCCATGATCCCGACCGCGTTGCGCAACCCGGCCTGGTGCAGCGCCAGCACGTCGGTGTAGCCCTCGACGAGGATCATCCGCCCCGCCCGCGCCGCGGTCGCCCGCGCGAGGTCGATTCCGAACAGCTGCCGGCGCTTGCTGTACAGCTCGCCCTCGGCGGTGTTCACATACTTCGGTCCCTGGTTCTCGCGCATCGCGCGCGCGCCGAAGCCCACCACCTTGCCGCGGGCGTCGCACGAGGGGAACATGATCCGGCCTCGGAAGCTGTCCAGGACGCGACCCGGCTGCGAGCGTGAGCGCTGCGCGAGCCCGACCGCGAGCAGCTCCGCCTCGCTGAAGCCGGCCGAGCGCGACGCGAGCAGCATCCGGTCCCAGGAGCTCGGCGCGTAGCCGACCCGGAACTCGCGCAGCGTCTCCTCGGTCAGTCCCCGGCCTAGCAGGTACGCCCGCGCCGGCGCCGCCTCGCCGGACTCCCACAGGTACCGCGAGTAGTAGGTGGCCGCCCGGGCGGTCAGCGCGAACAGCCGCTCGCGGCGTTCGCGCCGCAGGGCGGCGGCCGGGTCTTCGTGCTCGGTGTCGAGCTTGACGGCGAACCGCGCAGCGAGCGACTCCAGCGCCGCCTTGAAATCGAGGCCCTCGGTCTCCATCACGAACGCAAACGGATCGCCCGAGACCTGACAGCCGAAGCAGTGGTAGTGCTTCTCGTCCGGGCGGACGTGAAACGAGGCGGTCCGCTCGTCATGGAACGGGCACAGGCCGAAATAGCTGTTGACACCCGCGCGGCGGAGGTCCACGCGCGCCCCCACCAACGCGAGCATGTCGACCGCGTCGTACACGCGGTCACGCGAATCAGCCGTGTAGCGCGTCACGGCGCGAATGCCACCGGCACGCTCAGATCCTCGAACACGCGGATGCAGAAACGGTCGGTCATCCCGGCGAGATAGTCGGTGACGCGCCGCGCGAGGTCCCCCTCCGGGATCGAGTCCGGGATCTCCCCGGGATGCGAGCAGTAGTGGCTGAACAGCGCCCGCACGACCCCGTGGATCTTCGCGTGCTCGCGGGTCGCCTCGGGGCCGAGGTAGATGCGCTCGAACATGAACTTCCGCAGCTCCGCCATCGCGCCGCCGATCAGCTCGCCCTGGACGATGTCACCCGCGACGGCGGAGTGCTCGACGAGGTCGTGCACGAGCGTGTCGATCCGCCGGGTGCCCGTCTCCCCCAGGATCTCGATCGCCGCCGCCGGCAGATCCTCGGGCGCGATCAACCCGGCCCGGACGGCGTCATCGATGTCGTGGTTGATGTACGCCACCCGGTCCATCACGCGGACGATCTTGCCCTCGGGCGTCGCCGGTTCGGCCGCCCGCCCCGAGTGCCCGACGATCCCGTCGCGGACGGCCCAGCTGAGGTTCAAGCCCTGGCCGTCGCGCTCCAGCACCTCGACCACGCGCAGCGAGTGCTCGTGGTGCATGAACCGGGCGCCGAATCGTTCCGTCAGGCAGCGATCGAGCGCCTCCTCGCCGATGTGTCCGAATGGCGGGTGACCGAGATCGTGCCCGAGGCCGATCGCCTCGACCAGGTCCTCGTTGAGCGCCAGCGCCCGGGCCACCGTTCGCGAGATCTGCGCGACCTCGAGCGTGTGCGTGAGCCGCGTGCGATAGTGGTCGCCGCTCGGCGCGACGAACACCTGCGTCTTGTGCTTCAGCCGCCGGAACGACTTGCAGTGCACGATCCGGTCACGATCGCGCTGAAACGGGGTCCGCAAACCGCAGTCCGCCTCCGGATGAGCGCGGTTGGCCGGATACGAGCGGGTCGCCAGCGGCGAGAAGTCGCGCTCCTCCAGCGTCCGGATCCGGTCCGCGAACGCGGTCGCCACCGGTCCGACCGGATGCTCGTACCCCGTGATCAGCGCAGAATCGCTCACGCCCTCGATTCTGGCACCGAGCCCCGGCAGCCGGACAGGTTTTCGCACTCTCGTCACACGTATGTGGCGCACGGAGCGGACTTGTGGCGTTCGTCAGCGCTTGCCGGCGTAATCGCGCGCGGGGAGCACTAAGCAACCAGCAACGGCCGCAGCCGCACGTGCGCGTGGTGCTCCGCGGTCTCGCTGATCGCCCGCTCGGCCTGTCGCAGCGCTCGCGTCGAGGCATCCGGCGCCTGCGCGAGCGGGCGGCCGAGCGCTTCGACCAGGAACTCGTAGCTCTCCTGCTCGAGCGAGAACGCCGCCGCTTCGCAGGCGCCGCAGACGACGCCGCCGGCGGCGGCCGAGAATCCCCGTAGGTGCTCGGGCTCACCGCAGGCCACGCACGCGCCGAGCTGCGGCACGACGCCGGCGGCGAGCAGCAGCTTGAGCCGAAACGCGAGCCCATTCGCCGGCCTGGCGTGGGCCGCGTCGGAGCTCAGCAGCGACAGCTCGTTGGCCAGCAACGTGAACACCTCCGGATGCGCCTCCGAGGTCTCGAACAGGCGCGCCACCGCATCGCACGCGCGCGCCGCCGCGTCGAGCGTGACCGCCTGCTCGCGCAGCGCCGCGTGGGCCGCGATCGTGTCGACGCTCGACACCGAGTACAGCTCCCCACGTCCCTCGTGGAGCACGATGCGCACGCGGAAGAACGGCTCCAACCGGGCGCCGAACCGGCTGCGCGAACGGCGCGCACCCTTGGCGATCGCGCCCAGCCGGCCGTGCCGCGGCGTGTACAGGTGCAGGATCCGATCTGCCTCGCCGTAGCGGATCGAGCGCAGCACGATCGCCTCGGTCTTCAGCGGCGCCGGCATCGCCCCGAAATCCCGCAACCGCTTGCTATACTTTTTGAAGTCATGAAGCCCGTGACGATGTACACGACTGACCACTGTCCGTACTGTGTGAGTGCCAAGGCGCTCCTCGCGCGCCGTGAGATCGAGTATCAGGAGATCAATCTGGCACGCGACCCGGACGGTCGCGCCGAGCTCGTGAGCCGCACCGGGATGATCACCTTCCCCCAGATCATCATCGACGGCGAGTCGATCGGCGGGTTCATGGAGCTGCTGGCGGCTGACCGCGCAGGGCGGCTGCCGGTGCTGCTCTCGGGCGTCGCACCGACTGTGTAGGCGCTACGCACGCCGGCGCGGCCGCGGCTGGCAGTGCTCGCAGACGTACGTCCCCCGCCCGCCGACGACCAGCTTGCGGATCGGGCGGCCGCAGTTGGGGCATGGCTCACCCTCGCGGCGATGGACGAGAAAGCGGTCCTGGAAGGAGCCGCGGGCGCCGTCGATGTGCTGGAAGTCGTCGATCGAGGCTCCCTTGGCCTCGATCCCCGCCGACAGCGCCGCTTCGATCGCCGCCCGCAGTCGCTCGAACTGGGCCCCGGTCAGCAGGCCCACCGGTCGCAGCGGATGGATTCCCGCCCGGAACAGCGCCTCGTCCGCGTAGATGTTGCCGACCCCCGCGATCCGCCGCTGGTCGAGCAGGAACGACTTCACCGGCGCCCGGCGACCGCCGGCCATCGCCCGCAGGTGGGCGGCGGTGAACTCGGGTGAGAACGGCTCGATCCCGATTCGCGCAGCCAGGTACTCATCCCGCGCGCCGGCGCCTTGCACGAGGTGGCCGGTCCCGAACCGCCGCGGGTCGACGTACGCGACGTGGTGGCCGGCGTCGAGCATCATCCGGACCCGCGTGTGCGGCGGGTCGACCGCGGGATCGAACAGCAGCGCGCCCGTCATCCGCAGGTGGATGAGCAGAAACCGATCACCCGACAGGCGCCAGATCAGGTACTTGCCCGAACGCTCGACCGCCTCGATCAGCGCCCCCCGCAGCTCGTGCGCGACCACCGCCGGATCGTCCGGCCGGGTCCAGCGCCAGTCGAGGATCTCGAGATCCTCGATCGTCCGTCCCTCCAGGTGCGGCGCCAGCTGGCGGCGGATCGTCTCGACTTCGGGAAGCTCGGGCACAGCTTCGACTATATGAACGATCCGCCCGGCAGTTCCGGCGCCCGCTCGCCGGTCAGCCACTCCAGGGCACTGGCGCCGACATCCGCCAGCGGCCCGTCGTGACGGCGCGAGCGATGGCCTTCGAATACCGCCAGCAGCGGCGCGTGCTCGCGCGTGTGGTCGGTGTGGGCCGCGGTCACGTCGCAGCCGTGATCGGCGGTCAGGATCAGCAGGTCGTCGCGTCGAAGGAGCTCGAGCCAGACCGCGACGCGCGCATCGACCGCCTGCAGCGCGCGGTGGAATCCGGCCGCGTCGTGGCGGTGGCCGTAGACCTGGTCGGTCTCGACGAGGTTCGTGAACACGAGCCCGCGCTCGAGCGTGGCGAGCAGCTCGGTGGTCTCGTCAAGGGCGCGGGCGTTGGTCGCGCCCGGGTGCTGCACGTCGATCCCGACGCAGTCGAACAGCTGGCCCACCTTGCCGACCGAGTGAACCGGAACGCCGGCGTCCTGCAGCTCCTGGAGGTAGCTCCGCGACGGCGGCGGCAGCGAGTAGTCGCGCCGTCCGTCGGTCCGCTCGAACCGTCCTTGCGAGCCGGTGAACGGCCGCGCGATCACGCGCCCGACCGCGTGCTCGCCGATCAGCTGCGCCCGCACCGCGGCGCAGATCTCATACAGCTCCGCGGCGGCGACGACGTCGACGTGAGCGGCGATCTGCAGCACCGAGTCCTGGCTCGTGTAAACGATCAAGTCGCCCGTCTCGAGGTGGCGCTGGCCGTAGTCGTCGATCGCCCCGATCCCGTTGTAGGGGCGATTGCAGATCACGCCGCGGCCGCTGGCCGCGCCGACGATCTCGATCACCGGCGGCGGAAAGCCATCCGGATACGTGGGGGCGGCGTCGGTCCGCACGACGCCCATCAGCTCCCAGTGGCCGGCGGTCGAGTCCTTGCCCGGACCGAGCGCGTGCAGGCGGCCGTGCAGCACCGGCGCGTCGGCCGGCGGCACGCCCTCGAGCGGGAGGATCGAACCGAGCCCGAGGCGCCCGAGCGTCGGCAGGCACAGCCCGCCGGTTTCGTGGGCGAGATGAGCGAGCGTGTTCGTGCCGGCGTCGCCGTAGTCGGCGGCGTCGGGGAGCGCGCCGGCCCCACAGGCGTCCAGGACGATGACGAACACTCGGCTCACGGGCGGGCGATTCTGTCACTCCCCGAGCATCCCCGAGGCGCCGGATTCGGGGTCAGCCCCGCCCGATCTGAGCTCGCGGATGCGCATCGAAGTAGACGTCCCGCAGGCGTTCGGCCGAGAGGTGCGTGTAGATCTGGGTCGTGCCGATGTCCGCGTGTCCCAGCATCTCCTGTAAGGACCGCAGGTCGCAGCCACCGGCGAGCAGGTGCGTGGCGAACGTGTGACGCAACGTGTGGGGGCTCATCCGCCGCTCGAGCCCGGCACTGCGGGCGTGGCCCTGCACGATCTTGTACAGCCCCTGCCGGGAGAGGCCGCCGCCGCGGACGTTGACGAACACGCGCCGCTCGTCGCGCAGGCCGACGAGCCGCGGCCGGCCGCGCGCGAGGTAATCGAACAGGCTCTCGATCGCCTTGCTCCCGATCGGGACGATGCGCTCCTTCGAGCCCTTGCCGCGCGCGCGCAGGATGCCAGCCTCCAGGTCGAGCTCCGACAATTCGAGCGCGATCGCCTCGGACGCCCGCAGGCCGCAGGCGTACATCGTCTCCAGCAGCGCGCGGTCCCGCAGCGCGGCGGGCGTGAACCCCCGCGGTTGCACCAGCAGCCGTTGAACCTCGTCGCGGCTCAGAACCTTCGGCAGGCGGCCTCCCGACCGCGGCGGTCGCAGGTCGGCGGTCGGGTCCTGAGCGAGGATCTGCTCGCGGCGCAGGTAGCGGTAGAACGATCGCAGGCACGCGATCTTGCGCTGGAGCGTGGACGGCGCGACCGCCGAGCGCCCGTCGAGCCCACTTGCGAGCTCGAACACGAACGCCGCCAGATCGGCCGGCGCGACCGCGAGCGGATCGAGGCCGCGACGGGCGAGGAATGCCCCGTACTGCTGCAGGTCCGACCGGTACGCCTCGAGCGTGTTGCGGGACAGGCCCCGCTCGAGCTCGAGATAGGCGAGAAAGTCGAGCGTCAGGTCGGTCGTGCGGCGAGCGGCCCCGCTGGTAGCCATAACCCCCTATTCGGGCTGTACGCGGACGGTCCTTCAGCCAAGCACCGAAATCGTGGCGATGTAGCCGCGGCCGTCGACGGTGGCGGACACGGACAGCCCGGCGGCCGTCGTCGACGAGACCTTGAATGCGATCGCGTGGGGATCGAGCCGCCGCTCGGCCGTCAGCAGCTTACGTCCTCCAACCTTCAGCGTCAGTGCCGAGATAGCGTCCGGAGAGGACACGGTGACCGCGTCCGAGCTGCGCCCGGGGGTGATCGTCGCCGTCAACCGATCCGGGTCGGTGGCGATCCCGATCGTCACCGCCTTGCGTCCGATGATCGAGTCGCGATGGCACGAAAGCGTCCCGGCCGGGAATCCGAACAGGTGGCCGCCGAGTCCGGGCAGCGCCGGCGTCACCCGCCCGTCGCAGTCGACCGCGAACTCGGTGCGGGCGAGCAGGCTCGTGCCCTGGCCGACCGGAAGCGACGCGCGTGGCTGAATCGACTTGACCCAGGAAGAAGTTGTCGATCGCCCGCGCGACGCTCGTCAGGTCGAGCAGCGCCGCCCTGCCGAATTCCTTCTCCGCGAACTGGCCTGCTTCCAGCAGCACCGCGCAGGCGATGCTCGAGGGATCGCAGGGAAAATTGGCGGCGCCGACGGCGATGTCCGCGCCGAAGCTCCCGTCGTGCGGCGTGCCGATCGTGAACAGGCCCTTGGCGCGGGCATGGTAACGAGAGATCGCGATCCGGCTGAAGCCGCCGCCCATGCTGTGCCCGACCAGCAGCGCCGGCTGCTGGGAATTGGGGTCGGAGCTGGACGACGGCACGTACACGGGATACCCCTTGCTCTGCAGGGCCGCGCACAGCGTTGCCATGCTCCCGACGGTCGCGCAGTCGCCACCCGGCGTCAGTCCCGGGTGGGAGTCGTCGAGACCGTGACGAGCACGACGGGCTCGCGCTGTGCGGGCGCCTGGGCCTGAGCGACGGCGGAGCCGGCGACTGCGAGGACGGTGAGCGACAGCAACAGTGCCGCAACTGCCCGTGCAAGCATCTGATTACCTCCGGTTAGCGTCCCAGCCCGTAGCGGGTGACGTCCGCCTCCAGGCTTCCGAGTGCTTCGTACTGACCCGTGTGTACGTACACGACCTTCCCGTCCGCGCCGAAGAAGATCGTCGTCGGCAGGCCGACGATCTGCGCCAGCGGGCCGAGCTGCTGAATGCTCGTCGCGTAGCTTGGATAGCTCACCGGGTGGGCCGCCAGGAACGTCCGCGCATCGCCGGTGGAGTCGTCGGAGTCAGCGCCGAGGAACGCGACCTGCTTGCCATACCGCGCCGAGGCGGACGCGAACAGTCCGAACTCCGCACGGCACGGGCCGCACCACGAGGCCCACGCGTTCATCACCACCGGGTAGCCGCGCAGAGCGCGGAGCCTCGCGACCAGGGCGGGATAGGAACCGATCAGCTGCCCCGCCTGCTGGTGCAGCGCCGCCAGCGGCGCGGGAGAGCCGGCGAGCTCCTGCTCGGCGGCGACGGTCGCCGGCGGCTTCGGCGCGGCCGCCAGCGCGGCCTGGATGTGGGCGCGCAGCGCCCCGGCCCTGAGCCACCCCTGGGTCGAGAGGTCGTAGTACCAGGCGATCTGGCCGGAGCCCGAGATCAGCACCAGCCAGGGCTCGTCCTGGACCCCGTAGCCGTCGGCGACACGGCCGCTGTCGTCGATCGCGACCGGGTATCCGAGCGGCCGCGTCAGGCCGCGCAGGAAGTCGGGCAGCGCGCTCGCCGAGGGCTCGACGCTGCCCTCGTCGACGGCGGTCAAGGCGGGTAAGTGCGACGCGCCGGCGGTGGCGGCGTAGCTGTCGAGCGCCCGCAGCTGCGAGGCCAGGTTCGTGACCTCGGAGTCCCAGGTGTCGAAGAACAGCAGCAGCTCGGGAGCGCCGCGGCGACCGAGCGTGACCGTCGCGCCACTCGGCGTCGGCAGCGTCACCGGGGTGCCCGGGTCCAACGGCTTGATCTCGGAGTACGGCAGCGACGAGTTCACCCGCGGGTGGCCGGGGAGCAGGCTCGAGGCCTCGCGCGCCAGCAGCTGGGCGAGCTGATCGACGGCTGAATACGCCTGCTGTGTCTCGTACAGCTTCGCCAGCTTTCCCTGCCGACTGATCACGAACACGGCCGGGGTGTGGTCGATCTGGCCCCCTTCGATCGCGACCTCGATGTGATACGCGTTCCAGACTCGCTTCAGCTGCGCCAGTGAGCCGGTCGCGAACTGCCACTGGCGCATCATCCCGTGGCCCTCGGTGTAGTCCCGCACGTCCTTGACCGAGGTGGCGGTCGGGTTGGCGTCGATGCCGAGCAATTGGACCTGGCTGCCGGCCGCACCCAGATAGCTCTTCGCCTGGACCATCGCGGTCGTCGTCAGCGGGCAGATCGTCGTGCATTCGGAGTCGTTGAACGCCAGGATCACTACGTGTCCCCGGAACGAGTGCAGCGATACGGGCCGCCCGAACTGGTCGGTGAGCGTGAAGTCGGGCGCCTGGCCGGACAGGGTCGTGCCGGGATCGAGGTTGGGGTTGGCCGCCAGGGCGCTCGGCTGCTCGCCGGTCGACGAGGAACGATGGGCGGCGATCCCGATCGTCCCGACGACGATCACCGCCACGATCGCCGTTCCAAGACCGATCCACCGCAGAATTGCTGGGCTTCGAGTGGTTGTCATTGCTCGCCGGCGCGCCCGGCGAGCCACAGTAGCGCGATCAGCGTCTTGGAGTCCTCGCACTGCGCGATCGCGTCCGCGAGCAGCTCAAGCGGCCACGGCACGATCTCGATCCGCTCGTCCTCATCCGCGTGCGGGCCATCAGCCGCGTCGGAGAGGCCGGTCGCGCGGTACAGCCAGACGCGCTCGTCGCTGAATCCGGGCGAGGTGTAGAACGCGAAGATCTGCTCCCACTGCGCGGCCTGCTTGCCGATCTCCTCGGCCAGCTCGCGCTTGGCGGTGGCGATCGGCGGCTCGCCGGGGACATCGAGCTTGCCGGCCGGGATCTCGAGCGACGCGGCCTGCCCCGCCGCCTCGCGCGGCTGGCGCGTGAGCCACACGTGCTTGGAGTCGGTCGCGAGAATCCCGACGGCGCCGGGATGCCAGACCTTGTCGCGGGTCACCTCGGTCCCGTCGGCGTGGCGGTAGCGCTCGACCCCGGCACGGATGAACTTGCCCTCCCACTTCGGGTCGGCGCTGACGGGCTCGAACGGGTCCAGGGTCATCCGGAGCTGTCCTCGGCGCGGGCCGCCTCGTCGACGAGCGCGATCGCGACCTCGAACATCCCCTCCAGCGCGTCGACGCTGACCCGTTCGCCGGGCTCGTGGTTGCGCTCGGTGCCGTCAGCCAGATTCGTGCACGGGAACCCAGCCGCCTGAAACGAGTTCGCATCCGACGCGCCGCCGGATGCGATGTGCGTCGGCTCGTATCCGCACTCGCGCAGGGCGCGTTCGGCGATCACCACCTGGCGGGCGCGCGGCCGGATCCGGTAGCCGGCGAACATCCGCGTGACGATCACGTCCAGATCGCACTCGGACTCGTTCGCCGCATCCTGGAGATGATCGATCATTTCGGTTGCGAGCGCCTCCGCGCGTGCATCGTCGAAACTGCGCACCTCGCCGACGACCCGGCAGCGCTCCGGCACGACATTGATCGCCGTGCCGCCCTCGATCGTGCCGACGTTGGCGGTGCTGTCCGCGTCGAGGCGGCCGAGCCGCATCGCGGCGATCGCCCGGGCGGCGGCCGCGATCGCGCTGCGGCCGTCCTCGGGTCGGACGCCGGCGTGGGCGGCGCGGCCGTGGAACTCACCGACGATCCGGTAATGGGTCGGCGAGGCGAGGACGATCTCGCCGATCGGCGTGGCGTGGTCGAACACGAACCCGAACGCGCTGCCCAGCGTGCTGATGTCGAACGCGCTCGAGCCCGCCAGCGATGTCTCCTCGCAGACGGTGAACAGGAGCTCGAGCCCGATCGCGGGAGGGCCCTTGGCGGCGGTGATCCGCCGCGCCAGCTCCACAATCACCGCCACCGCGGTCTTGTTGTCGGCCCCGAGGATGCCGTCGTTGGCGTTCTCGAACCCGCCGTCGAGGACCGTGGGCTCGATCGGAGCGGTCGGTGGCACCGTGTCCAGATGCGCGCACAGCAGCATGCTGTGCGGCGTGCATCCGGGGATCCGCGCCAAGAGGTTGCCGGCGTCCGAACCGGCCTGGGCGCCGGCGTCGTCCTCCTGCACCTCGAGCCCAAGCGAGCGCAGCTCCGCCGTCACCCAATCCGCGCAGGCGCGTTCATGGCCCGACGGGCTCTCGATCCTGCACAGGGCGGTGAAGGTCTCCTGGAGGCGTTCGCGCTCGGCGTCGGTGGCGCGCCTCACGGCGCCGCGGCGGGCGGCTCGGCGTGGGCGAACACCTCGGTGACCACCAGTGGGTCGGCATGCGCGAGCGCCGCGCCGACGAACTCCCTGAACAGGGGCGCCGGGCGCTCGGGCCGCGACTTGAACTCCGGGTGGTACTGGGAGGCGACGTAGAACGGGTGGACGTCGCGCCGCAGCTCGATCGCTTCGACCAGTCGCTCGTCGGGTGAGGTTCCGGAGCAGACGAGCCCGGCCGCCTCGAGCCGCCGGCGAAGGTGGTTGTTGACCTCGTACCGGTGGCGGTGGCGCTCGTACACGACCGGCTCGTCGTACAGCTCGCGGATCCGGGTCGCGTCGTGCAGCTTCACGGGATCCGCCCCCAGCCGCATCGTGCCGCCCATGTCGGCGATCTCCTTCTGCTCGGGCAGCAGGTCGATCACCGGGAACGGGGTCTCGAGGTCCATCTCGGTCGAGTTCGCGCCCTCCATGCCGGCGACGTGCCGCGCGAACTCGCTGACCGCGACGTGCATGCCGAGGCAGATGCCCAGGTACGGGATCCTGTGCTCACGCGCGATCTGCGCGGCGCGGATCTTTCCTTCCCAGCCGCGGCCGCCGAAGCCGCCCGGGATCAAGATCCCGTTGACCTCCTCGAGCCGCTCGGCCATGGCTGGCTCCGTGACCGCCTCGGAGTCGACCCATTCGACCTCGACCTTGCAGTTGTGGTGCACGCCCGAGTGCTTCAGCGCCTCGGCGACCGACAGGTAGGCATCCTCGAGCTGGACGTATTTGCCGACCAGCGCGATTCGCACGGTACTAGTCGCCTCCCCAGCGCGGCGCGTGATCGCCTCCCAGGTGCTCAGGTCGGGCGCTGGCGCCTCCAGCTCGAAGAACTCGTGCAGGATGAAGTCGTCGACGCCTTCCTCGCGGAACACCAGCGGCACCTGGTAGATGTCGCCGACGTCGTAGGCCGAGACCACCGCCTGGGCGGGCAGGCTCGCGAACAGCGCGATCTTCCGCCGGATGTCGTCCGACAGCATCGACTCCGACCGGCACACCACCATGTCGGGCGCGATACCGATCCGCCGCAGCTCGTTGACCGAATGCTGGGTGGGCTTCGTCTTCAGCTCCCCCGCATGGCTGATGTACGGGACCAGGGTCAGGTGGATGAACATGCACCGGCGCCGGCCGACATCGACCGGGAACTGCCGGATCGCCTCCAGGAACGGCAGCGACTCGATGTCGCCGACCGTGCCCCCGATCTCCGTGATCACGAAATCGACGTCGCTCGCCTCGGCCATCAGCTTGATCCGCTGCTTGATCTCGTCGGTGATGTGCGGCACCACCTGCACGGTCGCGCCGAGGTAGTCGCCGCGCCGCTCCCGCCGGATCACGGTGTTGTAGATCCCGCCGGCGGTGACGTTCGACGCACGGCTCGTGTTGGCGTCCGTGAAGCGCTCGTAATGGCCCAGGTCGAGGTCCGTCTCCGCCCCGTCCTCGGTCACGAACACCTCGCCATGCTGATACGGCGACATCGTCCCCGGGTCGACGTTGATGTACGGGTCGAACTTCTGCAGCTGAACATCGAACCCCCGCGCGACCAGCAGCCGCCCGATCGAAGCCGCCGCAATTCCCTTGCCGAGCGAGGAGACGACGCCGCCTGTGATGAAGATGAAACGCGTCACGTCTTGGGGCATCAATCGATCCTCGTGGTCGAGTCTAGTTCACGTGCTCCAAGGTACCCGTCGGGGCGGACGCGACGCGGCGCCGCCTCACGCCGCCTTGAGCAACTGCCGGGCGTGGCGGCTGGCCGCCTTGTCGCCCTCGCCGGCGCCGAGCATCCGCACGAGCTCGCCGACGACCGCCTCCCCGTCGAGCGCGCTGACCGTCGTCCGGGCCGGGACCGTGGAGGTGTCCTTGGCGATCGTGAAGTGGCGTGCGGCGAGCGCCGCCACCTGCGGCAGGTGAGTGATGCACAGAACCTGGCGGCCGTCGGACAGCGCGCGGAGGTGCTCACCGACCGCACGCGCGGTGTGGCCGCCGATGCCGGCGTCGATCTCGTCGAACACGAGCAACGGGCCGTCTTCGCCCCCGCCGCCGCCGTGACCCGCGCTCAGCAGCGCGAGCATCACCCGTGAGAGCTCCCCGCCGGAGGCGATCTCCCGCAGCGGCCCGAGCTGCAGTCCGGCCGCCGAGGCGATCAGCAGCTCGACCGCGTCAGCGCCGCGCGGCCCGCAGCCGTCCGGGCGCGGCAGCACCTCGATCTCGAACCGCGCGTCGGGCATCGCGAGCTCGGCAAGCCGCTCGCCGACGGCCGCCGCGAGCGCCGGCGCAGCCCGCCGGCGGGCCGCGCCCAGCTCGATCGCGAGCGACTCGAGCTCGGCGCGCGCGGCCGCCAGCTCGGTCTGTACCGCCGCGAGCGCCCCGTCGGCGTGCTCGAGCTCATCGAGCCGAGCCCGACAGCGCTCCGCGTGGCGCAGGACGTCCGCGACCGAGCCGCCGTGCTTGCGCTCGAGCCGCGCGACCAGCGCCAGCCGCTCCTCGACCTCGTCGAGCCGTCCCGGGGACCCCTCGATCCCGAGCACGTAGCGGCGCAGCTCGCCGCCAAGGTCCTCCGCCTCGTAGCGGAGCGCGTCCAGCCGCTCGGACAGCGCCCGGACCTGAGGATCGATCGCGGCGCCGCGTTCGAGCTGGCCCGCCGCGAGCGCCAGCGCCTCCGCCACGCCGCCGCCGGTGTCGGGTGCGATCGCCTCCGCTCCCGCAACCGCGCCGGCCCGGAGCGTCTCCAGGTTTCGAAGCCGGTCTCGCTCCCCGCAGAGCGACCGCTCCTCCTCCTCGCTCGGCGCCACCGCCTCGATCTCGTCGAGCTCGAACCTCAGCAGGTCGAGCTCCCGGTCACGCGTGCCGGCCACCGAGCCGAGCTCGGACGCCCGCCCGTCGAGCGATCGCACGCGCTCGCACTGGGCCCCCACGCGGGCCCGCAGCTCGAGCTGCGAGGCGCCGCAATGGGCATCGAGCACGTCGAGCTGAGCGGCGGAGAGCATCAGCTTGCGATGTTCGTGCTGTCCGTAGAACGACAGCAACTGGCTGCCGATGTCGCGCAGGTCGGCGAGCGTCGCCGAGCGGCCGCAGACGTAGGCGCGGGTGCGTCCGTCCGGCCAGAGCCGTCTGGCGAGCACGATCTCGTCGGTGTCGGCGGCGATCAGCTCGCCCCGCTGAAGGCCGGCCGGGAACGAGAACACGCCCTCCACGTACGCCTCGGCCGCGCCCTGGCGCACGATTCCCTTGCGGGCGCGGCCGCCGAGCAGCAGGTCGAGCGCGTGCGCCAGCAGCGTCTTGCCGGCCCCGGTCTCGCCGGTGAGGATGTTCAGGCCGGGCGCCAGGCGCAGCTCGGCGCGCTCCATCAGCAGCAGGTTCTCGACGCGCAGTTCGTATAGCACCGCGAGGGGTGTACCAGGCGTCGCCGACGGATCGGGCCTCACGTGGCCCGACGGCTCGGGCCCTACGGCGCCGAGGCCAGCCGCCCGAACTTCTCTCGCAACCGCTGGTAGAAGGTCGCGTCCGGGAGCTGCGCCAGGCAGCCCTGGTCGCCTACGAACCGGACACTGATCTGCTCGGAGGGCGCGAGCACGCACACCGGCCGCCCGTCGGCCGTCACGTCGACGGGCTCCTCCTGGGAGCAGTTGTCGATCGTCAGCTCGTCGTGGGGAGCGACGACCAGCGCCCGCGCGGTCAGCGAATGCGGCGCGATGAACGAGACCACGTAGCCCTCGACCCCCCAGGCCAGCACCGGCCCCCCGTTCGCGAGGTTGTACCCGGTCGAGCCCGCGGGCGTGGCCACGACCAGGCCGTCACAGCGGACCCGGCCGATCTCGTCCGATCCGATCGAGTACTCGAGGTTCGCGACACGCTTGCCGGGCTGCCGGTGCATCGAGATATCGTTGATCGCGAGCCACTGGCCGCGAGCGCCGGCGACCGCGATGCCGGGCAGGCTCAGGACCTCGAATTCGCCCGCGAACGCCAACCGGAACCCGGCCGCGGCGTGGTCGTGATCGACGGTCGCGAGAAAGCCGACCTCGCCGAAGTTGACCGCGAACACCGGCACCCCGGTGCCGGCGTACGTCCTCAGCGCGCCGAGGATCGTGCCGTCGCCGCCGAGCGCGAAGCAGATGTCGACGTCGGGATCGAGCGGCGCGTCGAGCAGCAGCCCCTCGGCCGGCTCGAGGCTGTGCTTGCGGGTCTCGTCGGGATCGAGCCGGAGCACGGCCCCCGCCGCCCGCGCGATCTCCAGCAGGGCGATGATCGCCGGTCCCGTTTCCTGCGGACGACGGTGCGTGAGCACCGTGGCGGTCCGGGGCGGGTTCACGGCTCGACCTCCGGCGCAGTCCTAGGCGCGTTCACGGCTCGACCTCGCGCGGCGCGGTGCGGGGCGCGTTCACGGCTCGACCTCTTCCGCCGCCCGCGCCACGTCGTCGACCCCGTCTCGCCCCCGCTCGGCCAGCCAGACGAACGTCTCGAGGTTTCCCTTCGGCCCCGGGAGGCCCGAGCTCGCGTACCCGCACACGGCCGCGCCCAGCGACCGCGCGGCCTCGCCGACCTCCACCAGCGCCGCGCGCCGCAACGCCGGATCTCGCACCACCCCGCCCTTACCGAGCTGCTCGCGCCCGACCTCGAACTGGGGCTTGACCAGCGCCAGGCAGTCGAACCGCTCCGCCGCGCAGGCGATCGCGGCCGGAAGCACCTTCGTCAGCGAGATGAACGAGACGTCGATCACGATCAGGTCGGGCGCGTACGGGAGCTCGTCGGCAGGCAGCGAGCGGGCGTTCCTGCGCTCGATCACCGTCACCCGCGAATCCGATCGCAGCCGCCAGTCCAGCTCGCCGTAGGCGACGTCAACCGCCACCACGTGCGCCGTACCTCGCTGGAGCAGGCAGTCGGTGAAGCCGCCCGTCGATGCGCCCAGATCGAGCGCGTGACGGCCGGCGACCTCGAGGCCCAGCGTCGTGAGCGCGTTCGCGAGCTTGGTTCCCCCGCGCGAGACGAACGCCGGAGCCCGGGTGACCTCCAGCTCCACGTCCTCGGGGACCAGCTGGCCAGGCTTCTCCGCTCGCCGTCGTTCCGGCAGCAGCAGGACGTCCCCGGCCAGGACTGACGCCGCCGCGCGCGACCGCGACGCAAACAGGCCCCGCTGCGAAAGGAGGCTATCGAGACGTACCCGCTTCATGTGAGCGCCAAAGGTACGTGAACCGATCCTCCGGGGCGCGTACAGAACGTGACCGATTTCACAGTCACCGGCCCCGCGTGGCCGCCAAGATGGCTCACTCAGGCTTATTCCAGGCGATCAATCGCAGACGTATCTCTCCTCTCGGGAACGGCCCGCCAGAACGGCGGGTCGTTCTCGTCTGCGCCGCTAACTAACCCGCGACCCCGCTGCGTTCCGCGACCGCGGCCTCGATCCGTTCCGCGATCCGCTTGCCCGTGAAGCCGATCTCCTCGTGCAGCAGCTTCGGTGTGCCATGGGTCACGTACCGGTCCGGGAGTCCCACGCGCAGGATCCTGGCGGCGAGCCCGGCGTCCGAGAGCGTCTCCCAGACCGCCGAGCCGAACCCGCCCGCGAGCACCCCCTCCTCGACCGTCACCAGTAGATCGTGCTCCGCGGCGAGCTGGGCCACGAGCCCGGCGTCGATCGGCTTCGCGAACCGGGCGTCGGCGACGGTCGCGACGATCCCGCGCTCGCCGAGGATGTCGGCGGCCTCGAGCGCCTTCGCGACGCCGGTCCCGTACCCGAGCAGCGCCACGCGGGCGCCCTCGCGGAGGATCTCGCCGGTCCCGATCTCGATCGGCTCGGGATGCTTCGGGAGGCTCACGCCGAGCCCGGAGCCGCGCGGGTAGCGCAGCGCGACCGGACCGTCGTCGTACAGCAGCGCGGTTCGCAGCATGTGGACCAGCATCGCCTCCTCGCGCGGCGCCATCAGCACGATGTTCGGCAGGCACCGCAGGTACGCGATGTCGAACGCGCCATGGTGGGTCGGGCCGTCATCGCCGACGAGCCCTGCGCGATCCATCGCGAATACCACGTTCAGGCGCTGCAGGCAGACGTCGTGGACGATCTGGTCATAGGCGCGCTGCAGGAACGTGGAGTAGATCGCGGCGACCGGCTTGCAGCCCTGCAGGGCCAGCCCGGAGGCGAACAGCACCGCCTGCTGCTCGGCGATCCCGACGTCGTAGTAGCGCTCGGGGAGCTCGCGCTGGAGGATGTTGAGCCCCGTGCCCGAGTTCATCGCAGCGGTGATCCCGATCACGCGCTCGTCCCGGCGACACTCGGCGACCAGCGCGTTGCCAAACACCTCGGTGTACTGCGGCGGCGCGGGCTTGGCACGGACCTTGGAAGAGGCTGCCGGGGCGCCGTTGGCGATCGAGTTCGGCTTGGCGGCGTGCCACTTCTCCATCCCCTCGAGGCCGCCCTCCTCGGCCGGCGCGAAGCCCTTGCCCTTGACGGTCGCGCAGTGGACCACCACCGGCCGGCCGGCCGCCAGCGCCTCTCGAAGCGCGCGCCTGAGCGCACGGACGTCGTGTCCGTCGATGACGCCCATGTAGGCGAAGTCGAGCTCCTCCCACCACAGCCCGGGAGCCCAGAACGCCTTCAGCGACTCCTTGACGTGCGGGCCCAAGCGCTCGAACGCGACCCCGATCCCGACCGGCAGCTTCGTCAGCCCACCCTCGAGATCCTCCCGCGCGTGCCACAGCTTGGGGTTCAGACGGATGCGATTGAAGTACCGCGACAACGCGCCGACGTTGGGCGCGATCGACATCCCGTTGTCATTCAGCAACACGACGATCGGAGTGCCCTCGCCGCCGGCCTGATGGACCGCCTCGAACGCGACGCCGCCGGTCATCGCGCCATCGCCGACGACCGCCACCACGTGGGCATCCTCGGCGTGGCCGCGGCGCATCGCCTCCTTGATCCCGACCGCGTAGCCGATCGCCGTCGAGGCGTGGCCCGCGCCCATCACGTCGTGCTCGGATTCGTGCATCGCGCAGAATGGCGCCAGCCCCTCGTACTTGCGGATCGTCTGCAGCTGGTCGCGACGGCCGGTCAGGACCTTGTGCGGATACGCCTGGTGTCCGACGTCCCAGAGGATCTTGTCGCGGGGCGAATCGAGCAGCGAGTGCAGCGCGACCGCGATCTCGCAGGTGCCGAGATTGGCGCCGAAGTGACCCCCGATCTCCCCCACCGTGTTGATGATGTGCTCGCGCACCTCCTGTGCGACCGCTTGCAGCTCCTCATCCGTGAGGACATGAAGATCTTGTGGCTTGTCGATGCTTTGGAGGAGTGATGGCATCCGTTAGTAGGTTCGGGTTGCGATGAAGTCGGTGATCTGCTCGAGCTCGGTGGCTCCGAGCGGCGCCGCCTGCGCGAGCGCGGCGCGAGCCCGGTCGTGTGACTCGCCGGCCAGCCTCCGCGCTCCCTCCAGACCGAACTCGGTCACGTAGGTTCGCTTTCCCAACCGCTCGTCGCTCCCCTGCTGCTTTCCGAGCGTGTCTTGACTTCCGGTCACGTCGAGGATGTCATCGACAATCTGGAACAGCACGCCCAGCTCGCTTGCAAAGGTGCGAAAAAACGAGATTGTGTCAGGTTCGTACCCACCGGCGAGCAGCAGCACGCATCCGACGCTCGCCCCGATCAGGCGGCCGGTCTTCAGCTCGTGCAGCCGTCGCAGCCCCGACAGGCCCGGCGGGGCGCTCTCCGCCACGTCGAGATACTGGCCCCCGACCATCCCCCGCACGCCGGTCGCCCTCGCCAGCTCCCGCGCCGCCGCGAGCACGTTCGCGGGCTCTCCCTCCTGGCGCGAGAGCAGCAGCGCAAACGCCTCCGCATACAGCCCATCGCCGGCCAGGATCGCGACGTCCTCCCCGAACGCCCGGTGGCAAGTCGGCTGGCCGCGCCGCATGTCGTCGTCGTCCATCGCCGGCAGATCGTCATGGATCAGGGAATACGTGTGGATCAGCTCGATCGCGCCCGCCAGGGGCAGCACCCAAGCGGGCGGCCGCCCGATCGCCTGCGCCGTGGCCAGCGCCAGCACCGGCCGGATCCGCTTGCCGCCAGCCAGCAGCGAGTAGCGCATCGCCTGCTCGAGCCCGGCCGACGCCGGCTCATCGGAGAATCGCAACGACTCCAGGTAGCGCTCTACCTGGGTTCGGAAGTGGTCGGGATACCCGGCGCCAGCCGCACCCGTCCGCCCAGCGCTGCCAGACGGCACCACGGCCACTTACGCGGCGGGCAGCGGGAGCTGGCCGGGAAGGTCCGGCAGCGGCTCGAGCGCGGCCCGTGCGCGCTTGTCGACCTCGGCGCTCGCCTCGGCGGCCAGGCGCGCGCACTCCTCGATCAGCGCCAGCGTTGCATCGGGCTCGAGCTCCCCGGCCCGAAGCCGCTCGGCGGTTTCGGTCAGCCGTTCGGTCAACTCGATCAGGGCGTCGCTCACGGCGTGGAGGTTATCGGAGGGCGGAGTGGCGGGGGCTTTGGTGTGGCGGACGGGGTGGCGGGGCCGAGGGCTTTGAGCGGTCGTTTTCACCGGGTTAGGGCGAGGTGAGGCGGGAAACGGCGCCGGGAAGGGCGGGGCGGCTGGCGGCGCCGGGAAGGGCGGGGCAGGTGGCGGCGCCGGAAGGGCGGGGCAGGTGGCGGCGCCGGGAAGGGCGGGGCAGGTGGCGGCGCCGGGAAGGGCGGGGCAGGTGGCGGCGCCGGGAAGGGCGGGGCGGCTGGCGGCGCCGGGCCGCGCCAAGCCGCGCCGGCAGCCGGGGACCGCGATGCACCGCATACGGACCTGCTGAAGAGCCCAAACCAAATCCGACTCGGGCGATTTGGGAAATTGAGCATGACTGTCGTGCTCAACTTCCCGAATCGCGGACCGCCCAGCCGATTTGGGATTTTGAGCAGGTCGTAGCGCCGGAGTCCTGACAGCGGCCCAACCCGGAGGCCGGGTCCGAGCGTGTTAGCGCTAACACGGGCTGTCCCCAACCGTCCGCCCCGCCCCGGCACCGCCACACGCCCGCCACCGCCATACGCCCCGCCACGCCAGCCCACACCGCCACACGCCCGCCACCACCACACACCCCGCCCCGCCACCGCCACACGCCGCCACCACCACACGCCCCGCCCAGCCCCGCCGCCACCACGCCCCCCGCCAGCCCACCACCCCCTCCCATAACATCGGGCCCGATGCGGTTCGGGATCTTCTACGAACACCAGCTTCCCCGGCCCTGGTCGCCGGACAGCGAATCGAGGCTCTTGCGCGACACGCTCGAGCAGATCGAGCTTGCCGACCGGCTCGGAATCGACTACGTGTGGGAGGTCGAGCACCACTTCCTGGAGGAGTACTCGCACTCGTCGGCACCGGAGGTGTTTCTGGCCGCCGTCTCGCAGCGCACCAAGCAGATCCGCCTCGGCCACGGGATCGTCAACGTGATGCCGCAGGTCAACCACCCGGCCCGGGTCGCCGAGCGCCTGGCGACGCTCGATCTGATCTCGGGCGGCAGGGTCGAGTTCGGCACCGGCGAGTCGAGCTCGGCCGCGGAGCTGGGCGGGTTCGAGATCCCGCGCGAGCACAAGCGCCAGCTGTGGGCCGAGGCGCTCGACACGATTACGAGGATGTTCGTCGAGGAGCCGTTCGCGGGGCTCGACGGCGACACCGTGCAGATGCCGCCGCGCAACGTGATCCCGAAGCCGCTGCAGAAGCCCCATCCTCCGGTATGGGTGGCGTGCAGCCGCCGCGAGACGATCCATCTCGCGGCGCGCAACGGGATCGGCGCCCTGTCGTTCTCGTTCATCGAACCGGAGGACGCGGCGAAATGGGTGCGCGAGTACTACGAGCTGCTGGGGTCGGACGACTGCGTCCCGGCCGCCTTCGCGGTCAACCCGAACGTCGCGGTCGTGCTCCCGATGATGACGGCCGCCGACGAGACGGAGGCGATCGAGCGCGGGATCGATGGCGCGCACTTCTTCGGCTACTCGCTCGCGCACTACTACGGGATGGGCGAGCACTCGCCGGGGGTGACCGACGTGTGGGCCGAGTTCGAGCGCCGCCGCGACCAGACGGGGTTCGCCCGCCAGATCGTGCGCCCCGACCAGGCTCCGCTTGGCATGCGGCTGTTGCAGGAGGGGCTCGGGTCCCTGCGCGGCGCGATCGGCTCGCCCGAGCAGGTCAGCGACCTGGTCGCGCGCTACGAGCAGGCCGGCGTCGACCAGCTGATCTTCGTGATCCAGTCCGGCCGGAACCGCCACGAGCACATCTGCGAGTCGCTCGAGCTGTTCGCCGAGCGGGTCATGCCCCGCTTCGCCGAGGGGCGCGAGCAGCGGGAGTCGGCCAAGGCCGAGCGGTTGGCAGGCGCCGTGCAAGCGGCGCTGGCCCGGCGCGGCCCGCCCCGGACGCTCGGCTCGCCGTACGTGATCGACGAACAGGCCGAGCTCGCGCGCGCCCACCGTCACAGCGCCACCCCGCCGCCGCGCGAGTTGGCCCAGCTGGCGCTCGACCAGGCGAAGCAGGCGACCCGTGAAGGCGTCGTGGCGGTGCTCGCGCGGCTCGTGCGCGACGCGAGCGACGAGAAGGTCGAGCGCCGGTTCGGGTCCCCGCTAGCGCAGAAGGCGATGTTCGCGGGGATGGTGCGGGGGTTCGAACCCGACGCCGCGGCCGGCTTCCAGGGACGGATCGTGTACGAGCTCGAGCGCCCGGCGACCGGCGAGGCGACCGTCGCGTGGACGATCGAGGTCCTCGACGGACACGCGAGCGCCCGCCCGGGCGCCGCGTCGGGCGCGGCGCTGACGCTCCGCTTCCAGCTCGCGGACTTCGTGCGGATCGCGGCCGGGACGATGGATCCGGCGGCGCCGCTGCTCACCAACCGGGCCTCGCTGACAGGCGACTTCGCCCTGGCCGCGCGCCTACCCGAGATGTTCGGCGCGTCGTCGAGTTACTAGAAGCGCAGCAGCGCCCCGATGCCCTCGAACGGCCCCAGATCCGGATAGTGGCTGACGATCATCACGGCCGCGTCCTGCACGATCGCCGCCTCGACCGCCGCCTCCCGCAGATGCTCGACGTGCTCGAGCCGGCTGCCGTCGACCGGACAGCCGCCGTCGCCTCCGAGCGCCAGCAGCCCGCAGCGCGAGCAGCGCTTGGCCGGCCGGTCGAAGTCGGGCGCCAGCAGCAGCGTCTGGACCCGTCGCTCGTTCAGCGCCTCGACGGTCTGCTGTGGCCCCCCCGCCGCCCGGCCGCCGGTCCCGATCCCCGACGCGAGCCGATCCAGCGCCTCGCGCTCGCGGCGCCGGTCATCGTCCTGAACGAGCGCGGCCATCGCCCGGCGGACCTGCTCCCTGGTGGCGGCGCCGACGTCGACGTCGAGCCGCCGGTCCGACGCCAGCGCCTTCAGCTCCTCGGGCAGCACGGCCGCCAGCCGCGGCACGACCTCGTGCGGGCCGCCGAGCACCAGCCCGTCGAACGGGCTGCGGCGCCGGCGCCGCTCGAGCAGCGCCGCGACGCCGCGCAGGTGGGCGTCGACCTCCTGCTCGACGCTGCGCTCGTAGTTGGCCTGGGACAGGCCGCCCTGCTCCTGCTGTCCGGACACGTCATCCTCGACGTGCGCGACCTCCTCGAGGCGATCGGCGGGCCCCTCCAGCACGCGCGCCGTGCGGCGGCTGACCAGGACCACGCACCAGTTGCGGTCCTCCCCAACGGCCAGCATCGGCTCCACGTATGGACTGCGGCTGATCACCACCCGGCCCTCGATCGGCCGCAGCAGCTGCACGGTTTCGAACAGCCCGTCGCGGCTGGCGCAGAACACCGCGAGCGCCCGGGCGCCCTTGAACGGCGGTTCGCGAGACAGCAGGTAGGAGCTGATGCGCGCCAGATCCCCGCGCAGGGCAACGCGCTCCTCGTGCCCGAAGCTCGGATCGGCGTCGATCTCGCGACCGCCTCGATCGACCAGCGAGCCGACCTGGGAGGCACGCGCACCCGGCGTCGCGAACTGCTCCGGATCGAGGTCCAGGTAGACCGTGATCACGGGGTGGCCGGTGCGGTGCTCGACCAGGCGCCGTGCGGCATCGACGACGCTCACGGGATGGTCCTACCCTCGGGAACGAGGCTACGAAACACCATCGAGCGCGGCGTTCACGAGCGCGTCGGCACGGGCGTTCTGGCCCCTCGGAACGGTTCGGATCTTCCAGCCGTCGAACGCGCGCAGCGCGGAGATCGCCTCCGCGTGCAGCGGCCTCATCGACGGATGCTTGACCTTGTAGGCGCCGGTCAGCTGCCGGGCGACGAGCTCGGAATCGTTGACGATCTCGACCTCGCGGGCGCCGTGCGCGCCCGCGAGCTGAAGCCCGCGCAGCAGCGCGCGGTACTCGGCGACGTTGTTGGTCGCGACGCCGATCGTCTCGCCGACCTCCTCCAGCACCTCGCCGTCGGCGCCCGACACGACCACCCCGATCGCTGCCGGTCCGGGGTTCCCTCTGGCGCCGCCGTCGACGTGGACCGTCACCGTCACTCGCTCGCCAGTTCCGGAAACTCGCCGGCCACCCGCGCGCGGCGGCGATCCCGCACCTCGCGCTTGCCGCCCGCGGCTGAGTCGGGATCCCGGCGCTCGGCCTGCCGGCGGTCGACGATGACCGTCACGTTCGGGTCATCGGCGTAGTAGCTGGTCAGCTTGTCCAACAACTCGTCGGCGAGAACCTCGGGAACTACGCAGTAGATCACGACAAGGATGCTAGTGAAGCGACTCGATCGATTGATATCGAACTTGCGTCCAGGCGGGGCCGCTCAGCCGGCCAGCTCGAGCCTTCCGTGCTCGTCCGCGGACGCGTTCGGCGCGCGCTCGTCGTCGCTGAGCTCATCGAGCTCGTAGCCCTGCGCCGCGACCCGGACCGCCGGCTGATCATCGGACAGATCGACCTCGTAGCGGTACCAGCACAGCTCCCAGGAGACGACGATGTTGACCATGCTCGGGTGGCTGTCGGCCGGCAGCACCGACGCATCGGGCAACCCCAGCGAGCGGGCGACGCCGGCGACCGTCCGGCGGTGCTCGGAGGAGTTGAACAGGTCGACCGCCGAGGACACCTTGTGCTCGGCGCTGGAGGGCACCGCGTGGACGTGACGGGGCTCGCGGCGCGGCTCGCGACGGCGGGCGGGGACCGGGGCCTGAACGGGAGCGGCGAGGCCATCCGACCACGACGGGTCCTCGTACTCCTCCGGCGCGCTCGCGCGCGCGTCGGCGGCGCGGGCGTCGCGGCGCCCCCGCAGCCGGCCGAGCAGCGATCGTCGCCGCTCGGGCCGATCATCGCCGGTGTCGTACGCCGGCATCGTGCCCTCGCGGATCCACCCCTCTTGCAGCGCGCGCGAGGTGCACAGCTCGCACACCGACCGGCGCGCGCCGCCGTTGAGGTAGATCTCCGCCCGCTCGCCGCGCAGCAGCGTGCGGCCACACACGTCGCAGCTCGTTGACGCGTCCGTCGTCCGTATCGACCTGGTAGTCACGGTTCCCGAGGGTATCGCAGCGGCCAAGACGGCGACTAAGCCTTGACCGCGTCCTTCTCGGCGCGCGCCTCGTCGACGACTTTGCCGGCGAGGTGGGCGGGGACCTCCTCGTAGCGAAGGAACTCCATCGAGAACTCGCCCTGGCCACCGGTGATCGAGCGCAGGTCAGGCGCGTAGGAGAGCATCTCGGACATCGGCACCTCAGCCTTGACCTCGGTCATTCCGGCCCCGACGGGCTCCATTCCGAGCGGCCGCCCGCGCCTGGAGTTCAGGTCGCCGATCACGTCGCCGACGGCGTCCTCCGGGACATTGACGGTCACCAGCATGATCGGCTCCAGCAGCACCGGCGTGGCCTGCTCGAGCGCCTGCTTCATCGCCAGCGAGCCGGCGACCTTGAACGCCATTTCCGATGAGTCGACCGTGTGGTAGGAGCCGTCGTAGAGGCGCACGCGGACGTCCTTGACCGGGTAGCCGGCGACGACGCCCTCCTGCATCGCCTCGAGCACGCCCTTCTCGACAGCGGGGATGAAGCCGGTCGGGATCACGCCGCCCTTGATCGCGTTGACGAACTCAAACCCGTCGCCCGGCTCGAGCGGCTCGATCTCGATGTGGCAGTCCCCGAACTGGCCGCGACCGCCGGTCTGCTTCTTGTGGCGGCCGTGGGCCTTGGCGGCCTTGCGGATCGTCTCCTGGTAGGGCACCCGCGGCGGCTTCAGGTTGACCTCGGCGCCGAAGCGGGACTTGAGCCGCTCGACCGTGACCTCGACGTGGACCTGCGAGAGCCCGGCGACGATCTGCTCGCCGGTCTGGGGGTCGCGGTGCAGATCGATCGTCGGGTCCTCCTCCTGCAGCCGGCGCAGGGCGCTGAACACCTTGTCCTCGTCGCCCTTGCTCTTCGGCTCGACCGCGAACGCCATCACCGCGGCCGGCAGCTTGACCGACGGCATCTCGATCGGCTCGTCGCGTGACGCGAGCCAGTCACCGGCCTTCGTCTCCTTGAGCTTCGCGACCGCGCCGATGTCGCCCGGACCGAACTCGGTCGCGTGGCCGGTCTGGTTGCCCTCGAAGGTCACGAGCTGTCCGACCCGCTCCTTGTTGTGCGTACGGGTGTTGAGCAGCTGCGAGTCCTGCTTCATCACGCCCTGGTAGACGCGGAACAGGTTGATCCGGCCGGCGAACGGGTCCGCGCGGGTCTTGAACACGTAGGCGAACAGCTCCTTGTCCTCGACCGGCTCGAGCGTCACCTCGCCGACCTTCAGCCCGCCGTGCTTGACCGGCGAGGGAAGGTCGTCGACGATCGCGTCCAGGAGGCGGTTGGTGGCCATGTTGTGGGTCGCGACGCCGCACGTGACGGGGAACAGCGCCCCGTGGTTGGTGCCGTCCTTCAGCGCCACAACGATCTCCTCGTGCGAGATCTCCTCGCCGTCCAGGTAGCGCTCCATCAGCGCGTCTGAGTTCTCGGCGACCTCGTCCATCAGCTTCTCGCGGTACTCCTCGGCCTGCGCCTGGAGCTCATCGGGGACCGGGACCTCGCGGCAGTTGTCGCGTCCGGCGCCGTCGTACTGGTAGGCCTTCATGTCGACCAGGTCGATCACGCCTCTGACCTCGTGCTCCGAGCCGATCGGGATCGCGGTCGCCACCACGTGCTGGCCGAACGCCGACTTCAGCGAGTCGAGCGCGCGAAAGAAATCGGCCCGCTCGCGGTCGAGCATGTTGACGAACAGCAGGCGCGCGATGTCGAGCTCGGCGGCGCGCTGCCACAGGCGGGAAGTGTGGACCTCGACTCCCATCACGCCGTTGATGACGAACACGGCCGACTCGCAGACGCGCAGCGCCCCGAGGGCATCGGCGACGAAGCTCGAGTCGCCCGGGGTGTCGAGCAGGTTGACCTTGCGGTCCTGCCATTCGAACGAGCTCAGCGCCGCGGAGATCGACATCTGGCGGGACTTCTCGTCGGGATCCGAATCCGAGACGGTGGTTCCGTCCGGGACCGTTCCGAGCCGGTTGACGGCGCCGGCTTGGAACAGCAGGGCTTCGTGCAGGGACGTCTTGCCACTGCCGCGGTGGCCGACGAGCGCCACGTTCCGGATGCGATCCGCGGGCTTGTGCATACCTGTCTCCTCTCCTTCGGTGTACGGAAAGGCGACCTTACAACTTTGTCGCCGGCGGGCCTCGACCGGGGGCTGTGGTCGATTTGTCCCCTAGGAGAGGACAAATCGACCGCGGCCCATCACGGGGACGGAGACGCGCATGCGCGCCTCCGCGGCGGCGCGCATGCGCGCCGCCGGGCTGGGGCGCATGCGCCCCAGCCACATACCTCTAATCGAGTTCGCCGGCGAGCTTCGAGCGCAGCCGCAGCACCGCCTTGGTGTGCAGCTGCGAGACGCGGGACTCGGTCACCCCGAGGACCTCGCCGATCTCCCGCAGCGTCAGGTTCTCGTAGTAGTAGAGGGCGACGACGAGCTTCTCGCGCTCCGGCAGCGCGGCGATCGCGTCCGCGATCCGGTCGCGCAGCTCGGACTGGTCGACGAGCAGCTGTGGGTCGGGCGCGCCGCGGTCAGGGAGCGTGTCCAGCAGCGAGACCTGATCGCCGGTCGCGTCCGAGACGCTCCAGAGCTCGTCGAGGGCGACGATCGTGGAGTTGGAGATCTGCAGCAGCGAGTCGTGAAAGTCCTCGACCGAGATCGCCAGCTCGCTCGCCATCTCCTCGTCGGTCGGGGCCCGTTGGAAGCGCGCCTCGAGCTTCATGTTGACCCGCTCGATCTCGCGAGCCCGCGCCCGGACCGAGCGCGGCACCCAGTCGAGCGTCCGCAGCTCGTCGATGATCGCGCCGCGGATCCGGGTGATCGCGTAGGTCTCGAACTTGATCTCCCGCGATAGATCGAAACGTCCGATTGCGGAGATCAAGCCTCCGAGCCCGTACGAGATCAGGTCCGCCTCCTCGACGTGCGCGGGCAGCCCCGAGCTCATCCGCCCGGCGACGTACTTCACCAGCGGCGAGTAGGCCACGACCAGCCGCTCGCGAGCGCGTTCGTCCCCGGAGGCCTTATACCGGCTCCAAAGGTCCTGCAGCTCGATCGCTTTGACGTTTGTTTCCACTTCGTTCCCCGTGATTCGGTCACTACGCGCGGGGATGAGCGCGAGCATAAGTCGACCTGAGGCGCGCCGACTCTACCCGAGTGTAGACCTGAGTCGTCGAGATGCTCGCGTGCCCGAGCAGCTCCTGAATCGCCCTGAGGTCGGCGCCGCCTTCGAGCAGGTGGGTCGCGAACGAGTGGCGAAGGGCGTGCGGATGGGCGTCGGACAGCTGCGCGCCGCCCGCTCCGTGGCGCGCGATTCGGGCCTGGGCCGCGGCGTGGCGGGCCCACACCCGCAGCCGCCGTCGGATGTCGGAGGTGCTCAGGCGCCGGCCCGACTTGGACAGGAACAGCGCCCGGTCGCGGTCGGTGTCGAGCGCCGGACGGCCTCGGAGCAGGTACCGCTCGAGCGCCCTCAGCGCGTGCTCCCCGGCAGGGACGATGCGCGTCTTGCCGCCCTTGCCCTCGACCCGCACCGTCTCGGAATCGAACTGCACCGAGTCCAGATCGAGCAACACCAGCTCCTCGGCACGCAGTCCCGACGCGTACGCGAGCTCGAACAGCGCCCGGTCGCGGAGCTCCAGCGGCGTGGTGGCGGGGATCGAGTCGAGCAGGCTCGAGACCTCGGCCGCCTTGAGCACGCGCGGAAGCCGCTGCGGCCGTTTCGGCGAGCTCAGCAGCTCGGCCGGATTGTCCGTCCGCAGGCCAAGCTCGACCTGCGTCCGGAACAGCCCGCGCAGGGCCGCCAGCTTACGCGCCACGGTGGCCGGCGATCGTCCGCGCTCTGACAGCCCGGCCGCGTAGCGGCGCAGGGACCGGATCTCGACCGCCGCCGGCTCGAGCTCGCGCGAGCTCGCCCAGGCGGCGAACTGCGCCGTGTCGATCGCATACGCAGTCCGGGTCTTGGCGCCCACGGCACGACGCCGCAGGTCCTCGTCGAAGGCGCCGAGCGCCGCGCGCCAGAGCTCGCTGATCTCAGGTGCCTCGAGCTTTTGCATCGCGCCTCGTGGCTATTCGCCGCGGGTCCGCGGTTGCCTGCCTACGGCGCGTCAGCTGACGTCGACGAGCGTCCCGATCGGCGTATACGGATACACCGACGAGGCCTCGCTGTAGGGCATCTCGACACAGCCGAGGCTCTGGGGGGAGCCGTAGGAGCCGCGGATGAAGCCGTGCAGCGCGTCTCCGCCATTGAAGTAGCTGACGTATGGGACGCCTGGATCGGAGTAGGTGCTGCCATCCGGGTTGGTGCCGCTCATCGTCACCGACAGCGCGTGCTCGAACACGGGGTACACACCCTGGGCGGTCGCGGCTCCGGGGATGCCGGTGTTGACGAGGCCCGAGACGACGCTCTTGCCGTTGTGCCACGTGCTCTCGGTCTCGGGGCTGCCCTCGCTGACGGACACGAACGTGTACCCGAACGAGGACGTCTGCTTGGCCATCACGGCGTCGATCAGCGCGCGCCATTGGGCTTGCCCCGGGACCCCGTCGGGCGTCATGTTGTGATCGTTCTCGAACGCCATCAGCGCGCCCTTGGTCATCGTCCCGAACGTCCCCGGCGCCCACATGCTGGTCAGCTCACTAGGCACGTTCCCGTAGCGCCAGTTCCACTTGCCGGCCGGCGGGTTGACGGCCGCGTTCTCCTGCGCGGTCGCGCTCAGCGGCACGGGGGTGTGGGCGTTGAAGTCGAGCGGCAGGTAGTGGAGCTCTGCCAGGAGCTCCTGGAGGCGCAGCGACGACCCGCCCGGAACGGTCCAGTTTGCGCTGCTCGCCGAGCCCGACTGCTGACCACCCACCAGCCGGACGCCGCTCGGAAGCGCGATCGAGACGTTGGCGGCCAGGCCATAGCCGTATCCGGTCGGCTGGAACTCGATCGTGTGGCTGTTCAGGGTGTGCCACGAGCCGGTCGTGCTCGGCGACACCGGCGGCAGCCGGTTGGATCCCAGCACGCTCGACACGGGACGGTTGAAGGTCAGCGTGATCTTCGTCGTCGGCGTGATCTTCGAGCCCGGCAGCGGCAGCGCCTGCGCGATCGCGGCGGCGCCGGCCGGGAAGAAGCTCACGACACCGGTGCCCGAGTTCTCCCACGTCCGCACCTGCGCGGCGATCGCGATCGATCCCGCCGAGGCGGTCCGTGGCAGCGTGATCTCCGATTGCGGCGAGCTCAGGACCACGCGGTGCAGCGGCTCGTTCGGGAGGCCGTACTCGTACATCGCGATCGGCTGCTGGAAGTGAAGCTTGAGCGTCGCGCCGGCCGGGACGGTCAGGTAGTGGGAGCTCAGGTCCGCGGTCGGCGCCGTCACCGTCAGCTTCAGGCGCTCGGTCTTGCCGGTCAACCACGAGACCGAGCCCGGCCGCGTGACGACCGCGTTGACCTGAACCTGCTCCCCGGCCGGGATCCGGCCGACGAGGTAGATCTTGTCGTCCTTCAGCACCACCGGCACGGTCCGGAGGTCCTTGACGCGCATCGCGGAGACGCCGTTGATCTTGCCGCCGCCGAGCGGCAGGTTGATCTTCGCGAGCGCGACCGGGTCGGTCGTGAGGCTCGCTTGCGAAGTCAACAGCAACAGGCCGGCGATCAGGACCAGCGCGAGCGCGCCCAGCAGCACGCCGCCGGCCACATAGCGTCCCCGGTGGCGGTTCCCGCTGGCGCTCGTGCGCCGTCCGAACCGCCCCCCAGAGCGCTCAGCCCGACCTGTCTGCAGATACGAAACATTCGCCACGCAGCGTCACCCGGACAGCATCTTACAAGGCCAAGCCGCGAAACCCTGCCGCGACCGCGGGCGCTGCAGGGATTGCAACACTATTTTCATATTTGCGATCCGGATCTTCGCTTGCGCTCGAGATTCAGGTCAAGTGCATCGAGAACGGCGGCTCTGGCCTTGTGCGTGGCCTCATAGCGGCGTAATTGCGCCAGCGATTCGAGATCCAGCGACGAGCTGATCTCGATCACCTCGCCGGCGGTGAGCTCCTCGTACCAGTCGACTCCGGGCCCCGGCGCCGGCTGCGCGCCGGCCGCCCGGGGCCGCCTCGGGCCGGCCTCGCCGTCGCCGGCGGGCCGGACACTGGGGCTGCGACGCAGGAACTCCTCCACGTCCCGCTCGTAGCGGTAGGAGTCCTCGCCGGCGCCGAGCAGCGGCCTCAGTCGCTGCTGCGCTCGCAGCTTCAGCACCGCCTCGCGGGTCGTGTAGCGGTATGAGTATCCGGTCGCCTTCAGGCGCCGGTTGTCGAGCCCCCGCCCGAACCGCAGCTGACCGACCAGCTCGAGCGGGATCGGAAGGCCGAGACGGCGCAGCTGGGCGGCCGTGAACCCGGTACCCCACGGAGGCAGGATCGGCAGCAGCGGCTTGCCGAGCAGCGAGACGATCTCGGACAGCGTCAGCACGCCGTCGGCGGCGGCGTTGTACGTGCCCGGGATGTCTTTACGGGCCGCGTGCGCCAGGACCCCGATCACATCGTCATCGTGGATGAACTGCCAGCGGGCATCGAAGCCGAGCATCGCGGGCACCGCCGGCAGCCCGAGCAGCACCAGATGCGGGGTCCGCAGGCCGTCTCCGATCGCGTCGGCGATCCGGAGCACGGTGACCGTGATCGCGGGATTGCGCGCGGCGAACTCGGCCGCGGCCGCCTCCGTCTGCACGACCGCCCGCTCGAGCGGCGTCCGCGGCGGGCGCGCCCGCTCGAGTGCCTCCGAGCAGAATGCCGGCGAGTCGGGCTCGAACCCGTAGTAGTGCGCCGAGGACCTGATCACCACTTTGCGCACCGGCGAGTCCGCGGCCTCGCAGGCCGCCAGCAGCCCGGCGGTGCCGAGCTCACCGGCGCCGGCCGCCGTTCGCGTCTGCGCCGCGGTGTCGCGCGGTTCGATCACCGTGTCGATCGCGGCCGCGGCGATGATCCGCCGCACCAGCCCCGGCTCGGTGTCGACCCGCACGAACTCCGTCCGATTCAACTCGTGCCGCGGGTCATCCGTGTCGATCCCGACGATCGCCTGCACCTGCGGCGCTCGCTCCAGCGTCTGCGCCAGCCGCCCTCCCGCGTGGGAAGAGAGCCCGGCGATCAGGATGCGGCGCGTATCCATCTTCGTTGGTGACCGGGCCGGCGGTTCGGCTTCGGTCGGTGGACCGCGATCAACCGAGCCACACGCTCCGACGCCCGGCGACCATCTCTAGCAGGTTCTCCTGCACCAGCGCCCGGACATCGTCAGTGATCGCCCGCGTCAGCGCCCGGTCGGCGGGGTCGAGATCCTCGGTCAAGACCGACTCGAGGAACCTGATCCGAAACTTCGCCGGCAGCGGGATCCCGGGCGACATCGGGAGCTGCGTCAGCCGCCCGAGCCGGCGCGGCGGCCCTACCCGCGCCAGCACCGGCGCCGCCTCCTCTGCCCCCAGCACGGCTACGGGAACGATCGGCACCCGCGCGCCGATCGCCCACCCGGGAAACGAGCTGCCACGAAAGCTCCGCAGGCGGTAGCGCTTGTCGATCGTCTTGCGGGTCGCCGCCGGACCCTCGGGAAACGTGAGCACCAGCTGACGCTCGTCGAACAGGAGCCGGTGGATGTCGGCCGGGTGCGCGCCGACGCCACCAACTTTGGTCACGAGCGCGCCCAGCCCGGGGACGTTCTTCAGCCCGCGGGCGGTCGCGAAGTGGACCGGACGCCGGCGGCGGTGCTCCTGCCGGATCGCCTTCGCGATCATCGCGCCGTCCGACGGCAGCGCGCCGGCGCGGTTCGCGACCAGCAACGCCCCACCCTCGTCCGGGAGATTCTCGATCCCCTCCACCTCGACCCTGAACCAGTAGTGGTACAGGAACCCGTAGAGGGTGCGATCGACAAGCGCCTCGAACCGCTCGGACCGCCCCCAGTCGGTCACCTGGCGCTCGGGCTCTAGTCCGGGCAGCTGCTGGCGCAGGTCGGTGGTCCGCGCCGGCAGGTGACTGATCTTCAGCTCGACCGTGGCGCCGTCGGGGGTGGCGGCGGCGTTCGGGTCCCGGGCGGCGTGGTGCGGGTCAGGGGCGGCCACGGCGCGATTCTCGCAGCCGCGGGTGGCGGGTCGGTGGCGGGGGCGGGTTCGGTCCCCCAGACAGCCCGGACCTACCGCGTGACCGCGCCCTCCGACGCGCTCGAGACCAGGCGGGCGTACTTCGACAGCGCCACTCCGGGCCGGTGATCGGGCGCGCTGAAGTCTGCGATCCTGGCCGCGATCTGCTCCTCGGGAAGCGCCACGTCGAGGCGCCGGGCGTCGACGTCGAGCGTGATCTGATCGCCGTCGCGGACCGCCGCGATCGGCCCCCCGCGGACCGACTCGGGTGCGACGTGGCCGGCCATCAGTCCGTGCGTGGCGCCCGAGAAGCGGCCGTCGGTCAGCAGAGCGACGTCCTCACCGAGCCCTTCGCCGACCAGCGCCGCGGTCACCGCCAGCATCTCGCGCATCCCCGGGCCGCCCGCCGGCCCTTCGTTGCGGATCACGATCATGTCGCCGGCGTTGATCGTGCGTGCGGTCACGGCGGCCATCGCGTCCTCCTCGGACTCGAACACGCGGGCCGGGCCGGTCTGCTTGCGGCGCTCGTGGCCGGCGAGCTTGACGACGCAGCCGTCGGGCGCGAGATTGCCGCGCAGGATCGCCAGGCCTCCGGTTGGCTTGATCGGGTCCTCGAGCGGGCGCACGACCCGCTGGCCGTCGGTCTCGACAGCCTCGTCCGCGTGCTCGCCGATCGTCCGTCCGCTCACGGTCTGTGCGTGTTCGTGCAGCAGCCCGGCCTGTTTGAGGCGCTTGAGCACGAGCGGCACGCCGCCGGCCTCGTATAGGTCAGGCGCCGCGAACTGGCCACCGGGCTTCAGATCGCAGAGTAGCGGCGTGCGGTCGCTGATCCGGTCGAAGTCGTCGATCGACAGCGGCACGCCGATCTCGCTCGCGACCGCCAGCAGATGCAGCACCCCGTTGGTCGAGCCGCCACTGCAGGCCACCGCCGCGATCGCGTTCTCGAGGCTCTCGCGGGTGATGATGTCGCTCGGGCGCTGACCGCGTTTGAGGATGTCCATCACCAGCCGGCCCGAGTCGGCCGCGACCTCGGCCTTGCGCGGGTTGGTCGCCGGCACGCCCGACCAACCGGCCGGGGAGATTCCGAGCACCTCGAACGCCATCGCCATCGTGTTGGCAGTGAACTGGCCGCCGCAGGCGCCGGCGCCGGGCGACGCGACGTTCTCGAGCTCGGTCAGCTCCTGGTCGGTGATCTTGCCGGCGGCGCGGGCGCCGACCGCCTCGAACACCTCCTGGATCGTCACCTGCTGACCGTGGAAGTGGCCGGCCTGGATCGAGCCCCCGTACAGCATCAGGCTGGGCACGTTGAGCCGGCAGAGCGCCATCACCGTGCCCGGGATCGTCTTGTCGCAGCCGCTGATCGCGATCACGGCGTCGAACAGATGCGCGTCGCAGACGAGCTCGATCGAGTCGGCGATCACCTCGCGGCTGACCAGTGACGCCTTCATCCCCTCGGTGCCCATCGTGATCCCGTCGGAGATCGCGATCGTGTTCAGCTCCATCGGCGTGCCGCCGGCGGCCCGGATTCCCTCCTTGACCTTCGCCGCCAGCGCGCGCAGATGGAAGTTGCACGGCATCGTCTCGATCCACGTGTTCGCGACCGCGATGATCGGCTTGCCGAGAGCCTCCTCGTCGTAGCCGATCCCCTTCAGGAACGCGCGCGCCGGAGCCCGAGCGGGACCCTCCGTCAGCGCGCGGCTGCGGTGCTTGAGGTCGAAGTGCCCGTTCGAGCTGGTCATGGCCGGCGACTGTAGCGTTCAGCCGCTACCGTCGACGCCGGCGGAGCGCGGCTGGTCGTTGCGCATCCGCACCCGGGAGCGCTCCCATTGCGCCAGCCGCCACAGGTCCCTGGAGACCTGGTCAGGATCCAGCTGGCGGCCGGGGAGGTGCATGTTGGCGGTCGAGATCAGCCGTCGCTCGTCGCCCGTCAGCGCCATCCATTTGGCCAGCACGTCGTCGGAGTCGGGCAGCCGCGCGCTGCCGTAGGGACGGGTCTGATCAGGAAACTCGACGCAGTACTCGTTGAGCAGCCGGCGGGTCTGCACGAGGTAGGCGACGATCGGACGGTGCGGGTAGATCAGGTATGCGTAGTCGGCGCCGCCGGTGTCTCCGGCCTTGGCGGGCCCCCGTGACTCCGAGCCCCAGACCCGGATGAACCCCAGGTCCCGGTACATCGCCCATTCCTCCTCGTTCACGCACGAGCGCAGCAGCTCGCGCGCGCGTTGCTCGGCCCGCCGCTCCCGTCCCGGATCGAAGTCGAGCGTCGGCGCGCGCCGCCACCGTGCCCGGTGCCGGGACCAGGCCTCCTCGATCCGGGGCACGATCAGATCCGACAGGAGCGCAATCGCCACCAGCGCAGTCGCCGCGAGCGCCAGAAGCACGGCCGGCTTGCGGCCTACCGGCCGCCCGCCGCGCGCGGGAAGAAGATCACGCGGTCGGCATCTCGCGGGACGTCCTCAAACGAGCGCACCATCCGCGCCTGTCGTCTGCCCTCGAACCCAGCGACGGGAACCGCTGCCCACAGTCCCGCGTCGAGCTGGCGTCGAAACTCCTCGATCAAGCGCTGCTCATCATCGGCAAGTTCGACATCACCCTCCGCGATCAGCACCTCGCCGTGCCCAGGTTTCATTCGCAGAAAGCGCACGGCGGGATTATGTCAAAGCGATCCCCGTGCACGCCAGGGTCCTCGGGCCCGGAAGGGACAAACCTCCCCCTTGCGGTCATCCGTCCCGGCGCGCGCGGCGCGCGAGTCCGAGCACATCGACCGGCCCTGGCCCGGCGCCGAGGCCGCCAAGCCCGTCTCGCACGGCCCCCGCCGCGAGCTCCTTTGCCCGCCGCGCCGCTGCCAGCGGCTCGTCGCCCCACGCGAGCAGGGCGGCGAGCACCGACGAGTGGGTGCATCCGGAACCGTGCGCGGCGCCATCGGGATACCTGACGCCGGGCAGCTCGACCAGCTGCTCGCCGTCGAAGAACAGGTCGACCGCCTGCTCGAGGTGCCCACCGGTGACGACCACCACGCCGGGGCCGAGGGCGCGCAGCGCCCGCGCCATCGTCGCGACCTCGCCCTGGTCCGGTGATGCCGATCGCGAGACCGGCGCCGCGGCGGCCAGCAGCGCCCGAGCCTCGGGAACGTTCGGCGTCGCGACCGTCGCGCGCGGCAGCAGCAGCTCGATCAGCGCCGCCCGCGCCGAGGGCTCCAGCAGCTCGGCGCCGGATTCGGCGACCATCACCGGATCGAGCACGACCGGCGTGCCGGGAGGAAGCTCGTCGAGCGCCCGGGCGACGGCCTCGATCGTCGCGGCGCTGCCGAGCATGCCGATCTTGACCGCATCGACGCCGATGTCGGAGCTGACCGCCCGCACCTGGGCGATGATCGTCGCCGGCGGGACGGGATGAATGTCGGTGACGCCGACCGTGTTCTGAGCCGTGATCGCGGTGATCGCCGTCATCCCGTGCACGCCGCAGGCAGCGAACGCCTTCAGATCGGCCTGGATGCCGGCGCCGCCGCCGGAGTCAGAACCGGCGATCGAGAGCGCCCGCGGGATTCGAGCATCAGCCGCCACGGCAGCCGAGGATAGGCCCGCAGCCTACGGCACCACCGAGAACCTCCCGCCCGGCTCACGCCGGACATAGCCCGCCAGCTCCAGCGAGGCCAGCGCCGCGAGCCCGTCCTGCGCCGCCAGGCCGGCGCACGCGAGCGCCGCCGGCGTGTCATGGCCGTCGCCGATCGCCGCCAGCAGCAGCTTCAGCGCCGGCTCGAGCTCGCCGCGACCATCCCGCGCCGGCGACCGCGGCGGCGCATCGGCGCCGAACAGCGTCTCGAACACGTCGTCCGCTCCGCGCACGACGACCGCACCCGCCGCGAGCAGCGCGTTTGGGCCGGCGGACAGCGACGACGTGATCCTGCCGGGCACCGCCCCGACCGGCCGGCCCAGCCGAGCCGCGACCCTCGCCGTCAGCAACGCGCCCGAGCGCTCGCCGGCCTCGACGACGACCGTCATCGCGCTCAGCGCGGCGATGATCCGGTTGCGCGCCGGGAACATCCAGCGCCACGCTCGCGATCCGGGCGGCAGCTCCGAGATCGCCGCGCCGTCGGCACGGATCTGCGCGTGGAGCGCGCGCTTGGACGCCGGATAAGGACGGTCCGCCCCGCACGGCAGCACCGCCACGGTCGGCCCCGCGACCGCCAATGTGCCCGCGTGCGCGGCCGAATCGACGCCGAGCGCCATCCCGCTCACGACCGTCAGTCCCGCGCAACCGAGACCCCGGCCGAGCGAGCGCGCGACCTCGAGACCGTAGGGCGAGGCCTTCCGCGCGCCGACGATCGCGGCGGGCTGGCCGGCGACCAGCTGCAGGAATCGATCGAGCCCGCCGGCGACGTGCAGCACCGCCGGGGGACTTGGCAGCGACAAAAGGCGCTCGGGGTATCGGGGAGCGCACCGGCAGATCATTTCGACGCCCGCGGCGGCGCAGCGAGCGCGCAGCGGCCCGGTGTCGAGCAGCGAGCGCTCGCGCAGCACCGACTGGCGCCGATCTCCGCCGACGGCGGCGATCAGCTGCTCATCGTCTAGGCTCAGCGTCGCCTCGATTCGGTTGCGCGCCAGCTCCAGATGGCCCGCGAGCCTCGCCAGCAGCCAGGAACGCGCGACGCAGGTGTCGCAGGCGTGCATCGGGCTCACGCCGGGGTCGCCCAGGCCGGCGTCGCTCGCGCCGGGGTCGCTCACGCCGCCAGCGGCTCCAGCGCACCGCTGCGCTGGCGCAATGCCAGCGCGGTCAGCAGGTCATCGGTAGTGACGCGGTCGTGGGTCTCGAGATCGGCGATCGTGCGTGCCACTCGCAGCACCCGGTGACGGCCGCGGGCGCTGAGGGTTCCGCTCGCGTAGGCCCGCTCCAATGCACGCTCGGCGATGCCGTCGAGCGTCACGTGGCGCACGAGCCTAACCTCCATCTCCGCGTTGCACCGCGCGCCGGTCGCGGCGAGCCGCTGGTGCTGGCGCTCGCGCGCGGCGGCCACGCGCGAGCGGGCCGTGGCCGAGTCGACCGCGGGCGGCGCGCGCAGCTCCTGCTCGAGCGGTCGCTGCACCGTGACCAGAAGGTCCATGCGGTCGAGCAGCGGCCCGCTCAGACGGCGCTGGTGACGCCGGAGCTCGGCTTCCCCGCAGCCGCAGCGGTCGCCCACCCCGGCGAACCCGCATGGGCAGGGGTTGGTCGCCGCGACGAGCATGAAGCGCGTCGGGAACACGAGTGCGCGCTGACCGCGTACGATCGCCACGCAACCGTCCTCGAGCGGCTGCCGAAGCGCCTCGAGGCTCGAGCGCCGGAACTCGGACAGCTCGTCGAGAAACAGCACGCCCTGGTGGGCGAGACTCGCCTCACCGGGTCGGGGAGGGGAGCCGCCGCCGACCAGACCGGCGGACGAGATCGAGTGGTGTGGAGCACGGAACGGTCGCGCGGCCACGAGCCCGCCCGCATGCACCCCGGCGACGCTGTGCAGGCGCGTCACCTCGACCGCCTCCTCGCGCGACATCGCCGGCAGGATCGACGGCAGCCTCCGCGCGAGCATCGTCTTGCCTGTGCCGGGCGCTCCCTCCATCAGCAGGTTGTGACCTCCGGCCGCCGCGACCTGGAGCGCGAACAGCGGCGCCGCGTGTCCACGCACGTCCGCGAGGTCGGGATCGGCCGCCCGGGGTCCCGCCGCCGGCGGGCAGTCCGGAAGCGGCGGCAGCTCCCCACCCCTGATCACATCGGCGGCGGCTCTGAGGCTCGAGACGCCGGCGACCCTCAGCCCCTCCACCAACGCCGCCTCACGCGCCCGCTCACGAGGCACGATCAAGCAGGCCAAGCCCGCGCGGCGCGCGCCCTCGGCGACCGCCAGCGCGCCGGGTGAGTCCCGCAGCTCGCCGCCGAGCGACAGCTCGCCGAACACCGCGTAGGCGCCGAGCGCGTCCGTTGGGACCTGCTCGCTCGCGGCCAGCACAGCCAGCGCCAGCGCCGCGTCGAAGCCGGGGCCGACCTTGCGCAGGAACGCCGGCGCGAGGTTTGCGGTGATCCGCTTGTCGGGGAACACGAAGTCGGAGTTCTGGATCGCCGCCCGGATGCGATCGCGGGACTCGCGCACGGAGGCGTCGCCGAGGCCGACGATCGTGAACGCGGGCAGACCCTGACGGATGTCGACCTCGACCCATACCTGGCGCGGATCGACGCCGTCGATCGCGAACGTGGTCACCCGAGCTAGCACGCGTTTGAAGCTAGACGCGATCGCGTGACGCGTGGGTGACGCGTGTGTCAATGCTGCGCAGCGCCGCGCGCTGCGCCTGTGCAGAACTGGCACGCGCCGGCACCCACGCGTGACGCGATCGGGCGTAGCGTCGAGTGCGTGAACGAAGACCCGCGCCAGACTGACCCGCACGGCCTCGGCCGACTCGGGGAGCAGCTCGCGGTCGACCATCTCCGCCACCGTGGTTTCGAGATCGTCGAGCGCAACTACCGGACCCGCTGGGGCGAGCTCGACATCGTTGCGTTCGACGGCCGGACGCTCGCATTCTGCGAGGTCAAGACGCGGCGCGTCGCCGCGGGGCGCGGTCATCCGTTCGACGCGTTGCGGCCGCGCAAGCGTGCGCAGGTGCGCAAGATGGCCGGCCAGTGGTTGATCGAACGCTGCCGGCGTCCGCATGCCGACGTCCTGCGCATGGACGCGATCGCGGTGACCTTCGACCCCGCCGGCGAGCTGGTCGGGATCGAGCACCTCGAAGGCGCGTGGTAGCGAACAGGCCCCTAATCCAGCAAGAGCTGCTGGTAGGCCGCCGACTGAAACGACAGCCGGTGCAGCGGCGAGACCCCGAGCCGCTCGATCGCCTCGCGGTGCTCCGGTGTCGCATAGCCGACGTGCTGCGCGAACTCCCAGCCCGGGTGCTTGGCGTCGGCGCGACGCATGTACCGGTCGCGGGTCTCCTTGGCGATCACCGATGCCGCCGCGATCGCGGCGCTCTTGCCGTCGCCGCCGATCACGGCTCGCTGGTCGTGGCCGAGCGCGGCGACCGGGAACCCGTCGCTCAGGCAGATGCACCCGGCGCAGGTGACCCGCCCCAACGCGTCGCGGAGCGCCGCCAAGTTCGTGACGTGAAGCCCCCGCGAGTCGATCCCGGGAGCGCAGCGGGTCACGATCGCGACCTTGGCGGCGACGCGGAGGATCACGGGAAACAGCGCCGCACGGCCCTCCGGGGTCTGCTGCTTGGAGTCGTTCAGTGCGCCGAGTGCACGGATCTCGGCCGAGCCGACCCGCTCGAGGTCGAACAGCACCGCCGCGGCCACGAGCGGACCCGCGAGGCAGCCGCGCCCGGCCTCGTCCGCGCCGGCCACGTACCGGGCTCCCAGCCCGCGATCGAAGTTGAACAACCGCCGCCCCGCGCGGGCTGTCCGCTTGGCCCGCTTGGCGGCGGGTCTACATGAATCCGACGCGGTCTGGCGGCCAGTAGGTGAAGAACGCAATGCCGATGAGCCACTTGGAGGGGACCGGTCCCCAGAAGCGACTGTCGTCCGAGAAGCCACGGTTGTCGCCCATCATGAAGTAATCGCCGGGCGGAACCACGATCGTATTCGGCATATTGCAACCTTCTGCGTCGCCGCAGGGGGCGGCATATGGCGCATTTTCCTTGACTCCGTTGCGATACACGTCACCGTTCCGGATCGAGATGTGGTCGCCCGGGAGGCCCACCACCCGCTTGATGAACGTCTGGCTCGACTCCTGCGAGGTCGGGGTGTCGCAGGCGGTCGAGGTGCTGCCGCCCTGGTTGGGATTGCCGCACACGGCCGGCTGGGGGTCGGCACCCTTGGGCGGGTGGAACACGACGATCGAGCCGATCCCCGGATCGACGACCAATCGGTTGGCCAGCACCCGCTGGCCGATGTGCAGGGTCGGCAGCATCGAGCCACTCGGAATCCGGTAGGGCTTGACGATGAACGCCTGGATCAGCAGCGCGAGCGCGACCGCGACCGCGACCGTCACGACCAGCTCAATCAGGGACTTCATGCCTGACTTCCCCGCCGTTTTGCCTTGGTTTGCCACGATTGATCCCTACAGAAAGCCGACCCGGTCGGGAGGCCAGTAGGTGAAGAATGCCTTCCCGATTATCCATGCTTTCGGCACCGGTCCCCAGAAGCGGCTGTCCTCGGAGTCCGGGCGGTTGTCGCCCATCATGTAGTACTCGCCGCGCGGAACTGTGATCGCCTGCGGGAAGTTGCACGATGCCGCGCCTCTGCAGGGCGTGATGTAGGCGTCCTGCTCGCGGATTCCGTTGCGGATCACGTGCCCGCCGACGATCGAGATCCGGTCGCCGGGAAGGCCCACGACCCGCTTGACGAACGTCTCCGACGAGGGGGTCGAATAGGCGGCGTCGCACGGTTGCGGGCTGTCGACCCCGAGCTGGTTCTCGCCCTGATGCGGGTTGGCACAACCGTCCGCGTAGTCCTTCGGCGGGTGGAAGACGACGATCTGGCCGATCTTCGGCGAGGAGAAGTCGTTGCCGATCCTGTCCACGAGGATCCGCTGGTTGATGTGCAGCGTCGGCAGCATCGACCCGCTAGGGATCTGATAGGGCTTGACGAGAAAAGCCTGGATCCCGAACGCGAGCCCAAGCGCAGCGCCCACGATCACGACGAGCTCGACGATCGAGCTCGTGACCAGCTTCTTGGTGGCGGTCACACCTGTTCGTCGCCAGCAGGCCCTTCGGCGACCGCCGGCTGGGCGTCCTGCGGCGCCGTCGCGGGGAGTGATTCTGTCGACTCCTCCGCGCCTGCATGGAGCTCTTCAGCGGCCTCGCCGGACGCAGCCTCGGGCTCGCCGGCCACAACCTCGGCCTCGCCGGACGCAGCCTCGGGCTCGCCGGCCGCAACCTCGGCCTCGCCGGCCGCAGCCTCGGGCTCGTCGGCCACAACCTCGGCCTCGCCGGCCGCAGCCTCGGTCCCAGCAGCCCCAGCCGCCGGAGCCTCTGCCGCGGCGTCCTCGCCGGCCTGCCCGTCGTCGTCCGCGGGCTCCGGCCCGTACAGCAGCTCGCGCTCGACCGTCTCCTCGGGACGGGTCGAGCGACGCTCGCGGACGCGGGCGCGTTTGCCGACGCGGCCCCGCAGGTAGTACAGCTTCGCCCGCCGCACGTCCCCGCGTGCGGCCACCTCGATCCGCTCGATCTTCGGCGAGTGCAGCGGGAAGGTGCGCTCCACGCCGACCCCGAACGACTGCTTGCGGACCGTGAACGTCTCGCGTGCGCCATGGCCCTGGCGCTTGATCACGACGCCCTCGAACACCTGCGTGCGGCGGCGTGTCCCCTCGATCACCTGGAAGTGCACGCGCAGCCGGTCGCCGGCGTCGAACGTCGGTACACGGCGGAGCTGAGCGCGCTCCAGGCTGTTGATCACGGTGCTCATGGAAGCAAGGCCGGCCAACGCCCCACTCGTCGGGCGCAACCACTTGAGCGCGGCCGTGGCAGTCGCGCTCATCGCGACGCCTCACCCGCGCGGCGGCCTATGGTAGCGAACCGCCTGGGCCGCGGCGAAGGCAGCCTCAGTGTTCGCGCGAGAGGCCCGCGCGAGCCTTGCTCTGCGCGATTCGCCACTCGCGGATCTGCGCGTGGTGCCCGGAGAGCAGGACACTCGGCACGGCCCAGCCGCGATGCTCCGCCGGACGCGTGTAGTGCGGGTACTCGGGCGCCCCCTCGAGCGCCTCGCTGAAGGACTCCTCCAGCGCCGACTGCTCATGGCCGAGCGCTCCCGGAAGCTTGCGCAGGACCGCGTCGCAGACGACCATCGCGGGCAGCTCGCCGCCGGCCAGGACGTAGCGCCCGATCGAGATCCGGTCACTGGTGAAGTGCTCCAGAGCACGTTCGTCGAACCCTTCATAGCGACCGCACAGCAGCGTCAGGGCGCCTTCGCCGGCGAGCTCGTCGACGAGCGCGTCGTCCAGCGGTCGGCCGGCGGCGTCGAGCGCGATCACGCGCCGGCGGCGCGGAAGCGTGACCGGGTCGACGCCGTAGCGAGCGCGAAGCGCGGCCTCGATCACATCCACTCGCAACACCATCCCGGCGCCTCCACCGAACGGGGTGTCGTCGACCTGGCCGGCGCCGAGCGGGGTGTGGTCGCGGTAGTTGACGTAGCCGAGCCGGTGACCGCGAGCGATCGCGTTGGCGACGTGGCGCTGGGCCTCGAACCACGCGAACGCTTCCGGGAACAGGGTGAAGATGTCGATCTCCATCACACCTCGCCGAGGAACGCGAGGTCGATCTCGATCGCGCGCCGCTCGATATCGACCGCTCGCACGGCGTCGCGGATCAGCGGCACGAGCAGTTCCCCGGTCCCCGATTCGCGCGCCACCTCCAGCACCTCGCAAGAGGGAAGCGCAAGCAGCTTGCGTACCGTGCCGACGGTGGTGGGGCCGTCGTGCACGGTGCACCCTTCGAGGTCCTCGGCCCACCACTCGTCGGGTTCGAGCACCGGTGCCTCGGTCCGCGGCACGAGGATCTCCTCGCCCCTGAGCGCCTCCGCGTCTGTGCGCTGCTCGCACCCTTCCAAGCGGACGATCGGGCGGCGATCCGTGCCGGCCCGCCGGACGATCCTGCGCTGCCGGTCGCCGACGACGACATTGGCGCCGTCCACCAGCAGCTGGGGGCTGGGCTCGCTGATATGCACGCTCCCATCCAGCCCGTGTGGGCTGCCGATCCGGCCGGCGCGCAGCCACCCGCGCCCCGCCGCGTTCATCACGAATCGACGATGTCCACGAACACGCGGCGGTTGTCCTTGACGGCCGCGCTCTTGATCACGGTCCGTAGTGCCGCAGCGGTGCGGCCGCCGCGGCCGATCACGTTGCCGTAGTCGTCCTGGTTCACCGACAGCTCGAGCACGGTCGAGCCGTCATCCTCCGTGACCTCGTCCACGTGCACCTCGTCGGGACGATCCACGAGCCCCTGCGTCAGGTACTCGAGCAGCTCCTTCATCGCCGGGCTACTGGATGCCCTGCGTGTGCAGCAGCTTGCGGACCGTGTCGGTCGGCTCGGCCCCGCGCGCGAGCCAATCGCGGATCCGCTCCTCGTTGAGCACGATCGTCGAGGGGTTCGTCTGGGCGTTGTAGTGCCCGACGGTCTCGATCACCCGCCCGTCTCGTTTGGAACGCTGGTCGGCGACGACCACCCGCCAGATCGGGTTCTTGCGGCCGCCGATGCGTGTTAGTCGGAGTCTGACTGACATATGCGATGCGAGGTTAGCGTGCCGCGCGCCCGTGCGCTGCCGGGCGGGGGCGTCAGCGGCCGCCGCGCATCAACGCACCCAGGTCCGGCATCCGGCCCTGAGCGACCTGGCGCATCACCTTGCGCGCCTGCTCGAACTGGACGATCAGCTGCTTGACCGCCTGGACGTTGGTGCCCGACCCGCGCGCGATCCGCAGACGCCGGGAGCCCTTGATCAGCTCCGGATGGCGGCGCTCCTGGGGCGTCATCGAGAGGATGATCGCCTGGAGGCGGTCGAACTCGCGCTCGTCGAGCTTCACCCCCTGCAGCTCCTTGCCGATTCCCGGCAGCATTCCGAGCAGCGACTGAAGCGGCCCCATCTTGCGCAGCTGACGCATCTGCTCCAGGAAGTCGTCCAGCCCGAACTCCTGCTTGCGCAGCTTGCGCTGAAGGTCGGCCGCCTGCTGCTCGTCGTAGGCCTCCTGGCTGCGCTCGATCAGCGTCATCACGTCGCCCATCCCGAGGATCCGCTGAGCCATGCGATCGGGGTGGAAGCGCTCGAACTGGTCGAGTTTCTCCCCCGTGGAGGCGAACAGGATCGGCTTGCCGGTGATCGCCTTCACCGACAGCGCCGCGCCACCGCGGGCGTCGCCGTCGAGCTTGGTCATCACGACCCCGTCGAACTGGACCACCTCGGCGAACTGCTCGGCGACGTTGACCGCGTCCTGGCCGGTCATCGCGTCGACCACCAGCAGCACGTCGTGGGGCTTGACCGCCTTCTTGATGTTGGCGAGCTCGGCCATCAGTTCCTTGTCGACGTGCAGCCGGCCGCTGGTGTCGATGATCAGCACGTCCTTGCCCTCGGACTGGGCGCGGTCGCGAGCCCAGGCGGCGATCCTGACGGGGTCGCGGTCGGTGCCCTGTTCGTAGACATCCGCGCCGGCCTGGGTCCCGACCTTGATCAGCTGATCGATCGCCGCGGGACGGTAGACGTCGCAGGCGGCGACCGCGACCGACGAGCCGTGCTGCTCGCGCAGGTAGCGGGCCAGCTTGGCGACCGCGGTCGTCTTGCCCGAGCCCTGGAGTCCCGCCATCACGACCACGGTCGGCGGGCGCGGCGAGAACGACAGATCCCGGGCGGCGCCGCCCATCAGCTCGGTCAGCTCGTCGGAGACGATCTTCACGACCTGCTGTCCGGGGTTGAGCTGGCCGATCACGTCGGCGCCGAGCGCCCGCTCCTTGACCGCATTGGTGAAGCTCTTGACGACCTTGAAGTTGACGTCCGCCTCGAGCAGCGCAAGCCGTATCTCCCGCATCGCGGCAGATACGTCGTCCTCGGTCAGCGTGCCGCGCCCGCGGACGTCCGCGAGCGTCGCCTGGAGCTTTTCGGCGAGTGAGTCGAACACTCTTATCAGGCTACTGCGCCGGCGGGTTCAACCTCTCCGGCGGCTTCGAGTTCTCGACCGCGTGAGCGTTGTCACCGACCGCGCGAGCGTTGTCACCGACCGCGCGAGCGTTGTCACCGACCGCGCGAGGGTTGTCACCGACCGCGCGAGGGTTGTCACCGCGGCCGGCCTCGCCGAACGCCTTGGCGATGCCCCCGAACGCGTCCGCGAACTCCGACGGGATCACGAACACCTTGTTGGCGTCCCCCTGCGCCAGTTGCGGCAGCATCTGCAGATACTGGTAGCTGAGCAGCTGGCGATCGGGCGCGCCCTCGTGGATCGCCTGGAACACGGTCTCGATCGCCTGCGCCTCGCCCTCGGCTCGAAGGATCGCCGCCTGCTTCTCGCCCTCAGCGCCCAGCACCGCGGCCTGCTTCTGGCCCTCGGCGGTGAGGATCTGCGACTGCTTGACTCCTTCCGCGTTGAGGATCGCGGCGCGGCGGTCGCGCTCGGCGCGCATCTGCTTCTCCATCGCCTCCTGGATCGTGCCAGGCGGGTCGATCGACTTGATCTCCACCCGGTTGATGCGGATCCCCCACTTGCCGGTGGCCTCGTCGAGGACGCCGCGCAGCTGGGCGTTGATGTGATCGCGGCTGGTGAGCGCGTCCTCCAGCGACAGCGACCCGATCACGTTACGGAGCGTCGTGACCGTGATCTGCTCGATCGCCTGGAGCGGATTCGCGACCTCGTAGGTGGCCGACTTCGGGTCGGTGACCGTGAAGTACAGGACCGTGTCGATCTGCACGACCAGGTTGTCGGAGGTGATCACCGGCTGGGGCGGGAACGTCACCACCTGCTCGCGCAGGTCGATCAGCGGCTTGAGCCGGTCCACGAACGGCATCAGAAGCGTCATCCCCGGTAGCAGCGTGCGGTTGTAGCGCCCCAGGCGCTCGACGATCCCCGCCTTGGCCTGCGGAATGATCCGCACCGTGCGCGCGAACAGGACGATCAGAAATATGAGCACAACTCCCGCCGCGATCGCTCCAGCCATTGCGGGACTCCTTATCTATTCGGTGACCAGCGCCGTGGCGCCCTTGATATCGACAATCTCGACCCTCGTACCCCGCTCGATCACTTGATCCTCATCGAGCGCACGGGCAGTCCAGACCTCGCCATCCACCTTCACGCACCCGACCCCCTCGTGGTTGACGATACGTTCGAGAACGATCCCCTGCTTGCCGATCAGCGCCGCGGTCCCCGTGCGAATCTGGGGTGGCGTCCTCAAGTGCGAGCGCACAATCGGGCGCACGGCGACGAGCGTCAACAGCGATGCCGCGACGAACACGATCCACGCCGCCACCTCCCCGCCACCGGCCACGTCGACGACCGCGGCGAGCGCGGCGCCAAGCGCGAACGGCGCCAGGAAGAAGCTCGTTGTGAGCATCTCGCCAATGCCAAACACAGCCGCAGCGATCACCCACAAGATCCATCCTGACATCTCGTGCCGAGAGTACAGCTGATCGCAGCGGATACCGTGTTCGTCGGCGAGCCGGTCGAGAACGTCACGTGGGCGGGTGAGTGCGGCCGCAGGTGCCGTGGGCCGCTGCTGTCGTGGGGTCGCGCGCGAGGGTCGCACTCCGGGGTCCGGGGACCCTCAAAAGCAGACCCTCGAAAACATGCTCAACTTCCCAGACCGGACTCGCGCCGGCGGTTTTGGGAAATCGAGCATGCATTTCGTGCTCAACTTCCCGGAGCGCGAGCCCGCGGTTGGATTTGGGAAGTTGAGCACGTCCGGGCGGGTCTGGCGGCGCGATCGAGGGCATCCTCGCCGGACCCCGCCGCCACGAACCTCTCGCCCGGAGGTCGGGCGCCCCGGTGCGCGACTTCCCCAGCCCCAGCGCGACCGGCGGCGCCAGCGCGACCGCCGGCGGCTGAAAGCCGACGACGGACGCGCCGCCCATCCCGACTAGCCCTGGCCCTCCACACGACCCCGCCCCGCGCTGCCGCTAGGTCACCAAAGCCCGCGCGAACTCGCTGGCCTCGAACGGCCTCAGATCCTCGAGCTGCTCCCCCACCCCGATCAGCTTGACCGGAATCCCGAGCTCGCCGGCGATCGCGAGTGCGATCCCTCCCTTGGCGGTGCCATCGAGCTTGGTCAGCACGAGCCCGCTGACGTCGATCGCCTCGGAGAACAGCTGTGCCTGACGGAGGCCGTTCTGGCCCGTGGTGGCATCGACCGTCAGCAGCGTCTCGTGCGGCGCCTCCGGGATCTGCTTGGTGATCACGCGCCGGACCTTGGCGAGCTCGGCCATCAGGTTGTCCTGGGTGTGGAGCCGACCGGCGGTGTCGATGATCACGACGTCGGCGCCGTCGCGGCGAGCGGTGGCGATCGCGTCGTAGGCGACCGAACCGGGATCGGCGCCGGCGGGTCCCTTTACGAACGAGACGCCTGCGCGCTGGGCCCAGAGCTCGAGCTGCTCGACGCCGGCGGCCCGGAACGTGTCGGCGGCGGCGAGCACGACCGAGCGGCCGAGCTCCTGGCGCAGGTGCCAGGCGAGCTTGCCGACGGTCGTCGTCTTGCCGGTGCCGTTGACGCCGGCGACGAGGATCACCGTCGGCTCGGGCCGCAGATCGATCCGGTCGTCGCCGGTCCGCGCGATCCCCGCGAGCAGCTCGACCAACCGGTCGGTCAGGGCCTGCCCGCCGGACAGCTCGCCGCCGAGCGCCTCGTGCTCGAGCTTCTCGACGACCTCGGCGGTCGTCTTGGCTCCCACGTCCGCGTAGATCAGCGCCTCCTCGAGTCGCTCCCAGGTCTCGTCGTTCAGATCCTCGAACAGCGTCGCCTGGATCTCGGTCGTCAGCGCCTGCCGGGTCTTGCGCAGGTTTTCACGCAGGCGGCGGAAGCGGCCCATCCGCCGCTCCTGCCTGACGGGCTCGGCCTCGGTCGCCGGCGCCGGCCCGTCATTGACGATGAACAGGTCCTGCCAGTCGCGCGCCATCGGGGCGAAAGGCTACGCCGCGTCCTGCACCGGCGGCAGCCGGCGCGAGATCACCTTCGAGACTCCGTCGGCGCCCATCGAGACGCCGTAAAGGGAGTCGGCCGCCTCCATCGTCCGTCGCTGGTGGGTGACGACGATGAACTGAGCCTGCTTCGAATATCGACGCAGAAGCTCGAGGAAACGGTCGATGTTGAGGTCGTCGAGCGCCGCTTCGACCTCGTCGAGGATGTAGAACGGGCAGGGCCGGGCGAGGAACACGGCGAACAGGAACGCGAGCGCCGTCATCGACTTCTCGCCGCCCGAGAGCAACGAGAGCCGCTTCATCTCCTTGCCGGCGGGCGTGATCTCGATCTCGACGCCGAGCCGGTCCTCATCGGAGGGCTCATCCCCGTCCGCGTCGGCCTCCTCGCTGCCACTCTCGAGCTCGGCCGTGGGACGCGGGCCGCCCAGCACCTGGGGCGGACCGTCGCGCTCGGTCACGAGTCGCAGCCGGCCCTTGCCCCCCGGGAACAGCTGCGCGACGACATCCTCGAAGTTGCGCGCCGCAGCGTCGAACGTCTGCTCGAACGTCTCGCGGATCTGCCGGTCGGTGTCGGAGATCAGCTTCTGGAGCTCGCGCAGCGCGGTCTCGAGGTCGGTGCGCTGGCGCTCCAGCTCCTCCACGTGCGCGAGCGCCTCGGCGTACTCCTCGCCCGCTAGCGGATTGACCGGACCGAGCTGCTCGCGGCGCCGCTGCAGCCGTTCGAGGCGGCTCGACAGCGCCTCGCGCTCTTCCTCGGCCAGCTCTTCGGTCGCGGGCTCGGGTGTCAGCGACAGTCGCGTGGCGAGCTGTTCGAGCTCCTGACGGACATCGGCGACGCGGTCGCGGACGCGCTGCAGTCGCACCTCGGTCTCGGTCAGCGACTCGTTCTCGCGGTGCAGCCGGGTATGCAGCTCGGCCTCCTGCTGCGCGCAGGTGCGCAACTCCGCCGCCACATGCTCGCCCACCTCGCGGTCAGCCGCGAGTGCGCGCTCAAACGTTGCCCGCTGCTCGCCGATCGCGCTCGCGACGGCGTCGAGGGCGGAGATCACGCCGGCGAGTGCGGGGCCAAGCGAGTCGTCGCGGGCGATCGCCGCCTGCAGCCACTCGATCCGCTTCGCGCGCTCGGCGCGCGCCCGCTCCGCCCGCTCGAGCATCGTCCGCTCGGCCCCCAACTCGGCTGTCACCTGCGCCCGCCGACCTGCGTTCGGCCCGTCGTCGGGGGCGCTCCGGCGGCGCTCGATCTGGGCCGCGAGCCGGCGCTCCTCCTCGGCCGCCTCGTCGCGGGCGCTGACCGCCGTCCGGTGGGCGGCGATTGCATGCTCGCGCGCCGCATCGGTGTCCGACAGCTCGGCCGCCGCCCTCTGCCCGGCGGCGCCGGCGGACAGCTCGGCCTGAGCCGCGGCCTCGCTCGCGCGCACGAGCTGCTCGCGGCGGTTGCGCTCGGCCAGCAGCCGGTCCTCGCCGATCGCTGGGGCCTGACGCACCTCCCCGGTCCGTGCCGACCAGACTCTGCCGGTGCGGGTGACGGCCACGCCGGCGAATCCGTCCCCGACGTCCTCGAGCGCAGCCACAACCCATGTGTCCTCGAGCAGCGAGCGCGCGGTCGCGAGCGCCTCGCCGCGTCCGCGGACGCGTTCGCTGAGCAGCTCGGCATCGGCGCTCGGTGGGGGCCCGCCGTCGCTCTGCTCGGGGGTCCCCTGCGGGGGCGCGACCAGCACTCGGCCGCCGTCGGCACCAGACCGGTCGAGCAACTCGCCCGCCGCGGCGCGGTCACCGACGACGGCCGCCCTCAGACGGCCGTCGAGCGCCGCTGCCAGCGCCAGCTCGTAGCCCGGATCGACCTCGAGCTCGTCCGCCAGCGTCGCCGCACCGCCCGGCGATCCGGCCTGGCTGCGCAGCAACTGGTTGACGGCCGCCAGTTCGCCGCCGACGCGCGCGGCCTCGCGGCGCGTGGACTCGACCGTTCGCTCGGCCTCGCGCAGCGCCGCGCGGGCCTGATCGACCCGGCGCTCGGCCTGCTCGCGCTCCGCCCGGGCCTGCTCGACCGCGCTCCCCCGGGCGGCGGTCCGCTCGCCGGCGGTGCGTCGCTGCGCCTCGAGCTCGGTGAGCTGGCGCGCGAGCTCGGCCTCGCGGTCCCGATCGAGCGCCGCGAGGGCCTCCTCGAGCGCCGCGATCCGCGCGCCCGCATCCGGGTCCGGGAGATCGGCGCCAACCTCGGCCTCGGCTGCCTGGAGCAACTGGCGGCTGCGCTCGAGCCGTGCCTGCACGGTCGCGGCGGCGGCGCGAGCGGCGTCGCTGCGGTAGGAGACACGCTCGGCCGCGGACTGGGCGACGAAGCACCGGCGCGAGAGCTCCTCGCGCTTGGCGCTCCGCGCCGCGAGTGCCTCCTCGGCCGCCTGGCGGCGCTTGGCGACCGCGTCCAGCTCGGCTTCGACCTGCTCGCGCCGCGCCCGCGCCTGCACCGATGCCTGCTCCGCCGCCTGCAGCGCCAGCTGCTGGCTACGCACCTCATCGCGGGTCAGCTCCCAGCGGGCCTCGAGCATCTGGCGCTCGAGACGGGCGTGGAGCTCGGCGGCCTCCGCCTGGCGCTTGAGCGGCCGTAGCCGCGACCGCGCCTCGCGCTCGACGTCGAGCGCGCGATCGAGGTTCTCCTGCGTGCGCTCGAGCTTCAGCTGCGCGCGGCGGCGGCGCTTGCGGTGCTTGCCGAGCCCCGCTGCCTCCTCGATCAGCAGCCGGCGGTCACGTGGCTTCGAGGTCACGAGCGACTCCACCCGTCCTTGGGAGATGACCGAGTGCATCTCCTTGCCGAGGCCGGTGTCGGACATCAGCTCGATCACGTCCACGAGCCGGCAGCGCGCGCCCGCGAGCCGGTACTCCCCTTCGCCGGCACGGTCGAGCCGGCGCACGATCGAGATCTCCGGCGCGCCGAGATCGAGGGTTCCGTCGCTGTCGTCGAGCACCAGCTCGACCTCGGCGCTCTTCGACGCCTGGCGGCCGGGCGCACCGCCGAAGATCACGTCCTGCATCGATTGCCCGCGCACGGCGACCGGCGACTGCTCGCCGAGGGCCCACAGGACCGCGTCGGTGACATTCGATTTCCCGGACCCGTTCGGCCCGACGATCACGCTGACGCCGGGGCCGAACTCGAGCCGGGTGCGATCGGGAAAGGACTTGAACCCCTTGAGGGTGAGGGACCTCAGGTACATGCGCTCACTCGATCGCCTCGAGCGCCGCCTGCGCGGCCTCCTGCTCGGCGTCCTTCTTGCTGCGGCCGGTGCCGCGCCCGACCTCGACCCCGTCGATCGTCGCGCTGATCGAGAAGGTCCGGTCGTGCGGCGGGCCCTGCTGATCGATCACCGAGTAGCTGACGATCACGCCGCGCCGCGCCAGGCGCTCCTGGAGCGCCGACTTGTAGTCGACCGGGTTCTCGACCGCATCGTCGATCTCGGGCTTGAACGCCTCGACCACGGCGGCCGCCGTCTGCTCGTAGCCAAACGCCAGATAGCAGGCCCCGATCACCGCCTCGATCACGGACGCGAGCACCCGTTCGGTCCCGACCAGCGCGGCGACGCTGACGGTCGTCCCAGGCGGGGCCGCCGCCCGCAGCCGCTCCGGGACGCCGAGGCGCTCGGCCACCGCCCGGCAGGAGCGGCCCGACACGGCCTGGGCGCGGATCTTCGTCAGCCTGCCGGGACCGAAGCGCTCGGCGTCGAGACGCGGGTACAGGTGGGTGGTGACTGCCAGTCCCAGCACGCTGTCGCCGAGAAACGCGAGCCGCTCGTAGGAGTCCGACCGGCGCGCGGTCCACGAGGAATGCGTGAACACCGCGCTCGCAAGCTCGGCCGGTAACCGTTCGAGCAGATCGTGAAGTGCAACCCCCGGTTGGCGGCGGGGCTTCGCAAGGTCCTCGCCGCTCGCGCTCACTCAGTGTCAGGACCTTGGCTCGCGGTCGTGGACGTCGCAGCACCACTCGCGAGCACGAACTCGACCGCCTGCCCGACGGTCAGGATCTTGGACGCCTCCTCGTCAGAGATCCTCACCCCATATGAGTCCTCAAGCTCCTGAACCAGCGTGTAGAGGTCCAGCGAATCGGCCTCCAGGTCCTCCCGAAAACGGGTCGACTCATGGATCGCGTTCGGGTCGACCTCGAGCTCATCGGTGAGGTGGGCGCGGATCAGCGCGAAAACCTGCTCGCGAGTCATCGACCCGACACCGTAGCCGCCGGCTCGGACGGGGACTGCTCGGCGCCGTCCCGCGCGGGTCTGAGCGCGCCCGCCGCCTCCAACGCGCTGCGCGTACGGCCGATCACGTCCTCCTGCACTCCGTGCGCCGCGACCTCGATCGCGCGCGCGAACCCGCGTCGGGTGAAGCGACCATGCGCGACCACACCGAGCTGGCGCAGGCCGAGCATGTAGGCCCCACCGGGCTGCTCGGGATCGATCTGCTCGCGCAGCCGCGTCACCGCCGGGCGCAGGAGCCAACCGCCAAGCTTGGCCCGCGGCGAGCTCATCGCCGCGTCTCGAATCGCGAGCATCGTCCGCCCGGAAACCCCCTCGATCAGCTTCAGCGTGATGTTGCCGATGAACCCGTCCATCACGACCACGTCGGCGACGCCGGCTGTGACCTGGATCCCCTCGACGTTGCCGACGAAGTTGAGCCCCCTGCCGCCGCTGCCCGCGAGCTGCTCGTGCACGGCGATCAGCTCCGGCGTGCCCTTGCCCGGTTCCTCGCCGTTTGACAGCAGCGCGACCCGCGGTGAGCGCACCCCCATCACCGCCTGCGCGAAGGCGGAGCCCATGTGCGCGAACTGGACCAGATGCTCGGGCCGGCAGTTGACGTTCGCGCCGACATCCAGCAGCAGCACCGGCGGCGCGGCCGGCATCGGGACGGGTAGCGCCAGCGCCGGGCGGTAGATGCCGCGGTCGCGGCGCAGGTTGAACAGTCCCGCCGCGAGTGCCGAACCGGTCGAGCCGCCGGACACGAGCGCCTGCGCCCTGCCCTCGGCGACCGCCCTGGCGGCCTGGACGATCGACGCCTCGGGCGTGGAACGGACCGCGAACGCGGGATCGGCCGCCTTCGCGATCGAGACCGGCGCGTCGACCACCTCGACGCCGTCGGCGACCTTGCCGATTTCGGCAGCGGGACCGAACAGCAGCACGCCGACCCCCAGCGCGGCGGCGCGCTCGGCACCGGCCGCGACTTCCCTCGGGCCGAGATCCGCCCCGCAAGCGTCGACCGCGACGACGACCATCGCCGCGGCTCAGGCCGTGTGCTCGCCGGCGTCCGGAGAGATCACTTCGCGGCCCTTGTAGCTGCCGCACACCGGACAGACGCGGTGCGGGAGCCTCGGGCTGTGGCACTGGGGGCAGGCGTTGTAAGTCGGCGCGGCGACCTTGTGCTGCGCCCGCCGCCTCGCGGTGCGCGCGTGCGACTGTTTCTGCTTGGGGACAGCCATTAGATGCGTGAGGCTAGCAGGGCCACCGGGCGGCCCGGCAGCACGTCCGGCGCACCGACCTAACCGTCGAACCGCAGCTCGGAGAGCTTCGACCAGCGGGGGTCGGGTTCGCGCTCGTGGGAGTGGCCCGGGGCTGCGGCATTCAGATTGGCGCCGCACTCGGAGCACAGGCCGGCACAGTCCGCGCGACACAGCACCGTCGCCGGCAACGCCAGCGCCAGCGCATCGCGCGCCCAGGCGTGCATGTCGAGGACCCCGTGTCGCAGATACGGCGAGTCGAGCTCGTCACCCTCCCCCGGCAGCGAGACCTCACGAGCGTCAACCGTGAACTCCTCCTCGGCCGTCTCCAGGCAGCGCATGCACGGACCGGCGAGCCTTGCCTGGAAGCGCAGCCGCAGCGCGTAGCCATCGCCGGTTGTGCGGGAGATGTCGAGGCGGGCGGGGATCAGAGCGGGCAGGACGGCGTAGCGCTCACCGGCGAGCACGAATGGCTCGATCGAGATCGACAGCTCTCGCCACCGCCCCTCGCCGGCATTGAGTTGCAACCCCGTCAGGTCATAAGTGTCAGTGCGCAGGGCCATGGCCCAAATTTAGCGCCGCTGCTGGCGCCCTCAGCCCGGTTTGGATCGACTACTCGCCGGCCTGCAGCTCGCGCTTGACTACCTTGCCGGTCGCGTTGCGGGGCAGCTGTTCCACGAACACCACCTCCCGCGGAACCTTGTAACGGGCGAGGTTGGTCCGGACATGGTCCTGAAGCTGCTGCTCGGTCAGGTTCGCTCCTTCCGCGAGCGCGACGAACGCACGCAGCCGCTGGCCGAACTCGTCGTCCGGTACACCCACTACAGCGACCTCGCGGATCCCGGGCAGATGCGCGAGCAGCTCCTCGACTTCGACCGGGAACACGTTCTCGCCTCCCGAAATGATCATCTCGTCGTCGCGACCGTCGACGAACAGCCGGCCGTCGGAATCGAAGTGGCCGACGTCGCCGGTCGACATCAGCCCGCCGACCCGCTGCTTGTCGCCGCCGCTGGTGTAGCCGTCGAACAGCAGCTCGCTGCCGACAAAGATCCGCCCGGTCGTTCCTGCGGGGAGCTCGCGGCCGTCGGGATCGAGGATCTTGACGATCGTCCCCCGTGGCGGGCGGCCCGCCGTGCCGGGGGCGGCGCGCATATCCTCGGGACTGGCGATCGTCGCCCACGCGACCTCGGTCGACCCGTAGAGGTTGTAGAGCTTGTCGCCGAACACGTCCATCACGCGCTGGGCGAGCGGGCCCGGCAGCGCCGACCCGCTGGCCACGATCGCGCGCAGCGATGAGGTCTCGTAACCGGCGAGCGCCCGCTCGCTGAGCTCGAGCATTCGCTGGAGCATCACCGGGACAACGATCAGCCCCTTCGCATCCCGCTGCGAGACCAAGCTCAGGATCGCCTCGGGATCGAATCGCCGGCGCAACACCAGCGTCGAGCAGAGGATCGTGCCGAGCGCCAGATGCGCGAAGCCCCACGAGTGAAACAACGGGGCGGCGATCACGAGCGGCTCGCGTGCGCGCAACGGGATCCGCGACAGATACTGAGCGGCCGGCTCGAGCGAGCTGGGGGCGCGGTTGGCGCCCTTCGGGGTGCCGGTCGTGCCCGAGGTCAGGATCACGGCCCGGCCGGGCGCGGACGGCGGCGCCGGCGGACCGTCGCCGGCCGGGGCGATCAGATCGTCGAGCGACGGATGTGGGGAGGGGGTCCCGGGCTCGCGCCAGGCGACGAACGCGCCGCGACCGTCGGTGGCGCCGCCGATGGCGGCCGCCAGGTCCTGGTCGTAGATGATCGCGGCCGGACGTTCCTGCTCCATCACCGCCAGCACCTGCGGTTCGGCGAACGCCGTGTTCAGGTACAGGGCGCTGGCGCCGAGCTTGGAGCACGCCAGGCTCGCGTCGATGAACCCTCGGTGGTTCCGGCACAGGATCGCGATCCCATCGCCCTCCCGGACGCCCCGCGCCGCGAGCGCGTTCGCCAGCGAGTTGCCGCGGCTGTTCATCTCGGCAAAGGTCTGCGTGCCGAGCTCGTCGACCACCGCCGGCGCGCTCGGATACCGCGCGGCGCCGATCTCGTACCCGGCCGCCAGCGTCGGCCCCCATTTCTGCAGGGCGAGCACGGCGCGCAACGTCCGATCCGGCCGCTCGGGGCCGACGATGCCCGCGCGGACGAATGTCGCCGCAGCGTGGAGATGGTCGCCGAGGCTGGCCTGCACGGGGCATATCCAATCAGGCCGTGCGCCCGGGCGGCCCCGAGGTCGCGGGTGGTGGCGGCGTGGGGACCATAGCGCGGGCCGGCAGGTCACCCGCGATCATTCGGCCTCGTGTCGAGATGGTTTCGGAGCTACGGCTACGCCAACGTCTACGACGGGCTCGTGATCGGCGCCTATCCGCTGGATGGCGAGGACGTGGCGATGCTCAGGTTGTTACGGATCGAGCGCGTGCTCAACCTCGTTGAGGATGCGGAGTACCGCCCGGGTCAGCACGAGGGGGTGCTGGCGGCGCTCGGCGCGGCCGGGATCGAGGAGCAGCGCCTGAACCTGACCGATTACGCGGGCCTGCCGCCTGCCTCGATCGAGGCGGCCGTGACGGAGGTCAACGCCTGGCTCGACGACGGCGTCGCCACCTACATCCACTGCCGCGCCGGATGGCAGCGCTCGGCGGCGATCGCCGCCGGCGTGGTCGCCGTCAGAGCCGGGATCTCGATCGACGACGCACTCGCCTACGTCCAGGCGCGCAAGCCATCGGCCGACCCGCTGCCGCACCAGCGCGAGGATCTGCGGAACTGGTGGGCGGGCCGATCCGAGCGGCGCGTCGAGCCCGACCCGCCGGCTACTCCGCGGCCCGGAGACGCCGGGCCGTAATTGCGGCGGCGTCGGCGGCGGCAGGGGCGCTCGCCCCGTCGGCATCCACCGCCGAGGCGTCCGTGGCCTCGTCGAGCTCAAGCTGGGCCGCGTGCAGTCCGCGGGCGCTGGTCGTGACATGCTCGAGCTCGGGCAGCTCGCGGCCCCCGGCGGCGCCATGGTCCTCGAACCGTCGCGCGCTCGGGAGCACGCGAGCCTCGTAGGACCCGACGACCTCGTTGTAGGCGCGCACCGTGCCGTTCAGCCTCGTGCCGACGGTCGCGAGCAGTCCCGAGAGCTTCGCGAGCCTGCCATGCAGCTCCCGGCCCAACTCGGAGACCGCCTGCGCGGACTCGGCCACGCGCTCCTGCTGCCAGCCGTACCCGACCGCCCGCAGCATCGCCAGCAGCGTCGTCGGGGTCGCAATCAACACGCGCCGTGCCATCGCGTCCTCGATCAATGACGGGTCCGCTTCCAGCGCCGCTCCGTACAGGTGCTCGCCGGGCAGAAACAAGACGACGAAGTCCGGCGCCGACTCGAGTCCCGCCCAGTAGGCCTTGTCCGCCAGCGCCTTGACGTGCTTGCGCAGCAGCCGCGCATGGTCCTGCAGATGGCGCTCACGCTGCTCTTCGTCGCGCGCCTGATAGGCGTCGAGCACGCCCTGGAGCGGCGCCTTCGCGTCGACCACGACATGCTTGCCGCCGGGCATCCGGACGATCAGGTCGGGACGCAGGGTCGCCTCCGAACCGGCCAGCGACGACTGCTCGGCGAAATCGCAGTGCCTGACCATGCCCGCCAGCTCGACCACGTTGCGAAGCTGCATCTGCCCCCATTGCCCGCGCGCGTTGGGCTTGCGCAGTGCCGTCACCAGCGCGCCGGTCTCACTGCGCAGCTTGTCCCCGGTCTCGGTCAGCGTTCGCAGTTGCGCCTCGAGCCGGCCCCGCGACTCCCGGCGCTCCTGATCGAGGCGCAGCAACTGGGCATCGACCCGCCCGAGTTGCTCCTTGATCGGCGAGACCAGCTGCTCGACCGCCTGCTGGCGCTTTTCGAGCTCACCACGCGCCTGCGCCTGCGCGGTGTGAAGCTCCGCCCGGGCCATCTGCGAGAGCTGTTCCATGCCGGACTTGACCGCGTCGGCGCTGAGCGCCCGGAACGAGTCCGACAGCCGCTCCCGGGCTTCGGTCAGCGTCGCCAAGCGCTCGCCGGCGCGGGCACGCTCGTGCTCCAGATCAGCCCGCGCCCGCACCAGGTCGCGCTCGAGCTCCGCGGCCCGCCCCGCGTCGGCGGCCAGCGCCCGCAGCCTCGGCCGCAGCGCGATCGCGACTGCGGCCGCGCCGGCAAGCAATCCGATCAGTAACAAGAGTGCGTTCATCGTTCCGGAACCAGGATGGCGCGGAGCGCGGACGGAAAAAGTCCTGCAAGATTTGGCCTGTGCAGCCAGATCTCGTACGCCGGCGGGTGGTCGTGAGCGGCCGCGTCCAGGGCGTCGCGTTCCGCTACTACGCGCGCGAGCGCGCCCGCGCCCACAACGTGTCGGGCTGGGTCGCCAACAGATTCGATGGGACTGTTGAGGCGGTGCTCGAGGGAGATCGCGAGGCGGTCGATCGGGTCGTGCGCTTCTTCGAGACCGGGCCTTCGTATGCGCGAGTCGACCACGTCGACTTGAAGGTCGAGGCGCCGGAGGGGTTGTCCGGGTTCGACGTCCGCTAGCGGTTCCTACGCCGCGTGGCCGGCGGCGGGGCGAAGGTCGGTGTTGGCGCGATACCCGTGGCGTTGGGGCGGGACGGGAGGCTGTGGCATTGGCGATAACGGCGCCGGGAGGGGGCGGGACGGGAGGCTGTGGCATTGGCGATAACGGCCGCCGGGAGAGGGCGGGACGGGAGGCTGTGGCATTGGCGATAACGGCGGCCGGAGGGGGCGGGGCGGGAGGCGGCGAGCGGCCGGGGGCGCTACGGCGGGCTGGCGCGGGTTCGTTCGCCGCCGCGCCACTTCCTGCCCGCCCGGCCGGGGATCGCGACGTGCTCAACTTCCCAAACCCGATCGCCAGGACGCTGTTTGGGAAATTGAGCATGACTGTCGTGCTCAACTTTCCGAACCGCGAGCCGCCGATTCGATTTGGGAAGTTGGGCAGGTTTTCTGGTCAGACGGCTGACACTCCTCCGTCGGACGGGGACGGGGTGGGAGATAACGGTTCCCGCCGCGCGCCCCCGCCGCCCTGCGCCGCCGCCGCCCTGCGCCGCCGCCGCCCTGCGCCGCCGCCGCCCCTGCCGCCGCCCCTACTCCGCCAGCGCTCGCTCGAACGCCTCCCGCGCCGCCGCGCCCCGCACCGCGAACACGACCCGCTCCAGGCGGCTGCCGCCGCCAAGGTGGCGGCGAACCTCGGCGACCTCGATCCGGGCCGCCTCGTCGAGTGGGAAGCCGCCGACGCCGGTGCCGAACGCGACCAGGGCGAGCGACCGCGCGCCGAGCTCGTCGGCGCGGCGCAGGGTGCTGGCGGTGGCGCGGCGGATGATGTCCGCCGAGGTGGGACCGCCGAGCTCCATCGTGGCGGCGTGGATCACCCATCGGCACGGCATCTCGCCGCCGGAGGTCTCGACCGCCTCGCCCAGGCCGACCGGGGCGCGCTCGGCGCTCTCGCGCTGGACGGCCGGGCCGCCGGCGCGGGCGATCGCGCCCGCCACGCCGCCGCCGTGCATCAGCTGCGTGTTGGCGGCGTTGGCGATCGCGTCCACCTCCAGCGCGGTGATATCGGTGTCGAGGATCTCGATCGACATGGTCACCGCGAGAGCCACACCACAGGGCGCGCGCGAGCGCGCCCCCTAAGAGACCTCTGCCGGCTCTTCCTTGCCCGCCAGGCGGTCGCGGCCGCGCTGGACGGCCGCGATGAACTTGGTCAGGTTGACCTCGAGCGTGTTGAGGATCTCGTCGGCGTAGTCCTCGGCGCCGAGCCGGATCTCACGTTCGCGGGCGCGCGCGTCCTCGATGATGTCCTCGGCGGCGCGCTCGGCCTGCTTGGTGATCTCCTCGTCGGAGATCAGGCGCTCCTGGCGCTCGCGGGCCTCCTTGACGATCCGCTCGGCCTCGCGCTTTGCCTCGGCGAGCATCTCCTGACGCTCCTTGACGATCCAGCGGGCCTGCTTGATCTCCTCGGGGATCGTCGCCCGCATCTGGTCGAGGATGTCGTAGATCTCTTCCTTGTCGACCCGCACCTGGTCGGTGAGCGGGACCGGCTTGGCGTTGTGGACGAGATCGTCCAGCTTGTCGATCAGTACCAAGACATCCATTGGCTACCTCTGTTTCGTCAGCGGCCGAGCCGTTCCTTCAATGCGACAGCGACCTCAGCAGGGACCATGTCGTCGATGCTGCCGCCGAAGGTTGCCAGCTCTTTGACTCCGCTCGAGCGTATGAAACTGTACTTGGCAGACGCCATCAGGTAAATGGACTCGATGTCCGGAGCCTGCCGGCGGTTGAGCTGATTCATCTCCAGCTCGTACTCGAAATCCGAGATTGCGCGTAGCCCCTTGACGATCGTCTTCGCGCCGCGCTCGCGGGCGAATTCGACGACAAGGCTGCGGAACGGCTCGACCGAGACCACTTCGAGGTCCTTGGTGGCATTCCGCACGAACGCCACGCGCTCCTCGGCGGTGAACAGCGTGCCGCCCTTACGAACCGGAAGGTTCACGACCGCGACGATCAGGTGGTCGAACATACCCGCCGCGCGCGTGATCACGTCGAGGTGACCAAACGTAATCGGGTCGTAGGACCCAGGACAGACTGCGATTCGGTTATCGGGGACCATGTATTCGGATCAATGTGTCGCCGTAGCGGCGCTCGTACCTCAGCGGGAGGTCTAACTCGAGCGGTGCTCGCCGGTCGCTCTCGACCACCACGCGCGCGACCGGTGCCAGGACCGGCTCGAGCGCGGTGGACAGCTTCCGTTCAAGCGTCGCCGCGTGGCGATATGGGGGGTCGAGGAAAACGAGATCGTATTGACGCGCGTCCGAACGCGCGGTCCCGAGGAAAGTGAGCGCGTCCTGGCGGCGCACCGTGGCGGTCAGCTCGAGGCTCGCAAGGTTGCGCGTAATCGCGGTGATCGCGGCCCCGGCGGTATCGACCAGCGTCGCCTCCGCGGCCCCGCGGGACAGCGCCTCGATCGCCAGCGCGCCCGAGCCCGCGAACAGATCCAGCACGCGCGCGCCGTCGATCGGGCCGAGGATCGAGAACAGCGCCTCGCGGACGCGGTCCGAGGTCGGACGGGTGCCGGTGCCCCGTGGGGCGATCAGGATCCGCCCCCCCAGGACCCCCGCGACCACCCTCACCCGCGACCACCCTCACCCGCGACCACCCTCACCCGCGACCACCCTCACCCGCGATCACCCTCACGCCCTGATCGGGGCTCGCGCCTCGGCCCCGTAGGCCTCGGTCAGGGCTTCGCCGACCAACGCGTTTTCCGGCAGCTCCAGGTCCGGATCCTCGGCGTCGATCCGCTGCGCGTGGCGGCGCGCACGCTCGAACAGCTCGGCGTCGCGTGGCAGCTCGGCGACGCGGAACTGTGCGAGCCCGTGCTGGCGCGTGCCTACCAGCTCTCCCTCGCCGCGCAGCTGGAGGTCGATCTCGGCCAGCTCGAAGCCGTCGGTGTGGGTCGCCAGCGCGCGCAGGCGCGGTGAGTCCTTCGGACCGAACAGCAGGCACAGCGACGGATCGGTGCCACGGCCGATTCGCCCTCGCAGCTGGTGCAGCTGCGAGATGCCGTAGCGGTCGGCGTCCTCGACGACCATCACGGTTGCGTTCGGAACGTCGATCCCGACCTCGATCACCGAGGTCGCGACCAGCACGTCCGCGGCCCGCGAAGCGAACGCGGCCATCGCCTCCTGCTTGGCCGCGGGTCGCAGCTGGCCGTGCAGCAGCACGGTCCTGAAGTCCCGCAGCTCTCCGGCGGCGAGCCGCTCGTACTCGGCGGTCGCGGCGCGAGCCTGGAGCAGCTCCGATTCCTCCACCAGCGGGCAGACGATGAACGCCTGCCGGCCGGCCCGCAGCTCCTCGCGGATCCGGTCGTAGGCGCGAGCGCGCTCGCGTTCGGTCGAGCAGACGAAGGTGCTGATCGGCCGGCGTCCTCGGGGCAGCTCGCGCAGAACCGTGAAGTCGAGGTCGCCGTAGTTGCTCAGCGCCAGCGTGCGCGGAATCGGCGTCGCGGTCATGTGAAGCATGTGCGGGCTGTGTCCGTCCGCGCCCTTAGCGTCGAGCGCCGCCCGCTGGCGGACGCCGAACCGGTGCTGCTCGTCGACGACCGCGACCGCCAGCCGGGCGAACACCACCGGGTCTTCGATCACCGCGTGCGTGCCGACGATCAGCGACAGCTCGCCGTTGGAGAGCTTGCCGAGCAGGTCCGCGCGGCGGCGGGCAGGCGTCGAGCCGGTCAGCAGGCCGGCGGGCACGGCCTCGCCCGGCATCAACCGCTGGATCGTGGCGAAGTGCTGCTCGGCGAGCGTCTCGGTCGGCGCCATCAGCGCGCCCTGGTAGCCGAGCTCGATCGCGCGGAGCATCGCGTACAGCGCCACCACCGTCTTGCCCGACCCCACCTCCCCCATCAACAGCCGCTGCATCGGCCGGGGTTGCGCGAGGTCGCCGTCGATCTCCGCCAGCGCTCGTTGCTGGTCGCCGGTGAGCGCAAACGGGAGCATCGTCCCGAGCCAGCGTGCGGTCAGGTCGGGGTCGCCGTCGAGAATCGGAGCGGTGCTGGTCGCGCGGCGCAGCCGCCGGCGCCGCAGCAGCGCGAGCTGGACCAGCAGCAGCTCGTCGAACGCGAGCCGCCGCCGGCCCGCCTCCTGGTCGCGCTCATGATCGGGAAAGTGCGCCGCCGCCAGGGCGCCGCCGCGGTCGGGGAGCCCCTCGGTCACGCGCAGCCGAGCCGGCAGCGGCTCGAATACGTGTTGCAGGGCCGCGACGTGCTCGCGCACGAGCGCCAGGATCTGGGTCGAGGACAGGCCCTCAGTGGCCGGGTAATGGGCGACGGAATCGGAGCCGGTCGTCGCCTCGCTGGTTGGCGCGTGGGCCTGGACCTGGAAGCGGTTGCGGGCCTCGTACTTGCCGTGCAGCACGAGCCGCGTCCCGGCCGGGTACCTCTGGACCAGCCAGGGTTGGTTGAAGAACGTCGCCTTCATCGTGCCGGTGGCGTCGGACACGGCCGCCTCGACCAGGGGCCGCATCCCGCGCCGCCGCACCGGGCGCGAGCTGATGCTCCGCACCTGCACGACCGCGGTCGCGGACTCACCCACGACCAGCTGCGCGATCGCGCGGGCCTCGCGGCGGTCACGTGGAAGGTGGCCGAGCAGATCTCCGACCGTGCGCAGCGCCAGGACCTCGGCGGCGCGCTCGGCCTTGGCGCCGCTGAGCCTCAACCGGGTTCCGAGCCTCGAGGGTCGCGGGTAGTGGATCGGCGCCGCGTCGAGCGCATCGGGCGCGAGCGGGTCGGATGTGGCGAAGGCGGTGACGGGCATCGCTTCGGGCTCGATGATGGCGGGAGCCGCGGTCGGTTTCCCAACCTAACAGCAACAAACCAGCGGTAACCTACGGACGCGTTGGGCCCAGAGGGCAATACCCACAGAGAGGGGAACACATGAAGAGAGTCGCGATCGTGGTCGCGCTCTTCGCCGCCTTGGCGGTGTCGTCCGTGGCACTCGCTGCCACAACGTTGAGCGGGACGTACAAAACGACGATTCCTTCGGGATCGTTGAAGGGCACGTGGAAGCTCAAGGTCAAGAACGGCACGTATAGCGTGACCGACAACGGCCACTTCATCGTGTCCGGGCACTACACGATCACCGGCAGCAAGATCAGGCTCAAGGACAAGACGGGCTCGGGCAAGTGTCCTGGGACCGGCGTCTACAAGTTCAAGATCACGGGCAACAAGGTGAAGTTCACGAAGGTCAGTGACCCGAACTCAGCCTGCGCCAGCCGAGCGGCCTTGCTCAAGCACACCTTCACCAAGGTCAGCTCGTAGCGCCATTGGCACTCGCGCGGCGCCGGGCCGCGCGAGCTGCTCACTCAGCCGAGAGCAGCCACCAGTAGCTCGACTGCCCGCCGACCGACAGCTCGAACTCGACCTCGCCGGCGGCCAGCGCCTCGACGGTCTCGTCCTCGAGCGGCGGATCCGCACCTCGCAGGCAGGTGATCAGCTCGGCGCTCTCGGCGAGCTGCTCGAGCACCCCGCGGAGCGTGTCTCGCGGCTTGCCCCAGGCGACGAGCTTCTCTTCGACGAAGCCGACTGCATCGCCCTCGCGGAACCTGCCCTGCGCGTCGTCGCGCGCGGCAGGGGCGACGGCGCCGGTGCGCACTCGCTCGAGCGTTTCCTCCATCGCCGCCGCGTTCTCGGTCGCGGTGCGGGTGGGGTCGAGGCTGACGGCCGCCGCCAGCCCCGCCTGGAGCGAGCGGGACGGGATCACGCACACGGTCTTGTCTGAGAGCTCGGCTGCCCGTTCGGCGGCCATCACCACGTTGGGGCTGTTCGGGAGGACCACGACCTCCTCGGCGGCGATCGCGTGAATCGAGGCCAGGAGGTCGTAGGTTGACGGGTTCAGGGTCGGGCCGCCGTCCAGCACGCGAACCCCGAGGCTCTCGAACAGCGACCGCATCCCATCGCCGGTGGCGACGGCGAGCGCGCCGCACAGAGCGGTCTCGGGCGCGGTGAGGCGCGCGTCGCGCTGCTGGACCTGCTCGCGCATGTCGGCCACGTCGAGGTGCGAGACGACCCCGAGGTCGGCGAACAGGGCCGTGGCGGCGTTCGGATCGTCGGTGTGGACGTGGATCTTGAGCGTGGTCGGGTCGCCGACCACGAGCACCGAGTCGCCGAGCTGCTCCAGCAGCGGCGCGAACCCCCGCCCGTCCAGGTCGGAGCCGGTGACCGCGAAGTTCGTGCAGTACCGGTACGTGCTGGACGAATGCTGGGGGTGGGTGACGCGAGCCGCGGCCTGGTGCTCGAGCAACGGCGCCTCGCTGCCTCGCAGCGCGCCGACGATGCCCGCCAGCAGCACGGTCAGCGCGTAGCCACCGGCGTCGACGACGCCCGCCTCTCTCAGCACCGGCAGCAGGTCGGGGCCGCGCTTGACCGACTCCTGGCCGGCGTCGAGCGCGCGCTCGATCACGTCCGCGATCACTGCGTTCTGCTCCTCGGCAGTCGAATCGGAGCCGAGCCGCGAGTTCTTCATGTGGGCGAGATCGGAGGCCACCCGCACGGCCATCTCGCGGACCACGGTCAGGATCGTGCCCTCGGCGGGATCGCGGACTGAGCCGTAGGCCTGGTCGGCGGCGCGGGCCATCGCGGCGCTGATCAGGACCGGGTCGACCAGCTCCCCGGGCCGGCTCGCGAGCTCCTCGGCGGCGCCCCGGATCAGCTGCGAGAGGATCACCCCGGAGTTCCCCCGCGCTCCGAGCAGCGCCGCGCGCGCCACCGACGCGACGATCTCGTCGCGTCCGATGTCGTCGATCGTGCGTCCCTCGGAGGCGCCCGCCAGCCGGTCGAGCTCCAGCAGCACCGCCCGCAGCGTCAGCACCATGTTGTCGCCCGTGTCGCCGTCGGCGACCGGGAAGACGTTCAGGTCGTTGACCTCCTCGCGGCGCGCCTCGAGCTCGGCGAGGCCGGCCTCGACCATCGCACGGAACCGAACGATGCTCGGATCGGATACGGCCGCTCGCCCGCGCGCGACCACTATCGGGCTTTGGTGACCTTGCCTGCCTTCAGGCAGCGGGTACACACATAAACGCGGCGAGGCGTGCCGCCGTCATCGATCCGCACGCGCTGCAGGTTCGGCTCGAAGCGCCGCCTGGTGGCCACCATCGAGTGGCTGCGGCTGTTGCCGAACGCTGGGCCCTTTCTACAAACATGGCAGACCTTGGACATTGCCGGGCGAGTATAGGCGGTGACCGGCGGAATGGTCCGGAGGCCGGCTTGATGTCCGAGCGCGCATCGGTAAGGAACCTCCCCGGGTGTGCACACGAGCGGCGATATGCATCAGAATTCCGATGTGGCCCCGAACGAGCGGCAGCCGCGGCTACCGGAGCGTTACGAGATCCGCCGCCACATCGCCGAAGGTGGGATGGCGTCAGTGTGGTGCGCGGTCGATCGCACACTGGGCCGCCAGGTCGCGGTCAAGGTGCTCGCCAGCCGGTTCGCCGACGACGAGCCCGCCGTTCGGCGCTTCAAACGCGAGGCACGGACCGCAGCGCGGCTGTCGGCGCACCCGCACGTGATCACGATCTACGACGTGGGCGAATCGGACGGCTGCCCGTACATCGTGATGGAGTACCTGGCCGGCGGTACCGTCGCGGACGCACTGCGGGTCGGTGCGGTGGCGTGCGAGGAAGCGCTCCGCTGGCTGCGTGAGACCGCCTCGGCGCTCGACTACGCGCACGGGAGGGGCGTCGTCCACCGCGACATCAAGCCCGGGAACCTGTTGCTTAGCAACCAACGGTTGCTGTCCGTCGCCGACTTCGGGATCGCGCATCTCGGGACCGAGGACACGTTGACCGGGACCGGGCAGCTGCTCGGCACCGCCGCCTACCTGTCGCCCGAGGGAGCGCTCGGCCGGCCCGCGACGGAGGCCAGCGATCGGTACGCGCTCGCGGTGGCGGCGTTCGAGCTCTTGACCGGCGAACGGCCGTTCAGCGCCAGTAACTTCGCGGACCAGGCGCGCCAGCACATCGACCAGCCGCCGCCCCGCGCCAGTCGGCGCAACCCGGAGCTGCCCCGCAGCGTCGACTCGGTACTCACGCGCGGGATGGCGAAGCGGCCCGAGGACCGGTGGGCGAGTTCGCGTGAGTTTGTCGGGGCGCTGGACGAGGCGGTGTCCGCACAGCCTGGGCGGTTGTCGCGGTTTGCCGGCGCGATCGGGGCGCGACGTGGCGGGGCGGCCGGCGTCGGGGAGGCGGTCGACGTTGGGGTGGCGGTCGACGTTGGGGTGGCGGCGGGTGTCGTTGGTAGGTCGGGGGTCGTGGGCGCGCCGACCGAGATGGCGGACTCGCCGCCGATCTTCACCTCGATTTCCGCTCCCGCGCGGCGACCAGGGCGGCACGCGGTGGTTGGGGCGATGGCCGCCGCGGCGCTGGCCGTCGGAGTAGTGGCGGGGATCGAGCACGCCGGTCCGACGGCACGCCGACGCGCGGCGAGGATCGAGCACCAAACGAATATTCCGCTGGTCGCCTCACGGCCCACCTCTCCCCCGGTCAAGCCACACACGCAGCCGGGTACTTCCGCGACGAGCACGTCGGGCGCCGCGTCGGCCCAGACCGCCAATGCGCTCGAGGCTCGAGGTCACGAGCTGATGCTCGACGGCGACTACGAGGCCGCGATCCAGGTCCTGCGCCAGGCCGTGGACGCGGCGCCGACGGATGATCTGACCTACGCCTACGCGCTCTACGACCTCGGGCGGTCGCTGCGGCTGGCAGGCGACCCGCAGGCAGCGATCCCGATCCTCGAGCGCCGGCTGCAGATCCCCAACCAGACCCCGGTGGTGCTGGCGGAGCTGCAACTGGCCAGGCAGGCGGCGGACGAGAGCGCATCGGTCGGGTCCTCGGGTAATTCCGGCCAGCCGACTGGTGGCGGCGCGCCGAGCTCAAGCTCGAGCACCACCACCGGCACGACCAGCAGCAGCAGCAGCAGCACCAGCAGCAGCAGTCACAGCGGGGGCAGTGGCGGTAGCGGCAGTGGCGGTGGCACGAACAGCAATAACAACAACAACGCTCCTTCTCCGCCGCCCGACGGCGGCGCCGGGTTGGCGCCGGCGCCCGGTCAGGGTGGATCCGGTAAGAGCTCGGGGCCGGGTGGCGCCGGCCAGGGCGGATCGCGTCAGGGCCACTCGAATCGCGCCATCCCGCCGGGTCAGCGACACCCCGCCCGCCGTGGCCCGCTTGGGCGGGCCGCGGGGTGGATCGCGGCGGCGTAGGACCGACTACGCCGGCCCCCGCCGCGCCTGCAATTCCTCCTTGACTGCCAGCGACGCGAGCGCCGCCTCGACCGCGTGCCGGCCGGTGTCGCGCTTGGAGCCCCCGTGGACGCGGGCGAGGGCCTGCTCGATGTTGTCGACCGTGAGCAGGCCGAAGCCGCAGGGGACGCCGGTCTCGAGCTGGACCTGCTGGATCCCGCGGGCGGCTTCGGTGCAGACGTAGTCGTAGTGGTCGGTCTCGCCGCGGATCACGGCGCCGAGGCAGACGATCGCGTCGAAGCGGCCCGACTCGGCGGCGTACTTGGCGACGAGCGGGAGCTCGAACGCGCCCGGAACGCTGTACACGTCAACCGAGCCGGCGCCGGCTTCGGTCAGCGCCTCGCGCGCGCCCGCCTCGAGCTTCAGCGCCAGCTCGTCGTAGAACCGCGCCACGCAGAGGGCGAAGCGCGGCTCAGTCGTCATCGATGCGCTGCCGACGATCGTGCTCCTGCTCGTCGTGCAGCATCTCCTCGTCGAGCGCCAGGCCCTGATGGTGGAGGGTGTGGCCGAGCCGCTCGCGCTTGGCTCGCAGGTAGGCCTCGTTGTGGGGGTTGGCAACGTGCTGGATCGGGATCTGGTCGGTAACCGACAGCCCGTAGCCGGCGAGGCCGGAGATCTTCTTGGGGTTGTTGGTCAGGATGCGGATGCTGCTGAGGCCGAGGTCGACGAGGATCTGGGCGCCGATCCCGTAGTCGCGGAGGTCGGCGGGGAGGCCGAGCCGGAGGTTCGCATCGACCGTGTCGAGCCCCTCTTCCTGGAGCTTGTAGGCGCGGAGCTTGTTCAGCAGCCCGATCCCGCGCCCCTCCTGGGAGAGGTACAGGAGCACGCCGCGTCCCTCGCGCTCGATCATCGTCAGAGCCGACTCGAGCTGCTCGCCGCAGTCGCAGCGCAGCGAATGGAACACGTCGCCGGTAAGGCATTCGGAGTGGACGCGCACGAGCACGTCGGCGGCGCCGGCGACCTCGCCCTTGACCAGCGCGACGTGGTGCTTGTTGTCGACCAGCGAGCGGTAACCGACGGCTCGGAACTCGCCGAACGCGGTCGGCAGACCTGTGGCGACGACTCGCTCGACCAGCTTCTCGTGCTTGCGGCGGTAGGCGACGAGGTCGGCGACCGTGACCATCTTGAGGTCGTGGTGCGCGCAGTAGGGCTCGAGGTCGCCCACCCGGGCCATCGAGCCGTCGTCGTTCATCACCTCGCAGATCACGCCTGCGGGGATCAGACCAGCGAGCCGCGCGAGGTCGACCGCGGCCTCGGTCTGCCCGACCCGTTCGAGTACGCCGCCGGCCTTGGCCTTGAGCGGGAACACGTGGCCGGGCTGGACGAGCTCCCGGGGGCTGGTCTTGGGGTCGATCGCGACCTGGATCGTGCGGGCGCGATCCGCCGCGGAGATGCCGGTGCTGACACCGGAGCGCGCTTCGATCGAAACGGTGAACGCGGTCTCGAACGCGGACTCGTTCTTGGCCGCCATCAGGTCGAGGCCGAGCTCGTCGCAGCGCGCGGGCGTGAGCGCGAGGCAGATCAGCCCCCGCCCCTCCTTGGCCATGAAGTTGATCGCCTCGGGCGTGACGAACTGGGCGGCCATCGTGAGGTCGCCTTCGTTCTCGCGGTTCTCGTCGTCGCAGACAACCACCATCTTGCCCTGGCGGATGTCCTCGAGCGCCTCCTCGATCGTCGCGAACGGTGTCCTGGTGGTGCTCATACCGCCCGGCTCCCGATCAGTCTCTCAACGTACTTGGCCAGCACATCGACCTCCAAGTTCACTCGCCTTCCAGGCTCGACGTCACCGAGATTGGTGCGCGTAAGCGTTTCCGGTATCAGTGAGACGGTAAAGGATCCGTGATCGAGTGCGGACACGGTCAGGGAAACGCCGTCGACCGCGATCGACCCCTTTTCGACGACGTAACGCAGCACCGATGCCGGCGCGTCGATCTCGACGCGGCGGGCGAACCCCTCCTCGGCAACGCCGGCGACGCGACCGACCGCATCCACATGGCCCTGGACGACGTGCCCGCCGAGGCGGTCCGAAGCCCTCAGCGGCAGCTCCAGATTGACCGCCGTCCCAACCTCGGCATCACCCAGGGAAGTGCGCCTGAGGCTCTCGTTCATCACCTCGGCCGCGAACGAGGACGCCTGTACCGCCGTCGCCGTCAGGCAGACGCCGTTGACCGCCACCGAGTCGCCCTCGCGGAGCTCAGCGGCGAGCTCGGGCGGCGCCGCGATCGCGATCCGCACGCCGTCGCCGGAGCGCTCGAGGCGCTCGATCCGGCCCAACCCCGCCACCAGGCCGGTGAACAACCGCTACCACTCCTTCATCCGCGCCGAGATCAGCAGGTCCTCGCCGACGCTCTCACAGCCGAACGTCAGCGCATGGACCGCGTCGGCGATCGCCTCGACGCCCTCGCCCTCGAGCGGGTCGCGGGCGGTCCGGCCGCCGAGGACGATCGGAGCCAGGAACAGACGGATCTCGTCGACCTCGTCGGCATCCAGGAACGCGCCCGCCAGGTGCGGGCCGCCCTCCAGCAGCACCGAGCTGACGCCTGCGCCGCCGAGCTGGTCGAGCGCTGAGCAGACGCGCGCCTGCTCGTTCTCGCCGGTCGCGACGATCACCTCGGCGCCGTGGGTCTCGAGCGCATCGACGGCGCTGCGCGGCGCGGCGCGCGAGACCACCACCGTCAGCGGGATCAGCCGCGCGTCGCGGACCAGCTTGGAGGTCAACGGCAGCCGAGCGACGGAATCGAACACGACCCGCCGCGGTTGGCGCGTGACCCCGTCCACGCGAGCGGTGAGCTGCGGGTCGTCCGCGAGCGCGGTGCCGATCCCGACCACGACCGCGTCGCACTCGGCTCGCCAGTGGTGGGCGCGGTAGCGGCTCGCTTCACATGAGATCCACTTCGAGTCGCCAGCGCTGGTCGCAACCTTGCCGTCGAGCGTCATCGCCGACTTGAACAGCACCCATGGACGGCCCGTGCGAGCGTGCTTGCGGAACGGCTGATTCAGCAGCCGGGCGCGCGAGGCGAGCTCACCCTCGGCGACCACGACCTGGATGCCCTCGTCGCGGAGGATCCCCAGTCCGCGTCCCGAGGCGTGTTCGCTCGGGTCGTCCGACCCGACCACCACGCGTGTGATCCCCGCCTCACGGATCGCGTCGGTGCACGGAGGGGTCTTGCCCTGGTGGCAACAGGGTTCGAGCGACACGTACATGGTCGCGCCCTCGAGCCCGTGGTCACCGGCCGCCATGATCGCCTCGACCTCGGCGTGGGGCGCGCCGAACTCGCGGTGGAAGCCTTCGGCCACGATCTGGTCGTTGTGCGCGATCACGGCACCGACGAGCGGATTCGGGCTGACACTCCCACGGCCCTGCTCGGCGAGCTCAATTGCGCGCGCCAGGTGGCGGCGATCGGTGTCGCTTCTGATCGGCATGAGTCCGCCACTGAGCATATGACGGAGGGGTTAAGGCGGACCTATACGCACTTGCCACCGCTCAGGTGGTAGACGCTCATCTCCGGCCCGGGCAGACGGTACTGGCGGGGGTAGTAGTCGATCGACCAGTCGAAGCTGAACGGGACCGGGGTCGTGCCCTTGGTGAACGGGCTGACCGTGTAGACGAGCCGCGCGCGGCTCGCTAGCGCGGCGTAGTAGGCGATCGCGTCGGGCGCGTCGCGCGGCTGCGCGAACGCCCGCCCCGCCTGCAGCGATCCGATCACGACCCAGCAGAAGCCGCCCTCGACGTACTGATCGAGCAGCTCAGGTCGCAGCACGCGCTCGTACTGGTCGACGACCACGTAGCGGCGCTGCCCCGGCGGCAGCGGATTGCCGTTCGCGTCGAGGTTGGTGAACCAGGTCGCCCACCGCCACCAGCGCTCGCCGGTCGGCGTCGACGGCAGCGAGGTGCCGATGTCCGTCGTCCAGTTGTCGGGGACGACCGGCTCGATCACGATCTTCGAGCCGGCGGGGACGTGGGCGACCATCCATGCCCGCAGCAGGTTGCGGGTGTCGGGCCGCGAGAGCACCGCGTCGTTGTGCACCACCGCGACCACGCTCTGTGCGAGCAGCAGCACCGCCACCACCGCCCCGAGCACCGGCGCGGGGAACCGGTGCTCGCGGGACAGCCAACGGACCAGCTCGACCGCCGCGTAGGCCGCGAGCAGCGCCACGATCGGGAAGATCGGCATCAACCAGCGCCCGAAGAACCGCTGCTGATCGCCCATGAAGATGATGAACGCGATCGGCGCCGGAATCAGCAGCAGCGCCATCGCCACTCGCCGGCGCGCGATCAGCGCCAGCGCGCCGGCGATCGCGAAGATCGACGGGCCCCAACCCAGCCCCCAGGTGAACGTCCACAGGTAGTAGCCGATCCCGTTGCCGGGCGTTATACCGAGCTTGACCGGATCCTCGCCGGCAGCCAGCGAGGCCTGCTGCGAGACCCCCGACTGGAACGCGGAGAAGTCGAGCACCGAGTAGGGGTTGGCGATCACGAATGCCGCCAGCGCCACCAGCAGCGCGATCCCCATCCGCCGCACCGCGGGCCACAGCGGATTGGCCTTGGCATCGCAGACGAAGGCCGCGATCAGGCACAGCAACGTGATCCCGCCGGTGTACTTGGTCGCCGCCGCGAGCCCGATCCCGACCCCGGCGAGCAGGTAGTCGCGCAGCCGCCCCAGCCGCACGACGCCTGCGATCCCCCACAACGAGAGCGCGACCGGCGCCAGCGTAGGGACGTCGTTCAGCGCCAGGTGGCTGTAGAAGATCGGCAGGAACGCGAGCCCGAAGATCGCCGCCGCGAGCAGGCCCACGGTCCGGCCCCAGAGCCGCGCGCCGGCCAGGTAGGTGAACAGCACGGCGAGCGTTCCGAGCAGCGACGCGACGACGCGCGCGAGCACGAACACGGCGGTCGGATCGGTCGTGTAGATCCGCCGGACCGCGTCCGCGCTTCCGAACCACAGCTCGAACACGACCTGGAGCAGATACGAGTAGGCCGGTGGATTGAGGAAGTACTGGGGGTTGAGATCGTGCGAGAAGAAGTCGATCGCCTTCGGCACGAAATGGGTCGCCTCGTCGGTGTTGTAGCTGTAGGGCAGGCCCTGCTTGATCCCCCACAGACGCAGCAGCAAGGTTGCGATCAGCAACAGCACGAGCGCCGGCAGGTGCAGGTCGAGGCGGCGCGGGGATGGCGGCACGCCTCCTCGCCGCCAGCGGGGGGCGGGAGCCGGAGGGGCGGTCAGGGGCTCGACGGGTCCTGGCGTGCCGACAGTCGCCGTGTTCATTCCCGCCCAGTATCCCGGTACCGTGTTGTTAAGAGCCTCGCCGAACGGGTGCCCGACCGCCGGCTGCGAGGCCGCGATGCGCGAGCAATCTCGAGTTCATGAAGCTGATCATCCAGATTCCCTGTTTCAACGAGGAGAACCAGCTGCCGCTGACGCTCAGCCGGCTGCCTCGGGAGGTACCCGGCTTCGACGCGGTCGAGTGGCTGATCATCGACGACGGCTCCAGCGACTCGACGATCGAAGTGGCGCGTGCGCACGGCGTCGATCACGTCGTCCGCCTGACGAACCACAAGGGCCTGGCCGCGGCCTTCCAAGCCGGACTCGATGCCGGGCTGAAGTTGGGCGCCGACGTGATCGTCAACACCGACGCCGATAACCAATACGAGGGCGAGGACATACCGAAGCTTGTGGCCCCGATTCTGCGCGGCGAGGCGGACATGGTCGTCGGCGACCGCCAGGTGAACACGATCGCGCACTTCTCGCCGGGCAAGAAGCTGCTGCAACGGCTCGGTTCCTGGGTCGTGCGTCAGGCCTCCTCGACGCACGTGCCGGACACGACCTCGGGCTTCCGCGCCTACAACCGCGAGGCCGCCCTCCAGGTGCAGGCGGTGTCGAAGTTCACGTACACGCTCGAGACGATCATTCAGGCGGGCAAGCTGCTGGTGGCGGTCGATTCGGTTCCGATTCGAACCAACACCAAGACGCGCGAGTCACGGCTGTTCCCGTCGAGCAGCGCGTACGTGCGCCGCAACGCGCTGTCGATCTTCAGGATCTACTCGCAGTACGAGCCGCTGAAGGTGTTCTGGGGCGGGGCGATCGTGATGGGGGTGCCGGCGCTGGCGCTGTTCATCCGCTTCCTGATCTACTTCGTGCAGGATCCGCACACGGCCACCGGGCACATCCAGTCGCTGATCGCCGGCGCGGTCCTGTTCATCGCCGCGATGCTGCTGGGAGCGCTGGGCGTGATCGGTGACCTGCTCGATGCACAGCGGACGCTCTCGCAGCGAACGTTCGAGCGGGTTCGGCGGATCGAGCTGCAGCTCGGCGTCGAGCCGTCGCACTATGAGCCCGGAGCCCCGACCCACCGCGACCGCAGCGTCCCGGACGGGCCGGCGGACCGCGAAGCGATCGAGGTATGACCCCCGCGCAGACCGCCGAGGCAGTCCCGACCGGCAACACATTCGACAAGTACGGGTCCACCAATCCGGTTGTGCGCCGGTTGATGGCGGGCTTCGAGCGCTCGCTCGATGAGCTGTTCGAGCTGGCGGCGCCGCGGTCGGTGCTCGACATCGGCTGCGGCGAGGGCGTGCTGACGCTGAAGTGGGCCCAGCGCCTCGGCTCCGGTCGGGTCGTCGGCATCGACCTGCAGGACGCCAAGCTCGAGGCGCAGTGGCAGACGCGTCGGCGGGAGAACCTGGAGTTCCGAGCGCTGCCCGCCGAGCGCCTGCCGTTCGATGACGACGAGTTCGATCTGGTCGCGGCGATCGAGGCGCTGGAGCACATCCCGCAGGCCGAGACGACGGTCGCCGAGATGGCCCGTGTGGCGCGCCGGCACCTGCTGGTCTCGGTCCCGCGCGAGCCGTTGTGGCGCGCGCTGAACGTCGCCCGGGGCGCATACGTCCGGCAGCTCGGCAACACCCCCGGCCACGTCAACCACTGGTCGCGGGCGGGGTTCGCAGGGTTCCTGGGCCGCCACGGCGAACTGATCGAGATCCGCTCGCCTTTCCCCTGGACGATGCTGTTGGTACGGATCGCGTGATGGCCGTTCGCGAAGCACCCGAGCAGCAGGGAGCAACCCCGCCTCCCGAGCCGCAGTCACGCTCCTACGCCTCCGGCGCGCGCATCCTGTCGATCGGGATCGCCTCGACCGGGATCTTCACGTTCGCGTATCTCGCGACCGCCAGTCACGTCCTCAACCCGCCGTCCTACAGCCGCATCTCGCTGTGCTGGGCGATCATGTTCGTGGTCCTGTCGGTGATCTACCGGCCGATCGAGCAGCTGCTGTCGCGGATGATCGCCGACCGCCGGGCGCGGGGACTGCACGGCCACCCGCTGCGGATCCCGGCCCTGATCCAGTTCAGCTTCGCGCTCCTGTTCCTGGTGGTCGCGCTGGCGCTGCGGCCACAGATCGAGAACGGGATCTTCGACGGCTCGAGCGCCCTGTACTGGATCCTGGTCGTCGGCGTGCTCGCGTACGGAGCCAGCTACTTCGCCCGTGGCTGGCTCGCCGGCCATCAGCGCTTCGACCTGTACGGCGCGCTCGTGTTCCTGGAGTCCACGTCGCGGTTCCTGTTCGCGCTCGCGGTCGCGGTCGGGATCGGCTCCGGTCAGGATGTCGTCGGGCTGGGGATGGCGGTGGCACCGTTCGCGTCGCTGTGCGTGATCCCGTTCGCGTTCTCGCACGTGCGCCGCCGGGTCCCGGCGACGATCGAGGTCGCCGACGCAGGACGGGAGGGCCCCGCGCACGCCCAGCTGGAAGAGGCCGCAACCGATCTGACGTTGAAGCACGGGGCGGGATTTGCGGTCTCGGTCGTCGCGATCATGTTCTCGGAGCAGACGCTGATGAACGCGGGCGTGCTGATCGTTGCGATCAACTCCGGCGCCGGCGGGCTGACCACGGGGCTGACCGGGTTTGTGTTCAACGTGATGTTGATCGTGCGCGCGCCGCTGCAGCTGTTCCAGGCGATCCAGACCTCGATCCTCCCGCATCTGGCGGGGCTCGAGGCGCGCGAGAACGCGGAGGACTTCGACCGCGCGATCCGGGTCACGATCATGGTGATCGTCGCGTTCGCGGGGGCGGTGGCGCTCGGCCTGCTGCTGATCGGTCCGTTCGTGATGAAGGCGCTGCTCGGCGACAAGGGCTTCACCTACGGCCGCGTCGGGCTGGCGGTCGTGGGACTCGGGATGGGCCTGCACCTGATCTCGGGAACGCTCAACCAGGCTGCGCTCGCGCGGGGGCGGGCGCGCCTCGCGGCACTCGCGTGGCTGCTCTCAGCGGGCCTGTTCGTCGCGTTGATGGTCTCGCCGATGATCAGCAATCAGGTCACGCGCGTCGAGGTCAGCTACTTCACCTCGACCCTCGTCCTGTGCGGCCTGCTGTGGGCGCTGTACCGGCGGGGCGGAGTCGGGTCTGCCCCGACGGCTGAGCCGGCGCCCTGCGGCTGAGCCGGCGCCCTGCGGCTGAGCCGGCGCCCGGCGGCTGAGCCCGCGCCCGAGGGCCGCCGGCGAGCGGGTGATCCGGCAAGCGGCGCTAACCGCCGACGCTCGAGCAGGCCGGCTCCTTCTTGGCTGCGGCCTGGAGCTCGGGGCTCTTGAGCCCGTTCAGGCTCGAGCCGATGTTCGACAGCGACGAGCGGACCGAACCGGCCAGCGACTGGCCTGCGTTCTTGAACGCGGTCGGGCTGCTGGTCGGCAGCGCCGCAGCCTGCGACTTGCCGGTTGTAAGCGCGGACTCGATCTGCCCGAAGCTCGAGACGAGCGCGGTCGAGATCTGCTTGCCGTTGGTGACGTTGGGGGTTCCAGCCGTCTTCAGCTGCGAGACCACCGCCGTGGTGTCGCTCACGGCCGCATTGAAGAAGCCCTCGATCGCGGTCTTGCCCTGAGCCGCGTTCTTGATCGTCGCGACGTTGAGCGCGTTGCTTCGCGAGGCGATATCCGTTGCCCACGAGCGGACGGCGGTGCAGACGCTCTTGACATACGACGCCGCGCTCGCGCCCGACGAGGAGGATGAGGATGACCCGCATGCTGAAATAGCCAGCGTGACGACCATGCTGGCCAGTACGATTGTGCGCCGCACGGCACTCAAGCTAGCGCATTCCGCGCTCGGACCGGTGTCAGACGGCCCCGGCGGCGGCCACGATTGCCGCATACGCAGCCGCCGGATCCTCTGATCCGAACACGGCTGATCCGGTCACGAGCACGTTCGCGCCCGCGTCCGCGACCGACCGCGCGGTCTGCGTGTGGACGCCACCGTCGACCTCGAGTGCGACGTGGTCGGGCATCTCCGCGCGCAGTCGTTGAAGCTTGGCGAGCGAATGCGGGATGAACTTCTGCGCGCCCCAACCGGGATTGACGCTCATGCACAGGGCCAGGTCGAGCGCCTCGTCCCAGACGTCCGCGAGGCCCTCGGCGGGTGTGGCGGGTGTGATCGCGGCGCCGGCGGAGCAGCCCGCGTCCCTGATCGTGGCCAGCGCGTAATGGACGTGGGGAGTCGCCTCGACGTGAATCGTGATGTTGTCGGCGCCCGCCTTGGCGAATTCGTCCACCTGTCGCTCGGGGCGCTCGATCATCAGATGGACGTCGATCATCGCCCCGGCCGCGTGGACGCGGTCCGCGAGCGCGCCGACGATGATCGAGCCGAACGTGATCGGCGGCACAAAGTGCCCATCCATCACGTCGACGTGGATCACCCGCGCGCCCGCCGCGATCACCTCATCGACCTCGGAGCCGAGACGGGCGAAGTCGGCGGACAGGATCGACGGCGCGACCCGCAGGTCGCGCAGCAGTTCCGAGGACATGGCCTAGACAGCTTTCAGCATGCTGCCGTGACAGTGATTGCACGCAACGATCGCTGTGCTGGACATCCGCACGATGGTCGAGTGCTCGCCGCAGTTGGGACAGACCGACACGAGCTCGTATCGGTGCAGGCAGTACACGCAGCGGTAGCGACCGGGGACGGCCGTCGGCCGCAACCACGGTTCGCCGCAGTGGGGACACTCCGGGCCCAGCTTGATCGGCTGTTCGGGCACTCGAAGTAGGGTAACGGGCGATCACGCCGCTTCCCGGCCGACATTTGTCACGGCTCTGACATCGGTACCGGTGCATCAACGGCCGCCGTCCGCCGCAACCGCGCGATGAAGAACCCGTCGGTGCCGTCCCGATGCGGCAACAGCTGGAGATAGCAACCGCCCGCGCAGCTGGTCCAGCCCGGGTACTCGGCACCCAGATGATCGGCGTCGAAGCCGGGATTGGCGCGCAGGAAGCCGTCGATCAGATCCTGCCCCTCCGCGCGGGAGATCGTGCAGACGGAATACACGAGCGTGCCGCCGGGCTTGGTCGCCGCCGCCCCGGCGGCCAGCACCCGGGCCTGGAGCTCGGCCAGCTCCCCGATCGCCGCGGGCTGCGCGCGCCACCGCACGTCAGGACGCGACTGGAGGGTTCCCAGGCCGCTGCACGGCGGATCCACGAGCACGCGATCGAACCGCGGCTCCCACGCGATCGCGCTGGCATCGGCGACCTCGACGCGGACGCTGCCGGCGCGCATCCGCGCGCAGGTCGCCGCCAGGGCCTTGGCTCTGCCGGGGTGGCGCTCGACCGCCACCACCTCGCCCCGGTCCTCGATCAGCGCCGCCAGATGGGTCGTCTTTGCGCCCGGGGCGGCGCACAGGTCAAGAACTCGATCGCCGACCGCCGGGTTCAGCACCCGCGCGACCAGCATCGAGCCGCGCGACTGGGGCATGATCGCGCCCTCGCGCCACGGCGCCGAAGCGTGCGCGTCGAACGCGTCGCGTAGAACGATCGCCTCGGGGATCGACGGGTCGGTTGCGACCGTCACCGGCAGCCGAGAGACGACCTCGGCGGCGTCGGCTACGAGCGAGTTGACCCTGAGCGCCGATTCGGCGGGCTCGTTGACGCGGCCCAGGAGCGCCCGGGCCTGATCGGCTCCGAGCTCCTCGAACCACAGCGCGGCGAGCCATTCCGGCACCGACCAGCGGATCGCCGCGCTCGCGGCGGTGCGGTCGTCGAGCCCACCCAGGATCGCCGGGCCCTCGCGCGCCGCGCGTCGCAGGACCGCGTTGACGAGCGAGGCGCCGGCACGGCTGTCGCGCTTGGCAAGCTCGACGCTCTCGTTGACGGCCGCATGGTCGGCGACGCCGCCCAGCAGCAGCAGCTGGTAGAGCCCGAGCCGGAGTGCTGCGAGCACCGGTGGATCGAGCTGCGTCAGCGGCTTGCGCGTGAGCTTGGACGCCACGTGGTCGAGCGTCGCCCGCCACTGGACGGTCCCGTAGCTGAGCTGCATCGCGAAGGCACGTTCGCGTGGACCGAGCGCGACGGCCTCGGCGTTCAGGGCCCGGTCCGCGTAGGCCCCCTGCTCGAACACCCTGCGCACGACCGCAAACGCGCATTCGCGCGCCGGCGATACGCGGGCCGCGCGGGTCGCGGCGCTCACTGGCGGAGACCTCGCAGATACTCCTCGCCGCTCATCTCGCGCCTGCCCGGTGGCTTGACGACGAGCAGCTCGAGCGAGCCAGGGTCGCATCCGAGCACGGGCCTGGGACCGGTTGTGGAGACGATCCCGGGGGCCGACGCGGGCACCGAGTCAGGATCCGGCGCGGGCGCCGAACCAGGATCCAGCACACGCGCCTTCAGCACCCCCAGCCGACTGCCGTCGTCAAGCTCGACGTGGGCGCCGATGTGCGGCGTCAGCGCGCGCACGGTGCGTTCGAGTTCGGTCGCCGGCCGGCCGCCGTCGAGCACGCGATCGGCCGGTCCGATCTTGTCCGCATAGGTGGCCAGCGAGTCATCCTGCTCGGTGCACGGGGGCGATTCGTCGAGCGCCCGGATCAGCAGCCCGCCGCCCAGCTGCTCGAGCCGGGCGGCAAGCGTGCCGGAGGTGTCCTGCGCGGCGATCGGCTCCGCCTCCTGCAGGCACACCGGGCCGCTGTCGAGGCCCTCGGTGAGGCGGATGATCGAGACCCCGGTGCGCTCGTCGCCGGCCATGATCGAGCGCTCGATCGGTGCCGCGCCGCGCCACCGGGGCAGCAGCGACGGGTGCACGTTCAGGATCGGGTAGGCCGACAGCAGCGGCTCCTTGATCAAGGCCCCGAACGCGGTCAGGCAGAGCGCGTCGGGACGCGCCCGCGCGATCAGCTCCTGCGCCTGAGGGTCGTTGACCGTCGTCGGCTGCTCGAGCGTCAGCCCCAGCTCCCGCGCCGCGGCGGCCACGGGTGGAGCCGACAGTCGCCGGCCGCGGCCGCGCGGACGATCTGGACGCGTCACGACCAGCTCCGGGCGGTGCGGCGAGTCGGCCAGCCGGCGCAGCACCGCGGCAGCGAACTCGGATGTTCCGAGAAAGACCGTCCGCATGTGACGCCGCGCCGTTCAGCCCGCCCGCTGGGCATCCCGCAGCCTGCGCATCGCTTCCTTGCGCTGGTCGCGGGTCGTGCGGTCCAGGATCAGGACGCCATCGAGATGGTCGATCTCGTGCTGGATCACGCGCGCCTCCAGCCCCGAGGCTTCGACGAGGATCTCCCCACCCTCCTCGTTCTGGGCGCGGACGCGAACGTGGATCGGGCGCTCCACGTCGACCAGCACCGCGGGCAGGCTGAGGCAGCCCTCCTCGGCGATCTCCTCGTCGCCGCCCTTCCACTCGATCTCGGGGTTGACGAGCGCCGCCACCGGCGCCTGCTGCTGGACCCGGTAGACGAGCACGCGGTTGAGCGTGCCGACCTGGGTCGCGGCGAGGCCGACGCCGAGCGCGTCGTTCATCAGCTGCCCCATCCGGGCGATCTCGCTGCGCAGCGCGTCGTCGAACTGCTCGACCCGCCGTGCCCGCGTGCGCAGCACCGGGTCGCCGAACTTGCGCACGTGCGCCAAGGCCGCGTCGCGCCGGGCCGCGACTTCGGGATCGAGTTCGGGCTCGTCGTCCGACTGCCCATCGGGCTCCGCGTCCATCGCCTGCTCAGCCACAGTTCCAGTCTAGTGTCAGCTATTGCGGGTCCACGTCGACGCTCACGTTGACGGTTCGCTTAGCGGCCTCGCGCACCACACCCTCGACGGCCTCACCCACCGCCTCGATCGCCGCGCCGCGGTCACCCGCCTTGATCACGAGCTGGCTGCGGGCGCGGCCACGGAGCGCGAACAGCGGCGCCGGACCGAGCGTGACCGCACCGGGTGGGTCGAGCCGTGCCCTGAGCGCGCGTGCAATCGCCGCCGCATCGGAGGCGTCCGGGGCCGAGCAGACGACGCGGATCAGCGACGAGAACGGCGGATAGCCCAGCGCCCTGCGCCGCGCCAGCTCGTCCGCGACGAAGCCGTCGGCATCATGAGCGGCGGCGAATCGGATCGCGCGCGCCTCCGGCGACAGCGTCTGGACGAGCACACGGCCGCCGCGCTCGCCGCGGCCCGCGCGGCCGGCGAGCTGCGTCACCAGCGCGAAGGTCCGTTCTTCGGCGCGGAAGTCGGGGAACCGGAGCGTCTGATCCGCATCCAGGACGACCCCGAGCGCCACGTCGGGGAAGTCGTGGCCCTTCGCGACCATCTGGGTTCCGACCAGCACTCCCGCGCGCGCCGCCCCGAACTGCTCCAGCGTACGGGCCCGCGCGTTCAGCGCCGCCGAGTCGGCGTCGAGACGGAAGATCGGGAATTCAGCCGTGCCCAGCGCCTCGCGCAGCTCGTGCTCCAACCGCTCGGTCCCCGCCCCGTGCCTGGTCACGCTCACCGACCGGCAGGCCCCGCACCGGCTCGGAGCCGGCTCCCGGTGGCCGCAGTGGTGACAGGCGATGAAGCTGCCGGCGCGGTGCAGCACCAGCGCGACCTCGCAGTTCGGGCACATCCAGACGTGGCCGCACGCACGGCAGGTGAGGAAGTTCGACCAGCCCCGCCGGTTGAGCAGCACGATTGCCTTGCCACCGGCTCGCCGCAGATCAGCCAGCGCCAACCGTGTCTGGGGATGCAGCGGGTGGTGTGCCGCGCGCATGTCGAGCACCTCGACCGGCGGTAGCCGGCGCCCGTCGATCCTCCTCGGCAGCCTCAGCGTGCGGTTTCCCCGCACGCTCTCGGGCCGGGGGGTGGCGCTCCCCCAGACGAGGACCGCGTGGTGCCGGCGGGCCCGCTGCTCGGCAACGGTGCGGGCGTCGTAGCGCGGGTCGCTGTCGTGCTTGTAGGACCCCTCGTGCTCCTCGTCGACGACGATCAGCCCGATGTCCATTAGCGGCGCGAACACCGCCGAGCGGGGTCCGACCACGACCCGCGCCTCGCCGGCCGCGAGCCGTTGCCACTCGTCGTAGCGCTCGCCCTGGCCCAGAGCGGAGTGCAGCACCGCGACCACATCGCCGAAGCGCGTCTCGAACCGGTGCAGCGCTTGCGGCGTCAGCGCGATCTCGGGCACCAGCACGATCGCTGAGCGGCCCGTCGCCAGCGCCGCCGCGACGGCCCGCAGGTACACCTCGGTCTTGCCCGAGCCGGTCACCCCGTGCAGCAGGAAGCGATCGGGCGCGGATGATTCGATCGCCTGCGTGATCGGCTCGAGTGCGAGGCGCTGGTCGGCGCTCAGCGGGGGCGGCCTCGAGCTGGCCGAGCCGACGGTGTGGCGGCGCGGGCGCCGGCGCTGCGCCCGCCGGCTGATGGTGACGAGGCCGCGGGCCTCGAGCCGCCGCAGCGCCGGCGTGCCGAGCTCGGCGGCGACCGTCGGGCCGTCGCGCTGCAGCGCAGCGAGCGTCGCGCGCTGGCGGTCGGTCAGCGGCTGCGCGCCGCCGGCGTCGCCGCCGATGAGCGCCCGGCCCGTGTCGGTCAGCTCGGCCACCAGCACCTTCTTGCTGCGCACCCCGTCCGCGATCCCCGGCGCGAGGACCAGACCGAGCGCGCGCGCCGGCGTCGAGCAGTATTCGTGCGCCATCCAGACGGCGAGCTCGACCAGATCCGCAGGCACCGACGCCGGCAGGATCGCCTCCGGCTCCACCAGCCGCTCGGGCGCCAGCTCCGAGCGATCCGCGAGCCCGACGACCACGCCGAGCGGGCGCTGACGTCCAAACGGCACCCGGACCACGGACCCGACCGCCACGCCGTCCTGGTCGTCGCCGAGCCGGTAGTCGAACGGTCCCCGCACGGCGCGGGTCAGGGTCAGTGGTTCAACGCGGGCAATCACGGCTCGAAGTCGCTGCAGGGTAGAGTGAGCCCAGGATGACCGCCGACGGGCTCGCGTCGCACGTGCCTGGCGAGGCGACCGGGGAGCGAACGCCGGGACTCCCGGTCGCCACGATCATCGAGCTTTGCGACCGGTTACTCGGAGAGATCGCTCGCCGCAGGCACTGCTTTGCGTGGCTGCGGGCTCCGGAGGCAGGCGCCGAGGAGTGGCTCCCGGTCGATGCCTACTACCCGGCGAACCGCCTGGTCGTCATCTGCCACGCGGTCCCCGGACCGGACGACCACCTGTTCGCGGAGCTCGTGCCGGCGCACGACCTGCGACTGCTGGCCCTGGTGCCGGCGTCGCTGGGGGCTGACCGGACCGCAGCCGAGGCGTACCTGCGGCAATCCCTGTCCGCCCTCGGCCCTCCCCCGCCGCCGGCGCCGCCCGAGGAGCCGGTGGTCGCGCGGGCGCTGGCGGCGATCTCGCAGCCGCCGGCGCGGGCTGTGGCCGCCCTGTCGGGTCGCCCGGCGCAGGCGATCGCGGCGCTCACGCAGCCGAAGCCGGCGCCGGTCGCCCCGCGCCGGCGCGTCGGGCCGGGCGAGGCCGACGCGGCGCGGCGGGCGGCGCGGATTGTGGGTGGTGGCAAGGGGGCGGCGCCACGCGAGCCGCGAGCCGCGCCTGATCGGCGGTTCCCGGCCCCCGGTGCCCGCCGGATGGTGCCTCGGACGCGGTCCGCGGCAGCAGCCGGGACGCGGTCCGCGGCAGCAGCCGGGACGCGGTCCGGGGCACCTGCAGCCGTAGCGGACCAGGACGCGGCGCAGCCCGCTCGCGGGCGCGGCGCCGAGGCGCTCGGCGTGCTCGCCGGCCTCGTCCTCGCCGCGATCGTCGGCGCGGAGATCTACTACGCGATCGGCACCGAGGCGCTCGGGTCGGGTCGGGCACTGCTCGGCCTGGGGCTGATGCTCGACGCCGGCGCGCGCGTGCTGGGCACGCTTGCCGCCGAACGTGCCGGCCGGCCGCTATGGGCCTGGGGGTGCGTGATCGGGGGCAGTCCCGTGGTCGCGATCTTTGCGCTGTACCGGTCGGACGGCCCCGAGTCGGTCGACCCCGCCCCGCTGGCCGGCCTCGTCTCCCTGCTCGCGGTCGGGATCGTCGTGCTGAGCGTGCTGCTGGGAGCGTGAGCGCCGCACACCCGCGGGGCGTGGCGCCGGCCCCGCGATCGGGCCCAGTGGCGGGGCGTGGCGCCGACCCTGCGATCGGGCCTGAACGGCGGGCGCGTCGTCTACCCTCCCGGCCCGTGGACCCAGAGCCAGGTGAGGAGATCTTCTTTCACGGTCACCCTTCGTGGCTGTCGATGCTCGATTTCTACGTCAAGGGCCTCGCCGGCGGGATCCTGGCCGGCGCCGCCGCCGGCGTCGTGACATCGATCCTCGCCAACGACGTCGAGGTCGGCTGGGTCGTGGCCGTGGTGCTGGTGGTGTTCCTGTTCGTGCTCGGATGCGGCCTGTTCAGACGGCTGCGCACGACCTACACGATCACCAACCAGCGGCTCACGATCGACATCGGCCTGCTCTCCCGCGATGTCCACCAGACACGTCTGGAGCGCGTCCAGAACGTCAACTCGCGGCAAACGATGCTCGAGCGGATGCTGCACATCGGCACGGTCGACTTCGACACCGCCGGCGAGGCCGGCTTCAACTTCGCCTTCTACGGAGTGTCTCATCCACACGAGATCGTCCGCACCGTCGACCGCGCGATCCACCAGACCGGCATCCGGCAGCAGGGGGTGTGAGCGGTGGCGCGGTCGGTGGTTGGGGGAGGTCGGGCGCGGGGCGCCCGACCTCTTGGTGGTGGCGCTGACGAGGGGTCGACGGAGTCGTTGAGGTGCGGAAAAACCTGCTCACGGGAGGCTGTCGCAAAATTCTCCGGGCGCCCGGAAGCGCATTTCGTAGGCGCTACTGCAGACTCCGCGGGTGTGCTGGGCGAGGGTCTGTCGCTTGATAGCGCGCCCGTCGTCGGCTTTTCAGCCGCCGCCGTGCGCGCTCTGGGCTGGGGAGGTCGGGGCGCAGGGGTGCGCCCGACCTCCGGGCACGAGGGAGGGGCGCATTCGCGGGTCAGGAGACCCGAAAAGCATGCTCAACTTCCCAAAGCCAACTTCGGGCCGGCGGTTTGGGAAATCGAGCCTGAATATCGTGCTCAACTTCCCGAACGCTCTCCCGGCGATCGGGTTTGGGAAGTTGAGCAGGTTTTGAGGGTCTGGTGGCGGGACCGACCGCGTCCCCGCCCGCCCCGCCCGGCGCCCCTCGGCCACGCCGGCCCGCTCCCCGCCCCCGCAGCCCGCGCCACTCCCCCGAGGTCGGGCACCCCGTGCCCGACCTCCCCAGCACCAAGCGCGGCCGGCGGCGGCTGCAAGCCGACGACGGCTGCGCTACCCGCTAGGACCCCTTCACCCCACCCACCGAAAACAGCAGAAGCGCCATTTCTTGCGGGACACATCGCTCGCGGCGCCTTCGCCCGGAGGCTTAGAACACCGCATATGCCGCCGAATTCCGGGCGTTGGTCGCTCTCGGGGTTTTGCGACAGCCTCACGGACGCCCGAACGAGGCGGTCGCGCGTAGGGCGCGGTCGCGCGAGCGACTAGGCCTCGACCGCCGCGTCCAACCCCGCCGCCGCCCGCAACACCGCCGCCTTATCGGTCCGCTCCCACGTGAAATCGTGATCCTCACGCCCGAAATGACCATACGCCGCGGTCTTCTGATAAATCGGCCGATGCAACCGCAAATAGTGACGAAACGCGCCCGGACGTAAATCGAAATGCTCGGAGATCAACTCCAGAATCCGAGCCCGACCAACCCGCTCGGTCCCGAACGTCTCAACCATCACCGACACCGGATGCGCGACCCCGATCGCGTAGGCGACCTGCACCTCCGCCCGCTCCGCCAACCCCGCCGCAACCACATTCTTCGCCACGTACCGCGCCGCATACGCCGCCGAGCGATCCACCTTCGACGGATCCTTACCGGAGAACGCCCCACCCCCATGCCGCGCCATTCCCCCGTAGGTGTCAACAATGATCTTCCGACCCGTCAGACCGCAATCCCCCATCGGCCCACCAATCACGAACCGACCCGTCGGATTGACCAAGAAGTTCCGGTGCAACGCCCGGGCGTCATACAGCCCGACCGGCAACTCGGGCACCACCACGTGCTCCCACAAATCCTCCTTGAGCAACGACTCCGCCCCATCCCGGTGCTGCGTCGAGATCAACAACTTCACGACCTCGACCGGCCGCCCCCCCACATACCGCACCGTCACCTGCGTCTTCCCATCCGGCCGGAGATACGGAACGATCTCCGCCTTACGCACCGCCGCCAACCGCCGCGCCAACTTATGCGCCAACGAAATCGGCAACGGCATCAACTCATCCGTCTCCGACGTCGCATACCCAAACATCATCCCCTGATCCCCCGCCCCCGCTAAATCCAACTCATCATCATCCCCCGGATCGGTCCGCGCCTCCCACGCCCGATCCACCCCCTGCGCAATATCAACCGACTGCTTATCAATCGCATTGATAACCGCACACGTGTGGTAATCAAACCCAAACTCCGCATCCACATACCCAATCCGGCGCACCGTCTCCCGCGCAACCTCCTGAATATCCACATACGTCGAGGTCGTGATCTCCCCCGATACCACCACCAACCCCGTATTCACCAAGGTCTCACACGCCACCCGCCCAAACGGATCATCCCGCAACACCGCATCCAACACACCATCCGAAATCTGATCCGCAATCTTGTCCGGATGCCCCTCCGTCACAGACTCGGACGTAAACAAAAACTCATTATCAGAATGCATGGTCATAGGAATTGGAGGAACAGCTCCGCGGTCGAATCGGCCTCCCCGCTCGTCGACGCCAGGCCACCCGCGAGGATCCGATCCAGATCCTGTGTCGGCGCCCGCTCAGAGGCACCCGCGTCAGTCCTGTCCGCTCGCCGAGGCTGAGGAGCTGGCTGAGAATGACTAAGAGTAGCGATCACGATCGGACACGCCCCGACCGCGCCTGCGCCGGCCCCCGCCGTTCGCTGCGCTCGACGAAGTCGATGATCAGCGGAACCCCCTCCAGCCGGTAGCGCTCGCGCAGCCGGTTCTCGAGGAAGTAGGCGTAGTCGCGCGTCACGCGGGCGCGGGAGTTGACCTGGATCGAGAACCGCGGCGGCCCCTCTCCGGTCTGGGTCATGAACAGCAGCTTCAGCCGGTGCCCAGCGGGCCCGCGGCCGCTGCCGGCGGGCGGCTGGCGCGCCGCCACCACCTCGGACAGGAAGCGGTTCAGCTGCGAGGTCGGAATCCGCGTGCGGCTCCGGTCCGCAAGCGCGACCGCCTCCACCAGCAGTCGCTCGACGTGGCGGCCGGTGAGCGCGCTCGCGGTCAGCACACGCGGGCGCAACCGCAGCTTGCGTCCGACATGCGCGCGCTCGTGGTCGAGATCGAGCCCCGCCGCCAGATCCCATTTGTTCAACACCAGTGCGGTCGCGCAGCCACTCTTCATCGCCAGCTCCGCTACCCGCAGGTCCTGCGCAGTGACGCCCTCGGTGGCGTCACAGATCACGAGCGCGACGTCGGCGCGTTCCGCCGCTCGGCGTGAGCGCAGCGACGTGTAGTACTCGATCGACTCCCCCACCTTCGCCTGGCGGCGCAGGCCGGCGGTGTCGATCAGGATCAGCGGCCGGCCCTCGAAGGTCATCGGCAGGTCGACCGCGTCGCGGGTCGTGCCGGCGACCGGTGAGACGATCACGCGCTCTGCCCCCAGAAACCGGTTCACAAGCGACGACTTGCCGACGTTCGGCCGCCCGATCACGGCCAGCCGAACCAGGTCCGCCCGATCGGATGCGGCTTCGTCCTCGCTGCACTCCGGCACGGCGGCCACGATCCCGTCCAGCAGATCTCCCGTCCCGAGTCCCTGCGCCGCGGATACGGGCACCGGCTCACCCAGCCCGAGCGCAAAGAACTCGGCCGCCAGCGGCAGGTCCGCCACCGTGTCGATCTTGTTCGCCGCGACGATCACCGGCACGCTCCCGCGGCGGAGCAGGTCCGCGATCTCCCGATCGCCCGGACGCAGCCCCGCGCGCGCATCGACGACGAGCACCGCCACATCGGCGTCCGCCAGCGCCGCACCCACCTGCTCCCGGATCTGCCGCGCGAGCTCGTCGCGGTCCTCCAGATCCACCCCGCCGGTGTCGATCAACGTCAGCGAGCGCCCGTTCCAGTCCGTCGCCAGCTCGTTGCGGTCGCGCGTCACCCCCGGGCGCTCATGCACGACCGCGTGGCGCGACTCGGTGAGCCGGTTGACCAGCGAGGACTTGCCCACGTTCGGGTACCCGACGACAGCGACCTTCATGACCCCAGCGAGGCTAGCTGACGCCCGCCGCCCCGCGGACCAGCGCCACCACCCGTGCCACGACCTGGTCGAACGACAAGTCGGTGGTGTCGACCTCGATCGCGTCGCGGGCCAGCTGCAGCGGAGAGTGCGAGCGAGTCCGGTCGCGCTCGTCACGGATCGTCTGCTCCGCCAACACCGCGGACGCGTCCACTCCGAGCTCGGCCGCCCGGCGTCGCGCGCGCTCCTGGGCCGACGCGGTCAGAAACACCTTGACCGCGGCGTCGGGCGCAACCACGGTTCCGATGTCGCGGCCCTCGGCGACCCAGTCGCCGGTCATGAGCAGCCGGCGCTGATGCACGACCATCTCCCGGCGGACAGCGGGGTCGGCGGCCGCCAGCGAGGCCGCTTCGGAGACCTGCTGCTCCCGGATCGCGTCGGTCACATCGACCCCGTCACACAGCACGCGCGAGCCCAACGAGATCTCCACTTCCGCGGCCACGGCACGGGGAGGGAGGCCCCGCTGCAGAGCCGCCAGAGCCACGCACCGGTACATCGCCCCGGAGTCCATGTAGGTGAAGCCGAGCTCGGAGGCGACCGCCTGCGCGACGGTCGACTTACCGGCTCCGGCCGGCCCGTCGATCGCGACCACCATCACGACGCCGCCAACCGCGCGACGTCCTCCGTGAACCGCGGATAGGAGACGTCGGCGGCCTCCATCCCGACGACCTCGACCCCCTCTCGCGAGGCAAGCCCGGCGACGGCTCCCAGCAGCGCGAGCCGGTGATCGCCACAGGCATCGAGTACGCCGCCGCGCAGTCCACCGGTGCCGACCACGGCGAATCCATCCGGCGTCGCCTCGATCGTCGCGCCCAGCGCCCGCAGGCCTGAGACGACGGTGGCGATCCGGTCGGACTCCTTGATCCGCAGCTCGGACGCTCCGCGGACTACCGTCAAGCCCTCCGCGAAGCACCCCAGCAGCGCGACCAGCGGCAGCTCGTCGATCGCCAGCGGTACCTCGTCGGCCTCCACGGTCGTCCCCTCGATCGGTCCGTACGAGATGTCCAACTCCGCCACCGGCTCGACCGCCGAGAACGAACCGACCTCTTCGATGTCCCCCAGCACGATCGCCCCCATTCGCTCGAGAATCCTCAGGAACCCGGCTCTCGTCCAGTTGACGCCGACTTCTTCGAGCAGCATCCGCGATCCGGGGACCAGCACTCCGGCGGCGATCAGGAAGGCCGCCGAGGACAGATCGCCCGGAACCAGCACCGGCTCCAGCTCGAGCTCGTCCACCCCCCCGACCGTGGTCCGAAATCCCGACAGCGGGCCCGCGGGCGACGCTCGCTCCACTCTCGCGCCCGCCCGCAGCAGCATCCGCTCGGTGTGATCGCGGCTCGCGACCGGCTCGACGACGGTCGTCGCCTCGGTCGCGAGGCCGGCGATCAGCACGCACGATTTGACCTGCGCGCTCGCGACCGGGAGCTCGTACTCGATCCCGTGCAGCGCGGCGCCATGGATCGTGAACGGCGGGAAGCGGCCGTCGCGCGCCTCGATCGACGCGCCCAGCAGGCGCAACGGGTCCGCGATCCGGTCGACCGGTCGCCGGCGGATCGAGTCGTCGCCGTCGAGCGTGAAGCTCGAGCCGGCCTGGAACGAAAGCCATCCCGGCAGCAGGCGCATCAGCGTGCCGGCGTTGCCAACGTCGATCGCCGCCGTGGGCGTCTGCGCGTCACGCAGGCCGCAGCCACGGACCAGGAGCTCGTCGGGCCGCAGCTCGACGATCGCCCCCAACGAGCGGACCGCCGCAACCGTCGAGTTGGTGTCGGCGGCGTCCAGGTAGTTGCGGATCGCGACCGGCTCGGCCGCCATCGCCCCGACGATCGCAGCTCGGTGCGAGATCGACTTGTCCGCCGGCGGCGCCAGCCGCCCCCGCAACGGCCCGGACGCCTTGAACACGACGCTCACGCCCGCGCCACCGGAAACCCGAGCCGCGCCACCAGCTCCTCGGCACGCCGCGCCGCCGGCGCGCCGGCGATCCACAGCGCGACCACCCCCTCGCTCATGTCCGCGGCGGGATACAACGCCATGTCGGTGATGTTGACGCCGGCGCGTCCGAGTGACAGCGCCAGCTCGGCGATCACCCCCGGGCGGTTTGGCACCGACGCCCTCAGCTCGTACACCGGCCCGCCCGCGAGCTGGGCCTCGAGCAGGCGCTTTCGATCCGCCGCCGCGCGGTCGTTCCACGCCGCGATCCGCTCGGCTTCCCCCGCCCGCAGCATCTCCGCCACCGCGCGCAGGCGCGCGATCACCTCGTCCACCGACGCCGCGAGCGCATCGCGATTCGACAGATAGATGTCGGTCCAGATCGAGCTCGCCGCACCCGCCACGCGGGTTGCGTCACGGAAGCTCGGACCGGTCGCGGGCAGACGCTCGTCCTCGGCGGCGAGCAACGACGCCGCCTCCGAGACGAGCACGTTCGCGAGCACGTGCGGCAGATGCGAGACGACCGCCAGGATCGCGTCGTGGGCGTCGGCATCGATCGCGGCCGGGCGGGCCCCGAGCGCGTGCAGCAGCCGGTGGAGCCGCTCGTACAGGACGCCGGTCGTGGTCGCGGTCGGCGTCAGGTACCAGGTCGCGCCCTCGAACAGATCCGCACGCGCGTGCTCGACGCCGGCCGTCTCGGCGCCGGCCAGCGGGTGGCCGCCGACGAACCGCGAATCCGGGCACGCCCGCACAACGGGCCGCTTGGTCGAGCCGACGTCGGTCACAACGCAGTCGCTCCCGGCTGCGCTGAGGGCCGCCGCGACGAGCTCCGGGAGCGCTCCGACGGGGACCGCGACGAACACTGCCTCGGCGTCCGCGACCGCCTCGGCGAGCGAACCGGCGGCGCAGTCCAGGACGCCGCGCTCGAGCGCCGCCGCCAGCGCTTCCGCGGAGCGGTCGAAACCCACCACCTCAGCGCCGCCCTCGAGCCGCTCCTTGCAGGCGAGCGCGACCGATCCGCCGATCAGGCCGACTCCGATGACGGCGATCCTCAAGCGGCCGCGAGCACCTTACCGGCGACCGCCGCAACCGTGTGCACGCGCTGCACGTAGTCCGCGAACTCGTCGGCGATCAGCGCCTGCGGGCCGTCGCAGATGGCTTCCTCCGGTCGCGGATGGACCTCGACGATGATCCCGTCCGCGCCCGCCGCGGCGGCGGCCAGCGACAGCGGCGTGACCAGGTCCCGCCGGCCGGCGGCGTGCGAGGGGTCGACGAGCACCGGCAGGTGGCTGAGCTCCTTCAGCACCGGGACGGCGGTCAAATCCAGGGTGAACCTGTAGGCGGTCTCGAACGTGCGGATTCCGCGCTCGCACAGCATGACCGCCTCATTGCCCTCCTTGAGGATGTATTCGGCGGCCATCAGCAGCTCCTCGAGCGTCGAGGACAGCCCCCGCTTGAGCAGCGCCGGGCATCCGGAACGCCCGACCTCCGACAGGAGCGTGTAGTTCTGCATGTTGCGGGCACCGATCTGGATCACGTCCGCCACCTCGAGCACCTGATCGAGGTCGCGCAGGTCCATCAGCTCGGTCACGATCGGCAGACCGGTGTCCTCCTTGGCCTCGGCGAGTAGCCGCAGGCCCTCCTGGCCCAGACCCTGGAACGCGTACGGTGAGGTCCGTGGCTTGTAGGCACCGCCACGCAGCAGCGTCCCGCCGGCATCGCGCACCACGCGCGCGGTCTCGAGCACCTGTTCGCGCGACTCGACCGTGCAGGGACCGGCAATCAGCGCGAAGTTGGTGCCGCCCACTTTGCGGCCGCCGATCTCCAATACGGTCCGCTCGCCGCGCTTGATCTGCGCGGAGGCGAGCTTGTACGGCTTCATGATCGGCACCACCCGGTCGACGCCCGGGGACCCTTCGAGCTCGAGCCGCGCGATGTGCTCGCGGTCCCCGATCGCGCCGATCACGGTCAGTTCCTCGCCGCGGCTCGGGTGGGCGCGCGCGCCGACGCTCTCGACCCGAGCGATGACGGCCTCGATCTCGTCGTCCGTGGCCGTCGATTTCATCACGATCATCATCTGCTGGTCCTTTCTACGCCTGGAAATTTACGGAACGGGTGCGGCGCCCGTGGGGCGGGCTTGTTTTCCGGCGCTCGGCGGTCGCGGGGCCCCGCGACTGGGCGCGGGAGCGGGAGGGCAGGGCCGAGCGCCTAGCTAAATCGCCAGGCGTAGAAGCGCCCGTAGAAGCAGCCGGGGCGGGCCGGAGTGCTCGCGAAAGTGCGGCTGCAGTCGCTCATACGCGCATTGGTTTTACCACACCGACGCCGCCCGGCCAAGGCGCGATCACAAAGCCGACACCGCGGCGGCAGCCGGGCGCCTTCAGAGCAGTCCGCCGAGCGCCTCGACGAGCCGGGCGTTATCGGCGGCGGTGCCGACCGTCACCCGCAGCGCACCGGCCCGCCCCAGCGATGCGCCCGCCCGCACGAGCACCCCCCGCTCCAGCAGCCGGGAAACGATCTCGGCCTCGGCCGCGGCCTCGTCATCGGCGTTCGGCAGCCGCAGCCAGACGAAGTTGGCATCCGACTCCGCGACCCACAGACCGAGCGCGCGCAACCCGTCCTCCAGCGCCAGGCGCTCGGCGAGCGTCTGCGTGACCCGCTGCTCGACCGCGTCCTGGTGCTTCAGCGCCTCGACCGCGGCCGCCTGTGCGGCGCCATTGAGATAGAACGGCTGGCGCATCTGGTTGACCGCGACCGGGAAGTCCTCCGAGCCGCACAGCGCGTATCCGACCCGCAGCGCCGCGAGGCCGTACACCTTCGAGAACGTTCGCAGGATGACCAGGTTCGGAAACCGCCGCAGCAGCTCCACCGACGCGTACGGGTCGCCGATCGCGAGCGAGAACTCGCAGTACGCCTCGTCGAGGATCACGCACACATAACTGGGGACCCGTTCCAGGAACGAGGTGACCGCGTCCAGCCCGACGGCGGTGGAGGTGGGGTTGTTGGGGTTGCAGATCAGCACCAGCCGCGTGGCGACCGTAACCTCGCGCGCCATCGCCGGGAGATCGTGACGGTCCTCGGCGTCGAGCGGCACGCGCACCGCACGCGCGCCCGAGGCTGCGTCGAGGTGCGGGTACTCGCTGAACGAAGGCCAGGCGTAGACGACCTCCGCGCCCGGCTCGAGCAGCGCTTCGCCGGCCGCCAGCAGGATGTCGCAGGAGCCGTTACCGAGCGCGATCCGCGACGGCGCGACCCCGTAGCGCGCCGACAGCGCCTCCCGAAGCGCGGCATAAGACGGGTCCGGATAGCGGTTGACACCACCGAGCACACCGGCGGCCGCCTGCGCCACCTCGGGCAGCGGCGCAAAGCAGCACTCGTTCGACGCGAGCATCGCGACGTCGGTGCCGAGGTCATACCCGGAGGCAACCGGGTAGGACGGGATTCGGCGCGTGCGCTCGGCGAACTCGATTGCCATGACCGGCCTATTGTGCCGATTCGAGATCGGCGCGCAGTGCCCTCGCCTCGCGCAGATACACGTGATGGGGCACGTGATCCTCGGGCGCGTAGTAGTGCACGAGCACCCGGATCACGCGTGGCAGCGCGCCGGGTACGGGTACCTCCCGCGCACACAGCAGCGGCACCCGGTCAAGGCCGAGCCGCCGGGCCGCGACCGCCGGGAACTCGGCGTCGAGGTCGTCGGTGAGCGTGAAGATGCAGCTCACCATCGACTCGCTCGTGAGCGCGTTGCGCTCGATCAGCTCCCGCATCAGCTCGTCCGTCGCCTGAAGGATCGCGCGCGCCTGGTTGGCCGTGGCGCTGTTGGCGCCGCGAAGGGCGAAGAGACGCATGTCGCGGGACTGTATTGGACTCAGCCCCGGCGTCGTCCGGGGCGCCAGTCCGCTCTAGTTGACCTCGTAGACCGCCGCGCAGCCGAACTGGTGGACCGACTTGACGATCGGACCCAAGCTGGTCGCGAGGATCGAGTTGGTGCTGCAGTCAGCGAGCACGAACCGGGCCCGGGTGGACAGCACGTACTGCCGCGCCTGCGCCGGCGTGAGTGAGCCGTCGAACAGGGATTGGGTGTCGGAGGTGCGGGCGAGGCAGTCGGGCTCCGACCACAGGCAGTCGCCGATCAGCGTCTGTCGGCCGGTCTTCGCGGGCACGATCGCGCCGAGGTAGCTGCGGGTCAGCACGCCCCCTGGGGTCCGGTCGGCCGCGAGGTAGCGAAGGGCGTCGTTCTCGTCGTTGGTGATGAAGTTCGCGTTCTGCTCCGGGGCGGACTTCAGCAGGTCGATCGCGTTGCTGAGCTCGAACACCGTCGCCGGGATCGTGACCAGCGCGATCGCGATCGCGGCGACCCGTCGCCGGTGGCGCACGAGCCGCCAGCGGCGGGTTCCGTTGACTCCCTCGATCGCCAGCACGCTCAGCGGGATCGTGATCCCCTGGAAGGCATGCAACGGGGTCGCGCCCGCTGCCGTGCCGGAGACCACGAACACGGCGAACGCCGCGAACAGCCAGAAGCGCGTGGCCGCGGCGAGGAAGTTCTCGGGGCGCTTGCGGTACGCGAGCAGGGCCGGGAGCAGCAACGGCGCGATCGCGAGCACGATCGCGATCAGCGGGAACGTGTGCCGGCTGGCCTGCTGCGCTAGTTGCCAGGAAGGGTCGGCCTTTCCGAGGATCGCGTAGTAGAGCAGCGCCGCGGCGCTGAGGCCGGCCGTAACGGACAGCAGCCCGAGCCGCGGCCGGCGCCGCCTGATGCCCCACATCACCAGCTCGGTGCCGACCACGACCGCGATCAGCATCTCGCCGTTCCACGGATGCATCAGGCCTCCAACCAGGCCGAGTAGACCCGGCCACCAGCTGAATCGGCCGGCGTTCCAGGCGCGCTCGTAGAGCAGCACGGCGCCGGTCATCGCGGCCAACCCCAGCAGCGCGAAGACATATCCCCATGAAAGGAATCCCGGGAACAGGTCACCGATCGTGGTGACGTCGCCGTAGAGCAGCGTGAACGAGCCGAAGAACAGCGCCAGCACCAGCGCCCCCCGGCGCGGCCAGAGCCCGGTGAGGCTGCGTCGGACATACGTGCGGATCGCCCAGAACGCCGCCACGACCGCGACCGGCTTCCAGAGCAGCAGCGACAGCCAGGGTGCGATCCCCAGGGCCGTCAGGCCGCCGGAGATCGCGATCGCGGGCTGGAAGTAGTCCGCCGGCGTCGGGTGCAGGACGAACAGGTTGGAGACCAGTCCGAAGTGCTGCGACGCGTCGCGGATCCAGGCTGCGTACTGCTGCTGATCGACCAGATAGAGACCGTCGGTGCCGGTCCAGACGTGGCCGCCGACGATCACCTGCCAGAGGTCGACGCCGAGCACCCAGACCGACACAAGCGCGAACACGGCGAGCACGCCGAGGTCGAATCGATCGATCCGCCGGGGACGGGAAACAACCGTGACGGGCGGCCGGTAGGCCGTCGCCGTCCCAGCCCCGACGGGGGGATATTCCTCTACTTCAACGCGCACTCTTAATGCGACGCTAACAGACCCGGTGTCAGATCCGTGTCTGGCCGCTACTGAGACAGCTTCTGCTGGAGCTCCGACGACGCCCGGCCAACGGCGCTGTTCATCGGGTTGATGCCGTGCTCGAACAGGACAATCCCGGTGACCGGGATGAACGTGATCGCCAGGAACACGGTCAGGACGATCGTAGCGCGCCGCAGTCTCGTGCTGGTCGCGAGCGCCGCCAGCGGCAGCACCCAGACCACGTACCACGGCAGCAGCCACGGCAGGCTCGCGATCAGGGCCAGCGTCGCCCAGCCGGCCTTGGCCAGCCAATCACCCGGGCGCCGCAACAGGTACACGACGACGAGCACGACCGCGACGTCGGCGGCGCGCAGCAAGCCTGGCGCGCCGCCGCCGAGACCGATCGCCCAGCCGAAGATGTTGGGGATGCTGAAATCGGTGAGCAGCGTGCTCTGATCGGACAGGTTGGGTAGCGCCAAGCCGAACAGCGCGAGGCTCATCGCCGCCAGCGGGATCGCCGCCAGCGCGGCGCCGGTGAGGATCCGGATCTGCCGCCGACGCACGACCGCGATCAGCATGAACGGCAGGATCAGCACCGCGGTGAACTTGACCGCGACCGCCAGTGCGACCGCCGCCCCGGCCGCTCGGTCACGGCCGGACAGCAGCAGCGCAATCGCGCCGACGGAGGGCAGCAGCAGGAACACGTCGTTGTGGAAGCCGCCGAGCTCGTACATCAGATAGAGCGGATTGAGCGCCACGAACACGAGCACGAACCGTGGATCGCGGCCCATCATCTTCGCGAGCCGCCAGAGCAGCGCGATCAAACCGAGGCTCGCGAGCACGGTCACGATCTTCAGCGTCCAGTACGCGAGCGGCAGCGACATCCACGCCAACGGGTAGCTGAGCGCGGTGAACAGCGGGCCGTAGGGGCTGCGCAGGTTGTGCCAGCTGGAGAACCTGAAGACCGGATCGTGCAGCTCGTTGTTGATCACGTGCGTGTACGGGTTCAGGCCGTGGAGGCCACCGAGGCGCGCGTAGCCGAGGTAGTTGAAGACGTCGTTCAGCTGCAGCGGCGGGCTCAGCAGCAGGATCGCGTGCAGCGTCAGTACGCACGCGATCAGCATCCGCGTCGACAGCGTCCGCCAGGCGACCAGCACGACGCCGTAGGCGGCGAGCATCACGACCACGACAACGCTCAGCCCGATGCTCAGCGCCAGCCAGTTGCTGACCCCATGCCCGAACAGCCCGTGCAGCGGACCCGACTCCCAGTTCGGAAAGTCCAGCCACGCACGCGGCACGAGCACGCTCGGTCGCGCTGAGGCGAAGACGACCACCGCGAACGCGCCGAGGATCATCGCGCCGAGTGCGATCTGAGCGGCGAGCGGGCCGAACGTCACCCGTGTCAGCGATACCCGCAGGCGCGCGCCGAACGGCTCGAGCGCGGGCAGCGAGACGGTCGTGTCCGCCTGGCCCGCGCCCGCGCCGGCGACGGGGCCAGTGCTCATCAACGCGGGCCGCTCGCCGCGATTGAAGTCCTCACGCATCACTCGAAAATACTGCCTGGTGGGGATTTCACCCGAGTCGTGGGTTCGGTTGGGATCCGGTTAAGCACTCCTGAGGGTCTACCCCGAACCTTCTCGCACGGTCTTTCCGGGGTCCCCGCGCCCTAAGATCCGGGCCCGTGAGCGTCGGCAGCCTCACCCGCGAGCTCCGTCCGTCCCTGCCGCGTGTTGACACCCGCCGCTCGCGCGAGCTGGTGACGAGCTCGGCGGTGATCACGGTCGGCGCGTTGATCGTGCTCGCGGCGGTGCTGCGGTTCTACCGGATCGGCCATCAGGGGTTCTGGTTCGACGAGGCCAACGCGTCCGCGGACCTGCACTACTCGATCGGCAAGATGCTCGGGATGCTGCCCCAGAACCAGACGACGCCCCCGCTCTACTACCTGATCGGATGGGTGTGGGCGCGGGTGTTCGGCTTCAGCGAGGTGCCGCTGCGGTCGCTGTCGGCGCTCGCCGGGGTGCTCGTAGTGCCGGTCGTCTACGTCGCCGGCGCGAAGCTCGTCTCGAGGCGGGCGGGGTTGATCGCGGCGGCGCTGGCGGCCTGTAACCCGTTTCTGATCTGGTACTCCCAGGAGGCGCGCCCGTACATGCTGCTGGTGCTGCTAAGTGCCGCGTCGCTGGTCGCGTTCGCCTATGCGCGCGAGGACCGCTCGCCGCGGCTGATGACGATCTGGGCGGTGGTGTCGATGCTGGCGCTCGCGGACCACTACTACGCGCTGCTGGTGGTCGTGCCGGAGGCGTTGTGGCTGTTCGCGATCGACCGGCGCCGGCGTTCGGTTCAACTCGCCGTCGTCGTCGTCGGTCTGTGCGGCCTGGGCCTGCTGCCGCTCGCGATCGCCCAGAACCACACCGGCAACGCGAGCTGGATCGCGCCGATCCCGCTGCTCCCGCGCCTCGGGGCGATCATCCCCCAGTTCCTGGTCGGCTTCCAGGGACCGGCGCATCAGGTGCAGCTACGGGTCGCCGAGCTGCTGGTGCTGATCTCGTTCGTGCTGCTGGCGCTGTGCTCGGATCCGGACGAGCGCCGCGGGGCGCTGACGATGGGGGGCTTCGCCGTCGGCGGGCTGGTGCTCAACCTGCTGCTGATCGCGGTCGGGATCGACGATCTGATCACCCGCAACATCCTCGCCCTGTGGGTTCCGGCGGCGCTGGTCGTGGCCGGGGGGTTCGGCGCGCGCCGCGCCGGCCTGTTCGGGGTCACGGCCGCGGCGGCGCTGTGCGCGATCGGAATCTGGTCCGCGATCGGCGTCGCCCAGAACCGCATCTACCAGCGGCCCGACTGGCGCGGGCCCGCGCGCGTGCTCGGCGCCCGGCCGGCGCCGGGCGTGACCCGCGCGATCTTGGTCCAGCACTACCGCTACCTGCTGCCGATGTCGATGTACGTCGACGGGCTCAAGCCGTGGCCGCACCGCGGCCGGCGTCCATACGGCCCGATCCGCGTCAGCGAGATCGACGTGATCGCGATCAGCGCGCCGCGGGTCCCGCTGTGCTGGTGGGGGGCGGCGTGCAATCTGACCGGCTCGGCGATGCAGGCCAGTTACCCGATTCCCGGGTTCCGCGAGCTGTGGGTGCGCAAGGCCTACCAGTTCACCGTCATGCGTTTGGTGTCCGATGGCGGCGCGCCGCGCGCGCTGACGCCGGCGATGGTCTCGGGCGCGCTGACCGCCACCACGCTGCCGCGCGACGAGCTGCTCTACCAGCAGTAGGGGTGGCGGGCGGCGCGGGGGCGGGGGTTGGGGCCGCCCGTTTACGCCGCTTACCCCGCAGGCCCGGCGCCGGCGCCGGCGCTCGCCAGCTCGGTCACCTCCGCCGCGCTCAGCTGTCGGTAGCGGCCGGGCTTCAGGTCGCCGAGCCCGACCGGGCCGAACGCGATCCGCTGCAGCTGCTTGACCGGATGGCCGACGTGCTCGCACATGCGCCGCACCTGGCGCTTGCGGCCCTCGTGGATCGTCAGCTCGAGCGTGCCGGGCCCGATCCGGGTCACCTCGGCGGGCGCGGTGCGACCGTCGTCGAGCTCGACCCCGGCCTGCAGCGCCCGCAGCGCCGCGTCGCGGACGGGCGCGTGCTCGACCACCGCCCGATAGGTCTTCTCGACCTCGAACCGCGGATGGGTCAGCCGGTGGGCGAGCTCGCCGTCGTTGGTCACCAGGATCAGGCCGCTGGTGTCGATATCGAGCCGGCCGACCGGATACAGCCGGACGGTGCCGGGAACCAGCGAGACGACCGTCGGCCGCCCCTGCGGGTCGCGGGCGGTCGAGACGACCCCGAGCGGCTTGTTAACCGCGTAGACCAGATGGGTCTGGGCGGCTTGCACGGGGGTGCCGTCAACCGCGACCTCGTCGTCGTCGGTGACGTCGCGGGCGGGATCGGTGACGGTCGTGCCCGCGACCGTCACCCGGCCGGCGCGCACGATCTGCTCCGAAACGCGGCGGGAGGCGACGCCGGCGGCGGCGAGGAACTTGGCAAGACGCATCGCCCTGCCACCATAAACGCAATGGACCTGGAGCTCTTGCAGGGGAAATTGGCCGCGCTCGGCGAGCCCGCGTACCGCGTGCGTCAGATCTGGCGCTGGACGGCGCAGGGAGCGGCGTCGTTCGATGCGATGACCGACTTGCCGCTGCGGTTGCGTGCGACGCTGGGCGACCAGGTCCCGTTCTCTACCCTGACGCGGCAGCACGAGGCCCACGCCGGCGACGGCACCGTCAAGGCGCTGTTCACGACCCACGACGGGCGCCCCGTTGAGGCGGTGGTGATGCGCTACCGCGATGGCCGGCGGTCCCTGTGTCTGTCATCCCAATCCGGCTGCCCCCTGACGTGCACCTTCTGCGCCACCGGACAGATGCGCTTTGCGCGCAACCTGACGGCGTCCGAGATCCTCGATCAGGCGCTTCACTTCCGCCGCGCCGAACCGGTCGACCACGCCGTGTTCATGGGGATGGGCGAGCCGATGATGAACCTCGACAGCGTGCTCGGCGCGTGCGCGCGGTTGCCGGACCTCGGCGTCACCCATCGGCGCACGGCGATCTCGACCGTCGGCTGGATCCCCGGGATCGAACGGCTCGCCGCCGCCCCGATCCCGGTGCGCCTGGCGCTGTCGCTGCACGCCGCCGACGACGCGCTGCGGTCCGAGCTGATGCCGGTCAACGACCGCTACCCGCTGGCGGACGTGCTGGACGCGTGCGAGGCCTACTACGAGCGCAAGCGCCGGCGCGTGTTCGTCGAGTACGTGATGCTGGCCGGCGTCAACGACTCCCACGCGCAGGCGACTGCGCTCGCCGACGCGCTCGACCACCGGATCTTCAAGGTCAACCTGATCCCGTACAACCCGACCGCGTCGGGGTATGTGGGCTCGAGCCCGAAGGCGATCGCGGCGTTCAAAGAGGTGCTCGAAGGGCGCGGCCTGGGCGCCACGGTGCGTCTCACGCGCGGACGCGACATCGACGCGGCGTGCGGGCAGCTGGCGGCGCGCAGCTAGGTTCTCAGGCCCCGGCGCGCGCCTCCCCGGCCCGCATCAGGCGCTCCCGGAGTTCCTGCTCGAGCTCGGGCGACGGGTCGAAGGCGCCGATCTCCGGCAGCTCCTGGAGTGAGCGCAGACCGAACAGCCGCAGAAACAGCTCGGTCGTCCGGTACAGGATGGCGCCGAACTGGGAGCGGCCGCTCTCCTCGATCATCCCCCGCTCGATCAGCGTCGAGGCGGCCGACTCGGCGTTGACGCCGCGGATCCGCGCGATCTCCGGCCGCGAGACGGGCTGGAGGTAGGCGATGATCGCGAGCGTCTCGGCCTGGGCGGGAGTCAGCGGTGGCGTCCGCGGCTTGGCCAGCAGCCGCCGGGCCGCGGGCTCGGAGTCCGGGTGGCTGGAGAGCGCGTAGCCGCCGGCCAGCTCCCGCAACACCAGCCCCCGCCGCTCGAACTCGTAGTGCTCGCGCAGCCGCTCGAGCGCGGTCACGACCTCGTGCAGCTCGGCGCCGCTGGCGTCGGCGAGCGCGATCGCCGGCACCGGTTCGGCGCTCAGGAACAGCAGCGACTCGATCGTCCGCTCGAGGTCGGCGGTCATGCGCTCACGCTCACGGCCGGCCTCGAGGGCGCGTCGATCGTGATCGCGCCGAACGGCTCGTCCTGGGTCCAGGTCAACTCCCCCTGCTTGTAGAGCTCGAGCAGCGCGAACAGGGTGACCGCGACCGTCACCCGGTCAGCGCTCGCGACGGCATCGTCGAACGTGAACCGGCCGCGGCGAAGCAGCGTCCGCAGGTGCGCGAGCCGCTCGGCGACCGACACCTTCGGGTTGGCGATGTGGCGCACGTCGACCGGCTCGGGGACCCGCAACAAGTCACCGATCGCCGCCGCCAACAGTTGCGGGTCGTAGCACGCACCGGCGTCCGCGAGCGAGGCGCGACGCAACGCGGGCGGCAGCGGCGCGGAGCGAAACCGGTAGGGCTCCTGTTCGCCGAGCACCTCGCGCAGGTGTGATGCGGCGGCGCGGTAGCGGTGGGCATCGAGCAGCCGGGCGAGCAGCTCCTCGGCCGCCTCGCCGGGATCGAGCTCGATCTGCTCGGGCTCCTCGCCGGGCAGCATCAGCCGCGACTTCAGCTCCAGCAGCGCCGCGATCAGCACCAGAAACTCGGTCGCCGCCTCGAGGTCCAGCTCGCCGCGCCGCTCGAGGTGGTCGATGTAGGCGATCACGATCTCCGCCAGATCGACCTCGAGCAGGTCGATCTCCTCCCTCAGGACCAGTGTCAGCAGCAGGTCGAACGGGCCGGTGAAGACATCCAGGTCGAGCTCGAGGTCGATCAGGCGCACGGCGGCAGACGTTAGCGCCGCTACCGGACTGGACCGACGCCCATCGCCCGGCGTACGTCCAGCAGCGTCTGGGATGCGATCGCGCGGGCCTTGGCAGCGCCGTCCGCGAGTGTGCGCTCGAGCCGCGACTCGTTGGCGCGGAGGTCCTGGTAGCGCTCCCGCACCGGCGCGAGGTACGTGACGACTGCGTCCGCAACCGCCTGCTTGAACGCGCCGTATCCGGAGCCGTCGAACTCCCGCTCGACCTCCTCGGGAGCGACTCCCCGGACCGCGGCGAGAATCTCGATCAGATTGGACACCCCGGCCTTGTCGGGGCCGCGCACCACCTCGGTCCCGGAGTCGGTGACCGACGAGCGGATCTTCTTGACGATCACCTCGGGCTCGTCGAGCACCAGCACCGTGCCCTGCGGACTGCCGCCGGTGGTCGACATCTTGCGATCCGGGAACTGCAGGTCCATGATCCGCGCGCCGACCTCGGGGATCCGGTGCTCGGGCACGACCAGCGTGTCGCCGAAGCGGGCGTTGAACCGCTGCGCGACGTCGCGCATCAGCTCGATGTGCTGGCGCTGATCGTCCCCCACTGGCACCTCGTCCGCGCGGTACGCGAGCACGTCGGCGGCCTGCAGCACCGGGTAGAAGAACAGCCCCGCGGACACGATGTCGCGCTGCGCGCCGGCCTTCTCCTTGAACTGCGTCATGCGGTTCAGCTCGCCGAACGAGGTCACGCTCGACAGCAGCCAGGTGAGCTCGGAGTGCTCCTGCACGTCGCTCTGGCGGAAGAAGATGCAGCGCTCCGGATCGAGGCCGGCCGCCAGCAGGGTCGCGGCCGTGTCGTAGACCGACTCGCGCAGCGCCGCGGGCTCGTAGGGCACCGTGATCGCGTGGGCGTCGACCACGCAGTAGATCGCCTCGGCACGGTCCTGGCCGGCGACGTACTGGGTGATCGCGCCGATGTAGTTGCCGAGGTGCTTGCGACCGGTCGGCTGGATGCCGGAGAAGATGCGCATGTAGCCCGTGAGGCTACTTGCTCAGACCTTCGGCAGAGCGCCCGCGGGGGCGGCGTTGGCCGCGCTCGTGGAACGCGCCGCGGAACGGTCCGGCCGCAGCAGCCAGGCGGCGATCACACCGGCGATGGCGCCGCACACGTGACCCTGCCAGGAGATCCCCTGATGGGGGACGATGCTCGATACCAGCGCCGCGCCCCAGACGACGCCGACGACCGCGCCGCTCAGGATCTCCAGCGCGCTACGGTCGAAGAAGCCGCGCGTGAACAGGTAGGTGGCGTAACCGAACACGATCCCGCTGGCGCCGACCGTGTCCGTCCCCGCCGGCGCGATCAGCCACGTGCCGACGCCACCGATCACGATCACGATCGCGGTCACGAGCGCCACTCGCGTCGCTCCACGCAACGCGATGATCAATCCCATGAACACGAGCGGGACCGTGTTGTCGATCAGGTGCTGGAAGCTCACGTGCAGGAACGGGGCGGTGAAGATGCCCCACAGCCGATCGATGTTGCGCGGGTAGATCCCGTCGTTGTCGAGCCCGTTGCTGTCGATCGTGTTGATCACCTCGAGCAGCCACATGAAGGCGACGATCCCCGCGAGCAACGCGATCCCCTGCGTGGCCTGGACCACGTTCTGATTCTGCGATCCGCCGAGGCCCCGGATGATCCGTGTGCGGGTGGGAGAGGTCGTGCTCACGGTTTACAGGATGCCAGGCGCCGGCAGTCGCTCGATGAAATTCCACATAAGAACGGGCGCGCTCGCGGCACCGAAGGCGCCGTGCTCAGCGCTCGTCGAAGTGGCGCGCGGCGAGCGCGCGCCAGTGCAGGAGCCGGCAGGCCCCGCCTACGGGAGCTGGAGTGCCGCCAGTGCCACCGACAGCGCAACCTCGGCGCGCTCGCGCAGCGACGCGGTGAGCACGAACTCCTCCGGCGTGTGGGCGCCGCCGCCTCGCGGACCGAGCCCGTCGACGGTCAGCGGGATCCTCGCGGCGAAGTGGCTCGCGTCACTGGCGCCGCCGCGCGGCACGCCCGCAATCGGCCGCGCGCACAGCGCGCTCGCCCGCTTGAGCAGCGGCGCGATCGCTCGGGAAGAGTCCATCCCCGGCCAGAGCCGCTCCATGTTGCCCTGCACCGTGACCCCGTCGAGCTCCTGCGGCACCGCCGCGAGCACGCTGTCGAACGCCTCCAGGCGGCTCGAGCGCAGGTCGAAGATCAGCTCGCCGGCGGCCGGGACGACGTTGAACGCCTCCCCGGCGCGGATCACGGTCGGGACCACGCTCAGCTGCTCGGGCCCGGCCGGATCGTGGTGACGAGCGATCTCCACCGACGTGCGCGCGAGCACGAGCAGCGCGTTGCGCCCCTGGTCGGGCGCGCTGCCGGAGTGCGACGCCCGCCCGCGCGCCCGCAGCCGCAGCGTCCCGGCGGCCTTGCGACGCACGACCACCCCCTCCTCGCCGGCCGCCGTCCGCTCGCCGGCCTCGAAGCACAGGCACGCGTCGTAGCCTTCGAACCGTCGCGCGTGGGCGAACTCGGCCGTCCGCCATTCCTCATCGGTAACGAGCAGCACCGCCAGCTCGGCGAACAGATCCGAGCGGGCCGCCAGCGCCCGGGCGACGCCGAGCGCGAGCACGACGCCGCCCTTCATGTCGGCCGTTCCGGGGCCGAACAGGCGCTCGCCTCCGTGGCGCAGGGGATGGTGGGCGTCGTGACCGATGACGGTGTCGAGGTGGCCCAGCAGCAGGATCCGCCGTGACCCTGTGCCGGCGACGCGCGCCACCAGGTCGGGAGCGCTGTCCGGTGTCGAGCACGGCACCCGCTCGATCCGGGCTGACCGCGGCAACAGCAGCGCGCAGACCGAGATCGCCTCCTCGGCGCCGGCCAGATCGCCGGACGGCGTCGAGACCCCGACGAGCGCCTCCAGCTCGCGCTCGGCCCGCTCGGCGATCTCGGCGGCGCCCGCGCGGACGAGCGGATCGATCGTCATCTCGCTACGGGACCGCCGCACTGACTTAGTGCGGCGGCACTACATCGCCTGCCTGACCACCGGATGCCGGGCGGCGGCGGCCTCGTCAAGGCGTCGCACCGGCGTCTTGTGGGGCGCGTCCTGAGCGATCTCGGGGTGCTCGCGCGCCTCGCCGAGGATCTCGGCGACGACCTCCGCGAACCGGTCGAGCGTCTCCTTGGTCTCGGTCTCGGTCGGCTCGACCAGCAGCGCCTCCTCGACGATCAGCGGGAAGTAGACCGTCGGCGGGTGGACGCCGTAGTCGAGCAGGCGCTTGGCCAGATCAAACGTCCGGATGTCGAGCTCGCGTTTCATCGGCCCGCCCGACAGCACGAACTCGTGCATGCATAGCCGGTCGTAGGCAGCCGGGAGGTATTCGAACACGCCCTCCCGTTGCAGCCGCGCGAGCAGGTAGTTGGCGTTCAGAACCGCGACCTCGGACACGTCGCGCAGGCCCTCGGCGCCGAGCGAGCGGATGTACGCGTAGGAGCGCACGAACACGCCGAAGTTGCCCTGGAAGCCGCGCAGGCGACCGATCGACTTGGGACGGTCGTAGTCGAGGTCGTAGAACGGGGCCGGCGCGCCGTCGTCGCCTCCCGCGCGCCCGTGGGGTCGGGCATCGGCCGCCCGGCGTCCGTTTGCGCCGGTCTCACGGCGGACCACGACCGGCCGTGGCAGGAACGGCTCGATCCGCTCCGATACGGCGATCGGACCGGCGCCCGGCCCGCCACCGCCGTGCGGCTGGGTGAAGGTCTTGTGCAGGTTGAAGTGCACGATGTCGAACCCCATGTCGCCCGGCCGGCAGATCCCCATGATCGCGTTCAGGTTGGCGCCGTCGTAGTACAGCGTGGCGCCGACGCCATGCACGATCCGCTCGATCTCCTCGATCCCGTGCTCGAACAGCCCCAGGGTCGAGGGGTTGGTCAGCATCAGGCAGGCGACGTCCTCGGTCGCCTTGGCGCGGAGGTCGTCGAGATCGACGTTGCCGTGCTCGTCGTGGCCGACCTTGACCACCTCGTAGCCGGCCATCGTCACGGTCGCCGGGTTGGTCCCGTGCGCGGTGTCCGGGGTCAGCACCTTGGTGCGCCGTTCGCCGCGATCCTCGTGGAACGCGCGCGTGAGCAGCACCCCGGCCAGCTCGCCATGCGATCCCGCCGAGGGCTGCAGCGATACGTACGGCAGCCCGGCCACCTCGGCCAGCGCCTCCTGCAGGCGCCACATCAGCTCGAGCGCGCCCTGCGCGTGACCAGGATCCTGGAGCGGATGCAGCCTTGCGTGGCCGGGCAGCGCCGCGACCCGCTCGTGGAGCTTCGGGTTGTGCTTCATCGTGCACGATCCGAGCGGGTAGAAGCCGGTGTCGAGATCGAAGTTGCGCTTCGAGAGCCGGTTGTAGTGGCGCACGATCTCGGGCTCGGAGACCTCGGGCAGACGCGGCGGCTCGGCGCGGCGCAGCGCCGGCGGCAGCAGCTCGTCCAGCGGCCGCGCGGGTACGTCCAGCGCCGGCGCCACGAACGCTCGGCGCCCCGGCTGCGATCGCTGGAAGATCGTCAGCTCGTCATCCGCGGCGGCCGTGAAGCTCATGCCCGCGTCACCTCCGTGTAGGCCTCGAGCTCGCCGCCGACCGCGTCCGCCAGCACGTCTACGAGCCGGTCGATGTCGGCTCTGCTCCGAAGCTCGGTGATCGCCACCAGCAGGCCGTCGGTGAGCTCGGGGTAATCGATCCCGAGCCGATAGCCCGGATTGACGCCGTGCTCGCGACAGCGGGCGATCACCTTCTCAACCGGCACTTCCAGCTTGACCGCGAATTCGCGCACGACCGGCTGGTCGTGCAGCAGCCCGACGCCCTCGATCGCCGCCAGTCGCTCACGCGCGTAGGCAGTTCGCTGGAGCATCAGCTCGGCGAGCTCGACGATCCCGCGCCGTCCGAGCCAGCTCAGGTAGATGACGCCGGCGAGCGCGTTCAGCGCCTGGGCCGTACAGATGTTGGACGTCGCCTTCTCACGGCGGATGTGCTGCTCGCGGGTCTGGAGCGTGAGCACGAACCCACGCCTGCCGTCGACGTCCCGCGTCTCCCCGGCGATCCGGCCCGGGATCCGCCTGATCAGCGCTTCGGTGGTCGCGAAGAACCCGAACGAAGGGCCGCCGAAGTCGAGGCGGTTGCCGAGCGTCTGGCCCTCGCCGACGGCGATGTCGACGCCGCAGTCGCCCGGCGCCTTGAGCAGCCCGAGCGGCAGCGGATCGCAGGCGCAGATCGTCAGGGCGCCGACCTGCTTGGCCGCGGACGCGACCGCCGCGACGTCCTCGACGGCGCCGAAGAAGTTCGGCTGCTGGACGATCACGGCGCTGACATCGTCGTCGAGCGCCGGCAGCTCGGTGGTCCCGTCGAGAAGTGGCGCCTCGACGATCTCCATGTCCCAGCCGTGGGCCATCGTCGCGAGCGTCTCGCGGGAGTGCGGGTGGACGCCGCGCGAGACGACGATCCGGCCGCGGCCGTTGTGGGCCTTGGCGACGTAGCCGGCCGCGCCGACGGCGCTCGGGCCCTCGTACACGGAGGCGTTGGAGACCGGCAGGCCGGTCAGCTCCGAGATCGCGGTCTGGTACTCGAACATCACCTGCAGCCCGCCCTGCGAGACCTCGGGCTGGTACGGGGTGTACGGGGTCAGGAACTCCGATCGCTCGATGATCGAGTCGATCAGCGCCGGGACGTAGTGGTCGTACATGCCGGCGCCGAGGAACGACAGCTCGTCCTCGGTGCTGGTGTTGCGGGCGGCGAGCGCGCGCAGCTCCCCGAACACCTCCTGCTCGGAGCGCCCCGGATCCAGCGCGAGCGCCCGGCGCAGCCGCAGCGCCTCGGGGATGTCGGCGAACAGCTCCTCAACCGAGGCGGCTCCGATCGTCGCGAGCATCTCGCGGCGGTCGGCGTCGGTGGCTGAGGTGTAGACGGTCACGTCAGTGCCGCTTCGTATGAGACGGCGTCCATCAACGCCTCCGCCTCGGACGGATCCGACACCTTGACTCTGACGAGCCAGCCTTCGCCGTAGGGGTCGTCATTGATCGTCTCGGGCTTGTTCGCGAGCGTCTCGTTGACAGCCACGATCTCGCCGGACATTGGCGCGATCACGTCCGAGACGGCCTTGACCGACTCGACCTCGGTATAGGGCTGGTCCTTGACCACCTCGGCTCCGATCGCCGGCGGGTCGAAGAACACCACCTCGCCGAGCGAGTCCTGCGCGTACCACGTGATCCCGAACGTGGCGCTCTCGCCGTTCAGGCGCGCCCAGTCGTGCTCGCTGTGATACAGGAGGTCGTCGGGGTAACTCGCATCGGCCATGGTCAGGGCCCCTTTCGGTAGAGCGGCTTACTGTGCGTGACCGCGGGGCGGATCGTGCCCCTCACGTCGATCTCGAACTGCGTGCCGGGTTCGGCGCGTTCGGCGGAAACGTACGCCATTCCGATCCCTCGCTCCAGGCACGGCGAGAACGTGCCGCTCGTGACCTTCCCTCCGCCGAGGACCCGGTTGCCCTGGCGCGCGATCCCGGAACCCTCGATCAGGAACGGCACGAGCTTCTCGTCCGCTCCGGCTCGGCGCGCCGCCGCGATCGCCTCGGAGCCGATGAAGCCGGTGTCCTCCTTGCAGCACCAGCCGAGTCCGGCGCCGATCGGATCTCGTTCCTCGCTCAGATCGTTGCCGTAGAGGTGGAAGCAGACCTCGAGCCGCAGCGTGTCGCGGGCTCCGAGTCCGACCGGCGTGACCCCCGCTTCGATCAGCGCGTCCCACACGGTCGGGGCGTCCTCGGGCGCCAGCAGCAGCTCGACGCCGTCCTCGCCCGTGTAGCCGGTCCCGCAGACCAGCGCCGCGGCGCCGGCGACGGTGCGCTCGCAGCAGTGCATCCGTGTCGGCAGCGAGCCGTCGCTCAGCGCCCGGACCAGCGCCCGCGCCCGGGGACCTTGGACGGCGAGCATCGCGAAGCGTTCCCGGCTGTCGATCAGGTCGACGTCGAACCCGGCGGCGTGGCCACGCATCCAGGCGAGGTCCTTGTCGTGGTTGGCGGCGTTGGTGACCGTCAGGAATTCGCAGTCGGCCAGCCGGTAGGTGAACAGATCGTCGAGCACGCCGCCGTCGTCGCGGCACATGACGCTGTACTGCGCACCGCCTTCCGGGAGCCGGCGCAGATCGTTGGAGAGCAGCCGCTGGAGGAATGCGAACGCCTGCGGCCCGCGAGTCTCGACCTCTCCCATGTGGGAGACGTCGAACACGCCCGCGGAGCGCCTCACAGCCAGGTGCTCCTCCTTGATCCCCGCGTACTGGACGGGCATCTCCCAGCCGGCGAATGGGACCAGCTTCGCGCCGGCGGCAAGGTGCCGCTCGTACAGCGGTGTTCGGCGCAGAGAGGTCTCGACTGAGGACACCGCCGCTCAGGCTACAACGGCGGGCGGCTCGACGGCGGCCGTGGTTCAGCGATCCTTGAGGAACGACGGAATGTCGATCTCGTCGTCGCGGATCTCGAGCGACGAACGCTGGCGGTCGTCCATCGTCACGTCCCGGTCGCGTCGGGCGCGGCGGGTCGACTCCCGCGCCTCGCTCGGGCGCGGGTGGCTGTGGTCGAAGCCGGTCGCGATCACCGTCACGCGGACCTCCTCGCCCATCACATCGTCGATCACCGCGCCGAAGATGATGTTCGCGTTCGCGTCGGCGGCGCTCTGAACGATCTCGGCCGCTTCGTTGACCTCGAACAGTCCCAGGTCGTGGCCACCGGTGATGTTCAGCAGGATCCCGGTTGCGCCCTCGACCGACTCCTCCAGCAGCGGCGAGGAGATCGCGATCTTGGCCGCCTCGGCGGCGCGGTTCTCGCCGCCGGCGGCGCCGATCCCCATCAGGGCACTGCCGGCGTCACGCATGATCGTACGGACGTCGGCGAAATCGAGGTTGATCAAGCCGGGGATCGTGATCAGGTCGGTGATCCCCTGCACGCCCTGGCGCAGGACGTTGTCGGCCTCGCGGAACGCATCCACGATCGTCGTGCGCCGCTCTACGGTCGCGAGCAGCTTCTCGTTCGGGATCACGATCAGCGTGTCGACGTTCTCGCGCATCTTCTGGATGCCCTCCTGCGCCTGGCGGGCACGCTGGGTGCCCTCGAACGCGAACGGGCGCGTGACCACGCCGACGGTCAGCGCACCGATCTCGTTCTTGGCGATCTCGGCGATCACCGGCGCCGCGCCGGTGCCCGTGCCGCCACCCTCGCCGGCGGTGACGAACACCATGTCCGCACCCTTCAGCGCCTCCTTGATGTCGTCGCGCGACTCGGCCGCGGCGCCGTGCCCAATGTCGGGATTGGCGCCGGCACCGAGGCCCTTGGTGAGCTCGTGGCCGATGTTCAGCTTGATGTCCGCGTCGCACATCGCGAGCGCCTGTGCGTCGGTGTTGCAGGCGATGAACTCGACCCCGCGCAGCCCGGCGTCAACCATTCGGTTGACCGCGTTCGTGCCGCCGCCGCCGACTCCCACAACCTTGATGACTGCTAGGTAACTGCCGCTTTCCATGGTCACCGTCCGACCCTCGAGGTAGCGTTGAGCGTTTTTCGACTCAATCGCTCATAGCGGGAGTTTTGCACGTTATTGCTTGGTGATGCGCGAAGTCAACGCCGCGCGGCAGTTCGCAAGCTTCGTTGCAGAACGCCCAAGTCTCGATCGGTGGGCGAGACTGCCGATTGTAACTACCCTCAAGCTCTACTTCAGGGTTACTGGCTTGACGCGGTAGTATCGGTAGGCGCGACCGGGGTTGTCGGGGTCGTGGTAGTGGCGGCTGCAGCGGTCGTGGTGGTGGCGGCGGCTGTTGCGGTTGCGGTCGTGGTGGCGGCGGCTGTTGCGGTCGCGGTCGCGGTCGCAGTGGTGGCGGCGGCCGTGGCGGTTGCGGTTGCGGTCGTGGTCGGGGCGACTTGGTTCGTTGCGCCCAAGTTCCCGGACGATCCGCTGCTCTGCTGGCTGCCGGCGGCGTTCGTGTCGGTTCCGCTACCGGCCGCCGGCCGCTCGGGGTCGGTGACGTCGATGTAGGCCGCGCCGGCCGATCCCGGGTCGGCGAGGACCGCAGCGAGCGCAAGCCACTTCGCCCGCGCCCGGCTGGAATCGCCGAAGTAGATCACCGGGCCGCCACGGATCTGGGCGGTGATCCCCTGCGGTCCGTTGGTGGTGACCTGACTGATCCGCGCCAGCCAGCCGCTCGGCGCCGCCGCCAGCAGCTTCAGCGCCTCGAGCGCGCCGCCGTTCGTCACCCGATTCCCGCCGGGGACCGTGCTCAGCGGGATCGCCGGCAGCGCCAACTGCTTGACGTCCGGCAGCAGCGTGCCGTCGCCGGACACGGGGATCGAATGGCCGCCGACGACCACCGCCGCGACCGGAACCTCCTCGACGACATCGATCTGCATCCCGTGCGGGAACTGGGTGCTGACGTGCAGATCCTTGACGACCGGGAACGGCGCCACCGCCGTGCGCAGCCTGGCGGTGTTGACGTCGAGCGTGGTCATGCTGTGCGCGGCGGAGATCAGCGCGGTCTGGATCTGCGGGCCGTCCGGGCCACTGACGCCAGTTACCTTGACGTGCCGGACGGACACGAGCGATGAATCGCGCAGCCACAGCCAGCCGCCGGCGAGCGGCGCAACCGCTGCCAAGAGTGCGGCGATCAGCGGCAGCCGGCGGCGCCAGTGGCGCCAGCGGCGGCCGGGGCGGCCGGGCCGGATGGCGGCGCCGGTCTCGGCGCTCGCGCGGGGGCGGGTCGAGGCGGAGGACTTGGTGGGCGTTTTGGCGCTGGTCCGGGCGGTCGCGCGGGCTTTCGCGGGCGCGCCGGCACGGGCGCGCATCGCGGCGCGGGCGCGGGCGATCATTCGGTCATCCAGCTGCTCGGGAGCCCGACCGGTCCGAGCGCCTGCACCTCGGCTTCCAGCTCGATTCCGAAGCGCTCCTTGACCCGCCGCCGGCCCTCGGCCATCACCGCGACGACGTCGGCGGTCGTCGCGTCACCGTGGTTCTCCACGAAGTTGGCGTGCTTGGCCGAGAAGCCGGCGCCACCGATCCTCAACCCGCGGCATCCGGCCGCGTCGAGCAACTGCCCCGCCGTGCGGCCCTCGGCCTGGGGATCGTCCGGATTCTTGAACGTCGAACCGAACGTTCTGATGCCCGACGGCTGCGCGGCCTTGCGGCGCCGGCGCATATCGTTGAGCGTCTGCTTGACCTGCTCGCTGTCGGCGGGCTCGAGCGCAAACGATGCCCGCGCGACGATCTCATCGCCACGCAGGTTGGAGTGGCGGTAGGTGAACGAGAGCTGTGCGGGGACCCGCCTGTCGGTCCCCGCCGGGCTGACCACGTCGACCCATTCGAGCACCCGCGCCAGCTCGCCGCCGTAAGCGTTGGCGTTCATCCTCACCGCACCCCCGACGGTGCCCGGGATGTTCACGCCGAACTCGATTCCGGTCAGCCCCGCCTGGGCGGCGCGGGCTGAGACCGCCGGCAGTCGCGCACCGCCACCACAACGGATGCGCGTGCCGGTGCACTCGATATCGCTCAGCTCGTCGTCCAGTTTCACGATCAGACCGCGGACCCCAGCGTCCGCAACAAGAAGGTTCGACCCCGACCCCACGACCCCTACCTCGAGCCCTTCGCCGGCCGCCCACGCGACCAGCCGCTCGAGCTCCTCGATCGCGCCGGCGCGCGCGAACAGCTCGGCGGCGCCACCCGTTCGAATCGTGGTCAGGCGCGCAAGCGGATAGTCGCGCTTGACGCCGGACGGCAGCTTGGACATCGCAGGGAGGGTAGAAGGCGGCGCGGACGCGCAACATCCCGGTTGCGTGTTGGCAGTCGCTACCGCCACTACGCCACCAACGACCGCCCCAGCCGATCGACATCACCGGCCCCCATGACCATGCACAGATCGCCGCGCCGCAGCGTCCGCTCGAGAAACCGCCTCGCGTCCTCGAAGCTCGGCAGCCATGCGACGAGGCGTCCGCCGGCCGCGTCGGCGGTGGCGGCCGCCACCAGCCGCCCGTCAACTCCCGGGTAGTCCTCCGCCCGCTCGCGAGCTGCGTACACGTCCAGAACGACGGCGATATCCGCGCCGGCGAGCGCGACGCCGAACTCTCTCGCGAGCGCTCGCGTGCGGGAATAGAGGTGGGGCTGGAAGACCGCCACCAGCCTCCCTGTCGTCACGGTCCGCGCGGCCGCGATCGCGGCGGCGACCTTGGTCGGATGGTGGGCGTAGTCGTCGTAGACGGGCACGCCGACGCTGGTCTCGCCGAGTAGCTCGAACCGCCGCTTGGCGCCCCGGAAGTCTCTGAGCGCCGCCGCCGCCGCAGCCGGGTCAGCGCCCGCGAGGACCGACGCGGTCAGCGCCCCGGCGGCGTTGACCGCGTTGTGAGCGCCCGGCACCGACAGGGTCACCTCGAGTCCCCGCCACGAGAATCGGGACCCGCTCGGGGACAGAGTCGGGCTGGCGGCGTCGTAAGGGACCGCACCCGGTGGGCACAGCGCCCGCAGCTCCGGTCGGTCCCAGACGACCGCCTTGTCGCCGGCGCGGGCCATGAACGCACGGAACGTCTGCTCCAGGTCGAGCCTCGAGGAGTACGTGGAGTGATGGTCGAGCTCGGCGCTGGTCAGCACCGCGATCTCGGGCGTCAGCTTCAGCAACGAGCGGTCCGACTCGTCGGCCTCGACGACGATCCACTCGCCTGCCCCCCAGCCCGCGTTCGCGCCCGTCGAACGCAGCTCGCCACCGACGACGTAGGCCGGATCGAGCCCGGTGGCGCGCAGCACCTCGACGACCATCGCGGTGGTGGTCGTCTTGCCGGCGGAACCGGTCACTGCCAGCAACCGGCGCAGCGACGCGATCTGCCCCAGCAGATCGGCGCGGTGCAGCTGGCGTTCGCCGGCGGCCAGACGTTCAGGGTTGTCGGCCGGCACCGCAGTCGAGTAGACGACCTCTGCACCCGCTGGGAGGTTGCTCGCCGCGTGTCCGATCGCCGGTTCGATGCCGGCCTCGCGCAGGCGCTCCACGTAGGAGGACTCGGCCCGGTCGGAGCCGGTCACCGACGCACCGAGCGCCCTCGCGACGAGCGCGAGGCCGCTCATCCCGGCGCCGCCGATGCCGACGAAATGCAGGCGCCTACTGGACCAGTCCCCGGCCGTCAACGGTGTTATTCGCGCTCCAGCACGACGACCGGGATGTTGCGCTCGGTGTTGCGCTGGTACTCGTCGTAGGCCGGCCAGCTCTCGGTCATGGTGCGCCACAACTCCGGCTTCTCCTCGGCCGTCGCGGTGCGGGCCCGCGCGCGAAACTTCTCGCCCCAGACCTGGACCCCGACCTCCGGCTCGGCCTCGAGGTTGAGGTACCAGGCAGGGTGCACGGGCGAGCCCCCCTTGGAGGCGATCACCACGTAGTCGTCGCCGTGCCTGGTGTAGATCAGCGGCGTGCTGCGGGGCTTACCGCTCTTTCGACCGGCGGTGGTCAAGATCAAGACGCTCGCGCCGCGCCAATCGTGACCCTCCGCACCGTCCGTCTCCACATACCGCTTGACGTGCTCCTGGCCGAACAGCATCTGCCCTCCACTCGTTGCCACTGGGGCGCGAGGCTATCCAAACGCGCGGCATCAGCGCGGCCGCCGCGTCGCGGTCGGCCGCCCGCGACGATCCCAGCCTCCCGGCAGGGCCACTTGCACCACTCACCTCCCCGTGGTATGACTGCGCCGTGAGTGGGCTGCGTAGGGCGCGGTCGCTGGTGGGCCTGGCGGCGACCTTGGGGCTGGTGATCGCGATCGGCGTGGGTAGCGCCGCCGGTCACTCGACGCTCGCGCGTCCGGCGAGCGCGCAGCAGTGCGCGGATCAGCCGCTGAGCACGCCGCGGGATTCGACCAACCCCCTCGCGCTCCCGCCGCCACACGGGCGCGGATCCGATCCACGGCGTCCATCTGTTCGTCGACGGACCCGCCCACGGGACGGTCGCGAAGGCGATCGAGGCGCTGATCGGCGACACGACCGTCTACAGCAACACCGACACCTGGGCCGAGTTCGTGCAGAGCCTCACCTCCGGCCCGCTGGCGCCGCTGGTCCACAGGAGCCCGGCGCTGGCGCATCAGGTGACGGAGCTGATCAAGATCGGCAACCAGGAGGAGACCAACAACATCAGCGAGTTTGCGATGGGTGGTGGTCCCGGCGCGATCTACGCACAGACCCAGAAGATCATCTGCACGTTCATGCTGTCTGACCCGACACCGGCAACGGTGCCGGTGCTGAGCACGTTCTTCGCATACCCGAACGGCCAGTTCTGCCCCTCCTACAGTCAGCTGAAGGGCTGGTGGCCGACGTTCAAGCGGCTCGTGAATGAGATGGCGGCGGCGATCAGGCGCAGCCGGGCGCTGGTGCTGGAGGAGATCGACGCGATCGGTACGGCGCTGTGCGTCCCGCCCGCCGCGCGCGTGCTGTGGCTGCGCGAGCTCGCATACGAGTCGGCGGCGTTCGGGGCGCTGCCGCACACGGTCGCATATCTCGAGGCGGGGTCGTCCGACGAGAACCCGGTCAAGACCACGGCACAGCTGTTGATCAAGGGCGGGGTCACGAAGATCCGCGGCTTCTTCACCAACGACACCCACTTCAACTGGTCGATCAACGAGATCAAGTACGACGACAGCGTCTCGGCGGACATCAAGAAGTTCACCGCTCCTCATCCGCGAAGTGCCGCCGGCGGGTTCGTGGCCCACTTCGTCGTCAACACCGCCCAGAACGGTCGCGGACCGCTGCTCAACAAGCACCCGGTCACACAGGGGATCGAGGACCTCTGCAACCCGCCGGGTCGCGGGCTCGGGCGCATCCCGACCGGCACCACCGACCCGACCTTCGACGGTCACAGCTTCCCGCTGCTCGACGGCTTCCTGTGGACCGGGGTGCCGGGCCGCAGTCACAGCAACACGTGCTCCCCCGGCGCGGCGCCGGCCGGCGTGTTCGATGTCCCGTTCGCCGTCGAGCTCGCCCAGAACGCGAACCAGAAGCTCGGCCCGGGTTACCCGAGCCTGCCGTACTGATCCGCTCCGGCCGCGCCTACCGGGCCGCCGCCAGCACCTCGTCGGCGATCCGCTCCGCGGCGTCCGGCTTCGCCAGCGCGGCCGACGCCCGTGACATCGCGGCCAGGCGCCCGCGGTCCGCGAGCAGCCGACCGACCTCCTGCGCCAGCCGGGGCGCGGTCAGCTCCGCGTCGGGGATCACCACCGCGGCGCCTGCTCGCGCCATGAACGCGGCGTTCGCGGTCTGGTGATCGGCGGTCGCGAACGGATACGGGATCAGCACCATCGGCCGCCCGTGCGCGGCGATCTCGAAGATCGAACCGCCCGCCCGCGCGACGACCAGGTCGCTCGCCAGCAGCGCCTCGCCGAAGTCGGAGATGTAGCCGCGCAGGTCGTAGTGGCGGCCCGGTGAATCCAGGTCCGGGAGGTCGCGCTCGCCGGCGGCGTGGAGCACGCGGAAGCGGGCGCCGGCGAACGCCTCGATCGCCGCGTGATTGATCGAGCGCGCACCCTGGGAGCCGCCGAACACGAGCACGCAGGTCTCGGTTGATGAGATCCCGAACCGCTCCCGCGCCGCGATCGGGTCGCTCGCCGGGCGCGGCACCGGACGGCCGGTAATCCGGTAGCGCCGGTCGTCACGGCCCGCGACCGGGAACGCGAGGCACACCCGCCGGGCCATCGGCGCCAGCAGGCGATTGGTCAGGCCGATGTGGCTGTCGGCCTCCATCAACACCAGCGGCACGCGCCGGAGCGCTGCCGCCAGACCGACCGGGCCGGCCACGTATCCGCCGGCTCCGAGGACCCCGGCGGGCCGGAGTTCGCGGATGATCCGCTTCGAGTCGCGCACCGCGCCGGCATCGATCAGCGCCGCGTGCACCGCTCGCCCGGGGCGACGGTGGATCAGCGGCTCGACCCGCAGGGTTCGCAGCTCGTACCCGGCCGCCGGGACGAGCTCCCGCTCCGAACGGCTGCCGCCGACAAACGTGACCTCGGCGCCCTCAGCTCGCAGCGCGTCGGCTACCGCGAGCGACGGCACGACGTGCCCGGCGGTCCCGCCGGCGCCGATCACGATCCGCGTCGCTGTCACGCTTCGGCTCGACCACCTGTAGGCGCCGCGCCGCCGGGCGCGCAATGTTGAGCAGCAACCCGACCGAGGCGAGCATGATGCACAGGTTCGTCGGCGCGTACGAAATGAACGGCAGCGGCACCCCGGTCAGCGGCGCCAGCCCAAGCACGACGAAGATGTTGAGGATGCCTTGGCACAGAATCAGCGAGGTCAGGCCCGTCGCCAGCAGCTTGGCATACCTGGTCGCGGCCCGGCGGGCAGTCCGCAACCCCGCGTAGCCGATCATCCCATATAGGCAGACGACGCCGAAGATCCCCAGCACGCCGAGCTCCTCGCCGATCACCGCCAGGATGAAGTCCGTCTGGGCCTCCGGGAGGTAGTAGATCTTCTGCACCGACCGTCCGAGACCGACCCCGAACAGGCCACCCGAGCCGAGCGCGATCTGTCCCTGGACGGCCTGAAAGCCGGCGGTCGACTTCGAGGACCACGGGTCGAGGAACGAAGTCAGCCGGGCACGCTGATACGGCTGCGCTAGCGCGAGCATGATCACCAGCGCAGCCGCGATCCCGGCCAGCGCGGCCAGGTAGCGCCACGGCATGCCGGCCGCGATCAGCACCGCGGTGACCGTGAACGCGACCACGAGCGCCGTTCCCAGATCGGGCTCGACGATGATCAGCAGGCACGCCGGAGCGACGACCGCCGCAATCGGCGCGACCGCCTGACGGAAGCCGTGCATCCGCCTCGGATGCTCGGCCAGATAGCGGGCCGCGTACAGGACCAGCGCGAGCTTCATCACCTCGGAGGGCTGGAATTGGATCGGGCCGGCCGCGAACCAGCGCCGCGCGCCGTTGACCGGGACCCCGAAATGCGGCACCAGCACGAGCACCAGCAGCACGAACGAGCCCAGCAGCAGCACGTTGACGAGCTTCGCGCTCAGCAGACCCACACCGCCGCGCTCGAGCATGTGCATCGCCGCCAGCCCGATCGCGGCGAAGATCAGATAGCGAAGGAAGTCGCCGGTCCCGAACCCCTGGCCCGACAGCGCCCCCAGGGGCGAGGAGGCGCTGTAGACCATCACCGCCCCGAACGCCAGCAGGCACAGCGTGGCGGTCATCAGGATCCGGTGCTCGATCGGCGGCGCCGCCCGGCGGGCCGCCGAGCGCTTGCGCGCTCGAGAGCTGTCGGAGCTGCGCGCCACCCGCGGTCCGCCGGCGCTCGCCGCCGCCGGATCCGCCATCAGGCCGCCTCCACGAGGGCCCGGAAGTGCTCGCCGCGCTGCTCGAAGTCGAGGTACTGGTCATAGCTCGCGCAGGCCGGGGAAAGCAGCACCACATCGCCGGCGACGGCGTCGGCGCGGGCGGCCGCGAGCGCGTGCTCGAGGTCGCCCAGATCCCGCACCGGGACGTCGGCAGTGCTCAGCGCGGCGGCCAGTTCGCCGGCTGCCTCGCCGATCAGGTACACCGCCTTGCAGCGCTCGGAGACCAGCGGCGCGAGCGGCGTGAAGTCCTGCTGCTTGCCGCGTCCGCCGGCGATCAGGCGCACCCCGCGCGGGTACGCCTCGAGCGCGACCGTCGTGCTGGCGACGTTTGTCGCCTTGGAGTCGTTGACGTAGGACACGCCCTCCTGCACCGCGACCAGCTCGAGCCGGTGCGGCACCCCGGCGAAGTCGCTCAGAGCGGTGGCGACGGCGTCGGCCTCGACCCCGCGCGCGAGGCATACGGCGGCCGCCGCCATCGCGTTCTGGCGGTTGTGGGCGCCCGGCAGGGCGAGCTCGTCGGTACGGATCAGCGGCTGCTCGTCCCACCACAGGTAGCCGGCCCGCTCGGAGACCTCGGCGTCCGGCGTGGTGCCGAACAGCACCCGGCGGGCACAGCCCCCGAGGTCCTCGATCCCGATGTCGACGGGGGCGACGGCGACGTCGTCGTTGCCCTGATTGACGAAGATCCGCAGCTTCGCGGCGACATAGTCCTCGTAGCTCGGATGCCGGTCGAGATGGTCGGGGGCCAGATTGAGCAGCACGGCGGCCTCCGGGGAGAACGCGATCGTGTCCTCGAGCTGGAACGACGAGGACTCGCACACGATCGTCGCGTCGTCGGCCAGCGTCCCGACGAGCGACGAGACGGCCGTGCCGACGTTCCCAGCCACCGCCACCGGCAGCCCGGCGACGCGGTGGATGTGTCCGATCCACTCGGTCGTCGTGGTCTTGCCGTTCGTGCCGGTCACAGCCACGAACTCGTTCTGGAGCAGACGCCAGGCCAGCTCCAGCTCGCCGAGCACCGGCACGCCACGGGCGCGCGCCGCCACCACTGCCGGTGCGTGTTGGGGAACGCCGGGGCTCTTGACGAGCGTCCCGGCGCGGGCGGCAAAAGCGTCGCCTGACGCATCCAGGTGAACTTCGACGCCGTGCCGAGAAAGCCTTTCCGTGGCGGCTCGCAAGCGCGAGCTATCGGGCGCGCCCGCATCGCAGCCGATCACCTCCTCCCCGCGGGCGCGCAGCGCCAGCGCCGCCGCCTCGCCGGAGCGGGCGAGGCCGATGATCAGGTAAGGGCCGGGTGGGAGCGGTGGCCGCGGCTTGCGGCTACCCACGAATGCCGATCCGGTACACCGTGAACGCGATCGCCGCGCAGGCCGACGCGACGATCCAGAAGCGCAGGATGATCTTCGTTTCCGACCATCCTTGGAGCTCGAAGTGGTGATGGATCGGCGCCATCAGGAAGACCCGCTTGTGGACCGCGTGGAACCACGCGACCTGGATCAGCACCGACAGCGCCTCGAGCACGAAGATCCCGCCCAGCAGCACCAGCAGTACTTCGGTCTTGGTCATCACCGCCAGCCCGGCGATCGCTCCGCCGAGGCCGAGCGAGCCCGTGTCCCCCATGAAGATGCTCGCGGGGAAGCTGTTGAACCACAGGAACCCCACGCACGCGCCGACCAGGCACGCGCCGAGCAGACTCAGATCCGACTCGCCGGTGGTGATGAACGTGATCGCGATGTACGCCAGGAACACGATCGCCGCGCATCCGGCGGCTAGCCCGTCGAGCCCGTCGGTCAGATTGACCGCGTTCGTCGTGCCGGCGACCACCAGGTAGATGAACACCGGGTACACCGGACCGAGGTCGACCGTGACGTCGCCGAACCACAGCTTGACCCCGGTCGGCACGCCGGCTTTCTGCGTGGCGATCCACCACAGGCCGAGCGAGATCGCGATCGTGACGATCAGCTTGGTGCGCGCGCGCAGCCCCAGCGAGCGCCGCTTGACGATCTTCGTCCAGTCGTCGGCGAACCCCAGCAGCGCGCATGCCAGCGCGGCACCGAACACCCCCATTGACGGCCAGTTGTGCGTCGAGAGCACCAGGAACGGCACCGCGAACGCGATGAAGATGATGATCCCGCCCATCGTCGGCGTACCGGCCTTGGCGCGGTGGCCCTCGGGCCCCTCCTCGCGAATGTTCTGCCCGAACTCCCGGTTGCGCAGGAAGTCGGTGAACTTGGGGCTCAGGAACAGGCACATCAGCAGCGAGGCGGTGCCCGCGATCAGCACCCGGACGGAGACCGAGCCCATCAGGCGGCCACCCCGCTGCCGAGCGCCTGACAGACCAGCTCCAGACCGACGCCGCGCGAGCCCTTGACGAGGATCACGTCGCCCGGGGCGACCAGGTCTCGAACCAGGGCGGCGGCTTCGGCGGCGTCGGCGGTGGCGTACAGCTCGCCGCCCGCGAACCGGTCGGCCATCGCCGCCGCCAGCGGTCCGACCGTGAGCAGCACGTCGACACCGGCGCGGCCGGCGTGATCACCGATCTCCGCGTGGAACTCCAGCTCCCGGGGTCCGAGCTCGAGCATATCCCCAAGCACCGCGACGCGGCGCTCGCCGGGACCGGTGCTCGCGGCGAGGTCATCGAGGGCGGCGCGCACAGACATCGGGTTCGCGTTGTAGCAGTCATCGACGAGCGTGATCTCGTCCGCGACCCGAATCCGGCCGCCGCGGCCGGGAAGCGGCTGGAACTCGACCGGGCCGGACGGCGTCACGCCGACGGCCAGCGAGGCGGCAACCGCGGCGAGCAGATTGGCACGGATGTGTGCCTGGGTGAACGGCACCTCGAGCGAGATCAGGCGGCCGCGAGCGTCGATCTCCACGTGCTCCGCGGTCGAGCTGAGCAGCCGCACATCCCCGCCGGCACCGAACGTGACGACGTCCAGATCGTCACGCAGGTGGGCGCTCAGCAGCGCCTCGCCGGCCGGGACGATCGCCGTGCCGTGCGCCGGCAGCGCCGCGATCAGCTCCGCCTTGGTCGCCGCAACGGCCTCGACCGTGCCGAGCAGTTCCAGATGCACCGGCCCGATGCTCACGATCACCCCCACATCGGGCTCCGCGATCGCGGCCAGCTCGGCGATCTGGCCTGGGCCGCGCATCGCCATCTCGAGCACGAGCACCTCGCTGCCGGCTGGCGCCGAGAGGATCTCGAGCGGGAGGCCGACCTCGGTGTTGAAGTTGGCTCGCGAGGCCACGGTCCGACGGTGTGGCTCGAGCAGCGCCAGCAGCAGGTCCTTGGTCGTGGTCTTGCCGGTGGAGCCGGTGACGCCGATCACGTGGGCTCCGAGGCGCCGGCGCCACGCGGTCGCGAGGCGCTGCATCGCGTCAAGCGGTCCGGCGGCCGCCAGCAGGACCCCCGGCCGAGCGCACCGGGCCGCCTCCGCGTGCTCGGGTGTCGTCAGCACGCCCCACGCGCCGGCGGCCAGGGCCTGGGCGGCGAACCTGCCGCCGTCGGCGTTCGCGCCCGGCAGCCCGACGAACAGCGCGCCCGGCCCTGCCTCGCGCGAGTCGACCACCGCGCGATCGGGTCCGGTGGCGGTGGGCGGGGGGGCGATCAGCCGCGCGCCGGCAGCGGCGGCGACTTGCTCAGGAGTCCACGGTCGCATCGCGGGCAGGGTACTCGGCGAGGCGGCTAGCGCTCCCCCTGGGCCTCAGCGCGCCAGCGGCGCGCCCTGGAGCACGGCGCGAGCCACGGTGACATCGTCGAACGGCAGTTTGCGCCCGCCTTTGAACTCCTGACCCTGCTCGTGGCCCTTGCCGGCGATCACGACGACGTCGCCGGGAGCTGCCGCCCGGATCGCTTCGGCGATCGCCTCGCGCCGATCTGGGTTGTGCTCGACGCCGTTGCCGGCGCCGACGAGGATCTCGGCGATGATCGCCTCCGGGTCCTCCGAGCGCGGGTTGTCCGAGGTCACGATCACGCGGTCCGCGAGGCGCCTGGCGATCTCTCCCATCAACGGACGCTTGCCCCGATCGCGGTCGCCGCCGCAGCCGAACACCACGTGCAGGCGGCCCGCGGTCAGCCCCCGCGCCGCCGCCAGCACGTTCTCCAGCGAGTCCGGCGTGTGCGCGTAGTCGACCAGGACCGCGAACGGCTGGCCCTCGTCGACCGTCTGGAACCTGCCGGGAACCTGCCCGGCGATGCGAATCGCCCGCGCGCACGTCTCCGAGGGGACGGCGAGCGTGCGCGCGGCCGCATACGCGCCGAGGACGTTGTAGACGTTGAAGCGCCCCCGGAGCGGGGACGTGAGCGCGACTGATTCCTCTGCGGTCCGGACGGTGAAGCGCGAGCCCTGCAGGTCGGTGTGGACGTCGGCCGCCCGGTACGTGGCGCCGGGGTCATCGAGCGCGACCGTGATCGGGTCTGCAAGCGCCTCCGCCAGCCGCCGGCCGTAGGCGTCGTCGATGTTGATCACGATCCGCTTGGGTGCGGCTTCGACGAACAGCCGTCGTTTGGCGTTGAAGTAGTCCTCCATCGTCGGATGGAAGTCGAGGTGATCCTGGGTAAGGTTGGTGAAGATCGCCGCGGCGAAGTGGATCGCGTCGGCGCGGTGCAGCTCGAGCGCGTGCGAGGAGACCTCCATCACGCAGGCCCGGTCGCCCGCGTCGAGCATCTCCCGAAAGGTCCGCTGCAGCTCGATCGCCTCCGGCGTCGTGCGGACCACCTCGCGCTCGACGCCACCGATCACGGACTTGACGGTCCCCAGCAGACCCGTCCGGCGGTCGTCGGCCTCGAGCAGGGCGCGCAGCAGGAACGCCGTCGTCGTCTTGCCGTTGGTGCCGGTGACCCCGGCTGTCTGCAGGGTGCTCGTGGGATCGCCGAAGAACGCGGCCGCCGCAGGAGCCATCGCCGCGCGGGCGCTCGGCACCTTGATCTGGGGGACGTCGAGCCCCGGCAGGGCTCGCTCGACGACCAGCGCGACGGCCCCTCTGGCCACCGCCTCGGGAGCGAAGTCGTGGCCGTCGCGGGAGAAGCCGCGCACGCAGAAGAACAGCGTGCCGGGGACGATGGCACGGTTGTCATAGGCAAGGTCGGTGATCTCGAGCTCCCGCGCCGCGCCGGGAGCGTCGGGCATCACCTGGTCCAACCGCATCGCCGGGAGAGTACCGTGGCGCTCACGATGGCCGCCAGAGCGGGGAGCGAGTCGGTCGAGCTTGCGATCGGGGAGCGGACGGTCCGGATCTCGAGTCCGGACCGGCTTTACTTCTCGGAGCGCGGCGAGACGAAGCTGGACCTCGCGCGCTACTACCTCAGCGTCGGCGAGGGGATCGTCCGCGCGCTGCGCGAGCGGCCGTGCATGTTGCACCGCTACCCCAGGGGTACCGATGGCAAGAAGGTCCACCAGAAGCGGCTCCCGTCAGGCGCCCCGCCGTGGGTCGAAACCGTGCGGGTCTCGTTCCCGTCCGGGCGCCATGCCGACGAGCTGTGCGTGACCGAGCTCGCGAGCGTGATCTGGGCGGTGCAGATGTCCACCGTCGAGTTCCATCCGTGGAACTCACGCCGCGCCGACGTCGAGCGCCCCGATGAGTGGCGGATCGACCTCGATCCGATGCCCGCGTGCGGCTTTGACACTGTCCGCCGCGTGGCGGCGGTCGTGCGCGAGGTGCTGGACGAGCTCGGCGCGGTCGGGTGGCCGAAGACCTCGGGTGGCACTGGCCTTCACGTCTACGTCCGGATCGAGCCCCGCTGGGGGTTCGGCGAGGTACGACGGTCGGCGCTCGCGTTCGCGCGGGAGGTCGAGCGCAGGATCCCTGAGGCGGTGACGACGACCTGGTGGCGGAAGGACCGCGAGCTCGACAAGGTGTTTCTCGACTACAACCAGAACGCTCGCGACCACACGATCGCGAGCGCTTACTCGGTCCGCGGCGTCAGCGAGGGCACGGTCTCAACGCCGGTTACATGGGACGAGATCGATCACGCGAGGCCGGAGGATTTCACGATCGCGACCGTTCCGGGCCGCTTCGCGAAGCTGGGGGACCTGCACCGGGGGATCGACGAGGCGGTGTTCTCGCTCGAGCGGCTGCTCGAGTGGGCCGAGCGCGACGAGCGGGCGGGCGTGCCCGATCCCGGCGAGGGATCGCGCGCCTAATCGAGACGCGCCGGCTCAGCCCTGTCCGAACCCCCGCGCCCCCTTCGCCAGCTCGCGACGCTCGATCACCCGGTCCACGAGCCCATACGCGACCGCCTCCTCCCCCGTGAAGTACCGGTCGCGCTCCATGTCGGCGTGCACGCGCTCGATCGACTGCCCCGTGTGCGTGGCGTAGATCTCATCCACGCGCCCGCGCAACGCGAGCACCTCACGTGCGTGGATCTCGATGTCGCTGGAGGGTCCCTCGAACCCGCCGGACGGCTGATGGATCAGGATCCGGCTGTTCGGTAGCGCCATGCGCTTGCCCTCGGCGCCGCCGGCCAACAACAGCGAACCCATCGACATCGCGATCCCGTAGCAGATCGTCTGGACCTGGGGACGGATGAACTGCATCGTGTCGTAGATCGCCATGCCGGCGTAAATCGACCCGCCGGGGGAGTTGATGTAGAGGTGGATGTCCTTGTCGGGGTCGTCGGATTCGAGGTGGACGAGCTGGGCGACGATCAGATTTGCCGCGTCCTCGTCGACCTGTCCACCGAGGAACACGACGCGATCGTTGAGCAAGCGCGAGTAGATGTCGAACGAGCGCTCGCCGCGCGCGGTTTGCTCGACGACCATCGGCACGAGTGGCATTTGATCCTCCTTCGGGACTGCTAAGGTGCAACCATTCGGTTGCGAAGAACATAGCAGACGCGCAACCGCTCAGTTGCACATCCGGCAGCCAGCGTGATAGGAGACTCGAGATGAGCGATCGCATCCACCGGGAACTGCTGCTCCCCGCCGCACCGGAGCAGGTGTGGGAAGTCGTCACCGGGGCCGACTGGCTGGCTGACGAGGTCCATCTCGACCTGTCCCCCGGCGGTGACGCGGTTTTCCGCACCGCTGACGGCGTCAAGACCGGCTGGGTCGAAGAGGCCTCGGCGCCGGCACGGTTGGCGTTCTGGTGGGCGACGGACGGCGATCCGGCGACGCGCGTCGAGCTCACGCTCGAGCCGCGCGACGATGGCCTGACCCGCTTGCGGGTGACCGAGACGCGACCCCTTGACATTCTCGACCTGATCGGCACGCCGCTGCCGGGCGCGGAGGGCCGCACGTTCGGACCCGCCCTGGTGGCAGCCGCCTAGCGCCGGGGCGATGAGCCAACCTCGAGCCGGCGACCGTGCCGGGACGCTGGGCCCAGCCGCTGGTGGTGACCGTGCCGGCGCGGTGTTCGGGGCGCTGTCGGATCCCACCCGCCGCACGCTGCTCGCGGCGATCGCCCATCAGCCGGCGGCGACCGCGACCGAGCTCGCCTCGGAACTGCCGATCTCGCGCCAGGCGGTCCTCAAGCACCTGACGGCCCTGGCCGAGGCGGGGCTACTGCACCGCGAGCGTTCCGGACGCGAGGTCCGTTACACGGTCACGCCCGAGCCGCTGTCAGAGGCCGTCTCGTGGATGGCCGAGGTCGGCGGCCAGTGGGATGATCGCCTACTGGCGCTCCGGCGCCAGTTCGTCGGTTAGTCGGAACATCAACCCGGTTTTCTCGGCGGCACGGTTACCGCGGCGAGATGCCCAGATATGGCACGGCCCAGCCGACGATCTTCTGGAACGCCGGCGCTGCGACGGAGCCGCCGTAGATCGATCCCTGGGGCTCGTCGACCATCACCGCGACCAGCAACTTGGGGTGGGTCGCCGGCACAAACCCGATGAACGAGGCGATGTACTCGGTGTTCGAGTAGGTGCCGTTGACGACCACGTTCGCCGTTCCGGTCTTGCCTGACAGGTCGTATCCGGGAATCGCGGCACCCGAGGCAGTGCCCCCATCCGCGAACACCCCCCGGAGCATGATCCGCAGCTCGGCTGCGGTGGTCGGCGAGATGATCCGGTGCCCGGCCGGCAGCGGCAGCGACTTGCCGCCGACCGCCTGCACGATGTGCGGCTGGCGCAGAATCCCGCCATTGGCGATCGCCGCGTACGCCGTCGCCATCTGAATCGGCGTCACCGACTCTCCCTGTCCCATCGGCAGGTTGCCCATCGACGAGCCCGAGTACTGCCAGTAGTGCAGCACGATCCCATGCTCCTCGGACGGGAGGTCGATCCCGGTGGGCGCGCCGAAGCCGAACCGGTGCACCCAGTAGTCGAACCGTTTGGGACCGAGCTTCATCCCGATCTCGTCGGCGCCGATGTTGCTCGACACCCTGAGGATGCCGGCGACCGACAGGGTCTCGTAGCCGTGGACCTCGGCATCGTGAATCTGCCGATCGGCGACCTGCAGCACCGGCGGGATGTCGAACTCCGTCTCGGGGGTCACGTCACCGTCCTGGAGCGCCCCGGCGACCGTGACCGCCTTGAAGGTCGAGCCGGGCTCGTAGTCGTACGACACCGCCCGATCGTCGCCGTCGAGCGACGGTGCCCCCGTGGGGTCGTTGGCATTCACCCGCGGCCAGTTCGCGAGCGCGAGGATCGCGCCGGTGTTGGGGTCCATCACGATCGCCGTCGCGCCCTTCGGCGAGTACGCCGCCCCGACGCCCGCGAGCACCTGCTCGACCTCGTCCTGCAGCGCCGCGTCGATCGTCAGCTGGACGGTCTTGCCGGGCTTGGTCGGACGCACGTTGTCAACCGAGATCGGCTGACCGATCGCGTCGTTGACGATCTTCCGGATCCCGTTGACGCCGCTGAGCGCCTTGTCGTACTCGTACTCGATCCCGCTGAACCCGTGACCGTTGAGGTACATGTCGCCGAGCACCTGCGATGCGGCCCACGCGCGCGGATAGACGCGCTTGACCCTCGGGATCAGGGTCAGGCCGTTGATGTTCAGCTTGGTGATCTCGGCCGCGGTCTGGGCGGCAAGCAGGTGCGTCAGGTACACGAAGCCGGTCCGTGGCGTGGTCAGCCTGGTCAGCACGCTGGTGACGGACTGGCCGAGCAGTGGCGCCAGCTGCGCCGCAACCGTCTGCGGGTCCTTGATCAGGTAGGGATCGGCCACGACGTCGTCGGCCGACTCGCTGATCGCGAGGTCGACACCGTTGCGATCGGTGATCGTGCCGCGGGGCGCCGGAACAACCTGCTCGTCGACCTGCTGGGTGGCGGCCACCCGCTGCAACGACCCGGCCCGGACCGCGCCGAGGTACCCGGCCCGCAGCACGGCGATCGCGAGCAGCGCGATGAAAGCGACGAACAGGACCCCGATGCGGCGGTCTGTGGCCTTCATGTGAGCGCCTATGCGCCGCCCGTCGCGGCGCCCCCCGACGAGCTGGCGCCGCTGTTGCCGGCGCTGGCAGTCGTCGGGCCGCTGTTGCCCGTCGCGGCGGCGCTCGTGCCGCTGTTGCCGGTCGCGGCGGCAGTCGCGCCGCTGTTGCCTGTCGTGGCGGCGCTCGTGCCGCTGTTGCCGGTCGCGGCGGTCGCGCCACTGTTGCCAGTCGCGGCGGCGGTCGTGCCGCTGTTGCCGGTCGCGGACGCGGTCGCGCCGCTGTTACCAGTCGCAGCGGTCGCGCTGCTGTTGCCCGTCGTGGCCGCGGTTGAGGGCCCGGTCGCTGCCTGGGTGGCGGCGTCCGCCACCGTGCCCGTGCTGGCATCGCCCTGGCCCGGAACGACCTGATCCGCGTTGATCGCCGCCGAGGTCACGACCGAGCCGTTGGAGGTCGTCAGCGAGCCGAACGTCGCGGAGTCGGGCGCGTGGATGCCGGCGAACACCCGCTGGATGCTCGGCGCCGGCGAGGCCGCCAGGAACCCGACCGAGGCCACCGGCGGCATCACCATCCCGTAGCCCGCCGCGAGCTGCTCGATCCGCTGGTCATCGGCGAGCTGGGTCACGCTCGTGCGCAGCAGCTGGTTGCGAGTCTCGAGCGTCGCGCTCTGCTCCAGCGAGCGCCCGATGCTGGCCCCGAGCTTCAGTACCTCGACCTGCATCGCGACGATCCCGACCAGCAGCACCCCCAGCACAGGGATCCACATCCGCCCGCGGATCAGCCGGTCGAGCAGCGGATGATCGGGCAGGCCGCGGACGAGCGCCTCTGCCCGGGCGCGAAGCGAACGCGATGCCTTGTCTCCCACCGGCGCGGCCCTCTCACGGCGCACGCGCGGCGCGAGCGGCGCCGTGACGCCGGCGGCGATCCCCGTCGCCGCTGCCGCGATCTTGCCGCGGGCCGGCCCCGAGACGCGGCGCGGGATCCGCGGCAGCGATGGCTTGCGAACCGTGGCGCGGTGGCCCCCGACCTTCGGCCCCCGCGGGGACGCCGCGCGCCGCGGGCGGGTGGCCGCGGGCGCCGATTGGGTTACGGTAGGCCGATCTGGTGTCGCCTCCTGCTGCTGTGCGCGCCGGCCGGCGGCAGTCGTTGCCTTGCGTCCTCGCGCGGCCGCGGTGGCGGCGGGTGGCGTCATTTCGCTTGCACCTCCAGCTTGCGTGCGGCGCGCAGATGCGCCGACTTGGACCTGGGATTCGCCGCCACCTCCCCGGGCGTCGGAGCGACGGCGCGGCGGGTCAACAGCTCGGCCTCCGGCTCCCGGCCGCAGACGCACACGGGTAGGTCGGGCGGGCAGATGCAACCGCGTGCGAGGGCCGCGAGAAAGCGCTTGATCCGCCGATCCTCGAGCGAGTGGAACGAGATCGCGGCCAGCCGCCCGTCCGGCCGCAGCAGCTCCCAGGCCAGCGGCAGCGCAGCGTCGAGCTGCGCGAGCTCATCGTTGACCGCGATCCGCAGCGCCTGGAAAGTCCTCCGAGCCGGGTGCCCGCCGGCGAACTGCGCCGGCACCGGCACGGCCGCCTTGATCGTGTCGACCAACTGGTTGGTCGAGCTCAGGCGCCCGCGCCGCCGGACCCGGCCGATCGCGCGGGCGATCTGGATCGCGTAGCGCTCCTCGCCGAAGTCCCGCAGGAGCCGCGTCAGCTGACGCTCGTCCCAGCTGTTGACGATCTCCTCGGCGGTCAGGTCCTGGTCCGGGTCCATGCGCATGTCGAGCGGCGCGTCGTAGGCGTACGAGAACCCGCGAGCCCACGTGTCGACCTGCATCGAGGACATGCCGAGGTCGAGGTAGATCAGATCCGCCCGCACCTCTTCCTGCTGCAGCTGCCCGAGAGCGGAGACGAAGTCGGCCCGGATGAAGCGCGTGTCGCAGCTGACCTCGGCGGCCAGCTCGGCAAACCGCTCCTCGGCCAGCGGGTCGCGATCGACGCCGATCAACGTCCCGCGCGGGCCGATCCGCTCGGCGATCAGCCGCGCATGCCCGCCGCCGCCGAACGTGCAGTCCACGGCCACGTCCCCGGGCTGCGGGTCGAGCAGCTCGATCAGCTCGCCGGCCAGGACCGGGATATGGGTCTGGGTCATGTCAAGCAGTGTCGCCAAGGCTCGCTGCAATGTCGGGGACGCGGATCAGAACGTCTTCGCTGTAGCCGGCGTACTTGGCGCGGTCCCACACCTCGAGGCATTCCCCGGATCCGGTGACCACGACGTCCTTGTCGAGGCCGGCGTACTCGATCAACGCCGGCGGAATCATCACGCGATGCGCCGAGTCGAGCTCGGTGTCGTGTGAGTAGTTGAAGAAGAACCGCTTCAAGTCGCGTGCCTTTGGCGAAATCGGACTGAGGCCCGCGAGCGACGCGGTCGTGAACTCGTCGTAAGCATCGGGCGTCCAGATCGCGATGCACCGGGTCGCACCCGGAGTCGTCTCCGGCGACGCCGCCAGAACCACCCCACCCGCCAGCGCCGCGCGGAACTTTGCGGGGACGGTGAGCCGGTGCTTCGCATCGAGAGCGTGTTCGAAGGTTCCGCGGAAGATCAGGGGTCTCATTCGGCTGACCGAACTCCGAACCCGGGTGGCTGGGTGGGAGGAGCCCTGCCACCCGGGTTCCGCATGCGTGGCCCACTGTAACCCACTTTCTCCCACAATGCAACCCTTTTCCCACGCTCTCCCCCACCAAGCTCCCAGATCGCCCCCTCGACGCCCGGATCCCCATGTGGGTCCGCGCAATTCGCGGGCACCGAGCGCTCGCGGGCGACGGGTGCGGCGCTGCAGGAGCCGTTGCAGCCGCAGCATCCGGGCCGGCGATTGCAAATCCGGCACGAATCCGTCCGGTGGGCGTGCATCGAGACGCGGCGGGCGGTGGTCCGCTGCGCGGCCAACGCATGTGGCGCATCAATGGCGTTGGCCCGCCACCCCACGATCAGGGCTGGACGAGCGCGCGACCTAAGAGCCGCTGGTCAGGCGTCCTCGCCGCCACCAGCCCGCGCCGGCACGCCGGGCACCGCCGGCAACTCGAGCACGAGCCTCGCGCCCCGTTCGCTCGGCGCCGCCGCCAGGCGTCCACCGTGGCCGGCCGCGATCGCCGAGGCGATCGCCAGCCCACGCCCGCGCGCGGCGTAGCTCCCGAAGCCAAGGCGGCGGCCACGCCGACGATCAGGTCGGCATGCAAGCTCCGCGATCGGCGCCGCCAGGCCGGGGCCATGGTCGCTCACCTCGATCCGCGCCCCGGCCCGCTCGCTGCGCCCGTGCACCTCGACCGAGCCCGTTTCAGCAGCGCCGCCTCCCCCGTGCTCGATCGCGTTGGCGATCAGGTTGCCGATCGCCTGTGCCAGCCGCAGGCGATCGCCGACGACGTGCGCCCGAGCGCCGGACCAGCGCATCGCCAGCTCGACGTCGGCCGCGGCCGCGGCGCCGGACCAGGCCTCGACCGAGTCGGCGAGCAGCTCCGCGAGGTCGATCTCCTCGACCGCGGCCGGCAGACGCCCCGGATCGCGGACGCTCGTGAGGTCATCCAGAGCCAGCGCCGCGCGGCCCAGCTCGAGGTCGATTGCTCGCAGCCGGGCGGCCGACAGTTCGCCCGTCCGTGAGCCCAGCTGCAGCCCAAGCCGCGCCGCGGTCAGCGGACCGCGCAGCTCGTGACAGGCGCGAGCCGTGATCTCGATCCGTTTCACCGCCGCGTGGCGGACGAGCAGCCCGCAGGCAGCGGCGCAGCCTACCAGCAGCCAACCGCCGAGCGCCACCACCCCCGCGCTCATCGGATCCTGCCCGCTGGCGCCGCGCCGGTCATTCGATCGTCCCGTCGATCAGCCGGTAACCGATTCCCCACACGTTGACGACGAAGCTGTCGCCGTCCCCGTTCAGCTTCTTGCGCAGCCGCGAGGCATGCGAGTCCAGGGTCCTGGTGTGGCAGACGCTCCTGAACCCCCACACGCCGCGCAGCAGCTCCTCCCGGGTGAAGGCGCGCGTCGGGTCGCCGGCCAGCGCTCTCAGCAACGCGTACTCCTTCTTCGACAGCGACAGGGGCGCACCATGGAGCCACACTCGCCGCCCGAGCGGATCCAACTCGAGCGGCCCTACCCGGATGCGACCGCAGCCATGGCGGTGGCGACTGCGGCGCAGGAGGGCGCTGATCCGGGCCCGCAGCTCCGGATAGCTGTACGGCTTCGGCAGGTAGTCGTCGCAACCGCGCTCGAACCCTCTTAGCCGGTCGAGCTCGCTGGTGCGACCGGACAGGATCAGCAGCGGCAGGTCGGGATCGATCCGCGCCGCCAGCCGGTCCGCGTCACGCACGCGCCGGATCAACTCCAAGCCGTCGCAATCCGGCAGGCCGAGGTCGACGATCGCCAGATCGGGGTACTTCCTCTCGATCAGCGCCTGCGCCTCGCCGACGCAGCCGGCCTCGAGCAGCTCGTATCCGTCGGCGGCGAGGTTGTCGGCCAGGAAGGTCCGCGTGGGACCGTGATCTTCGACGATCAGGATCGTGGCGAGTGCGGGGGGCATGGCATACAGAGCCCGCCGGAGATCAGATTCCTCCCCCCATCGTGCGGGGCGGTCGGTAGCGCGCTCGGTCGTCGGCTTCGAGCCGCCGCCCGGCGCCCTGTTTGCTCAGGACGTCGGGCACGGGGTGCCCCACGTCCGAGGCACCAGCGGCGGGCCGTCGCGCCGCCGCGCCGCTGGAACCTGCTCAATTTCCCAAACCCGATCGCCGGGCGCGCGTTCGGGAAGTTGAGCACGATATACATGCTCGCTTGCAATCCCGATCCCAGCGCTGCAACATCGCGTTCAGTCCCTGCGGGAGGGAAGGAATCCCAAATATGATCCCGACGCTCCATGTATCGACGCGGGAACTACAGCTCCGGGGACGACTTCGTGCTGGAATACGGCGAGCTTCGGTTCACGTTCAACGAGCGCGACTTCCGCGAGCGCTGTGAGCAGGCCGCGCAGAAGCTCGGTTTCCTCGACGGCGGCGTCGAGGAGGCCGAGGCCGAGGACCTGATCAACCTGGTCGTCAACGGGGAGGTGAGCGATCCCGCGTCGGCGCTGGGCGAGCACGTCAACGACTGCTGGCCGGAGCTCGTCGGCCCGTCCGATCGCTCCCTGGTGCATTGGTTGCGGCGCCTGATCTTCCGCGGCGCGTGGCTCGACCAGCGGGTCAAGGAGGGCGAGCTCGACGTCGCGTTCGACGAGGACGCGAACGCGTTCCTGTACATCCAGCCCGATCGGGGCGGCGAGCCGATCGAGCTGGCGCCCGAACCGAGCTGGAACCGCGTCGCCTACGTGCGCCGCTGAAACCGGCCGTTATCCGCCGGAGCCAAGGATCGCGCCGATGTCCTGGTTGGCCGAGGGCGGGTTGTCCAGCAGCAGCTGCGGCACGGTCACGAGCCGGTAGCCGCGAGCGCGGAGGTCCTTGATGATCGTCGGCAACGCGTCGACCGTCTCCTGACGGTTGCCGCCCGCGTCGTGCATCAGGATGATCGCGCCCGGACGGGCGCCCGAGACGGCCGAGTGGACGATCGCGCCAACCCCCGGGCGCGTGTAGTCGTTGGTGTCGACCGTCCACAGGACCATCAGCATCTTGTACTGGTGCAGCAGGGCCAGGGTGGTTGAGTTCCACAGACCGTACGGGGGGCGGAACAACCGTGGGAACGGCGCCCCGTACTGGCCGATCGCCTGCGTCTCATCGAGCAGCTGCTGCTGCTGCGCCGAGGCCGATAGCTCGGACATCGGCGGGTGGTCCATCGTGTGATCGCCGATCACGTCATTGCTGGCGACGATCGCGGTCGTGGAGACGTGAAAATACTGCTCGGCCACCCCGACCTCGAAGAACGTCGCGGGCACGTGGTATCGCTTCAGAACCGCAAGTACCTGTGGTGTGTACGGGCCGGGCCCGTCATCGAATGTCAGCGCCAGCTCGCGATGCTGCCTGCCTGCGATTCGCACGTAGGGGGTGATCGCCAGCGTCCGGTTGACGGCCGCGTTCAGAGCGGCGTGCTCGGTGTAGGCAAAGGATCCCGCCCCCTTGCCGGCGAGGATCTCAAGCCGGGTGAAGAACCCGGTCGGGGCGTGGGCCACGGACGCGTGTGCGGTCGCGCTCGGGGTGCTGCCGCTCTTGCCCCCGCCGGAGGTGATCAGCACGAACAGCAGGATCACCCCAACGACCACCAGCCCGGCGACCACCCGCCGGCGAATATGGTGCGGCTCGGCCCTGCGGCGGCGCGGCGGCGGCCGGCGGCCACCGGAGGGCCGGGGGCGAGGTCGATGTCGAACTGCTGTCGCGCCGTCGTCCATAAAAATGAGAATCCCCTTGCGCATGATGCCGGGTCTCCCGGCCGCGTGCGCTCAGGCGGATCTCGCCGCGGGGAATCGCGCCTCCGGCGGCCCACCAGCGTGGCCAATCCGAACCTTGTCCAATCCCGCGCGGTCCCGCCTGACGCACCCATCCTGACGCACCCTCCGAGCGCTGCGACTACGCTCATCCGGCCATGTCAGCGCGAGTCTGGGTCGTGATTCCCACCTACAACGAGGCGCCCAATGTCGAGCGGATCGTGCGCGCGATCTGCGACGAGCTCGATCGGGTGCTGGGCCCCGATTACCGCGTGCTGATCGTCGACGACGGCTCTCCCGATGGCACCGGCGCGATCGCGGACCGGATCGCGAGCACCGTCGACGAGGTCGAGGTACTCCATCGCCAAAGCAAGGATGGGCTCGGACAGGCCTACCTGGCGGGATTCGCGTGCGCGCTCGCCGGTGGCGCCGAGCTGGTGATCGAGATGGACGCCGATTTCTCCCATGACCCCCGCTATCTGGGCGCCCTGATCGCGGCCGCCGACGACGCCGACCTCGTGCTCGGATCCCGGTATGTGGCCGGCGGTGGCGTCCGCGATTGGGGGCTGGTGCGCAGACTGATCAGCCGTGGCGGAGGGATCTATGCACGCGCGATCCTGCGGGTCGGCGTTCACGACCTGACCGGCGGCTTCAAATGCATCCGGCGCGAGGTGCTCCAGGCGATCGACCTCGAGAGCGTTCGTGCCGAGGGGTACGTGTTCCAGATCGAGGTGACCTACCGTGCCCTGCTGGCCGGGTTCAGGGTGCGCGAGATCCCGATCGTGTTCGTCGACCGAACGGCGGGGTCGAGCAAGATGTCGGCCCGGATCGCGCTCGAGGCGATCTGGATCGTGCCGAGACTGCGGCGCACGGCCACGGCCGCGGTCAGGCGCGCCGCCCTCACGCGCGAATCGGTCCGCTCGCCTTGATAGGCTCGACCGCCGGTTAGTGTCCGTGACGGCAGGCGGACAGCGTTCCTAACGCAATCTCAATCTTGCCCAAACCGCGGCCGCTTGCGGTGCGGACATCCTTGTAGGCAATGAGCGTACGCGGTCCGCTCGGCGCCACGCCGCAAGGCGGCGCGTTCGAGCTCAGAACAAGAGTCGGTGCACGCACAGCGCCCAGCACTCGGGCTGGCATGCTCGGGCTGGCGGGCGTCCTCGTCACCGGGCTGGTGATCGCGCTCGGTGCGGCGGGCACCGACGTCCTGCTCCCAGAGTCGGTGCGGCCCGTTCCGAGCTGGCTCGCGGGGCCATTCGGCAGCACCGGGATCGATCTCGGCGATTGGGGCGTCGTGGCGACGCTGGCCGTGATGTTCGTCGCCTACGTGGTCTCCGTCCGCGCCGCTGACCGCCTCTCGGGACGAGCGGTGCTGATGACGATCGCAGCACTCCACGCCATCGTGCTGCTGGCGCCGCCGCTGATCTCAACCGACGTGTTCAGCTACGCGGCCTACGGGCGCATGGGGGCCCTGTATGGCACCAACCCATACCTCCACGGGCCGCACGCGATTGCGCTCGACCCGGTATTTCCGTTCGTCGGCGCCAAGTGGTCCTACATCCCGACCGCCTATGGTCCGCTGTTCACGTTGCCGAGCTACATGCTCGCACCGTTGTCGATCGCCGCGACGGCGCTCGCCTACAAGTCGATCGCGGCAATCGCGAGTCTGGCGACGGTCGCGCTGGTGTGGAACGCGGCCCGTCTGCGCGGCGTCGATCCCGTCAAGGCCGTCGCTCTCGTGGGCTTGAATCCGCTGATCGTGATCTACGGAGTCGGCGGCGCGCACAACGAGCTGCTGATGCTGGCGGTGATGATGAGTGGCGTCTACCTGCTTCTGCAGCACCGCGATCGGGGCGGCGGCGCCCTGCTGACGGCCGCGACCGGAATCAAGCTGACTGCCGGCCTACTGCTGCCGTTCGCGGTCGCCGGAGCCACCACCCGCCGGCCCGGGAGCTCGCGGCGCAATGTGCTCATCGGTGCGGGCGTCGCCGCCGGCGCGATGCTCGTGATCACCTATGCCGCGTTCGGCACCGGGGCCCTGAAATTACTGGCGACGCTCAAGCAGACACAGAGCGAGGGTGACTGGCACAGCATCCCCGGGTTCGTGTCCGCACGCCTCGAGCTGGGGTCGATTCCGACCGCGGTCGGCGTGGTGCTCGGCGTCGTCTTCCTCGCCATCCTCTGCTGGCTCGTGTCGAAGACCTGGCGCGGCGAGCTCGACTGGATCCACGGTGCGGCCTGGGCGACGTTCGCGCTGCTGGTCACCGCGAACTCGCTGCTCCCCTGGTATGTCGCGTGGCTGTTGCCACTCACGGCGCTCGCCTCAGACCGCCGTTTGTGGAAGTGGTCGATCGCGCTCACCGGATTGGTGCTGGCGATCAACTTGATCGGGTACATCCCGCACAGCAGCTGGCTGATCGGGTCCTGAACGGTGTCGGCTCCTCGTGCGCTCCGATCCTTTCCATCGACTACAACCACTTAACATGATGCGATGACCGGACTGGCAGAGCGCGGTCGCACCGACGTCCGCCGGCTCGATCTCCTCAGCGTCGTCGCACCGGTGTACAACGAAGAGGCGCTGATCGAGGAGTTCCACGCGCGCGTCTGCGGCGCCCTGGAGGGGGTGGCGTTCGAGCTCGTGCTGGTCGACGATGGCTCCAGCGACGGCACCCCGGCGGTGCTCGACTCACTGTCGGACAACGACCCCCGCGTGCGAGTCGTCTACCTGTCACGCAATTTCGGTCACCAGACCGCGCTCACGGCCGGACTCGACCACGCGCGCGGCGACGCCGTCGTGATGTTGGACGCAGACCTCCAGGACCCGCCAGAGTTGATTCCCCGGATGCTCGACCACTGGCGTGCGGGCTGCGACGTCGTGTACGCGGTCAGAGAGCAACGCGAGGGCGAGTCGCGCTTCAAGTTGAGCACCGCGCGGTGGTTCTACCGGGTGTTCGACAAGCTCGCCCAGGTCGAGCTGCAGCACAACTCCGGCGACTTCCGGCTGCTCGATCGCCACGCGCTCGACGCGTTACTGTCAATGCGCGAGCGCAACCGCTTCCTGCGCGGAATGACCGTCTGGGTTGGCTACACGCAGGCCGCGGTCCCCTACCGTCGCGACGCGCGCCACGCTGGCGAGACCAAGTACACGATCCCGAAGATGCTGCGCTTCTCGCTCGACGCGATCTTCTCCTTCTCGCACCGCCCGCTGCAGCTCGCGACGTTCCTCGGGTTCATGATCTCGACGCTCGCGTTCATCGCGATTCCGGTCGTCGTCGTGCTGCGGCTGCTGGGCTCCTACCTTCCGGGATTCAGCGCGCTGACGATCGTCGTGCTGCTGCTCGGCGGGATCGAGCTGATCGCAATCGGGATCATCGGCGAGTACGTCGGCCGCATCTACGACGAGGTCAAGGGGCGACCGCTGTATCTCGTGCGCGCGCGACTGAACATGCCCGAGGCCGACCCGACCCGTGCGCCGCTACCTCCGGTCACCGAGCGCGGCCGGGTCGAGACCTCGAACCCTACCCGCCCGCCGGATTAGGCCCGCGGGCGCGGTTCGCGGCGGCCGCGTTCAGGCCATCGTTGCCCGGGGCGGTGGGGCGCTCGGACGCAGTCGAGAATTCGTGCACCTCGGCGCCGTCGCCGTCCCGCCCCTGCTCGAGCGCGGAGATGCGCCCCGCCAGCCCCTTGATCGCATCCGCGATCGGATCCGGCAGGTGGGCCCAGTCGGCGTCGGGGCCCTCGGGGCGCCGTCCCTCGACCCGGACGGGATGGCCGGGATTGCCGACCACCGTCGAGTTCGGCGGGACATCGTCGATCACGACGGTGTTGGCGCCGATCTTCGAACCGTGGCCGACGGTGATCGGACCTAGCAGCTTCGCACCCGACCCGATCGTGACGTTGTCCTGCACGGACGGGTGGCGCTTGCCGGTCGCAAACCCCGTGCCCCCGAGCGTCACTCCCTGGTAGAGCGTCACGTCATCGCCGATCTCGGCCGTTTCGCCGATCACCACCCCCATCCCGTGGTCGATGAAGAACCCGGTCCCGATCGTGGCCGCCGGATGGATCTCGATCCCGGTGACCGAACGGGAGGTCGCCGCGATCGCCCGCGGCAGCAGCGGCACGCCGGCGCCGTACAGCGCGTGGGCGATCCGGTGCGCGAGCAGCGCGTGGACGCCCGGCCACGCCGCCAGGATCTCGAACGAGCCGACGTCGCGAGCGGCAGGGTCTCGGCTCTGCGCGGCGCCGACGTCGCGGCGGATCTCGGCGACGATGCGGGCGATCAGCCCGATCCCGAACATTGCCCAAAGCCTAGCGAGCCGGCGGCGCAGCCCTGAACGCACTCCCCGCCGGCGCACTCACGGCGCGAAGAACGGCGTCGACACGTACCGCTCACCCGAGTCGGGCAGGATCACCGCGATCCGAGCGCCGCGCGACTGGGGTCGCCGGGCGATCTGTAGGGCCGCCCAGACCGCCGCGCCGCCCGAGATTCCGGCCAGCACCCCCTCCCGCCGGGCGAGCTCCCGAGCGGTCTCGATCGCGTCCTCGTCGTCCACCGGGATGACCTCGTCGAGCAGCTCGCGGTTGAGGACCTCGGGGATGAAGCCGGCGCCGATCCCCTGGATCTTGTGAGGCCCCGGGCGTCCGCCGGACAGCACCGCCGACGCACTCGGCTCGACCGCGACCACGCGGCAGCCCGGACTGCGCGCCTTCAGCACCTCGCCGGCGCCCGTGATCGTCCCTCCCGTACCGACGCCGGTCACGAGCACGTCGACCCGTCCATCCATCGCCGCGAGCAACTCGGGCCCGGTGGTTCGACGGTGAACGTCGGGGTTGGCCGGATTCGAGAACTGGTCCGGCAGGAACACGTCCTCGCGCGTGGCGAGCGCCCGAGCGGCCTCCACCGCCTCCGTCATCCCGCCGAGCGACTCGGTCACCTCCACCGTGGCGCCGTACAGCCGCAGCAACCCCTCGCGTTCGCGGCTCATGCCCTGCGGCAGGGTCAGCACGAGGTCGTACCCCTTGGCGGCGCAGACGAACGCGAGCGCGATCCCGGTGTTGCCGCTCGTCGCCTCAACGATCGTCGTCTTGCCGGGCTCGATCCGGCCTTCGCGTTCCGCCGCCTCGATCATCGAGACCCCGATCCGGTCCTTGACGCTGCCGCCGGGATTGAACGCCTCGAGCTTCGCGAACAGCTCGACCTCGAGCTCGCCGACGATGCGCGTGAGCTGCACCATCGGCGTGCGGCCGACGTGCTCGGCAATGTTCGTGGGGATCGGCGACATCGGCCGCGAACCCTACGAGAAACCGCCCCGACCGATCAGCTCTGCGCCAGGATCCTGGCCTTCGCGGTCTCGAACTCGGCGTCGGTGATCGCACCGGACAGCCTCAGGTCGTGGCCCTAGATGTGGTACATCGGCGCCCCGGTCGCCCGGGCCTCCGCCTCCGCCACGTCGACGATCGTCCACTCGGCGAGCACCGACCGGGCGGCGGCCGCGGCGGCCGCGAATACGCCCGTCGCGCCGTTCCCGACCGGTCCGTCGAGCAGCTCCACCACCTCCAGCACCGTGACCTCGCCGGCCGGGCGGGCGAAGCTGTAGCCACCCTTGACGCCGCGCTGGGAGCGCAGCAGGCCGGCCCGCCGCAGCGTCGCGAACAGCTGCTCCAAGAACTGCACCGGCACGTCGGCGCGGCGGGCGACCTCGCCGATCGGGACCGGGGCGGCATCACCCTGTCGGTGCAGCTCGACCAGCGCCCGCAGCGCATACGGCGATTTGGTCGTGATCGAGATCATCTGCTTGTCCCGATCCTACGGCGGGCGGCGGCGATCTGCGGCGTGAGGAGGCGCACGGCGCGCCGGCGGGGCGCCACCGCGCTCGATCCGGCCGCGCTCGGTCGCGGACGGGGCGCCACCGCGCTAGATCCAGCCGCGCTCGGTCGCGATCAGGACGGCCTGCGCACGGTCCATCGCGCCGAGCTTGCCGTATACGTTGTGCAGGTGGGTGCGGACGGTGCTGGTAGAGAGGCCGAGCTCGGTCGCGATCTGCTTGTAGACCATCCCGCGGGCGAGGCGGCGGAGGACCTCGACCTCGCGCGTGGACATCGGGCACGGGTCGATCTGGCGCGGCCGCTCGCTCGAACTCGGGAGCGGCAGGTCGTACATCACCGCTCGCAGCTCGGCCGGCTTGACGCCGACGCTGCGCGCGACGCTGAGCAGCTCGGATGGTGAGACGGACCCGCCGAGGACGTAGTGCGCGAGCATGTCCGCGAGGCGGACGATCGCCGCCTCGCCGTCGCAGCCGTCGGCGTGGTGGCGCTCGATCACGCTGGCCAGTGACTTCGGCAGCCCCCAGCGTCGCGCGAGCACGCCGCCGACGAGCGCGTGATCGACGCCCAGCTCTCGGCGCTCGCGCTGGATCCGCTCCTCGGGCGTGCGGGCGTCGGCGTGAATCTGGCGCGGGTAGCCGGGGTACGCGTGCACGAGCACCAGCTTGCCGATGTCGTGCAGCAGTGAGGTCACCATCAGGCGGTCGCGGCTCTCGTAGCCGAGCTCGCGGGCGAGCCGGTCGGCGGCGCGCTGGGTGGCGACGCCGTGCAGCCGGAAGCGCTCGGGAATGCTCTGCCAGACGGCGGTCCGCTCGAAGAAATCGACTGTCCTGGCCCGGCTCGCGATCGCCTGCACGGTGCGGGGCGAGAGCACCTCGACGGCCTTGACGGCGCTCTCCACTCGTCCGTGGCTGCGACCGTCGACCTGGTTGGCGAGGCGCACGACCGACACCGCCAGCGCGACGTCGGCCTCGACCGCGGCGACGACGTCGGCGGTGGAGGGATCGCCGGCCTCGAACAGCCGCAGCACGCGGTTACGCGATTCGACCAGCATCGGGAATGCCTCGAGCGCCTCGAACGCCGCCGTCAACCGACGGCCGTGGCCTTCGTTGTGGTGGCGCTCGCGCGCCGCATAGGGATCGGTCGGAAGGGGCTTGAGGGCTGCCAGGGGCGCCACGGGCGGTTCACTCGGACTGGTGGGGGAGCTAGGCACAGCGGGCGGAGGGGGCTCGGAACGTTCCCCGCTAATGGGATTCATCGGCACATGTTCGATCGGGTTTAGCCTCCGTTGTGCCTGGCCCGTTCCAACGCCCGATCGATCCGCGCGAGGGTTTCCTCGCGGCCCAGGACCGCCACGCTTTCGAAGATCCCTGGAGAGACGGTGGTCCCGGCGATGGCGACGCGCACAGGCTGGAACACTTTGGCAGGTTTTGTCCCCTGCTTATCGACCACTCCGCGCAGGGCAGCCTCGACCGCCTCGACCGTGAACGGCTCCGCGGCGGCGAGCGCGTCGCGCGCGGCCTGCAGGTTCTGCTGTCCGCCGTCCTTGCAGATCACGCGGTCGAATGCGGCCGGGTCGTCGGCCGGGCCGTCGAACAGGAATCCAGCCAGCGGCCAGAAGTCGGCGAGCGTCTGGATCTTGTCGGCCGAGATCTCCACGGCGGCGCGCAGTCCGGTGCGCCCCGTGTACTGCTCGAGTCGCCGGACGAGCTCGTCGGTGCTGAGCGAACGCAGCCAGCGGCCGTTGATGTGACGGAGCTTCTGCTCGTCGAACACGGCCGGGTTCTTCGAGACCCGCTCGAGCCGGAATCGCTCGGCCAGCTCGTCGAGGCTGAAATGCTCCTCATCGGCCGCGAACCCGGCGCCGAGCAGCGCGATGTAGTTGTCGACCGCCTCCGGCAGGTAGCCGGCGTCGCGCAGCTCCTGGACCGAGGCGGCGCCGTGGCGCTTGGACAGCTTGCGCCCGTCCGGCCCGTGCAGCAGCGGCAGGTGCGCGTACCGCGGTACCGGCGCGCCCAGCGCGTCGAACACCTGCAGCTGCTTGGGCGTGTTGGAGAGGTGGTCATCGCCCCGCACCACGTGCGTGATCCGTGAGTCGAGGTCGTCGATCGCGTTCGCGAACACGTACAGGGCCGAGCCGTCCGCCCGCGCGATCACGAAGTCGTCCATGCTCACGTTCGGGAAGCTCACCCGCCCCCGGATCACGTCATCGACAACGGTCTCGCCTTCGTCCGGCCACCGCAGCCACACCGCCCCCGTCTGTTCGGGCTCGCCGCGGTAGCCCCGCTCGAAGCCATGCTGCTGCTTGTAGGCTTTGCGATCCTCGGCGGTCGCGTTCGAGCGATACGCGCGCCCGCTGTCGAGGAGCTCTGCGACCACCTCGGCATGACGATGCGCCCGGTCGGTCTGGAACAGCGGCCCTTCGTCCCAGTCGAGGTTCAGCCACCTGAGCGCGTCAAGAATCTGCTCGACGTTCTCGGGAGTCGATCTTTCGCGGTCGGTATCTTCGATCCGCAGCACCAACGTCCCGTCATTGCCGCGCGCCAGCAGCCAGTTGTACAGGGCCGTTCGGGCGCCGCCGATGTGGAGCGCCCCGGTCGGGGACGGAGCAAAGCGAACCCGCATGAGAGAGATTTCACCATCCTAATCGGCGCTCATGTCTCGAACGCCGGCGGATTGGACAAGGCAGTGGAGCGCGGCGCCGAGCGCGGCTGCCAGGCGATCCAGATCTTCAACCAGTCACCGCGCATGTGGCGGCCGACGGCCTACGGCGAGGACGATTACGCCGCGTTCCGCGAGGCGGCCAAGGGCACCAAGATCAAGGCGGTCCTGATCCACGCCGTGTACCTGCTCAACTGCGCCTCCGAGGACCGCGAGATTCGCGCCAAGTCGCTCGCCTCGTTGACCCAATCGCTGCGGGTCGGTGACGGCATCGGTGCGGCCGGGGTGGTGCTCCATCCGGGCTCGGCCAAGCAGGGCGCAGTGAGCAAAGCGATCACGCGCGCCGGCAAGGTGATCGGCGAGGCGCTGGCGCGGTCCGACCGCTGCCGGCTGCTGCTCGAGGACACCGCCGGCGCCGGCGGCACACTCGGGCGTTCGTTCGAGGAGCTCGCGCAGCTGCTCGAGGCGGCAGGTGGCGACACGCGCCTCGGCCTGTGCGTGGACTCCTGCCACATGCTCGCCTCCGGGTACGACATCCGCACGCCCACGGGCCTCGGCGACACGCTCACGGACTGTGACCGGGTGGTCGGCCTCGAGCGGTTGCACGCGCTGCACGTCAACGACTCGCTCACGCCGCTGGGGTCCAACCGCGACCGCCACGCGCTGCTCGGCGAAGGCGAGCTGGGTGAGGACGGATGCGCGACGTTCCTCTCGGAGCCGCGGTTCGAGCGGATGGTGTGCGTGCTCGAGACCGGGCGCGACCACGGCAGCCCGGCGGCCGAAGACGTCGCGCTCGCATTCAAGCTGCGGACCCGCGGCAAGTCCTCGCGCGCTCGGGCGGCCAGGCGCAAGCGCACCCAATGAGCGCCGCCGAGACCGCGCTCGCCATCACGGATCCGCACAAGCGCTACCGATCGGTCGCCGCGCTCGCGGGAGTCGGGCTGAGCGTGGCGCCGGGTGAGCTGGTCGGTCTGCTGGGGCCCAACGGGGCCGGAAAGTCGACCCTCGTCAAGATCGCCTGCGGACTCGTCAGACCGAGCAGCGGCACGGCCCGCGTCTGCGGAGCACCGGCGGGCAGCCGAGCCGCCCGCTCGGTGCTCGGGTACCTGGCCGAGCTGTTCCGGTTTCCGGGTTGGTGCACCGCGACCGAGGTACTCGAGCTCCACCAGCGACTTGCGCGGTCCGGCGCCGGCGCGAGCGAGCGGGCAGAGCTGCTCGAGCTGGTGGGCCTCGCGGACTCGGCCGGCCGCCGTGTCGACGAGATGTCGAAGGGCATGCAGCAACGCCTTGGGCTGGCCCAGGCACTGATCGGAGACCCGCGGCTCCTGCTCCTGGACGAACCCACCAGCGCGCTCGATCCCGCCGGCCGCCGCGCCGTCCGAATGCTGCTAGAAGAGCTCCGCGCGCGGGGGATCGCGGTGCTGCTGAACTCCCACCTGCTGAGCGAGGTCGAGATCGGTGCTCCTGTCCACGGTCGCCAACGGGATCGCGATGTTCATGGTGTTCGGAGCCGGCCTCGTGGCCGGTCTGCTGAACACGATCGGCAACGCGCTCGGCTCGCCGACGGTGCAGACGATCTCGCACGACCTGTCGCTCGCGCTGCCGTTCGAGGCGCTCTATCAGGCGGGGCTCCACGCCCTGGCGGCCGATCAGACCGGGTTCAACGGGCTGATCGTGAACCTCGGGCCGTTCGGGTCCTCCCATGCCGGCGGGCCGGCCCTCGACCTGTGGGCCGTGGCGTACGGGTCGCGCTCAGTGCGCCCGCGGCGCTGGGATTCAAACGCCGGGATCTGTAGGTTGCCCGTCTCATGAACACAACCGACGCAGACGCACTAGTCGTATTCGGGATCACGGGTGATCTGGCCAGGAAGATGACGTTCCGCTCCCTGTACCGCCTGGACCGGCGTGGTCTGTTGAGCTGCCCCGTGATCGGCGTGGCGGGAGCTGACTGGACGGTCGAGCAGCTGCGCGAGTACGCCCGCGACTCGATCCAGCAGACCGGCGAGAACCTTGACGAGCAGGTGTTCCAGCGCTTTGCGGCGCGGCTTGCGTACGTCAGCGGCGATTTCACCGATCAGCAGACCTACGAACGGGTGGGAGACGCGCTCGAGACGGCCGGCGCCGAGAATCCCACCTTCTACCTCGAGATTCCGCCGTCCCTGTTCGAGACCGTGATCGCCGGGCTGTCAAAGGCCGGACTGGTGTCGGGTGGCCGCCGGGTGGCGGTCGAGAAGCCGTTCGGCCACGACCTCGCGTCGGCTCGATCGCTGGCCGCCGACCTCCACCAGTACGTCGACGAGACGCAGCTGTACCGCATCGACCACTTCCTCGGCAAGATGGGACTCGACGAGATCCTGTACCTACGGTTTGCGAACGCGATGCTCGAGCCGGTCTGGAACCGCAACTACCTCGCCTGTGTGCAGATCACGATGTCGGAGTCCGTTGGGGTCGAGGACCGCGGCCGGTTCTACGACGCGGTCGGAGCGCTGCGAGACGTGGTCGTCAACCACCTGCTCCAGCTGCTGGCCGCGGCGGCGATGGAGCCTCCGTCCGCGAGCGATCCGGACACGCTGCGCAACGCCAAGCAGGCCGTCTTCCGGGCGATCCCCGGCGCCGACCCGGCTCACTATGTCCGCGGCCAGTACGAGGGCTACCGCTCGATCCCGGAGGTGGCGCCGGACTCGACGACCGAGACGTACGCGGCGCTGCGGCTCGAGATCGACAACTGGCGCTGGTTCGGCGTGCCGTTCTTCGTCCGCACCGGGAAGGCAATGCCGGCCAAGGCGACGGAGCTGAGGCTGGTGTTCCAGCACCCGCCGAGGATCCACTTCATCACCTACCAGCATCGCCTCCCGCAGCCGAGCCAGATCGTGTTCAAGATCGATCCGAGCACGGGCATCCGCCTGATCCTGGACGCGCACCGCGCCGACATGCCGGGCCCGACCGAGATCGAGCTCGACATGGAGTTCGCGCAGGAGGGCGGCGAGGATGCAACGCCATACGAGGTCCTGCTGCACGCCGCGATGGTCGGCGACAGCACTCACTTCGTACGCCAGGACAACATCGAGGAGATGTGGCGGATCGTGCAGCCGCTGCTGGACTCGCCGCCGCCGATCAACCCGTACCCCCAGGGATCGTGGGGTCCGCCCGAGGCCGACCGGCTGGTGACAGGGTTCGGGGGCTGGCACGGTCCGTGGACGCCGAGCTGAGTTTGGGAGCGACCTAAGGCCGATTGTCGGCTACGCCGCCGTCACAGCCTCCGCCGCGCCGCTCTGCGCAGCCCCGGAGGGCATCATCGCCTCGCCCAGCAGCGCGTCCAGCTCGGCGTGAAGCCCGGCCGCGCCGCGCTCGACCCGGAACCCGGGACCGAGCTTCAGGCGCCGGTGGCCGACCGACGTGCTCAGCTCGATCACGACGTCCGATTCACCGGGGAAGCCGGCCAGCACCTCCTTGAGGTCGCCGACGACGGTGGCGGGCAGAGCGCCGGCGTTGAGATGCAGCCGGAGCGCGCTCGGCGGCTGTGCCTGCTTGGCGGCCTGCTCGACCGCCTTGCGGATCTCCTCGGGCGTCGGCTCGAAGCGGTCGACCTGCTGGGCGACGACGCATGTCTTCTCGCGGTCCTTGTGGTCGACGCGACCGCGGACGAGGACGATCGTGTCGGGCGCGAGCGCGCCGCCGCTCGCCTCGAGCGCGTTTCCGAACACGAGCACCTCGACCGACGTCTCGAGGTCGTCGAGGGTCGCGAACATCATCCAGTCGCCCTTCTTGGTCCTGATCCGCTTGGCCTGGGTGATCATTCCGCCGACCGTGACCCAGTCGCCGTCGCGCCGCTCCGCGAGCGCCGCCAGCGAACAGTCCACGCGGACGCGGAGCGCCGGCCCCACATCCTTGAGCGGATGGGCGGAGATGAACAGCCCGATCGCGTCCTTCTCGGCCGCGAGCAGCTCGGCGCGGTCGAACTCGCCCGCCGGAATCGGGGCGTGGCTGATCAGCGGCGCGGCGCCCCCGCCGGCGCCGGCGACGCTGCTGCCGCCGGCGAGCCCGCCGCCGGCGCCGTCGTCGAATCCGAGATCGAAGATCGATCCCTGGCCGATCAGCGCGTCCTGCTGGCTCTTCTGGCCGGCCGCCTGGGCCTGCTCGAGCACCGACAGCATGCCCTTGCGCGAGTCGCCCGTGGAGCCGAACGCGCCGCATTTGATCAGTGCCTCGATCGCCTTCTTGTTGACCGCGCGGCCGTCGACCCGGGCGCAGAAGTCCCACAGGTCACGGAACGGGCCACCGTCCTCGCGGGCGCGCTTGATCGCCTCGACCGCGGCGAACCCGACCCCCTTGACCGCGTCCAGCCCGAACCGGATGTTGCCCTCGACGACCACGAACTCGTGGTCTGAGAGGTTGACGTCAGGCGGCAGGATCGAGATCCCCATCTGCTCCGCCTGAGCGACGAAGAACGGCACCTTGTCCTTGGTGTCCATCACCGAGGAGATCAGCGCCGCCATGTACTCGGCCGGGTAGTTGGCCCGCAGCCATGCGGTCCGGTAGGCGATCAGCGCGTAGCAGGCCGCGTGCGAGCGGTTGAACGAGTAGTCGGCCGACTTCTCGTTCGTCGTCCACAGCCACTCGATCACCTGCTCGCTGGTGCCCGACGCGCGGCACCCGGCGACGAACTCCGGCTTGCAGCTTGGCCATCGCCTCGCGGTTCTTCTTGCCGATCGCCTTGCGCAGGTCGTCCGCCTTGGCGCCGCTGAAGCCCGCGAGCTCCTTGGCGATCCGCATCGCCTGCTCCTGGTAGAGGATCACGCCCTTGGTCGCCTCGAGGATCGGTCGCAGCCGCTCGTCCGGATAGGTGATCGACAGCGGGTTGTGCTTGCCGCGCGCGTAGGTCGGGATCTGGTCCATCGCGCCGGGCCGGTAGAGCGCGTTCAGCGCGACGAGATCGTCGAACTCGATCGGGGCGGACCTTCTTCAGCGCCTCGCGCATGCCCTCGGACTCGAACTGGAACACGCCGATCGAGTCGCCGCGGGCGAGCATCTCGTAGGTCGGCGCGTGGTCGAGCGGCAGCGTCGCCATGTCGGGCCGCTCGCCGGTCGAGCGCTCGACGATGTCGAGCGCATCCTCGATCACGTCGAGGTTGCGCAGCCCGAGGAAGTCCATCTTCAGCAGCCCGAGCTGCTCGACCGGCTTCATCGAGAACTGCGTCACGGTGCGGAACACCTTCTCGCCGCTCTCGTCGACGCCCGCCTCGGCGATCTGCAGCGGCACGATGTCGGTCAGCGGGCGGTCGGCGATCACGACCGCGGCGGCGTGGATCGAGGAGTTGCGCACGATCCCCTCGAGCCCCTGGGCGACCTCGACGATCTGCTTGGCGGTGCCGTCGCGGTCGATCTCGGCCCGCAGCGGCTGGCCCGGCTTCAGGCAATCCTCGAAGCTCGGCGGCCGTCCCATCACCGGGTCGGGGATCAGCTTCGCCAGCCGGTCGCCGGCGCCGTAGTCGTGGCCGAGCACGCGGGCGGCGTCACGGGTCGCGGCGCGCGGGAACATCTTGCCGAAGGTCACGATCTGCGCGACCGACTCCTTGCCGTACTTGTCGGTCACGTAGCGGATCACGCGGTCGCGGCCGCGGACCGAGAAGTCGATGTCGATGTCGGGCATCGATACCCGCTCCGGGTTCAGGAACCGCTCGAACAGGAGGTCGTAGCGCAGCGGGTCGACGTCGGTGATCTGCAGGCAGTAGGCGACGATCGAGCCCGCCGCCGAGCCGCGGCCCGGACCGACCGCGATCCCGGCGTCCTTGGCGTACTTGACGAAGTCCCAGACGATCAGGAAGTAGGCGTTGAAGCCCATCCGGTCGATCACGCCGAGCTCGTACTCGGCGCGCTCGATCGCCTCCGCGGGGGGCGGATCGCCGTACCGGTGCGCGCAGCCCCTCGCTCGACCAGCGCGCGCAGATGACTCGGCCTCGCTCGATCCCGTCCGGAACCGGGTAGCGCGGGATCAGCTGTCGTCCGAGCTCGAGCTCGACGTCGCAGCGCTCGGCGATCTCGATCGTGGTCGCGAGCGCCTCCGGGAACTCCGCGAACGAGCTGCGCCATCTCCTCGCTCGAGCGCAGATAGAACTCGTTGGTCTCGAAGCTGATCTTCGGCTGGCTGAGGGTCGACTTCGTCTGCACGCACAGCAGCGCCGCATGGTGGTGATAGTCCTCGCGCCGCAGGTAGTGGACGTCGCCGGTCCCGACCAGCGGACGCCCGAGCTCCCGCGCGATCCGCACGACTCCCTCGTTCACCTGCTCCTGCGCCGCGAGGCCGTTCTTCTGCACCTCGAAGTAGACGTTCTCGGCCCCGAACGCGCCACCAGCTCGTCCGCGTGCGCGCGGGCATCGGCCGCCCGCCCCTCGAGCAGGTGCTGACAGAAACGCGACTGCAGACATCCCGTGAGCGCGATCACGCCGTCGGCGTGGGCGGCCATCTGGTCGAGGTCGACCGCCGGCTTGCCGCGCTGGTAGCCATCGAGGAAGCCGGCCGACGAGAGCTTGACCAGGTTGCGGTATCCGGCCGGAGAGGCGGCGAGCAGCGTCAGGTGAAACCGCTCGAGCCGGCCCGCGGCGCGCCGCGCGTGATCGTCGACGACGTACACCTCGCAGCCGATGATCGGCTTGATTCCGTGCTTCCGGCAGGCCGTGAACAGCTCGACCGCGCCGTTCATCACGCCGTGGTCGGTCAGCCCGAGGGCGGGCTGGCCGAACGACGCCGCCCGCGCCGCGAGCTCGTCGATCTTGCACGCTCCGTCGAGCAGGGAGTACTCGGAATGGACGTGCAGATGGGCGCAGGCGGAGCTCATTGCTTAGATCCCGAGCATAGGCGCCGGCGCGGACGATGCGGCCCGCGCCGCGGACGCCGGAGGAGCTTCAACGCGCTCTATGCGGCAGATCGGCGGCCGTGCCCGGCCCCCCGTGGCCGAGCCGTACTGCGCCTCGCCGAGCCACCGCTGGAGGAGCTCGAGCGGGCGCCCGTCACCCCGAACGCACGTGTCCGGCGGCCCGCGCCCGCGAGCGCCAGCAGCAGCAGGTCGGGCGGGCACACGATCGTGGTCGCAGCCGCGTCCGCCGGCGGGATCTCGGTGACCGCCAGTTTGCGGTCCGCGATCCGCAGATACGCATCCGGCGGCTGCGAGCGCGCGGGCTGGTGCGCGATCGTGAATTGCATGCCGCGCGTGGCCTTCGGTTCGATCATCGAGGCCGCGACCGTGAGCGCGAGCGGCGGATCGAGCCGGACGCCGGCGGCGTGCAGCTCGGTCAGCGTGAGCGGCGCGCGGATCAGCCGCGTCAGCGTCGCCAGTCCGCCCCTGTCGCCGGTGATCCGCGCCATCCCGCGGCCGAACCACCGCCGCCAGCGCGATGCCACCAACGTCCGGGCGATGCTCTCGAGATCCCCCTTGATCCGGAAGCGCACCTCGTGCGGGTCGCGCGGCAGCTCCACGAAGTCGACCCTTGCCGGTCCGTCCTTCACGGTCACCTGCACGCAGGCCAGCTCGCCGAGGATCAGGTCGTAGGCGACCGGGTGCGGGTCGGCTGCCGATTGCGCGGGCAGGAGCTGGAGCAGCAGCCGGCCCGCGCTGATCGGCTCGCGTGCCAGGAGGGACTTGAAGACCGCCGGCAGCCAGGCGGCCGCGGCGTGGCGGGCGCCGCGTGCGCCTCGGCTCCGACTCCGGTCCGGCGCCGCCGGCGCGACGACAGCCTCGACGGGCGCCTCGCCACCTCTCGGCGCCACGACATCCTCGGACGCCGCCGCCGGCGCCGCCTCGCGCAGCCGCACCAGCGCGTGGTCGAGCCGAGCCGAATCGACCGGCCCGCCGGGGTCCGCCGGCGCCCCCGCGTCCAGCCCTTATGCGCTCCGAAGCCGGTCCAACTCCCGGCGCAGCTGCCCGATCGCCTCGGACAGGCGGACGGCGCGGCCGCGCTCGTTCTGGAGCCGGTGCTCGAGGGCCACCGCGCGCTCCTGCGCCGCGGCCCGGGCGGCTCTCTCGCGGTCGGTCCCCAGGCGTAGCTCCCGGAGCTCGTCCCGGAACTCGGACAGCGTCTGCTGAAGTCCGTCCGGCACGGGTGCCGGCGGCGGCCGGCGCGCGGCTCGCGCAGCCGCGGCGGCGTGGTCTGCCTCGTGCAGCCGTCGCTGCAGCGACTCGAGCTCCTCCTCGAGCTCTCCGGTGCGTAGCGCGTAGGCCGCGGCGTCGAGAGAGCACTGACGCTCGATCTGCGCCAGCTGCTGCTCGAGCTCGCCGCGACGCGCCTGCTCGGCGAACGCCAGCTGCTGGGAAGCGCGCAGACGGACCGCCCGCTCAGCGAGGCCGGCGCGCACGCGCGCGAGCTCGGCCTCGAGCCGCCGGATCCGGGAGGTCAGCTCGTAGGCTGCCTCGTCGGCGATGGCCGCCCGGCGCCGCGCCCGATCGAGTGCCAGCTCGGAGCCGCGCAGCTGTCTCTGCAACAGCGTTGCAGCGTCGAACGGCCTCGGCTCGGAATTGCCGGCGGCAGGATTCGCCGTCATAGCCGGAGCGACGGTAGGCCTCCGGGCGGACGGATCGCTCCGCCCCGTGAACGCGAACGCGAGCGGACGGATCTACTCTCCGGCGGAGGGTTCACCCCCATGGCGGTTCGCCAGCCGCACCCTCAGCTCGCGCGCCTCAACCACCATTGCCTCGACCTCGCCGCGGCCACCGTCGTCGGGTTCCGCCGGCTCCGGCGCCGCTGCGCGCTCGGCGCCGACCCGCTCGATCTCCGCCCGCAGCGCGACCGCCTCGGCGCGCGCCGCATCCCGTCCGACTCTGGCCTCGGCCAGCTCGCCACGAGCGGCGGCCAGCTCGGCGGCCAGCCGGTGCGCGCGCGACTCCAACTCGGTCCTCGTGTCCCGTTCCTGTTCGAGCTGCGCCTCGAGGTCGGCGAGCTCGGCCGCCATCGCCATCGCCTTCGACTCGACCTCGCCGCGCTGAGCGCTGTGCCGCTCGACCAGCTCGTGCCGCTCGTCGAGCACCGTTCGCAGCTCGGCCTGCGCGTCCTCGAGCCGAGCCTGGCCGGCAGCGCGCGACTCGAGCTCGGCCTGGGCTCTCGCGAGCATCCCGCGAAGCTGGGCCTCGCTCGCGGTCCGCTCGTGCAACTCGGCCCGCAGCGCGGACACCGTGGCGGCGTCGGCGGCCGGCGCCGTCGGGAGCTCGTCGGTCCCTGGCTCGGCCTCTGACTGGAACACGGCCTCGGGCTCCTCTCTGAACGATGGGTGATCGTCCCAACCGGCCTCGGGCTCGTCGTCGTGCGCGGGATCGTGGCGGTTGCGCGACATCGGCGGCAGCGAGATCTCGATGTTTCCAAGCCACAGGGACATGTGACCGTCGAGCCGGTGCTCGAACGACGCCGGCAGCGTTGAAGCTCGCGTTCCAGTCTCCCTCCCGGTCCGGGCGCGGTCGCTGTTGCTCAGGGACCACGGGGAAACGGTGGTGGTTCCCGTCGGCCTCGACGACCAGCAGGCCCGACCCTCGACCGGCGGCCCGTGGCCCGTCCACTGCCCGCTCAGGTGCACGACGATCTCCTCGTCGCTGATCGGGGCGGTTTCGATCGACTCGATTTCCAGGGGGTATCCGGGCATTACGGATACATCGGTTGCGGTCGGCGTGGACCTGACCCAACGAACGCGCGGGCGCGTGGCGTGCGGCGGCTAGTTCGAGCCCGGCCGTCGCTGAGACGCCACCGCCGCTCCGATCACCACGACGAGCTGCCGCCAGCCCGGCCATCGCGATCTTTGGCCGGGCGTCCTGGAGGCGGCGGCGCAGATACCACTTGCCCCCCTGCCAGACCAAGAACCACAAGCAACTTGTAACCCATCGCGTCGATGCTACCCGACGTCCCGGTCCCTGACGCGCCATGCCATCCGCGATTGCAGCGACCACAACTCGATGAACCCCGGCGAGGAGGCCTGCGAGAACAGCCCGCCGGACTCCGAGAACGTCGCCAGCTGCGCGTCATAGACGGCGTTCGGCGAGGACCGGGTGACGACACGAGCGGAGCCTTTGTAGAGCTTGATCCCGACCGTGCCGGTGACGGTCGCGTTGGCCGCATCCACGTACGCATCGAGATCTGTCCGCAGCGGCTCCCACCACAGACCGGCGTACACGAGATAGCCCCATTTCTGATCGAGCGTCGGCTTGAACTGGTTCTGGTGGATCGTGCCGACCAGCTTCTCGAGCTCCAGGTGCGCGGTCAGCACGATCGCCGCCGCCGGCACCTCGTAGATGTCCCGGACCTTCAGCCCGACGATCCGATCCTCGATCTGGTCGATGATCCCGACGCCGTGGCGGGCGCCGATCGCGGCGGCGCGCTCGAGCAACGCGACCAGCCCGAGCCGCTCGCCATCGAGCGCCACCGGCACCCCACACTCGAACTCGACCGTCACGATCGCGGGCTCGTCGGGCGCCTCCTCCGGGCGGGTCACGAGCTGGAAGACGTCGTCCTCGGGCGCGTGATCGAGGTCCTCGATCCAGCGGCCCTCGCTCGACCGACCCCAGAGGTTGTCGTCGATCGAGTACGGCGCCGCTTCCGTACCGCCCTTGACGGGGATCCCGTGCTCGCGCGCATACGCCACCTCCTCCTCGCGGCCCATCCGCCAGCTGCGCACCGGCGCAATCACCCTCAGCTCAGGTGCCAGGGTCGCGATCGTAGCCTCGATCCGGACCTGGTCATTGCCCTTGCCGGTGCAACCGTGCGCGATCGTGTCGCACCCGGTGGCGCGGGCATGCTCGACCGCCAGCTTCGCGATCAGTGGCCGGCCGAGGGCGGTGAACAGCGGGTAACCGAGGCCGTACACCGCGTTCGCCTTGATCGCCTTGAGGACATACTCGTGCGCGAACTGCTCGCGCGCGTCGACGATGTGGCACTCGACGGCACCCAGCTGCAGCGCCTTGCCCCGGATCACGTCATAGTCCTCACCCGGTTGGCCAAGGTTGACCGTCAGCGCCACCACCTCCGCCTCGTAGCGATCCTGGATCCACTTGAGCATCACGCTGGTGTCGAGTCCGCCGCTGTAGAGCAGCAGCACGCGGTGGACCTCGGACGGATCGGCCTCGTAGGAAGCGGTCGGGTGTGGGAGTTGGTCGGCCATCGGGAGCGGCGAAGCGTAGTGTCTGGCGGCGCGGGGCGCGCGTGAGGATGGACTTGAGCGCGGTCGCGTTCCGTAGTGGCGCCTTTGGTGGCTAATGGGGCGCCTTTGGGGGGGCGGGCGGCAGTCGGTCGCGGGGTAGTGCGGACGAGGCGGGAGACGGCCGCGGGTAGGCGGGCGCGGCGGAAGTCGGCCACGGGGTAGGCGGGGATCCGCCGCGGGGTAGCGCGAGCGTCGTCGGCTTGCAGCCGCCGCCGTCCGCGCTTTGGGCTGGGGAGGTCGGGGCGCAGGGGTGCGCCCCGACCTCGGGGCAGAGGTGGCGCCACGCCATGACCTTCCACGAGGTTGCCGGGCGGGTGGTGGTGGCGCGGGCGGCGGGAACGGCGCCTTGGAGGGGGTGGTGAGCGCGTTCCCCGGCGCAGGCCGGTGTTCGGTGTCAGACATCTGACCGAAATACCTGCCCAACTTCCCCAGTCAAATCGCCGGCCGGCCGTTTGGGAAATTGAGCACGGTAGTCATGCTCCCTTTCCCAAACCTCGTCGGCGGGATCGGATTTGGGAAGTTGAGCAGGTCCAGATCCGCCGCATCGGGGTTTTCTGGGGGTTCGGCCGCGGCGACCGAGCCGAGCGCTTGCCCGTCCCCCGGCCCGGCGCCGTTTCAACCGTCTCGTCACGGTCCCCTGGGTGGGGTAGGCGCGGCGGCTGCAAGCCGCCGACGGCCGCGCTACGCCGCGGCCGACTCCCGGCCCGCCCCCCAAAGGCGCCCCGTTAGCCACCAAAGGCGCCACTACGGAACGCGACCGCGCCGAAGTCCATCCTCACGCACGCCCCGCGACCGCCACTCGCGATCCCCACCCGCGACCGCCCCGCCACTACCTCTCCCCCAACCGCCGCTGCACGTCCCACCACAGCGCCTGATACGCCCGCGCCGCCCGCGACTGCGGCGCGAACGCCGCCACCACGTCGCGCTCCTCCCCCATCCGCTCGACCTCGTCCGCGAACGGGATCGCGGCGCCGAGCATCGTCACGCTGTGCAGGGCGCGCAGGCGTGCCATCACCTGGCGGTGCAGCGACTTGCGGACCTCGACCATCGAGAAGAAGGCCAGCACCGGCGGAGCCTGACGAGCTTGGAGGCGCCGCCCCGCACCTTGGGCCGGATGCGGAACAGGTAGGTGCTCGCCCCCTGCGGGTCGAGGTCCCACAGCAGCGTCGGAGCCCCGGCCCGGGCGGCGAGGTAGGCGAGGTTGACGGCCGCCGACGTCTTCCCCACACCCAGTTGTACGTGGCCAGGATCTTGCTCAACCGAAGGTGTCCTTGACGAGCCGGCGCTGTTGGTGGGAGTCGAACTCCCTGAACCGTTCCGCGAACTCCGCGCGCGCGGCCTGCTCGTCCTGGTACAGCTGCTGCACGAGCACGCCCATCGCCATCAGGGCCGCCGGGCCACCGGGAAGCGCCGAGACCTCGTTGCTCAGCGAACGCAGGGTCGCGACCTGGATCTCGCGGTCCTGGTGGCGCCCGAGCACGTCCTGGAGCGCCTTCAGCGTGCGGATCATCGGCTTGACGACCTCGCTGGGGTACAGCGGCGCGGCCAGCAGCTCTAACAGGTAGCGCAGCTCCTTGCCCTGCTTGCGAAGCTCGTGGTAGTCCTGGGCAGGGCTGGAGTCGTCGATCGCGCGACCCATCCTGACCATCCGCCGGTAGACCTTGTGGATCCGCGCGGCGGCGAGCTCGCTGATCGGCACCACCGCGGCGGCCCGGTCCTCGACCGGCATCTGCTCGAGACCCGCGAGGAAGCCCGCCCACCCGGACAGCAGCTCCGTCGTCCGCTCGGAGCGCAGCGCCCGGACCATCTCCCGGCGGGCGGCGAGACGCCGGCTGCGCAGGACCCCGAGCAGTGGCTGCAGGTCGGGGCGCATGTCCTCGGGAACGATCGCCCGGTAGTGGTCGAACTCCAGCACGTACACGTCGAGGTCGCGACTGTCGCCGGTCACCTGCTGCAGCCAGCGGAAGTCGGCGCGGAAGCGGGCCAGCGGAGCGGCGGGGAACACCTGCTTGAGCTCCCGCTGCACCGAGCGAGAGCGCCGGATCGAGACGCGGAAGTCGTGCAGGAACTCGGTGTCGATGTCGGCGATCGTGCCCTCGACGTTGGCCTCGATCACGTCGAGCAGGCGGCGTAGGATCGCGGCCGCGGCGCGGTCGGCGCGCTCGTCGTTGCTGAGCGGCACCTCGATCTTGGCCGACATCCCGGTCGGACTGCCGCCGGCGGCGATCACCGCCTCATCGACCAGCGCCTCGGACGCGGGCCGGTAGCCGAGCTGCTGCTCGAGCGTGTCCCGCAGGCGGTTGAGCTGGTCGCCGTAGCCGCGGACGGCGGACAGTCTCACGCGAGGGCGCAGCGAGGTGTGCCGCCCCGAGGACGACACCACCGCCGGCGCCTCGAGCGCCAGCCGCGCGACCGTCTTGTGCTCCTCGTCCAGCAGATCCATCGCGCGGACGCGCGAGTGGACGCGGGCGACCGCCAGCAGCGCCCGGATCTCGACCACCTGCTCCAGCTGCTCGCGCAGCGGCCCGGCGGCGAGCTCGCGGGCGAACAGCGGCCGGGTCGGCTCGGCGCTCGCCAGCACGGCCCGCTCGCGCCCCGAATCCTGCCCCACCAGTGCCAGCCGGCCGTGCTCGTAGACGAGCGAGAGCCCGCGGGCGTGGAGCAGGCCGTCGAACGTGTCGTAGAAGGTGCGATCGGTCTCGAGCTCGGTGCCGTTGCGAAGCTCCAGCTCGGTCGCGAGCGTGTCGCCGGCCGAGGCCAGGGACACCCCGTCGGGTGGCAGGTAGTCGTTCATGCCAGCTGCCTCAGCCGCGCCACCGCGGCGTCGATCTCCTCCGCGCCGACGATCAGCGGCGGCTCGAGGCGGATCGTGGCGGGCCCGGTCGCGTTGACCACGAGCCGCTGCTCGAGCAGGGCGCGGCGCGCCAGCTCCGGTGCCTGCACGCCGCCGGCGAGGTCGATCGCGAGCATCAGGCCGCGACCCCGCACGTCCGCGACGTATGGAAGCGTCGCAAGCCCCGCGGCCAGCCGTTCGCCGTGGCTGCGCACGCGCGCCAGCAGCGCCGGGTCCGAGCAGATCTCGACCGCCGCCAGTGCCGCCGAGCAGACCACCGGCCCGCCGGCGAAGGTCGACCCGTGGTCGCCGGTCGCGAGCACGTCGGACAGCTTCGGGCCGGTCACAAGCGCGCCGATCGGCAGCCCGCCGCCGAGCGCCTTGGCGCTCGTCAGCGCGTCGGGGACCACGCCGGTCTGCTCGTAGGCCCACAGGCTCCCGGTCCGCCCCATCCCGGTCTGGATCTCGTCGAACACGAGCGCGGCGCCGGTGCGGTCGCAGGCCTCGCGCGCGGCGGCCAGCAGCTCCTCGGAGAGGACGTTGATCCCGGTCTCACCCTGGATCGGCTCGATCAGGACCGCCGCCGTGTCGCCGTCGACCGCGCGCGCGAGCGCCTCGGGATCCTTCGGCACGACCACGAAACCGGGCACGAGCGGCGCGAACGGCGCCTGCTTGGACTCCTGCGGCGTGGCGGACAGCGCCCCGTAGGTGCGGCCGTGGAAAGCCTCCTGGAGCACCACGACGTGTCCGCCAGGGCGGGCCTTGCGGACGAGCTTCAGCGCCGCCTCGTTGGCCTCGGCCCCGGAGTTGCACAGGAACACCTTGCCGCCCAGACTGGTTCTCGACAGCCGTTCGCTCAGCCGCATCGCGGGCTCGGTGTAGTACAGGTTGGTGACGTGGGTCAGGGTCGCGACCTGGCCGCGGACCGCGGCGACCACGCGCGGGTGACAGTGACCCACGTTCAGGACCGAGATGCCGGCCAGGAAGTCGAGGTACTCGTTGCCGTCCGAGTCCCACAGGCGGCACCCGGAACCGCGCACGAACTGCACCGGGTTGCGCGCATAGGTGGGGATCGCGTACCGGCGCTCGAGCGCCTGCAGGTCCGGCAGCGAGGCGCTCACGACGGCGGTCCGATCTTCGTGCCCTGCCCCGCGTCCGTGAACAGCTCCAGCAGCAGCGAATGAGGAACGCGACCGTCGACGATATAGGCGTTGCCGACGCCGCCGTAGATCGCCTCCAGGCAGGCCGCGAGCTTCGGCCGCATGCCGCCGCTGACGGTCGGCAGCATCGACTCGACCTGGTCGGCGGTAGTCTCGGAAACGAGGCTCTGGGGGTCGTCGGGATCGAGCATCCAGCCGGCTACGTCGGTCAGGAACATCAGCTTGTAGGCGCCAAGCGCGCGTGCGACGGCGCCCGCGGCCTCGTCCGCGTTGATGTTGTACGAGTGGCCGTCGCCGTCCGCGCCGACGCTCGCGACGACCGGGATGTAGTCCTGCGCGACGTGGGTCAGCACGTCCACGTCGACCCGCTCGATCCGGCCTACGAAGCCGATGTCCTGGCCGCTTGGCGCCGCCTGGCGCGCGGCTCGGAACAGCAGCCCGTCGTCTCCGCAGAGCCCGACGGCCGGCTGGCCGTGGCGGTTGATCAGCAGCACGATGTCCTTGTTGACCTTGCCGACCAGCACCATCTTCGCGATCTCGACCGTCTGCTCGTCCGACACCCGCAGGCCGTCGACGAACTGCACCGGCAGATCGAGGCGCTGCATGTAGCTCGTGATCTCGGGTCCGCCGCCGTGCACGATCACCGGGTTCATGCCGACGTACTTGAGCAGCACCACGTCGCGGGCGAACTCCTCCTGCAGCCGGTTGTCGGTCATCGCGGCCCCGCCGTACTTGATCACGACCGTCTTGCCGTGAAACTCGCGGATGTAGGGCAACGCCTCGAGCAGGGTCGCGACATCTCTCATGTCGTGTACTCGGCGTTGATCGTCACGTACTCGTGACCGAGGTCGGAGAAGTAGACCTCGGTCTCCGCCCCCTCGCCCGGCAGGCCGAGCTCGTACTCGACCTCGTCCCGCTGGACCGATGCGCTCAGCGCGTCGGGGTCGTGCGGGACGCGTGCGCCGCGGACACAGACGGGCGTGCCCTCGATCGTGATATCGAGCTCGAGCGGCGCGCGTCCGGGCATTGCCATCCCGGCCGCCTGCACGATCCGGCCCCAGTTCGGATCGCCGCCGTAGAGCGCGGTCTTGACCAGCGACGAGTCGGCGACGGCCCGGGCGACGCGGTCGGTCGCGGCCTGATCGCCGCCGCGGACGACGACCCGACCGACCCTCCTGGCTCCCTCGCCGTCGCGCACGACCTGGAGCGCCAGCTGGCGCAGCAGCGCGTCGAGCGATTCGCCGAACTGCAGCTCGTCCGGCGTCTCCGGCTTGATCCGGACGCCCGAGCTGCCACTGCACTGGAGGATCACGGTGTCGCTGGTCGACAGCTGCCCGTCGACGCTGACCCGCTCGAACGAGCGCTTCACGCACACGCCGAGCAGCAGGTCGCAAGTCTCGTGCGACATCGCCGCGTCGGTCTGCACGAACACGAGCAGGGTCGCGAACCCGGGCGAGATCATGCCGGCGCCCTTGGCCTGCGCGGTCAGGCGGACGGTGCCGCCCTCGAGCCTGACCTCGAGGCAGGCGCGCTTGGCGAACGCGTCGGTCGTCCGGATCGCCTCGGCAAAGTCGACGTCGCCCGCTCGCCGGAGCTCGAGCGCGGCCGCGTCGATCCCGGCCGTGACCGCGTCGATCGGCAGCGGCACGCCGATCACGCCCGTGGAGGCGACCGCGACCCGCTCGGGCGGTGCGCCCGCGGCGCGCGCGCCGGCGGCCTGCATCGCGGCCGCGTCGTCGAGGCCGCGGACGCCGGTGGCGGTGTTGGCGTTGCCTGAGTTGACGACCACCGCCCGCAGTGCCCCGAGCTCGCATCGCTCGCTCGTCAGCAGCACCGGGGCGGCGAGCGCACCGGAGCGGGTGAAACGCGCGGCGCTGGTGGTCTCAGGCGGATCGCAGACCAGCAGCCCGAGGTCCGGTACGCCGCCCGGCTTGACGCCGCAGGCCAGGCCGGCGGCGCGGAACCCGTCCGGCAGGCCGGGCTCGCGCAACTCCGAGAGCTGCTGCGGAACCTCGATCCAGCGGGAGGTGAAGAAGCCGCGCGCGACGCTCACTCGATCCCCTCCCCCTCCGGCAGCCCGAACATCAGGTTCAAGTTCTGGACCGCCTGCGAGGCGGCGCCCTTCCACAGGTTGTCGATCGCGGCGAACACGATCACCCGGCTGGTGCGCCGATCTTCGTGGACCGAGATCCGGCACAGGTTGGTCTCGCGCACATCGCGGACGCCGGGCGGCGTGGAGACGACTTCGACGAACGGCTCCGCCGCGTACGCGTCGCGGTACAGCTGCTCGACGTCGGCGGCGCCGTTGCCGGTGGTCACGTAGCAGGACAGCAGCTCGCCCTGGTCCAGTGGCAGCAGGTGCGGGGTGAACGTGATCCTGACCTCCGCGCCGAGCAGCGCCAGCTCCTGCTCGATCTCGGGCGTGTGACGGTGGCGTGGGACTCCGTAGGCGCTCACGTTCTCATCGACGGTGACGAAATGGGTGCGCTCGCTGGCCGCCCGGCCCGCGCCCGAGACCCCGGACTTGGCGTCGATCACGACGTCCTCGATCAGCTCGTGTCGGGCCAGTGGGGCGAGCGCCAGCAGCGCGGCGGTCGGGAAGCAGCCGGGATTGGCGACCAGGTCCGCGGTACTGATCTGCTCGCGGTAGCGCTCGGGCAGGCCGTAGACGGCCTCCTGGAGCAACTCCGGCGCCGGGTGCTCGCGGTACCACGACTCGTACACCGACCGGTCGTGGAGGCGAAAGTCGGCGCTCAGGTCGACGACCTTCACGTTCCGTTCGCGGAGCTGCGCGACCAGCGGCGCGGCGGCGCCATGGGGATAGGCGACGACCGCCGCGTCGACGTCGGCGTGCCGATCCAGCTGGAGTTGCTCGAGCGTCAAGGGCACCCGGTGGTGCGGGTAGAGGTCGTCGAGCCGGCGGCCGACGTCGCTGCGCGCGGTCACGGCCTGCAGCTCGAACGAGGGGTGGCGGTACAGCAGGCGAGCGGCGAGGGCGCCGGTGAAGCCGGCCGCGCCGAGCACCGAGACGCGGTTCTCAGGAGGCACGGATCCTCCCGCCGAGTTGCTGCTCGATGGCGCTCGTGATCTCGCTGCGCTTCGCCGCGACCTGCTCGTCGGTGAGCGTGCGATCGGGCGCCCGGTAGGCGAGTCGGAGCGCAAGCGAGACGTTGCCCGCGCCGAGCTTGTCCGCATCTCGGTAGACGTCGAACACGTGCACGCTCTGGATCAGCGGCGTGCCTGCCTCCCGCACGACCGCCAGCACGTCGGCCGCCGTCGTCTGCTCGCCGACGAGCACCGCGAGGTCCTCGCGGACCTCCGGGAAGCTCGTCAGGTCCCGGTAGGCCGTGACCTCCAGGACGTGCGCCGCGACCGCGTCGAGGTCGAGCTCGAACGCGGCCACCGTCTCCGGCAGATCCCAGCCGGCGGCCACCAGTGGATGGATCTCGCCGAGCCAGCCGGCCGGCTGGTCCGCGACGAGGATCTCCGCGCCGCGACCGGGGTGCAGGAACGGGCGCTCGCCCGTGGCCGTGACCGCCCACGGGGCGCGGAGCGCGTCCAGCAGTCCCTGGAGCACGCCCTTGACGGCGAAGAAGTCCGCCGGCGGGGGATCGGGATCGCGCCAGGTGGGGTTCCGCGCGGGACCGATCATCAGCGCGCCGACGTGGTAGGGCTCGTGCGGGAGCCGGCCGGAGCGGTCGGGGAGATACACGGCCCCGGCCTCGAACAGCCGCAGCGTCGTGGCACCCCGGGCGCGGTTTCGCTGCGCGACGTCGAGCAGCGACCCGAGCAGCACGGTGCGCAGCTGGGACTGCTCGGTCGACATCGGGTTCTCGAGCTCGATCGCGTCGTGATCTGCCAGCCGGAGCCGGTGGGCGAGCTCGGGGCCGACGAAGCTCCACCCGACAATCTCGTCCAGTCCCTGCGCGGTCAGCGCATCGATCGCCCGCCGGCGCAGCCGCTGCAGCGCGGTCAGCGCCCCGGACGCGCCGTGCCGGCTCGGCAGCGTCGCAGGCAGCTTCTCGAGTCCGTCGAGCCGGGCCACCTCCTCGATCACGTCGGCCTCGCGGCTGATGTCGCCGCGGCGGAAGGCCGGCGGCCGCACGTCGAGCCCATCGGGCGCGTCGCTGGTCGCGAACTCGAGTGCCTGGAGAATCTCCCGGCTGCGCGCGCGCGGGACCTGGACGCCCAGCAGGCTGTTGACACGCTGATCGCGGAGCCGGATCGTGACCGGGTCCGGGCCGGGGCCGCCGATGTCGATCGTGCCGGGCGCAACCCGGGCGCCGCACAGCTCGACCATCAGCCTGGTCGCGATCGCCTGGGCCTCGATCGCCTGCTCCGGCTGGAGCTGCTTCTCGAACCGGGTCGAGGCCTCGCTGCGCAGTCCGAGCTTCAGCGAGGTGCGGTGGATGTTGGCCCCGTTCCAGTTCGCGACCTCCATCAGCACCCGAGTCGTGGCGGGCTCGACCTCGGAGCGGGCGCCGCCCATGATCCCGGCGATCGAGGTGGGTCCGTCGGCATCGCCGATCAGGACCATGTCGTGATCGAGCGTCCGGGTCTGGCCGTCGAGGGTCTGCACCGTCTCGCCCTGCTCGGCCCGGCGGACGGTCAGCGTTCCCCCGGCGATCCGGTCGAGGTCGAACGCGTGCAGCGGCTGGCCGGTCAGCAGCATCACGTAGTTGGTGATGTCGACGACGTTCGAGATCGGTCGCTGTCCCGCTGCCGTCAGCCGGGCCTTGAGCCACAGCGGGCTCGGGGCGATCGTCACGTCTTCGAACATCCGGGCCGTGAACCGCGGGCACAGGTCAGGGCAGTGGACGGCGATCTGAATCGGGGTGCCGGTGATCGCACCTTCGGTGCCGGGGTCGTCGGTCCACGGAGCCTTGCTCAGCGGCGCTCCGGTGGCGGCGTGGACCTCGCGGGCGACGCCGTAGATCCCGAGGCAGTCCGGTCGGTTCGGCGTGACCTCGAGCACGAGCACGTCGGTCGCGATCGGCAGGATTCCCTGCAGCGGGGTGCCGGGCCTCAGCCCGTCACTGTCGAGCACGATGATCTCGGCGTGGTCGCCTGAGATCGCGAGCTCGTCCTCGGCGAGGATCATGCCGCTCGAGTCGACGCCCCGGAGCCGCGCGCTCCCGAGCGTGCTTCCGTTGGGCATCACCGCGCCCGGCTTGGCGACCGCGACCGTCTGCCCGGCGGCGACGTTGGGAGCGCCGCAGACGATCTGGGAGGGCTCGGGGTCGCCGGTGTCGACGACGCACACGCGCAGGCGATCGGCGTCGGGATGCTGGCGAGCGTCGAGCACCTTGCCGACGACGAAGTGCTGGAGCGCGTCGACGCCATGGCGCTCGACGCGCTCGACCTCGGTGCCGGTCATCGCGAGGCGGTCGGCGAGCGCGAGCGCCTCGAGCCCGGGCGCGCAGTATTCGTGCAGCCATTCGAGCGGAACGCGCATCAGCCGAACTGCTCCAGGAACCTGATGTCGTTGTCGTAGAAGATCCGCAGGTCGGGGACGCCGTGCTTGAGCATCGCGATCCGCTCGATACCCATCCCGAACGCGAACCCCTGCACCTGTTCGGGGTCGTAGCCGTATTCGCGCACGTGCTCGAACACGTTCGGATCGACCATCCCGGCGCCGAGGATCTCGATCCAGGCGGTGCCCTTGCACAACGGGCAGCGCTCACCGTCGGCCGTGATCCCGTCGACGCAGTTGAAGCACGACACGTCGACCTCGACGCTCGGCTCGGTGAACGGGAAGAAGTGCGGGCGCAGGCGCACCTCGCGCTGCTCGCCGAAGATCGCGCGGGCGAACGCCAGCAAGGTGCCCTTGAGGTCCGCCAGCGTGATGTCGGTGTCGACGGCGAGACCCTCGATCTGGTGGAACTGGGGCGTGTGGGTGGCGTCCGAGTCAGGGCGGAAGACGCGGCCGGGAACGATGATGTAGATCGGCGGCCGCTGCTGACGCATCGTGCGGACCTGCATCGGCGAGGTGTGGACCCGCAGCAGCAGCGACTCCGGATCGAAGATGTCGTGCAGAGGCCTGATGTAAAAGGTGTCGCTCGTCAGCCGCGCCGGATGCGTCGGCGCGTGGTTGAGCGCGTCGAAGTTGTAGTAAACGGTCTCGACCTCCGGACCCTCCGCGACGTTGAATCCGAGCCCGATGAACACGTCCTCGATCTCGCGTCGGGTGGCGGTCATCAGATGCAGGCGGCCGACCGCTGGCAGCGGGTCGGCCGGGAGCGTGACGTCGACCCGATCGTCGGCCAGGCGACGCTCGAGCTCGGCCGCAGCCAGCTCCTGGGCCTTGCGATCGATCGCCTGCTCGAGCGCCTGCCGCGCCGCGTTCGCCGCCTTGCCGGTCGCCGCCCGTTCCTCCGGCGGAAGCTGGGCCACCGTCCGCAGGAGATTCGGCAGCTCGGCCTTGCGCCCGAGGAACCGAATCCGTGTCGCCTCGAGCGTCTCGGTGTCGTTAGCGGCACCGATCGCCTGCTCGGCCTCGCGCTGGATCAGTTCGATTCGGTCGGTCATCCGCGGGCCATCCTAGTTGCCTCGTAAAGCGCCACTGCCGCCGCGATCGCGGCGTTCAGCGACTGGGTTCTGATCGGGATTCGGGCGGCGCAGTCGGCCCGACCCGTGATCTGGGTCGGGAGGCCTTCGCGCTCGGCGCCGATCAGCAGCGTGAGCTCGGTTGTGTTCGTTTGCATGACTTCCGTGAGGGTCTGATCCGCGTCGGGGACGAGCGCGATCTTCCGGCCGGGCAGGGCGTCCAGGTCGTCCACGCCGGCGATCGCGACGCCGAACACCGCGCCCATGCTGGCCCTGACCGCCTTCGGGCCGAACGGGTCCGCCGTCCCGGGGCCGATCCCGACGCAAGACGCGCCGAACGCCTCGGCCGAGCGGAGAATCGCGCCCACGTTGCCCGGGTCGTGGACTCCGTGTAGGTAGACACACAGCGGGCCCAATGGTTTCGGTGCCCAGCGCTCCGCGTAGATCGCCAGCGTCCGCGTTCCCGAGCCCAGCCCGGACGCGCGCGCCAGCAACCGTGGCTCGACCTCGACGCCGCGCAGGCCGCTGCCGGCCGCACAGAACCGCTCCACCGCGGTCCAGCCCGCCGCGTCGGCCGCCGCCAGCAGGTCCTCGCCCTCGGCCACGAACCGGCCCGAGCGCTCGCGGACCCGGCGGCGCATCCGCAGCTTGCGGATCTCCTTGAGCCGCTGGTTATCGTGAGCTGATATCACCGAATCAGCCTTTTGGAAGGGAGAGCAACATCCCCGACCCGCACCCGGGCACCGGCTCGATCCTCGCGATCTACCGGATCATCGGCACCTACCCCAACGACAAGGTGCAGGCGGCGATCAAGGCCTGCAACAGCCAGATCCGGCAGGCGTTCCCGAACGCCACCGGCCTCAGCCCGGAGCAGCAGGCGAAGGCGCGGCGTGCGGGACTGGTGTTCTCCCAGTGCATGCGCGCCGCGGGGCTCAACTTCCCCGATCCGAGCACCGCCGGCAGCAACCCTGCGGGTTACTACGGCGCGCTCGGCGCGCTGCCGGTCGGTTCCCCGGCGTTCAAGACCGCGACCGCGAACTGCCGTGCTCAGGCGCTGAAGGCGGTCGGTGGCTGAATTCTCTCGGTTGGGCTTCATCGTGATCGTCGTTAACTGAAACGGGCGCCCTCCGTTAGGAGCGGCGCCCGGGGTGTGGTGCTGGTGGTTCGGCTTGCTGCTCAGCCGGCCGCCAGCGCCTCGCGGGCGCGGTCGGCAAAGCGTCGGAAAGTGTCGGCATCGCGGACCGCGATGTCCGCGAGGATCTTGCGATCGAGCTCGATCCCGGCCTGCTGGAGCCCGTGCATGAACTGCGAGTACGACAGGCCGTTCTGACGCGCGGCGGCATTGATCCGCGTGATCCACAGGCGCCTGAAGTCACGCTTGCGGTTGCGCCGGTCCCGGTAGCGGTACTGGTCGGCCTTGAGCACGGCCTCCTTCGCGGCCCGGTAGTGCCTGCTCGCGTCGCCCCGGTAGCCCTTCGCCAGCGCCAGCGTCGCGCGGCGCTTCTTACGAGCGTGGACCGATCGCTTGACCCGCGTCACCTGGGACTCCCGTGCTTGACCCCGAGCAGCGTCTTGATCCGCTTCTCGTCGACCTTCGCGATCACGGCCGGGGCAGCGTGGCGGCGCTTACGCTTCGGCGACTTCTTCTCCAGGATGTGGCTCGAGAACGCGCGGCGACCGCGGACCTTGCCGGTCGCGGTCACGCGGAAGCGCTTCTTCGCGCCTGAGTGGGTCTTCATCTTGGGCATCGCGGGTGAGTCAGTAAAGCAGACCCCGCGCGGTGGGTGGCGCCGCCGCCGTGCGGCGGGGATGCGCTCGATCGCGCCGCCAGACCCGCGGAACCTGCTCAACTGAGGGCCTCCTGACCCCGAATGCGCCCCGGCGAGCTCTAGTTACGCCGCTGCGTCGTTCTGGGCCGCCGCGCCGGCGTCCGCCGGGGCCGAGGCGCCGGCGTCCGCCGCCGCGTCGTTCTGCGCCGAGGCGCCGGCGTCCGCCGCCGCGTCGTTCTGGGCCGAGGCGCCGGCGTCCGCCGCCGCGTCGTTCTGGGCCGAGGCGCCGGCGTCCGCCGCCGCGTCGTTCTGGGCCGAGGGGCCGACGTCCGTCGCCGGGGTGCCGTTGGCTTCCGCCTCGCGGGCGTGCTTGCGCCGGCTGCCGCCGTGACCGTCGCCGTCGGTGTGCGGCTTGTCCCGCTCGCCGGCGAGCACGGCCCGCGATGGCGCCAGCAACATCGTCATGTTGCGGCCATCCTGAACCGGCGACTGCTCGATCACGGCGATCTCGGACAGCTCGCCGGCAAGCCGGTCCAGCAGCGCCGTGCCGCGCTCGGGATGGGTCACCTCCCGGCCTCGGAACATGATCGTGATCTTGACCTTGTCCTTGTTCATCAGGAACCGGGTCACGTGCCCCTTCTTGGTGTCGTAGTCGTTCTGCGCGATCTTGGGGCGGAACTTGATCTCGCGGACGGTGATCTGCTGCTGGTGGCGGCGGGCGGCCTTCTGCTTCTGGGCCTGCTCGTACTTGTACTTGGAGTAGTCGAGCACGCGCACGACCGGGGGCCGAGCCTCGGGGGCGACCTCGACCAGGTCGAGGTCCCGCGCCTGGGCATACGACAGCGCCTCAGAGGTCTTCACGACCCCGACCTGATTGCCATCCTCTGCGATCAGCCGGACCTCGGGCACCCGGATCCGGTCGTTGATCCGTGTCTGGTCCCGCTCGGGGGGGCGCCGGTCGAACCTACGAGGAACCGGCACTAGCTTCGATGTCGGCGCAGCGTCAAACGGACCGTGTGTGGTGAAGCGCTTGGATCAACGGGATCAGTATAGCGGGGGGCACCTAGCGCATCGAGCGCGTTTTGACCTCGTCTGTGAGCCGCTCGATCAACGCCGCGACGGCCACCGAGCCCGTGTCGCCGTGGCGATGCTCGCGCAACGCCACCTGATCCGCGGCCTGCTCGCGGTCGCCGACAACGAGCATGTACGGGATCTTGCGCAGTTCGGCCTCGCGGATCTTGCGACCGACCGACTCGGTGCGCTCGTCGGTCTCGGCTCGCAGCCCGGCGCCCATGAGCCGCGCGAGCACCGAGCCCGCGTACTCCAGGTGGCGATCGGCGATCGGCAGGACGATCGCCTGGACCGGCGCGAGCCAGGTCGGCAGCTCGCCCTGAAGGTGCTCGAGCAGGATCCCGATGAACCGCTCGTAGGAGCCCATCAGCGCCCGGTGGATCATCACCGGACGGTGCTCGGCGTTGTCCGTCCCGGTGTAAACGAGCTCGAAGCGCTCGGGGAAGTTGTAGTCCAGCTGCACCGTGCCGAGCTGCCAAGAGCGGCCCAGCGAGTCGGTCATGTGCATGTCGATCTTGGGCCCGTAGAACGCGCCGTCGCCCTCGTTCAAGTCGTACTGCAGGCCCAGGTTCTCGAGCGCTTCGGTCAGCGCAGCCTCGCTCACGTCCCAGAGCTGCTCGGAGCCGATCCGGCCCTCGGGCCGTGTCGAGAGCTCGAGCCGGACGTCGAGCCCGAACACCTCGTAGGTCGCGAACGCGAACTCCAGGCAGCCCTCGACCTCCTGCTGAATCTGGTCCTCGGTGCAGAAGATGTGGGCGTCGTCCTGGGCGAAGTGGCGGACCCGCAGCAGGCCGTGGAGGGTGCCGCTCGGCTCGCGGCGATGGAGCAGCCCCGGCTCCGAGTAGCGGCGCGGCAGATCCCGGTAGGAGTGCTTCTGAAGCGCGTACAGCTGGCAGTGGCCGGGACAGTTCATCGGCTTCAGCGCCATCTGCCGGTCCTCGTACTCGGTCACGAACATGTTGTCGCGGTACTTCTGCCAGTGGCCCGATGTCTTCCACAGCGAGCTGTCATACAGCTGCGGGGTCTTGACCTCGGTGTAGCCGCGGGGGCGACCCATCTCACGGCTGAGCGTGACCAGCGAGTTGAAGACCTCGGTCCCGGCCGGCAGCCAGAACGCGGCGCCGGGCGCGACGTCCGAGAACGTGAACAGGCCCAGCTGGTGACCCAGCCGGCGGTGGTCGTTGGCCCGCGCCCGCTCGAGTCGCTCCAGGTACTCGTCCAGATCCTTGGCCGAGAAGAACGCGGTGCCGTAGATCCTGGTCAGCATCGGCTTGCTCGAGTCCCCGCGCCAGTACGCGCCGGCGACCGATTGAAGCTTGAACGCCTTGATCCGCTTCGTCGACGGCGAGTGCGGGCCGCGGCACAGGTCCGTGAACGGACCGTTGGTGTACAGGCTCACCGTGTGCACGCCCTCGTCGCGGACCAGGTCCTCGATCAGCTCGACCTTGTAGTCCTGCCCCTCCTCCAGGAAGCGCTCGATCGCCTCGCCGGCGGGCAGCTCCTCGCGCACGAACCGCTCGTCGGTCTCGATGTGCTCGCGCATCCGCTGCTCGATCCGCTCGAAGTCCGCGTCGCTGACCGTGACCCCATCAGGGAAGTCGAAGTCGTAATAGAACCCGTTGTCGATCGCCGGCCCGATCGAGATCTTGACCCCGGGGTAGAGCTCCAGCACGGCGGCGGCGAGGACGTGCGCGGCGTCGTGGCGGATCAGCTGCAGCGCCTCCTCGCCGCTGCGCTCGGTCAGGATCTCGACCGTCGGGAAGGTGCCGTCGCTGCTGGGCAACGGCCGCGACAGGTCGCGCAGGTGGCCGTCGACCTTGACCGCCAGCGCAGCCCGCGCCAGCCCGGCGCCGATCGCCGCCGCGGCCTCTGAGCCGGTCGCGCCCTCGGGAAGGGCCAATGTATTGCCGTCGGGAAGCTGATACTCCATTACCCATGGATGCTACGGCGCGCCTCCTGCGAAAGGGCGCTGCATCCCGTGAGCGAGCGCTACAGTTACCGATCCCGGACGATTAGCTCAGCTGGGAGAGCGCCGTCTCGACAAGGCGGAGGTCGCTGGTTCGAGCCCAGCATCGTCCACTTCCGCAGTTACAGGCGATTGGCCCACTTCCGGTCATCGACAAATTGCCGGGTGCGTCGTGAGCGCGTCACGCAGACTTCGTCGCGGGCCTGCCGAATGGCCTCGGCGGCGGGGACGCGTGATCTGGGCTGGGTGCGGCGGTGTATTCCGTGGGCGGATCGGGTGTCGCTGGCTACGCATTCGCGAGAGGCCCATTCGCGGGTCAGGAGACCCCGAAAAAACCATGCTCGATGCTCGATTTCCCAAACCCGACTGCGCGCCGACGGTTTGGGAAATCGAGCACGACAGTCATGCTCAGTTTCCCAAACGGCGCCGGCGCAATTGGATTTGGGAAGTTGAGCAGCTTCTACTAGCGGCAGCCCGTGCGATCGAGGACGCGCGGCGACTGGCCGAGGAGCGGCCGTTGCGTTTTGAGGTCGCGACGACGGTGCCGGGTGGGTGGGTGGGGCGGTTTCGAGGTGGCGTTCAGCCGCCGCCGGCCACGGACACGACAACCCTCCCCGTCTGCGCGCCTGGCTGGAGTACTACTACGAACAGAAGCTCATGCTTCGCTTCAGCCGACCTGCATAGCCGGCGGCGTCACCAACAGCCCCGAGCTTTCCGACTCCAGCCTACGACCGGGACGGGAGCGGCTTGCGAAAGGTCTGACGGCCGGGTTCGACACAATTCGCGGCATGTCGCAGCGATCGCATGCTCGTGATGAGGACGATCGACGGCGCTTCGTCGCCGATCCGGAAGCGCTTACCGCGCTGGATTTGAAGATCGAGCAGCTCTCCGATCCGGACGTGCGGTCGATTGTGATCCGCCGCGAGCATCCCGAGTTCGAGGAAGCGCTGAAAGAAGGCCGCCGCGAGATCGAGGGCAGCGATGGGCCGATGAACCCGCGTCTGCACCTCACAATGCACCAGATAGTCGCTACCCAGCTGTGGGACGACTCGCCGCCGGAGGTGTGGGACACCGCAGTGCGGCTGCGCGACGCGGGCTACGACCGGCACGAGATCCTGCACATGCTCGCTCGTCCCGTCAGCGAGCAGGTCTGGGGAGCGCTGCACGACCAGCGTCCTTACGATCACGAACGTCACGCAGCCGCGCTGCAGGCGCTCCCGGGCTCCTGGGAGCGGGAGCGCACAGCGAGGACCTCCGCAAGGCGCCACGACGATGCTCGCAAGCAGGCTCGGCGAGCGGCGCGAGCGGCACGGCAACGTAATCGACGGCCGAACTAGTCGAACGACAGCACGAACCGTGGTGAGCAGCGCGTCCGACTCGACGCTTTCAAGAGCCCCGGGAAACGACTGAGTTCGCGCGGAGCGCGAGCAGTCGCTCGCGGGTCGCTCGGATCTGGGCGCCGTGGCGCATAAGTCGCTCGCGCTCGGCGACGAGATCTCGGCGGCGCAGCCTGAGAACCCTCAGGTCCTCCAGCCGCCGCTCGGAGTCCAACGCCTCCCATGTCCGAGGACCGCCCTCGCGCTCGGCGTTCGTGCTCGCGTCGGGCGCCGAGACGAATGCAAGGATCGGCCGTCGCAGCTCGGTGGCAATCGCCTCGCGAGCGACCACGAGGTTGTCGCGCTCGGCAGCGATCCGCCGCCGGTCGATCACCAGACGCCGGCGATCATCAGCTGTGTCCCCCCAGTCGAGCCTGTCGAGGGCGGGAATCACACCGGGCTTCCGATCAGCCATACAGGAGATCGTACGCCTACTCGATCACGCGCTCACCGACCCGGCCCCGCCCAGCGGCCGATCGTTGCGGAGAGGGTCGGATCGGTAAAGCGTAGAAGCTGCGGATGCGCGCCGGCGACGATCGCTTCACGATCGGACGATGACCGAGTTGCAGCTTCCGGTCGAGGATCTGTTCGACCTGGCCGCCGGGGCCGACAAGCGCGCCACGCGAGCACACGAGCACGGGGTGCGGGCACGTGAGAACGATCCGACGCGACGTGAAGCGTGGCGACCTTCACGCGGCCGAGCTGCATCGCCGCGAGGCGCGAGTGCATGAACAAGCCGCACGGGTACACCTCGAAACAGCGGCGCTTTACCGCCAGGACGCCACGCGCAGGGCCGATAAGGCACCGTAGCTGGAGCGCTGGAGTCAGCTCGTCGATCTCCGTCATCGAGTCGCGGACGGTTATGCGCTCAACTGCTCGCTCGAGGATGCGGCGATCGCAGGCGCCTGTAGGCGCACCGGCAGCTCGGGGGCGGCGAGCGCGGCCGCGAGCGCGCGGTAGGTCTTGCGGTTGAAGATCAGCCCGACGTGGCTGCCGGTCACCTCGATGCAAGTGCCGTCCGGGACGATCGCCGATTGCCACTGGACGACCCCATCCCCCTTGGAGTAGATGCTCGTCAACCGCACACGGTCAGCGGGGAACGCAGCGGTGAAGTCGTGCGCGAACGCGCAGTCGCACGTCGCGGTCATGCAGCGGGACGATCCGGCGCGGCCGGTGCGAAGCATCAGCTCGCGCATGCCTGCGGCGGCAACTTGGGTCGGATAGCTGGCCGCGAGCACCTGGCGCCGTCCGCCGCCAATCGAGATCGCGTGTGAGATCAGCTCAGGATGGCGATGGCCGAGGGCGCGAGCGTAATGGCCACCGCGGCTGTGGCCGATCAGCGCGACCCGACGCCCGCGGCTTGTGCGGAGCTTGCCGACGTGGCGCGCGACCCGGTCGAGCGCCCGGTCGGCGCAGTCCATGTTGACGACGAAGCCGCATGTTCGGGGCGCATAGCCGATCTGCTTCAGCCAGGCGGCGAGCACGAGCAGCGTCTGGTCGCCACCCCCGAAGTCGGGCATCAGCACGACCGGACGCCCGTCGCCCCGGGCCACGCCGTGGCCGCGGAACACCGGGTCGGCGAGCAGCCGGCACAGCTCCAGTGACCAGCGGGTCTCGCGCGGATGCCCGCCCCACGTGCGTGCGCCTCGGCGAACGCGATTCGCGAGCCGACGCGCAGTGCCCGCCCGTGTATCTCGATCTCGCCGTCGCCGGCCCGCAGGGCCTTCAGATAGCTGACCTTGATCTCGACCGAGGAGAAGCCGACGCCGGCGGAGAGCCGCGTGTGCACGGCGGCGCCGGCCGCGAAGTCGAGCATCGTGCAGAGCAGCCCGCCGTGGACCATCCCCAGCGGGTTGTAGGTGGACTCGTCGGGCGCGCAGCGAAACACGACCTCGCCGTCGCCGACCGAGACCAGGCGAGCGTCGACGAGACCGGCCATCGGCGGCGGGGGCAGCCGGCCGTCGGCGATCGCCTGCATCAGCTCGCGGCCGCTGAGCTTCCTCGCCGCGGCGGCGAGCGTCGCCGGTTCGTGCCAGCTGACGGTCTTGCTGCGGGTGACGCGCCGTTGCTCGGGGGTGGGTTTGGTGACCGTGCTCATGTCGCCGCGTCCACGTTCTGGAGGCGCACCTGTCCGCGGGCGACGAGCTTGTCGTCGTCGGAGCGACGGATCTCGACCTGCCAGAGCTGCTGGGTGCGGCCCTGCTGGATCGGGACCGCGGTGATCTGAAGGCGACCGTCGCGATGTGGACGCAGGAAGTCGGTGGCGTTCGAGACGCCCACGGCCTGCTGGCCGCGGTCCTTGACCGCCTCGAATGCGCCGGTCGTGGCGAACGTCTCGATCGCGGTCGTGTAGAGCCCTCCGTGGACGATCCCCCATGGCTGGTGGTGGCGCTCGTCGGCGGCGATCGAGCCGCGCACCGCTGTCGGTGTGATCTCGTCGAACTGGATGTCGAGCAGAGCCATCATCTCGCTCGGGACTGTCAGGTTGGTCATCTCATCCTCGCGGTCAGTGCTTGTCCAAGGCGCGATCCTACCAACCTGGGTAGCATCATGCAACTAACATCTGGAGCAACTACTCGCCGCGGGGATATCAGCGCCGGCCCGCGGCGGCGGTTCAACCGGCCAGGGTCGGACGCTCTGCCAGGACGCGGTGGATCTGCGGCAGGGAGAACTCGCACGCCCGGACCCCGCACTCGATCAGCGCTGCCGCCTTGTGGAAGTCGACCCACGTGAAGCCGGACGTGTCGACCTCGACGTGGGCGTCCGCGGTCACCGCCTGAAATGCGCCGAGCTGGTACTGCACCATCTGAAAGGTGTGCATGACGACATCGAGCAGCGTCGGCATCCCGCGGGCACCGGCCACGTAGGACAGCGGGTTGAGCGCGTTGACGCTGTTGCTGACGCGCGTCAATGCGGTGCGTACGCCCTTGCGCAGGGTCGGGACCACGGTCACCGCGATGCACACGTCGGCGCCCATCTCGCGCACCAGTGAGGTCGGCAGCGCCTTCAGCACGCCGATGTGCGCGAGCCCCAACGCCGCACCGCCGGCCAGCGCGGACCCCGACGCTGGCGCCACGGACCTTGCGCGCCAGACGGTGCAGACCACGCCATCTCGCCCAGGTGGTCGCCCGGGCCGAGGCGGTTGACGACCTCGGTGCCCGCCGCGCCCCCGAGGACCTCCAGCTCGCCGCGCGCGACCACGACGAAGTCGCCACCTTCGTCGCCCTCATTTAACAGGATCTCTCCCTTCGGGTGCTCAACCTCGGCGAACCGCGGCGCGAGCCGCTCCAGCTCCCAGCGCGTGAAGCCGGCGAACAGCCGCACCTGAGCGAGCAGCTCGACTCGCTCTGCCGTGTCCCCAGATGTCTCGGTGGCCCCGGTCACGTGCTCAGATTCTGTGGACAGTCGCGAGCAGCCCGGCGTAGGAGCGCACGAGCGCCGCCCGTTCCTCATCAATCAACGGGCTGTCCAGGCTACAACCTTCGCTGACCCACTGGTCCGATTGGCGCATCGCGAGCGCGCGCTGCTCGGCCGCGACTCGGACGGTGGGCTCCGGCACCGCGTAGACGTACGAGTAGAGGTTGGCGAGCGCCTCGACGAGGGGACCGTCGTCGCCGCCTGGGTCGGTGTGCTGATGTTCGCGGTGCACGCGCCACCACTCGACCTCGAGCCTCGCGGCCGTCGCGGGATCGAAGCTCTCGTTGTGTCGCCGGCCGACGAGGCGGTAGAACCGCTCCATCGCCCTCCGCGCACCGTTGGGGTCGTTGTCCGGCAACGGCGCCCACAGCTGGTTCGCGCGGAGCACCA
>CAWJIO010000013.1:0-356238 GCA_963842995.1 uncultured Solirubrobacterales bacterium | reverse complement strand
GGCGGCGTCTTCAGCCTCGGCGGCCTCGTCTTCAGCCACGTCCTCGGCCGCATCGTCCACGTTCTCGGTCGCGGCCAACCCGTCCGTCGTGGCGCTCGTCCCCAGCGCGGTCAAGAGCAAGGGGACGCTGACCGTGGCCGCGGATGCAACCTACGCGCCGAACGAGTTCATCGGCCCCGACGGTCACACGGTCGTGGGGATGGACGCCGACCTCAGCTCCGCGCTGGCGCAGGTGATGGGGCTGAAGGCAAACGTCGTCAACGCGACCTTCGACACGATCATTCCGGGCCTCCAGGCCGGTAAGTACGACATGGGCGCCTCGTCGTTCACCGACACCAAGGCGCGCGAGAAGGTCGTCGACTTCGTCGACTACTTCCTGGCCGGGACGTCGTTCTTCACGAAGGCCTCGGGCGGTACCTCGGTCACCGGCCTCGCGGACCTGTGCGGCAAGTCGGTTTCGGTCGAGAGCGGCACCACCGAGCAGAGTGACGCGCAGGGTCAGAGCGCCAAGTGCGTCAAGGGGGGCAAGGCGAAGGTGAACGTGCTCGTGTTCCCGACGCAGACGGCCGCCAACCTGGCGCTGTCGAGCGGGCGTGCGCAGCTGTCGATGGCCGACTCGCCCGTGGCGGCGTATCAGGTCAAGCAGTCAAACGGTCAGTTCGTGATCACCGGTCAGGCGTACGGGACCGCGCCGTACGGACTCGCGATTCCGAAGAACCTGGGGCTGACGAAGGCGGTTCTCGCGGCGCTCGAGCAGCTGATGAAGAACGGCACCTACGCTGCGATCCTGACCAAGTGGGGGATCCAGAGCGGCGCGATCTCCAAGCCGGCGATCAACGGAGCGACGAGCTAGTCAAACTAACGCTCCGAGGTGAGCACCTCCGAGCTCCCGACTGACAAACGGACCGGACGGCCCGACGACATCAAGGCCGTCCCGGTCCGGCGCCCCGGGCGCTGGATCGTCGCGGCGATCTTGATCCTGATAGCCGCTTCGATCGCCCGTTCGATCATCACCAACAAGCACTTCGAGTGGCACGTCGTCGGGCAGTACCTGTTCGACTCGCGCGTGCTCCACGGGGTGCTGGCGACGATGTACCTGACCGTCCTGGCGATGGTGATCGGGGTTGTGCTCGGGATCCTGCTGGCGGTGATGCGGCTGTCGCCGAACCCGATCGTCTCGTGGGCGAGCTGGCTGTACATCTGGTTCTTCCGCGGCACGCCGCTGCTGGTCCAGATTCTGTTCTGGTACAACATCGCCGCGCTGCTGCCGACGATCTCGCTCGGGATCCCGTTCGGGCCGGCGTTCGTCCACGAACCTGCGAACCAGGTCATCACGACATTCATCGCGGTGTTGCTGGCGCTCGGCCTGAACGAAGGCGCGTACATGGCGGAGATCGTCCGCGCCGGGATCATCTCGGTCGACGAGGGACAGACCGACGCGGCCCAGTCGCTGGGCATGAGCCGCGTGCAGACCCTGCGGCTGATCGTGCTGCCGCAGGCGATGCGCGTGATCATCCCGCCGACCGGCAACGAGACGATCTCGATGCTGAAGAACACCTCGCTGGCGTACGTGGCCGCGTTCACGGAGCTGCTCTACTCGGTCACGCAGATCTACGACGTCAACTTCCAGACGATCCCGCTGCTGATTGTCGCGAGCATCTGGTACCTGGTGATGACGAGCGTGCTGTACGTGGGCCAGTACTTCATCGAGAGACGCTACGGGCGCGGCTTCTCGCGCGCGCAGCGGGCCTCGATGCACGTTCGGTGGCTCGGCATGGGCGGTGGGAGCGAACAGGTATGAGCGAGGCGATGGTCAAAGCCGAAGGCGTCCACAAGCGCTTCGGGAGCCTCGAGGTGCTGAGGGGCGTCGACCTCGAGGTCCAGCGGGGCGAGGTGATGTGCATGCTCGGGCCGAGCGGCTCAGGCAAGTCGACGTTCCTGCGCTGCATCAACCACCTGGAGAAGATCAACGCCGGCCGCCTGTACGTCGACGGCGACCTGGTCGGTTACCGCGACCAGGGCGACAAGCTCTACGAGCTGCACGAGCGCGAGGTCGCCCGCAAGCGCGCCCAGATCGGGATGGTGTTCCAGCATTTCAACCTGTTCCCGCACATGACCGCGCTCGACAACGTGACGCTGGCGCCGATCCGGGTGCTGAAGGTCTCCCGCGACGAGGCCCGCGACCGGGCCGCCCAGCTGCTCCGCCGGGTGGGGCTCGGGGACAAGCTCGCGACCTACCCAGTGGCGCTGTCGGGCGGCCAGCAGCAACGGGTCGCGATCGCCCGCGCGCTGGCGATGCAACCGAAGCTGATGCTGTTCGACGAGCCCACCTCGGCGCTCGATCCGGAGCTGGTCGGGGACGTGCTCGACGCGATGCGCCAGCTCGCCCACGACGGCATGACGATGATCGTCGTCACGCACGAGATGGGGTTCGCGCGAGAAGTCGCCGACGTCGCCGTGTTCATGGACGAGGGCATCGTGGTCGAGTCGGGCAAGCCGCGAGAGGTGTTGACGCACCCCCGCAATCCGCGCACGCAGGCATTCCTGTCAAAGGTCTTGTGAGGCGTGCTGATCGAACGCACTCCCAGACCGCCCCGGTCCGGGTAACCTCCCACTCCGAACCATGGCCACCGCCCCCGAGCACCGCACGATTGCGCCGATCGTCGGCCCCGATGATCCTCGCCGGTTCACCGATTCCGGGATCGAGATCCAGCCGCTGTACACCGAGGACGACCTCCCCGATGACCTGAGCCAGAAGCTCGGCGAGCCGGGCGAATACCCGTACACGCGGGGCGTCCACCGCGACATGTACCGCAAGCAGCTGTGGACCTACCGCCAGTACGCCGGCTACGCCAGCGCGAAGGAGTCCAACGAGCGCTACCACTACCTGCTCGAGCACGGCTCGACGGGTCTGAGCATGGCGTTCGATCTGCCCACCCAGCTGGGGCTGGACTCCGACGATTCCCGCTGTCTCGGCGAGGTCGGCCGCACCGGCGTCGCGATCGACACGATCGACGACATGCGGACCGCGTTCGACGGGATCCCGCTGGACAGGGTCTCGACCTCGATGACGATCAACGCGCCCGCGAGCGTGCTCCTGCTCCTGTACGAGCTCGTCGGCGAGGAGCAGGGGGTGCCGGCCGATCAGCTGCGCGGCACGACCCAGAACGACATCCTCAAGGAGTACATCGCGCGCGGGAACTTCATCTACCCGCCCGAGGGGGCGATCAGGTTGACGACCGACTTGTTCGCGTACTGCAACGAGCGCGTGCCGAAGTGGAACACGATCTCGATCAGCGGCTACCACTTCCGCGAGAAGGGCTGCTCGGCCGTCCAGGAGGTCGCGTTCACGCTCGCGAACGGGTCCGCGTACGTGCAGGCGGCGCTCGACGCGGGACTCGAGATCGACAACTTCGCGCCTCGACTGGCGTTCTTCTTCAACGGCCACAACAACGTCTTCCAGGAGGTCGCGAAGTTCCGGGCCGCACGGCGGATGTGGGCCGAGATCATGCGCGTCCGGTTCGGCGCCCGGGACGAGCGCTCCTGGCGGCTGCGCTTCCACACCCAGACCGGCGGGGTGACGCTGACCGCTCAGCAGCCGGAGAACAACATCGTCCGGGTCGCTCTGCAGGGGTTCGCGGCGGTCTGCGGCGGCACGCAGTCACTGCACACGAACGGGTTCGACGAGGCGCTGGCGCTGCCGACCGAGCGCGCCGCCAAGATCGCGCTGCGCACGCAGCAGATCCTCGGCCATGAATCCGGCGCCGCCGACACCGTCGACCCGTTCGCCGGCTCCTACTTCGTCGAGGCGCTGACCGACGAGATCGAGGAGCGCGCGAAGGAACTGATCGGCAAGATCGACGAGCTCGGCGGTTCGGTGCAGGCGATCGACTTCATGAAGTCGGAGATCGAGGAGTCCGCATTCGGCTACCACGAGCGCTACCGGCTCGGCCAGGACATCGTCGTCGGCGTCAACAAGTTCGTCGAGGACTCGCCCGAGGTGCCGGACATCCTCCGCGTCGATCCCGAGTCCGAGCGCGAACAGGTGAGCCGGCTGAAGCAGTTCAAGGCCGACCGCGACCAGGCACTGGTGGCGCAGCGCCTCGACGAGATCCGCGCCACCGCGCAGGGCAACGACAACCTGCTGCCGGTGCTGCGCCAGGCACTCAAGGACCGCTGCTCGATGGGCGAGGTGTGCGGCGCGATGCGAGACGTCTTCGGCGACTACAAGCCGACCCTCTGAGCCGGCGGCGATCGTGCGCCGCCTCTACCGTTCGCTGTCCAGGTGCGCCATCTGCGCCTCGTCGTAACGGGTGCCGATCGCGGCGCCGGCCGGGACCGCCTGCTCGATCCGCTCCAGATCGTCGGGATCCAGGGTCAGCTCGAGCGCGCCCAGCGCCTCACGGAGCTGGTCCCGCCGGCGAGCGCCGATCAGCGGCACGATCTCCTGACCCCGATCGCGCACCCACGCGATCGCGACCTGCGCCACCGACGCGCCGTGGGCGTCCGCGATCGCACGCAGCCGGTCCACGAGCGCCAGGTTTCGATCGACGTTCTCGGCCCGGAAGCGCGGCATCCGCCCGCGCATGTCGCCCGCCTGGATCTGACGGTCGGTCGAGTAGTGACCGCTGATCAGGCCCCGTGACAGCACCCCGTAGGCCGTAATCCCGATCCCCAGCTCGCGGCAGGTGGGCAGAATCTCGCGCTCGATGCCCCGGGAGATCAACGAGTACTCGATCTGGAGATCGTCGATCGGGTGCACCGCCGCCGCCCGCCGGATCGTCTCGGCGCCCACCTCGGACAGCCCGATGTAGCGCACGTAGCCGGCCTCGATCAGCTCGGCGATCGGGCCCACGGTCTCCTCGATCGGAACATTCGGATCCAGGCGCGCGGGGCGGTAGATGTCGACGTGATCCGTGTGCAGGCGGGTCAGCGAGTACGCGAGCCAGGTCTTGACGGCCGCGGGCCGGGCGTCGTAGCCCACCCAGCTCCCATCGGGGCCGCGCTGCGCACCGAACTTGACGCTGATCAGCACCTGGTCGCGGTCGCGGTCCTGCAGCGCACGGGCGATCAGCAGCTCGTTGTGGCCCATCCCGTAGAAATCGCCCGTGTCCAGCAGGTTGATGCCGGCGTCCAGCGCCGCGTGGATCGTGGCGATGCTCTCCGCCTCGTCCGAGGGCCCGTAGACGCCCGACATCGCCATGCAGCCGAGCCCGACCGCCGACACTTCCGGTCCGCTGGCACCCAACGTCTGAGTCATTCCGATCCTCGCTCTCGCTCGTTTCGTTGGATCGTGACAAACCGATCGCCGCCGGAAGGAGTCCCGCCCCCCCGCGCGAAATCCCGAGCTATGACAGAGCACGAGGTAAGGCGAACACTAGTGAAGTCCCCACCCGAATTGTGGGCCGAGTGCAGCGACGCCACGTCGCTCAGCCGGCATCTGAACGACTGCTTCGGGGAGATCAGGATCACACGGCTCGAGCCCGAGACCGCCGTTGCCTGGGAGGGCGAACACGGAAGCGGCACGGTGCGGCTCGAGCCGTCGGGGTGGGGAACCAGGGTGATCCTGACCGCCCAGACAGGGGGCGAGGCGGCTGATCCGGCGGCCCCGACGGTTGCGGGTGGGGATGGTGTGGTGGCGGGCGAGGCGCCTGTCTCGGTGGCGGGAGAGGCGCCGCCAATCTCCGCTCCACCGCCGTCGGTCGCGTTCGCGCCGGCGGTCCCGGCCTCCTCGCCGGCGGCGATGCGACCGACCCGTCAGGGTCTCATCGGCCGGCTGTTCTCGCGCCACCGCAGCGTGCCGGCGCCGGCGGTCCCCGCCGATCCGCCCGAGCCGCCCCGCCCCGCCGCGCTCGAGCCGTCCGTGCCACCCGCCTCCGCGGAGATGGTGGTGGCCGCCCGACCGGTCGCGGCGCCGCATCCAGCCGATGACTCCCCGCCCGCAACCGACCCCCCAAGCACCGACCCCGCCGTCCCCGACCCGGCCGCAGCACTGACGGCCGCGCTCGACAGCCTCGGCCAGGCGCACCATCGCCCGTTCTCGCGGGCCTGACCGCGCGGAACCGGCTAACCGCCTAGAACGAGCCGCAGGTCTTCGTCGCCGGGTTGGTCAGCGCGTACGGGGCCGAGTACTTCCAGATCGGGTCGATGTACTCGGAGTTCAGTTGGGCTGACGCCCTCGAGTCCTCGACGATCAGGCCGAGCTCCTGGAGCCGGGCGGGATACAGGTTCTCGGAGCCGATGTAGAACGCCTGATTGTCGACCGCGACGAGCTTGGCGTGGTTGCGGAACGCCTTGCCGTCGGGCCATGTCGCCGCGGCGCGGCTGTGGACCGTGCTGAGTCCGACGTCGGCGCACACCAGCTGGCGCGCTTGCGCGCTCGAAACCCGATGCTGCTTCGCCACCACCTCCTTCAACACGGTGGCGATGTCCTGAAGCGTGTACCCGTTGCTGTAGTCGCCCGCCTTCGCGGACTTGGGTGAGACGATGATCCGGATCGGAACCTTCTGGGCGATCTTCGTCCCGAGGATCGCGAACAGGCGGTCGTCGAATTTCGACTCGGTCGCGATCAGCGGCTTCGGCAGGCAGGACAGCATGTCCTGCTGGGAGATGAAGATCGAGCTGCGCGCGCTGGCGATCAGGGCGCGCAGGGCGCCCTCGCCCGGATTGCGGTATTCGTAGGAGCGGCTGTCGTTACTTTCGGACGGCGAGCGCAGGAATGAGCACTTGTTGCCGGACAGGGGCACCGCGGGGATCGGCGGAGACTGTCCGTTTGCTGCACCCGGTACTCGTATCCCGTTGCCGAGATGGCCGACGACCATGATCGGCACGCCGCCGGCAACGGGCGCGATCGGCGCCGTGCTCGCGGTCGGGATGCAACCGGCGTTGACTGTCACCAGCGTCACGTATGGGGCCTTGTTGTGGCTGCACGTCCACGACCAGAGCACGTTGTCGTAACGTGAGACGTCGGTCGCGGCCGGACCAGCCACCTGCATCGAGAGGTCGTTGACCGGGTCCGAGAGGTTGAGGTAATCGAACGCCCAGTAGTTCATGCCGCCGACGATCGCCTCGCGACCATCTGTGTCGATCACCTTCTCGTGGTTCCACGAATCCGCGACGCCGAGCCCGAATACCTTCACCAGGAAGTCGGTCTCGATGTAGGCGACGTTGAGTGAGAGCGTTCCGGCGCCGGGGCTCCCGGCCAGACCGCGCTTGACGCCGCCCACCAAATCGTTTGCGTACGTGCTGGCGGTGACAAGTCCGGTCGTGAAGGTCGTGAACACAAACGAGCTGGGGTAGGTCCCCACCAGGACCCGGACCTGCAAGTTGGTCCCCTTCTTCAGCGCCTGTACCAGCCCGTTGACGATCGCCGTTTGGAACTGTCCTCCCGGCGGCGGGTACAGATCCGCGATGTCGACGCTGCGCTTCGCGTTCGCGATCATCGTCGTGGTCGCGTTCAGGAACCGCTGACCGCCCGGCGGCGGCTGGCCGCAGGGACCGTTGCCCCAGCAGTCCGGGGTCTGCAACAGCCAGCCCGGCGGCAGCGTGTTGCCCTGAGAGACCCACCAGGTCTTGTTCTCGGTTCCAGGCGCGCGCACGCGCAGTTGGGCCGCCACCGCATCGAGATACGGAGTCGGCGCCGCGAGCGCGGACGGCGCCGCCCACAGTGCGACCGCGACCACGACCGCGAAGAGCCCCCGAACTCGCATACCCGCGACCCTATACAGGCGCCACGCCAGGTGTCAACTAACTGTCACGACCCCGACCCCCGGCAAACGTCTAATCTGGCTCAGATGCGCGACAAGGCTCCCGAAACCTATGAAGAAAAACTTGCTCAGCTGACCGAGATCCGCGACGAGGCGATCCATGCCGGCACGGGTGAAGCGGTCGAGAAACAGCACGCGAAGGGCAAGTTCACCGCCCGCGAACGCGTCGAGAAGCTCCTCGATCCCGGCTCCTTCCAGGAGCTCGACACGTTCGTTCGCCACCGCACGTACGAGTTCGAGATGCAGAAGACCCGCCCCTACGGCGACGCGGTGGTCACCGGGCACGGCACGATCGAGGGCCGCAGGGTGTGCGTGTTCAGCCAGGACTTCACGGTCTTCGGTGGCTCGCTGGGCGAGGTGATGGGCCAGAAGATGTGCAAGGTGATGGACCTGGCCGCCAGGATCGGCTGCCCGGTGATCGGGATCAACGACTCCGGTGGCGCCCGGATCCAGGAGGGCGTCGTCAGTCTCGGCGCCTACGGCGACGTGTTCGTCCGCAACGTCAAGTGCAGCGGCGTGATCCCGCAGATCAGCCTGATCATGGGACCGTGCGCCGGCGGCGCCGTGTACAGCCCGGCGATCACCGACTTCATCTTCATGGTGAAGGAGACCAGTCACATGTTCATCACCGGCCCCGACGTGATCAAGACGGTCACCGGTGAGGAGGTCGACTTCGAGTCACTCGGCGGCGCGATGTCGCACAACAGCAAATCGGGCGTCGCCCACTTCGCCTCCGACAACGAGGAGCAGTGCCTCGAGGACACGCGCTACCTGCTGACCTTCCTGCCCCAGAACAACCTCGAGACGGCGCCGCGCGTGCTGCCGACCGACGACCCGCTGAGACAGGACCCCGAGCTCGACCACGTCGTCCCCGACAACCCCAACAAGCCCTACGACATGCGCGACGTCGTGCGGCTGATCGTCGACGACGGCGAGTTCTTCGAGGTCCACGAGCACTACGCCCGCAACATCATCTGCGGGTTCGCGCGCCTGAACGGGTACAGCGTCGGGATCGTCGGCAACCAGCCGAGCCAGCTGGCGGGCGTGCTCGACATCGACTCCAGCGCCAAGGGCGCCCGCTTTGTCCGTACCTGCGATGCCTTCAACATCCCGCTGATCACGTTCACCGACGTGCCCGGCTTCCTCCCCGGCACCGCCCAGGAGTGGGGCGGGATCATCCGCCACGGCGCCAAGCTGCTGTACGCCTATACCGAGGCGACCGTCCCGAAGATCACGATCATCACCCGCAAGGCGTACGGCGGCGCCTACGACGTGATGGCGTCCAAGCACATGCTCGCGGACTTCAACTTCGCCTGGCCGACGGCCGAGGTCGCGGTGATGGGACCCGAGGGGGCGGTCAACATCATCTACCGCCGCGACATCAGCTCCTCGCCGACCCCCGACGTCCGGCGCGAGAAGCTGATCAACGACTACAAGGCCCACTTCGCCAACCCCTACGCGGCGGCCGAGCGCGGCTACATCGATGACGTGATCGTGCCCCACAAGACGCGCCCGAAGATCATCACCGCGCTCGAGACGCTGCTGACCAAGCGCGAGCCGGTCCCGAAGCGCAAGCACGGGAACATTCCGCTGTAGTTGGGGGCGCTGCGCGCCCGTGTTTGGGCCGCCGAGGGCCCGACCCGATCCTGCCCGGTCGGGCCCCGGTTCCCCGCCGCTCAGAGCGCGACCGTCTGGGCCTCGACCCGTCCCTGGCGCCACGCCTGCAGCGCCGCCGCCGCGACCGCGAGGTCCTGCACCGCGAGCCCGGTCGAGTCGAACAGCGTCACCGCCTCGGGCCCGGGCCGCGCCGCCGCGTCGCCCGCGAGTACCGCCCCCAGCTCGGTCACCTGCTCGCGCGTCACCCGGCCGGCCTGCACCGAGGCGGTCAGCTCGCCCCCGTGCGAGGCCTGCTCCCACTCGTCGCAGAACAGCGCGCAGGCGGTGACCGCCTCGAGGCTCGCCTCCGCCTTGCCGGGCCCATCGGCGCCGAGCATGTTCAGGTGCTGGCCCGGGTTCAGGTCGGCCTTCTCGACCACGATCGCGGTCCCCGGCGTCACGCAGCAGGCGACATCGCAGCCGAGCGCGTCCGCGCGCGACCCCGCCGTCCACCCGAGCTCGGTAGCAAGTGCCGCGGCCGCCTCGGGACGGGGGTCGTGGCAGACCCCGGGCCCGTATCCGTCGGCCGCGAGGCACCGCGCCGTCCAGGCCCCGTAGACGCCGCAGCCGATGATCCCGACGGTCTCCGCGCCGGCACGGGCAAGCGCTCGGGCGGCCACGGCCGCCACCGCTCCGGTGCGCAGCGCGGTCACCGAACGGGCATCGAGCAACATCAGCGGCCGCCCGTCCGATGCGTCCGAGAGGCAGATCACTCCCATCACCGCCGGCAGCCCCCGCTCCGAGTTGCCCGGAAACGAGCTGATCCACTTGAGCAGCGCGAGCCCGTCGCCACGCACCGGCATCGCCCGGAAGTCACCGAACGGCGGGCTCAGCAGGTAGACCTTCGCCGGCATCGCCCACTCGCCGGCGTGAAACCGCAGCAGCCCGTCGCGCACCCGTGCGATCGCATCGGTCGGCGTGACCGCCGCCAACACGGCGTCGTGGTCGAGTACCGGCAGGTCGGACAAGGCCCGTGGACGATACCCTCGCGTGGGTGGTGAACCGTCGCCCGAAGCTCTCGATCGTCGCCCCCAACGCTTCGCCCGAGGAGGCGGCGGCGGTCGTAGCGGCGCTCGAGCGGTTCATGCGCGACACCGCCCCACCCGCGGCCCCGCCGCCGCCGCGGCGCAATCCGTGGCAGCAGGCCGCCCTGTACGAGGGCGTCGCGCGCGAGCCGCAGCCGCCGCCACCCTGGGGCTGAGCGCGCGGTCCGACGGCAGGCCACCCTTTCCAGTATGCAAGCGGTCGAACCCGATCGGGATAAATAGGCCTTATCCCGATCGGCTTTGCTACCTTTTCTGAAGTCCTTCGTCCCGCAGCAGGAAGGAATCCGATGGAGCCGGCATCGCTTGACACCGAAAAGGCTGCGCCCCGCGAGGGCTCGCTCGAGAACCCGGAGGTAATCGAGAACGTACCCGGGCACGTGATCCCGATCCTGGAGCGCGAGTTCGACGATTTCGACACCGAATCGATCCGCTTCCTGAAGGGCGAGCTCGAGGACGACGAGTTCATCAAGTTCCGCCTCAAGCAGGGGGTTTACGGCCAGCGACAGGCCGACGTGCAGATGATCCGGGTGAAGCTGCCGATGGGCGGTGTGACCCCGGACCAGCTCGATGCGTTCGCCGAGGTGATCGAGCGCTACGTGCCGCTGCGCAAGGGCCACATCACCACGCGCCAGAACATCCAGATGCACCACGTGCCGCTGCCGGACGCGGCGAAGCTGATCCGCGAGCTCGGCGACGCCGGCCTCTCGAGTCGCGAGGGCTGCGGGAACACGATGCGCAACGTCACCGGCGATCCACGCGCGGGCACGCTTCAGGACGAGCTGTTCGACATCACGCCCTACGCCGGCGCGTATGTGCGCTACTTCGTGCGCCACCCGACCACGCAGGCGATGCCGCGCAAGGTCAAGACCGCGTTCACGGCCTCCGACGAGGACAACGCGATCACGCGGATTCACGACATGGCGTTCGTGCCGCGGGTCCGCGACGGGGTCCGCGGGGTTGAGATCCGGGTCGGCGGCGGCACCTCGATCATGCCCCGGCTGGCCCCGACGCTGTACGAGTTCGTCGAGCTCGACAACGGCGACTACCTGAAGGTGACCGAGGCGTGCATGCGGATCTTCGACCGCCAGGAATGGTTGCGGGCCAACCGTGCCCGGGCGCGGATCAAGGTGCTGGTCGACAAGATCGGGATCGACGCGTTCCGTGAGCAGGTCGAGGAGGAGCTCGAGGGCGACTGGGTCGCCGAGCGCGACTTCTCGCTCGACGGGATCCTGTTCGACCACGACGAGCAGGCGAACGTCCCCGCGGCCGCGCCCGTCTCCGGGGGCGCCCCCAACGGCGACAGCCGGCCGTTCGACCATTTCGTGCAGAGCAACGTCCAGCCCCAGCGCCAGGCGGGGTTCAGCACGGTCGAGGTCAAGGTGCAGCGGGGCGATCTGATGCCCGAACAGCTCCGCGGCCTGGGCCAGCTGATGCGCGACTTCACGGGCGGCTACGCGCGCACCACCGTCCATCAGAACCTGGTCCTGCGCTGGGTGCGCGACGGATCGATCTACGAGCTGTGGCGGCGGCTGAGCGAGCTCGGGCTCGGCGAGGCCGGCGCCGACGAGATCACCGACGTCGTCAGCTGCCCGGGCACCGACTCCTGCAAGCTCGGGATCACGAGCTCGATGGGCCTCAACGAGGCGGTCAAGGAGCGGCTCGTGGGGATGGACATCAGCGACGAGCTGACGCGGCGGATGCACGTCAAGATGAGCGGCTGCCCGAACGGCTGCGGCCAGCACCACATCGCGGACATCGGCTTCTACGGCGCCTCGATCAAGGTCGGGGAGCACACGCTTCCCGCCTACATTCCGCACGTCGGCGGCTCCTACGAGGGCGGCGAGGTCCGCTACGGCCAGCGTCTCAAGTCACGTCTGCCGGCCAAGCGAGTGCCGGAGGCGGTCGAGCGCTGGGTCCGGTTCTACGAGGCGGCCCGGCTCGACGGCGAGCAGTTCGGCGCGTTCGTCGAGCGGGTCGGGACGAAGGAATTCGAGGCGCAGGTGAAGGATCTGACGCTGCCCGTGGAATTCAGTCTGGAGAACATGAGCTACTTCGTCGACTGGGCGCGGAGCGGTCCGTTCGAGGTCCAGCGGGGCGAAGGGGAGTGCGCCGTCTAGCCTTACCGCCCTATGACGACTACGACTGACCCAGAAACCGCCTCCGCGCAGGAGGTCCTGGCCTATGCGGTGGAGCGCTTTCACCCGCGGCTGACGATGGCGTGCTCGTTCCAGAAGGAGGAGTCCGTGCTCGTCCACATGCTCACCGGGATCGAGCCGGACGCGCGCGTGTTCACGATCGATACCGGGGTTCTGTTCCCGGAGACGCTCGCCACCTGGAAGCGGTTCGAGGATCGGTTCGGCGTCCGGATCGAGGTGCTCGATGCGCGCAGCCCGGACGAGCCGTGGACCGCGGCGCGATGCTGCGGCGAGGCGAAGGTGGACGCGCTGGCGCGGGCGCTCGACGGAGTCGAGGCGTGGATCACGGGTCTCCGCCGCGAGCAGGGCGCCACCCGCGCGGGGTCTGCCAAGCTCGAACGGGACGAGCGCCGCGGGATCTGGAAGGTCAATCCGCTCGCCGACTGGACCGAGAAGGACCTCTGGCGCTACATCAACGATCACGATCTCCCCTACCATCCGCTCCACGATCAGGGGTACGCGTCGATCGGCTGCGCGCCGTGCACGCAACCTGGCGAGGGACGGGAGGGCCGCTGGGCCGGCGAGGGCAAGACCGAGTGCGGCATCCACTTGTGAGAAGGCCCTTCGAGCGATGAACCCCCTTCACTACGAGCTCTCCCACCTGCAGACTCTCGAGGCGGAGTCGATTCACATCTTCCGCGAGGTTGCCGCCGAATTTGAACGGCCCGTTCTGCTGTTCAGCGGCGGCAAGGACTCGATCGTGCTGCTCAGGCTGGCCGAGAAGGCGTTCCGCCCGGGGCGGTTTCCGTTCCCGGTCATGCACGTCGACACCGGTCACAACTTCCCCGAGGTGCTCGACTTCCGCGACCGGCTCGTCTCGCAGCTCGGCGAGCGGCTGATCGTGGCCTCGGTTCAGGCGTCGATCGATTCCGGGCGGGTGGTCGAGGAGACGGGACCGCGCGCCTCGCGCAACCGCCTGCAGACGACCACGCTGCTGGATGCGATCGAGGAAAACGGCTTCGACGCGGCGTTCGGCGGCGCCCGGCGCGACGAGGAGCGCGCTCGCGCCAAGGAGCGCGTGTTCTCGTTCCGCGACGACTTCGGCCAGTGGGAACCCAAGGCCCAGCGCCCCGAGCTGTGGGCCCTGTACAACGGCCGGATCCGCAAGGGCGAGCACGTGCGCGTGTTCCCGATCTCGAACTGGACCGAGCTCGACGTGTGGCAGTACATCGCCACCGAGCAGCTCGAGGTGCCCTCGATCTACTACGCCCACAACCGCCAGGTGTTCGCGCGCGACGGGATGCTGTACGCGCACAGCGAGTACGTGCAGCTGATCGACGGCGAGGAGCCGTTCGAGGAGTCGGTCCGCTACCGGACGGTCGGGGACATGACCTGCACCGGAGCGGTCCGCTCGCGCGCCGACACGCTCGAGGAGGTCGTCGCCGAGATCGCCGCGACCCGGATCACCGAGCGCGGCGAGACCCGCGCCGACGATCGCGTCACCGAGGCGGCGATGGAGGACCGCAAGCGCGAGGGCTATTTCTAGTGCCCGGCGCCGCCACCAACGGCCACATCGTCCGCACGCGCACCAGCGAGCTGCTGCGGATCGCGACCGCCGGCTCGGTCGACGACGGCAAGTCGACCCTGATCGGGCGCCTGCTGCACGACTCCAAGGCGATCTTCGAGGACCAGCTGGCACACGTCGTCGAGACCTCCGAACGGCGCGGCGACGGGTACGTCAACCTGGCGCTACTGACCGACGGTCTGCGCGCCGAGCGCGAGCAGGGGATCACGATCGACGTCGCGTACCGGTACTTCGGGACCCCGCGGCGCAAGTTCATCATCGCCGACACCCCGGGCCACGAGCAGTACACGCGCAACATGGTCACCGGCGCCTCGACCGCCGATCTGTCGATCGTGCTGGTCGACGCGCGCAAGGGCGTCAGCGAGCAGACCCGCCGCCACGCCTATATCGCGTCGCTGCTGCGGATCCCGCACCTGGTCGTGTGCGTCAACAAGATGGACCTGGTCGACTACGATGACGAGGTCTTCTACTCGATTCTCGAAGAGATGACGGACTGGGCCGCCCGGCTGGGGATCCCGGACATCGCGTTCATCCCGATCTCGGCCCTGCAGGGTGACAACGTCGTCTCGCGCTCGGACGCGATGCAGTGGTACGGCGGCGCGCCGCTCCTCTACCACCTCGAGCACGTCGTGATCGCTCCCGATCGCAACCTCGCCGACGTCCGTTTTCCGGTCCAGTGGGTGACCCGCCCGATGAGCGACGAGCACCACGACTACCGCGGCTACGCCGGCCAGGTCGCCGGTGGCGTGCTCCGACCCGGCTCGGAGGTCGTCGTGCTTCCCGGCGGCCGCCGCACGACGGTGTCGGCGATCGACACCTTCGACGGCGAGGTCGAGGCCGCTTTTCCGACGATGTCGGTGACGCTGCGGTTCGCCGACGAGCTCGACGTGTCGCGCGGCGACATGATCGTGGAGAGCGACGATCAACCGGTGAGCGCACGCGAGCTCGAGGCGATGATCTGCTGGATGAGCGACCAGCCGCTGCGCTCCGGCGGCCGCTACGCGATCAAGCACACGACCCGCAGCGCCCGCGCGATCGTCGACCAGCTCGAGCACCGGGTCGACGTCAACACCCTGGACCATCAAGACGCGACCGAGCTGGGACTGAATGAAATCGGTCGCGTGCGCCTGCGCTGCAGCGCGCCGATGATGGTCGACCCCTACGCGCGCAACCGCACGACCGGCAGCTTCATCCTGATCGACGAGGCCACCAACGACACCGTCGGCGCGGGCATGGTGGTCGGCGCTCGGTAGCGCGCGCCGGCCGCCGCACGTCACCGGGCGATCCGGCTGCGGAATTCCCTTGTAAAGTCCCGCCGCGCATGTTCTCGAAGGTCTTGATCGCTAACCGGGGCGAGATCGCGGTCAGAATCATCCGCGCGTGCGACGAGCTCGGGATCGCCTCCGTCGCGGTGTACTCCGAACTGGACCGCGACGCGATCCACGTCAAGCGCGCCGACGAGGCGTACCTGCTCGGCCCCGGACCCGCGACCGAGAGCTATCTCAACGTCGACAAGCTGCTCGACGCGATCGCGCGCTCGGGCGCCGAGGCGGTCCATCCGGGGTATGGCTTTCTGGCCGAGAACGCGGGCTTCGCGGCCGCGCTCGAGGAGCGCGGGATCGTGTTCATCGGTCCGCCCTCCTCGGCGATCGAGGCGATGGGGTCGAAGACCCGGGCGCGTGAGCTGATGGCCAAGGCGGGGGTGCCGATCGTGCCCGGCACGACCGCGCCGGTCGCGACCCTCGACGACGCGCGCCAGCTGATCGAGACCACGATCGGGTTTCCGGTCGCGGTCAAGGCGGCCGGCGGCGGCGGCGGCAAGGGGTTCCGCGTCGCGCTCGCTACGGACGAGCTGGAGGGAGCATTCGAGGGCGCCGCCCGCGAGGGCCAGAAGTTCTTCTCCGATCCGACCGTCTACCTGGAGCGCTACCTGCCTGACCCGCGCCACGTCGAGGTGCAGGTATTGGCCGACAACCACAGCAACGTGATCCATCTCGGCGAGCGCGACTGCTCGATCCAGCGCCGCCACCAGAAGCTGATCGAGGAGGCGCCCGCGCCGGCCGTCGACCCCTCGCTGCGCGCTCAGATCGGCAAGATCGCGACCGAGGCCGCCGCCGCCGTCGGCTACAGCGGCGCCGGCACGATCGAGGGTCTGCTCCAGGGCGGCGACTACTTCTTCCTCGAGATGAACACCCGCGTCCAGGTCGAGCATTGCGTGACCGAGATGGTGACCGGGATCGACATCGTCAAGGAGGGGATCCGGGTTGCTGCCGGCGAGCCACTTTCGATCACCCAGCAGGATGTCGAATTGCGAGGCCACGCGATCGAGTGCCGAATCAACGCCGAGGACGCGTCCAAGAACTTCGCGCCGGCCCCCGGCGGGATCGGCGCCTACCGCGAGCCGGCCGGCCCGGGCATCCGCGTCGATTCCGGGGTTGGCCCCGGCTCGGAGATCTCGCCGATGTACGACCCGATGGTCGCCAAATTGATCGTCTGGGACGTCGACCGCGCCCAGGCCACCGCCCGCATGCTCCGCGCCCTCGGCGAGTACGAGATCGAGGGCTTGCGGACCCTATTGCCGTTCCACCGGGCGATCCTCCAGACCCGCCAGTGGGCCGACGGCGAGACCTGCCGCGACCTGATCGAGGATCGGTCCTGGTTGAAGGCATTGGCGTTCGCGCCGGCCGAGACCCCGGCGGAGGGCGCGGACGAAGCACCGGTGGAGCAGGCCTACACGGTCGAGGTCTCGGGCAAGCGCTTCGACGTCAAGGTGATCGGGGCACCCGGCGCCGGCAACGGCGTGATCGCCGCCGGTCAGGTGGCCGGTCAGGTGGCCGGAGCGGCCTCCCGGCGCCCACGCCGGGCCGGGAGATCCGGCGGCGGGGGTGGGGGCGGCGACACGCTCGCGTCCCCCTTGCAGGGGACCGTCCTGAAGGTCGCGGTCGAGGCCGGCGCCACCGTCGACGAGGGCGCCCTCGTGTGCGTGATCGAGGCGATGAAGATGGAGAACGAGATCACCGCCCACAAGACCGGGATGGTGGCGGAATTGCCAATCGCGGTCGGGAATTCGGTCGCCACCGGAGACACGCTGGCGGTGATCAGCTCGGGCGAGGCGGCGGCGTAGGCGCGCGCCACGCGTTTCGTCGCATCACTGCGCCACCAGCACCGCGTTTGCCGCATGGATCCGCCGCTGCACATCGTTGTTCCGTCCCGCCGGCAGCTCCGCCGCCGCTCCCGCGACCCGCAATTCCTCCAGGTAGGCCAGGTCCTGATCGAGCAAGTCGATCGCTCGATCGGGCGGCATCGGTCCGCCGTGCCCCGCCACCACGGTCTCGGCCCGTGCCACCAGCGGCCGCAGCCGCCCGAGGGTCGCCACGTACTCGTCCAGCGATCCGCCGGCCGCGGAGATCATCGGGATCTCGACCGGCGACAGATAGTCGCCGGCAATCAGTACCCCCAACCACGGCAGCCAGAACGCGACGCCGTCGCCCGTATGCCCCGCCGCCGGGTGCATTTCCAATTCCTGGCCGCCCAACCCCACCCGTCCCGGCACCGGCAACACTTGCAGGTCGTCCAGCCCCGGCGCCGGGCGTCCCGAGACGTAGTGTTCCTCGTCGAACGCGCGTAGATCGCGCGCCGCGGCGCCCGGATCGGCCTCGAGCCGTGCGGCGGTCGCCCCTCCGCAGCCGAGCGCGGCGTCGGGGTACGCGAGCCGGCCGAGCAGGTGGTCCCAGTCGGCGTGGGTCACGAGCAGGCCGGAGACGGGGAAAGTGGCCTGGTCCAGTATTGCCGGCACGGCCTCGAGCTCGTCCGGGAACACCGGCGAGTCGATCACGAACCCCTCGTCGCCGGCGCGGACTGCCGTGCAGGCGGTCTGCCAGACGCGGCTGATGAACACGATCACGTCGGCGTTGAGCGCGACGACCTGCAACTCGCTAGGTCACAGCGATCAGCTTCGCCGCGTCGCGCAGGCTCGACACCTCCGCGTCGGGCTTCTTCTGCCCTGAATCGAGCTGCTGCCTGGAGCGGTTGACCCAGATCACCGGGATCTTCTTCTTCAGGCAGGGCTCGACGTCGTGGTAATAGCTGGCCGCGATGTGCACCCAACCCTTCTTGCCCCCGATCCGGCGCTCGCACTCGGTGAAGTGCGCCGGGTCGGGCTTGTAGGAGCGCACCTGCTGCGCGGTCACGACGAGATCGAAGTCGAGCGGGATGTGGCGGCGGGTCTGCCCGAGCAGCTTGTCGTCGATGTTCGAGATCAGGCCGACCTTGTACTTCTTCGCGATCTTCTGGAGCACCTGGTTGGTCTCCTTGAACGGAGGCCAGCGCTGGACCGAGTCGGGCAGGAAGCCGGAGCGTGAAGGTTCCAGGGGCCAACCGAGCTGTTTGGCGATCTCGACCGCCGTGCGGCGCAGGACCTCCGCGTAGAGCTCGTACGAGCCCGCCTCGATCTTCTGCTGGACCTCGTGGAACAGGGGGATCAGCTCATCGCGCTCGAGTGTGAAGCCGTCGCGCGAGGCTTCGGTCGCGAACGCGTCGTAGGCGCCGGTGTCCCAGTCGATCAGCGTGCCGTAGACATCGAACGTAACGAATGAGACTTGCTTTGGGATCGCCATCGGGCGGGCATAATGCCACGCCGATCAAGGCTGCTGCGTCGCGGTGCCCCTGCCGATCGGCGCCGATTTACTAGAGTGCCGACCGTCATGGACCTTCTCGAATATCAGGGCAAGCAGCTGTTCGCCCGCCACGGCGTCCCGGTACCGGCCGGAAGCGCCGCGACCACCGTCGACGAGGCCGTGTCCGCGGCCGATGAGATCGGGTATCCGTGCGTGGTCAAGGCGCAGGTACAGATCGGTGGCCGCGGCAAGGCCGGCGGCATCAAGGTGGCGCAGGACCGCGACGAGGCGCGGCGGCACGCGGACGCGATCCTGGGGATGGACATCCGCGGATTGACGGTTCACGAGCTGTGGATCGAGGCCGCCTCGCAGATCGCCAGCGAGTACTACGCCTCGGTGATCTTCGACCGCTCGGCGAAGGCGCCGCTGCTGATGCTCTCGACCAAGGGCGGGATGGACATCGAGGAGGTGGCGGAGTCCGACCCCGACGCGATCGCGCGCCTGCACGTCGACCCGCTGCTCGGGTTCCAGGATTTCCACGGCCGGCGGCTGGCGTTCGAGGCCGGCGTCGACGCCGACGTCGTGCGCCCGGTGGGCGCGATGCTGACCAAGCTGTACGAGGTGTTCGTCCAGGAGGAGGCGACGCTGGTCGAGGTCAACCCGATGATCGTGACCCCCGAGCGAGATGTCCGCGCGCTCGACGCGAAGGTCACGCTCGACGACAACGCGCTCTTCCGCCACCCCGACAACGCGGCGCTCCGGGACATCTCCGCCGAGGACCCGCAGGAGCGCATGGCCAAGGAGCGGGACCTGACGTACGTGAAGCTGGACGGCAACATCGGAATCCTCGGCAACGGCGCCGGGCTCGTGATGTCGACGCTCGACGTGGTCGCGCAGGCCGGCGGCGCGCCGGCGAACTTCCTCGACGCCGGCGGCGGCTCAAAGGCAGAGGCGATCACCAGCGCGGTCGAGGTGATCCTCTCCAACCCCAATGTCAAGGCCGTCCTGTTCAACATCTTCGGCGGCATCACCCGCTGCGATGAGGTGGCGCGGGGCCTGATCGAGGCGTTCGCGCAGATCAACCCACAGGTCCCGTTCGTGGTCCGCCTCGACGGCACCAACGACCAGGAGGGCAGGCGGTTGCTGGCCGAGGCGAAGCTTCCCAACGTGCACAGCGAATCGACGATGGACGGCGCGGCGCACAAGGTGGTCGAGCTGGCGAGCGCGGCATGAGCATTCTCGTCGGCATCGAAACGAAGCTGTGCGTGTCCGGCATCACCGGGCGCGAGGGCACTTTCCACGCGCTGCGCGACCGCGAGTACGGCACCCAGGTCGTCGCCGGCGTGACCCCCGGCAAGGGCGGCCAGGACGTCGAGGGAATCCCGGTCTTCGACACCTTCCACGACGCTGTCGAGAGCACCGGCGCGAACACCGCGATGATCTTCGTGCCGCCGCGGTTCGCGTCCGACTCGATCCTCGAGGCCGAGGACGCCGGGATCCCGCTGATCGTCGCGATCACCGAGGGGATCCCCGCGCACGACGAGCTGCGCACCTACCAGATCATCAAGAAGAACGGACGGGCGCGGCTGGTCGGACCCAACTGCCCCGGAATCCTGTCGCCGGGTAAGGCGAACGTGGGGATCATCCCGGCCGCGTTCTTCCGCGAGGGCAACGTCGGCGTCGTGTCGCGTTCTGGCACGCTCACCTACCAGATCGGCAACGTCCTCGCGCAGAGCGGGTTCGGGAACTCGACGATCGTCGGGATCGGCGGCGACCCGGTGCCGGGCACCGACTTCATCGACGTGATCGGGATGTTCCAGGACGACCCCGAGACCGAGCTGATCGTGATGTGCGGCGAGATCGGCGGCGACGCCGAGGAGCAGGCGGCACAGTTCATCGCCGCCAACGTCTCCAAGCCGGTGGTCGCCTACATCGCCGGGTTCACGGCGCCGCCGGGGAAGACGATGGGCCATGCCGGCGCGATCGTCTCGGGCTCCCGGGGAACCGCTGCCGCCAAGGCCGAGATGCTGGAGAGCAAGGGCGTGCGCGTCGGCCGAACTCCGACCCAGGTCGCCGAGCTCGCGGTCTCCCTACTCGGCGCCGCCGCCTGAACGTCGTCTCCCGGGTACTCTTCATCGGGTGCCGTCCACGATCTCATTTGCGCGCGGTGCCCCGTCGCTCGACATCGTGGACGTCGAGGGACTCCGCACGGCCGCCCAGAGCGTGTTCACGAACGATCCCGCCGGCATCACGGCCTACGGGACCTCGATCGGGTACCCGCCGCTACGCAAGTGGATCGCCGAGCGCCACCAGGTCGAGCCTGAGCAGGTGCTCGTAACCAACGGCTCGATGCAGGCCGACGCGTTCCTGTTCGACGCGCTCGTGCGGCCGGGCGACGCCGTGATCGTCGAGCGCCCGACGTACGACCGCACACTGCTGTCGCTGCGCAGCCGCGGCGCCGACGTGCGGGCCGTCGAGCTCGAGCCCGACGGGATCGACGTGGCGGCGCTCGAGCGGGTCCTGATCGCCGGCGCGCAGCCGAAGCTGGCCCACATCATCCCCAACTTCCAGAACCCGGCCGGCTACACGCTGTCGGGCGCCAAGCGCGACCGGCTGATCGAGCTGGCCCGGGAGCACAGCTTCACGATCTTCGAGGATGACCCCTACGGCGCGCTCCGGTTCGAGGGCGAGTCGCTCGCGACGATGCTCTCGACGGCGCCGGACACGGTCGTGTACGCGTCCTCGTTCTCGAAGACGATCTGCCCCGGTGTCCGGGTCGGGTACCTGGTCGGTCCGGCCGAGCTGATCGCCCAGGTGGCGAAGCTCGCGACGGGCACCTACATCTCGCCGAACATGCTGGCCGAGGGGATCGTGTACGAGTTCTGTCGCTCCGGCGCGCTCGAGCGCTCGATTGAGACCGTCAAGCGGGCGCTCCGCGAGCGCGCGAACACGCTGACCGAGGCGCTCCGCCGCGAGCTTCCGGATGCCAGGTTCGTCGAGCCCGAGGGCGGCTACTTCCTCTGGGTCGAGCTGCCGCGGGGCACCGACGTCGCGGCGATGTTCCCGGCCGCCGCCCAGCGCGGGGTGCAGTTCGTCAAGGGCACCGACTTCGTCCTCGAAGGGGGCGAATCGAGCCTGCGACTTGCCTACTCGGGCGTCACGCCGGAGGAGATCGAGGAAGGTGTCACGCGGCTGGCCGCCGCCTACGCCGAGGTGATGGGACGGACCCCCAGCCCGGATGCCGTCTGACCCCGATGGGTCCGGAGCCAGACCCGGATGCGGTCGTCTGAGGAAATCACCGCCCTTGGGGATCTGGCGGGCGTGGCGCTCGCCGGCATCGCCGGCCAGGCGCGGGACATGCACGAGGCGATCGCAGACCGTGTGTTCACGGCGATCGGACCGGGCGCCGCTCCGGTGCGCGAGACCCACGATCTGATCGCGCGCGGCGCGTACACGGCCGTGCGCGGCTCGGTCGCGCTGATCGCCCGCGGAGGCGCCCTGGCCGCCGGCAAGACCCGTCCGGCCGACGCGCCGTCGCTCGCCGAGTCGCGGGCCGGGAGGATCACAGTCGGCGCGCTGAACGGCGCGCTCGGCGACATGCTCCGCCACCGCGGTAACGCGCTCGCCCTCGCGATGACCGTGCGTAAGGGGCGCGCGAACGTGGCGATCGGATCCGATGCGATCGCCGACGCGTTCCCGGACGCCACCCCGCGGCTGGCCGTGTTCGTGCACGGACTGGGCGAGACCGACGAGGCATGGAGGCTCGGAGCCTCTCGTCACGCCCCGTACGGGTCGAGAATGCGGGCCGAGCTCGGCTATACGCCGCTCTACCTACGCTACAACACCGGCCTGCACATCTCCGAGAACGGCCGGATGCTCGCCGACCTGCTCACCAGGCTCACCGAGGCGTGGCCGGTCGAGGTCCTGGAGATCGCACTGATCGGCCATTCGATGGGCGGTCTAGTGGCGCGCAGCGCCTGCCACTACGGCCTCGACAGCGATTGGCCGGGCAAGGTCCGGCACGTGTTCACGCTCGGCGCGCCTCACCGAGGCGCAGCGCTCGAGCAGGCCGTCAACGTCGCCAGCTCGGCGCTGCGGGCGGTGCCGGAGACGCGTCCGTTCGCGAACATGCTGAACCGCCGCAGCGTCGGCATCAAGGACCTTCGCTACGGCTATCTGGTGGACGAGTGCTGGCGCGACCAGGATTGCGACGCGTTCCTGCGCAACGCCGGCCGAGAGGTCTCGTTCCTGCCGACCGCCAACCACTACTTCGTCGGCGCCACCGTCTCACGCGCCGCCGGCTCACCGGTCGGCCGGACCCTCGGCGACCTGCTGGTGCTGCGCGCCAGCGCCTGGGATCATGGCGGGCGCGGCGAGCGGCTGCGCTTTCCGGTGCAGCACTACCGCCACCTGGGCGGCGCGCACCACTTCGACCTGCTCAACCACCCCGGGATCTACGAGCAGCTCGCGCGGTGGCTGGCAGGTTCGCGGGCGCTTCCCGCGGCTCAGCGTCCGTAGCGCTCGCGGCCCAGCACGAGCTGCTCCGGAAGCGCCGTACGCGCCGGGGGCGATGGGTCCGCGAGCACCGAGACCGTCTCGGCCACGCTCACGGTCACGGTCGCCATCTCGCCGCCGGTGTCGACGGTCACGACTTCGCCGTCGTTGCTGGTGACCCGCCCCTGCAGCCCCGGCTCGATCCCCGCGTTCCTCAGGTAGTGGAGGAGATCCTCCGCCTCGTTCTCCAGCCGCAGGATCGTCACCCTGGCGCCGACCACGCAGTCGGCCAGGGGGACCCCGTCGATCCGCTCGCCGACCCGGATTGGATGGCCGTGCGGGCAGGTCCGGGCGTCGCCCACGGCGGCCCGCACATACGCCTCGAACCGCGGCGTCATCGCGTGCTCGAGCTGCTCGGCCTCCTCGTGCACGTCATCCCACGGGACCCCGACGACGTCAGTCAGGAAGCGCTCGATCATCCGGTGACGGCTGACGATCCGCTCGGCGTGCTCGCGGCCGGGGCCGGTGAACTCGATCGCGCGCTCGGCGTTGCGGGCGACATAGCCGTCGCGCTCGAGCCGGCGCAGCATCTCGTGCACGGTCGGCGCCGACAGCTGCATCGCGCGCGCCATGTTGGCGCCGGTCATCGGCAATCCCGCCTCGAACAGCCAGTACAGCGTCTCGAGGTACTCCTCCTCGGCGGCGGTGGCGTGCTCGGCGGGCATGTTTGGATCGTAGCGGTAGGATCGCGACCGTCTTGGCGCTGCCGCTGAAACCGCCGATCGAGCCCCAGCTGGCCCGGTCGAAAACTGAGCTCCCGACCGGCGAGCGGTGGTCCTACGAGCCCAAGTACGACGGCTTCCGGGCGATCGCGTTCGTCGACGGCGAGTCGGTGACGATCCAGTCGCGGGGCGGCAAGCCACTGTCGCGCTACTTCCCCGAGCTGGCCTTCCCGCCGGGCCGGTACGTCCTCGACGGCGAGATCGTGATCGACGGGGCCGACGGCGGACAGGACTTCGGCGCGCTGCAGCAGCGGATCCACCCGGCCCAGTCCCGGATCGAGATGCTGGCGGCGACCACGCCGGCGCGATACGTCGCGTTCGATCTGCTCGCCGACGGCGACGAGTCGCTGCTCTCGGCACCGTTCGCGGACCGTCGCGCGGCGCTCGAACGCCTCGCCGGCGACCACATCGACGTGACCCCGGCAACCCGGGAACGGGCCGACGCGGAGCCGTGGCTGCGCAGCGGCGAGGGCGTCGTCGCGAAGGAGATCGAGGCGCCGTACCGGCCCGGCCAGCGCGTCGGCATGGTGAAGGTCAAGCGGGCGCGGACGATCGACACGGTCGTGGTCGGCTACCGGCCGGGCAAGGAGGCCGACACGGTCGGGTCGCTGATCCTCGGGCTGTACGACGCGGACGGCGAACTGCACGTGGTCGGGCACTCGTCCGGTCTTCGAGCGGCGGAGAAGCGCGCCCTGATCGGCCGCCTGGCGCCATACGAGACCGGCCATCGCGGCCACGGCGACCCCAGCCGGTGGAAGAACGAGAAGGAGCTCGAGTGGATCGAGCTGCGCCCCGAGCTGGTCGTCGAGGTGACCTTCGACCACGTCAGCGGCGGACGCATCCGCCACGGCACCAAGATCCTCCGCTGGCGCGATGACAAGTCGCCGCGGGAGTGCCTGCTCGAGCAGATGAACGTGTGATCGGCGGGATCCCGACGACGATCCTGGTCGCGCCGGACTCGTTCAAGGGCACCTTCCGCGCCTCCGAGGTGGCGCTTGCGATCGGCGCCGGCCTGAGCGACGCGGGCGTGCCGGTCGATCTCTGTCCGGTCGCCGATGGCGGCGAGGGGACGGTCGAGGCGCTCGCGGGACCGCTCGAGCTGGAGATCTTCTCGGCGTCGGCGCACGACCCGCTGGGGCGCGAGATCGAGGCGCCGCTGGGTCTGGCGGGCGCGCTCGGCGTCGTCGAGACGGCCGCCGCGAGCGGACTTCACCTGGTCGATCCCTCCGAGCGAGACGCGTTCGCGGCGACCACCTTCGGGACCGGCGAGCTGATCGCCACAGCGATCGACGGCGGCGCCGAGGTCGTCTACGTCGGCGTCGGCGGCAGCGCCACCACCGACGGCGGCGCCGGCGCGGTCCGCGCCCTGCTCGAGCGGGGCGGGCTGCGCGGCGCCCGCCTGATCGTGCTGAGCGACGTGCGCACCCCGTTCGAGGACGCTGCCCGTGTATTCGGGCCCCAGAAGGGCGCCGGCCCAGCCGACGTCAGCCGGCTGACGAAGCGGTTGCACGCCCTCGCGGGTCGGCTCGAGCGGGACCCGCGGGGCGTGCCGATGTCCGGCGCGGCGGGTGGCCTCGCTGGCGGCCTGTGGGCGGCGTTCGAAGCCCAGCTCGTGCCGGGCGCCTCGTTCGTGCTCGACGCGATCGAGTTCGATCCCCGGATGCTGGCGGCGCGGGCGGTGGTGACCGGGGAGGGACGGCTCGACCAGCAGAGCCTCGCGGGCAAGCTCGTGTCCGAGGTGGCGACCCGGGCGCGCCAGGCCGGCGTGCCCTGCCACGCGGTCGTCGGCAGCCGCCGGCTCGACGCGTTCGGGGCGCGGGTGCTGGATCTGCAGGCGGTGATGGAGGCGAGCACGGTGGCGGAGCTGGAGGCGGCGGGGAGGCGGCTGGCGGCGGTGGTCTAGGTGGTGGCGATGGCCGGCGGTCGCTTCGCTGCGACCATCGCGCGCGTCGCGGGTGGGCGGATTTGAACGGCGCCGGGAGGGGGCGGGGCGGGCGGCGCCGGCGTACCGGGAGCGCGAACGCGGCCGACTGACGGTCCGCGCCCTCCGGTTCGGCCTGCGCCACCACGTTCCGGCGGCGCCACTCCGTTCGCTTCGCGCGCCACCACGTTCCGGCGGCGCCACTCCGTTCGGCCGCCACCACGTTCCGGCGGCGCCACTCCGTTCGCTCCGCGCCACCACGTTCGGCCCGCATTCCGGGCCTCTGTGGCGGCCGATGTGTCGGGATCAGAACGTGCTCAACTTCCCAAACTGGCTTGGGCCGACGGCGTTTGGGAAATTGAGCATGACTGTCGTGCTCAACTTCCCAGACTGCGGGCCGCCGACTTGACTTGGGAAGTTGGGCAGGTTTGTCGGTCAGAGCACTGACACTTCTCGCCGGCTCGGGGTGGCGCGGCGGGCGGGTTGGGAGATAACTCCCGCCGGCGGCCAGAAATATCCCTGGGGTCGCGCGAGAGCCAACCGTCTCCGCTACCAGCCCGCCGCCCGACCCGGCGGCGCCCCGCCACCAATCCCGCCCCGCCAAAGCCACCCCAAAGGCGCCCCATTAGCCACCAAAGGCGCCACTACGGAACGCGACCGCAAACAAGTCCATCACCCGCACGCCGCCCCGCCACCGGCGCCAAGGGGGCGCCGGTGACGGAACCGCGCCTGCCGTCAGTGCGCGAACGCCTTGCGGTGCTCGCCGGGCAGTGGCGCGGTGAGTGACTGCAGGAAGTGGGTCTGCTCCTGCAGGTGCGTGAGCAGCAGGTCCGCCATCTCGTGGTTCATGCCGGCGCGGACGACGATCCGCAGCACGTCGAGGTCTTGGCGGTTCTCGGGGAAGGAATAGGCCGGCACCAGCCAGCCGGCCTGGCGCAGGCGGTCGGAGACCTCGTAGACGGTGTAGTTCACGACCTCGGGGTTGAGCGCGAACGCGAACACCGGCAGGTCGCTGCCGTCGGAGATCAGGCGGAACGGCCCGAGCTCGGCGACGCCCTGCGCGATGTAGCGGGCGACGTCCTGGGCATCTTGAATCACGCGGCGGTAGCCCTCGAAGCCGAGGCTCGTGAACATGAAGTATTGGGCCACGACCTCGCTGCCGGGGCGCGAGAAGTTGAGCGCGAAGGTCGGCATGTTGCCGCCGAGGTAGTTGACGTTGAAGATGAGGTCGCGGGGCAGGGCGTCGACGTCGCGCCAGATCGCCCAGCCGACGCCGGGGTAGACGAGCCCGTACTTGTGGCCGGAGGCGTTGATCGACTTCACGCGCGGGATCCGGAAGTCCCAGGCGAGGTTCGGTTGGATGAACGGCGCCACGAACCCGCCCGAGGCGGCGTCGACGTGGACCGGGATGTCGAGACCCTTGTCGTGGTCGAGCTGGTCGAGCGCGTCGGCGATCTCCTTGACCGGCTCGTAGCTGCCATCGAAGGTCGAGCCGAGGATCGCGACCACGCCGATCGTGTTCTCGTCGCACTGCGCGACGGCCTCGGGCGCGCCGAGGTGGTAGCGCTCGCCCTCCATCGGCACGAGCCGCGGCTCGACGTCCCAGTAGCGGCAGAACTTCTCCCAGCACACCTGGACGTTGGCGCCCATCACCAGGTTGGGGCGATCGGTCTGCTTACCTGCCTCGCGCATCCGCTCGCGCCAGCGCCACTTCGCGGCCATGCCGGCGAGCATCGCCGCCTCGCTCGAACCGGTAGTCGAGCAGCCGGTGGCGTTCTCGTGCTCGGGCGAGTTCCAGAGGTCGGCGAGGATGCTGACGCACTTCTCCTCGATGTCCGCGGTGCGCGGATACTCGTCCTTGTCGATCATGTTCTTGTCGGCGGTGTCCGCCATCAGGCGGGACGCGATCGAGGGCATCCAGGTGGTCACGAACGTCGCCAGGTTGAGGCGCGCCTGCCCGTCCAGCAGCAGGTCGCTGGTGATCAGCTCGTACGCGGTCTCCGGGCTCATCCCCTTGGACGTGAGCTCGTGGCAGGGAAGGCGTAGGTCGGTGTCGGCGTGGTGGATCGGGGCCGCGTGGGGGCGGTGGTGCGACTTACATGCTGCGCCTGAGGTAAGCGCCATCCGGAAATCCTCCAGTGGTTGTCGGGTTCGATGACACGGATCATCCCGCAGCCGGGGGGAGGCCTGTCAATGGGGCGGGCACCACTGGACGTGGAGTGTCGGCGGCTTTCGGAACACCAGGCCGCGCACCCGCGAGGGGCGGTCGGGGTCGAGGCACAGCCCCGGCAGGCGGCTGAGCAGGGTGGCGAGCACCACGCGTGCCTCGAGCCGCGCCAGATGGATGCCCACGCACACGTGGGGCCCGTACGCGAACGCGATCTGGCGGCGGGCGCGGCCTCGGTCCAGGTCGAAGCGGTCCGGGTGCTCGAACACGGCCGGGTCGCGGTTCGCCGCGGTGAGCGAGACCCGCACCAGGTCGCCGCGCGCGATCGCGGCGCCGCCGAGCGCCACGTCGGTGGTCGCGTAGCGGTCGATCACAGCCGCGGCGGGCTCGAGGCGCAGCGACTCCTCGATCGCGGCCGCGACCAGCTCGGGCTCGGCGCGCACCCGCTCGAGCCCGCGCTCGTCTGCCAGCAGATGCAGAACCGCGTTGGCGATCATTCCCTCGGTCGTCTCGATCCCGCCGAACAGCAGCACGGCCGCGTTGGAGGCGATCTGGTCGGGGGTCAGAGTCGAGTCAGCCGCTGCCGCCGATAGCAGCGACGAGTCCTCGCTTTTATCGATCACGCTCTGCAGGCGGGCGCGCAGCGCGGCGAACGCCTGCTGTCCCTCGACGGTGATTCCATGGCCGGCCGTGATCGAGGTCACCGCGGCGACGATCGCGTCGTACCAGCCAAGCACCATGGATGTCTCGCCCGGGTCGAGGCCGAGCGCCCGGGCGACGATTGATGCCGCCAGCGGGCCGGCGAACGCGCGCCGGAGCTCGGCGGAGCCGCCGGGCGCGAACTCGGCGATCAGCGCTTGCGCCTGGTCCTGCACCGGGGCGGCGAACCGGTCGCGCACCTGAAGCGGGCGGAACGGCGCCACGAACGGAGCGCGGTGGCGCGCGTGCTCGTCGCCGTCGAGGCTCAGCATGCTCGGGCCGATGACCTGCGCGGTCGAGAACCGCGGGTCGTCGACCGTGAACATGAGCTCGTCGCGCATCACCTGCAGCGCGAGGTCGTGGCGGGTCACGAGCCAGCCGCCGAAGGCGGGCAGCCACGACACCGGCTCTGCCAGCCGGAGGCGGGCGAGGATCGGGTGCGGATCGAGGTCGAGCTGCTCGAGCGTGACCGCGGCACCGAGGGGGAACGCGGTGGGCGCAGAGATCACGCAAATATCGCAGCCTCACCCCGGCTCCCTCCCGGGCGGCGGCTGGCATCCGATCTCGATCAGGTGCCGCGCGAACGCCAGCCGGTCGCGGTCGGGGTGAAACGGCTCGTTGCCCTCGCGCAGCAGGGAGCCGACTCGCTCGAGGTCGTACAGCAGCGAGAGCTTGCCCGGCGGGTCGTCCCACTCGCCGGTGTCGTAGCGCTGCACCCACGCCGCCAGCGCCGCCAGGGCCTCGACCTGCAGCTGGTCCTGCCACCAGCCCGAACGGACCGATAGGCGGTAGCGCTCGCGCAGCGCACACACATCTGTCCACAGCTGCTCGAACCACCGCCACCGCTCGCGCGGATACAGACCGTTCCAGTTCATCGGCCAGCGGCGAGTGTCGGGATCGTCGGGATCGCCGCCGAGCTCGTCCCACCGTCCGTCGTCGGGCTCGGACCAGCTCACCGCGCACCCGCCAGTCTCCGCAGCCGGCGGTCGGCGAACCACATCCGCAAGGCGACCTCGGTCGGCGCGATCCGGCCGTACAGCAGCAGCGCGTGGCCGTCGGGTAGCTGGCGCAGGGCCTCGGGCGCGACCAGCGGCCGGCGGCGGCGCGCGGTCGAGCGGGTCGTGCCGCCGCTGCCGCTCGTGCGAGTCAGATCCGGCGCCTCCTCCTCGCCGACCAGGCCCGCGAAGTAGCGCAGCGTCTCGAGGTCCGCCACCCCGGGCAGCAGCATCCGCGCGCGATGGCTGTTGACGACCGTCTCCGCCTGAGCGCCGTAGCGGCTCCTCGCCTGGGCCAGGTCGTGGAAGATCGAGACCAGCTGGATGTTGTGGCTCGGGGCGGTCGATGCGATCTCGGCGAGGCTGGGCAGCGGCGCGACGTTGCCGGCCTCGTCGAGGCACAGCAGCAGCGGCAGTCGAAGCCGGCCGCCGGCCAGGGTCGCGCGCTCGTATGCGCGGTCGACGATCTCGGACAGCAGCGCGAGGAAGATCGGGCGCAGCAGCTTCGATGCCTTCGCGTCGCCGATCAGATACAGGGTGGTGGGCTCGTCGAGCAGCCGGTCTGGGGTGATCTGGCAGGATCGCGCCGAGCGGGTGACGCGCGCGAACCGGTAGGCGCGTAGCAACGTCTGGGCGGTTGCCTCGATCGACGACCGGGTGCGATCGGCCTGGGCCTCGAACGCCCTGACCGCGTCGTAGGCGGCGCGAGCGCCGGCGCGGTCGGTCTCGTCGTGGGCCTGTTCGGCGAGCCGGTCGAGCGCTCGGTGGAGCTCGCGCGTGCCCTGTCCGTACGTCCAGCGGACGAGATCCTCGATCGTTGCGCCGGTGCCCGCCGCCGCGTACAGCAGCGGTGCGAGCCGCTGTTCGGCCGCCAGCGCCCAGAAGTCACCGCCGTCGACCCCGCGCTGATCGAGTTCGCCGGCCGAGGCCAATCGCCACGCGACCTCGAGCGCGCCGTCCCAGGTACCGGCGCCGCGCAAGGGAGACCAGGTGTGTGAATCGGTGCCGGCGAGCAGGAACGGGTCGAACACGAACACCGGGCCGAGCGCCTGGCGGCGGCGGATCGTGGTCGCGAGCAGGTCGGTCTTGATCGAGGACGCGATCGCCGGCCCGTCCCACTCGAGCAGGGCCGGGACCGCGAGTCCGGCCGACTTGCCCGACTGCGGCGGGCCGAACGCGACCAGGGCGTGGCGCTGCTCGGCGTGCAGCAGGCGGCCGTGGCGGCGGCCGAGGGCGAGGCGAGCGGTGGCGGGGCGGACGCGAGGGCGGATGCGCAGAGCACGTAGATCGGCCGCGCTGGCCCACGCCGCGCCGGAATTGCGGCCCCGCGCGAGCGCGAACACCCCGGCCCGCGCCGCGACGCGCACCGCGACCCCGGCGGTGGCGGCCACCAGCGCCAGCGCCGCGTAGAAGCCGGCCGGACCCGGCAGACGCGAGCGCGATACCGGCGGCCACGCGGCGGCGGGATCGTCCAGGTGCGCGGGCAGGCGGGTGAGCACGCCGGGCGCCTGGCCCGCGGCGAGGTGTGGCCAGCCGCCACCGAACACGACGCCCGCGACTCCGCCCCACAGCCAGACGAGAAGGCCGACGGCGACCGCCGTGCCGATCGCGACCAACATCGCCAGATCCGACACGCCGCCGCCCGTCCGAGAATCACTCATCGCTGCCCGCCTCCCGCCGTCCGCGGAGTCCCGCGCTCGCGCTCGCCTGCATCCCGGTGTCCGTGTTCGTGAGCTCGGTCTCGAGCCGCGAGCGGTAGTGCTGCACCACGAACGAGCGCGAGCCCACCCGCCACAGCGCCTGCCCGGCGGACAGCATCGAGATCAGCTGGGCCTCGGTCTCCGAAAGTCCGAGCAGTGTCCTCGTCAGCGGCACCTGGCTCTCGTCCTGGTGGTAGACGATCCGCGTCGAGGCGTCCGCGATCAGCCCCTCGGCGATTCGCGCCGCGCGCGAGCCGGCGTCGCCGGCGGCCTGGAGGTCCGCGAGCTTGTGGAGCACGACCAGGTTCATGACCCCGAACTGTCGGGCGAGCTTGAAGTTCGACTGAAACCACTCGCCGAGCCCCGTGTGCTGGACGATCTTCCACGACTCATCGGCGACGTTGATCAGCCGCTCGCGGCCGGGCCGCTCGGCCATACGCGCCAGCAGCGCGCTCATCCAGGCGGTCGCGCAGGCCATCAGGATGCCGACCGCGGGCGAGTCGCGGACGGCGTGCAGGTCGAGCACGAGCAACCTGGCGTCGAGGTCGAGTCCGGGCGTGGTGGGGCCGTCGAACATGCCCTTGAGAGGTCCCTCGCAGAGGTCCTGGAGCGCGAGCGCGGCGCGGCGGGAGTCGGCGGCGAGCGCATCGGGCGTGGTCTGCAGCCGTTCGGCCATGTCGCTCAGCGGCGCGAACAGGAGCGCCGCGATCTCCGGCAGCGTCGGTTCGGTGCCGGCGCGGGTCCGGACGGTCCGCAGCGCCTCCCTGAGCGCGGCCGCCTCGATCTGAGTCAGAGGGCCGTTCAGCGCGGTGACCGCGATTGCTCGCAGCAGCTCGAGCTGGGCGTGCTCCTCCGGTCGCGACGCGAGCGGGTTCAGCCGCACGCCGCCGCCGGGCACCAGCGACACCGGCCTGACGCCGACCGCGTCGCACAGCGGGCCGTACTCGCGCTTGACGTCGAGCACGAACGCGCGCCGGCCGAACAGCAGCATCCGCCACAGCAGAGTCTTGACCAGCGCGCTCTTGCCCTGGCCGAGCTTGCCGAGCACGATCGCGTTCGGATCATCGAGCGAGCCCTCGCCGTACAGGGCCCACGGGTCGTAGCAGAACGCGCCACCGGCCGAGTCGCGCCCGATGAACACGCCGCGGCCGCCGAGGCCGCCGGCGGCCATGAACGGGTAGATCGCCTGCGCGTGACGGGTGGTGCAGCGGTGGCCGGGTCGCTCGGCGAGGCGCAGGCTCACTTCAGGCCCCGGCAGAGCGGCAGCGTAAACGTGAACGCGTCGGCCTGCTGTCCGTACATGCGGTGGAGCTCGAGCCGTGCCCGCGCCGCGTGCTCGAGTACCTCCGAGCACGCGCGGCGCAGATCGTCGCGGTCACGGCCGGAGACGGTCACGAAGCCGGCGAGGCGGACCTCGCTGTGACCGGCGGCGAGCTCCGCCTCGCGGCGCACCGTTGCCTCCTGCGCCTGGCGCTGGCGCGCGGTCTCCGACTGGCCGAAGCGGTGGCGTAGATCGCGGTCGGCCCGGTCGCGGGTGATCGCGGCCTCGACCTCGCGCGTCGAGCGCTCCGGCGGAATCGGCTCGAATGTGACCGCGACCGTTCGCACCGTGCTCGAGCGGCCGAGCAACGCGTCCATGAACATCGGCGAGACATCGATCCGCGGCCAGCCGCCGATCCAGTAGGTCGCGTGCACGGCGCCGTCGCTCTGGTAGTGGTCCCAGGACTCGCGCGCCGCCAGCGGCCAAGCGTTGTTCTCGGCCACGCCGTCGCGGCTCGGGTCGGCGATCTGCAACGCGGTCAGCTCGGCCCGGGCGTAGGGGTCGAAGGCCGTGCGCAGCGCCCGCGCGAGCTGGCCCGTAGAGAGCGCCCCCAGCACCGACACCTCGGACGCCTCGAGACCCTGCGCGACCCGCTCGGTCTGCTCGATCAGGGCCTGCGTCGCGGCGCTCGCGCCGCGGTCGCGGACGCGGCGGGCGTCGATCTGCACCGCGATCAGGACCTCGTGCTCCTGAGTCACCCTGGCGGTCGTGCCGATCAGCTCCAGGTAGGACTCGATCATCGGCGTGCCGCGCAGGGGCACAGCCGGATCCCGCTCAGCGTGCAGCCAGCGGGCGAGCTCGTCGCCCTGCGCCGGCGCGGTCCGCTCGAGCCACTGGATTCGGCGGATCGGGGTGCTGGCGGCGCCGGACAGGACGAGGCCCCAGCGGGCCAGCCGGCGCTCCTGCGCATCCGGGTCCAGTAGTGAGAAAGCCACCACCCGGCAGGCGAGTACCGCCGTCAGCCTGCGACCGCCGTGCTCGGACAGGACGCCGATCGAGCCGTCGCGGTAGGCGGCCGCGGCGATCCTGACTCCGCCCAGCGGCGCGGGGGTGGCGGGGTCGGGGTGGCCGATGTCGCGGGCGGTGCCGGTGGTGACGCCGCGTGCAGGCGTGGCGGAGCGAAACAGGGTGCGGCGCCGCGCGATCCGCAGCGCGAACGCGGACACGACCGGCGCCCACTGCTCGAGCGTGCGCCCGCCCACCGGCGCCACCGCGAGCACCACGGCGGCGCCGAACAGCAGCGTCGCCACCAGCAGCCCCGTCGCGGTCGGGACCTGATCGAGGATCGCGATCGCGAGCAGCGCGCCGAGCGCGAGCATCGCGGCTTGGCCGGGGCGGACCGGTCCGAGGATCCCGCGGCGCTCCAGTGGTCCGAATCGGTATGAGAGCCGCTCTCCGGGGCTCATGGCGTTCCCCCCGCGGTGGGGTCGTCCGGGGGCAGGAGGTTGGGGTCGTCGGTGGCGGGGAGGTCGGGCGTCGGTGGCGAGGTTGGCGGCTCGGGGCTGTCGGGGTTGGGATTGGTGGGTGGCGGGCGGTCGGGCGTCGGTGGCGAGATTGGCGGCTCGGGGCTGTCGGGGTTGAGATTGGTGGGAGGCGGGCTGTCCGGGTGATCGGGTCCTTGGTCGGGCCCGTCGTCGAGCTCGTGGATCGGGTGGTCGGGTCCGAACACGGCCTGTCCGACGCCCTCGGGTCCGAGCACCCACGCGCCCTCGGCGCGGGTGTCGAACGGTGGGTCGTCGCCCGTCGCTCCGTTTGCGGCGGCCTGGCCGCCGGCGCCGTTTGCCGGCGCCGCCCCGTCGGCTCCCGCCACGCCGTTGGCTGCCGTCTCGCCGTTGGCTGCGGTCTCGCCGTTGGCTGCGGTCGCGCCGTTGGCTGCGGTCCCGCTGTCGGCTGCCGCAAAACCGGCCGCGATCCCCGGCACTGCTTCCGTCCCGCGCCCGGCGCCCGGCCCCTCGGCCTCGACGGCCTGGCGCCGCATCCCGGCGGTCAGCCTGCCGGCCCACTCGTCTCCCCACCGCTCGTGCGCCCAGTCGGCCCCAGCCTCGGCGAGCATCGCCGGCGTCCGCATCGCGCGCGCCTCGTGGCGCAGCGCCCCCGCCGCGCCGCTCGCGAGCTCGGTCAGCGGCACCAGGCGCAGCAGCGCCCAGGGCGCGAACACGCCCATGATCAGGAGCACGATCCCGCCGAGGAAGCCGGTCACGCTGTGTCCGACGCTGTGGTCGAGCGCTGCTCCGCCCAGCGACAGCACCGCCACGATCGCGAACTTCGAGAGGATCAGCGCGACCAGCGTCTCGACGGCGCGGATCGCCCACACCCGCCGTGCCGGCCACACGAACGCCGCGAACACCAGCGGCAGCATCAGCACGATCACGTACACGGCCGCCTCGCGCATCAGCAACTCCAGCCACAGCACGAGCGCGCCGGCGGCGATGAACAGGCCGACGAGGAACGCGATGAACGGCGAACCGGTGAGGACCGTGAGCGTTCCAACGGAGAGCGCGGCTCGGTTCAGAAAGCGGGCGCCGGCGTTGCCGGCCGCCGAGGAGACGAGTGCCGACAGCTCGTCCGACGCCGCCAGCAGGAGCATCGTCAGCGGCGCCGCGATGCTCACCGCCAGCAGCGCCAGCGGGAGGTAGCCGAACGCCGCGCGCAGCAACAACGTGAGATCGGAGCGCATCAGGGCCTGCACCGCCGCCGCGAACAGGAACGGCAGGGTCAACACGGCCGCGATCCCGGCGATGCGCCAGTAGGCCGACGAGAACCAGGTACTGGTGAGCTGCGGGCTGCTCGTCTCGGACAGCACCGTCCCGGTCTCGTGCAGCGCAAACTTGGCTCCTCCAATCACCCAGACCCCGATCGCGGCGAGTCCGATCGCCGTTGATGCGCTCGAACTGGTGGCGGCGCCGGTATTGCCGCTGTTCGCCGTGTTCGAGCTGCTGCCACCGCCGAGCAACGTCTTGGCGGCGCCCAGCGGATGTCCGCGAAGGAGCTTCTTGCCCGCCTTGATGTAGCGCGGCGCATTGCTCACGAGCGTGCACGCCTTGCCGGCCGCGCCGCTGAGGTAGCCGGCGGCCGAGCAGATCGGGTTGGCGGCCGCCGGCGCAACCGGCGCGGCGGCGAGCGCGACTGATGTCGCGGCGAGCGCGAGGGTCAGACGCCGGGTCACTTCGCCGTCGTCCCGAGGTGCTGGAAGAAGTTCACGAGTCCCGGTGCCGATCCGACTACCAGCGCCGAGGCTCCCGAGATCAGCGCCGCCATCCGCCCGCGCGCGGCGTAGTGGTGGTTGTTCGTGTGCGAAGCGACCGCCCACAGCGCGGCGCCGATGAACGCACCGAGCAGCGCGATCGCGAGCGCCCACGCCTCGGCTCCGTTGACGAGCTGCTGGAGCACATTGCTTCCGGGGAGGCTGGTGAGGTCGGGGTGGGCCGTTACGGCGGCTAGATGCATGACTCCTCCTGAGACTAATTGAGTATTAATGAATCTAGCAGATTTGAATGAGCTCTGCTAGGCTTGACTGCACCAAATTAGTCTCAATTTGACTCGATGACTGTCCAATCGCAATTGGAGGCCGTAGGTGGGCTCGGCGCGGTCGACGAGCTGTATCGCGCCCTCGCGACCCGGCTCGAGCGCCTCGTGCGCTTAGACGTGCGCGCGCCCGACAGCGTGATCGAGGACGCGTGTCAGTTCGCGTGGATTCGCCTCGTCCACCACCACGATCGCGTCGCGCGCGAGGCAGTCCTCTCGTGGCTGGTCAGGACCGCTGTCCACGAGGCGTTCAAGCTGCTGCGCCGGAACGGTCGCTGCGTATCGCTGGAGGCCGCGCTCGAGCACGCCGGGGATCACGGAATCGAGGCGCCGGCGCCCTCACCCGAGGAGCTGGTCGAGCGGCGGGAGCGGCTCGCGGCGGTCGCCGATCTGCCCGAGCGCCAGCAGCGGCTCGTGTGGCTGCACGCGCTCGGGCTCAGCTACGCGGAGATGGCGGTGCACACGGGCTCGAGCACCCGAACCGTCGAGCGCCAGCTCCTTCGTGCGAAACGCCGGATGCGCGAAGCTTCAGCAGATGGCGGCATGGTCGGCCTCGATTGAGCTTTGCGGAGCGGGCGGTGAGCGCGTCAACTTCGCCCGCACGATCCTCTCGCACGGCGTTGCCGACCTGCCCCCGAACCTGATCCTGCGCGACGGGTCCCGGATGGAGACAACCCTGCTCGCCGGCGGCCGGGCGTGGGCGGTGCAGCTCACCGCGTCGGGCGACGGCCACGCGACCCTGAGTGTCTCGCCCCAGGCGTCGGTGCCCCCGCCGACGGTGCGCCCGGCACTGGTGGCGCAGCTGCGGCAGATGCTCCGGCTCGACGAGGACCTCAGTGCGTTCTACCTGATCACTGCCGGTGATCCCGCGCTCGCCTGGGTCGCGGCCGGGGCGGGGCGAATGCTCCGAAGCCCGACGGTGTTCGAGGACGTGGTCAAGACGATCTGCACGACCAACTGCGCCTGGTCGGCCACCCAGCGGATGGTCCGAGCCCTCGTCGACCGGCTCGGAACGCCCGCCGGCGGGGCCGCGGATCGCCGCGCGTTCCCGACCGCCGAGGCGCTCGCGGAGGCGGACGACAGCTTCTATCGGGACGTCGCCCGGGCCGGCTACCGCGGTCCATATCTGCGCAAGCTCGCGCTCGACGTGGTCGAGCGCCGGCTCGATCTGGAGGCGTTCGCGGATCCGGCTCTGAGCGACGAGGAGGTGGCGGAGCGGCTGCTCGCGATCGACGGCGTCGGCCCGTACGCGATCGCCCACATGATGATGCTGCTGGGCCGCTACCGCCGCCTGATCCTCGATTCCTGGACCCGCCCGACCTACCGCCGACTGAGCGGCCATCCGCGCATCACCGACAAGGGGATCGAGCGAGCCTTCCGCCGCTACCGGCAGTTTGCGGGGCTCGCGTTCTGGCTCACGTTGACTGAGGACTGGGTGGCGGCCGAGGGGGGTGGGGTCCGACGGCCGGCGAGGCAGTAGGTGGTGGCGGGGGACGTGGGCGGAGCGGGGCGGGTAGGTGGTGGCGGGGGCGGTCGGCTTTCGTTGTGCCGGCTTCGTCCGTGCCCATTCCGCCGGCCATCCATGGCCGGCGGGCGACACCCTCACGCAGGCACGCTCCGTCCCGCTGAAGCACATGGGGGTGGCGGGGCGGTTGGTGGCGGGACCCCTGGGATATTTCGACACGCATGCGTTCGTTATCTCCCGCGCCCCGCTGCGCCATTCCGATCCGCCCTCCCGTCGCGCCACTCCGATCTGGCCTCCCGCCGGGCCAGTTTGATCTGGCCTTCGGCCGCGCCACTCCGATCCGGCGGGGGAGTGTCAGCGTTCTGACCGGAAAACGTGCCCAACTTCCCAGATCCAACCGCGGGCTCGCGCTTGGGGAAGTTGAGCACGATATTCATGCTCGATTTCCCAAACCGCCGGCGCGGAGTTGGCTTTGGGAAGTTGAGCATGTTTTCCGAGCGCTCCTGACCCCGTTTGCGCCCCTCTCCTCCTGCCCGGAGGTCGGGCGCATCCCTGCGCCCCGACCTCCCCAGCCCAAAGCGCGGCACGGCGGCGGCTGAAAAGCCGACGACGGCTGCGCTACCCCCGCGACCGACCCCGAGCCGCTCGCAAGGATGCGAGCGGAACCCGGCCCCATGGACGCCGCGAAGCGGCCCCAAAGCGGGCGACTACCGAGCCCGCCCCCGCTTCCGCCGCCGCCGCTCCGCCGGACTCAGCTTCCGCGGCTTCGCGGGCGCTTTGGACCCGGAACGCGTACCGGCGCCGAAGCCGGCGTCGTGGACGCGTAGCGGTGCCCGCCGGCGCGCGTCGCGCCAGATGAACAGGGAGATTCCGCCGAGGACGATGACCGCGCCGGCGGCGATCGCGATCGCGCCGCTCCCGCTCAGGCCGCCGCCGGACGAGGAGGAGGATGAGGAGGTGACCGTCTGCACGGTCGGGGTCGTTGTGGTTGGCGCGGTCGTGCTCTGCGCCGGCAGGCCGGGCGAGAACGGACTAGTGGGCGTCTGGGCGCCCGCCACCGACGGCAGGGCCAGCAGACCGGCCGCCGGGACGCTGAGGAGGACGACTGCGGGCGACAGAGCCGCCAGCAAAGCCAGCAGGGCGATGCGGCGGCGCGCTCTCAACGCGCTAGCGCTCCGACGAGAGCGGCTGCTCCATTGCTGGCGTGTCCGGCGCGTCCCGGTACGGTTGCTCGGGTTCCTGGTGCTCTTCGTGGTAGACGCTCTCGGCGTTGACGGCCCAGATGTCATGGTGGGTGCCCAGGAGAATGTTGTCGACGGCCCGCATGGCGGTCAACATCGAGTGGTCGGAGTTGTTGTAGCGGTGCAAGCCGTTGCGGCCGACCTGGATCAGGTTGGGTACCCCTTCGAGCCAGCGGCGGATCGTGGCCACGCGGTCGGCGTATTCGACGTCGTAGATCGGATAGGCCTTGTGGACGCGGACGACGAAGCCGAACTTGACCTTGTCGGAGCGGGCCAGGCCGAGCTGCTGGAGCTCGCGTGCCGCCATCGCGACCAGGTCGTCGTCGCGCATGGTCCAGACCTCGTCGCCCTCGTAGCAGAAGTACTCCATGCCGATCGAGGCGTCGGTGTCGTTGGGCACCATCCATGGGCTCCAGGAGCGGAAGTTCTGGATCCGGAGGACCTTGACGCCCCGCTGGTGGATGTAGATCCAGTTGTCGGGAAACAGGTCCTCGCTCTCGATCACGAGCGCGACCGTGAGGAAGTCGCGGTAGCGCAGGCCACGGGCGGCGTCGCGGACCTCGCCCGGAGCCTCGGGCTGGGTGATCCCGACGGTCGTGCGCAGCGGCAGCGAGGAGATCACGTACGAGGGCGTCAGGGTCTCGTCGCCGGCGACGATCTCGGTCACGCGTCCGGTCACCTCGGAGATCCGGATCTCGGTCACCGGCGCGTCGAGGCGGACCTCGCCGCCCTTGGCGCGGATGTCATCGGACATCTGCTCCCACATCTGTCCCGGGCCGTAGCGGGGGTAGTTGAACTCGGAGATCAGCGACTTGATCTTGTTGCCCTTGTTGCCGAAGAAGGCGGCCTTGGCGGCGCTGAAGAACGACAGGCCCTTGATTCGCTGTGCCGCCCATTCGGCGCGGATCTCGTCGGTCGAGACGCCCCACAGCTTCTCGGTGTAGGTCTTGAAGAAGTGCTGGTAGAGGCGCTTGCCGAAGCGGTTGGAGACCCACTGCTCGAACGTGTCCTCGCGTCCCTTGGGCTTAATCGCCGCCCACAGATACGACATCCCGCAGCGCAGCAGCTCGACCGGGCCGAGCTTGCGGATCACGTCCATGCCCTGGAGCGGATACTCGAGGAACTTGTCGTTCCAGTAGATCCGCGACTGGCGGGGGCGGCGGAGGAATTCCTCCTTCATGATCTCGTGCCAGAGGTCGTCGACCTCCTTGACCTTGGTGAAGAAGCGGTGGCCGCCCAGGTCGAAGCGATACCCGTCGCGAACCTCGGTGCGGGCGAGGCCGCCGATCTGACCGGTCGACTCGAGCACGATCACCGGCTTGCCCTGCTTGGCCAGCAGGTAGCCGGCGGTGAGCCCGGCGGGACCCCCGCCGAGCACGACGACCGGGTGCTCGCGCGTTATCTCGGGTGCGCCGGCGGTCATTTCACCCTGTATAGAAGCGCGCTGTTGGCGACGCAGCACGCACCTCGGTAGTTGTGTGGCGCCCAGCCGTTCTCGGGCACCTCCGAGATCAGGTTCGGGTCATGCGCCAGGAGCGCTCCCCACTGCGCGGAACGCAGGCGCACCAGCTCGGTCCAGGACGCCTCCCAGTTCTGCGCGCCCTCGGTCATCGGCCGCACGTACAGCACCTGCTGACCGGGCTTGAGGCTGGCCAGCAGCGGCATCAGCGTCGCCGCCGGCTGAGCATGCTCGAGGCGCTTGAGCGCGTAGACCCAGTTCATATAGCTCGGATCCTGGACCGGTCCGAGCGTGTTCGCGTATCGCAGACCGGCGGGTAAGTAGTACCAGGCGAGCGGCGTCTGCTCGGGCTGGCTCACGATCACGAGGTCGCCCTTGTGCAGCATCGGCGCCAGCTCGCCGGCGATGTCGCGCATGTTGCTCTTGTACTGCGGCGCGACCGATGCGGGGTTGTAGAGGAACAGAACCGAGGCCGCGATCATCAGGATTCCGAGGATTCCGGCGCGCGCGTTGCCGAACGCCAACAGCAGGATGATCGCCGCCAGCACTGGCGCGAAGTACCTGGAGATGAACGCCGGCGTGACCTGCGAGGCGAGCCATGCCAGCAGCAGGGTCGCGGTCGGCAGCACGATCAGCGCCCACATCAGCGTCGCCTCCCGGCTGCGCCGCATCGCGCGCCTGAACAGCGGGATGAAGCCGAAGATCGCGCCGAACACGAGCGCGACGGTGACGCGGTCGCCGCCCATCAGGTCGCGCGAGATCAGCACCGGCGCCCCGAGCTTCGGCGACGGTGCCCACGGGTCGCCCGTATGGGTCGCCTGATAGATGAAGTTCGGCAGCCACGGCAGGTAGAGCACGCCCGCAGCCACGAACGCGAACAGGGCATCGCGCACGATCCCGCGCTTGTCGTCGCTGGCGCGATACACAGGGATCAGCGCGATCAGCGCGCCGGCGGCGAAGAAGATCCCCCACGTGTGGGTGTAGAACATCAGCGCCAGCGAGACCGCGAACAGGATCACGTACCTTCGCCGTCGGTAGACGAAGCCGTGCAAGAAACCGGCGGTCGCCAGCAGCCCGAGCAGCCCCATCAGCTCGTACATCCGCGTCTCCTGCGCGTAGTCGGTCAGGAACGCGCTGAACGTGAACAGGATCGCGGTCATGTAGCCGGCGCGGCGGCCGAACAGGCTCGTGCCGGCCCACAGGCCGATCGGGATCGTCAGCAGCCCGAACAGCAGCGGCAGCGCGTGCGTCGCGGCCTCGCTCGATCCGAACAGCTGGATCCAGAAGTGCAGCAGGACGTAGAACAGCGGTGGGCTGCCGTCGTGGCGCAGGATCCCCGGGATCTGGCTCAGCGGGTGCATCGCGATCCCGGTCGTGATCGCCTCGTCCATCCAGAACTGGCCGCTGATGAAGCGGGTCCGCAGGTACGCGGAGACGCCGATCAGCACGACCAACACGACGGCGTTGACAGCCCAGGCCGGCCGGCGTTCGAGCCAGTCCATGGCGCCGCGCAGGTCGAAGTCGCGCAGCGGGCGTCGTGGGGCAGCGACGGTCGCCATCAGCCCGACAGGTTACCTGCGCAAGTTGAAAACACCCTGAACGTGCGCACGTGCGCAACCAACCTGTAACGGGCGCCCTCCCGCTCCCAGGCGATGATCTGCGCCGGCAGCGGCAGCAGCGTCGAGTCCGACTGCGCCCGCGTCTGGAGGATCGTGTTGGGCCATGGCCCGGTGGTGACGAGCGTCCCGGGCTCCGCCTCGACGTCCAGCGCTCGCACGCCGAGCGTCCACGCGACCATCGGTACCTGGAAGCCCTCGGTCATCACCGACCCGCATTTGCGGATCGCCGCGGCACCGCCCGCGTCGCGCACCGCAGTCGTGAGGTCCTCGCGCAGATGGGCCTGGTAGATCAGCGCGTGGTGCGTGCGTGGGAGGCTGATGATGTTCTGGCCGATCCACGGCGGCACGGCAAGGAACAGCCCGACCGCGACGACCGCGCCCGCCGACAGCGCGAACGCCGGCGCCGCCAGCCCGCGCAGCGCGGAGCTCAGGGCCGCGAGCCGGCGCAGCAGCGCCGGAATCGCCCCAGCGAGCCATCCCCACGCGACGGCGCCGACGATCGCGACCGGCGCGCTGCCGATCACCAGGTAGCGGTTGTTACCCGAGAAACCTGCCTGCGTCTCGAGCGCGATCCCGAACCACCAGACGTAGCCGAACAGGCCGAGCCCGAGCAGCCAGGCCTGCGCCCGGGTCCTGGCGCTCACCGGGTGCCGGCGCCACCACGATTTCCGCGTCCTGAACAGCAGGAACGCGGCCACGACCATCGCCAGGATGCCCGGCACCTTGACACGGTTCAGGACCGCCGGCCACGCCTCCTGCTTGAACACCGTACAGACCGGACAACTCGCAAACGCGGCGCTGTTGGAGCGGGGGTGCAGGGCGCGCGTTACGCCGCGCAGCAGGTGGCCCGAGCCCCACAGCTCGGGAACGAACCACAGCACCGGGATCAGCGCGAACAACCCCACCACGAGCTTGCGGGCGGCGGGGTCGCGCCAGAACAGATAGAGCCCGTACGGAACCCAGAAGAACCACAGCTCGGGGCGGTCGAGCGCCGCGAAGAAGCCGACCACGAATGCGCGCTGCCGGGCGCCGTCCATGTAACTGTCGACCGCGATCAGCCCGAGCGCGGTCGCCAGGCCCTCGGAGTAGCCGAGCGCGTTATCGGAGATGAACCCGCCGGAGTTGATCAGGCTGCCGGCGGCGATCACGCCGGCCAGCAGCGGCGCCAGCATCGCCGGCCACCGAACCGCCCCGGTCGCGCCCGCGGGCTGCCCGACGAGATCGCGGGTCAGGCGCCAGGCGACCTTGAACACCATCACCACCGCCGCCACCGCGCCGGCCCGTGCGATCACCAGCCACAGGTCCGGCTGGGCGCTGCCGAACGGCGCGAACAGGGTCGTGAAGATCATCGGCAGCGGCTTCCAGCTCGGCCCACCGGTCGTGTGCAGGTCGAGGTGGATGATCTCCTTGCCCCACCCGAGCCACGCCCATGGGTCGTAGCTCGGGGTCGAGGGGATCAGCAGCGAGAACAGCGCGATCAGCAGCGCGAACCCGCCCAGCCACAGATAGAAGCGGTCGGGGCCGAAGATCCCGCCCGAGCGGTCGGGCGGGGCGGCCGCCGGCGGGGTCACGGGCGGCGCGGTCAGCTCTGCGGTGGGTACGGACACAGGGGCGTTAGGCGATATGCGGGCCGCGCTTGGGGGGCATGGCCACGACAGGCAGTTGACGCACACAAAGCCCGGGCACCAGCGCGGGCGACGCCGCTGCATTGTAAAGCGACACCCCGGCGGCTGCGCAGCCAGCCGCCCAGTCGGGCCGGGCGGCGCCTGCTCAGCCTGTCGCCACGCGCCGCTTCAAGGCGACGATCCGCCGGTAGGCGTCGTCCGCGTCCGCCTGGCTGATCTCCCCGTCCCGGAGCGCCGCCTCGAGCGCGTCCAGGACGCCGGGCGCCGCATCGGTGTACAGCAGCATGTCGGCGCCTGCCCGCGCCGCGAGCACGCCGGCGGTGCGCTCGTCATGGCCCGTGGGGCTCCCGAGCGAGTCGGTGATCGTGAGGCCCGTGAACCCGAGCCGACCGCGCAGCAGGCCGCCGATCATCCTGGCCGACAGCGCCGTCGGCGCCCCGCTGGGATCGTAGGCCGGCACGGCCGCGAGCGACAGCATCACCGCGTCGAGGCCGCGCGCGATCAGGGCCTGGTAGGGCTCGAGCCCGGCGGCCAGCTGCGTCGCGCTGGGATGCAACGACTGCAGCTGGTTGTCGGTGTCGATCGCGGCCGAGCCGAGGCTCGGAAAGTGCTTTGCGGTCGCCGCCACACCGGCGGACTGCAGACCGCGCGCGAACTGGGTGGCGTAGGCGCGCAACCGCCGCGGCGTTGAACGAGAACGCACGGCCCTGCTGCCAGATGAATGCGCCGGGAGAGGTCGGCACGTCAACAACCGGGGCGAGGTCCATGTTGACGCCCCTGGCCTTCAGGTACAGGCCGGTCGCGCGCCCCTCGCGAAATGCCAGCGCGGGGGTGCCACTGGCCACGATCTGGGGCGGCGAGAGCGACGGCGGTCCGGCGGCGAACCGCTTCACCTGACCGCCCTCCTGGTCGACCCCGATCAGCAGCGGCGGGTTGCCGCCGTCGCGCGCGGCCTGCTGGAGCTCCGAAGTGAGCGAGATGACCTGGTCGGTGCTGGCGATGTTGTTCGCGAACAGGATCACCGCGCCGACCCGTCCGAGCCGGATCCGCTCCAGCAGCTCGGCGCTGGGGGAGGTGCCGTCGAAGCCGACCATGATCCGCTGGCCGAGCAGCCTCTCCGGCGAGGAAGGCACCGTGACCTGCGCCCGTGGCCGGACTCGACGCTCGGACGTCGGGCCGGGAGCCGGTCCGGGGCGCACGGGCGCGGTCGTGTGCGTGCTCGACCCGCAGGCGGCGATCGCGAGCGATGCCAGGGCCGCGAGCGCGGCGCGCAAGCTCAGCCGGCGACGCCCTCCGCGATGCAGGTCTCGACCCGCTTCATCGTCGAGTCGGACGCCTGGTTCGGGAACACCAGGGCGCTGCCGATCACCTCCGCGCTCTGCGCCCAGCTCTGGCCTTGCATGACGAGACCCTGAGCGACGCCCGAGGTCGGCTCGTAGATCACCGTCGGACCGCTCGGCGAGGTGCCGATCTGCAGGCTCGGGAGGCCGTCCAGCTTGAGCTCGGTGACCGTGAAGCCGTGCTGGCGCAGACACTTGACGTGATTGGGGTTGTTGGTCCGCGGGTCGTCGAGCTTGCCGCGCCCGGCCGGCTTGGAGGCGGGAATCGAGCCCGCGACCGGCTTCGTGCTTGCGCCGCACGCCGCCAGCCACAGCGCTGCCAGCCCCGAGGCCGCGAGCAGCTTCGCAAAAGACATTGAAAGGACTGTAGAGGATCATCCCGACTGTGACCGCGTTTGCCGTCCTCTCGGGACCGCTGCCGAAGCTGGGCGTGATCGCCGTCGCCGGCCTCGCCGCATGTGTGCTGCTCGCGCACGACGGGCGGTTGCGCGCGATCGCGATCCTCGGCTCGCTCGTGCTCGCGCCGGTGCTACTGCTGGCCGACATCTGGCACTCGCCGCAACTGGGGGTGATCCACCGCCATCCGCTTCTCGCGGTGGTCGCAGCGGTCCTGGGCCTCGCGGTGGTGGCCGCAATCGCGGTCGCGATCGCGCGCCGGCCGGCGCTGCTGGGGATGCTCGCGGTGGTGGCGCTGCCGTTCCGGATCCCGATCGAGGCGGCCGGGATCACGTCGAACCTGCTCGTGCCGCTGTACCTGGTGGTGGCGGCCGGATCGCTGGCCTACGCGGTACCGCTCCTGCGCGGCGATTCCGGACCGTGGCGCGAGGACCCGCCGGAGAACGAGGCGCCGCGCGGCCGGGCGCGCCGCGCGGCCCGCTCGGACCTCCGCTGGCTCGAGCGGCTGCTCGCGCTGTACGTCGTCCTGTACGCGCTGCAGGCCGTTTACTCCCACGGCTTCCAGACTGCGCTGCAGCAGACGGTGTTCTTCTACGTCCCGTTCACGCTGCTGTTCTGCCTGCTGCGGCGCGTGGACTGGACGCCGGAGCTGCTGCGCACCTGCCTCGTGCTGGTGGTGGGGCTGGCGGTCGTGTTCGCGGGGATCGGCTTCGTCGAGTACGCGACCAAGCACCTGCTGCTGAACCCGAAACTGGTCGCCACCAACAACACCCACACCTACTTCACCGTCAACTCGGTGTTCTTCGATCCGGACATCTTCGGCCGCTTCCTCGCGCTGGTGATGATCCTGCTGGCGGCGGTGCTGCTGCAGTCGCGCCGGCAGCGCGAGCAGGTGGCGACGGTCGTGATCCTGGCGATCCTGTGGGGCGGCCTCGTGCTGACGCTGTCGCGGTCGAGCCTGGGCGCACTGCTGGTTGGCCTCGGGATCCTGGCCGCGCTGCGGTGGAGCGTCAAGTGGGCGTTGATCGCGGCCGCGGTGGTGATCGCGGCCGGGGCGATCGCGATCGCGATCTCGCCGAAGACGTTCGGCCTCAACCAGGGGCTGAACGGCGCCTCGAGTGGCCGCGCGAGCCTCGTCACCAGCGGCCTCGACATGCTCGCAGACCGGCCGCTGTGGGGATACGGGTCGGGGTCGTTCGTCGATCAGTACCGCAGGCGCAATCCCGGGACCTCGCAGACGCTGGCCGCCTCCCACACGATCCCGATCACGATCGCGGCAGAGCAGGGCCTGATCGGCGAGCTCCCGTATCTCGCGCTCGTGATCGTGGCCGCGGTGATGTTGTTGCGCGGCAGCCGCTCGGACTGGACCCGGGCCGCGGTCGCCGCGGCGTTCCTCGCGCTCGTGTTCCACACGATGCTGTACGCGGACTTCCTCGAGGATCCGGTCGCGTGGGCGCTGCTCGGCGTGGGCGCCGCGCTCGCCGTCGACGAACGCCGGTCCAGCGGCGGCCAGGTGGCGGCGACAGCGCCGGACGTGGCGGCGGTTCCGGCGTAAGGCCGTCAGCTCAGCAGCGGCGAGAGCTCGAGGCCATCGGCCGCCATCACGGCCTGGGGCACGCGGGCATGCGCCTCGAACAGGAGCGCGTCCAGGTGCGGCTCGAACGGCGGCAGATGGATCAGCAGCAGCCGCTCGATCTCGGCCTTGGCCGCGACCGCGGCCGCCTCCGCGGCGGAGGAGTGGATGTCGGCGTTGCGCGGCTGATCGCTCGTGAACCACGACTCATGCGCCAGCGCCGTGCAACCCGCGGCGAAACCGGCCGACGCCGGGTCGTAGGCGGTGTCGGTGATCCACGCGAGTGTGTCGTCGAAGCGGAGGCCGAGAGTCGGTGCGGAGTGGCGGTCCTGGCGGCGGGTCGCGAGCCGCACGGGACCGAGCTCCACCTCGTCCGCGGGCAGGTCGCGGACGGCGATGTCCTGATCCTCGAGTGGCACCGGGTGAAACGGCTCATGCGAGACACGGTCGAGCAGACCGCGGGTGGGCGTGTCGTAAAGCAGCTTTCCCGGCCCCCAGATCGCGGTCTGTTCGCAAGAGACGATCGCCGGCAGGTAGGCCAGTCCGGCGACGTGGTCGAGGTGAAAGTGGGTCAGCACGATGTCGAGCCGGGCGACGCCCTCGAGCAGCTCGGGCCGCTCGACCAGGCGGCCGACGCCGGTGCCGGCGTCGATCAGGATCGCCGCATCGCCGGTGCGCAGCAGCGCGCAAGCGGTGTGACGCTCGTGCGCCGGAAACCAGCCCCCTCCACCGAGAATCGTCAGCATCTTGTCCTCGACACTATGCCGGGTCCGGCGCCTATACGGCGGCGGCGTGCCCGGAGGCCTCCGGCGCCGGGGCTGCCGGGAGCGGCTCGGCGAGCGCCAGTTTGAGCAGCAACTCGTGCAGCTGCGTGCGCTCGTCGGGACTCAGCGGGGCGAGCAGATCCTCCTGGGCGGCGCGCGCCAGCTCGCGCCCGCGGCGCAGCACCTCACGGCCGTCGGCGGTGACGTGCAGGGCGTGCGCGCGCCGGTCGCTCGGGTGGCGCCGGCGCTCGACCAGGCCCTTGGACTCCAGCTCGTCGATCGTCGAGACCATCGAGCTGGGGTCCATCCCGACCGACCTGCACAGGGCGTGCTGAGTGATCTCGCCCTCCGCGTCGAGGACGTTGAGCGCGCCCCACATCCGCGTGGTCAAGCCGAGCTGCTCGATCCGCTCGGCGAAATGCCTCTGAGCGACCATCCCCATGCGGCTGATCAGAAAGCCTGTGTGGCGGGTAAGCGCGGCATGGATGCCTGGCGGCGTGACGGTCGATTCACCCATCTGAAAGACAGTGTAGCGGGAACGGTGGTGCAACAAAATAGTTTATGCCGAAAACTATAGGCGCTGCAAAGTTGGTACCTGCGCTAGGTTTGGCCGCGATGGCCTCGTTCGAGGGAATCGTGCAGCAGCTCGAGCGGCGTCTTGGACCGGTTACGGCCGGGGCGGGACGCTGCCGGTCGTGTACGAGCAGGCGCGCGGCCTGGCGGCGCGGATCGCCTCGGTGCTGCCGCTGTCCGAGCCGGTCCCGTGTCACGACGATCTGCTGCCGTCGAATCTCCCGACAGCGGCGGACGGGTGCGCCGGCGAGGGCGCGATGCTCGTCGACTGGGAGTACGCGGGGATGGGCCACTGGATGTTCGACCCGGGCAACCTGTCGGTCAACAACGAGTTCGACTTCGCCGCGTACGCCGAGCACCACTTTGCGCGGTTGACCGCGGCGGCCCGGGATCCGCGGCTGGATGAGTGGCTGGCGGCGGCGGCAGGGTGAGGCGGGGCGGTTACCGGGCCGCTTCGCGGCGTCCATGGGGCCGGGTTCCGCTCGCATCCATGCGAGCGGGGCCATCGCGGGCCTGGCGACCCGGTCAAAACAGCTCCATGCACAGTCCCTCGCCCACGGTCGGTTGATTGAATCGTTAGCTGCGGATGATCACGCGACGATACGCGCCAGACACACTCCGTTCCTCGCTCGCGATTACCGACGATCAGCGGGGGCATCCGGTCGTGCAGCTGATCCGCCGGCGCCGGGCGGAGGGGTCGCGGCCTGGAGAGCGGACCGACGGCCGGCGCGCGGCGCTGGTGATCGAGGGCGGCGGGATGCGCGGCGTCGTGTCGGCGGGAATGACCGCGGCGCTCGAGCAGCTCGGCTTCCGTGATGTGTTCGACGAGGTGCACGGGGCCTCGGCCGGCGCGTTCAACGCGGCCTTCCTGCTCGCCGGCCAGGCCGCGTATCTGACCGCGCTGTACCTGCACGGCTTCGGCGATCCGCGGTTCGTGAGCGTGCTGCGGGCGATTCGGGGCGGCCCGGCGTTTGACATGGACTACGTGATCACCGACGTCTGGACGCGGCAGCGACCGCTGCGGTTCAAGGCGATCCTGGCGAGCCGGATCGACCTCCACTGCACGGCGACCGACGCCGAGCGCGCCGAGATCGTCGACCTGGCCGATCTGCGCGACGAGCTCGAGATCCGGTGCGCACTGCGGGCCTCGGCGCGGTTGCCGTGGCTGGCGGGACCGCCGGTCGAGTTTCGCGGCCGCAGGTTGCTCGACGCGACCCTGGCCGAGGCGATTCCGGTCGCCGCCGCGTTCGCGTCGGCGACCGACGTGCTCGTGCTCCAGACTCGCCCTCACGGCGTACAGCACGCCCCCCTGTCGGGCGTCGTCGCGCGCCTCACCGATCGCTACCTGCAGGCGATCAACCCCGCCCTGGTGACGCTGCGGCGCACGCGCTCGCAGCGCTATGACGAGCTCAGCACGTGGCTGGGCGCGCGGGCTGCCGACGCCGGCGCGAGTCCCTCGGTGTGCGTGATCCGGCCGCCGGCCGGCGCGCTGCTGATCGGCCAGCTCGAGCATCGGGCGGTGCCGCTGCAGACCGCGGCCAGCCACGGCCTGCGGGCCGCGTGGATGGCGCTCGAGGGTGAGGATCCGGAGGTGCTCGCGACGCTGCGCGCTTATCCCCACCACGCCAGCCGGGACGGCTACGTGCCCGAACCGGTCAGCGACCTGGCGCGGTCGTGAGCTCTGAACGGAAGATCGCGGTCGAGGGGACGCGGCCGTGGCCGCGAGAGCTCGGCCGCAGCGGCATCGCGACGACCGCGGTGGCGCTGGGGCTGGCGGCGCTCGGGCGCCCCGGCTATCTGACGGTGGGGCATGGCCAGGACTTCGAGGACCGCTCGGTCGAGGCGATGGCCGCTCGCGCCCATCAGGTGCTGGACGCGGCCCACGCGGCCGGCGTCCGCCACTTCGACGCCGCCCGTTCGTACGGCCGGGCGGAGGAGTTCCTCGGCTCCTGGCTGCGGCTGCGCTCGATCGCGCCCGGAGCGGTCACGGTCAGCTCGAAGTGGGGCTACACCTACACGGCGGACTGGCAGGTCGATGCCGACCCGCCCGAGATCAAGGATCTGAGCGCCGACAACTACCGCCGGCAGCTCCTGGAGACGCGGGCCCAGCTCGGTGCGCACCTGTCGCTGTACCAGATCCACTCGGCGACCCTGTCGAGCGGGGTGCTGGACGACCCGGACGTGCGGGCCGAGCTGGACGCGCTCCGCGCCGGGGGCGTGGGCGTCGGGCTGACCGTGACCGGAACCGAGCAGCCGGCGACGATCGCCCGCGCGGTGGCGCTCGGCACGTTCGACACCGTCCAGGCCACCTGGAACCTGCTGGAGCGCTCGGCCGGCCCGGCGCTGGCGGCGGCCCACGAGGCGGGCATCGGGGTGATCGTCAAGGAGGCGCTCGCCAACGGCCTTCTGAGCTCGCGCGGTCGGATCGACGCGCTGGCGCGGGCGGCCCGCAGGGTGGGCGCGAGCGAGGACGCGGTCGCGCTGGCGGCGGTGCTGGCGCGGCCGTGGGTGGACACTGTGCTGAGCGGGGCGAGCACGGTCGCGCAGCTCGAGAGCAACCTGGCGGCGGTGCAGGTGCCCTGGGACGAGTCGCTGGAGGCGGAGCTGGCGGCGATCGTGGAGCAACCCGAGCGCTACTGGAAGACGCGCTCGAGCCTGCCGTGGACGTGATCGCTCCGGGCGGGGCGGGCCTGGGCCGGGCGCCGCGCCTACAGCAGCCCGCGATCCCGCGCCCAGTCGACGGTCCGCCGCAGGGTCTCGCGCGGGCTCGTGTACTGCAGTCCAAGCTCGCGTGTCGCCCGGCTGCCGTCGTAGCGGTGGCCGTGCAGAAGCGTCCGGACCATCTCGCGGCACACGGGTGGGCGCCGGCGGGCGAGCCGGAACGAATGCTCGACGATCCAGGCGGCGGTGACCGCTGCCTGGCGGGGTAGCAGCAGCGGCCGGCGGTCGACGCCGGCGACCTCGCCGGCGAGCGCGAACGCCTCGGTGAGCGTCATCGCGATCCCGTTCAGGACGTAGCGCTCTCCGGGGACGCCGCGCTCGGCCGCGAGCAGGTGGCCCTCGGCGCAGTCCGCGATGTCGACCAGGCTGACGTTGGTCTGCACGAACACGCGCAGCCGGCCGCTCAGGAAGGCGAGCAGGAAACGGGCGGTGCCGCCGGCGCGCCCGGGACCCTGCACCGACGAGGGGTTGACGCAGACGACCTCGATCCCCGCCTCTCGCCCGGCGGCGAAGGCCGCCCGCTCGCCCTCGGTCTTGGAACGCTCGTAGGTCGACAGGTACCAGCCCCGGTGTGTGGTGTCCTCCCGCCCGACCACACCGGTTGCCTCTCCGATCGTCGCCGCCGAGGAAGTGTGGACGATCCTCGGCAGCCCGGCGCGGGCCGCCGCGCGCACGACGACCGCGGGGCCGGAGACGTTCACCTGCATCATCTCGGACGGATCCTCGACGCACAGGGTGTTCACGCCGGCGACGTTGTAGGCGAGCGCGCAGCCCTGCATCGCCTCGGCCAGACCCGCCTCGTCCAGCAGCGAGCCGCGCACAACGCCTGCTCCGAGACCGTGCAGCACCTCCTCCGCCTGGTCCGATCGGGCCAGCGCGAGCACGTCGTCGCCGCGCGCCACCAGCCGCTCGACGAGCATCCGGCCGACGACGCCGCTACCGCCGGTAACGAAAACCCGGCTCACGGCTGCGTGCGCAGCACAGAGGAGAAGCGAACGAAGTAGTCGATGCCCGACCAGACGGTGATCAGCGCCGCGAGCGCGAGCAGCCACTGGTCGAGATACGCGCCGGCGATCGTAACGTCGGGCCGGAGCATGACAAGCCCGATCGCGACGAACTGCACCGTCGCCTTCCACTTGCCGAGCAGCGACGGATTGAGCTGCAGACCCTGTGCGGCGACCGCGGCCCGCAGGCCGAGCAGGCTCAGCTCGCGGCCGATGATCAGGATCGACACCCACGGCGAGGCGCGCCCGACCGCCACCAGCGCGAGGAGGGCGCCGGTGACCAGGAGCTTGTCAGCGGTGGTGTCGAGGAACGAGCCGAGCCGCGAGCTCACGTTCCAGCGGCGCGCGAGCCGTCCGTCGAACCAGTCGGTGGTCGAGACCACCAGAAACACGATCGCGGCCGCCGTGTAGGAGTGCCCGAGCACCAGCGCCATCACGACCGGGGTGGCGATGATTCTGGAACTTGTACCCGCGAGGATCAGGGCCGTGGCCCGCAATTTCTCCGTGCTCCCAGCCTTGAGCGCGCCCGCCTCCACAGTGGCTTCGATCCTACCATCGGGCCTTCTTACAGCAGATCGGCGCCTTGCGCTCGCGCCTGCGCGGCATCGCCGGCGGCAAGGGCGCGCTCGGCTGCGGCGGCGGCATCGGCGACCGTGATCGCCCGCAGCGCCTCCTTGACATCCGGCACCAGCGGGGGTGCCATGCTCAGCTCGCGGACCCCGAGGCCGACGAGCAGCACGGCGACCGCCGGGTCCCCGGCGAGCTCGCCGCAGACTCCGACCCAGCGCCCGTGCGCGTCCGCGCCCGCGGTGGTGGCCCGCACGAGTGCCAGCACTGCCGGCTGAATGCCGCTGAGCAGGTCTCCGACGAGCTCGTTGCCGCGCTCGGCGGCCATCGTGTACTGGGTCAGATCGTTGGTGCCGATCGAGAAGAAGTCAGCGCGGCGGGCGAGCCGCTCGGCCAGCAGCGCGGCCGCCGGGACCTCGACCATGATCCCCACCTCGACGGGGGCGTAGACGCGGGCTGCGGCCCGCGCGGCGTCGACCGCGGCGAGCGCCTTGTCGAGCTCGGCCGCGGTCGCGACCATCGGGAACATCACCTTGAGCGGGTGCTCGGCGGCGACGCGCAGGATCGCGCGCAGCTGGGTGGCGAACAGCTCCGGCTCCTGGAGTGAGAGCCGCAGCCCTCGCCGGCCGAGAAACGGGTTCGCCTCGGCGGGCATCGGCACGGCAGGCAGTGGCTTGTCGGCGCCGACGTCGAGCGTCCGCACGATCAGCGGGCGGCCGGCGAGCGCGGTGGCGATCTCGCTCAGCACCTCAACCTGTTCGTCCTCCGAGGGGATCTCCGCGCGGTCGAGGAACAGGAACTCGCTTCGCAGCAGCCCAACCCCGTCCGCCCCGAAGGACACCGCCCGCGCCGCCTCGCCGGCGCCGCCGAGGTTGGCCGACACCTCCACCACGGTCCCGTCGCGGGTCACCGCCGGCTCGTCCGCGCGCTCCCGCGCACGTGCGCGCCGGGCGGCGTCCTGCTCGAGCTTTCGCCGCGCCGCCACCGCCGCCTCGTCCGACGGCGCCACCACGAGCGTGCCCTCGCCGCCGTCGAGCAGCACCGGCGTACCCTCCGCGACCGACAGCAGCGCCGGGCCAAGCCCGACGACGGCGGGCAGCCCGAGACCGCGCGCGAGGATCGCGGCATGGGCGGTGGCGGTGCCGTGAGCGGTGGCGATCCCGTGGACCTGCTCGGGGCGCAGGCCGGCGGCCTCGCCCGGGGTCAGCTCCGAGGTGACCAGAATCCCCTCGCCGGAGAGCTCGGCGTGCAGCTCGCGCCCGGCGAGTGCGGCCAGCACGCGGCGTCCGACGTCGACGACATCGGCGGCGCGCTCCCCAATCAGGGCGTCGTCGAGCCCCCGCCACTGCGCGGCGGTCTCCTCGGTGGCCTCGTGCCAGGCCGCCTCGGCGGCCGCGCCACCGTCGACGCGGGCCCGCGCCAGGGCCACGATCGCGTCGTCGTCGAGCAGCGCGAGGTGTGCCGAGAAGATCGCCGCTTCCGACTTCGCACCGCGGCGGACGACCTCGTCGCGGTCGCGCTCGATCGCCGCGCGGGCGGCCCCGCGGGCCGTCTCGAGCCGCTGCGATTCGACCTCGGGGCCCGCCGAAGGGTGATCCAGGACGTCGCCGAGCTCCTGCGTCAGATGCCGGACCGGGCCGAGCGCGACTCCCGCCGAGGCGGCGATCCCTTGCAGCTGCGCTCCCGGCGCCGGCGGCGGCTCCCCGGCGGCCGACGGCTGCGGCGCGCGGGGCGCCGGCGCGTCGGCGATCGGTGTCCCGTCTCGCCGAGGCGACGCGGCGGTCGAGGGCGAACCCGTCCCCACGCCCTCCCCGAAGCCGCCGCGGGCGAGCTCCCGGAGCGCCGCCAGCGCCGCGTCCGCCTCGGGGCCGGACGCGGTCGCCACGAGCTCATCGCCCTGGCGGGCGACGAGCGTCATCAGACCGGTCAGGCTGCGGGCGCTGACGGGACCGGGACCGCCGGCCTTGGCGAGCCGCAGGTCGGCGTCGAAGCGCCGCGCGAGCCCGACCACGAGCGCCGCCGGCCGGGCGTGCAGCCCGATCTCGTTCACGACCGGGATCCGAGTCTCGGCGGCGCCATCGTGTGGCGGCACTCGAGCCGGCTCGCTGGGTGCAAGGCCCGCGTGCGCATCCGCCCGCGCATCCGCCCGCGCATCCGCGTCCGCCTCCGGGGCTCCGAGCTGGGCGATCTTCATCTGGAGCGCCCGCGCCGCCTCGGCCCGCACCTCGTCCAACGACGCGCCGGCGCCGGCGAGCGCCGCCGCCGCGATCGTGCCCTCGACCAGCGGCGCCTCGCTGAGCACGACCGGCTCGCCGCCGGGCCCCAGCAACTCGATCGCGATCTCGGCGCTCATCAGCGCGCTGCCGAGATCCATCAGCACGAGTACCCCGTCGTCGGAGATCGCCCGCTCGATCGCCGCCCGGACGCGCTCGGCGTCGGTCCCGATCGAACCGTCCTCCATCCCGCCGGCAGCCTCGAGCGCCAGCTGCGCACCGCCCATCTCGCGCGCCAGCGCGACCACGCCGTCCGCCAGCGCCGCGCTGTGGGACACGACCACGATCCCGACCATCGCGCCTACAACCGGTAGGCGCGGTGCAGGAGCTCGATCGGATGCACCGAGGGGCGCTTGGTCCCGGCCTCGATCTGCCAGCGGCAAGTCTCGCTGTCGCAGGCGACGAGGCTGGCTCCCGACGCCTCCACCTGCGAGAACAGGTCTGCTCCGACGTCCATCGCGATCTTGTACTTCTCGCGCTTGAGCCCGTAGGTTCCGGCGATCCCGCAGCAGCGCGCGTCCATCTCGCGGATCTGCAGGCCGGGGATCAGCGCCAGCAGGTCCAGCGCGGGCTTGCCGATAAAGTGCCCCTGCTGCTGGCAGGGGGCGTGGTAGGCGACGATCTCCTCGACCGGCTGGAAGTCGGTCCGAAGCTGACCACGGTCGTGCTGCTCGAGCAGCAGCTCGCAGATGTCGTAGGTCTGGCGGCTGACCAGCTCGAGGTCCGGATCGTCCTCGAGCCCGAGGACCTCGCGCCCCTCGCGCTTGAGCATCAGCGTGCAGCTGGTCGCGTTGCCGACGATCAGCGTGCCGTCGCGGGCGTGGGGTGCCAGCGAGCGAGCCAGCCGCAGGACGTAGGCGCGGGCGTCATCGAACAGCCCGCTGGACTGGAGCGGCAGCCCGCAGCAGTCCTGCTTGGGAACCTCGACCTGGTAGCCGTTGTGCTCGAGCACCTCGACCACCTTCTCGCCCACGTCGGGCTCGTAGTACTCGGTGCCGCAGTTGTGGAAGTACACGATCCGGGTACCGGGCGGTGAGGTGCGCTTCCTGGCCCAGGAGCTGAACCGCCGTCCGGCGAAGCGCGGCACGGGAGCGTCGCGGTGCACGCCGAGGATGCGCTCGCCGAGCGCGCGCAGCGGCCGCGACTCGAGCGTCGCGTTGGCGAGCGGCGCCACCGGCGTCCCGAGCCGACCGAGCAGCGTCGGGCGGGTGATGATCCGGTCGCGGACCGGTACGCCGTTCTGAATCTTCATCGCGTTACGGGCATGCGCGTTCAGCTCGGCGATCTTGACCCCCTGAGGACAGACCATCGTGCACAGCCCGCAGCCGGAGCAGTAGTCGACCGAATGGTCGACCGAGATCTCGCCCCTTGCCCGGTATCGCTCCGCCTGCGGTCCGGCGGACTTCGGACCCGGGAACAGCGGCGAGACGTTCGACACCGGGCAGACCGTCTCGCAGATCGTGCACTTCACGCAGTGGTCGAGCGAGCTGCGCATCTCCTCGTGGCTCGCCGGCTCGGAGACATCGTCGCCGGAGCGCCTGGCCTCCAGCAGCTGATGCAGCACGCCGTAACTCATGCGGCCGCCTTCGTCCCTTCCCGTTCGAGCACCGCGCCGGCGACGACATGGCCGCTCGCGATCGCGATCCCCTCGCCCGATCCCTCGCGCCACGACTCGGCCCCAGGCAGGGCGGCACCGGCCACGAACACGTTCTCGGTGTCCTCGGCGCGCAGCGAGGAGTCGACGGCCACCCCGGCCCGCGCGATCGGCTGGTCGGCGAAGTAGTCCGGATCGAACGGCGACTGGTCGTCGGCCGGCATCCCGCGCACGGCCAGCCCGATCACCGTCTCGCGCGCGCGCCAATCGTTCTGGAGCTCGATCCCTCCGGACGCGAAGCCGCCCGTCGCGAGCACGAACCAGCGTGCGCTGTAGATGGTGTCGTGGCCGCTCGCGCGCGAGCGCACGCTGGTCACGCGATCTCCGTCCCGCTCCGCCTCGACCACCTCGGCCCCGAGCACCAGCCGGCCCCCGGCGGCGCGCAGCGCGGCCCGGAGCGCATCGTAGACGCGGATTCCGGGGGCAGACGGAGGCAGCGTCGGAATCTCGAACACGGACCGCTCGAGCCGCCGCTCGAGATCCGACCAGACCCGGTGAGGGTCGCGAATGCCGAGCGTCGCCGGCAGCCCGACCCGGTCCTGTTCGCCGAGCGTCGGCGCGAGCCGGGCGGCGAACGCCGCCCGGAACGACTCCTGGTCGAAGGACCGCCCGAGCCCGAGCGCGTTGACCTCGGTCCGGCCGACGTCCATGTGGATCACGGCAGGCCGGGCATCGACGCCCGCGCGCTTGAGGTTGGCGGCGCACAGGGCGGCGTGAAAGTCGCGTAACGCGCGGATCCCGACCACGCACACGGGAGCGTCGCCGCGGACATCGCCGGCGGCCATCGTCTCCGGAACCAGCGCCGAGGGGCGCGCGACGCCGACCGCCGTCGGCAGCAGATGGTTGCGCTCGAGGCTGCCGACATACCGGTAGCCAGGCTGCGGGCCATGCTCGATCTTGGCCGCGAACCACTGCAAGGCGGACGCGATCGCGTCGACGCCGATCGTGGCGTACGGGTGCTCAGGATGGGCGGCCGTGAACGCCGGCAGTGCCGCCCCCGGCTCCTCGACGCGATCGGGGTCATAGCCGAGCACGTCGATCGTGCCGGGCGCGAGGTGGGTCGAGCCGACGCCCTTGGCGAGCACGCAGACGCGGGCGCCCTCCTCGGCGAGACGGGTGGCGGCGGTGAGCCCGGCGACTCCGGCTCCGAGCACGACCGCGTCGTATCGGAGCGACGCGCTCATCCCGACACGTGCTCGACCTCGGGCACGCCCTGGGCGAGCACGTGGCCGATGTCGAGCACGCCCTGGAAGATCCACTCGTCGAGCCGCGCCTGGCGGAGCTGGTCTCCGTGCAACACGGGCCAGATGCCCTTCCAGCGTTCGCGCAGGAAGTCGAGCAGCACGCCGTTGGCCTCGTCGGCATTGAGACCGTCAACGCCGTGGACGATGCCGGTGGCGCGGTAGATGCAGAAGCCACCCTGGCACGGCCCCATCGCGAGGCGCAGGATGCGGCGCAGGTCGTCGAGGCTGTCGGTGCCGCGGTGGCGGATCGCGTCCTCGAACACCCGCCTCGGGATCAGCTCGCATTCACACACCAGCTGGTCCTCGAGCAGGGTTTCCTCGCGCCTCTCCAGGCGCTCGCCGACGTGATAGTGGGTGCCGTTCTCGGCGCCGGGCAACGGTTCGGTGGCGGTCGTGCACGGACGCTGCACACCGAGCTGGTCGCAGACGGCGTCGACCGTCTGCTCGGCCATCAACCTGTAGGTCGTGAGCTTGCCGCCGGTGATCGTCAAAAAGCCGCCGACTCCATCGCGCCGGCGGTGGTCGAGCAGCGCGTGCGCGCGGGACACGTCGCGGGTCGAGTCCGGGTCCTGCTTGGCGTCCTCGAACAGCGGCCGGACGCCGGACCAGACCCGCAGCGCCCGCGACTGTTTGAAGCCGGGCACGAGCTTCTCCCCGTCGTCGAGCATCGCCAGCACCTCGGCGCGCGGCGCGGACACGTCATCGGGATCGACCACGTGCACGTCGGTCGTCCCGATCACGCAGACGGTGTGGATCGGGACGATGATGTCGCCGTCCGTCGGCATCTGGCAGCGGTTGATGACGGTGTTCACGAGACGGTGGTTCATCGCGACCATCACGCCCCGGCCCGGCACCACGTGCACGCCCTCGATCCCCACGAGCTCGGCGATCTGGCCCGCCCACGCGCCCGACGCGCTGACCGTGATGCGGGCTTCGACATCGAGCTCCTCGCCGGTGTGACCGTTGCGCAGGCGCGCGCCGCGCACCTCGTCGCCGTCGCGGCGCATCGCGATCACCTCGTGGTAGGGGAGGATCCGCGCGCCCCGCTCCCTGGCGCCACGCGCGAGTGCCCAGACGAGTTGCCAGACGTCGATGCTGCCGTCCTCGACGCGGAACGCGCGCGAGATCCCCGGGTGCAAGCGCGGCTCCTGCCGGAGCGCCTCGCCCGGGTCGATCTCCTCATACGGCATCCCGGTGTTCCGGCACGCCTCGGCGAAGCGATCGGCGTAGTCGGGATCGTCAAACGGTGTGGTCACGAACAGGCCGCCGGTTTCCTCGATGGCATCGGCGGCGACCGCCCGGATGATTCCGTTCTCGTGGATGCACTCGACCGCCGCGTTCGGGTCCTTGACCACGTAGCGACCGCCCGAGTGCACGAGCCCGTGAAAGCGTCCGCTCGTGCCCGAGGCGAGATCGTGGCGTTCCGCCAAGACGACGTCGAACCCGCGCAGGGCCGCGTCGAACGCCACCCCGGCGCCGGTAGCGCCGCCTCCAATCACCAGAACGTCGGTGCTGAGCATCTCCAATTCCTGAGCTTACTCTTGCGCGCCAACCTCGGCACGGAGCTCCGGCGCAAGAGCACCGGAGCTCCGGCGTCGGGTGGCGGCGGTTACTCCTCCCAGTCGAACGTCCGCGTGACGGCCTTCTTCCAGAAGTGGTACAGCCGATCGCGGGTGCCGGCGTCCATCTGCGGATTCCAGCGCTTGTCCTCGACCCAGTTCTCACGCAGCTCCGCTTCGGTCTGCCAGAACCCGGTCGCCAGGCCGGCGGCGTACGCGGCCCCGAGCGCGGTCGTTTCCGCCACCTTCGGGCGGATCACCGGCACGCCGAGGATGTCGGCCTGGAACTGCATCAGCGTCTCGTTGGCGACCATGCCGCCGTCGACCTTCAGCGACGCGAGCGTCACGCCGGAGTCGGCGTTCATCGCGTCGGACACCTCGCGGCTCTGGAACGCCGTCGCCTCGAGCGTCGCGCGGGCGATGTGGCCGCCGTTTACGTACCGCGTCAGGCCCGCGAACACGCCGCGAGCGTCGCTCTTCCAGTAGGGCGCGAACAGCCCCGAGAAGGCCGGCACGATGTAGCAGCCGCCGTTGTCCTCAACCGTCTTGGCGAGGTCCTCGACCTCGGGCGCGGTCTTGATCATCTTGAGGTTGTCACGCAGCCACTGCACCAGCGCGCCGGTGATCGCGATCGAGCCCTCCAGGCAGTAGACCGCGGGCTGGTCGCCGATCTTGTAGCCGACCGTCGTGATCAGCCCGTTCTTGGACTGGACCGCCTCGGTGCCGGTGTTCAGCAACAGGAAGTTGCCGGTGCCGTACGTGTTCTTCGCCTCGCCGACGGCGAAGCAGGTCTGCCCAAAGGTGGCCGCCTGCTGGTCGCCGAGGTCGCCGGCGACCGGTACGCCCGCAAGCCCGGTGCCCTTGACCTCTCCGTAGACCGCGCTCGAGGAGCGGATCTCCGGCAGCATCGAGCGCGGCACGCCGATCGCGCTCAGCAGCTCGTCATCCCAGTCGAGCGTCGCGAGATTCATCAGCATCGTGCGACTGGCGTTCGAGACGTCGGTGATGTGAAGGCCGCCGCTGGTGCCGCCGGTCAGGTTCCAGATGCACCACGTGTCGATGTTGCCGAACGCGAGCTCGCCGGCGTCGGCCTTGGCCTGCGCGCCGTCGACGTTGTCGAGGATCCAGCGCACCTTCGGACCCGAGAAGTAGGTCGCGATCGGGAGCCCGTTCTTGAGCCGGAACCGGTCCTGCCCGCCGTCCTTCATCAGCTCGTCGCAGATCTTGTCGGTGCGGGTGTCCTGCCACACGATCGCGTTGTAGACCGGCTGGCCCGTGCTGCGATCCCACACCAGGGTCGTCTCGCGCTGGTTGGTGATCCCGAGCCCCGTGATCGCGTTCACGCTCCCGCCGGCATCGGCCAGCGCTTTGTCGATCACCTGCTGGGAGCGCTCCCAGATCTCCATCGGATTGTGCTCGACCCATCCCGGCTGCGGATAGATCTGCTCGTGCTCGAGCTGCTCGACCGAGACGACGTTGCCGCCGTGGTCGAACACCATGCAGCGCGTACTGGTCGTGCCCTGGTCGAGTGCTGCCGCGTAGTCCGCCATTTGGTCTCTCCTTCCCTTCAACCAGCCAGGGCTTGCGCCGCGGTCTGGCAGAGGTAGTACGTGGAAGTCGCCCCGGGATCCTGGTGATCTCGGCTGCGCTCCCCCAGATAGCTCGCACGCCCCTTGCGCGCGACGAGCGGGATCGTGTCCTGCATCCCGCGCTCGGCGGCGGCCTCGGCCTCGCGCAGGGCGTTATCCAGATCCGACGCCTGCTCCAACGCCCCCAGGGCGGGGAGCAGGGCGTCGACCATCGTCTTGTCTCCCGGCTCAGCCTTGCCGCGCGCCTGCACGCCCTCGATTCCCTTACGCCAGGCGCCTGCGTATGCCTGCAAGTCGGCATCTTCCTTGCCGCCGAGGGCCGTGCCCATCTGCAGGAACAGCGTCCCGTAGAGCGGGCCGGCGGCGCCGCCGACGCTCGAGATCAGCGTCATCGCGACGGTCTTCAGAATCGCGCCGATATCGGCCTGCTCCTGGGCGCCGAGCTTCTCGAGCGCCTTGCGCATGCCGCGGTCCATGTTCGTGCCGTGATCACCGTCGCCGATCGCGGTGTCGAGGCGCACGAGCTCCTCGCGGTGCTCCGCCATCGACGCGGCGAAGCCGTTCATCCACTCGAGGACCGTGTCGCGTGTGACTGGCACTCAGACGCCCCACCGCAGGCCTGGCGTGTTCACGGGGGCGTCCCAGTACCGAATCATCTCGTTGTCGAGCTTCAGCAGCGTGATCGAGCAACCCTGCATCTCGAGCGAGGTGATGTAGTTGCCGATCAGGTTGCGCTCGATGATCAGCCCGTGTTGGGCGGCGAGCTTGGCGACCTCGTTGTAAACCACGTAGAGCTCGATCAGGGGCGTGCCGCCCATGCCATTGACGAACGCGAGCACGCGGTCGCCGGACTCGAACGGCAGATCCTCGATGATCGGCGTCATCAGCCGCTCGACGATCTGGGAGGCGGGGCCGATCTTCTCCCGGAACCGGCCCGGCTCGCCGTGAATCCCGATCCCGATCTCGACCTCGTCATCGGCGAGCTCGAAGCTGGGATTGCCGGACGCGGGCGTGATGCAGGGGGTCAGCGCCATCCCCATCGAGCGTCCGTTGGCGTTGACGCGCCGGCCAAGCTCGGCCACCTCCTCCAGTGAGCGCCGGTCCTCGGCGCCGCCGCCGCAGATCTTCTCGAGTACGACCGTGATCCCGACGCCGCGGCGCCCGGCCGTGTACAGCGAATCCTCGACGGCGACGTCGTCGTTGGTGACGACCGCCTCGACCTCGACCCCGTCGGCCTTGGTGAGGTCCGCCGCCATGTCGAAGTTCATGACGTCGCCGGTGTAGTTCTTGACGATGTGCAACACGCCCGCGCCGCCGTCGACGGCCTTGGTCGCGAACTGCATCTGGTCCGGTGTGGGGGAGGTGAACACCTCACCCGGACAGGCGGCGTCGAGCATCCCCATGCCGACGAACCCGCCGTGCATCGGCTCGTGCCCGGAGCCGCCCCCGGAGACGAGACCAACCTTGCCGGCCACCGGGGCATCGGCGCGGACCACGACGTACGGGTCGTAATTGACCCGCACCCGGTCTGAGTGCGCGGCCTCCACCCCCTGCAGCGAATCGCGAACGACATCGTCAGGTGCGTTGATCAGCTTCTTCATGCGGCCATCCGATCGGGAGAGAAAGGACAGGGAGCCCAAGGGGCAGGCACGATCCGGACGGCCAATGCCGCTTCAGCACACCGCTGTCGCACACCCCGTCCTCCAAATGGTTTCCACCCTCGGGCCGTTGTTGTTGCGACAATAACGGAAACGGTTCGACAAATGTCAAACGTCGTTCAACTTGATGCTTCAATGCGTCCACCCAAGCGCTGAGGCGGCGAGGGGATGCCGGGTCAGATCCAGTCAATCGAGCGCGCGGCCGCGATTCTGCGGCTGCTATCGGGGCGGACGCTGCGGCTCGGAGTGGCGGAGCTGGCCGGCGAGCTCGAGCTTCCGAAGGGCACCGTGCACGGGATCCTGCGCACGCTCCAGACGGTCGGGTTCGTCGAGCAGGACGCGGAGTCGGGCAAGTACCAGCTCGGTGCCGCGCTGCTGCACATGGGCTCGAGCTATCTCGACGGCAATGAGCTGCGCACGCGGGCGCTGAACTGGGCCGACGCGCTGGCGACCCGGAGCGGCGAGAGCGTCAGGATCGGGACGCTCCACGAGCAGCAGGTCCTGATCGTCCACCACGTCTTCCGGCCCGATGACAGCCGCCAGGCGCTGGATGTCGGCAGCCTGATGCCGGCCCACGCGACGGCGCTCGGCAAGGCGCTGCTTGCCCATCACCGGTACCTGGCGACGCTGACGGATCTGCCCAGCTACACGAACGCGACGATCACCGACGTCCACCGGCTCGGCGCCGAGCTTGACGAGATCTCGGCCCGCGGCTGGGCCGGCGAGGTCCAGGAGCTGTTCCTCGGCGTCGCCTCGATCGCGGCGCCGATCGAGGACCGCCGGCGGGTGGTGGTCGGCGCGATCGGGGTGTCGGGGCCGATCGAGCGCCTGTGCAACGATCGCGCACCGCGGGCGGAGCTGGTCGCCTACGTGATGGAGAGCGCCCGCTCGGTCTCCAGGGAGCTTGGCGGCATCCCGTGGTAGGACTTCTGGTCACATGGCACCGCGCTACGTAGCTTCGATCGACCAGGGCACCGCTTCGTCGAGGTGCCTCGTGTTCGACAATCGGGCCCGGATCGTGTCGGTGGCGCAGAAGGAGCACCGCCATCACTACCCGCGGCCCGGCTGGGTCGAGCACGACCCGGACGAGATCTGGCGCAACGTGCTGACGGTCGTCTCGGAGGCGCTCGAGAAGGCGGAGCTGTCGCCGAGCGAGCTGGCCGCGGTGGGGATCGCAAACCAGCGGGAGACGACCGTGCTGTGGGATCGCCGCACCGGGGCCCCGGTCCACAATGCGATCAACTGGGAGGACACCCGCACGGCCGGCATCTGCCGCGAGCTCGGGGCGCAGTACGGGCAGGACCGGTTCCGCGAGAAGACGGGGTTGCCGGTGGCGACCTACTTCTCCGGGCCCAAGGTGCGCTGGCTGCTCGATCACGTCCCCGGCGTGCGCAAGCGAGCGGAGGCCGGCGAGGTGCTGTTCGGCACGATCGACTCGTGGCTGATGTGGAATCTGTGCGGCCTCCACGTCACCGACGTCACCAACGCAAGCCGCACGCTGCTGATGAACCTGCACACGCGGCAATGGGACCCCGAGCTGCTCGACGCGATCGGGGTCCCGCGCGCGATGCTGCCCGAGATCCGTCCGTCGGCGGAGGTCTACGGCGAGCTCGGTCCGGCGCTCGCCGGGGTGCCGGTCGCGTCGGTGCTCGGCGACCAGCACGCCGCGCTCGTGGGCCAGACCTGCTTCAGCCCTGGGGACGCGAAGTGCACCTACGGCACCGGCAGCTTCCTGCTGATGAACACGGGCGAGCGCCCGGTGAGCTCGCGCAGCGGGCTGTTGACGACGATGGGGTACCACCTCGGTCCCGGGCAGCTGACCTACGCGCTGGAGGGATCGATCGCGGTAACCGGTGCGCTCGTGCAGTGGTTCCGGGACAACATCGGCTTGATCGCCAGCGCGCCGGAGATCGAGACGCTGGCGTTGACGGTCGAGGACAACGGCGGCTGCTACTTCGTGCCGGCGTTCTCGGGCCTGTTCGCGCCGCACTGGCGCAGCGACGCCCGGGGGGTGATCGCCGGCCTGACCGGCTACATCAACAAGGGTCACCTCGCGCGCGCGGTGCTGGAGGCGACGGCATGGCAGACGCGCGAGGTGGTCGAGGCGATGAACGCCGAGTACGGCAGCGAGCTGGCGGGCCTGCGCGTCGACGGCGGGATGACCGCCAACAACCTGCTGATGCAGTTCCTCGCGGACGTCCTCGGGGTCCCGGTGATGCGCCCGATCGTGGCCGAGACGGTGTCGCTGGGGGCCGCGTATGCGGCGGGGCTGGCGGTCGGGTTCTGGCCCGATCTCGACAGCCTCAAGGGCAACTGGCACAAGGCCGCCGAGTGGATGCCGGGGATGGACCCCGGGCGGCGTGACAAGGGTTACCGGAAGTGGCGCAAGGCGGTCGCCCGGACCGTCGACTGGGTCGACGAGGACGACTGATGACGACTGCTGACGACTGCTGACGACTAGTAGTCGTACAGGTCGGTGAACCTCGAGTGGCCGTTGTCGGCGGCGTCGAAGAACCGCTGCACCGCCTGCGTGACAGCGGACGGGTTGTCCGTCGAGGTGATCGGATCGCCGAACGCGATGCTGACGCGGTGGCGCCTGGACACCACCTGCCCTCGCAGGCGGCTCGGCCAGTAGCGCCCCGGCGGCATCGCGTCGCGCGTGCCGGTGACGCGAATCGGCACGACCGGCAGGTGGTGGCGCTCGGCGAGTACGGCCGCGCCGCGCCGCAGACGACCGGCTCCGCCGTTGCGCGACCGCGTTCCCTCCGGGTAGACGAGGAGGTTCCAGCCCTCGTCCAGCAGCCGGTCGACGTGGCCCGCGGCGCGCTTGTCGAGCCCGCCGCCGAACCGGTCCATCGGGACGGTGTTGAAGACCAGCGAGACGATCGACGCGACGAGCCGGTTGCGGTAGAAGTAGTCGGCCGCCGCGGCGACCACGGTGCGCTTGCGCAGGCGCCGCGGCAGCGCGGCGAGGATCACCGGCGTATCCATGTGGCTGCAGTGGTTGGCGACCAGGATCACAGGCCCGCGGAGGCGGGAGAGCTTGTCGCGGCCGGTCGAGCGGCGCCGCGTGTAGAAGCCCATCAACGGATCGAGCAGGAACCGCATGACGAGCTCGCGGATCGTGGTCGCGAGCCTGGATCGCGCCCACGGGATGTCGAGCTGCGCGGCCGCCCGCCGCAGCTCTCGGCCGCGGCGCTCAAGCCGTTGCATCGCCGACTGTTTGTGCCGGACCCGGAGCACATACTTAGCAACCCCGGCACGTAACAGTCGTTACAGGCAATTCGGGGCCGGGCTCCCGGTGGGCATGAAAAAGGGCGGCGGCACCGCCGGTGCCGCCGCCCTCCTAGTGCCCTGCGTGATGCTTGCGGCCTACCTGTCCGGAGGCGGCCTCGTGCCCGTGACCACTTCGCCCTCGGTCTCTAGTCCAGGTTCGGGGCCCTGGCGCGCCTTCAGGATGTCCTGGAGGAAGTAGTCGTAGAACAGCGCCGCGATACCGCCGCCTAGTAGAGGCCCGACGATCGGCACCCAGAAGTAGTCGTTTACGTTTCCGTAGTTGCCGGGCATCGCCAGCTTGCCCCAGCCCGCGGCCCAAGCAAAGAGGCGTGGACCGAAGTCGCGTGCCGGGTTGATCGCGTAGCCGGCGTTGGCGCCGAACGAGAGCCCGATCGCCAAGACGATGAACCCCACGATGAGGGGCGTCAGGTTCGACCCGACCGGCAAGGCGTATTCGTCGGTCACGGCGAACACGAACAAGGCCAGGAAGAACGTGCCCACTACCTGGTCGACGAACGGGCCTAAGGGGTTGTGGAAGTAGGCCGCCGGGAAGGTGGCGAAGGTGCTGTACGTGGCTAACGAGTTCGGCTGCCCCTTGACGATGTGGTTGACCTGGTCATAGTGGTTGATCGCGTTGTTGTAGACCAAGAACACCAGCGCGGCACCCACGAAACAGCCCAGAATTTGCACGACCCAGTAGGGCACCACCTTGTTCCACGGCAGCTGCTTCCGGATTGCAACGCCCAGCGTGATCGCCGGGTTGATGTGCGCGCCGGTGACGCCGCCGACCGTGTAGATCGCGAAGCACACCGCGAACGCCCATCCAAACGTGATCAGGAGCCAGTCGCCACTGCCCAGGAGCGGCGATCCTGCAGCGAAGATCCCAGCCCCAGCCTTGGGAACGGACGGGATCGCGCGGCCGGACCCGATCAGGGCCCAGAGCATCGCCACCACGCCATCACCAAAGCAGATCAGGACGAAACACCCGAAGAACTCCGCCCACAGTTCGCCGCCCAAGCCCCTCCGGAAGCCGAGAGGCAGAATCGGTCTTCTTTCTTCAGCTACGGTTGCCACACACCCTCCTCCTAAGACATTAGGTTCAAATAACGGCCTCTCGAGCTCGCGCCCACCGACCTGAAGCTTTCCTGAGCCGGCCCCGGCACCCGCTGCCGTCGGGTCCGCTCGCTCGAGCACTGCGCATGGGTCCTGATGGGTTTCGCCACGCGTCGTTGCGGTCCTTCGAGGGCAGCCGTTCGTTGCTCCGGGTGATCGCCCACTGCCTCTCGCAGCCGTGACCGCTCGAGTCCTCGACTCCGACTTTGGCTGTACTCAACGGGTCTCCGCCCTCGAATTCGTCGACCTACCTGACGTCGGCACGGCAAACCCATGCTCGACAGGAGCCGAGACTACCAGCCTGCGTTCGACAAATGTCAAACGACGTTTGGATTTCTTCTGAGCGATCCGCGCCCATTCCGTCGAGCGGACGGCGCACTGACGCTGACAGGCCGGGCTGACACGGCGGGCTGAACACGCCGCTAGGAGATCGCCGTCGAGACCTCGAGCAGGAACTGGGCGCGGTCGCCCCGGTGGCGGTCGTGGGCGAACTCCACCGGCACGTCCTCGCGGCAGTACGCCACCCGCTCGACGAGCATCAGCGGCGCGCCGGTCCGAACGCCGAGCTGAGGGGCATCGCGGGAGCTGGCGACCGTCGGCTCGAGCCGCTCGGTCGCCCGCACCGGCGGGCGGCCGTAGACGTCTCGCATCAGCCGGTAGACCGATCCACGCAGGTCGTGGTCGAGTAGCTCCGGGAACTGCCCGGCCGGAATCCACGAATCCTCGAGCGTCAGCGGCTCGTCGTCCACCAGCCGCACGCGCTGGAGGCGATAGACAAGCTCTCCAGCTGGGATCCGGAGCTGGCCCGCGACCGACTCGGGCGCCGGCAGCTGATTGATCGCCAGGATCCGCGCCGCCGCCGAGCGGCCCTGACGGTGGACCATGTCGGTGAACCCGGCGAAGCTGCTCAGGTCATGGACCAGCTTGGCGCGGGCCACGACCGTGCCCTGGCGACCGACGCCGCGCTCCAGCAGGCCGCGACGCGTCAGCGACGACAGCGCCGCGCGGGCGGTCAATCTGTTAACACCGACACGGCTTGCGAGCTGGCGCTCGGACGGGAGGCGATCGCCGATCGCCAGCCGCCCCGATTCGATCAGATTGATCAGCCGCTCCTCGATCTGCGCGTAGGCGGGAATTCCCGATGCGCGGTCGATCGTCCAGTTGATCAGCGAGCGCCAGTCCCCGGGGCCGGGGGCGGAGGCGCCGACCGTCATCGCCCAGCGTGGGTGGTGTGGGCGGATGCGGCGACCGTCATCGGCCGGCGCGGGTGGCGTGGGCGGATGCGGCGAGCGGCGGCTCGCCGTCGCGCCCGCGTTCTCTCGCGGCTTCGACCAGCGCCTCGAAGAGGCTGTTGTCCTCTTCAGCCTCGGGATGCCACAGCACCCCGACGGCGAACGTCTTGTTCGGGTCCTCGATCGCCTCGATCGACTCGTCCTCAGCCCAGGCGGTCGCGATCAGGCCCTCGCCCACGGTCGCAATCCCCTGGTGGTGGGCGGAGCAGACGGATCGCTGCTCGCCGAGGATCTTGCCGGTGCGAGTGCGCCGGCGGACCTTGACCGCATGCAGATCAAAGCGACCCGGCTCGGTGCGGTGTCCGATGTGGTGGACGACTTCGGGGAGGTGCTGGATCAGGGTCCCGCCGCGGGCGATGTTGAGCAGCTGCATGCCGCGGCAGATGCCGAGCACCGGCAGATCCTGATCCAGGGCCGCGCGGAGCAGGGCGAGCTCGGCGGCGTCCCGCTCGGGCTGCGCATCGGCGCTGGCCGCGGCGGTCACGCCACCGTAGGTTCGCGGGTCGATGTCCGGGCCACCGCAGAGCACGAGGCCATCGGCGATCGCGAGCGACTCGGCGACCGCTTCGGTCATCGGCGGCAGCAGCACCGGACGGGCGCCTGCCGACGTCACCGCGGCGACGTAATCGAGCGGTACCAGTGCCGCCGGCAGCTTCCATGCCCCCCACCGGGCCGGGGCCGCATAGGACGTGATTGCGATGATCGGCCGCTTCGACACAGTTACCTTGAGATGCACTATACCATTAAATGAATGGTCTATATCGTTGGGGCAGGCCGGGAGTGGGAGTGGGCGTTTGCCGCCAGCGGCTGAGATTCCGGACCGCGCGCCTCGTCGGCCAGCTGCGGTCGAGCATGTCCTTGACGAGGATGATGATGGACTCGGTCGCGCTGTACCGGACGCTCGACTGCGGGTGGGTCGAGTGCGGCGGGATCCGGATCGCGGAGCCGCTGTTCGACCCGCGCGGCGAGCGGGTGCGCGGGGCGGTCGGGGCGGCTGCGGGGCTGGCGCTGTAGGGCGCCCGGTACGCTTGCGCGCCAATGTCGCTCACGGTTGTCGGCTCGATCGCCTTCGACGCGGTCACCACGCCCTTCGGCAGCCGAGCGAAGATGCTCGGCGGCTCGGCCGTGCACTTCTCGCTGGCGGCGTCGTTCTTCGACACGGTCAACGTCGTCGGACCGGTCGGCGACGACTTCGGCGATACCGAGTACGGCGTCCTGCGGGCCCGCGGCGTCAACACGGAGGACATCGAGCAGGTGGCGGGCGGCGAGACGTTCTTCTGGCGCGGGGTCTACGGATGGGACCTGAACGACCGCGAGACGCTTGCGACCGAGCTCGGGGTGTTCGCCGGGTTCGAGCCGAAGCTGTCCGAGGAGTCGCGCACCGCCGAGGTGCTGTTCCTGGCCAACATCCAGCCCGACCTCCAGCTCCGGGTCCGCGCGCAGTGCCGCGACGCTCGATTCGTGGCGCTCGATTCGATGAATCTGTGGATCGAAACCGCACGCGACTCGTTGGTCGAGGCGATCTCGCAGGCGGACTGCCTGATCCTCAACGACGCCGAGCTGCGCCAGCTGACCGAGGAGCCCAATTTCGTCCGTGCCGCTCGCCGGATCCAAGAGTGGGGGCCGCGGGTGGTGGTCGCCAAGCAGGGCGAGTACGGCGCCGCGATGATCACCGAGGAGGGGTACTTCGGGTTGCCGGCGTTCCCGCTCGAGACGATCGTCGACCCGACCGGGGCCGGCGACAGCTTCGCCGGTGGCTTTCTCGGTTACGTCGCCGCCCACCCCCGCGAGGACCTGGATCACGATCTGCTGTGCCGCGCGATGGCGTACGGGACCGCGATCGCCTCGTTCAACGTCGAGGAGTTCGGCGTCGAACGGGTCGCCCGACTGACCAGCGACGAGATCGCCGACCGCGTCGCCGATTTGGCCCGGATCACGCGGTTCGTCGAGAAGCCGGTGGCGCTGCGGAATTAGTGCCGGACCAGTTGCGCGCGCAGTTTCATTTCGTCTCCGTTAAGGGTAGGATCGACGGCGACAGTGACCTGGGGATTTCTATGGCTGATGCTGGCGTTGAAGATCCCGTTGATCGGGCTGATCTGCATCGTCTGGTGGGCGGTCAAGCAGTCGCCCGACGAGGAGCAGGCGCCGTCCTCCGATGACGACGGCGGCGTCAAGCGGATCCGTCCACACCCGCCGAAGCCGTTCCCGCGCCGCCCGCGGCGGGGGCCGCACGGCGACCCGGCGCCGCTGCCGCCGGCGCGCGTGCGCACGGTCCGTGCGCGGGCGCGTACGTTCGGGCACTGAGATCCGGTAGGCTCGCGCCGTGCTGACCGCGCTGTTTGCCGCCGCCGAGCCATCCAAGGTCCCATTCTTCATCGCCGGCGGTGCGCTGGCGCTGTGGGCGGTCGTGCTGGCGGGGATCGGACTGACGCGACCCGAGTTCCCGTTCAGCGTGCGCGGCCAGCGAGGCGTGATCCTGATCAGCCTGATTCTGATGATCGTCGCGATCGCGATGGCGATCGGAACCGACCCCTAGGAGCTGCCGGCGCTGTCCCGCGCTCGATCGGGCGGGACCCTTCTTGCCGACCTTTCCGGGGTACTACAGTCCATGACTATCCGGCCTGCGAGTGGGCCGGCCCGGAACCTTTGCGGCAACCCCCGAGAGGAATGCCATGACCACCACCACGACTCAGCAGCCTCACGGCGCCGGCCCCGCCACGACGAACGAAACCCTGACCGTCACCGACAACCGGACCGGCCGGCAGTACGAGATTCCGATCGAGGACGGCACGATCCGCGCGACCGAGCTGCGCAAGATCAAGACGCAGGAAGACGACTTCGGCCTGTTGACCTACGATCCGGCCTACATGGCGACAGCCTCGTGCCGGTCGGCGATCACGTTCATCGACGGCGACAAGGGAATCCTCGAGTACCGCGGTTACCCGATCGAGCAGCTCGCGGAGCACTCCACCTACCTGGAGGTCGCCTATCTGCTCGTCCACGGCGCGCTGCCGACCCCGGATCAGCTGGACGAGTGGATCCACCAGGTCACGATCCACACGTTCGTACACGAGAACATCAAGGAGTTCATGCAGGGGTTCCGGTACGACGCCCACCCGATGGGGATGCTGCTGGCCTCGGTCGGCGCGCTCTCGACCTTCTACCCCGAGGCCAGCGCGATCAAGGACCCGGAGCTCCGCTACCTCCAGGTCGTGCGGCTGATCGCCAAGATGCCGACGCTCGCGGCCTTCTCCTTCCGTCACAACCAGGGCAAGCCGTACGTGTACCCGGACAACGATCTGTCCTACCCGGGCAATTTCCTCTCGATGATCTACAAGATGACCGAGCTGAGGTACCACCCGGATCCGCGCCTCGAGCATGCGCTCGACGTGCTCTTCATCCTCCACGCCGACCACGAGCAGAACTGCTCCACGAGTGCGGTCCGCAGCGTCGGCTCCTCGCAGGTGGACCCCTACTCGGCCGTCGCGGCCGGAGTGGCGGCGCTGTACGGCCCGCTGCACGGCGGCGCGAACGAGGCCGTGCTGCGGATGTTGCGGCGGATCGAGACGCCCGATCGGATCCCCGACTTCATCGCCGGCGTCAAGGACGGCAAGGAGAAGCTGATGGGCTTCGGTCACCGGGTCTACAAGAACTTCGACCCCCGCGCGAAGATCATCAAGAAGGCATGCGACGAGGTGTTCGAGGTAACCGGCAAGAGCCCGCTGCTCGACATCGCTACCGAGCTCGAGCGGATCGCGCTCGAGGACGACTACTTCGTCTCACGGAAGCTGTATCCGAACGTCGACTTCTACTCGGGCCTGATCTACGAGGCGCTGGGGATGCCGGTCGAGATGTTCCCGGTCCTGTTCGCGATCGGCCGCACCAGCGGCTGGATCGCCCAGTGGCTGGAGATGATCGACGACTCCGAGCAGAAGATCGCCCGGCCGCGCCAGATCTACACGGGGCAGCGCGGGCTGGAGTACGTGCCGATCGAGCAGCGTTAGCCGGCCGCGGCACCCCGGGCCTTCCGCCCCCACGCGGGCGGCCGTGAGCCGGCGCCGGCGCGGCTCGATCGTTATTCCGGTGCATCGCCCACCGCGGGCCGATCGAGTTGTGTGAGCACTGCCACACTCACCCCCCGCTTACCTATCGTAAGCTCGACGCGTGGAACGAATCCAATTACGAAGCGGACGCGATGTTGTCATCCGTTCGATCCGCGCGGACGATGGTGCGCGGCTGCAGGACGCGTATCGCCGACTGTCGCCGGAGAGCCGGTATCAGCGCTTCTTCGTCGCCAAGCCGCGCCTGACCGAGGCGGACACTCGCTATCTGGTCGAGGTCGATGGTCGGGACCACGTGGCGCTGGCGGCGTTTGACGCCGCCGACCCAGAGCAGATCCTCGGTGTCGGCCGGTTCGTACGTGCCCAGGACCGGCACAAGGCGGAGGTGGCGATCGTCGTCGGCGATCCGGTTCAGCGCGAGGGTCTCGGGACCGAACTGGTCCACCGGTTGGCTGACGCAGCCCGGGAGCGGGGGATCGAGCGCCTGACGGCGACCGTCCTGACGATGAACGCACCCGCCCACCGGCTGTTGATCGAGCTGTCCAATAGTCCGGCGCGGGTCCAGAACCTTGGCGAGGTCGACGAGCTCGAGCTCGACATTACCCTCCCGGCCGCCGATGAGCCAGACCGTCTGCGGGCTGCGATGATCGGCGGGTGGCGTGGAAGCTGACAGTTCGTGTCGGCCCGAAGGTCGAGCGCCGGCGCTTCGATGAGCTCGCGCAGGCCCTGGACGCGCTCGAGCGCCGCGGCCACGACCTCGAACAGGATGCGCCCCGCGGTCCGGTCGACGCGAAGCTGAAGCGGTTCGAGCCCGTTCAGCAGGTCGCGGCACGGATCGAGCTCGCCGGACCCGAGCGTCTGCTGCCCAGCGTCCGTGGCGGCGTCGACGTGCGCGGCGATGGCTCGACCGAGGCCTACCTCGGTCGAGTCCGCCGGCAGGTGATCAAGCAGCACCGGGGCGAGAGCGCGTACGAGGCCCTGCGTCGCGAGCTCACGAAGAGGTGACCTCGCGGCGCCGGCGCCGCGAGGTCACGGCAACACGAGCGTCGCCCCATGTCGCCGCAACCACCGGGCGTGCTCCCGATACCCAGGGCAGCGGCTTCCCAGTAGCGCCCAGAACCGCGGCGAGTGATCCATCACCTCGAGGTGACAGACCTCGTGCCAGACGACGTACTCGAGCACCGGTTCGGGCGCCAGCAGCAGCCGCCAGTTGAAGCTCATCGCGCCGCGGCGCGAGCAGCTCGCCCAGCGGGTCCGCTGGCCCCGGATCGTGAGGCGGGAGTAGCTGCTGCCGGATGCGCAGCACGCCCGATCCAGTCGAGGCTCAATCTCGACCAGAGCCTGACGGCGGTACCAGCGCTCCAGCGCGCGCCGCCCCGACTCGCCGTCCGGCATCAGCAGCTCGCCCCCGCGCCGGTACACGCGCGTCCGCCCCGGCTCGGGCACAAGCGCCAGCGGCTGCCCGAGGAACGGCACCGTGTCGCCACGCGCCGCGACCGTCGCGCGGGCACGAGCGAGCTCGCCGACGCGGCGGTCGATCCACGGCCTCAGCTCCGCCACCGCCGCCGCGGCCTCGCGTTCGGGTGCACGGCGGGGCAGCACGACCTCGACGCCGCGGGCGGGATCGACCGTTACCCGCACGCGGCGGGCGCGCTCGGAGCGGCGAACGGTGTAGTCGATGTTCTGCACAGCGCGACAGGGTACGGTCCGCTGCCGACATGCCGTCCTTGCCGCGGATCGAGCAGCCTCTGGCCGATGACCGGGTGGTCGTCCGCGCGGCGGCCGAGCGAGACATTCCCGAGATCCTGATCGCCCACCAGGACGATCCGAAGATGCACATGCGGTTGCGCGAGCGGCGCCCTCCGAGCGGCGCCGAGCTGGGCCGCCGGGCCGAGCTCGCGGACGCCGACCGGGAAGCGGGCGCGCGCCTGACCCTCACGATCCTGGAACCGGGCTCGGACACGTGCGTCGGCCAGCTCGACGTACACGGCGTCGACTGGGACCACGCACGGGCCGAGCTCAGGATCTGGCTGGCGCCACAGGTGCGAGGCGCCGGCCTGGCGCCGCGGGCGCTGCGGCTGGTCGCGCGCTGGCTGTTCGAGGCCTGCCGGCTGGAGCGCGTCCAGTTACTGATTCAGCCCGACAACGCGGCGATGCTCGGTGCCGCCCGGGCGGCTGGATTCACCGAGGAGGGGGTGCTGCAGGCTTATCATTGCGAGCGCGGCGCGCGGGTCGACATCACGATGTTCTCGCTGCTGCCGGCCGATATGGGATTGCGATGAACGTCTGGCGCGTAAAGCTTCCCGGCGGGATCCGGCCGCCGTTCGAGGTCTACATCAATGGGGTACGCCAGGAGCTCGGCGACGACTACCGGATCTCGAGCGGTGAGCTCGTGTTCGAGCGCGAGCTCGTGCAGCAGAAGCTGGGTCCGTGGGCCTGGTTCATCGGCTTCTGGGGGATCGGCACGTACAAGCGCAACGACGAGGTCGATATCCGCTACGAGCTGGACGGGCGACCGATGGTCGCGCACGCGCTCGAGATCATTCCGCCGTCCTCACCACCTCGCGCCTGACCCACGGCCGCAGCAGGCGTAGCGCGGACAGGATCGCGCGGGTCGCGGGCGAGCGGTTGAGCGTGTAGAAGTGGATTCCGGGGGCGCCGCGCGCGAGCAGCTCGGCGCACTGGAGCGTGGCGTATGCGACTCCCAGCTGGTGTACCGCGTCGGGGTCGGCGGCGCGCCACTCGAGCGCCTCGAGCAGCGCCTGCGGGATCGTCGCGCCGCACATCCCGGTGATCGTCTTGATCTGGCCGACATCGGTGATCGGCATGATCCCGGGCAGGATCGGGACCTCGATTCCGGCCGCGCGGGCCTCGTCGAGGAACCGGAAGTACAGCTCGTTGTCGAAGAACAGCTGGGTGATCAGGAATGAGGCTCCGTTGGCGACCTTGTCGCGGAGGAAGCGCAGGTCGTGCGCCAGGTCCGGAGCCTCGGGATGGACCTCCGGGAAGCAGGCTGCGCCGATCGCGAACGGGTAGCGCTCGGAGATCAGCGACGCCAGCTCGGTCGAGTAGTGCAGACCGCCGGGATGCGCTCGCCATTCGGTCTCGCCGCGGGGCGCGTCGCCGCGCAGCGCCAGCACGTTCTCGATCCCCGCCGCTTCGAGCCCGTCGAGGATCACGCACAGTTCCTCCCGGGTCGCGCCGACGCAGCTGAGATGCGCCATCGCCTCGATCCCGAGCTCCTGCTTGAGCCACTTCGTGACCTCGAGCGTCCGGCCCCGAGTCGAACCCCCGGCCCCGTAGGTGACTGACACGAACCCGGGCTCGAGCGCCCGGAGCAGCTCCAGCGTGGCGCGGAGGTTGCGCTCGCCCTCGTCGGTCTTCGGCGGGAAGAACTCGAACGAGAACATGGGGCCGTCGGCTGCGGCGAGAAGCTCGTCGATGCGCACGGTGGCGGCACTGTACCAACATTGACACGAACGTGTCAATGTTGCCCCGCCGCCGATCGGTGCGGACGATATTGCGGCTGCGTAGACTGCGCCGACCCGATGGCCTCCACTGCGGAGATCGCGAAGAAGTACTACGAGGCGCTGAGCCGGCACGACCTCGACACGGCGGTCGCGCTCTGGGAGCCGGGGGCACCGGGGCGGATCGTCGGTGAGCGGGAATTCGTCGCGCCGTGGGGTGTCCGGGCCTACTTCGGCGGCGTGTTCGACGCATTTCCGGACTTCACCCTCGAGGTCGTGGACCTGACCACGTACCGCAACCGCACCGCGGTCCGCTGGCGGGCGCACGGGACGTTCGCTGGACCCGGCTACTTCCAGGGGTTCGCGCCCAACGGCGCGCGGGCGGAGATCGAGGGATGTGACGTGCTCACGATCATCGACGGCACGATCCGCAACAACGACGCGTATTACGACACCGGCGATCTTGCCCGCCGCCTCGGGATCCTGCCGGCGGCAGGGTCGCGGGCCGAGGCGCGCCTGGCGAAGATCGCCAATGCGCGCACGAGATTGCGCTCCCGGATCAACGGCGCCGAACCGGAGCAGATCGCGGACGGCGTCTGGGTCCTCCGCGGTGGCTTCCCGACCAAGGACATGAACGTCTACCTGATCGAGGACGACGGCGGCGTGACGGTGTTCGACGCAGGGATCTCGGCGATGACGACCGCCGTCGCGGCCGCCGGCGCGCGGCTCGGCGGGATCAAGCGCGTCGTCCTCGGACACGCGGACGCCGACCACCGCGGCGCGGCGCCGCAATTGGGCGCCCCGGTCTATTGCCATCCGGCCGAGCGCGAGGCGGCCGAATCGGACTCACCGCTGCGTCCGTACTGGGACCTCTCGAAGTTGGCGCCGCACGCCCGCTTCCTGTACTCGAAGCTGATCCCCGCGTGGGACGGCGGCGCGGTCGAGATCGCCGGCACAGTGCAGGAGGGCGACGAGGTCGCGGGGTTCAAGGTGGTCGAGCTTCCCGGCAAGGCCCCCGGGCTGGTCGGCCTGTTCCGGGAATCGGACCGGCTCGCCCTGGCCTCCGACTGCTTCTACACAGTCGACCTTCAGACCGGCATCAGGGGCGCGCCGCGCCTGCCTCACCCCGCATTCGACGCCGACGTCGAGCAGGCGCGCGCGTCGATCCGCAAGCTCGCCCGCCTGGAACCCTCGGTCGCGTGGGCGGGGCACGCCAACCCCGTCACAGGCGACGTCCGCTCGGAGCTCGAGCGGGCCGCGTCGGCCGAGCTGTAGTGGCTCGCCGCCGCCGCCAGCGCGAGAAGGCCCCGGTCAGCGAGTACCGCGACGGCGAGGGCAACGTGCTCACGCTGCGCGGGTCGCTGTCGCCGGCGTCGCGGATCGAGTACGCCGGCGTGCTGGCCGGCGGGCTCGAGCGCGAGGACGCCTGGCAGCGCGCGGTCGAGTTCCTGTTCGAGCGGCTCGCGGTCTCGTGGACGGTCGCCGGCGCCGAGCTGCGCCGCCAGCAGGAGCTGCTGGGCCGCTACCGGTTGGCGTCCATGGACGAGCGCCGGTTCGTGCGCGACTCGCTGCGCGAACACGTCCAGGAGCACTTCCCGGAACTGCAGGCGCCGTGATCGACGTCGATGCGTTCGCCCGGCTGCTGCTGGCCGAGGTGCAGGCGGTCGATGCGGTGCTGCGGATCGACGCGACGGCGAACACGCGCTCGCTGGCGGACGTCGAGCCGGGCCTGATCGCGCGCGCGGCGCGGGCGCGCGCCCCGGTCCAGGAGGCACGCCTCGCGCGGCGCTGGTGTGCGACGCTGTGGCCGACCGCGGCGCTCGCGCAGCAGGCGGCGATGAGCGAGGCCGGATACGCGCGGTTCGTCGCCGGCGCCCTGTTCCTCGATCGCGCCGACCCGGTGACGGCTTGGCGGCAGCTGAGCGAGCGCCAGGACGAGCTCGTCAGCCGGCTGTCGCAGGCCCGCGAGATCCGGATCGAAGCCCCGGCGACGGACCTGCGCCTGCGGGTCGACGAGCGGATCTGGATCAACTCCGACGGGCGGCGCAACATGCCGAGCGGGGAAGTCTTCACCGGTCCGCTCGAGGACTCCGCCAACGGCACGATCCGCTTCACCGTGCCGTCCAGCCCACGCGGGCTGGAGGTCACGGGGGTTGAGCTGACGTTCAGGGACGGCCGTGTGGTCGATGCCCACGCCGACCACGGCGCCGGGTACCTGAGCACGGCGCTCGACACCGATCCCGGCGCCCGCCTGCTGGGCGAGATCGGGATTGGGACCAACGCCGGGATCGACCGAGCGACCGGTTCGGTGCTGCTCGACGAGAAGATCGCCGGCACCGTTCATCTCGCGCTTGGGCGCTCGTATCCGGAGACGGGCGGGCGGAACTCGTCCGCGCTGCACTGGGATCTGATCTGCGATCTGCGGGCCGGCGGACGGCTGAGCGCCGACGGGGCGCCGCTGCTCGTCGATGGCGCACTCGTCGCTTGAGGGCGCGCTTTCAGTAGCTTCCCGCTCGAATGCGCCGCACGAAGATAGTCGCCACGATCGGTCCCTCCTCCCGCGAGCCGGAGACGCTCGTCCGGATGGTGGAGGCTGGGCTCGATGTCGCGCGCCTGAATTTCTCCCACGGCAACCGCGAGATCCACGCCGAGAACGCCGAGCGCGTGCGGGCGGCCGCCTCGCAGGTGGGCCGTCAGGTGGCGATCCTGCAGGACCTTCCGGGGCCCAAGCTCCGGATCGGCGCGATCGAGGATGATCTCGCGGAGCTCAAGCCGGGCGAGCGCCTGTTGCTGGAGTGCGGCTCGACCGCGATCGGCAACAGCCAGCGGATGTCGGTCAGCTGGGGTGGACTCGCGGAACTGGTCGATCCCGACGACGTGATCTACCTGGCGGATGGCGCGATCCGGCTGCGGGTGAACGCGGTCCGCTCCGGCGACGGCGAGATCGAGACGTCGGTCGAGATCGGCGGGACGGTCGCGACCCGACAGGGACTGAACATCCCCGGATCGTCACGCGGACTGCCGGCGGTCCCCGCCGAGGACCTCGAGATGCTGCGCTTCGGCGAATCGATCGGCGTCGACCTGGTCGCGCTGTCGTTCGTGCGTACAGCCGAGGATGTGAGCACCGTCCGCCGCCACACGCGGCTGCCGCTGATCGCCAAGATCGAAAAGCCGCAGGCGGTCGAGTCCGCGGAGGAGATCATCCGCTCGGCCGACTGCGTGATGGTCGCCCGTGGCGATCTCGGGATCGAGCTGCCGATCCAGGATGTGCCGATCGTGCAGAAGCACCTGCTGCGGATCGCCGGGCGGCTCGCGCGCCCCTCGATCACCGCCACCCAGATGCTCGACTCGATGGTCTCCTCCGCGCGCCCGACGCGGGCCGAGGTGGCCGACGTGGCCAACGCGATCCTCGACGGCACCGACGCGGTGATGCTCTCGCAGGAGACGGCGATCGGCGCGTTCCCGGTCGAGGCGGTCGCGATGATGGCGTCGGTCGCAGAGCGAATCGAGCACGACCTCCCGTACCGAGCGTGGAACGAGGACCGGGTCAGGCGCGACGCGCGCGACCCCGCCTATACGGTCGCCTATAGCGCCTGCCTGGCCGCGCGCGAGCTGCATCTCGCGGCGCTGGTGGTGCCGACGCTGTCGGGTCGCTCGGCGCGGCTGCTCTCGGCGCACCGGCCGCAGGTCCCGATCTACGCGCTGTCGCCCGGCAAGGAGACCGTCCGGCGGTGCAGCCTGATGTGGGGCGTGGAGGCGGGATCGATGCGCCGCCACGAGATCACCGAGGCGCTGATCGCGGACGCCGCTCGGCGGGTGGTCGAGCTCGGGTGGGTCAAGCGCGGGGCGCGGGTCGGGATCACCGCCGGGCTGCCGAGCGGGCGGCCGGGCACGACCAGCCTGGTTCAGATCCAGCGGGTCTGAGCCGCCGGCCGCCTACACCGCCGCGCGGGAATAGAAGTCGGCCTCCTGGCGGCCGAGCTCGGTCGCGGGCGGGTCGCCGTAGAACCACTCACGCGTGATCCGGTGGAAGTTGCCGTGGGCGTGGAGCTGCGAGATCACGGCCAGCGTCAGCACCTCCATGCGCCGGCCGAACAGGTGGTCCGGGGGCGCCGACTCGTGGCGCAACTGACCGAAGTACTCCGAGCGGGGGTCGCTCATGTCGATCAGCACCTGGGTCGCGTACTCGGGCGACAGCTCGACCGTCTCGTCGACGGTGTACCACGAGGTGGCAGCGCGGAAGTGCTCGAGCACGCGGTCGGGCTGAAAGCGCTCCGGGTCGGGAAAGAAACCGGTATCGGTGCCGAGCCGCATGATCGTCTCGGTGTTGCCCTCGATGATCGCCCGTGCGACCGTCATCTCGAGCTCGACCGCGCCGGGCGGCATGCGCTTGAACAGCCCGAAGTCGAGAAACGCCATCCGGCCGTCGTCGAGCAGCATCGAGTTGCCGGGGTGGGGGTCGCCGGAGAACTGATGGTGGCGGTACATGCAGCCGAAGTAGAACCGGAACAGGATCTCTCCGACCCGGTCGCGCTGGGACTGCGAATAGGTCTTCAGCTCCTCGAACCCAGCTCCCTCCACGTACTCGCTGATCAGCACGCGCTCGCGGGAAAGCGAGGTCACGACATCCGGCACGACGATGAACGGGTGGCCGCGGAAGATCCGCGCGAGCCGCCGCTGATTCTGGGCCTCGAGCTCGTAGTCGAGCTCCTCCTCGACCCGGTTGCGGATCTCCTCGCCGATCGCCTTGGGATCCATCCCGGGCGCGATCCGCTTCACGACGCGGAGGATCAGACCGAGGTTCTGGAGGTCGGCCCGGACGGCGGCGCTGACGCCCGGGTACTGGACCTTGACGGCCACGCGGCGCCCGTCGGCCAGCCGAGCTCGGTACACCTGGCCGATCGAGGCGGCCGCGATCGGGTCCTCCTCGAACTCGTCGAACAGCTCCTCGATGCGGCCGTCGAGTTCCTGCTCGATCACCTTCCGCATGTCCTTGAACGTGACCGTCGGGGCGGCGTCGCGCAGCGCCGCGAGCTTGTGCTGGAACTCCTCGCGGTAGTCCTCGGGAACCACGCCGACGTCGAGGAACGACATCACCTGCCCGATCTTCATCGCCGCGCCCTTCATCGTTCCGAGCGCTGTCACGATCTGCTCGGCGGCTTCGAGGTGGCGGCGTTCGAGCGCGGCGTCCCGACCCTCCTTGGACCGGGTCACGTTCGCTGCGCGGGTGCCCGCCTGCCGGATCGCCTGGCCCGCAGCAAGCCCCCCGATTCTCGCGGTGCGCCCCACGCGTGAGGTGGGGATCTTGTCCTTCGCCACTACCGACGATGTTAGTAGGGGGTTCTCAGCCCACCCGGACCTGAGACCCGGGCACGATGTCGTCGCTGCCGTCGGGCCAGCGGACCCACGCCTTGTGACCGCCGTCGTAGTCGTCGCCGAGCAGGATCAGCGTCGCCGGCTCGCCGAGCGCGGTGCAAGGTCGATCGCCCTCCGGGTCGAGGCCGCGCCAGATGCGGACGAACGCGTTGTGCTCGAGCTCGTCCGCGACCGTCGTCGGATCGGTGTGTCCGGGGTGGATCCGCGTCGGCGGGGGGAGCTTCAGCAGCTTGTCCATGATCGAGGACTTGAGGTCCGCATAGGTGGTGTGACCGGGCGCCCGGACGCCGCCGACGGATCCCTTGAACAGCGTGTCGCCGGTGAACACGTCGGTGCCGCCCACGAGCAGCGAGATCATGCCGGCGGTGTGACCGGGCGTGTGCAGCGGCTCGATCGTCAGCGCGCCGCTCTCGATCGGCTCGCCCGGCTCGATCAGACCCGTCGCCCCCGGCACCAACTCATACTCGAGCGGGTGGATCAGCACGGGCGTGTCGGGATGGCGGGCCAGGATCTGGTCGAGCTCGGCGACATGATCGTGGTGGTGGTGGGTGAGCAGCACGTGCGTCAGCCGGTAGCGCATCCGGCCGATCACGCCCAACAGCGGCTCCACGGGCCCGCCCGCGTCGATCATCACCGCGTCCGAGCCGAGCTCGTCGGCCACCAGGTAGGTGTTCGACAGAAACCGCTCATTCATCGACCGCTCGATGATCACCGGCGTGGAGCGTATCCTCTCGGCCAACGATGAGCCTCGTCCACACCTGCTACCGGATCCTCGAGATCGATCGCTCGGTCGCCTTCTACGAAGCGCTGGGCTTCAAGGAGATCCGCCGTGCCCCGATCCGCGACGAGGCGATCAACGTGTTCATGGGCCTGCCGGACGACGGCCAAGAGCCGCGGCTCGAGCTGACCTACAACTTCGGTCGCGAGCAGCCGTACGAGATCGGCACCGGCTACGGGCACATCGCGATCACGACCTCTGACCTCGACGGCGCGCTCGAGAACCTCGCCCGGCAGGGGATCGAGCCCGAGCGGCCGCCGTACACGATCCGCGACGGCGGACCGCGGCTGTGCTTCGTTCGCGACCCCGACGGCTACCGGATCGAGATCCTGGAGCGGAGCTGAGCCGATGGCCGACCCGAGCACGATGGCCAAGGTGATCGAGCGCTTCGCCCAGGCGGTCTACGCGCACGACCGGGAAAACCCCACCCACAACACCTGGGGAATCGGGATGGCGTACTTCGACCTCGAGCGGCTCGGCTTGGAGGAGGGCGAGGAGATCCTCCCCGGGATCGTGCTCCAGGTCGACGGCCGCGAGACGGGCAACTTCCGCATCCTCTGCGACGGCCAGCACGATGGCAGCGAGGCCGAGGAGGCGGAGGAGGAAGCGGTCGATGCGATCGCATCCGAGGAGGTCGCGACGCCGGCGCATGCCCCCGGCGGCCCTGCTCCGCGCGTCGAACCTCCGCTCTAGCCGGCGCGCCGCCCCGAGATTTCCGAGCTGGTCGAGAAACGTCCCGTATAGGGACGTTTCTCGACCAGCTACGCGGCGCTCACGCCCGCCCGCGCCGCGATCTCCGCGGCAAGCCGCGCGACTGTCGGACACTCAAGCCCGTGCCGCGCGGCCGCGCGCAGGACCGCGCCGGCGATTGCGTCGAGCTCGGGCTCGCGCCCCGCGACGAGGTCGCGCTGCATCGAGGAGCCGAGCTCGGGGTGGGCCGCCTCGAGCTCCGCCAGCGGGGCCGCCGGGTCGATGCTGGCGCCGTCGGCGTTCGCGACCGCGGCCGTCTCGGCGACGCACGACTCGAGCACGGCGCGCCACTCCGGGTCGGTGCGGATCAAACCGATCGGGCGGTTGGCGGCGCTGGTGGTGCAGGCGAGCGCGTTCAATCGCACCAGCTTCGACCACAGGATCTGGGCCTCGCTCGAGCCGATCGAGACCGCTATCCCGGCGTGCTCGAGCGAGTCGGCGAGCCCCCCCACGCGCGGCCTCAGCGCCGGCTCGTCGGCCGCCAGCTCGACCCGTACGGACGGGCTCGTCTGCACGATCCGTCCCGCCGCCGGCCGGTCGGACTCGATCCGGATCGTCCCGGCCGCGACCGCGCCCGGACCGAACCGCTCGCGCAGCGTGACCAAGTGGTCGAGGCCGTTCAGCAACGGCACCACCAGCGAGGGCTCGCGGTCGATGCGCCGAAGCGCGGGGCGCAGGCCGGACGCCTTGGTCGCCACGAGCAGCATGTCGACCGGTTCGGTCAGGGCAGCGGTCGCCTCCGGCCGCACGAGGAAGTCGCCGAGCACCGCACTCGAGACCGATAGACCATCCGCGGCGATCACCGCCGCCGTCGGCTCGCGGGCGACGACGATCACGCGGTGCCCCCCGCCGCGGGCCAGCGCGGCGACCACGAAGCCGCCGACGCCACCGGGTCCGAGGATCGCGATCGTTGCCATTGCGAGCACCGAAGCCTGGCAGACGGGTTTGTGCGACAGTGGCGCGGGAGACCTGTCCCTAGCCCCGGGCCTGGTGCTCAGAGCCCCAGCGCCATCATCTTCTCGCCGTGCTCCACCCGCCCGGTGTCGCGGAACCCCAGCGCGGCGTAGAACCCCGACGGGTCCTCGGACCCGGGGATGTAGGCCGCGAGCAGCTCCCCTGCCCCCGGCAGCGGACGGACGTGTTCGGCGAGCAGACCGATTGCCGCCCGGCCGTAGCCGCGTCCCTGATGCTCGGCCCCGATCATCAGCCGCACGAGCTCATAGCGCGACGCCGCGGTGTCGGCGATCAACGCCAGCAGTCCCACCGGCTGCTCGCCGGCGTAGATCGCGCGGACCCAGGCACGCGGGTCGAACTGGGCCTCGGCCAGCGTGTGCGCGGCGGGCGCGGCGGAGCGCTCCTGGCCCGGGGCGAGCGACAGCTCGCAGACCGCGCCGGCGTTGTCCGCCGTCACCGCTCGCAGCGATACGGGAGGCTCCTCCGAGCCGGCCTGGCCGACCCGCGCCACCGCGATCACCCGCCGACCCTCGGCCTCGAACCGCGCGCCGCCGTGGCCGAACAGATCGACGGCGCCGAACCCGGCGCGGCGGAGCCGTCGGACGAGGGCCGGGGCCGGTACGAGCTCGAGCGTGAACTCGAGCTTCCGCAGCCGTCCCCCGCGGACGCTGAAGCGCTCCGTGCGCGAGCTGCCGGCCTCGTAGTCGTACGTCACCCGGTCGACGACCAGGTCGCCATCGCGCTCGACCATGTTCGCGGACGCGCCGCCGGCCAGCTCGACCAGCCGGCGCAGCCGCCACGGGTTGTGGAACTCGACCACGAGTCCACCGCCGGGCTTGAGCGCACGCGCGAAGCTGGCCAGGATCGCGTCGTTCGTCTCCGGGTCGAAGTAGCCAAACGACGTGAACCAGTTGACGACCGCGTCGAACTCGGCCTCGTAGGCCAGCGTCCGAAGATCGCCGTGCTCGAACGTGACCGCCGGGTACTGCTCGCGCGCCATCGCCAGGAACCGGTCGTCGATGTCGACGCCGACGACCTCGGCGCCCCGCGCCGCCAGGCGGCCGCCGATCCGGCCCTCGCCGCACGGCGCGTCGAGCACGCGCATGCCCGGCTGTAGCGACAGCAGACGGTCGATCGTGTCCGCCTCGGGGTCGCTGCGCTCGCCGCCGAACAGCCCCGCGTAGAAGTACGTGTAGTCGTCGCCGAAGATCTCAGGCGGGACCGGCATCAGCCGCCGCGCACGGCCGGCACGATCGCGTAGCCGCCCATCCAGATCGTCGTCACGCGCGCGCTCGAGAAGCCCGCACCCGCCAGCTCGTCGACGAGCCGCGAGGGGCGCATGAAGCCGACGTGGCTTGGCTGGAAGGTCTTCAGCGCTCGGTCGAGCAGCTGCACGATCAGCAGGTCGGCGTTTGCATCGGCGATCACCAGCCGGCCGCCGGGCGCGAGCAAGCGGGCCATCTCGGCGATCGTTCGGCGCTGCTGCGGGAAGTGGTGAAAAGCGGTCGAGCAGAACACAGCGGTGAACTCGCCGTCCGCAAACGGCAGCCGATCAGACGCGTCTCCGACCACGAACTCGACGTTTTGCAGGCCGTCCGCGAGTGTCCGCGCCTCGGCGACCATCCCCGCCGAGAGGTCGAAGCCGACGGCCCGCCGCGCGCTCGCCGCGGCCTCGCGCACGGCGGCGCCGGTTCCGCAGCCGATGTCGAGGAACAGATCCCCGGGTATCAGGTCGAGCGCCGCGAGCGCGGTCGTTTGGGCCTCGCGCAGGCGGCGCGCGGCGCGATCGCGCTCATACGTCGGCGCCCAGCGATCGAAGTGCGTGCGAGCCGCGTCGGTTTTGTGCGAGCCCACGACCACGAAATCTAGAGGGTCCAAACCCCCGTCCGCCCGGCCGCTACTCAGGTCTTGATCGTCAGCGTCCCGCGCGCGGTGTACGACGTCTTCTTCGTCAGCGTCGTCACGATCACGAGCTTGCCCTTTAGTTTCGGGTGCTTGTGCCTGCGCCTGCGAGCGGTGATCGCCTTCCTGACCGCCGCCGGGAGGGTGACTGAGACGCGGTCGACCTTGCCCGACTTGAAGCGGAATGAGTGACCGACCTTGCGTCCCGACACGGTGAGCGTGAACCTGCCCGAGCAGACCTTGCCCTTGGCCGTCTTCCCCCTTGTTGCCTGACATTTCAGCGAGACGGTCACCTTCATCACCTTCCCGCGCTTGATCCCGACGGTCTTTGGCGTCGTCTGGACGGCGACGTAAGCGAGCAAGGTCGTTCGAGTGCCCGTGCCCGCGAGCGGACCACTCGGGGCAGGTCCCTTCGGCGGCGTCAGGATCGGTGGTCCGGTCGGAGGCGCCGGCCACGCCGCCAGCGCCGCGTATCTGCTGACGCCTGTCGGTGCGTTGGTCCAGCCTGATCGCGAGCCCTCATAGTCCGAGCCGACCGACGTGACACCGGTCAGCGGGATCTCGATTGCGCTGGCGCCGTTGTTGACGGTCACCTGGTTGCCGGAGATGTAGCCGGTGACCCGGTTGCCGCCGGCGGTCGCCCAGCCGGACTGCTCGCCCAGCAGGGTCCCGATCTGCGCCATCGTGTATTGCTCGATCGGAGCGTTGCTCGCGAAGTACTGGTGGTACTCGGCGAGCAGCGGGTTCAGGGTCTCGTAGAACAGGCCGTTACCCTCGCCGTTCACGGTCCCCGACGTCTGCGACATCAGGTTCGTCTGATGGAAGTACGTCGGACGTGGGTCGTTGCCCATCAGGTGCGCGAACATGCCCTGATCGACGCTTCCGACGATCTGGTCGATCGTGAATGTGGTCCCGGCCTGGTTGCACGTGGTGACGCCGGTGATCGGGACGCACGTCGGCGAGTCGTACAGCGTCTGGTACTCGTCGACCTCCTGCGCGTTGGTCGAGACGTTGTAGTAGATGTTGGTCGGGTAGCGCGGAATCGCTGTCCCGCCGGCGTCGGTGAAGCCCGCGCCGGCTGGGTACTCGGCGCCGGTGTAGTCGCCGGTCGCGAAGGAGCCGTTCGCCGGGTTGGGATACGGCTTGGACGCGTCGGAGCCGAAGTACTTGATGCCGCCGTCTTGGGTGCCGGCGAAGGCGGCATCGAGCGCCGGGTTCTGCTCGTAGGCGCTCTCGTCCGCGGTCCCGACGGTCGGGGGTGTGCCGGCGTTCACTGCGGCGCCCGTGTCGGTGAGTGTCTTCTCGACCGCGCCGCCGCCGGCGGTGTTGGTGGTCGAGTTCCCGTTTGGGTTCGTGAAGTCGGTCGTGGTGTTGGCCTGCACTGTGCCGATCTGCGACCAGGCCCCGATCGTGCCCGTCGTCGCAGGCGCGATCGGGGGCGCGTACGTGGCCCGGTAGATCTTGTAGTCAGCGGCGTGGCAGACCGCGCCCCAGGTGAGTGTGACCGAGTTGTTCGGGCTCGTGACCGTCACCGGCGAGGAGACCGAGCCCGCCGACTCGCCCGTCCCCGCGACCGGCGGCGCGCCCGGTGCCGCAGTGTTGAACTGATCGGTGACCGCGTACACGTACTCGCCGGCGGCCAGCTTGCCGGCCGTCGGGGTGGTGGTATCGGCCGCGACTGCGCTGTCCAGCGACGGCGGATCGACCTGCCCCGGGTTGCCCGGCAGTAGGTTCGCGATCCCCGAGTGCTCGCCGGTGATCACCACGTTCGGGTTTTCGCTGCCGAGCGCCGCCGTCGGATCGGTACTGGCGGTCAGCCCCAGGCCACCGGCGATCGGATTGCCCGCATCGGCCGCCGTCGAGCCCCAGGTCGTGTTCTGGTTGAGCTCCGCCTCGATGTAGTTCTGCGTCGCGCACCCCTCATCGATGTTCGGGTGATCCCACGTGTGGCTGATCCAACCGAAGTCATCGGTGTATGGCTTGCCGGTCGTCGGATCGGTCTCCTGGAAGGCGGAGAGCAGCGGATCCGGGCACGGAGTCGAGGTCGAGCAGCTGCCCGAGCCGCCCGTCGTACCGGTGCTGCCGGTGGTGCCGCTGCTGTTGTCGCCCGCGCCGACGAGGCTGTCCCCATCGGCGACCGCGACGCTGCCGCCGCCGTTGAACAGCATGTCGATCCGAAAGTTGTTGGCCCTGGACCAATTGCCGGCCTGAGTCACGTCCCCCGGCACCTCGCGCAGGGCATCCGCAGGGTTGAAGTCGGTCGAGTGGGTCGTCGCGCTCCAGGAGTCATCCGACAAGAAGGTGTCGTCGACGTCGGTCTCCAGATAGTTGCGCTGGTCTCCGAAGTACGTGCCCCGCGCCAACCATTCGAGCTCGCCGTGCCGCAGCAGCTCGCTCTGCAGGTAGTACTGATTCTCGTTAAAGGTCTGAAACATCGTCTCGCGGCCGTCGGAGCTGGTGTAGATGCCCAGCAGTGAGCTCGAGTTCGGACCGGAGACCAGCGTGTCGACCTTCGCGCCCGCCAGCGGCCGCCCCTCGTAGGCCCACGTCGACTGGGTCGGATCGGTCGCAACCCGGTTGAGGTACGGGAACGCCTTTGCCCCGTCGGCGGTCAACGTCAGGGCGCTCGAGGGTGCAAGAGCCGCCCCGCCGACCGGATTGGGTCCGCTGAGGCCGTAGTCGCCAGACGGCACGGCGTAGGCCGTGATCTGGCGAACCGAGAAGTGGTGCTCAAACGTCTGCAGCTGATCCCACTGAGTATTGGTGAGGCCCATCAGCCCGGAGACGGCCACTACGACGCCCTGATAGTTGGCTACCTGGGTGCCATCGCCAAGGGTCGCTGAGAGCGCTGGCAGCGGGACGGTTCCCGGGTGCGAGGAGCTCGTTACCACCGGGGTGTACGGAAGCCCCTCACGTTGCAGCGTGTTGACCCAATCCCCATACGCGATCCCGGCGTTTGCGTTCGAGCTGTCGGTGATCACCAGGACCTTCATCCCGATCTGCTGCGCCGCCGATGCCGCCGAGGCGACCGCGGCCGAATTGATCGAGGGAATCCCGACAGCCGCCAGCAGCCCAACGATCGCGGCGAAAGTTGCGGTTGGCAGACCAAATACGCGTCTCATCACATGCCGTCCCACTTCGTATCGTGCGTGCAAATCCGCGCCGGCGGCATGCGTGCCTGAGGCGTAACGCCTTGTCTCTCGCTCAGTGTCCCCGCCGACCGCGTCGGCGCCAATGGTCCGGTACGCGCGTCTTGCGTTCAATCACCTGAACGGAAACGAGCGGGCGGGCTTGTATTGCAGCGCACGCTCGCAGGTGTCGGTCGGGCAGATCTCGGCCACCGAGCGTGGCGCCGGCGAGCCGTGGCGGCGGCAGCGAAATCTGGACCAGCGGCACCGGGTGCTCGCCGACGGCGAGCCGTCTCGTCCCGCTACCGTGTAGCCGTGCCGAACGCTCCGGGGTTGCTCGCTCGCGGGCCCTGGGATCCGTCCCAGGTCGATGTCTGCTGGCGCCGCGAGACGTTCGAGCCCGCGCCCAGCGCGACCGAGGCGGCGGACGTGGCGCTGGGCGCCCTGCGGGCGCGGGGCTCGCCGAGCCACGACGGCCTCGCCGCCAGGCTGGCGGCGTTCCACGCCGGCGCGAGCCACCTGTCGCTCGAACTGCAGCCCGCCCGCTGGGCGTTGCGGCTGATCCCGCTCGACGCTGCGCAGAGCTTCTCCGTGCTGTGCGTGGTCCGCGCCGCCGACGGGCGCTGGCTCGCGGGCCGGCGCGCGGCCTGGCTCGCGTCGTGGGCGGGTCGATGGGCACTCGGCGCGGGAGGCTCCGTCGAGGTCGACGAGAATCCCACCGACTCGATGCAGCGCGAATTGCAGGAGGAGTGGTCGGTGACGCCGGAGCGGCTGCGAATCGAGGCGCTGGTGCTGCTGCCCAGCGAGATGGCGCTGCTCGTCGGCCAGGCGTGGCTGCCCGAGGGGGCGAGCGTCGAGCCGGACGACGAGCACGACGAGTTTGCCTGGTGGCCGGCCGATCTCGAGCAGTGGCCCGAGGAGGGGGATGAGCCCCTTCGCGGGATCGCCAGTCTGCTCGCGGCGCCGGCGTGAGTGAATGAGCCACATCACGTTCCGTCGCCTGGAGGCGGTCTCGTTCACGCACTCGACCGTCTATCTGGCGCTGCTGCTGTGCGCGTTCGTGCTCCACAACCCCCAGCCGGAGACGTTCGTGCTCGGCATGGCACACGGCCTGTTGTGGATCGGGATGTCGCTCGTCTGCATCGCGGCCGCGAGGGCGCGGATCATCCCGTTCTGGCTGGCGGTCACGGTCGCGGTGCTGGGAGGGCTGGGGCCATTCGCGGGGACCGTCGGATTCGTGATCGAGAGTCGGCGCCGCGCGCAACGGAAGGCCCCACTACGTGATTCGGCAGGCGTTACAGTTGAATAGAAAATGGCGGTAGAGACGGGCACTGTGCGGGTCGTGATGCCGGCGATGGGGGACTCTGTCGCCGAAGGCACTGTGCTCGAATGGCGTAAGCAGGAGGGCGAGTCGGTCGCCGCCGACGAGACGCTCGTCGAGATCTCGACCGACAAGGTCGACGCCGAGGTTCCGTCGCCGGTCGCGGGCACTCTCGTGAAGATCCACGCGGCCGAGGGCGAGACGGTCGCGATCGGTGCGCTGCTCGCGGAGATCTCCGCGGATGGGGGCGGTGAGGAGGCCGACGGTGGTGGCGCGGACGGTCGCGCCGCGGACGGTGGCGCGGTGGCGCCCGCCGAGCTGGCGGGCCCCGCTCCCGAGCAGAGCGCCCAGCGCGGCGAGACGATCGACATCGTCACCCCGACCGGCGGCGAATCGGTGACCGAGGGGACGATCCTCGAGTGGTCGGTCAAGGTCGGGGACGCGGTCAAGGACGGCGAAACGGTCGTCGAGATCTCGACCGACAAGGTGGACATGGAACTTCCGGCGCCGGCCTCGGGCACGATCACCGAGATCCTCGCGCCCGAGGGCGCGACGGTCACGGTCGGGCAAGTGATCGCGCGGATGACGGCCACCGTCGGTGGCGGTGATCGTCGGCCCGCTCCGGCGGCGGAAAGCGGGACGAGCGCCCCGGCCGGAGCCGCCGCGGTTGACGGGGTGGGCGCCTCGCCGGTCGCGCAGCGAATCGCCGCCGCCGAGGGCGTCGATCTCGCGACGGTGCACGGGAGCGCCCGGGGCGGGCGCATCACCAAGGCCGACGTGCTGGCGGCTGCCGGCAACGGCGCCGGCGGGGCGGCTGCTCCCGCTGTCCCGGCGGCCGAGCCCGCCGGTGCGCAGGCGATCCGCGGCGGTGCCGCGGCGCTCGCGCGCTACATGGACGAGAGCCGCTCGATTCCGACCGCGACCTCGTTCCGCACCTTGACCGTGACGGCCCTCGACGAGCGGCGCAAGCAGCTCAAGAACGCCGGCTACCGGGTCTCGTTCACGCACTTGATCGCGTACGCGATCGCGCGCGTCGCGACCGACGAGATGCCGGTGATGGCGCACCACTTCGCCGAGCTCGACGGCAAGCCGGGCAAGATCGACGACGACGGCGTCAATCTCGGCCTCGCGGTCGATGTCGAGAAGCGCGACGGCAGCCGCACCCTGATGGTGCCGGTGATCCGCGATGCCGGCCGGCTGACCTTCTCCCAGTTCCTGGAGGCGTACAACGCGCTGGTGGAGAAGGCGCGGACCAACAGCCTCGCCGCCGACGATCTCGTCGGCGCGAACATCTCGCTCACCAATCCGGGTGGTCTGGGGACGGTCGCATCCGTTCCGCGGCTGATGGTCGGCCAGGGGACGATCGTCGCGACCGGCTCGATCGCGTACCCGGTCGGACTCGAGCAGATCGGCGCGGCGATCGGCGCCGCAAAGGTCATGACGATGACCTCGACCTATGACCATCGGATCATTCAGGGTGCCGAGTCAGGCCGGTTCCTGCAGCGCATCGAGGCGTATCTTCAGGGCGAGGACGGCTTCTACGAGGCGGTCTTCCGCGACCTCGGGGTGGCGTTGCCGGAGCTCGCGCCGGTGCCGCGCCCGTCCGCTGCGTCGGCCGTCGCCACGATGCCCGCGCCGGCTGCGGCGCCCGACGAGGAGCTCCTGCACGCGGTGCAGGCGGCAACGGCGCTGCTCAAGGCCCACCGCACCCACGGCCATCTCGCGGCCAAGCTGGATCCGCTCGGGCGCGAGAACGAGGGCGATCCGTCGCTCGACCCCGGACCGCTCGGGCTCACCCCCGAGCTGATGGAGAAGATCCCGTCGTCGATCCTGCGAATGTGGGTTCCGGGCGACACGCTTGCCGACTCGCTGCCGTACCTGCGCGAGACCTACTGCGGGCCGATCGCGTACGAGATCGAGCACATCGCGTCGCACCGCCAGCGGCTGTGGCTGCGCGAGGCGATCGAGTCGGGCGCGTTCCGCAAGCCGCTCGAGGACGACCAGCAGAAGGCGCTGCTCAAGCGCCTGACCGAGGTCGACGCGCTCGAGCGGTTCATGCACAAGGCCTACCTGGGGCAGAAGCAGTTCTCGGTCGAGGGGCTCGACATGACCGTGCCGATGCTCGACGAGATCATCCAGCTGGCTGGCGCCGAAGGCGCCCGCGAGGTCGTGATCGGGATGGCCCACCGTGGCCGGTTGAACGTGCTCGCGCATAACCTCGGGCGGCCGTACGACACGATCTTCGCCGAGTTCGAGGGCTCCTCCACGCTCGAGCCGATCACGACGATCCCGCAGGGCGGCACCGGGGACGTCAAGTATCACCACGGCGCCCAGGGCTCCTACCAGCTGCCGAGCGGCGAGTCGATCATCGTCCGACTCGAGTCGAACCCGTCGCATCTGGAGTACGTCGCGCCGGTCGCGTCGGGGGCCACGCGGGCCGCGCAGACCACACGCCAAGGACCGCACGCGCACCAGGACACCAACGCGGCGATGCCGGTGATCCTCCACGGCGACGCCTCGTTCCCGGGGCAGGGGATCGTCGCCGAGACCTTCAACCTCCAGGCGCTCGACGGCTACACCGTCGGCGGCACGATTCACGTGATCCAGAACAACCAGGTCGGGTTCACCACCGACCCCGAGGACGCCCGCTCGACCACCTGGGCCTCCGACCCGGCCAAGGGCTACGACGTGCCGATCATCCACGTCAACGCCGACGACGTGGCGGCATGCATCTCCGCCGTCCGGCTCGGGTTCGCGTTCCGCCAGGAGTTCGGCCACGACGTGCTGATCGACCTGATCGGCTACCGCCGCTTCGGTCACAACGAGGCGGACGAGCCCGCCTACACCCAGCCCGAGATGTACCAGGTGATCAAGCGCCACCCGCCCGTGCGCGAGCTATACGCCAAGCAGCTGATCGAGCAGGGAGTAGTGACCGAGCAGGAGTCGACCGAGATGACCGACGCGGTCTGGGCGGCGCTGACCGACGAGCACCAGAAGCTCAAGGCGCGGATCGCCGCCGCCAAGGAGGTCGAGCAGGCGACCGGCGAGTACCAGCTCGATCGCACCCCGTCCCCGGAGGTCAAGACCGCGGTCTCGACCGACCGCCTGCAGGTGCTGGGCGAGGAGCTGCTCGCCGTCCCGGACGGGTTCACGATCCACCCGAAGCTGGTCAGGCAACTCGAGCAGCGCCGCGAGGCACTGGGTCCGGAGGGCGGGATCCTGTGGGCGCACGCCGAGGCGCTCGCGTTCGCATCGCTGCTGACCGAGGGGATCCCGATCAGGCTCACGGGTCAGGACGCGGAGCGCGGCACGTTCAGCCAGCGCCACCTCGTGCTCCACGACCCGAAGACCGGCCAGGAGCACTGCGCGATGCAGCACCTACCCGGGGCACTGGCGCCGATGGAGCTCCACAACTCGCCGCTGTCCGAGGTCGCGTGCCTGGGGTTCGAGTACGGCTACTCGCAGGAGGGGCCCGAGACGCTCGTGATCTGGGAGGCCCAGTTCGGCGACTTCGTCAACGCCGCACAGGTGATCATCGACCAGTTCATCGTTTCCGGGCTGGCGAAGTGGGGTCAGACCTCCCGGCTGACGATCCTGCTGCCGCACGGATACGAGGGCTCGGGACCGGAGCACTCCTCGGCGCGGCTCGAGCGCTTCCTGCAGCTCGCCGCGGAGGGCAACATCCGGATCGCCGACCCGACCACGCCGGCCCAGTACTTCCACCTGCTGCGCCGGCAAGCTCGAATCGCCAAGCAGCGGCCGCTGGTGGTCATGACCCCCAAGTCACTGCTCAGGCTCCAGCAGGCGACCTCACGGATCGAGGAGCTGGCCGAGGGGCGCTTCCAGCCGGTGCTCGCCGAGCCCGACGTCGACCCCGAGCGAGTCACCCGCCTGATCCTCTGTACCGGCAAGATCTACTACGACCTGACCGGCCACCCCGACCGCGCCAACCGGCCGGAGATCGCGATCGGCCGGATCGAGCTCCTGTACCCGTTCCCGCAGGCGGAGATCCTCGCGCTCGTCGCCAGCTACCCGCGGCTGACGGAGGTCGTGTGGGTCCAGGAAGAGCCGCGCAACATGGGCGCGCGGGCGCACATGTCGCCGCGGCTGCTGCAGATCCTGCCGGAGGAACTCCACTTCGGCTACATCGGACGGCCCGAGCGCGCCGCCTCGGGAGAGGGCTATCCCGTCGCTCATGCGGCGGAGCAGAACCGGATCGTCGCGACGGCCCTGAACACCGACGAGCCGGTGTCGCAGTATCCGCGGAAGCTACCGGGGGAGAGGTAGCGGCGGTTTCCGGCGGGGGTGCGCGGCCTGGCGCTACCACCCCCCGCCTCGCCGCCACCACGCGTGCCACCACCCCCCGCGCTCTTAACCGATTCGCCACATCGATTTCTGGCACTCTTCTCGCATCCGCTTCCGCAGAGACGGTTCCCGTCGCGACAACTCTCGTCTGCACCTGACTCCGAGCCTCGGGGTTCACGACATGGCGATCGACCTCGGGACCGCGAACACGCTCGTGTACGTCGGTGGCAAGGGGATCGTCGTTTCCGAGCCGTCGGTGGTGGCGTCGGACGTCGCGACGGGCGAGGTGCACGCGGTCGGCACCGACGCCGAGGTGATGATCGGTCGCACGCCGGCGACGATCTCCGCGACCCGCCCGCTTCGACATGGGGTGATCGCCGACTTCGACGTCACCGAGGCGATGCTGCGCCACTTCATCCGCCGCGTGCTCGACCGCCGCTGGGCCAACCCGCGGCTGATCGTGTGCGCGCCGTCCGGCGTCACCGAGGTCGAGAAGCGGGCCGTCGAGGAGGCTTCGCTCGCCGCCGGCGCGCGGCGCGTGCATCTGATCGAGGAACCGATCGCCGCGGCGATCGGGGCGGGACTGTCGATCGAGGACCCGGTCGGGCGGATGGTGGTCGATGTCGGCGGCGGCACGAGCGAGATGGCGGTGATCTCACTCGGCGGAATCGTGGTCTCGCGCTCGGTCAGGGTCGGCGGCTACGAGATGGACGACGCGATCACCCACCACCTGCGCAACGTCCACCACCTGGCGATCGGCTCGCGCACCGCCGAGACGATCAAGATCCAGCTCGGGTCGGCCGTGCCGCTGCATCCCGAGGAGACCGTCGAGGTCCGTGGCCGGCACCTGCTCACCGGCCTGCCGACCGCGATCGAGCTGCACAGCGAAGAGGTCCGTGCCTCGATGAAGGCGCCGCTGCAGGAGATCCTCCGGGCGATCCGCGACACGCTCGAGGAGACCCCGCCCGAGCTGGCGAGCGACATCGCGCGGGATGGGATCCTGCTGGCCGGCGGGGGCACGCTGATCCGGGGCTTCGACCAGCTGGTCGCGGCCGAGACGGGGATGCCCGTGCACAGCGCCGAGTCGCCGCTGACGTGCGTGGCGGTTGGTTCAGGAGAGGCGCTGGCCCACTTCGACCAGCTCAGCGTCGGGAGCCGCCACCGCCGCCCCGAGTTCACGCCCGACTGGCGCACCGCCTAGCCGCCTCGCCGCCGTCGCGACCGCGCACGCCGCCAGCAGGATCAGGAACGGGTCGACCGGCTCGCGGAAGCGCGGCGTCTCGACGTTCACGAGCACGACGCTCAGCGCCAGCAGCACCGGCACCGCCCACAGCCACAGCGGAGCCCGGCGCACGGCGGGCGTGAACGCGCCCGCCAGCGCCACAAGACACAGCAGCCAGAAGCTGAACACGCCGATCCGAGCCGTCCCGGCAGTGAGCCCGATCGCCACCGCCGACGTCTTCCATGCGTACGTACCCTCGAGCTCGAACAGCCGCAGCGTGTTGTGGAACGCCACCGCCACCGGCGCAAAGGGATGCTTGCCGATGTAGTGCAGCGCTTGGCTCTGCAACCGCTCGTCGAGCTCGACCTCGGACAGGTGGGACGACTCCTTGATCAGCGCCTTCTCACCCGGAATCCCGTAGTAGAGGCGCCACTTGTAAGGGACCAGGGGGTTGGCCGCGGAGGCGGCGTTGTAGGTGCCCACGAGTGTGATCCCGGTCTCGTCGGAGACCGGAACGAAGCGGTGCAGCTCGACCGCGTTGCGGATCGTCCACGGGGCGATCGTGAGCACCACCATGACCAGGAACAGCGCCGGCGCCGCCAGCGCCCGCAGCGAGAATCTCGGCCGGCCCGCCCAGACCGCGATCCCCAGCGGTAGCACCATCAGGATCGCGTTCTGGTGCGTGAGCGCCGCCAGCCCGGTCAGCACTCCGGCACCCGCGACCCAGGCGTACGGCCGCCGCGCGCGCCGCACCCGCAGCGCCGCCCACACGGCCGCCAGCTCGAACACGATCAGCAGGTTCTCCGCCACCAGCGTCCCCGACAGCTCGATCAGCACCGGATAGAACGCGGCGATCCCGAGCGCGACCAGCCCGACCAGCGGTCCGAACTCCTCCAGCGCCACCAACCCGATCAGACCGACCGCGACCGTCCCGACCACGGTCTGGGCAACGCGGATCCCCTGAACCGACGGTCGACCCCCGGCCGTGTGTCCGTCGAGCAGGTCGACCGCGGCGACGAAGTACGGGTAGCCGGGCGGGAAGTAGGCGGTCGGTCCGCGGGTGCCGCCGGCGCCGCTCCGGGTCGTGTAGTCGCCACTCTGCGCCATCTCCGAGCCGAGCTTGATGTACGAGCCCGCATCGTTGATCGGCGTGTAGGAGACGCTCTCGACGAACGCGAGTCGTACACCGAACGCCGCCACCAGCAGCACCGCGGCGATGACCGCGCCGCGACCGCGGCGGCGAAGCGCACGCGCCAGACCTAACCTCACTGCCCGGGAGGTTAGACGTGGGCCTCGACTGAGGCGTCAGGGCTCAGTGGATCCCGACGATCCCCGCGCATACCCATGCGGACGGACCCGAGCCGGCCCAGATCCGCGACGCGACCGCGTCCTGCTCGGACTTCGGGGCGAGGTACGCCGCCGCCCCGGTGCCGCCGTACTCCGCCCAGGTGCCCGGGATGATCTGGTAGTAGCCCGAGGCGCCGGCGCTGTTCGGCGGCATGTTCTGGCCGCCCGATTCGCACAGCACGATCGGGTACGGAATTGACCACCCGCCTGAGGGGCCGAGTGCGGCGCCGACACCCGGGCCGGACCCGCTGCCGGACCCGCCCCCGGAGCCGGAAGATGGCACCGTGTTGGCGGCCGCCTCGGCCGCCGCCTGCTGGGCCTCGACCTGCGAGATCTCGGACTGCAGCTGCTGCCCCTTCGCCTGGCTCGCGGCGAGCGCGGATTGCTTCGCGGCGCGTGCCTGCTGCAGCGCGCCCTCCTTCGCGTGCAGCAGCTCGTTCATTCCCGCCAGCGCGCGGACGCGGAGCTCTGTCGCCTCCGTGATCTGCTGCTCGGTCTTCTCCAGCCGTGCAAGCTTGTCGGCGACAATCGTGGCCTGCGCCTTGGCCGCCTTGGTCAGCGCGATCAACGACTGCTGCTGCTGCTCGGCCCGCTTGAGGAAGTCGACCTGGTCGAGCAGCTGGTTGAACCCGCGCGCCTCGAGCACGACCGAGATCAGATCCGGCTGATCGCTCTCGTAGCTCGACACCAGCTGGCGGGCCAGCAGGAAGCGGGCGTGCGCGAGCCGTGCCCGCAGAATCGCGAGCAGGCGCCGCTCGCGCGCCAGCGCCCGCCGCGTCGCGGCCAGCTGCACCTTGTCGCGCGCGAGCTCGGCCCGGACCGCGGCCTCACGGCTCTCGACCAGCGCGATCTGGCTGTCGAGCGACGAGATCAGCCCCGACAGGCTGGCGATGCTGGCCGACAGGCTCTGCTGCTGAGCCTGGACCTGGCCGAGCTGTGAGTTCAACGCGCCCAGGCTCGGGTCAGCGGACGATGACAGCGGCATCGCCGCGACAAGACCGACCGTCGCGATGACGGCGGTCGCGAACCGGATGGGGACAATGCTCCGACGGAAGCTCATGATCTGTGCCTACGGGGTTAGCTGTCGGGCTCGCGCCACGCGCGCTACGCCGCCATCAGGCCGCGATTCGCCCCGAGAGACCTGGGTCCCCCGCTTTCCCCGCGATTGCAGGGAATTCGGCGGCGCCGACCATATCAAGCCGGACCCGGCCCGGCCTCGCTCACCTATCCTCGACGCGAATGTGGTCGAATCGTTGCAGGGAGATCCTCGCGCGCGTGAGCGCGACCCCGGTCGGGTTCGTTCGCACCTACGGCGACGTCTCGCCGGGAGCGCCCAGGGTCGCCGGCGCCGTGCTGCATCAGTGCGAGGACGACTCCGTCCCCTGGCACCGGATCGTCAGGTCCGACGGGTCGCTCGCCAAGGGCGCCAGGCAGCGGCGGCTGCTGGAGGCCGAGGGCGTGCCGTTCCGGGGTGAGCGGGTCGACATGCGGGTAGCCCGCCTCCCGGAGTGATGTGGCTGCAGACTGAGATCACGCTCGGGCCGGTGCCGCGCGGCTTCCACCTCGTGACTCGAGAGGTGCTGCGCGCGCTGCCCGAGCTCGATCGCCTCGAGGTCGGCCTCCTGCATCTCCTGATCCGCCACACCTCCGCCTCGCTGGCCCTCAACGAGAACGCCTCACCCGACGTCCGGCGGGACTTCGAGACGTGGTTCAACCACGCTGTGCCCGAGGGCGCTCCGTACTGGACTCACACACTCGAGGGCCCCGAGGACATGCCGGCGCACGTCAAAGCGGCGCTACTGGGGCCCTCACTCACGCTCCCGATCGCGCGCGGCAGGCTCGTCCTCGGCACCTGGCAGGGCATCTACCTGTGCGAGCACCGCAACCGTGGCGGTGCCCGCTCGGTGATCGCGACCGCGTGGGGAGCCTCGCGCGAGGAGATGTGACCGCGCTGAGCGAGCCTGCTGACCGCGCTGAGCGACCCTGCTGACCGCGCTCAGCGACCCTGCCAAACCGGAGGCCGCCTCTCCGCGAACGCCGTCGCGCCCTCGCGCGCATCCTCGGAGGACAGCACGGGACCGGCGATCTCTCGCTGCCGCGCGAAGAACTCGGACTCCGGCCAGTCCACCGACTCGGCCAGAATCCGCTTCGTCGCCGCGAGCGACAGCGGCCCGTTGGCCGCCATCTTGTGGCCGAGCTCGAGCGCCACTTCGAGCGCTTTGCCCGGCTCGGCGAGCCGGTTGATGAGCCCCAGCTCGTAGCCTCGCTCGGCGTCGATCGGGGCACCTGTGAGGGCCAGCTCCATCGCAACGTTGCGGGGCACAACGCGAGGCAGCCGAAGCAGCGCTCCCGCAGCGGCGACGATCGAGAGCGTGACCTCCGGAATGCCGAGCCTCGCGCCACGCGCGGCGACGATCAGATCACACGAGAGCGCGATCTCCAACCCGCCGGCCATCGCGAACCCCTCGATCGCCGCGATCAGCGGCTTGGCGGCCGCCCGCTCGGTGATCCCGGCGAAGCCGCGATCGTCCACTGCCGGCCACTCTCCCGCCACGAACGCCTTCAGGTCCATGCCGGCCGAGAAGCCCTTGCCGGCGCCGGTGACTATGCCCACCGATAAGCCGGGATCGGCGTCTAGCTGGTCCAATGCGGCGGACATGCCCGTAGAGACCGCAGCGTTGACGGCGTTGCGTTGATCAGGACGGTTGATCGTGATCACGAGCACTCGCTCGCGAGCTTGGGTGAGGACTGGCGACTCGTCGTTCATGCTGCGAACAATCTCAGTTCCGGCTCGCGTTCGCCACGCAATACGCCGAGGTCGACCTCGACGCACTCGATTCCCCGCGCTCCCGCCAGCACCCGCGCTTGCTGCTTGATCACCTGCGCGGCAAGTACGCCGCGACAGCTCGCGAACGCCGGATCGACGCGGATCCGCTCGAGGTATCGCGTCAGTTGCTCGACCGCCTCGATCCCCGCGACCCGCTTGATCTCGACCGCCACCCACTGCTCGTCGCCGTCGCGGCACATCAGGTCGACCGGACCGATGTCGGTCGCCCACTCGCGCCGGACCAGCCGCAGGCCCTCGCCACACCACTGCGGCTGCTCCGCCAACAGCTCCTGAAGGTGGGCCTCGACCCCATCCTTGGCGAGCGCCGCCTCATCCCCGGGGGAGCCCATCTCGTGGCTGACGTCGGAGAGCACCTCGGCAATCTCGATCTCGAGCCGGTCCTCGCTCGCGCCGGCGCGCTTGCGCACCACCATCGTCCCCGGCGACTCCTCGATCACCGTTGGCGGCGTCATCCAGTTCAGCGGCTTGTAGCCGCCAGCGTCCGCATGCACGAGCACCGACCCGTCGACCTTGACCATGATCAACCGTAGCGCTTCGGGCAGCAGAGCCGTCAGGCGTCCGGAGTAGCGAACTTCGCAGCGAGCGACGATCAGGCGCATCACCGCAGGACCCTATGATCACCAGCGGACAGGACCATGCGAAACCAGCTGCGCCCCCTCTTCGATCGAGTCGTGATCAAGGAGCTCGACCCGGACCGCGTCCGCCGCTCGGGCCTGCTGATCCCGCCCGGCACCGACGAGCCGCCACCCCAGCACGGGATCGTGCTCGCCGTCGGCCCCGGCCTCGACTGGTGGGATCACGTGGGCGTGCAGATGCCGGTCAAACCCGGCGATCACGTCGTCTTTCCCGCCTCCGCCGGCGCCTGGGTCGAGGTCGACGAGGAGCGGTTACTGGTCTGTCGCGTGGGCGAGTTGCTCGGCGTGCTCGAACGGGCCGCGGATTGCCCCGAGTGCGGCGGCCGGCCGCTGGGGCCGGCCGAGTCGTGCCCGGTCTGCGGGCGCGAGGGTTCGGTCACGCAGCCCTGACCCGTCTCGCGTAGGTGCCGACCTGCGGGGACGGCGCGGTTCCCGCCACCCGAGCGCCACCGCCCCGGGCGCCCGCCACCACCCCTACGCCGCCGTCCGCTCCGACAGCTCCCGCGGCCCCGCGTCCCTGACTCGAGCCAGCAGATCCTCCACCTCCGCATCAGGCCCTAGGGACAGGGCTCGATCACACGCCTGCATGCATTCGCCGACTCGATCGGTGCGCGCCAGCGAGTGGGCGTACGTCGACCACGCCGCCTGTGAGCGCGGATCGAGACGGGTCGCGGCCTCGGCGGCGGATACCTCGGCGCCGACGTCGCCGGCGAGGTGGTAGGCGAGCGCCAGGTCCAGCAGTCCCTCGAGCGTCGGTCCCATCAGGCGTGCATGCTCGAGCGCTGAGATCGCGCCCTCCCGCTGGCCGAGTCTCAGTCGCAGCCGCCCCAGCCGTTCCCACGCCGATCCGTCGCCGGGGGCCCGGTCGGCGGCGCGCGCGGCTGCGTCCGCCGCGAGGTCGATCGCGCCCATGTCCTCGTAGATCCGCGAGGCGAACCGTTCCGGCGTCGGCCGGTCGGACTCGACGCGGGCCCAGTCGCGCACCGCCCGAGCCGCCGCCGGCAGGTTGCCCGCCTGCCAGAAGGCCGCGGTCAGCAGCCGCAACACAACGGGGTTGGTGGGTTCGGCGTCGCGCGCGTACACGAGTCGCTGCGCCGCGAGCGCGGCGTCGCCCTCGGTGAGCGCGTGCTGGGCCGCGGTCATGAATCGCTGCACGCGGTCGGCGGAGGCGTCGGGCTTGGAGAAGTCGACGAACTGGAGCGAGCCGGCCGGGACGGTACGCACGCCGAGCTGGAACGACATCCTCGCCCACTGCTGGACGTCGTCGCCGTCGCCGGAGAAGTAGATCCCGGTGACCGTGCCGACACCCCACTCGGGGTAGGACAGGCAGCGCGCGTAACGGTGAACGACCGAGTGGTCCGGGACCCGCGATCCGAACGGGTCATGCCGGACGCGCTCCTCGGCGGCGGCGCGGCTGCGCTGCTCGGCTTCGTAGGCCCGCCGGCCCTCCTCCTCGCGCGCCTTGCGGGCGGCCGCCGCCGAGACCTTGACGGCGTTGCGCGTGACGCGGCCGCCGCGCGAGGTCTCCGCCAGCCGCTCGAGTTGGTCGGCCGCCTCGTTGATCGCCTGGAGGTGGCGCTGGTGCTCGTGCTGGCGACCCGGCGGGGCGATGTCCGGATGCCAGCGCTTGGCCATCCGGCGACGGGCAAGCTGAACCGCGCGCTGATCGAACGGCGGCTCGAGCTCCAGCAGCAGCAGAGCCTCTTCAACGTCCAGGACACGAGCCATGTCGAATCTACGTTAGCGGCGAAAACAAGCCGAAGGGAGCGCGACTGTAAAACAAAGCCAACTGTGCCAACTTTGACTCAATTTGCCTCGGTTACCCTGAATCCTTTTATCGTGGTCGTCAATGCAGAGGAACCTGCTGTGCGCCATGATCGGCTCGACCGTCGCCGCCGGGCTGGCCGCGGCTCTGGTGGCACTGCTGATCAGCGTGTTCACGCAGGGCAGCAACTGCGTGGGCGAGAACGCGGCCGGGGGGATCGAGCTGGGACTGCCGGGGAGTGGCCAGCTGGTCGGCGCGACCGAGTACGGCGGACCCGGCGACCCCAGCAGCGGCACCACCGGCGCCTCGGGCGCGAACCTCCTCCAGTACCCCGACAGCTACGCCGAGCTCGGCGGCTACACGTTCCAGACCGCGACCGCGATGGGCGGCCTCCCGTACATGACGCCGCTGCGGATCACGTGGGAGAACCACTCGGCGATCGCCTACAAGCGCGACTTCGGCTACGGCGGCGGCCCGATCGCGGGACTTCCGCGGGTGATCGACCTGTGGTGGGAGTTCGCCGAGCGGCTCGAGATCCCGTACGAGGACGGCATGTGGTCGGGGCCCGTCCGGATCGAGCGACCCCCCGCCACCGGCGCCGGCGATCTCCTGGGCCAGTCCGCGGCGCAACCGGCCACGCTCGTGGCGCCCTCGCCGGCCGCCGGCGACCCCGCCGCCTGCTCGCCCGCGGCCGCCGACGGCGTCCCGCTGACGCCCGGACAGCGCGCCCGCCTGCTCCCCAACGGTCTCGCGGCAGCGCCGCAGGACGCGCCGCCGGCCGTCAAGGGGATCATCGCTGCCGGCAACCAGATCGTCGGTAAGCCCTACCTGTACGGAGGCGGACACGGCTTGCCGCTGGACCAGGTGGCGCCGGCGTACGACTGCTCGAGCAGCGTCGAGCACCTGCTGTACGGCGGCCAGCTGCTACCAGTTGACTACGACGCGGCGTCGGGCGAGCTCGAGTCCTTCGGGGGCCCGGGGCCGGGCCAGTGGGTGACGATCTACGCCAACGCCGATCACGTGTTCATGTACGTCGCGGGGCTTCGCTGGGACACGCACAACGCCGCCGGGCCCGGGGACGGAAGCACCGGCATCGGCTGGCATCCACTCATCCGCGACGACGACGGGTTCGTCGCCCGCCACCCGGTCGGCCTGTGAGGGCGTCGGCAAGCGCCGTCCTGCTCGCGCTCGCGATCCTCTCATCCGGGTGCGCCGCGCTCGGCAGCAGCCCGACCCCGAAGCGCGCCGCCACCAGCTCCAAGCTCGCCCAGGCCCAGGCCACCCACGAGTACCCGTCGCCGCCGCCACCGCGCCAGACGACCGCCGGCGGTGCCGCCACACCGACCGAAGCGGTCCGCCACTTCGCGACCGCCTACATCAACTGGAACGCCGCCACCGTCGCCGGCGATCTGCGCGCGCTCGCGACCGAGAGCGTCGGACAGGCTCGGTCGGCGATGCAGCTCGCCGCCGCCCAGACCGCCGGCGACTACGAGCTCCAGCGTGGCGGGATCGCCAACAGCGGCACGGTCGAGGCGGTCGCACCGCTGGCGGGCCACCCCAGCCAGTACGTGGTCGTGACCAGGGAAGCGACGACCGCCACCAACACGAACGCCTATCAGGGCCTGCAGCCCGCCTGGCACGTGACGATCGCGACCGTCACCGCACCGTCGCCGGGCTCATGGGTGGTCAGTGGCTGGCAGCCGCAGAGCTGACGACCGGCTCCCCGTTCGCGATCAGGGTCACCTCGACGTTGCCGCGGGTGGCGTTCGAGTACGGACACACCTCGTGCGCGGCCGCGACGATGCTCGCCGCCTGGGCGGGATCCTCGATCTCGGGCAGCGTCACGTCGAGCTCGACGGCGACGTTGTAACCGCGCTCCTCGGTCGTGATCAGCGCGACGCTCGAGTCGATCGATACCGCTCCCAGCTCGGCCTTCGCGCGCCGCGCCACAACCCCGAGCGCGCCCTCGAAACAGGCCGCGTAGCCGACCGCGAACAGCTGCTCGGGATTGGTGCCGTCGCCCTCGCCGCCCATTTCCTTCGGCAGCCGCAGCTGCACATCGAGGTTGCCGTCGCTCGTGCTGCCGTGGCCCTGGTCGCGCCCCCCGGTCACCGTCGCGTGCGCCGTGTACACCCTCGTTGCCATGCACCCTCCGATCTCTCTCTGTGCCTCAAAACCAAGGCTACACAGCGGCCTCAGTGGGCCAGCACATTGAGCACGACCGCGATCACGAAGCACGCCAGCGCCGCCACCCGGATCAAAACACCGGCCCGCGCGCTGGGCCTGTCGGTGACCATCCACGCGATCGCGATCACCATGCAAACGACCGCGACAAGCGCGAACAGGATCGAGAGCACATGGAGCACAAAGGATGTTGTAGCGCCTGGTGCCTATCCTCCGCTGGGCATGTCTGCTCTATACATCTTTACGACCTACAAGCTCTCGCGCCGCTACCCGCCCGACCGCGAGGTGCTGACCGACATCTCGCTGTCGTTCCTCCCCGGCGCCAAGATCGGCGTGCTCGGCTACAACGGCTCCGGCAAGTCGACGCTGCTGCGGATCATGGCCGGCCTCGACACCGAGTTCGACGGCCAGGCGCAGCTCGCCCCCGGCGCCACCGTCGGGCTGCTCGAGCAGGAGCCGATCCTCGACGACAACAAGGACGTCCGCGGCAACGTCGAGGAGGGCGTGGCCGAGATCAAGGCCCTGCTCGACCGCTTCAACGAGCTGTCGATGAACTACTCGGAGGAGACCGCGGACGAGTTCGCGACCGTCCAGGAGCGAATCGACGCGGTCGACGGCTGGAACCTCGACACCACGCTCGAGATCGCGATGGACGCACTTCGCTGCCCGCCGCCGGACGCGGACGTGGCGACGCTCTCCGGCGGCGAGCGCCGCCGCGTCGCCCTGTGCCGGCTGCTGCTGCGCCACCCCGACCTGCTGCTGCTCGACGAGCCCACCAACCACCTCGACGCCGAGTCGGTCGCGTGGCTCGAGCGCCACCTGCACGACTACCCGGGCACGGTCGTCGCGGTCACCCACGATCGCTACTTCCTCGACAACGTCGCCGGCTGGATCCTGGAGCTCGACCGCGGGCGCGGGATCCCCTATCAGGGCAACTACTCCGGCTGGCTCGAGCAGAAGCGGGCCCGGCTCGAGGGCGAGGCGCGCCAGGAGACCGCCCGACGGCGGACGATCGACCGCGAGCTCGAGTGGGTCCGCCTGGGGGCGAGCGCCCGCCGCAACAAGCCCAAGGCGCGACTGAACGCGTACGAGGCGCTGCTGGCCGAGGACCGCAACGTCAAGCTCGACCAGGTCCAGATCCACGTCCCCGCCGGGCCCCGTCTCGGCGAGATCGTCGTCGAGGCCGACGGACTGCGCAAGGCCTACGGCGACCGGGTGCTGTTCGAGGGCCTGTCGTTCACGCTCCCGCGCGGCGGGATCGTCGGGGTGATCGGCCCAAACGGCGCGGGCAAGACGACGCTGATCCGGATGATCACCGGCGACGAGACGCCCGACTCGGGGACGCTGCGGATCGGCGACACCGTGGAGCTGGCCTACGTCGATCAGTCACGCGACGACCTCGACGCGGCCAAGTCGGTCTGGGAGGAGGTCTCCGGCGGCGCCGACCAGATCACGCTCGGCGACCGCACGATCAACAGCCGCGCGTACGTGGCGGGGTTCAACTTCAAGGGCACCGAGCAGCAGAAGAAGGTCGCCAAGCTGTCCGGCGGCGAGCGCAACCGGCTGCACCTCGCCAAGCTGCTGCGCAGCGGCGGCAACCTGCTGTTGCTCGACGAGCCCACCAACGACCTCGACGTCGACACGCTGCGCGCGCTCGAGGAGGCGCTGTTGTCGTTCGCCGGCTGCGCGGTCGTCGTCTCCCACGACCGCTGGTTCCTTGACCGGATCGCGACCCACGTGCTGGCGTTCGAGGGCGACTCCCAGGTGCGCTGGTTCGAGGGCAACTTCGAGGCCTACGAGAGCTTCCGCCACGAGCAGCTGGGGGCCGACGCTGATCGGCCGAAGCGGATCACCTACAAGAAGCTCGTCCGCGGTTAACCAGGGGGCTCTGCCTCGAGGGACGGGTGCGGGCGGCGCTGTGTATCGCCGGTGAGCGCCGCTCGGCTACGCTACCCGCGTGCCCTCCAAGGCGGTCCTGATCACCGGCTGCTCGTCGGGCATCGGACACGCGACCGCGGCGCACCTGGCCGGCGAGGGGTGGAGGGTGTACGCGACCGCGCGCCGGCCCGAGATGCTGACCGACCTCGAGGCCGCGGGCTGCCGGACACTGGCGCTCGATGTGACCGATGAGGACTCGATGACCGCCGCGGTCAAGGCCGTGACCGACGCCGAGGGAGCCGTCGGCGTGCTGATCAACAACGCCGGCTACAGCCAGTCGGGCGCCGTCGAGACGGTGCCGATGGAGCAGGTGCGCAGGCAGTTCGAGACCAACGTGTTCGGCCTCGTGCGGATGTGTCAGCTGGTGCTGCCGGGGATGCGCGGGCAGCGGTTCGGCAAGATCGTGAACATCAGCTCGATGGGCGGGAAGGTCACGTTCCCCGGCGGCGGCTTCTACCACGCGACCAAGTACGCGGTCGAGGCGATCTCCGATGCGCTGCGGTTCGAGGTGCGCGGCTTCGGCGTCGATGTGATCGTGATCGAGCCGGGGCTGATCGTGACCCGGTTCGGCGAGACCGCGACCGCCTCCGTGCAGGAGGACAGCGGCCCGTACGCGGGCTTCAACGAACACGTGGCCAAGGTGAGTACCGAGGCGTACAGCGGCCCGCTGGCCAAGCTCGGTGGCGGCCCCGAGGCGGTCGCGAACACGATCGCCAAGGCGCTCGCATCGGACCGGCCGCGGACGCGCTACCCGGTCACGCCGAGCGCGCACCTGGTGATCAACCAGCGCCGGTTCACCCCGGACCGGCTGTGGGATCTGATGATGCGCTCGCAGTTCCCGGCGCCGAAGCCGTAAGCCGCGCTCGGAGCAGCTCGGACAGCTCCCGCGCGTCCCGCGCCACGCCGTCGGCGCCGCCCAGCTCCTCGACGCCGAATGGCCCGGTCGCGACCGCCACGCACCGCACTCCGTCGGCCCGCGCGCAGGCGATGTCCCGCGGCGTGTCGCCGATCACGATCGTCCGCTCGCGGGCGTAGGGAACGCCGCGGCGGCCTGCCCGCCGGCGCGCGATCGCCGGCAGCGCGGCCCGGTCCTCGGCATCGGAGCCGAACGCGCCCTGGCCGGTCGGGAAGTGGCGGCCGATGCCGGCGCGGGTCAGCTTCAGCCGCGCGACGGGCTCGTAGTTGCCGGTCACCAGCGCGAGCTTGAGCTTGGGGCGCGCGCTGGTCCACTCGAGCAGCTCGCGGACGCCCGGGAGCACGGTGTGCGAGAGGTCGTTGGTGCTGAGGCGTGCGTAGGCGCCGCAGCAGGCCTCGCGCACGAGCTCGGCGCGCTCGTCGATCCGCTCCGCCGACACTCCCGCGCCCAGCAGGATCGCGCGCGCGATCTCGCCGTCGGTGCGACCGGCGGGCGCGAGCGAGCGGCGCACCGAGGCGGCGTCGACGCCGTGCACCTCCCTGAGCGCGACGTGCAGCGCGTCCCGGTGGGCGTCGGTGGCGCCCGCCAGCAGGGTCCCATCGATGTCGAACAGGAGCAGCATCCGGACCGCCTCAGCGCGCGAACGAGATCCCGGGCGCGAGGCGGCGCGCAAACGCCGCGATCAGCCTCGCCGCCGCGGCGACGTCGTCGAGCGAGACCATCTCGACCGGGGAGTGCATGTACCGGCACGGCACCGACACCAGCCCGGTCGGAATCCCCGAACGGCTGATGTGGACCGCGTCGGCGTCGGTGCCGGTCGCCCGCCCGAGCGACTCGACGGTGAACGGTATGCCCTCCTGCTCGCCGGCCTCGTACAGCAGCTCGAACACACGCGGATGCAGCGTGGTCCCGCGCGCGATCACGGGCCCCGAGCCGAGCTCGTGCCTGGTCATCTGCCCGAGCTCGACTCCCGGCTGGTCGGTGGCGAAGGTCAGGTCGACGACCACCGCCACGTCGGGCTCGAGCGCGAACGAGCTCGTGCGCGAGCCCGCGAACGACGTCTCCTCCTGGACCACCGCCAGCGCCACCACGTCACCGGGCGCGCCGCCGGCCGCCGCCACCAGGCGGGCCGCCTCGGCCGCCACGTAGCACCCCACCCGGTTGTCGAGCGCGCGTGAGACGAGGCGGCCGTTGGGGAACTCGAGCGGCCCGCTGTCGATCACCGCGACATCACCGATCCTGACCAGCTCGCGCGCCTCGTCTCCGTCCTTGGCGCCGACATCGATGTGCAGCTCCTTCAGCTCCGGAACCTTCTTGCGGTCCTCGTCCTTCAGCAGGTGGATCGGCTTGCGGCCGATGACGCCGGCGACGGCGCCGTTTCGGGCGCTGATCACGACCCGCTGACCGACCAGAACGGCCGGGTCCCAACCTCCGACTCCTCCGAAGCGCAACTGGCCGTCGTCCTCGATGTGGGAGATGTGCAGCCCGATCTCGTCCACATGCCCGACGACCGCGAGCGTCGGGCCGTCGGCGGTCCCCGGAACTCGCGCGAGCGAGGACCCGAGGGTGTCGGCGGCGACCTCGATGGCGAACGTCTCGCAGGCCTCGCGCCACGCGTGGGCGGGGCCGGTCTCGTGCCCGGACGGCCCCGCCGTGGTCAGCAGCGCTGTGAGTAGCTCAGGTGGTGCCACGCCGCAAGGCTAACCGAGCAGTTCCCGCAGCACGAACTGCAGGATCCCGCCGTGTCGGAAGTAGCGCTGCTCGTTGGGCGTGTCGATCCGCGCGGTGACCGTGAACCGCTTGTCGCCGGCGTTCACGGCGAGCTCGCGCGGGACCGTCTCGGCGCCGGCCAGACCGCCGATGCTGAACGTCTCGTGACCGGTCAGCGCCAGCGCCTCCACCGACTCCCCATCCTTGAACTGCAACGGCAGCACGCCCATGCCGACGAGATTCGAGCGGTGGATACGCTCGAAGCTCTCGGCGATCACCGCGCGCACGCCGAGTAGATGCGTGCCCTTCGCGGCCCAGTCGCGCGAGGAGCCGGAGCCGTACTCCTTGCCGGCCAGCACGATCAGTCGCGTGCCCTCCTCCAGGTAGCGCATCGCCGCGTCGTAGATCGACATCTCCGTCTGATCGGGCAGATGCAGGGTCACGCCGCCTTCTGTTCCGGGCGCGAGCCGGTTGCGCAGGCGGATGTTGGCAAACGTGCCGCGCAGCATCACCTCGTGGTTGCCGCGCCGCGAGCCGTAGGAGTTGAAGTCCCGCGGCTCGACGCCGTGTGCGATCAGATAACTCCCAGCCGGTCCGTCGCGCTTGATCGAGCCGGCCGGGGAGATGTGGTCGGTCGTGACGCTGTCACCCAGGATCGCGAGCACGCGCGCCCGCTCGATGTCGGTCACCGCCGGCGGCTGCTGCGGCAGGCTCTCGAAGAACGGCGGGCGGCGGACATAGGTCGACTGCGGATCCCAGGCAAAGCTCTCGCCGGTCGGCACCGGCAACGAGTTCCAGCGCTCGTCGCCGTCGAACACCTCGCCGTAGGACTTGTGGAACATGTCTGACTGCACAGCCTCCTCGACCGTCCGCGCCACCTCCGCCGAGTCCGGCCAGATCTCCCGCAGGTACACCGGGCGTCCGTGATCGTCCTCGCCCAGCGGCTCGTCGTACAGATCGATATCCATCGTCCCCGCGAGCGCGTAGGCGACGCACAGCGGCGGCGACGCGAGGTAGTTCATCTTCACGTCGGGATTGATGCGGCCCTCGAAGTTGCGATTCCCCGACAGCACCGAGACGACCGCGAGGTCCTCGGCGCCGACCACGTCCGAGATCTCCTCCGGCAGCGGGCCGCTGTTGCCGATGCAGGTGGTGCAGCCGTAGCCGACAAGGTTGAAGCCGAGCGCGTCCAGGTAGTCGGTCAGACCGGCGCGGTCCAGGTACTCGGTCACGACCTTCGAGCCCGGCGCCAGCGAGGTCTTGACCCAGGGCTTGGTTCTCAGCCCGCGTTGCACCGCGTTGCGCGCGAGGATCCCGGCGCCGAGCATCACCGACGGGTTGGAGGTGTTCGTGCAGCTGGTGATCGCGGCGATCACGACGTCGCCGTGGTCGAGCTCGGTCTCGGTGCCGTCAGCGAGCGTCAGGGACACGCTCGTCCGGTTGCGCTCGGCCACCTGGGCGCCACCGGTGCCCCCGGCCGGCTCGTGGCCGGCGCCATCGGGCCGGTGGGTCGCGACCGGGTCGCTCGCCGGGAAGCTCCCCTCGAGCGCCTCGTCCTCGGGGTCCTCATCGGGGAGGTACCCCTCGAGTGCGAGCCGGAAAGCCGACTTGGACTCGGTCAGCGAGACCCGATCCTGGGGCCGCTTGGGGCCGGCGATGCTGGGGACGACGGCCGCGAGGTCGAGCTCGAGGTGATCAGAGAAGGTCGGCTCCTCGGAGTGCTCGTCGTGCCACAGCCCCTGCTCCTTGGCGTACGCCTCGACCAGCGCGATCAGCTCCGGCGGCCGCCCCGAGAACTCCAGGTAGCGGAGCGTCTCGGCGTCGATCGGGAAGATCGCGCACGTGGAGCCGAACTCGGGCGACATGTTGCCGATCGTCGCCCGGTCGGCGAGGGGCAGGTTCGCAAGACCGGCGCCGTAGAACTCGACGAACTTGCCGACCACGCCGTTCTGGCGCAGCAGCTCGGTCACCGTCAGCACCAAGTCGGTGGCGGTCGCGCCCTCCTGCAGCTCCCCGACCAGCTTGACCCCCAGGACCTGCGGAATCAGCATCGACATCGGCTGACCGAGCATCGCGGCCTCGGCCTCGATCCCCCCGACGCCCCAGCCGAGCACACCGAGGCCGTTGATCATCGTCGTGTGCGAGTCGGTGCCGACGAGCGTGTCTGGATACGCCTGGCCGGTCGTCTCGTTGACGAACACGACCCGCGCGAGGTACTCGAGGTTGACCTGGTGCACGATCCCGGTGTCGGGCGGGACCACCTTGAAGTTCTGGAACGCCCCCTGGCCCCAGCGCAGGAACGCGTAGCGCTCCCGGTTACGCTCGAACTCAAGCTCCGCGTTACGCTGGAAGGCGCGCGGCGAACCGAACTCGTCGACCTGAACAGAGTGGTCGATCACGAGCTCGACCGGAACGAGGGGGTTGATCTTCGATGCGTCCGAGCCGAGCGTCTGGATCGCGTCGCGCATCGCCGCGAGGTCGACCACCGCCGGCACGCCGGTGAAGTCCTGCAGCACCACCCGTGCGGGGGTGAACGCGATCTCCTTGCTCGGCTCCGCGCTCGCGTTCCATGTCGCGAGCGCTTCGATGTCCGCAGCCCGAATCGACTCGCCGTCCTCGTTGCGCAGCAGGTTCTCGAGCAGGATCTTCAGCGAGAACGGCAGCCTCGCGATGTCGTACTGCGCCTGCAGCGCCTCCAGCCTGAAGATCTCGTATTCACGCCCAGCGACGGCGACCGTCGCTCGGGCGTTGTAGCTGTTCGGTGTCATGGTCAGTTCTCCAGAGTCCGGTTTCTTCTGTCAACTGTAAGCGTCCGACTCATACATCCGTCTTAGGGACGTCTTCGAGGCGCCTTCGTCTGCTCGCCGATCCTCCTAATCGACGAGCGATGAAGCAATCAAGGAGGCCGAGATGACATTCCTCATTCGCATCCTCGCGGGGCTGGCGATCGGGGCGCTCGGCGTCCTCGCGGCCGCCGGCCTGTACGCCGAGGCAACCCGGGTCCCAGGCCAGCCGTGAGCTCGGGCTCGATCAGCCAGCCGCTCCCGTGGCGGGCGCGGCTTCGCTCCCGGACCCGTCCGGGCGCGGTGCGCTCGACGCTGCTCGCGCGGCCCGAGCTGCTCGGGCTGCTGGCGCTGGCTGCGGTCCTGAACCTGTGGGACCTGAGCATCAACGGCTGGGCCAACACGTACTACAGCGCCGCGGTCCGCTCGATGAGCACGAGCTGGCACGACTTCCTGTTCGCCTCGCTCGACCACAGCGGCCTGATGACCGTCGACAAGCCACCGCTGGCACTGTGGGTACAGGCCCTGTCGGTGCGCGTGTTCGGCTTTCACCCGCTGAGCATCCTCGTCCCGCAGGCACTGATGGGCGTGGCCGCCACGGGGCTGATCTACGACTTGGTCGGGCGGCGGTTCGGCCGCACGGCCGGCTTCGCGGCCGGCTTCGCGCTCGCGACGACGCCGATCGTGGTCGCGGTCTCGCGCCACAACAACCCGGACGAGCTGCTCGTTCTCTGCTGCGTGGCGGCCGTGTGGGCCGCGGTCCGGGGACTCGAGTCCGGCCGGACGCGGTGGCTGGTGCTGAGTGGGATCTGCGTCGGGCTCGGGTTCGAGACGAAGATGCTGGTGGCGATGATGGTCGTCCCGGGGATCGCGCTGGCATGGTTCTGGGTCGCCCCGCGTGGACGCTGGGCGTCGATCCGTCAGCTGCTCGCCGGCGGCGCCGCGATGCTGGTGGTCGCCGGCGCCTGGCCACTGCTGGTCACGCTCACCCCGGCGGCCGACCGGCCGTGGATCTCGGGGACCTCGGACAACAGCATCTGGTCGCTGATCTTCGGCTACAACGGGATCGGTCGGGTCGCCGGCCAGGCCGGCGGACCGGGCGCTGCCGGCGGCCCCGGCGGTGGCGGCGGCGGCCCCGGCGGTTCACTGTTTGGCGGCGCGACCGGTCCGTTCCGGCTGCTCGCGTCGGGTCTCGGCGACCAGGCCGGCTGGCTGCTCGGATTCGCGATCGTCGGCGGCCTGGCGCTGCTGGTCCTGACGCGTCTGCGGCGGCGCGATCCGCGCACCGGCTGGCTGATCGTGGTCGGCGGCGCGTTCGCGACGGTCGCGGTCGTGTTCAGCTTCGCGAGCGGGATCTTCCATCCCTATTACGTGTCCTTCCTGGCGCCGTGGACGGCGGCGCTGATCGGCGCCGGCGTCGGGCTGATGCTCGGTCGTGGCGGCGGCGGCAGCGGCCCGGCTTCCGGGGCGGGCGATGCGCGCGTCGCGCGCATCGTCGGGCCGCTGGCGATCCTCGCCGGCGCGGTGACCGAGCTGGTCGTCCTGCACGAGCTCGGCGGCGAACTGTCGTGGGCGACGCCGCTGGTGATCGCGGTCGGTGGGTGTGCCGCGGTGCTGCTGGCGCTTCGGCTGCCGGGGCGGACGCGTGCCGCGGTGGTCGGGGTTGTGCTGGCGGCCCTGCTGGCGGCGCCGGCGGTCTGGGCGGCCGAGACGCTCGGCCATCCGACCAGCGGCACGTTCCCGACCGGAGGGCCCGCGAGCGCCGCGGTCGGTGGCGGTCCCGGTGGGTCTGGAGGCCGCGGCGGCTTTGGCGGCGGGCGTGGTCGTGCGGGCGGGTTTGGTGGGTTTGCCGGCGGCGGCGCCGGCCCGGGCGGGCTTGCCGGTGGTGGCGCGGCGGGTGGTGGCGCGGCCGGTGGTGGTGGCGCTCCCGGGTTCGTGCCTGGCGGCGCAGGCGGATTCGCGCCTGGCGGTGCGGGCGCGGGCGGCTCCGGCGGTGGCGCCGGCGGCTTTGGCGGTGGAGCGGGTGGGTTCGGTAGCGGCGGCCCGTTCGGCGGCGACAGCGCCGAGCTGACGGCTGCGATCAGCTACCTGAACTCCCACGGGGGCGGCACGATCGGCGTCGAGAGCCAGAGCACCGCGGCGGCGGCGATCCTGTCGTCGAACGCCAACGTCGCCGGTCTCGGAGGGTTCTCGGGCCGGGAGAGCTCGGTCAGCGTGAGCTGGCTGGCACAGGAGGTCCGGTCCGGCCACCTGCGATGGGTGCTCGTCGACGGCGGCTCGACATCCGGGCTCCGGGGCGATTCGCGCACCGGCAGCCAGGTGGCGCTGAACGTGGTCGAGCGCAGCTGCCCATCCGTTACTCTGTCTACGGGCTCGGGAACGAGCCTCAAGCTCTACGACTGCGCGGGGCGCGCATCCGCAATCTTGCAGGCTGCGAAGTCGTGAGCTCGGTCAAGTAATCAGCGCGAATATCCGAAACTGACCATACGGTGCGTTCATACCTTCCGGCATCTCTGATTGCCGCCCTGGCCGTGGCGTGCACGGCGGCGCCGGCCGCGCTTGCGGACTCGAGCGACAGCTCGAACTGGGCCGGCTACGCGGTCCACCGCAACGGCGTCACGTTCCGCACCGTGCAGGCCGTGTGGAAGCAGCCCAGCGCCAGGTGTGAGCGCGGCAACAACGCCTATTCGGCGTACTGGGTCGGGATCGGAGGCTACAGCGTGACCTCCGACGCGCTCGAGCAGATCGGAACCGAGGTCGACTGCAGCTTCTCCGGGCGGGTCGATTCGAGCGCCTGGTACGAGCTGGTGCCGGCGGCCTCGCAGAACATCCGCCTCACGGTCAAGCCCGGCGACACCGTCTCGGCTTCGGTAAAGGTGCTCGGCAACGAGGTCACGGTCGGCTTGGACGACCTGACCAGCCATCGCGTGTTTCAGAAGTCCCTCTCCGGGCCGACGGTCGATGCGACCTCGGCCGAATGGATCGTCGAGGCGCCGTCGAACTGCTTCTCTGAGACCTCCTGCCAGACCCTCCCGCTCGCCGACTTCGGCACCGCCTCGTTCAGCAACGCCGGCGCCACCGCGACCACCGGCCACCGCGGGACGATCACCGATCCGGCGTGGGGATCGACCAAGATCACCCTGATCCCTGGCGGTCGGAGATTTGTCGTCTACCAGGGCTACGCGGCCACGACCGGCGCCGCGACGCCGTCCGGGCTGAACCGCGCCGGCAACGCCTTCAAGGTGAGCTACTCGACGATCACGATTCCGGGCACTCCGTTCTACTCCCCGCGCCGCGCGCGGCTCGACGGGTACCTGGTTCACCCGGGCCGCTGACGCGCGCTGCTGGCCTGGTTCATCCGCGCCACCGATGCGCGCCGCTGGCCTGGTTCACCCCGGCCTGACCCGCGCCGCTGTCTTCGTACGTAGCTCTTAGCCGGCTCCTACGGGCATCTAGCGCTGCCCGGCGATGCTGTATCCATGACCGATCCGATCCCGCATCTCTTCTGGATCACCAGCCGCGCCGCCGGCTTCGCGGCCCTGATCCTGGCAAGTCTGGCCGTCTGTGCGGGCCTGTTAATGAGCACCAAGCTGCTCAAGCGCAAGGGCCCGGACCTGATCGCAATCCACGAGATCCTGTCGCTTTCGACGATCGTCGCGATCATCGTCCACGCCGCCACCCTGCTCGGGGACCAGTACCTGCACCCGTCGGTGGCCGACATCACGATCCCGTTCGTCTCAAGCTACAAGTCGATCTGGACCTCGCTCGGGATCGTCTCCGGCTGGTCCCTGATCCTGCTGGGCGTCTCCTACTACTTCCGCCGCCGCATCGGCGCCCGGCGGTGGCGCACGCTGCACCGCTTCACCGCGCTCGCGTGGGTGGCCGGGCTGGTCCACGCCCTCGGTGAGGGCACCGACGCGGGCCAGCTGTGGTTCCTGGCGATGGTCGCGATCGTCGCGATTCCGGCGCTGATGCTGGTGGCGGCCCGCCTGCTCCGTGTCGGCCGTCTTCCGGGGGGCCCGGCGCTTGACGGCGGTTCTTCGCGGGCGCCTGAGGTCGATGACGTCCGTGGCGTGCCGGCCAGGGCGGTGGCGACGGCCGGAGTGGCGGTGCGCGAGGCGGGGTGACGCGGCGGCCCAGCAGCGGCCCGGCGACGTCGGTCCCGTGTCGGCTGGTGGCTGGTTGGTGGCGGGTTGGTGGGGCGGGTCGTGCCGGTCATGTGGCGGGGTGGTGGCGGTCGTCGGTGTGACCGCGTGCCTGGTTTGGTGGGGTCGCTTGCGGGTTGCTCTCGTGGGGTAGCGCCGGCGTCGTCGTCAGTCAACCAGCCGATTCGGCTGGTTGACCGCCGCCGCCGCCCGCGCTTTGGCTGGGGAGGTCGGGCGCAGGGGTGCGCCCGACCTCCGGGCAGGAGGAAGAGGCGCATTAGCCGGTCGCGGGGGGCGGGCCGGCGGGCCGGCGGGCCGACGGGCGGAGCGGTGGCGCGCGTCCGCGACTTCGTGGCTGCGCGCCTCTAGCCCGGCGCGGACCCCAGCGCCGCGCCGCCGCCGGCACCTCGCCGCCCGGCCGCCCGGCACCTCGCCGCCCCGCGCGGTCCCTGAGCGCCCAGCCCGCGCCGCTTCGCCGCTCAGAGCCCGGGTGGGTGGCGCACGATGAAGCCCGAGAACTCGCCGCCACCCTGGGCCCAGCGCGTTCCGCCCTCGGCTAGTGCGACCGTGTCGAACCGCCAGCCGGCGACCTCCATCCAGACATGGTCGGCGTTGGCGTAGATCGTGACCCACTGGCCTGGTCCTGGGTCGCCCCAGTCCTCGAACTGACCCGAGACCATCGGCGAGCTGACCAGGCCCGCGGCGGCGAGTGCGTAGCTGACCGAGCCTGAGCAGTCGTAGCCGTCGGCCTGGAAGGAGGCGTGGCCGCCGCCGTAGATGTAGGGCAGGGTGGCGATTGCGTTGCCGGCGGCGACGATCTGCTTGACGGCGGTCGGCGCGCCCGGCGGGGGCTGCACCATTCCGCCGGTGTCGACCGCGATCCCGCCGACGGGGGCGTTGCCGGTCGCGGCGGCGCGGGCGGCGGCCGCGGCGGCGCGCGCCTCGAGCGACTTGAGCTTGGCGTTGAGGCTGTTCAGCTTGGCGTTGTCGTTGGAGCGGGCGCGGGTCTCGGCGATCTGCCGGCTGAGCAGGGCCGCCTGGAGCGCGGCGACCTGGTTACGTTGCTCGAGGACCTGGTCGGTGAGCGCGCGATCGCGCGCCTCGAGCGTCGCCAGCTGCGCCACCTCGCGTGCGACCGCGGCCCGCGCGACCCGGGTCGCGGCGATGATCTGAGCGTCCTGGCGGGCGATCCGCTGCAGGAAGTTGACCCGCTCGAGCAGGTCGGTGAAGCCGTGGGACTCGAGGATCACGGTCATCAGGTCGGGCTGCTGTTGCTCGTACTCGGCAACCAGGTTGGCGGCGAGCGCCTTGGCGCTGAGACGGAGGCGGTTCTCCAGGTCGACGAGGTGGTTGCGGGCGGCCAGCAGCTTGCGCTGGACGTTGCGCAGTTGCGCCTCGCGTGCTGCAAGCTCGGACTGCAGGCCGGCGAGGCGGGCGCGAGCCTGCTGCAGGCCGGCGGTGGTGGCGCGGATCTGCGCGGTGTCGGCCGCGATCTGGGACTGCAGCGACTGGGCGGCCGATTCGCTCGAGGTGATCTGGCTCTGGAGATCGCCGGCGCCGACGGACGTGAGGTTGCTGCCGAGCAGCGCGGCGGCGACGGTCGCCGACGTGGCGAGCGAGCGCAACAGCCAACGGCTTCGGATCGGATTGGGCATCGGTTTGGGGGCTGCAGGCGCACACGACCGACACGACGTTTGGGAGGCGAACGTCGCGTCGAAATCGGGGGCCCGGGACGGGGCGGTCCGCACCCTAACACGAGCCGTCGCGATCCCATTTGGTTCACCTGGGTATGCAATAAATCCTGCAAAACGCGGGTTTGCGGAACGCGGCATCAGAGCGGCCGAGGGGCTGTGGTCGATTTGTCCTCATCTGGGGGACAAATCGACCACAGCCTCTGGTGGCGCTTGGCATACTGGGCCCGGTGCGCAGGATGCGCGACATCTTGATCCTGGTCGCCGTGCTGATGGCGGTAGCGCCGGCCGCGGCGCTCGCGTCTGGGCCGGGGAGCTCGGCCGGCGACAACCAGTACGTCGATCCGCTGTCGGGCACGACCAGCACCCAGAGCTCGGTCCCGGCTACGCCGACGACCCAGACGCCGAGCCCCGCGCCGACGCAGCCGACCGGCACGCAGCCATCGTCGCCAGCGCCGACGCCGTCAGCAGTTCCGGCGACCACAACGACTCCGGCGACCACCACCACTCCAGCCGCGGCGCAGTCGACGTCGGGCTCCACGCAGGCGGCTCCGGCGAGCAGCCAGACAGCGTCGAGATCCCAGCGCTCCGACCCGACACTGCCGTACACCGGGATCGACGTGTGGCTGGTCGCGCTGGTGGCGGGCGGCGCGCTCGGGACCGGCTCCGCCCTGCGCCGCGCGGCCCGCGCCCACGAGTGACCACCGGCGCCGCGGCGCCGATTGCGATCAACGCCCGCGCCGCGGTCCGCGAGCAGATCGGCGGCGTCGAGCGGCTGGCTCGCGAGATGGCGGCGCGGTTGCCGGCGCTCGCGCCCGACCGCTACCGGGTGATCCGGCCACCGCGCGCGCTGGCGCACCGGGCCGGGCATCTGTGGGAGCAGACCGTGCTGCCGGCGCGGGCCGCCGGGTGCGCGCTGATCTACTCGCCGGCCAATCTGGCGCCGGTGCTCGCGCCCGCCAGCGTGGTCGTGATCCACGATGCTGCGGCGCTCCGTCACCCGGAGGCGTATTCGGGCCTGTACGTCGCCTACCAGCGGGCGCTCCTGCCGCTGCTCGCGCGCCAGGCGCGGATCGTGATCACGGTGTCCGAGTTCTCCCGCGGCGAGCTGATCGAGTTGCTCCGCCTCGAGCCCGCGAAGGTCCATGTGGTCCCCGACGGGGTCGACGAGCGGTTCGCCCCGGCGATCGACCCGGGCCCGGCGCTCGCCGCCTACGGGTTCAGCCGCCCGTACGTGCTCGTGGTCGGCACCGTCTCGGCGCGCAAGAACCTGGCCGCCCTGGAACCGGCGGCGCGGGCGCTGCGCGAACGCGGGATCGGGCTGGTCGTGGCGGGCTCGGATCGCGGCTACCTGCGCGGCGCGGAGACCTCGCTGCGGCGCCTCGGGTATGTGCCCGAACGGCTACTGCCGTGCCTGTATGCCGGCGCGCGCGCGGTCGCGATCGCGTCGCACTATGAGGGCTTCGGGCTCCCCTGCCTGGAGGCGATGGCCTGCGGCGTGCCGGTCGTGGCGGTCGCTCGCGGGGCGCTCCCGGAGACGGTCGGGGACGCCGCGCTGCTGGCGGAACCGGCAGAGCTCACGGCAGCGGTCCTGGCGGCGGCGTGCGATGACGGCGTCCGAGCCCCCCTGGCGGCGGCCGGCCCGCGCCGCGCCGCCCGCTACTCATGGAGCCGCACGGCGGAGCAGACCGACGCGCTGCTGCGCTCGCTCACCCGCACAGCTTGACCACCGGCGCCGCCGCCGAGGCCAACCGCAGCCCGGCGGCGAACGAAGCGGTGTCCGGGCTCGAGCCCGCGGCGGGAGGGTGGATCCCGAACCAATCCTGCGCGTCGGCCGGATCGCGTTCCGGCGTCACCCACGTGTAGAGGATCGCGGCGGCGAGACCGCAGTCGGTGTGACCGAGCGCCGCCAGGGTCTGCTTGATGTATCCGGGCCGCAGTCGCTCGGGAGCGAAGTCGAGCGCCCCCGGGGGCTGGGTCGTCCAGCCGAACTCCGTCACGAATAGGGGCACGCCGCTCAGCCCGAGCGACGCCAACGTGCGCCGCGCACCGCGCACGCGGGCCAGCTCGAGCGCCACCGTGCCCCCGTACGGATGGATCGCGACCCCGTCCAGATGACCGGCCAGATCGGGCCGTGCCCGGAGCATCGCCGGCAGAAACGTCCCGGGCGCGGTCAGGCCACCGACGATCACTCGCGCCGAAGGCTGCACCGCGGTGATCGCGTCGCGGGCCGAGAGGTACAGCTCGGCGTACGCCGCCGGGTCGGGGGCGGGCAGCCAGAACTCGGGGTTGTCGGGCTCGTTCCAGATCTCGTACGTGGCGACCGGCTCCGGCGCCAGTCCCGGATGGGCGATCCAGAACGTGCCCCCGGGGCCGTACCGCGTCGCCAGCGCGGCCGCGTACGCGGCGAAGTCGGCGGTCGACCGCGGCGGCGAGTGATCCTGGCCCGGGATCGACTGCGCCCACGGGGCCGAGTAGTCGATGATCGGGAGCCACGCCAGTCGGTGTGCGGCGAGCGCGCCCGCGATCTGGTCGTCGAATGCCCAGTCGTAGTGGTGCACGCCGGCGATGGGGGGCGTCGGCTCGGACAGCTCCCAGAGCGCGTCGCTGCGCGCGACGGTGGCGCCGGTGGCCTGCAGGCCCGCGAGCTGAGCATCGATCTGCGCCGGTGAGTAGCTGCGGTCGTTGAACAGGCGGTTGACATTGACGCCGAACTGCTCACCGGTCGGGGGTGGCGCGGCGGTCGGTCCGGGAACCGGCCCGCCCGCGGACCCGGACGCGTTCGATCCGCTGCCCGCCGCCCCCGCGGACCCGGACGCGTTCGATCCGCTGCCCGCCGGCCCCGCGGACCGGGACGCATTCGACCCGCTGCCCGGCGACCCGGTCGCCCCCGGCGCCCGCGACCCGCCACCGGCCGGCGATCCGTCCGCCGCGGCTGCCGGGTGGCGGTGCGCGCCGCCGCCGCCACCAACCGCGACCACCACGGCCACGCCCGCGACCAGCGCCGCGGCCACCGCCACCGCCGGCCAGCGTCTGCTCACGCGGCAGACTCGCCGCGCACCCCGAGCACCGCGTCGAGCTGGCGCCGCTCGCGCGCGCCCCGCATCCCCAGCAGCCGCTTGAGCGCCAGCCGGGACGCGAACGTGGCCGCCTGGGCGGCATCGTCGAGCCGCGCGCGTCGTGCCCCGAGGCGGGCGGCGACGACGTCGTGCCGGGCGCGCGCCAACAGCTCGAACGGCTCGCCCCCAAACGCCGCGTCGCTCGAGTGCGCGCGGTGGTGAAGCACCCGCGCCGCCGGCGAGAACCACGTCTGCACGCCGTCGGCGGCCGCTCGCAGCCCGAGGTCGAGATCCTCCCCGTACAGGAAGATCCGCTCGTCGAACGGGCCCAGGCGGCGCAGTTCATCGGTGCGCGCGACGAGCGCACAGCCGACCGCCCAGCCGACCCGCCGCGGTGCGACCGCGCGCCACGGCGCAAGCGCGACGCCGAGTGCCCCGGGCACGAGCACTGGTGGCACGAGCGCGCGGACCAGGTCTGCGACCGACGCCGGCGCCGGGTGCACCGTGTCCTGGCGCGAGCCGTCGGGGGACAGCACCAGCGGCGCCAGCAGACGCCCGCCGGGCAGCGCTCCTCGCGCCAACGCCAACAACGAGTCGTCCAACAATTCGACGTCCGGGTTGACCAGCACCGTGACCGGCTCGTGCACCTCCGCCAGCCCGCGGTTGCTCGCCCGCCCGAAGCCCACGTTCTCGGGCAGCGCGACGGTCACCGCGCAGGCGAACCGGCGTGCCACCGCGAGGGTGTCGTCGCTCGACGCGCAGTCCACGACCACCACTCGCACGTCCGGAAGGTGGCGCTCGACCGAGGCCAGCAGCGGATCAAGCCAGGACGCCGAGTTGTGTGTGACCGTGAGCAACACGGGCGCGGCCCCGGCCGCGCCGGCAAACGCCGTTCGCGGGCGATCGATCAGCGGCGCCAGCGCCGCCACCCACTCCTTCTGCGCCCGCTCGCGCGAGAACGCCGCTCGCGCCCGTGCCCGGCCGGCGCCGCCGATCCGCGCCGCCAGCTCCGGATCAGAGAGCACGCGCACGATCGCGTCGGCCGCCGCGCGAGCGTCGCCGGGCGGGTACAGCAGCGCGCACGACGGGTCGGCGATCTCGGCCGGGCCGCCGGCTGCGGGCGCGACCGCCGGCACGCCCGCCGCCAGCGCCTCGAGCACCGCCAGGCCGAACGGCTCACGCGGCGCGCAGTGCAGCAGGCAGCCGGCGCGGGCCAGCTCGTCACCCGGATCCGCCACCTCCCCCACGAACGAGACCGCGCCGGCCAGATCCGGCAGCGCCGCCCGCCTGCGCAGCGCGCGCAAAAGCCCGCCGCCGTCGTCCGCCAACGGCGACCCGACGAACCGCAGGCGCAGCTCCGGACACCGGCGCCGTGCGAGCGCACAGGCCTCCAGGGCCAGGTCCGGCCGCTTCCACGCCGTGAGCGCGCCCAGCACCAGCACCTCGGAAGACGATCCGTTGCGAGGAACCGCGCGAGCGGCGCCGTCCACCCCCGGGTACACCACGTGCAGGCGGCCCCCGAGCCGTCCCCGCGGGTCGAGGTCGTCGGCGACCGTCCGCGAGTGGGTCGTGACCACGTCGGCCCGCGCGGCCGCCGCCCGGACCGCCGCACCGACCACCGGACCGGGAAGCAGGTCGTGGTGCTGGAACGCGACCGCGCACGGGAGCCGCGGCCCGAGCAGGCACGCGAGCCCGGAGCGCATCCCCCACGCGACCACCAGGTCGGGCTCGAGGTTTGCGACCAGCCGGCGCAGCTCGAGCGCGTGAGCCGCAAGCCCGGCGGCGGCGAGCGCGGGTTTCCGAATGCCTCCGCGGAACCTCAGGCTCCGTCGGCGCAGCGTGAACACCGTCAGTCCGCTCGCGCGCGCGGCGTCCGCCAGCGGCCCCTCCGGACACGCCAGGTGGCAGACTGCCGGCAGCGCCGACGCAAACTGCACCAGCGCGCGCTCGGCGCCGCCGAGGCCCCACGCGTAGGTGCCGATCAAGACGACGGGCCGGGTCATGGTGCGATGATGTTGGCAGGCAAACAGGCCATTTGCCGCCGGAAACTGGCTCTTTCCGGAGCGGGTGAGGACGTGGCGTGTGGCTAGACTGCACGGCCCTGTGGGGCCGCGGGATAACACAATGGACTCAAATCGCCGCGTCGCTCTCGTGCACGACTTCCTGCTCGACATTCGCGGCAGCGAGCGCGTGTTCATGGAGCTGTGCGCGATGTGGCCCGAGGCCGACGTGTTCACGGCGGTGTACGACGAGGACGGGACCGAGGGCCGGTTCGCGGGACGGGCGATCAACACGTCGTTCCTCCAGCGCCTGCGCCCCTCGGCGCGCACGTTCCGGGCGCTGCTGCCGCTGTACCCGGCCGCGATCGAGTCGTTCGACCTGTCCGGGTACGAACTAGTCGTGTCCAGCTCATCGGCATGGGCGCACGCGGTCCTGTGCGGCGAGGACTCGGTGCACGTCAGCTACTGCCACAACCCGTTCCGCTACGCATGGAACGACCGCGACCAGACGCTCGCGCGGCGTCCGGACCCGGTCTCGCGCGCGTTCCTGCGCGCGGCCTTCGTTCGCTGGCGCCAGTGGGACTGGATCGCGGCCCAGCGGACCGATCGTTACCTCGCCAATTCACTTACGACGCGCGCGCGGATCCGGGCCTACTTCGGACGCGAGGCGGCGGTCGTGCACCCGCCCGTCGAGACCGCCCGGTTCGCCGCCGGACCGGTCGGCGATTACTACGTCCTCGTTTCGGAGTTGATGGCGCACAAGCAGATCGACCTCGCGATCGCCGCCTTCAACACGCTCCGCCAACCGCTGATCGTGATCGGCGACGGCCCCGAGGCGCGGCGGCTGCGGCGGCTGGCGGGGCCGACGATCCGGTTCGCCGGCCGCCTGCCGGACGCGGTCGTCGCCCAGGTGCTGCAGGGCGCGCGGGCACTGGTGCAGACGTCGGTCGAGGAGTTCGGAATCGCGGTGGTCGAGAGCCAGGCGGCGGGCCGCCCCGTGATCGCGAGGCGCGGGGGCGGCGTGCTCGAGACGGTGCTCGAGGGCGAGACCGGGTCGCTGTGGTCCGGCGGGCCCGGCGAGCTCGCGTGCGCGGTGCTCGAGTTCGACGACGCCGCGATTGACCCGGCCGCGTGCGTGCGCAACGCCGCGCGGTTCGATCAGCGTAACTTCCGCCGCAGGATGCTGGCCGAGATCGATGCCGCGTTCGCGAACGGATCCCGGCAGTCCGGCGCCGAGCGCCGGCCGCTCGCCACGACCCGTCTGGTCAGGCGCGCCGCTCGTGACGCACAGCTTCGCTAAGGGAGCGCTCCTCGCCTCTCGGGTGATGCTGCTCGCCGGGGCGACCGTGCTGGCGTTCTTCACCGGCGGCTACTTCGCCGCGGCCCAGGCCTGGGCCGGCGCGGTGGCCTGGCTGCTGGTGATCGTGTCGGTGCTGCTGATCCCGCGTCCCGTGCCACGGACGCGAGCGGGTCGGGTCGCGATCGGCGGCTTGGCGCTGCTCGCGGGGTGGACGCTGATCTCGACCGCGTGGGCGCCGATCGCCGGTAGCGCCTACCACGCCGGCCAGCTGGTGGCGCTGTATCTGGGCGTGCTGATCGCCGCCGCGGCGCTGCTGCAGGAGCCGCGCGTGCAGCGTGCGGTCGAGCCGGCGCTCGCGGTCGGGACCGTGATCGTGATCGGCTACGGAATCTCCGAGCGCTTGCTCCCGGGCCTGCTCCACTTCTCGCGCTCGATCACCGCCGAGGGCCGGCTCGAGCAGCCGCTCACGTACTGGAACGCGATGGGGGAGCTCGCCGCGTTGGGAGTGGTGCTCAGCGCCCGCGTGGCCGGCGACCAGAGCCGCCCGGCGCCGATGCGACTGGCGGCGGCGGCCGCGACGGCGCCGCTCGGGATGGGCCTGTACCTGACATTCTCGCGCGGGGCGCTGTTCGCGTGTGCAGCCGGGATCGTGGCGCTCGTGGTCGCGGCGCCGAAGCGCGCACAGTTTCAGAGCATCGGCTTGGGGGTCGCGGCGGGGGCGCTGGCGTCCGTCGGTGCGGCCCCGTTCCGCGGCGTGACCGCGCTCGCCGGCCCGCTGGGAACACGCGAGCGCCAGGGAGCGATCACGCTGATCGTGCTGGTCGTTGTGATGGTCGCCGCGGCGCTGGCGCAGCGAGCACTGATCGGCCCCCGGGACCAGGGCACCGAGTTGCGGCTGCCAAGGAGGGCCCCTGCGATCGCGCTGGCAGTGATCTGCGCCGGGTTCGCGGTGGCGGTGGCGGCGGGCGCGAAGGAGAGTAGCGATCAGCCGCTGTCGGCCGGGGCGACCCGGTACGAGACGCTCCAGAGCAACCGCTACGCGTACTGGAGCGTGGCGCTGCGCGCGTTCGCAGATGAACCGCTGCGCGGCGTGGGCGCTGGCGGTTGGGCGGTCTACTGGTTGCGCTACCGGTCCGTCAACGAGGGCGCCCAGGATGCGCATTCGCTGCCACTGCAGACGATGGCGGAGCTGGGGCTCGTCGGGCTGGCGCTGCTGCTGGCGTTTCTCGGCGGGGTCGCGGTGGCGGCGCGCGCCGCCTACCGCCGCGCCCCGGTGCTGGCGGCGGGACCGGTCGCCGCGTTCATCGTCTACGTCGCACATGCGCCGCTCGACTGGGACTGGCAGATGCCGGCGGTGACGGTGATTGCGCTCGTCCTCGCGGGGCTGCTACTGGCGCTCGCCCAGCCGGCCCCGGAAGCAAACACGCCGCTGGTCAGCCTCGGCTCTTGATCGGTGGCGCGAGTTGATAGACGTGCGCGAACGCCAGCAGCTGAGTCGCCCGGTTGCCGCCCGCCGCCTGCCCGAGCGCGAGCCAAGCCTCGGCATTCAGCGGCTCGCGCCGCGCGACGCTCAGGGCGAGCCTGCGCGCCAGCGCGAGGTCACCCTGCCGAAGCGCCAGTTGCGAGCGCAGCAGGTCGACCTCCCGGTCGGGGTTCAGCTCGCCGGCCGCGTTCAGGAGCGCGGTCGCGTGCGCGGCCGCGGCCGGCGTAAGGGCGCTGGCGGAGGAGATGATCGCGGTCGCCGCGTCGGTGTCGTGAGCCTGGCGGATCCCGATCACGAACCACGCGCAGACCGCGACCGCCGCGATCGCGGCCAGGATGCGAACTGGCGACACGCCCCAATCATCCATGATCCCCGTGCGATAGTGCCCACGCATGGCGACTGAGACTCAGCGCCCGGCCACGGACGCGGCCGCCGGGACGCGCGCGCCGGCGGGCACGGCCGCCGGCACGGGAGCGGCGCCGGAGGCGGTTGCGCCGCCGCCCGGCAATCCGCGCTTTCCGCTGTTCGACGGCCTGCGCGCAATCGCTGCGCTTTCGGTGCTCGTGTTCCACGCCGCCTATCAGTCTCGGGCGAGCTTCGGCACCTCGGTCCCGTCGCGGCTGCTGGCGCAACTGAACGTCGGCGTCGCGGTGTTCTTCGTGATCTCCGGCTTCCTTCTCTACCGCCCCCTGCTCGCGGCCAGGGCCGGCGCGGGGCCGCCCGTTCGCGTGCGCGATTACGCCCGCCGGCGCGTGCTGCGGATCGTTCCCGCCTACTGGGTCGCGCTGACCGTGCTCTCGATCTATCCAGGGCTGCCGGACATGTTCTCCGGTCATTGGTGGGTGTACTACGGGTTCGGACAGGATTACGCGGGGATCCGGGTCCTGGGCGGGATCGATTCGGCATGGACGCTCGGCTGCGAGGTCGCGTTCTACGCGCTGCTCCCGTTCCTGTCGATCGCGTTCGACTGGGCGGCCACTCGTCTCGCCGGGCGTCGGGTGTCCTGGCGGCTCGAGGTCGCGGCGCTCGCGGTGCTGTGTCTGATGAGCGCCACCTACCGCTCGTTCGCGAACGCCCACAAGAACATGCTCTGGTTCAACTCGTTCCTGGCCACGTTCGCGTGGTTCGCGGTCGGGATGCTGCTGGCGCTCGCGAGCGTTGCATGGAGCGCTCGGGATTCGCCGCGGCTGCGGACCGCGCAACGCTACGCGTGGCTCGGGTGGCCGGCGGCGCTCGCGTTCTACGTGCTTCTGTGCCTCGGGCTGACCTACACGAACGGCAACCCGTTCTTCGAGCACGACAGCACCGTGCATGTGCTGCTGTGGTACGCGCTGAACGGGATCGTGGCCGCCTGTCTCGTGTTGCCGGCCGTGTTCGAATCCGGGCGCCAGACCGTTGTCGCACGGGTGCTCTCGTGGCGGCTGCTCGCCTGGATCGGCCTGATCTCCTACGGGATTTACCTGTACCACAACCGGCTGTTGGTGTGGGTCGACAGCGCCGGCGTGGCCGGCGGCGATCGCTGGCTGCGGCTGGTGTGGTTGTGTGCCGCGACGCTCGCGGCGGCGGTGATCGCCGCCTCGCTCAGCTACTACCTGGTCGAGCGGCCGGTGTTGCGATTCAAGGAGCGCCCTTGGAGCGCGCCGGCGGCGCGGCTGCGGGCGCAGGTCGAACGGCGGCCCGAGCTGCACCTGCACGTGACCGTGATCGTTGGCTTGCTGGCGGTCTCGGTGCTGGCCTGGAGCAACGTGTGGCTGGCCGGCGACCCCGGCTCGACACTCACGTGCCAGTGCGGCGACCCGGCGCTGTCGCTGTGGTACGTGGACTGGTTGCCGTGGTCGATCGCCCACTTGCACAACCCGTTCTTCTCGCAGGCGATCTACGCCGGGCAGGGCGGCGTCAACACGCTGGAGACGACCAGCCTCGGACCATCGCTGCTGGTCTGGCCGGTGACCGCGATCTTCGGTCCGATCGCCGGATTCAACGTGCTCGTCACGGTCGTGCCGGTGATCAACGGGTGGAGCATGTTCGTGCTGCTGCGCAAGGTGACCCGGTTCCTCCCGGGCCAGCTGATCGGCGCGGCGCTGTACGGCTTCTCGCCGTACGTGATCGGCAACGTCAGGTTCGGTGACTTCAACGCCGACCTGGTGTTCTTCGCGCCGCTCGCGTTGTGGTGCCTATACGACCTGCTGGTCGACCGGCGCCATTCGTCGGTCGCGGTCGGGATCGCGCTCGGGGTGCTCGGCGTGGTCCAGTTCTTCGTCGGACCCGAGCTGCTGGCCACGGGGGTGCTGATGGCCTTGCTCGCCGGGATCATCACGTTGCTGGTCGGGCGGCGGCTCCTATGGGAGCGGCGCGCGGCACTCGTGCGAGGCCTCGGCGTGGCGGGCGCGATCTGGCTCGTCGTGCTCGCCTACCCCGCCTGGTACCTGCTGGACGGCCCGCGGCACATCGTCGGGGTGCCGTGGCCGGCGACTGCCGTTCTCGGCGTCGGCTGGAGCTGGCTGGTCGATCCGGGCCCGTACAGCACGGTGCTGCCGTCGACGCGAATTGCCGGATACGCCGGCGCGGTCGGCCCCAACGCCTCATACCTGGGGATCGCGCTGGTCGCGGCGCTGGCGCTGACGGCCGTGCTGTGGCGCCGTCGCCGGCTGGCGGTGGTCGTTGCCGGCGCCGGGGTGATCGCGTGGACGCTGTCGACCGGCCGCGGCGGGTACGGGTCCCGGTGGCGGCCGTGGCGGATCTTCGACCAGCTGCCGGTGCTGTCGAAGGCGCTGCCCGGCCGCTTCGCGGTATACGTCGATCTGGCGGCCGCGGTGCTGGTGGCGGTGGTCCTCGACCTGGCCTGGAGCCGGCGCGAGCGCGTGGTCGCGTACTTCGGCCCGCGCGTCCGTGCACCGCGAAGGCGGCTGGAGCTGTGCTGGGGAGCGCTGTGCTGCGCCGGCGCGGTAGCGGTGCTGATCCCGATCTTTGCCACCTACGAGCTCCCGTACGTGATCGAGGATCAGCCGGCTCCCCAGTGGTTCACCGAGGTCTCGCCGACGCTGCGGCCGTGGACGGTGCTGTTGACGCTGCCATACGCGACCCCCGCCTCGGCCAACGCGATGGCGTGGCAGGCGGAGGCCGACTTCAGGTTCAGGATCGTGGGGGGTTACGCGCAGGTCCCCGGACGGGGCGGGCATTCGCAGATGGTCGACCCGCCGGGCGGGGCACAGGCACCGCTGAGGGCGCTGTCGTTCTTCGGGTACGGGCCCGAACCCGTGTACTCGCCGGCGCAGGGCCGGCTCCTGCGGGCCGCGCTGGCGCGGTGGGGAGTGCAGGAGGTGGTGGCGACGGGCTTGGGCCGCGACCCGAGCTACGCCGTGCACTACTTGACGATGGTGCTCGGCCGGCCGCCTGCGTTTGAGGACGGATCGTGGGTGTGGACGCGAGTCGCCGCTAGCGCTTCCGGACCCTGATCACGCAGTTCCAGGTCAGGAACTCGCGCGCCACCGGCACCCGGGTGATCACTGCGAGTCGCGGCCAGTAGCGGGGCTCGACCCGCTCGATCGTCAGCCCCGGCCGGTCGGCGACGAGCCGCAGCGTCGGCCCGATGTGACACGCCCACAGGCCGGCGCCGTACGGGTTCTTGCGCGGCGGACCGTGGCGGCGGACATACAGGTTCGGTCCGAGCCTCGGCCCGAGGTAGTGGTAAGGGCTCATGTCGTGCCCGCCCCACGGGGAGTACCAGTTCGTCCACGAGATGTAGCCCCACCCGCCTGGCCGCAGCACCCGCTCGATCTCGCCGATCACGGGCTCGGCGCTCGGGGTGTGCTCGAGCAGGTTCGAGCAGAACGTCCCGTCGACGCTCCCGTCCGCGAGCGGCAGCGCGCCCGCGTCCGCGATCAGCGCGCCCTCGGGAGGGTGGCCGAGCATCGCCATCTCCGCCGGGTCGATGTCGACGGGGATCACCTCGGCGCCGCGCGCGCGCAACGCCTCGGTGTAGAACCCCGGGCCACACCCGAGGTCGACGATCGTCGTCGCGCGCAGTGGACCGTAGCGGTGGTCGAGCGCCTCGGCCGTCTCGGCCGCCAGCAGCCGGTAGAAGGGCGCCGGATCGGTCTGCTCTGCGCGCCATAGGCGCCACAGCGTGCGAAGCCGCTCGAGTCCCTGCGGGCGCTCGAGCGCGGTCGACGGAGTGGCGCTCACTGCCGTGAGGATGGCATGGATCCTCTACGCTCGACGGCCGCCGTGACGTACGTCGCACAGCCAGCAGCGGCCCGGCCGATCAGCTCTCGGGTTGGAGAAGCCGGCCGCTCGCGGGCGGGGCTGCTCGCCTGCTGCCTATTCGTCGTGGGAGCGCTGATCGCGGGGTTCACGATCTGGCGCGACATCGACCCGTTCGACGAGGGGATCGCGCTGCAAGCGGCGCGACGGATCCTCGATGGTCAGGTCCCCTACCGCGACTTCCTGTGGGCGTACGGCCCGGCGCAGCCGTACGTACTGGCGGGGTTGTTCAAGCTGTTCGGGGTTTCACTCGTCCAATGGCGGGTCCTGTGGGCGCTGTCCGTGGCCGGTGTGGCACTGGTGGCGTACGCGCTCGTGCGCGACGTAGCCGGGTCGCTGCCGCTGGCGCTGCTCGCGTGGCTGACGGTCGTCTGCGAGATGGCCGAGCCGCGGACCGCCAACCCGGTCGGACTGGCGCTGCTGTTCGCGATCCTGGCCCTGTGGGTCGCGAGCCGCGGCACCGTCGATCGCCGGCGCGTGGTGGTGAGCGCGGTCTTGATCGCGGTCGCCGCGGCTTTCCGGCTCGACTTTGCGATCTACGGACTCGCCGCCGTGGTCGTGACGCTGGTGTTGCGTCGGGAGTGGCGGCGCGCGGTCGCGTGCTGCGCGATCGCGGTCGGTCTGGTCGTGCTCGTATATCTGCCGTTCGCGATCTCCGACGGCCCTTCGAGCCTCTACCAGGCGCTGATCGGCAATTCGCTGCGGACCCGTGACTACTGGACGCTGCCGTTCCCGATCAGCTACCACGCGCCGGCGGCGGCCGGGGTCGGTAAGACGCTCAAGCACGGGCTCGACTTCTATGTGCCGCTGCTGGTCGTGATCTCCTTCGCGGTCTGTGTCGCGGGGGCGGCGCTGACGTGGTGGCGTGACCGCCGCCCGCCGCCGTTGGCCTGCGGTCTGCTGGTCCTCGGGCTTGGAACGCTCGCCTACCTGCTCTCGCGCACCGACGACTACCACACGCAGCCGCTGCTGGTGGTGGCCGTGGTGGGGCTGTTGGTGCTCGCCTCGCGCTCGCCCCGGGTTGTGGCCGGCGCCTGCGTCATGTTGGTGTTGTTGCTGCTGGCGCACGGCGCCGGCAACCGGCTGTCGGCGCTCCTGCACCCGCCGACCGAGTCCACGATCCACGTTCCGGTGGCCGACGGCGTCACCGCGCCGCCGGCCCAGGCCCGCGCGATCGAGCGGATGGTGGCGCTGGTCGATGCCAACGTCCCGCCGGGCCAGCCGATCTACGTCCTTCCCCGCCGCTCGGACCTGGTCCGCGTCGGCGACCCGCTGATCTACGTCCTGACCGAGCGCAACAACCCCAGCTCCGAGGACTTCGGGCTGCAGACCGGGGCGGCGGCCCAAGCCCAGATCGTCAGCATGCTCGCGCGCGTGCGCCCCCGCGTGCTCGTGCGTTGGACCGACCCGACCTCATCACAGCCCGAGCCGAATCTCCGCGGCCGCTCGAGCGGGGTGCACACCGTCGATGACTGGGTGGCGGCGCACTACCGGGTGCTGGCGCGGCTCTACCACTACGACGTCTTGATTGCGGCGCCGCCGAACGTGGCCTCGCCCGAGGCGCGCCGCCGCCCGCGCGCCGCCGCGGCCCGAGCCTAAGACGGCCCGACCCCCCGCGCGCCGCCACCGCCCGAGCCTAAGACGTCCCGACCGCCCCCCGCTGATCGACCGCCACCACTACCCCCCGTCCCCGCCCTGACCGAAACTGCACCACCAACTCGCGCACCAGCGTCCGCTCCGCGAACCAGGTCAGCGCCGCGGTCAAGACGAGGAACACGACCAGCTCGATCACCGCCTGCGCCAGCGACCGCCCGCCCGTCCACGCCACCGATCTGATCGCCAGAACGGCGACCACGGCGACCGCCACCGGCACCGCTCCCCGCACGCCGATCGCCAGCAGCTCGATCCCGAGCAGGCGCCGCACGAAATGGCGGCGCACCAGGAGCAGGAACACGGCTGTCACCAGCCGCCCCGCGATGAAACCCCACGGCCCCCAGATGAACAGCGCCGGCACCGCCAGCACGAGGAACCCCGCCGTCATCACGAACGCCTCCACGGCCTGCCGGCTCGAGTCGCCGCGCGCGCGGTAGAACGAGAACCAGTTGTAGCCGAGCTGTTGGATCGCGGCGGCGCCGGCGAGACCCTGGAGCAGAAGCACCGCCGGCTGCCAGCGGTGTCCGAGCACGAACCGCACGAGGTCCTCGGAGAACAGGATGAAGCCGGCGCAGAACGGCAGCACCCACATCAACGCGACACGGTTGGAACTGATGAAGATCTCGCGTAGGGTCCCGATCTGGTCGCGGACGACGCAGATCGCCGGGTAGATCGTGGTGGTGATGATCTGGTCGGCGCGGTCGGCGTAGCGGGTGAGCGTAACCGCGAGCGTGATGTAGCCGGCGGCCACGAGCCCGCCGTGCAGATCGAACGCGAGCACCTGCCCCTGACCGACGATCAGCAGCGCCACCGCGGACACGAACACGGGCCAGGAGAAATCGAAGTACCGCGACCGCGCGGCGCGGTCGAACACCAGCCGCATCCGGTACGGCGAGACCGCGGCGCAGGCCACGATCGCCACCGTGTTGCCGACCGCCGGGCCGATCACCAGGCTCCAGACGCCAACCCCCACGGCCGCCAGAGGCACGGTGACGCAGAACGTGACCACGGGGACGATTGCCTGCAGGGTCCGGATGCGGACGAAGTCCATCCGCCGGAAGAAGATCCACGCCGGCGCCTGCAGTGCGAACGCCGTCGGCAGATACGCGACGCCGACCATCAGCGGCAGCAGCTCCGTGTTTCCGTACGCGGCCGCCACGATCGGCGCGAGCATCAGCAGCACGAGCGAGAAGATCCCGCCGACGACCAGCTCGAGCGTGAACGCACGCTGGAACTCGAGCTCCTGGTCGTCTTCCTGCTGCTGCACGAATGCCTCGTCGATGCCGACGCGCCGCAGCGCCGCCACGGTCACCGCGGTCGTCGTCACGATCCCGTACAGGCCGATCAGCCTCGGTCCCAACAGGACCGTGACGATCAGGCCCTGGAGCAGGACCAGCGCCTCCGCTCCGCCCATGAAGGCCGCGTTCACGAGCGCGCCGCGGACCGTGCGGGCGCGCAGCTGGGCACGGGGGAAGGCGAGCACTGTGGCCTCGGAGGACCGGCTCTCCTGCTCGCTCATCGCGTCATCGTCGCATGGCGACCGCATACACTGCCGCAACCCGTATGTCGAGCACGCCGCCGGTTTCAGTTGATCCTGTCCCGCTCGACCAGGCGGGCGCGCGGCTGCACATCCTGATCCTGTCCGATCGCGACTGGACCCATCCGCAGGCGGGCGGGACCGGGACGAACCTGTTCAACCAGGTGTCACGGTGGCTGGAATGGGGACACCGCGTGTCGGTGATCTCGTGCTCCTACTCGGGCGCGGCCGCCTGCGAGCGGACCGGACCGCTGACCCTGCACCGAGTCGGTGGCCGCTCGACGGTGTTCCCGCGCGCGATCCTGCGCCAGCGGCAGCGCTGCGTACCCGACGCCGACGTCGTGCTGGAGGTCGTCAACGGGGTGACCTTCCTGACGCCGCTGTGGTGCCCGACGCCGCGGGTCACGCTGATTCATCACATCCACCGCGAGCATTACGTGCGCGAGCTCGGGACCCCCGGACGTCTCGCCGCGCTGATGCTGGAGACGCTTCCGCTGCGGCTCCTCTACCGCGGCTCCCAGTTCCTGACGATCTCCCAGGCCTCGGCGCGGGACATCGTCCGCCACGGGATCCCGACTCGGCGGATCGAGATCGTCTACGTCGGCGCCGACCTCGATTCCCTGACCCCGGACCCCTCCGCTCGCGCCCGGGAGCCGACGTTGCTGTACCTGGGGCGGCTGAAGCGCTACAAGCGGATCGAGGTGGTGCTCGACGTGCTCGAGCGCAACCCTGCCGCGGTGCTCGATCTGGCCGGCGACGGCGATCACCGCGAGGCGCTGCTCGCGGAGATCCGCGCGCGCGGACTCGAACGGCGCGTGCGCGTGCACGGCCACGTCAGCGAGGAGCGCAAGCGCCAGCTCTACCAGCGAGCATGGGTGAACGTGACCGCGTCGTCGGCCGAGGGCTGGGGACTGTCCGTGACCGAGTCGGCCGCGTGCGGGACGCCGAGCGCGGCGCTGCGGCTGGGCGGCCTCAGCGAGGCGATCGAGGACGGGCAGACCGGCGTGCTGGCCGACGACCCACGCGAGCTCGCGGCCAAGGTCGGGACGCTGCTGGGCGACCCCGAGCTGCTTGAGCGGCTCGGACGCCAGGCGCGCGACCGCGCGGCCGAATTCAGCTGGGACGAGACCGCCCGACGGACGCTCCAGCTGCTCGACGCGCAGCGCCGCCGCGCCATCCCCGGTGCGCTCCCCGCCGCGGGTCTCGAGCCGATCGTTAACCCGGTCGCCGGAGCGCTGGACCTACGAGCGGGACACGCTGCCGGCGTGAGCCAAGAGCTCCGCGAGACGCTCGCGGCGATCGAGCACGTCGACGGATGGCTATCCGAGGACCAGGCCGCGCGCCTGTTCGAGCGTGCGCGCCTCGTCCCCCCGGGTGGGCAGATCGTTGAGATCGGCTCCTACCGCGGCCGCTCGACGATCGTGCTCGGGATGGGGGCGCCGGCGGGGGTCACGATCGTCGCGATTGATCCGCACGCCGGCAACGACCGCGGCCCGCGCCAGTGGTCCGGCACCGCCCCGCAGGGCGAGTCCGACAAGCAGGCATTCGACGCGAACATCGAGCGCGCCGGGATCCGGGGCAAGGTTCACCACGTGCGCCGGCGCTCGAGCGATGCACTCGGCGCCGTCGAGGGACCGATCGATCTGCTGTATGTCGATGGCGCGCACCGCTACCGGCCCGCCCGGGACGACCTCGAGCGCTGGGGCGACAGGGTCGCCCCCGGAGGCACGTTGCTGGTCCACGACGCGTTCTCGTCGGTCGGGGTCACGCTCGCGATCCTCAGCGCGCTCGCGCCCAGCAGGGAGTTCGTTTACCGAGGCCGTGCGCGCTCCCTGGCCGAGTACCGCCGCCTGGCGAACGCGCACCTGACCGGTCCGGCACAGACGCGCAACGGCCTGCGACAGCTGGCCCAGCTGCCCTGGTTCGCGCGCAATCTCGCGATCAAGCTTGCGCTGGCGGCGAAGCGTCCGGGGGCCGCGGCCGCGCTCGGTCACCGGCGCGGGGACGAATGGCCGTACTGAGCTCGCGCGCCAGCACCAGCGCCAGCAGCGCGAACGCTCCCACCGCCACCCAGTGAGCGCCGAGGTGCTCGATCGGATAGCCGGTGTCGAAGCCGCCGTCGTTGTTCCCCGGAAATGCCAGGTAGAGCACCGGCACCACGACCACGAGCAGCGCGCCGGCCGCCAGCAACAGCGCACGGTTGCCCACTCCTCGCCAGAGGATCAGCGCGAACGCCGGGCCGATCACCGCGCCGGTCCGCAGCCCGAACAGGAACCCGAACACGGCGGCGGCGAGCACGCCCCCGAGCAGCGCGCGCGCCGCTGACCAGCGACGCGCCAGCCCTGCCCCGGCCAGCGGCGCGGGCGCGGGCTCCGAAGCGGCCGCCGGCGCCGGCGGCCGATATAGAGCGATCACGAGCAGCAGCACCAGGCAGGAGAGCGCGCCCAGCAGGTACCCGACGTTGACGGCGGTCTGGGGCGCGAACGTGATCGACACTCGCTGGCAGCCGGCGCCCACCCGCCAACCGTTGGCGAACGCGTCGATGACCTGCGGCGGCCCGAGCGAGCGGCCATTGCAGCTCGCGCGCCAGCCGCGGTTGTAGCTCTCGCCGAGCACCAGCCAGCTCGGGCCGCTGACGCTGACCCGCACGTCGGTGTAACTGCCGTTGCCCTGGTGGCCGCTGTCCACCACCGTGCCGCCGCCGACCGCCGCCTGGGCCAGCGGGTCCGGAGCGGGAGAGTGCATCTGCACAAGCAGCGGGCGGACCACGGCAGGATCGATCACGAAGTCGATCGGCGCCGCCGCCAGGCGGATCGCGCCGCCGCACTGGCTCAGCGGCAGCGCCTGCCCACGATCGAACCCCACCACAGTGCCGCCGACCCGCAGCCGGATCGTTCGCCCGCCGACCTGCGCGTTCAGGTCCCCGCACCGTCCTCGCACGCTGCCGACGTTGCGGGGCTCCGTCACCGAGGGCATTCCCGCGCCCAGGAGCTCGGCGATCGCCACCGCCGCCCGCGCGGACCCGGCGGCGCGCACGACCGTCAAGCGAAAGCTGCGCCCGCGCAGCGGATGCGGGAGCGTGATCGCCCCCCCGGGCGCGACCGCGATCGGGCCTGTCGAGGGCTCGCCGCCGCCGGTCGAGACAGCCACCTCGGTCGGAAACTGGACCGGAAGCGCGCTTCGCACCAGCACCAGCCGCCGGAGCGTTTGGGCAGCCGGGGTGGTCCACGCGATCCATGCCGGCTGGCCTGGCCCGAATGGCGCCACCCAAGCGGTCGCGGGCGAGCGATCGAACGCGGCCGACGCCCGGTATTCGGGGAGCCCCTCGAGCCGGCCCGAGGAGGTGTAGCTCGCCCCGTGTGTGTCGGTGCCGGCGATCCGGTCGAGGGCAGGGTCGGGGGCGGTGGGTGAGACGCTCGCGAGCCCGGAGACCGTCCACCGGCGTGCCGCCGGGGGGTCGATCGTACGGCTGATCCCCGTCTCGGGATCCTGGGCCTCGGTGATCAGCTTGACCTCCGCCTGCAGCTCATCGCCGTGAGCCGTCACGGTCTTCGGGGCCGGCCCCCGCTGCAGCGGCGCGGCCGCCGTCGTGCGCTCGAACACATATGTCAGCGGCGTGTGGCTGAGGTCGGTTCCCCGCAGCGCCCGTTCGGCGAGCACCGGCGGTCGTAGCAGCTCGCGAACGTGCACGCCCGGGACCTGCACCTCCGCGATCCCGACGCCGGTGCCACCCTGGTTGCCGATCGTGTGCACGTGCGCGACCCCGATCCGTAGCACGCTCGCGTGACGCAGCGCGACCGGGAGGCGGTTCCATCCCGGATGGATCGCGAAGATCCTGCCCGCAATCTGCACCTCGGTCAGCTGAACGAACGGGTCGGACTGATCGGGGAGCAGATTGATGTAGGGAACGTTGCGGGGCTGATCGAACGCGATCTCGATCCATTGCTCGCTCTGGGGCAGCGTCGTATCGGCCAGCCACGATGTGGTCGGGTTGCCGTCGAAGGCGGCAAATGGCCGGTGCTCCGGGAACTCCGCGACCTGGGGGTCGTAGGGGGTCTGGAGGTACTTCGCGCCCGCGAACACGGTCACTGTCTGGGCATCGCTGCCGTGGGCGGGGAACGGATCCATGACGGTCGCGTCGGCAGAGAAGGACTCACTTGCCGGAACCGTCCAGCCGTAGTTCTGGAGCACGCGCGAGGCGACGAACACGCGCCTGCGGTTGGAGTCGGTGATGAACACGTCGGCGCCTGTCTGGGCCTGGGCACGGATCGAGGCGGGCGAGACATCGCCGGCATAGAAGAGCGGTCCGGCGCCGGCCAGGTCCCCCAGCGCCGCCATGTCTGCGAGCCCCTCGGCCGAGCCGTCGACGATCGTCGCCGGGCCGCTCGGCTCGACCCGGACGAGCCCGCGGGCGGGCACGTCATACCGGCGCACCTCCGGCAGGCGCACCGATCGCTCGGTGGTTCCGGGCAGCGCCGCAAACGTCTGCACCGGACCGTAGCTGCGTGACGGGCGCGCGAAGCCCGGCTGCGTCGAGAGCTGCCGCGCCGCGGCCACCGGCGACACCGCGCCGCTGACCCCGTCGTCATCGTCTGTCGCGGTGATCACGGCGCGGGCGCTCATCAGGTCGAGCAGCGGGCGCAGCTCGCCCGGCAGCAGGCGTTGCTGCTGGATCAGATCGTCGACCGTCCACAGCAGGTCGACGGCGTGCAGATCGTCGAACGGGGGCACGTTGCGCACCGCGACCGGACGGGTCGTCAGCGCCGGCAGAATCGGATCGACGGTCGCGCCCCAGCTGTAGTAGCCGTACGCCTGGCCGGGAAGAACGATCGCGCGGGAGTTGGGTGGCAGCTGATCGTTCAGATCGCTGCCCGCCTGGCGCCAGGCGGCCGGCACCGACCGCCACGTGAGCTCGATCGCGCGGCCTTCAAAGAATGGGAACGCGCTCGCGACGATCAGCGCGACCGCGGCGATCGCGGTCGCGACTCGCGCGCTCACACCCAACCGCGGCCACAGCGCGGCGGCGGCCGCGGCGGCGAGCGCTGCGATCGCCACCGCCAGCAGAGGCCCCGCCTTGTAGGTCGTGCGCAGGAACTGGAGCGCGGTGAGGTGGTCGTAGAGGAAATTCGCCGCCTGCCGTCCCGGCGTGCCGTTCGGGTAGCCGACGCTCATCAAAAGCAGCGCGAGCAGTACGGTCAGCAGGAACAACGGCCCGTAGCGCCAGCGCCGGGTGCGTACCAGGCCGGCCAGCGCAAACGCCGGCACGAGCAGCGTCGCGGTGACCACGAGCGGGTCGAACAGCATTGTTGAGCCGTTGCCGAAGTACGGCGTCAGCGGGTTCGCGAACCCGATTCCCAGGTACGTCGGCCAGTAGCCCATCAGCCGCAGGCTCTCGGTCAGGTTCGTGGTCGCCCAGATCGAGCCGACCTGTTCAGTGAACTGGAGGAAGTTGAAGCCGTACAAGGACTGCACCAGTAGCGGCACGACCCACCACAGCGAGGCCGCGAACGTCGCCACCGCCGCCCGCCAGGCCAACGCGATCGCGTCGCGCCAGGGCACGTCGCCGAGCGCGCACTCGTACAGCGCAAGCAGTACCGGGCCGACGAGCACGTACGCGGTCACGGTCGCGTTCACGCCGCCGGCGGTCGAGGTCGTGATCAGCGCGAACGCGCTCGCCCACCACCACCGCCGCGGCCCGCGCAGCCCGCGATGGGTGACGACCAGCAGCCACGGCAGCGCCGCGTACGCAAGCAGAAACGCGGTCGTGCGGCTGGTCATCACGACGACGTAGGGGTTGAACGCGTACACCGCTCCAGCCACGAGATGGGCGCCGCCGCGCCGCCGGTCGAGCAGGAGATCGAGCAGCCGCACCATGCCCCACGCGGACAGCGCCAGCAGCGTGCCCAGCCACAGCCGCTCGGTCAGCCACCCGGACAGGCCGAGTAGTTGACCGAGCGCGAAGAACGGGCCCATCGGCCACAGGTAGCCGGAGTACTGGCCCCCCTGGACGTGCCCCAGTCCCGCGGTCCGGCTCCACACCGACGCGATCTGTCCGAGGAACGTGAGCGGATCGACGTGAAGGTTGACCTTCGTGTCCGACGTGTTCAGCCCCGGACGCTGGAGCAGCGCGATCACGTAGCAAGCGAGCGCAAGTCCCAGCGGGATCGCGGCCGGCGGGGCCCGTTCGCCCCAGCTCGGCAGGTCGGGCGCCCGATCGCGGATCGGGATCCTGCGCATGCCGGCGCGCGTGGCCATCGATCGGTCAGCCTCGCGACGAGGCCCGCGCCAGCTTGCGGCGCGCGTTCGCGTCGAGCTCGGCCTTGCGCAGCCTGACGGCGTGGGGCGTGACCTCGACACATTCGTCGGCCCGAAGGAACTCGAGCGCCTGGTCGAGCGACAGCTCGCGCTTGGGCACCAGCCGGACGAGCTCGTCCGCGGTCGAGGAGCGCATGTTCGTCAGGTGCTTCTCCTTGGTCGCGTTGACGTCGAGGTCCTCGGCGCGCGCGTTCTCGCCGACGATCATGCCCTCGTAGACCTCCTCGCCCGGCTCGACGAACAGCGTCCCCCGCTCCTGCAGGTTGAACAGCGCGAACGCCGCCACGCGGCCGCGCCGGTCGGCCACCAGCGAGCCCGTGGGACGGGTGCGCAGGTCTCCGTGCCACGGCTCCCAGCGGTCGAACACGTGGTGCACGAGGCCGGTACCACGGGTCTCGGTCAGGAACTCGGTGCGAAACCCGATCAGCCCCCGTGCCGGGACGAGGTACTCCATCCGCACCCAGCCGGTGCCGTGGTTGACCATCTGCTCGAGCCGTCCCTTGCGCAACGCCAGCATCTGCGTGATCACGCCGACGTAGTCGTCGGGGGCATCGACGCTCATCCGCTCGACCGGCTCGTGGATCCTGCCCCCGATCTCCCTGGTCACGACCTCGGGCTTGCCGACCGTCAGCTCGAAGCCCTCGCGCCGCATCAGCTCGACCAGCACCGCGAGCGCCAGCTCGCCGCGTCCCTGCACCTCCCAGGTGTCGTGGCGCTCGGTCGCCAGCACGCGCAGGGAGACGTTGCCGACCAGCTCGCGGTCGAGTCTGGCCTTGAGCTGGCGGGCGGTGAGGCGATCGCCGTCCTGGCCGGCCAGCGGCGAGGAGTTGACCCCGATCGTGACCGACAGCGAGGGCTCGTCAACGGTGATCGACGGCAGCGGCCGCGGGTCGTCGGGATCCGCGAGCGTGTCGCCGATCGTGATCTCGGGGATCCCCGCCACCGAGATGATCTCGCCCGCCTCGGCATGCTCGGCCTCGACCCGCTCGAGCGCCTCGGTGACGTACAGCTCGCTGACCCTGACCCGCTCGATCTGGCCGTCGGCCGACCGGCACCAGGCGATCGTCTCGCCGCGGCGGATGGCGCCGTGGCGCACACGGCAGATCGCGATCCGGCCCACGTACAGCGACGCGTCGAGGTTGGTGACATGCGCCTGCAGCCGATGCGCGGGGTCGTACTCGGGCGGCGGGACGTGGTCGATCAGCAGGTCCAGCAGTGGCTTCAGGTCCGTTCCCTCGTGCGCGGGGTCAAGCGATGCGCAGCCGGCTCTGGCGTTCGTGTACACGATCGGAAACTCGATCTGCGACTCGTCGGCGTCGAGATCGAGGAACAACTCGTAGACCTCGTCGACCACCTCACCGATCCGCGCGTCGGGGCGGTCGACCTTGTTGATCACGAGGATCACCGGCAGCCGTGCCTCCAGTGCCTTGCGTAGCACGAACCGCGTCTGCGGCAGCGGACCCTCGCTCGCGTCGACCAGCAACAACACCCCGTCGACCATCGTCAGGCCGCGCTCGACCTCGCCGCCGAAGTCAGCGTGCCCGGGCGTGTCGACGATGTTCAGCTTCACCCCGCCGTAGCGGACGGCGGTGTTCTTGGCGAGGATCGTGATCCCCTTCTCGCGCTCGAGATCCATCGAGTCGAGCACCCGGTCGGGGGTCGCCTGGCCGCTGCGGAACGCGCCCGACTGCCACAGCAGGGCGTCGACCAGAGTCGTCTTGCCGTGATCGACGTGGGCGATGATCGCGATATTGCGAATGTCGGCGCGGGCAGCCATCGGCGGGCCACGATAGACGGCCCGGGGCGCGCACACCGCGCCTGCGTGCGGAAGCTAAGCCTCGTCGTCGGAGACGAACACCCTGGGGGCGCCGGCGCCGAGCTCGGGTTGCTTGCCCTCCTCAAGCGCTCCGTTGCCGCCGCCGCTCGGGAGCGAGCCCTGAGCCTCGCCCTCCGGTAGCGCGGCCTGGTCCCCGCCCTCCGGTAGCGCGTCCTGGTCCCCGCCCGAAGTCTGCGCGTCCGCGCCCCGCGAGCCGCTCTGCGACCCGATCACATCGAGCATCGGCTTGATCAGGTCGATCGGCATCGGAAATACGACGGTGGAGTTCTGGTTTGCGCCGATCTCCCGTAGCGTCTGGAGGTAGCGCAACTGGAGCGTGACCGGGTTCTGAGCGATCACGTCTGCCGCGTCGGCGAGCCTTGAGGCCGCCTGGGCCTCTCCTTCGGCGTTGATGATCTTGGCGCGGCGTTCGCGCTCGGCCTCGGCCTGTCTGGCGATCGCGTGCTGCATCCGCTCGGGGATCTCGACGTCCTTGATCTCGACCGTGGTCACCTTGATCCCCCACGGCTCCGTCTGCGCGTCGATCACGTGCTGGAGGTCCTCGTTGAGCCGCTCGCGCTCGGAGAGCAGCGTGTCGAGGTCGGCGCCGCCGAGCACCGAGCGCAGCGTCGTCTGCGCGATCTGGAGCGTGGCGGCGTGGAAGTTTTCGACCTCGGTGACCGCATGGGTTGGGTCGACGATCCGGTAGTAAGCGACCGCGGTAACGCGCGCGGGGATGTTGTCGCGGGTGATCAGATCCTGGGGCGGAATCCCCAGTGTCACCGTTCGCAGGCTGACACGGACCATCCGGTCGATCGACGGCACCAGCAGAATCAGGCCCGGCCCGCGTGGCGCCATCAACCGTCCGAGCCGGAACACGATCCCGCGCTCGTACTCGCGCAGCACGCGTATGGAAGCGCCGGCCGCCGTGAGGCCTAGCACCAGCAGCACGGACAGGATCACGATGATTGCGGCGATCACGGCACCAACTCCCACTCCTCGGCCGGCCGCACGCACAGCGTCAGGCCGGTGCGGCGCTCGACCACGATCGAGTCGCCCTTATGCAGTTCAACGACTTCCTCATCCGTGAGCGAGCGCCGGGCGTTCCACAGCGCTCCATCCACCAGCACGCTCCCGGACGGCTCGTCCCAATCGCGGACGACACCGACGTGGCCGAGCAGGTGGTCACGGACCCCCCACCGGCGCACCCCCAGGCCCTTGCGCAGCGAGACCGCGAGCAGGCCGACCGCCGCGGTCGCCACCACCAGCGCGGACAGCAAGGCGATCGCGATCCCCGCTCCGAGTCCGCTGACCGCAAGCACCGCTCCCACCGCCAGCGCAATCGTGCCGGGAACGCCGAGCATCCCGTACGCCGGCACATGCGTCTCGAACAGCACGACTAGCGCTCCTACGAGCAACAGCGAGACGCCTAACGCGGTCATAAATCAATGGTACGCCCCCGGCGTAACGGTTCCTCATGGATTCATCGCATGTTCATGCCCGCTCCGGTGTCGAGATCCTCTTGTAGCAGATAGTTTCGCCGGCTTTCTATTTGCGGCTATCATCGACGTCATGGCGATCGAAGCTGAAGCTGAAGTACACGATCCGGTTGACCAGGAGCCCCAGTGCCTCACGGGGAATCTGGGCTGGTTGCTGGATCAGGCCAGCCACGTCTACGCGACCGAGATCGCGGCCGCGCTGGCTCCCCTCGGGTTGGGCTCACGTGGCTACTGCGTGCTCGCGAGCGCGAGCCGCGGCGATCTGACCCAGACCGAGCTGGCGAAGCTGATCGGGCTCGACAAGACGACGATGGTGGTGACTGTCGACGAGCTCGAGCGGGCCGGCCTCGCCGAGCGCAAGCTTTCCAGCACGGACAGGCGCGCACGCGTGATCGAGGTCACGAGCGCCGGCAGGCGGAAGGTCGCCGAGGCCGAGCGGATCATCGAACGGGTGCAGACCGACGTGCTCGAATCGCTGCCGGCCGGCGAGCGCGGCGCGTTCGTCAGCGCGCTCACCCGGCTCGTCGGCGATCGTCTGGCCGAGGCGGTCGACTGCCACCCGCCGCTGCGGCGCCGAGAGCCTCGGACCTAACCGCGCTCTCGTAGCAGATCGTCCCGTACAAGACGATCTGCTACGGTACGACCTGGTTGTCATCTACTTGACAGGAGATCGTGCAATGACACAGGACATGGCTGAGGGGCGCGGACGCTGGATCGCGCTCGTGGTGCTCTGCACCGGGATGTTGATGATCGTCCTCGACCAGACGATCGTGAACGTCGCGCTGCCGTCGATCCAGCGCGACCTCGGCTTCTCGCAGTCGAATCTGGCGTGGATCGTGAACGCCTACCTGATCGCGTTCGGTGGCCTGCTGCTGCTCGCCGGGCGGCTCGGAGATCTGGTCGGCCGCAAGCGGATCTTCCTCATCGGCTTGACGGTGTTCACGGCGGCATCAGCGCTGTGCGGACTCGCGCAGAGTCAGACGCTGCTGATCGCGGCGCGGTTCGTGCAGGGGGCGGGCGGCGCGCTGACCTCGGCCGTGATCCTCGGGATGATCGTGACGATGTTCCCGCAGCCGCGTGACCAGGCGAAGGCGATCGGCGTGTTCAGCTTCGTCGCGTCCGCCGGCGCATCGATCGGACTGCTGCTCGGCGGTGTGCTCACCCAGGCGCTGAGCTGGCACTGGATCTTCTTCGTCAACGTGCCGATTGGGATCGCCGCCGGGGTCCTGGCGATGCGCGTGGTCGCGGGCGATCGGGGGATCGGGCTCCGCGAGGGGGCGGACATCCCCGGGGCAGTGCTGGTCACCGCGGCGCTGATGCTGGCCGTGTACACGATCGTCAAGGCCGGCGATTACGGCTGGGGCTCGGCTCACACGATCGGGCTCGGCGCGGTTGCGGGCGTGCTGCTGATCGGCTTCTTCGTCCGCGAAGATCGCGCCCGGACGCCGCTGATCCCGCTGCGGATCTTCCGCTCGCGCAACGTCACCGGCGCAAACCTCGTGCAGATGCTGATGGTTGCCGGACTGTTCGGGATGTTCTTCCTCGGGGCCGTCTACCTCCAGCGGGTGCTCGGATACGGCCCGCTCGAGGTCGGCCTCGCGTTCCTGCCGGTGGCGCTCGCGATCGGGGTGCTGTCGCTCGGGATCACGCCGGCGCTGAACCTGCGCATCGGCCCGCGCGCGACACTGCTGCCGGGCCTGGTGCTGATCGGCGCCGGTTTGGCCCTGTTCGCCGCCGCCCCCGTGCACGCGAAGTACTGGTCCGACATGGTTGTGGTGATGGTCTTGGTCGGGATCGGCGCGGGCCTGTCGTTCCCGTCGCTGATGACGATCGCGATGTCCGGCGCGACGCCGAGCGACTCCGGCCTCGCGTCCGGGCTGGTCAACACGTCGCTCCAGGTCGGCGGCGCGCTCGGACTGGCGGTCCTCGCCACGTTGTCGAGCACGCGGACCGCGGACCGGCTCGCGGGCGGCAGCTCGCCGGCGGACGCGCTGACCAGCGGCTTCCATCTGGCGCTCGTGGTCGGCTCGGCGTTGCTCGCGGTCGCGGTCATCTCGGCAGCGGCGATCGTGCGACCGGCGGCCGTGGCCGAGCCGGCCGATCAGGCCGCGATCGAGCTCACCGGGCGCGAAGCCGAGTACTCGGAAGCGGCGTGACGCGGCGCTAGATCGCGCTCGTCTGCAGGAAGCGTTCGAGCGCCTGAAGCGCGGGCTCGGGGTCGCGGCGGCCGACCCCGACCCGCATCCGGTCGGTCTCGACCGGGGCCAGCTCCGACGCGAATACGTCGGCCGGCAGCAGGATCACGCCCGCCTGCTCGACCAGGCGCCGGCAAAAGCTGCTGGTCGGCTCCCCGGTCAAGAGGCGTGGAAACGACACGCAACCGCCCTGCGGCCGCTCCCAGGCGAAGTGCGCGGGCCAATCGGCGAAGAACGCGTCGAACACGGGCAGGTTGGCGGCGATGATCGAGCGGTTGCGCGCCCGGATCTGCTCGCCGGCTCCCAGCGCGATCGTGGCGAGGTGCTCGCTCGGGCCCGCGTTGCAGATCGAGGTGTAGTGCTTGCGGCGCTCGAGGCGCTCGAGCAGCGCGCGATCCCGGCACGCGAGCCAGCCGATCCGCAGGCCCGGCAGTCCGTAGGCCTTCGACATCACGTTCAGCGACACGGCCGTCGGCGACAGGTCGGCGGCCTGCGGCAGCGCGCGAGCGGGGACGAGCTCGAGCCCGCGGTAGACCTCGTCGCTGAACAGGCGGATGTGGTGCTCCTCGCACAGTTCGACCAGGCGCTCGAACGCCCGCGGGTCCGGCAGCGCGCCGGTCGGGTTGTTGGGGAAGTTGACGGCGATCAGCCGGGTCGCCGGCCGCACCAGCCGCTCGAGCTCGTCGAGGTCGAGCGCCCAGCCATCGTCCGCCCGCAGCACCAGCGCGTCGACGTCGACGCCGGTCGCGACCGTGACCGACTCCATCGACTGATAGTTGGGGACGGTCACGATCGCGTGCTCTCCTGGGTGGGCGAGCTCCTGCATCGCCCAGAACATCGCCTCCTCGGCGCCGGCGAACGTCAGCACGTGCTCGGGGGCGAGGCGCTCGTACGTGCCGGCGATCGCGTCCAGCAGTGCCGGAGTTCCCCAGGTTGGGGTGTAGCTCAGTGGCAGGTTGTGAAACTCCGCGCGCTGCCCGTCGGTGGCGAGCGCCAGCAGCTCGTCGATCGTCAGCGTTTGCGCGTCCGAGGCAGCCAGGTGATGGCGCGCCGCGAACTCCCACCGTCCGAGGTAGACCTCCAATCTGAACTCGGGCAGCGCCACGCCCAATTACTAGCATGCACGCTCGGGTGCTCTGATCACGCAACTACGCGACACCCGGGTTCTCATCACCGGCGCCACCACTGGGCTCGGACGGGCGATGGCGGCGGCGCTGACCGAAGCCGGCGCGCGGGTCGCGATCGGGAGCCGGGACCAGGGTCGCGCCGAAGCGGCCGCCGCCGAGCTGGGGCCCGGGACGGTCGGGGTCGAGCTCGACGTCCGCGATCAGGCGTCGGTCAGCGCCGGCGTCGAGGCTGCGTATGCGGCTCTCGGCGGGATCGAGCTGCTCGTCTGCAACGCCGGCATCGGCATGCGGAGCGTCAACCCGCGCTTCCTGACCGATCCGCAGCCGTTCTGGGAGGTCTCGCCGGACGGCTTCCGCGACGTCGTCGAGACGAAGCTCACCGGCACCTTCCTGGTCGCCCGCGCCGTGGTCCCGCGGATGCTCGCCGCCGGTGGCGGCCGGATCGTTGTCATCTCGATGAACGAGCAGACCATGACCCGCCGCGGGTTCGTGCCCTACGGGCCGTCGGGCGCCGGCGTCGAGGCGCTCGCGCGGGTGATGGCCGCCGAGCTGGAGGGAACCCCCGTGAACGTCAACATCCTGCTGCCGGGCGGCGCGACCCTGACCGGGATGGTCCCCGACGACGTGCCGCCCGAGACCCGGGCGGGGTTTCTCGACCCATCGGTTATGGGGCCCCCGATCGTCTGGCTGGCGTCGCCGGCGGCCGCCGGCGTGCACGCCGAGCGGGTGGTGGCGCGGGAGTGGGTGGCGGCGCGGGGGTGAAGCGCGGCGGGGTGGTGGCGGCGGCGGTTGGCTTTCGTTGTGCCGGCTTCGTCCGTGCCCATTCCGCCGGCCATCCATGGCGGCGGGCGACACCCTCACGCAGGCACGCTCCGTCCCGCTGAAGCACATGGGGGTGGCGGGGCGGTTGGTGGCGGGACCCCTGGGATATTTCGACACGCATGCGTTCGTTATCTCCCGCGCCCCGCTGCGGCACTCCGATCCGGTCTCCTGCCGCGCCACTCCGATCCGGCCTCCTGCCGCGCCACCCCGATCCGGCCTCCCGCCGCGCCACTCCGATCCGGCGTCCCGCCGCGCCACCCCGATCCCGGCGGGCGAGTGTCAGTGTTCTGACCGGAAAACCTGCCCAACTTCCCAATCCAATCCCCGGGCTCGCGCTTCGGGAAGTTGAGCACGATATGCATGCTCGGTTTCCCAAACCGCCGGCGCGGCGTCGGCTTTGGGAAATTGAGCATGTTTTTCGGGTCTCCGGACCCGCGAATGCGCCCCTCCCTCGTGCCCGGAGGTCGGGCGCATCCCTGCACCCGACCTCCCCAGCCCAAAGCGCGGCCGGCGGCGGCTGAAAAGCCGACGACGACCGCGCTACCCCACGACAGCAACCGCACCCCCCGCCGCGTCGGACGCACGCGATCGAACCGCTCGCATGGATGCGAGCGGAACCGGCCCCATGGACGCCGCGTAAGCGGCCCCTGACCTAACCACGCCGGCCCTCCCGACGCCCACGCGTGGCTACGATCGTCGACTAATGGCGGATCGGTGTGAGATCCCGATCGCGTTCGATTGCAGCGAACCTTGACCGCCACCGGGCGGATCGTTCGTGGCGCGTTTCGCTTTGACCGCTCCCGGCTGCAGTTTGCGCGTGGCGCGCGGTTTGCGGTCGGTGTCGGGGTGCCGCTGTTCGTCGGCATCGCCAGCGGCCACTTGGTCGAGGGGGTGGCGGTATCCAGCGGCGCGCTGCTGGTTGGGCTGACCGACTCGGGGGCTCCGTATCGCAGTCGGGTGCGGGCGATGCTGCTGGCGGCCGTGGGGGCGGCGGTGGCGACCTTCGTTGGCGAGGTCACCGGCGCCTATGACGTGCTGGCGGTCGCGGTCCTGGCAGTGTGGACGTTCGCCGCGGGCATGACGATCGCGCTTGGCCTGCCGGCGTATCTGTGCGCGCTGATCTCCCCGTTGGCGATGGTCGTGGTCGCCGACTACCCGGCTGACGCGGCGCACTCGCTCGAGCGGGGGGCGCTGGTGCTGCTCGGGGGCCTGTGCGAGATCGTGCTCGTGCTGGTGGTGTGGCGCGCGCGCCCACGCCGGCCCGAGCGGATCGCGATCGCGAAGCTGTACCGCACGCTGGCGCGATGGGTGCGCAATCCCCTGGGCGACGACGATCGGGTGCCGATCCTGGTGGCGTTCGAGGCTGCCCGCACGGCGCTCGCGGTCGGCGAGGGCAACGTCGCCGTCCCGGGGGCGGCCGGCGAGGCGTTCCGGGTGCTCGTGGACGAGGCCGATCGCGCGTACGCCGATCTGGTCGTGCTGCGGCACGCCGACGCCAAGCTCCGGGCGCGGGACGCGACGGTGGCGGGCGCGTTCGCCGTCGGTCGGGCGGCCGCCGGCGATGCGCTCGAGGCGATCGCCGAGGCGCTCGAGTCGGGACGGTGGCGCGCCGACGCGGACTCGCTTCGCGCCCAGTTGAACGCCTCGTTCGCGACCCTGCGAGCCAAACGGGAGCGGATGCGAGCTGCGGGCGAGGACGAGCCGGCGGCGGAGCTGGACGCGATCCTTGGTCGCGGGGCGTCTGTGCGCGGCGCGCTGCGGGCGGCGATCGACCTCGCGGATTCGTGGCAGGGGCAGGGCACGCCGCCGGACGATCCCGTGCGCCACGAGCGGCGCCGCCCGAGCGAGCTGCGAGCGCATCGCGCGATCCCGATCCTGCGGGCCAACCTCACCACCCGCTCGAGCGCGTTCCGGCACGCGGTCCGGCTGACGGTGACGGTCACGCTCGCCGCCGCGCTGTACAGGGTGCTCGAGCTTCCGCATGGTTACTGGGTGCCGCTGACCGCGCTGTGGATGCTGCGGCCCGATTTCGGCTCGACGTTCACTCGCGGCCTGCAGCGGTATATCGGCACCGTCCTGGGGGCGGTGCTGGCAACCGTGCTCGCGGCCGCCTTGCACCCTGGTCCGTACACGCTCGCCGCGTTCGCGAGCGCGCTGTCGGTCGGGATCTTTGCGTTCCTGCAGGCCAACTACGCACTGGCGACGATCGCGACCAGCGCCTGGGTGGTGTTCGTCGCGGCGCTGGCGGGGATCCCCGAATTCGCCGCGGCGCTCGACCGGCTGCTCGACACCGCCGTCGGTGCGACGCTGGCGCTCGCGGTCTACGCGCTGTGGCCGACCTGGGAGCGCTCCACGGTGCCGGCGGCAGTGGCGAATGTGATCGACGGCGATCGCGTGTACCTGCGGGCGGTGCTCGAGGGCTGGCTCGAGCGCTGGTCACTGGACCGCGACGCGCTGCGGCGCGCGCCTCGCAGGCACGGGTCGCGCGGACCAACACCGAGGCGACGCTGCAACGCGCGCTCGCCGACCGCCACGCCAATCAGGACGGCAACTTGGCCCCGACGCGGACGCTCGCCGGTCAACTCGACGCGGCGCTGACCGAGCTCGCGGGCGCCGCGCGCGAGCACCGCGCCCCGCGAGCGCTGCCGCCGCTGCGCGAAACCCAGCAGGCGCTGGCCGCGACCGTCGGTCCGTCCGCGCCGCTCGCCGAGCAGACCGACCGGATCGTCAACAGCGTCGCGATCATCGCGCACGTACTGGAGCGCGACGCGGTCGCCGAGGCGTCGATCAGTCGCCCGTCGGGACGACGGATGCAGCTTCGACCATGAGGATCGCGGTGCGGGTGGGGGCGCGCGTGCGGTGGACGATCCCTCTGGGCACCGTGTAGCCCTGGTGGCGCTCGAGCACCACCGTCTCGCCACCCTCGATATCGATCTGCAGCCGGCCGTCCAGCACGATGAAGAACTCGTCGGTGGCGTCGTGGTGGTGCCAGTGGAAGTCGCCTTCGATCACGCCGAGGCGGACGACGGCGTCGTTGACCGTCGTCAGGGTCTGGTTGAACCACGGCTCGTGCTCGGCGATCTCGGCGGGAATGTCGATCAGCGACAGGGCGCCGTACTTGTCGTCGAGATGGATGTCGTAAGAGCTGATCGCGTCGCCTCCTTCGTCGATTGTGGCCTCCGCTCGCAAACGGCCGGTGAATCCCGACCGTTCCGGAGGGGCGGGGCGCCGAGTACCGGGAAGGGTTTCAGACCGTGGAGCCCCAGTCCAACGCACCACGAGGGCTGGCCTACGAAGGCCGACGGGTGATGAGCAGGACGGGTCACGAGCAGGGATCTCGGGGCGGAGGGCGAACGGATGTCACTGCATGAGCGACCCGTCACCTGGCCAGAGCGCGCCCGGCGATCAGCCGCCGCCGCCCCCGCTTAACTTCGCCCCCCGCAGCCCGTCCGATCCGGCGATTGCCGAGGCGCCCCCCGATCCGGCCGGTCGTTACTACCTGCTCGCCGCCGTGGCCGCGCTGTCACTGTTCCCGGCGGTCATCTGGGGGCACGGATTCTGGCTGTTGGCGATCGTGGGCCTGGCGGCGCTGGTCGTGCTACTCGCGGCGGGGATCCGAGCCGACCTCTACGGCGCCCCGCCGGCGCGGCCAGCGCGCGCCCCGGCTCGGACGGAGCGCCAGTCGGCTCGGCCGGCGACCGCCCCGGCCCGGCCAGCGCGCCAACCGGCCCGTGCGGCGCGGCAACCGGCCCGTGCGGCGCGGCCACCGGCCCGTGCGGCGCGGCCACCGGCCCGTGCGGCGCGGCAACCGGCCCGTGCGGCGCGGCCACCGGCCCGGCCGGCGCGGCCCAAGTCTCCGCTGGCAGCACTGGCGGCCCGGCGCGCGACACCATCGCCCCCACCCCGCGGCCAGGTCCGCGTGCGCGCTCGTCAATCTCCGGGTTCCGGTGCCGCCGCGCCCGGTTCGGCTGACTCGCGGCTGTCGCGGTAGGCCTGCACCGCCTGGTGGACGTGGTCCATCAGGTCCGGTGGCATCCGGTAGAGCCCGCGCCGGTCATACCAGTTCGTGATCCCGATCCCCAGCAACAGCCAGAACACCAGGCCGGCGCTGGTCGCGATCCACGCACGGGTCAGCCCGGCGGCGCCCCTAGCGCCGAAGTACAGAATCGCCCGGATGCCGTCGAGGATCTGCCGCAACGGCTCGAAGTTGGCGATGAACCTGAAGAACGGGGACAGTGCCTCGAGCGGCACGGTGCCGCCCGACGAGGCCAGCGCCAGGTACACGAACACGAGCAGCGCGACCAGCTGACCGAGGGTCCCGAGGGCGGCGAACAGGACCAGTGTGCCGATCGCGACCACCGTGGCGGCGTACCACGTCAGCAGCCACAGGTACCAGAAATGCGGCGTGTTCATGTGCAGGATGCCGACCGCGGCCGCCAGCATCACGCCGGTGAGGACGACCGTCAGGGGAATCGCCAGCGCCCACTTCGCCAGCAGCGTCTGCCACCTGGAGATCGCGACCGGGACCCGCTGTGCCCACCGAGGCCCAACCTCGGTCGTGGCGTAGCCGAGCGCCGCATCGACGGATGTGTGCACGATCGTCGCGCCGAGGAACCCGCAGAAGGTCGTCAACAGCGCGATGTAGAAGGCACTCAGGCCGAGCGCGGAATGGCTCGGGAGCGGGTGGTAGACGACCGGGGCGATCGTGATCGGATCGCGGAGCACGGCCTGCTGGGCGCCGTTCGCGCGGCCGGCAGTTCGCAGCTGGACCAGGCGCTGGCCGATCTGCGCCGACGCGGCCGCCAGCGCGGGCTGAACGACGCCGGTCGCCAGGCTCACGCCGAGGGTGCCGGCGCGAGGGTTGGTGAGCAGCTGAATTGTCGGCCGGGATAGCGATTGCCCTGGCCGCACCGGCACGCCCGCGAGCGCCAGCGAGGAGGCGCTGAAGTCCGGTGGGATCACGATCGCCGCGTACTCCTTGCCGACGTTCATCCGAGCCCCGGCCGTCGATAGGCTGACCGCACTGAGCGACAAGCGGCTGGTGATCGCCGGCGTCCGCAGCAACCCCGTCTCCACCTGCTGTCCGAGATCGATCCGGGTCGACCCGACGCCGGCGCCGCGGTCCTCGTTGACGATCGACACCGGCAGCCCGTGCAGGTGTCCGGCCGGGTTCACCACCGAGCCGAAGTAGACCAGCGTCATCACGAACACCAGCAGCGTGACGAGGATCCCGGGCACCAGCCAGACCGACGGAGACTTCACCAGCTGCGAGGCCCGCATCTCGGACGGCGGCTTCGACGATCCCGGCGCGCTCATCGGGTCAGAACGCTAACCGAACGAGACGTGCCGGTAGGATCGCGGTGTGCCACACCCTTCCGCGCTTGTCGATGAGGTCGCCAACGAGCTTGCGACCTGGCCAGGGGTTCGGATCGAGCGGCGCGCGGATGGCGCGGCGCTGGTTCGCTACGAGCACTCCGAGCTCGGCGTGCTGTATCGCGATCGGGGTGTGGCCGAGTTGCCGGTGCTGCTCGCGGAGCACGACGAGCTGATCGAGCACGGGGACGCCGAACCGGCCGAGACGACGGCGGAGTCGAGCGGTGTCAGCCACACCGTCCACGGGCCGTCCGACGTAACCGCCGTGCTCGAGCTGTTCGATCGCCGCTACCGCGAGGTGCGCGGCGAGGATGAGCCGTACAGCTCGCAGGACCCCGGCTAACGCCGCTCAGGCGTTGCGGATCACGCGCAGGATCACCGCGCGCTCGGTGTGGGCCGCCGCTTGCAGAACCGCGTCCAGCTCCTCGTCCCGGAGCTCCTCGCCGACCTCGACCACGATCACCAACGGCTCGACGCCGGTGCCGGCGTGCGCGATCACGCGGCGGACCTCGCCGGCCTCTCGCGCCAGCGTCTCGGGCGAGGGCACCGAGATCACCACCTCACCCTCGGCGGGCGGTTCGAGGTTGCCCTCCGCGTCGGCCGGGCCGAGCTCGACCACGACCTCGTCGCCGGCCACGCTCGGCGGTGGGTCCGTGCTGAGCTGATGCGCGAGCGCACCGCCGCGCGGGACCTGGATGATCAGTCTCGGCTGGTAGGCGATCGTGTCCTCTCAGACCTCGACGCCGCGATTCGCGAGCCACTCGACCACCGTCTCGGGAGGATCGCCCTTCCATTCCGCCCGGGCGGCGAGGCGCAGGATCTTGTCCGGGTGGTCGTGGAGCTCGTCGCGCCGGCGCGCCAGGTAGAGGATCGTGGCCGCAGCCATCGAGACGGCCGGATCCTCGATCTCGACGTCGACGCCCTCGACGGCGATCGCGACCCGCTCCTCGAGATTCTCGATCGCGGTGACCGGCTCGTCGGCGTCCTCGAACTGCTCGAGCAGCTCCCCCAGGCTCGGGTCGGCGTCGTCCGGATCGCTGATCTCGACCGCGCGCTTGGCGACGTCGAACAGCGTGATCGGTCGTGGGTTGGTCGGCATGCCGCTCAGCCTAGAGGGTTCGCGACTGGATAGGCTTGGCTGACACGAGAGAGTGAGGATCACGCAGTGGATGGAGCCGAGCCGCAGGCTGTTCTGACGCCACTCACCGAAGCGGCGATCTTCCTGGTACTGACCGTGCAGGCCGGCGCCGAGGACGGTGTTCGTGAGCTGTTCGCCGATGTCAGCGGGCTGCGGCGGTCGGTCGGCTTCCGGATTCCCGAGGGTGAGCTCAGCTGCGTGGTCGGCATCGGCTCGGCTCTCTGGGACCGCCTGTTCGGCGGGCCGCGCCCGGCCGGCCTGCATCCGTTCCCCGAGTTCGCCGGCGCCCGCCACACCGCGGTCTCGACGCCCGGGGACCTGCTGTTCCATATTCGCGCCCACCGACTCGATCTGTGCTTCGAGCTGGCCGAGCGGCTGATGAACCGCCTCAGCGGGCTCGCTCAGGTCGTCGACGAGGTGCACGGATTCCGCTCGTTCGACGAACGTGACCTGCTGGGGTTCGTCGATGGAACCGAGAACCCGGAGGGCTCGGCGGCGAGCGCGGCGGTCCTGATCGGTGACGACGATCCCGAGTTCGCGGGCGGGAGCTATGTCGTGGTTCAGAAGTACGTGCACGACCTCGACTTGTGGGATGCGCTGCCGGTCGAGGAGCAGGAGCGCGCGATCGGTCGGACCAAGCTCAGCGACATCGAGATGGACGACGACGTCAAGCCCGCCAACTCGCACGTGGCGCTCAACACGATCGTCGATGAGGCGGGCGAGGAGCAGCAGATCATGCGCTTCAACATGCCGTTCGGGAACGTGGGGCGACGGGAGTTCGGGACCTACTACATCGCCTATGCCCGCACCCCAGCCGTGATCGAGGAGATGCTGACCAACATGTTCGTCGGCAAGCCGCCCGGCAACTACGATCGGATCCTGGACTTCTCCACGGCGCTGACGGGCACGCTGTTCTTCGTTCCGACCGGCGACTTCCTCGACGACCCGCCGCCGGCCGCCAGCGAGCAACCCGGGGAATCGGTCGAAGATCTCGCACCGCGGCCGTCCGGGGATGGGTCGCTGGGGATCGGGAGCCTCCGCGAAGCGGCGCCGTAGCCGATCCGAGCACGCTCAGCGCTGGAGAACCGCGCGCACCGACTGCTTGAGAGAGCGCGTCGAGGCGAGCACCGCAGTCGGCTCGTACCCGCAGTGCGCCATGCAGTTGTCGCACCGCGGATCCCGGCCGCGGCCGTAAGCCTCCCAGTCGGTCGTCTCCAGCAGCTCCCGGTAGGTCTCGGCGTAGCCGTCGGCCATCAGGTAACAAGGCCGCTGCCAGCCGAACAGCGAATAGCTCGGGATCCCCCAGGCCGTGCAGCGGAGATCGACCTTTCCCTCCAGGAAGTCGAGGAACAGCGGCGAGTGGTTCAGCCGCCAGCGCCTGCGGCGACCGTCGGCGAATGCCTCGCGGAACAGCTCGCGGGTCTGGCGCACGCCGAGGAAGTGATCGTGGTCCGGGGCCTTCTCGTACGCATACGCCGGCGAGATCATCATCTGGTCGACCCTGAGCTCGTCGTTGAGGAAGTCGAGCACCTGGCGGACCGTGTCAGGCGAGTCGTGGGTGAAGAAGGTCGTGTTGGTGGTGACTCGAAACCCGCGTCGCTGCGCGGCGCGAACCGCCGTGACGGTCTTATCGAACACGCCGTCCCGGCACACCGACTGGTCGTGGCGCTCGCGCAGCCCATCGATGTGAACGGCCCACGCAAAGTACGGTGACGGCTCGAACTGATCGAGCTTGCGCTCCATCAACAGCGCGTTGGTACAGAGGTAGACGAACTTCTTGCGGTCGATCAGCTGCCGTGTGATCTCGTCGATCTCGGGGTGGATCAGCGGCTCGCCGCCGGCGATCGAGACCATCGGCGCGCCGCACTCCTCGATCGCGCCGATCGCCTGCTCGACCGGCATGCGGCGCCGCAGGACATGGTCGGGGTGCTGGATCTTGCCGCAGCCCGCGCAGGCGAGGTTGCACTGGAACAGCGGCTCGAGCTCCACCAGCAGCGGGAACTTGTCCCTGCGGCGAAGCTTCTGCTCGATCAGGTAGGCGGCGATCCGTGCCGACTGTCGCAACGGGACGGGCATCGTCTCAACCGCCGGGCCCGACTTCGGGCGGAAGCTTGAAGTGGACCCGCTCGGTCACCACGCCGCGCTCGCTCACGGTCGTGCCACCAAGGCCGTCGAGCGCGCGGATCACGCCCTCCACGAGCTCCTCGGGCGCGGACGCGCCGGCCGTCAGGCCGACCCGGCGGGCGCCGACCAGCACCGCCGGTGGGATGTCGTCGGCCCCCTCGACGAGCAGGGCGGCACAGCCGGCCCGCTCGGCCACCTCGACGAGCCGGCGGGAGTTCGACGAGTTGCCGGAGCCGACGACGAGGATCAGGTCGCAATCCGCCGCCAGCGCGCGGACCGCGTCCTGGCGATTCTGGGTCGCGTAGCAGATGTCGCTGGACGGCGGACCGACGACCGCGGGAAACCGCGCTCGGAGTGCGTCGACGACGGTGGTCGTGTCGTCGACCGCAAGCGTCGTCTGGGTCAGGTACGCGACCCGCCCGGGGTCCTCGACCTGGAGCCGCGCGACATCCTCGGGACCCTGCACCAGCTGCGTCTGTTCCGGTGCCTCCCCGAACGTGCCCTCCACCTCCTCGTGTTGCTCGTGGCCGATCAGCACGATGTCGAAGCCCGAGGCGGCGAACCGCCGCGCCTCGGCGTGAACCTTGGACACGAGCGGACAGGTCGCGTCGATCACATCGAGGCCGCGCTCGCGCGCGCGGCTGCGCACCGCGGGGGAGACGCCGTGGGCTGAGAAGACGACGGTCGCGCCCTCGGGGACCTGGTCGACGTCGTCGACGAACACCGCCCCGCGTTCCTCCAGCGAGCTGACCACGTGGGCGTTGTGCACGATCTGCTTGCGCACGTAGACCGGCGCGCCGTGGCTCTCCAGCGCCCGATCGACGATCGCGACCGCGCGATCGACGCCGGCGCACGAGGCGCGCGGGGTGGCCAGCACGAGCTCGCGCGGACCCAGCGCGCGCACCCACTCCTCGACCAGCGCACAGGCCCGCCGGAGCGTGCGATAGGCGATCGCCGCCCCGGCAACCGTGCGCAGCGGCCGGTGAAGCTCGTGGCGGTGGGTGTCGAGCACCACCCGGAGCGTCACCAGCGGACGCGCGCGGGCGGCTGGGGCGAGCCAGGCCGACTCCATGTCGACCGCGGCGGCGCCGGTGCGCTGGAGCATCCGCCGGCGCTCGCCGAGCACCAGCCGCTGGCTCGAGGCGATCGGTGCGATCCGGACCCGCAGTCCCGCGCGCCGCAGCACGCCGGCGAGGATCGCCGGGTCGTCGCAGCGAGTCGTGCCGGTCGGCCCGCGCAGCTCGCTCGCCAGCACGATGTCGCCGGGCTCGAGCTCTGGATCAAGCGCGCCGCAGAACCCCGCGATCAACACGGCCCGGCCTTCGGCGCCACCGGCGAGGTGCGCGGACCGGGCCGCCCGCCGCGGACCCATACCGATCTGATGCACGCGCGCCCACGGCGCACCCGACCGCACCGCACGCGCCTCGACCGAAAGCGGCGCCAGAACCACGATGCTCTCCGCAGCGAGCTCCGACCGGGCGGTGGCGCTCATGCTCTGCCGCCCATTAGCTCGTCCTCGCGCACGGATCGTGAGACGGCCGCGACCGGCCGATCCGACGGCCGCCCGCGGGCGGCCGCGGTGAGCGCCTCGGCCGCGGCCGCGTGGCCGCTGCGCACCGCCCCCTCCATCGTCGCCGGCCAGCCGGTGTCGGTCCAGGTCCCGGCCAGCACCAGCCCGGGCAGCCGGGTGCGAGCGGCGGGGCGCAGGCTGCGGGCGCCCGGGCCGGCGCGGAACGTGGCCGCGTGCTCGCGGGTGACGAAGAACGCCTCGACCAAGGCATCGCGGGCGGCCGGGAGCAGCTCCGCGAGCGCCGGCACGAACCTCGTGCGCAGTTCGTCCAGGGTCGGGGTGAGCTCTTCGTCGGCGGCCGACAGCGACACGACCAGGTACTGCCCCGCGTCCAGCCCCCCGCTCTCGGTGCGGTCGAAGATCCACTGGACGGGGGTGTAGACGGCGGCCGCGAACGGCACGTCGAGCACCTTGCGGTCGTAGACGATGTGGAGGTTGACGATCGGCGAGCGCCCCAGCCGCGCCAGGCTGCGGCCATCGACTCCCGCCGCGGCCGGAAGCAGTCGCGCCGCACGGTCCGGGGGAACCGCGAGCACGACCGACTCGGCGTCGAGCGTCGGCGCGCCGTTCATCTCGACCCGGAATCCCGTCGCCGACGGCGAGATCATCGTCGCGCCGCGCCGCAGTCGCACCTCGACTCCCGCCTGCGCGAGCGCGCGGCGGGCGGCCTGGTCATGGATCTCCGACAGCGGCACGCGCGCGATCCCGATGTCCCCGGCCGACGCGTGCTCGAGCAAGCCGAGCCGGAACACCTGGGCGGCCTGGGCGAGTGACGCCGCATCCGGAAGCAGGTTCAGCGTCGGTCGCGCGATCAGGTTCCAGATCGTCTCGAGCGCGGCAGCGTCCTGACCCTGCTCGCGCAGCCAGTCGCCGAACGAGCGGGCGTCGGCGGCGAGGTCGTCGGGATCGACGCGGCGCAATCTCTGCATCGCGCGGACCACGGCGAGGCGCTCGCGGACGCCCAGGAACGGGTAGCGCGCGAGCGCGCCGGCGAGATGGAGCGGCGCGGGCAGGCTCGAGCGGCGCAGCCATCCGCGCCGGCCGCCGCGCGCCAGCACGGCGATCTCGAGCCGCGGCTGCAGGTTCACGAGCTCGGTCGCGTCGAGCTGCTCGAGCAGCGCGCGGTAGGCCGTGCAGCAGCGAAGGAACACGTGCTGTCCGTTGTCGGCGTGGATGCCGTCGCGCGTGAACGAGTAGGCGGCACCGCCCAGCCGCCCGCGCGAGTCGAGCAACGTGACGGCGGCGCCGGCCCGCGCGCACTCGAGCGCGGCGGTGATCCCGGCGAGGCCGCCACCGACGATGATCACTCTCGGACTGTCCACACCCGCCCTCCGTTCGGACGTGCGGTCGCGACGCTGCGCACGGCTACCCAGGTCTTCTCCCACACCGGCAGCGAGATCCGCCGCGCGAGCACCTGCGACGGCTCGTTCGCGATCCGCTCCAGGATGCAGCGATAGATGCCGGTCATCGCCAGCACGCACGACGCGCTGCGGCGGTCGAGCAGCTCGACCAGCTGCAGCCCGCGATCGAACCACTCCGCGGCACGGCCGGCCTCATAGCGGATCAGCTCCGCGCTGCGCTTACCGCCGATCCCGGCGAGGTCCGGGCAGCCGAAGCGCCTCAGATCCTCGGTGGGCAGATACACCCGGCCGCGCTCGCGATCCTCGCGGACGTCGCGGAGGATGTTGGTGAGCTGCATCGCCACGCCGAGATCGTCGGCTAGTGCCGCGGCGCCGTTGCCGTTGCCGGGCGCATCGCCGGCGAAGATCGCGAGGCACAGACGGCCGACCGAGCCGGCCACGCGGCGACAGTAGTCGACCAACTCGTCGAAGGTCTCGTATCGGGTGCCGAGCACGTCGAGCTCGACCCCGTCGATCAGCAGCTCGAGCGCGTCCAGCGGAAGGTCGTAGCGCCGGCGCGCGTGGGCCAGCGCGACGAGAACCGAATCGCTCGACCGCACGGTGTCGTCGGCGACGGCCGCTAGCGTCTCGCGCTCGCCGGCCAACGCCGCCAGCTGTGCGTCGCGCTCCAGGTCGCCGTCGCCGATGTCGTCGACACGGCGAGCGAACGCGTACACCGCGCTCATCGCCTGCCGCTTCGACTGCGGCAGCAGGCGGATGCCGTAGTAGAAGTTCGCCGCCTCGTGACGCGTGATCTGCTCGCATCGCCGGTAGGCCCCCTCGAGCTCGAGCGCGGGCACGGTCATCGTCCCACGGCCGCCTTCGCGAATGCGACCGCGAACGAGCGCCGGGTCGCGGACGGCCGCTCCAGTGCGTACGCCGTCCGCCGCTCGAGCGCGTGCAGCGCCGCGCGACCACCGGCCACGAACCCGGCCACCGCGATCCGCGGGCGCGGCCGCAGCGTCCGGGCCAGTGGCGCGCCGCGGCTCAGCAGTGAGCGCGCGCGCCCGGCCTCGAACGAGATCAAGGCGGTGAGTGCAGCGGTCGGGAGCGCTGCCAATAGGTCGTTGTCGCTGCACCCGAAGCGCACCATATCCTCGCGTGGCAGATAGATGCGCCCACGCTCGTAGTCCTCGGCGACGTCCTGGAGATGCTCGGTGATCTGTAGGCCGGCGCAGATCTGGTCCGAGAGCGCGATCCGCTCTTCGGTCGCGGCCCCGAACACGTGCAGGACGAGCTCGCCGACCGGCGCCGCCGATAGCTGGCAGTAGGCCAGCAGCTGCTCGAAGGTCTCGTACCGGGTCACCAGCTGATCGCGCCGGTTGGCCTCGATCAGGTGCCCGAACGGCGCCGCGGGCAGCTCGCAGGCCCGGACGGTGTCGGCAAGCGTGCGCATCAACTCGTGCTCCGGTTGCTCGCCGCGGTAGATCCGCTCGAGCTCGGCGTTGATCAGGTCAAGCAGCGCGGTGCGGTCGCCGGCGGCTTCGTCGCCGACGTCGTCGACGAGTCGGGCGAAGCCGTAGATCGCCATCAGATGGTGCCGGGAGCGGCGGCCGAGCAGCGCGCTCGCGACCGTGAAGTTCTCCTGGCCGGCCTGTCCGATCACCGCCTCCGGCGAGGGCAGGGCCGCGGTTGGCCGAGGTGCGATGGCGCTCATCGCGTGCAGCGCCCCAGCGCCATGAGCGGGAACACGAGCCGGTAGAGGTGGTAGTTGATGTAGAAGTCCGAGGGGAAGCCGGTGCCGGTGAACTGCGGCTCGTCCCAGCTTCCGTCGGGGCGCTGCGTGTCGAGGAGCCACTGGACCCCGCGCCGCACCGCCGCCGAGCGCTCGCCGGCGGCATCGAGCGCCAGCAGCGCCCAGGCCGTCTGGGAGGCGGTGCTGGGTCCGCGCCCGATCCACGCCGGATCGTCATAGGAGCGCGCGTCCTCTCCCCAGCCGCCGTCACCGTTCTGGTGGCGCTCGAGCCAGCGAACGGCGCGGCGAATGCGCTGATCCCGGCGCGGGATGCCGGCCGCGATCAGTGCCGGGACGGAGGCACCGGTGCCGTAGACGTGGTTCACCCCCCAACGGCCGAACCACGAGCCCTCCAGCTCCTGGCTTGCGAGCAGCCAATCGAGCCCCGGCCGCACGGCGGCATCCTGCAACCGCCCGAGCGCGCCGTACATCTCGAGCACGTGGGCGGTCACGTCGGCGCTCGGCGGATCCGTGACCGCGCCGAAATCGCAGAACGGCAGGTCGCGCACCAGCGCGCTGGAATTGTCCGCGTCGAATGCCGCCCAGCCGCCGTCCGCGCTCTGCATCCCCCCGACCCACCGCACACCGCGCTCGATCGCGTCCTGCACGCGAGCACCGTCGGGGTGGCTGACGGTCCGCAACGCCAGAACGACCTCGGCGGTGTCATCGATGTCCGGGTAGTTCGCGTTCGCGAACTCGAACGCCCACCCACCCGGCTCGAGCTGTGGCCGTCGCACGGCCCAGTCGCCGCGCTCGAGGATCTGCTCGCCCAGCAGCCAATCCGCCCCCCGGATCACGGCCTCGTGATCACCGGGCACGCCGGCATCCGCGAGCGCGATCAGCGCGAGGGCGGTGTCCCAGACGGGCGACTGGCAGGCCTCGAGGCGGCGCATGCCGTCGTCGATCGTGAATCTCTCGAGCCCCTCGAGCCCGCGCGCGACCACGGGATGATCGAGCGAGTAGCCGCGCAGGTGCAGCGCGATCAACGAGTAGACCCACGGCGGCTGAATCCCGCCCCATGAGCCGTCCGCCTCCTGGCGATCGACGATCCAGCGCTCGGCTCGCGCGAGCGCCCCGTCGCGCAGGGCCGGGACCGGCCGGCGTCCGTAGAGGCGAAGCGCCTTGTCGAGCGCCACCAACATGCGGCCGCGGAGCGAGTGCGTCGGCGGCGGAGGGCCGCTGCCGGGTGCATAGAGCTCGTCGAGCGCGAACGGGAGCGGCCGTTGCGGCCTGTAGGCCAGCACCACCGACAGCGCCACGATCGTCTGCCGCGCCCAGCATGCGAAGTCATAGACGTTCAGCGGCACCGAGGGCGGCAGCAGGATGATCTCGGGCGGGAGCGAAGGCACTCGGTCCCAGCTCCAGGCGCCGAACAGCGCGAGCCAGATGTGGGTGAACACGCGCGCCCGCTCGAGGCCGCCGGCGTCGCGGATGAAGCCGCTCGCGGCGCGCATATGCCCCTCCTCTGGGAGATCCCCCGCCAGTCTCAGCGCCACATAAGCCTCGGTCGTCGTCGACAGATCCCCCGGCCCGTCTCGGAAGTTGCTCCAGGATCCATCCGCACGCTGCTGGGAGCGCATCCAGCCGGCCGAGCGCTCGGTCGCGCCGGCCTCGCGAATGGCTAGGAACTCTCGCAGCAGCATGTCCTCGGCGTCCATCGACACGTTCGTTTCCAACTCGCCCTTCCACCAGCCGTCCGGGGCCTGGAGCGAAAGCAAGTGGTCGCGCGCGCGCCCGAGCGAGGCGCGCGCGTCCGAGAGCGGGGGGGTCGACGACGGCCATGCGACAGTTCCAGCCGCTGGACCGGTGGCGGACTCCCACGTCCTCGACGCGACGGCATGAGACCGGCGTTGTTCGTTCGCGTCGCTAGCGTTCGTCACGGCAGTTGATCGCGCAATTTTTGCACGCGGTACCCTCCGGCACGGTCAGGCTAAACCACCCGGCTGATTGGCGCTCGGTCGGTGCTGGACCTGGCGCTCAGTCGGCGCTCGGGGCGCGCCGGCGGCGCGCCAGGACCGGCTGAAGCTGGCGGTGGGCGATCAGCGCGGGCATCGCCGCGAGCAGGAAGTTGAATACGCGGTAGGCGACGACCGCGGCCAGTGCCGGAGCGAGGGGTTGGCGCACCCAGTACAGCGAATAGGTCATCAGAACCTCGGTCACGCCGGCTCCGGCGAGCGGCAACGAGCGGCGCGTGGCGGCGTACCCGGTCGCGTACGCGAGGATCACCTTGCCGGCGGACGGACTCAGGCCGAAGGTCCGCAACCCGCCGTAGAACGCGAGTATGTCGGCGGCCCAGTACAGCGCGGTGCCGATCCAGGCACCGGCGTACTCGCGGGGGCTTCGGATCAACGTGTGCAACACGCCGACGCCATCCAACACCTGTGCCAGCGCGTCGCGTCGCTTGCCGGCGAGCCGCGACAGTTTCTCGGCGCGGCGGGGGGCGCTCGCCCACAGACCGAGCGCGAAGCCGACCGGCACCGCGATCGCCCACGGCCATAGCAGCGACGGCAGGATGTTGGCCCCCTGCACCAAGAATACGATCGAAACGATGCATGTGGTCGGCGCCAGCACGGCCCACTCGAGCGTGCCCAGCGCGAGCACCCGCACCCGCGCGCTGCGCTCGTCCTCGTGCAGCGCCTCGAGCGCCTGCTTGTCGATCCCGAAGCCGCCGCTGATCGCGAACGGACCGAATCCCGCCACGACCACGCGCGCCACCAGCGGCAGCGACAGCGACGCGTGTCCGTGCACGCGCGCAATCGAGCGGTAGGCGATCGTGTATGCCGGGTAGGTGAGCAGCTCGGCGATCGCGATCAGCGCGATCCAGTTCGCGTCGAGATCGTCGAACGCGCGCCCGACCGCGTCCGCGCCGGTCAGGCGCGCGATCAAGAGCACGGCGCCCGCGGCAATCACGGTGGCCACGGCCGAGACGAGAATCGGCCGCTTGCGAAGTTGGCTCCCCACGGGCCGCGACGATACGCCCTCAGTTACGCTTCGGCGAAGGTTTGAGCGCCCAGACCGCCATCGCGATCGTATTTGCGGCCGCGTCAACGACGCTCGCGAACATTGCCTTCCTGCGCGAGCACGACGCCGCCGCGGCGTTGCCGTGCCTCTCGATGCGGCGCCCGCTGCACTCGCTGCACCTGCTGCTGACCAACCGCAGCTGGCTGAGCGGGTTTGCGATGGAGACGGGCGGCTTCGCGCTGTACGCGGCGGCGCTGGCGCTGGCGTCGCTGGCGCTTGTGCAGAGCATCGGTGCCGGCGGCATCGGCGTGCTCGCCTACGTCTCGGCGCGTGTCAAGCACCGTCCGCTCAGCGGCCACCGGCTGCTGGGCGTGTGCCTGTCGATGGTCGGCCTGCTGATGCTCGCGATCTCACTCGCGAAGAGCGCCGGCACCGGCGGTGGCGGCCGGGGCACGATCGTCGGGATTCTGGCGTGGCTCGGCACGACCGCGCTGCTCGCGGTCCTGGCGCTCTGGATCGGTCGGCGGACCGGCAGGCTTGCGGTCGCGCAGGGCATCGCGGGCGGGCTGCTGCTCTCGATCGGAGACATCTCGACCAAGCTGGCAACGCAAGGCGGCGCGCACTTCGCCTTCCTGGTCACGCTCGTAATCGGCTACACGCTGGGGACCTCGTTGCTGCAGCTCGGTTACCAGCACGGTGCCGCACTAACGGTCGCCGGCCTCGCGACGTTGATGACGAATGCGCTGCCGATCGCCGCGGGAACGATCGTGCTCGGCGAAGCGGTCCCGCCCGGGGCGCTCGGCGTCCTGCGAGTGCTTGCGTTCGCCGCCGTGACCGCCGGCGCGATCCTGCTCGCGACCCCCGACCACAAGGCTGCCCAGCAACCAGTGCCGGCGGTGGTCGAAAGCTCGCCGTAGGCTGGGCTCGCTGTTCTGGAAGGGCCCAGTGGAAATGTCTCATCGTGATCGCGTCGAGACGCTGCTGAGCGACGCCGCGGCCGAGTACGCCGAGCTGATCGAGCGCCTGCCGGCCGACCTGCGGGAGTCTCTGCCCGTGGACGCGCAGGGCGTCACTAGAGCGATCGATCACCTCGCGACCGCGGCCGGCCTATCGGATCGCGAGCGCCGTGCGCTGATTCGCCAGCACGCGGTCAATCCAGCCGTCCTGCACGCCCGCGTGTTCGGTGCGGCGCCGCTGCCGCGGGCGACCGTGATCGCCTCGTTTGTCGACGGGGCGCGGGTGCGGGCGGACGCGCTGGCGGCTCTGGCCGACACCGTCGGCGGCGAGCCGCTGGGGCGCGAAGTCCGCGGCCTCCTGCTTGCGCACCCGCCCCCGATCGGCGCTGATGGGGACGACGCGGTGCCGGCGCTGCGGGCCACCTACGCGGCGCACGAACGTGCCGCCCTGATGATCGCCGCCAGCCTCGACGGTGACCGCACTTAACACAACAACATCATTGACGGATGTCGTGGCGGGTTAGGCTTCGGCCGAAATCAGTCAGTCAGTCAGGCGCTTGCGGGCGGGGGTGATCCAGATGGCAGGTTATGTGCGTGCGTGTTGGGTGGGAGGAGCAATCGGGTTAGGGCGCTCGCGAAGGGCGGCGGCGATCGGCGCCGCGGTGCTGGTTGTGTTCGCGGCGGGCTGCGGTTCCAGCAGCAGCTCGACGTCGTCTTCTTTGAGCAGCAAGGCAAGCAGTTCGGCTTCGTCGATCAGCAAGCAGGCGAGCAGCTCGGCTTCGTCGTTGAGCAGAAGCATCAAGAGCTCCGCATCGTCATTGATCGGCGGCGCCAGCAGCTCGGTCGCGGGTGGCCATTATCACTCGGGCGAGTTCTGCTCGACGAGCAAGCAGGCGACGTACGCCAAACTCGGCCTCACCTGCGTCAACGGCAGGCTGAAGAAGGGATAGCGAGCGGGGCGCTCGGGCGCGCGGGAGCGGGGGCGCGCGCCCGCGCCGGGGCGCGCGGGCGCGGACAGTCAAGCCCCCGCAGCTCGGACGCGAGTAGGTCTCGCTGCCGGGTCGTCAGCTCACCGATCGTCTTCAGCTCGCTGATCCGCACTCGCGCCAGGAACTTGCCGCACTTGGCGCGTCCCCAGCCGGGCTGGCTCGCGAGCAGCCGCGCCACCGGCCATCCACGCGCCTCGACTGGACACTCGAGGATGACCTCCGCAGGGGATGTTTGTCGGGCGCCGATCTCTTGCTTGAGCAGAGCGCGTGCGCGCCTAACCTCGTTCGCCCGCTCGAGTGCCAGCAGCCGCTGTGGCTTTGAAGCGGTCGTTGGAGTGAAAGTCATGCATATCTCCAATTGTCGTGTGCGCCCGGAGGCGCACGCGGATTCCGCTCGGCGTCGATTTGACAACCGCGCCGAACGTGGCCGCAGCCGGCCGAATTGGGTCGTCCAGTCGTGGTGAGCCGATTCGCTTGCGTCGCGGGTGGCCTTCGCGACGCTGTCGGCAACCGTCCGTTGCGTCGGGAAGGTACGGCATCGCGCCCGCGACGGCAAGGGTCATGTAGACCTTTGTGCTCCGCGTTACGCGCGCACGGGTGGACGCCGTCGGCCGGGCGTATCGTTCTCGTATGAGCGCCAACGCACAGGATGAGGAGATCCCGGACGAGCTGATCACGGCGGTCGAGGGGCAGAGCTGATGGCGGTTGCGGGGGGCGTCGCGTATGTCGGGATCCGCGGGCCGCAGCCCGACTACGGGCATGGCGGACCGCGGGTGGTCGGCGTGATCCGGAATGGAACGAAGCGCACGCTGACCCTGGCCGACGAGCGCTATCTGCACCAGGAGAGCTTTGAGTGGGGATACGACGGCGCCGGACCTGCGCTGCTCGCGCAGGCGATCCTCAATGACTACCTCGGGGTCGAGGTCGACACCCTGGTCGCGCGCGTGTTCATGCGTGAGGTGACCGCGCAACTGCCGTCGGAGTTCGAGCTCGAGGGATGGGAGGTGGCGCGGTGGCTGAGCGACCGACTCGGGGCGGCGCTGCGTGACGAGGCGCGGGCGTCCGGTTAGGCTCCTCGGGCGTCTGGTTTCGTTTAGGCGCCTGAGGGGTGGGGCGTCCCGTGGTCGGTATCGGTAGAGGTATGCGCCTCGTCGGTCAACGACCGTGGATAAGAGTGCTGCTTGAGGACGACGTTCAGCTGGGCGCCGAGCAGCGTGATGATCGACTGGAGATAGAACCACCACAGGATCGTGATCACAGTCGCGAAGTGACCGTACGTCGATTGCGCGTTCTTCAGGTAGCGGGAGATGATCAGCGCCGACAGCTCCTGCAGGACGAAGAACGCGACCCCCGAGAGGATCGCCCCGGGCAGCACATCGCGGGCTGTGATCTCGCGGTCAGTGAGGATCCGGAAGGCGGCCAAAAAGATGCCGACGTCGAGCACCGCCGCCAGCACGTAGCCGCCGGCGCGGCCGGCGGCACCCAGATTCACGCCGCTGGCGGAGCTGGCGACCAGCCCTGACAGTAGCGTTGTGAGCACGAGACCCAGCCCGACCGTGCCCAGGATCACAACCGTCCGCAGCAGCTGCTTGACCAGGCCCGCGGCCTGCTCGCGTGGAACCCCCCACACAGAGTTGAACGCATACTGGGCGGTGCGGACAACGCCCGACCCGCTCCACAGCGCCGTTCCGAGCCCCAGCACCACAGTCCACCATTGACCGCTCAGTCCCTTGACGGTCTTCGGATCGAGCAGCGGGAACATCTGCGCGACGTGACCCAGCACCGAGTTCTTGTCCCCGGCAGGGAGGAACCACGCCAGCAGCGTCACCAGCACCAGGAACAGCGGGAACACCGAGAAGATCGCCCAGAACGCGATCATCGCAGCCAGGTTCGCGGTCTGATCCTCGGCGAACTTCTTGTACGTAGCGACGGTGACACTCAGGACCGTGCTGCTTCTCTGCGCACGGTCAACCTTCTGCAGAACGCTTGTGCTTGTGCTTGTGCTTGTGCTCGAGTGGGCGGTCATTGGGTGCGGCGCTGGATGCGGCCGGCCGCGGGCAGACGCAGCCGGGGCATGCTCAATTTCCCAAATCGAACGGCGGGCTCGCGCTTAGGGGAGTTGAGCCTGATATGCATGTTCAAATTCCCCAAACTGCCGGGGCGCAATCCAGGTTTGGGATCTTGAGCATGTCGTTCTGGCGCCTCCTGACCGCGAGTGGCGTCGGTCCGCCCGCCCGTCACCATCTGTTCGAGGAAGGTGACCGCCTGGTCGGCCGGGGGGAGGGTGGCGATTTCGGTCGCAAGCCGGCGGGCCGCGGTGCGGTAGGACCCGCCTTGGAATAGATCGTTGAGGGCGCCGGCAATATGTGACGCTGTTCGCTGGTCGCGTCCGAGCACGATGCCGGCGCCAAGTGCCTCGACACGTGCGGCGTTGCGGGGTTGGTCGGAGAACGTTGGCAGCAGCACGATCGGCACGCCTGCCTGGACGGCGCCGAGGAGCGTCCCGAACCCGGCGTGGCAGATGACCGCGGCCGCCTGGCTGAGGACCTCCGCTTGTGATACCCAGCGTTCGATTCGGACGTTTGACGGTGGCTCGCCGACCCGGGCCGGATCGGCTCGCTCCCCGACCGAGATGATCGCGTCGACGGGCAGGGTCGCGAGCGCGGCGAACGTGGCCTCGAGCAGAGCCGGGAAGAACGGGAAGCTCGGGGCGAGCGAGCCGAACGTGACATAGACCAGCGGCAGTTCGTGGCTCGAACGCCATACCGGCTCGTCCGTCGGGTGCACGCGGATGTCCCGGTAGCGGCGCAGGACTGGCGGCTCGCGCCGCGGGTCGCCGTCGAAGCTCGGTGGTGCGAGCGTCAGCATCGGTGAGCGCTCGATCGCCTCGCCGACAGTGTGCAGCGCGGGATAGCCCTCCGCCGCAATCGCGAGCGCGAGCCGATCGATCCATACCATCCCGCTTGCGACCCGCGCGTGCCGTACGCCGGCCTCCTGTGCGGCGAGCGCAGAGGCGTAGTGAAAGCTTTCGCGCAACACCAGGTCAGGATGGAAAGCGGCGATCAGCTCGCGGACGTGGGGAAGCGAGGTCGGGATCCCAACTCTGCCGAACAGCTCGCGTACGAGCGCGCGGCCCACGTGGTCGCGGCGCTCGGAGCGCAGCGCACGGAACAGACGCGCGGCATCTTCGCGCGAGGGGCCGGGCAAGACGCAGGTCGCGAGCTGGATGCGCTTCGCTAACGCGATTGACTCCTCTGGCACGGCCGCCAGCACGTCGTGGCCGGCGCGCGACAGCGCCACGGCGAACGGCGCCACCGGACCGAAATGGCCGGCGCCGCGGGTCGCGGTAACGAGCACGCGCATCCCTAGTCCTGCGAACCGTCGAGGATCGCCCCGAACCGCCTCGACACCGCGTAAGCCGCGTCGAGCCTCCACCGGTCAGCGCCGGCGGTGATCCAGTCCGGCTCGCGGACGCGGAAGCCAGTGGCCGTGGTCATGTCTGGGGAAGGTGCGCGGCGCTCGCCGCATCGGCGCCGGCGAGCTGATCGAGCAGGCCCGCAGCGATCCGCAGCACCTCGACCTCGACATCGGTGAACACGAGCAGCGCGTCGGCCAACCAGCGGTCGCGCTGGACCATGTCGTCCCCCAGCGCCTGCACCCCCTCGGAGGTGATTGTCAGGACCGATGCGCGCCGATCGTCCTCGCTCGGCGCACGCGAGATCAGCGCCGTGCGCTCCAGGTCAGCGAACACCCGCGTCAGCGACTGAAGTTGTTGGTGTTCAGCCTCGGCCACCTCGCTCGGGGTGCTCGGCCCGACGGCGTACAGATGGGCGAGAACAGCGAGCTTCGTGGGACTCAACGCGCCGCGGGGGCGCTCGGACCTCAGCCGGCGCGCGAGGCGCGTGACGCCGCCCCGCAGCGCGCTCACGGTCTCGGCTCTGGCTCTCTCGCCGCATTCCATAAGCTAAGCGTAGCTCATTATTAGGCGGGACTCCTTCGCAGTCGATCCGGCGTTGCGACGCATAGACGGAGCCGATATTAGTTCGCAGCTCTTAGTATCGGTGGACACCTCTCGCCGGATCGAGGCCGACGAAGCCCCATTTCAGGGCTGGCACAATGTCGCCTATGGCCGAGCACTACCAGCGCCCGGGATGGTTCACGACCAACGTCTTCAATCGGGCCGTTGCCGCCCTGACGCGGATGGGTGTCAGCGTGTACGGCTCCCGCGTGCTGGAGGTCAAGGGTCGCAAATCCGGTGAGTGGAGGCAGACCCCGGTCAACCTCCTGCGCTACGGGGGCGCTGATTACCTGGTGGCGCCGCGCGGTCACACGCAGTGGGTCAAGAACCTACGCAGCAGTGGTCACGGCCGCCTGCGCGTCGGCCGGCGCACCCAGCCGTTCAGCGCGGCTGAGCTTGCCGACGACGATAAGCCACCGCTGCTGCGTGCCTACCTGAAGAAGTGGAAGTTCGAGGTGGGGGTGTTCTTCGGCGGCGTCGGACCGGATTCGTCCGACCAGGAACTGCGCCAGATCGCGCCGGACCATCCGGTCTTTGTCCTGACCATGACGTGATCACTTCGCAGCCCGTCATAGGCACTGTATGGGAGGCTGGGTCTCCGGACGGTTGTCGCCGGTTGTGAGCCTTAGGCTTAGCCGTCGAGGTTCTCGAGGATCTCGTTCGCGCGCGACCAGTCCTCGGGCGGGACAACGAGATAGATGTCACCCCGGCCGAAGCGGTCCAAGGGCCGGTCAGCAACGCAATAGGCAGGAATATCCATCTCCCGCAGGCGATCGCGCCACGCCACCGCCGTGGCCTGCTCCTCGAACGTGCTGACCGTCTCCCAGCCTTCCAGGCGCGGATCGCCTACGGATACCGCCGGCTCTTTCGCCCTGGCGGCCTTGCGGAACAGAGGCACCTCGTAAGCGTACGCGCTACTGGGACCGGGGCCGCCGCGACCGCAGAACGCTGCACGAGACGACGCTCTGACCGGTGGCCTCTCCCCGAGGCCGCCGGTCAGCGGCACCACTACGCCGTGGCGTGCCTAGCTCGAGTGCGACTCGCGCGATCCGAGATCACGGTGCCCATGGCGCTGTTTGGTTGACGGCATCCCAAAAGCCGCAGTTGTGCTGCATCGTGATCGCGCTGGTCGGTAGCAGCGTGCTATCCCCGGCCGGCATCAGCGACATCACCGGGTTGCCAGGCGCGGTGTAGCGCGTCCATACCGGGGTGTTGGCCACGGTCGGCCGTCCGGTGCGAGCAAACCCGGTCCACTCGGCCAGCACCTGGCTCTGCAGCGCAGCCTGGTTGGCATCGAGCGAAGCGGGCGGATCGTGGGCGAGGCGGTAGGCGAGCACGGCGGTGGTGAGGATCCCGTTTGGGCGCGCGGTTGGGCCGCAAAGCCCAACACGATCAACCCAGCCATCACCCCTACGGCGACGGCCGCGGCCACCAAAGTCACACTCCTCCCTTATGGTCGGCCGGCGTGGGGGGAGGGCTGGTGTGGTGCTGCGAGCAGCTGGCCGGTGACGCCCGGTCCCTGGCTCATCGCGGTGTCCATACCGCGCCATTGTGCCGCGCCGATGAACAGCGTGCGACCGTCGTTGCCGCCGAGCATGCAGGCGAAACAGCCTCGGTCGACGGTGACCGTGTTCAGCACCTGCCCACCCTCGTGAACGCGCGAGCAGCACTGCCCGGGCACGCTGGCCACCCAGACGGCGCCCTCCGCATCGGCGCAGATGCCGTCGGGCGCGTGCTCGAGCTCGGCCCATACGCGGCGGCGGGACAGCGCCCCGGCTTCATCCACGTCGAAGGCGACGAGCTGGGACGCGTGTGAGTCGGCGATGACGAGCGTGCGCTCGGCGTCGACCAGCGCCATCCCGTTGGGCCACTGCAGGGCGTCGGCGACCCGGCGGACGTCGCCGTCCGGGCGCACGCACAGCACGATTCCCGGTGCTCCGTTCACGTACGCGTAGCCGGCGGAATCGACGACGAGCTCGTTGCACGGCCCTGAGCCATGGCCGGTCAGGTCCGCAAGCGCGGTGAACGTGCCATCCGGCTCGAGCGCCAAGAGGCGCTGCTGCGGCCCGTCGATGATCAGCAGCCGCCCATCGGGAAGCCAATCGATGCTGAAGGGAAGCGTTGCGGGTGCGAGCCGGGCGATCACGTCCCGCTTGCCGTCCACCGTCACGGCCAGGACTTCGCCCGCGCCCCAGTTGCACAGCCACGCGCGGCCGTCGCGCCAGCGCGTCGACTCGGGAAAGCCCAGGCCGTCCAGCACCAGTTGTGGGTCACTCATGCGATCAGCTCCTGTCGTCGGGTGGGTTGGAACCGTCATAACGGCTGGTAAGTCAGCAGCAGTACCGCCGCGGGTGTCCTCGTCGGGCCGGCCGGGAGACTGCATTACGCCATCGAGCGTGAGGTGGTTCACGACGACAAGTCGCATCGGTTGATCTCCTTCGCGCCCGGTCGAGTCGACAAGTATTAGAACTAGACCGTATGGTACCACGCGCTGGACTGGACGGTCTAGTACTACGGCTCGTAATCACGCCATCACGGCCTTGCCCGTGGACCGTGTCCCGTCGACGCTTTGACGCTGTTAAGGGCGCCGAGAACGAGGCGCTCGGCCGTCTCGACGATCTGCGTGCGCCCGAGCTCGGGGTTATCCAGCCACCAGAGTGCGAGGCCAACGATCGCTGCGCGCAGAAATTCGGCGGTTGGTTGTGCCGCGGCGGCGGGGACGGAGAAGTGCCCAACGAGTAGACCGGCGATCACCGCCCGGGCTTGTGTGCGCATTTGCCGGTGGTGCTCCTCGAGCTCGGCCAGTCCGGTGGTGTCGCGAAACAGCAGCCGCCACGCGAACGGGTGGCTCTCCACGTATGCGAACCACGCCTCCAGTCCGATCCGGATCCGTCGCGCTGCATCGACTTGCTCGACCTGCTGGGAGGCCACGAGCGTGGCGAGCAGCTCGTCGCGATGACGGTCGAGCAGCGTCTCGTAGAGGGCCTGCTTGGAGCCGAAGGCGCGGTAGGCGATCACCTTCGTGACGCCGGCCGCCGCGGCGATCGACGCGACGTCGGTGGCGTGGTAGCCGTGCCGCGCAAACTGCTCGGCCGCCGCCCTGAGCAGGAGCTCGCGGCGTTCAGTGGCGGGAAGACGTTGCGTCCGCTTGCGCGACATGCCATCATGTTACCCATGAGTGACATAGTGGTCGATCCGGTTCAACACATCCGGTGTCCAGAGCAGCTGCCGGAGGCCGACCCGTGAGCCGGGGCGCGGGCGGTCGCTGCCGGCTCGCCATCATCGGCGTCCTCGCGCTCCTGCTGGTCCAGTACGCGGTCGGCATGGTGGTCAACCTCTACGTGACCATCCCCGCGCGCCACCCCGGCGCGGGAGCATCAAGCTACGTTTCCGGTTCGCTCCACAGCCTCGGCTGGGCGATTGCCCACGCGCCGATCGCGCTCGCCGCGCACACCCTCCTGGGCCTGCTCCTCGCGATCGCCACGCTCGCGGTCCTCGCCCTGTCGCGCCAGGCCGAACGACGCACGACCGTCCTCGCCGCCCTTGGCGCGCTGTTCACGATCGCGGCCGGGTTCAACGGCGCGAGCTTCCTCGATTACAACCACAAGATCAGCTCGCTGATCATGAGCCTGCTGTTCGCGCTCGCCGTGGTGTCCTACATCGCCGCGGCTTTTTGGTCCGCCGCGCCTGACTCGCGAATCGCACCTCCGTCAAGCGAAATTGAACCCACCTAGTAGGTTCGCATCACTTCGCCGGGAGCGCGAGGTCGGCAGAAGCCCATCGGACGACGTCGCAGTCGCCGACCTCGGCCTGATCCGAGACTGTGCACTAGCATCGCGCCATGGTCCTGATGGGTGGCTTCGGCACCTTGCTGCGTGCTCTGGTCGGCGCCTGGGGGCTGATCGGTGCGCACACCATCGGGCTCGGTGTGACGCCGGCAACTGCGGCGCTCGCGCCGCACGCCACCGCCGCGACGGTCGGGACCAGGTCCGCGGCAGTGGTGCCCGATTTCGGCAATCCCGAGGGGCACTTCCGTGTCCCGGCGGCCGGGGGCGCGGTCAGTACCAGGCATCCCAACCACGTGATCGGCAACGGCAGGCCGGCCAGCTGCACGTCGGCCGATGTGGTGCGCGACGTTGCCGTGGGCGGCATCATCACCTTCAACTGTGGGCCCAGGCCCGTCACCATCGTGATGACCACGACCGCCAGCGTGATCAAGACCCGGCGCTTGGTTGTGTTGGATGGCGGCGGCCTGATCACTCTGAGCGGAGGCGGCAAGCGCCGAATCCTGTATTCGGACACCTGCGCAGGTACCTGGTCAACCGATGACTGCGTCAACCAGCCGGATCCGCAGATCGTCGTGCAGAACATCACCTTCGCGGACGGCTACAACGACGCGCATCAAGCGACCTGCACGGCCAACATCCCAAAGTGCTGGTACGGCGGGGTCGACGGCGGCGGGGCAATCTACGTCGAAGGCGGCCAGTTCAAGGCGGTCAACTCGCAGTTCGTCGAGAACCAGTGCTACACCTACGGCCCCGATCTCGGCGGGGGCGCGATCCGCGCCCTGGCCCAGTACGAGAACCGCCCCGTATACATCACCGACGACACGTTCCGCGGCGGCCGCTGCTCCAACGGCGGGGCGCTGAGCAGCATCAGCGTCCAGTGGGACATCCTCAACAGCGAGTTCACGAACAACAAGGCCATCGGTTGGGGGGGCAACCCGGCCTCGCGCGGCACGTCGGGCGGCGGTAGCGGCGGCGCGATCTACCTCGACGGCCAGGACGACAACGTAGTGATCGCCGGCACCGTGATGGACAACAACAGCGCCAGAGAGGGCGGCGGCGCGGTCTTCGACGTGGTGGACGCTGGCTGGGGCGCGCTGACTTTCAACGAGTCGCATCTCCACAACGACATCAGCGGAGAGTTCCAGACCTTCCCCGGCATCTACTACGACATCGACGGGAACGACACAGTCCCGGCGATGATCAAGTCCACCGACGGCTGATCCAGCGGACACTTCTCATAGTGGCCTCCAGGGGTCCGCGTCGCCTGTGACAGGCAACGATGGGCAGATGAGCTCGCGCTGCATCGACCAGTTTGGCGGCGCTCAAAGCAAAGCCGCTAGAGGTAAGCAAGTTGGCACCACTGCTGGGCGGTAACAAGCGCGCTGTGGCAGCCCGAGGTTGCTTCGCACCCGCGCCGCCGCGGCGTCGAGCGCCTGATGGTCCTTATCGACCTTCTGAGACCACGAATTCACCGCGCGGGCGGTCATGGCAGCGCTTATGGAGCCCACGTCACGGCTGAACGCGGCGGTGGCCGTGACGAGATTGTTGAGGTTCGCCGCCGCGGGGAGGTAGGCCTTGCTCAGTTGCGAGAGCTTGCCGTTCAGCTCTGTGATCGCGTCGCTCAATGGCTGTGAGAGGGCAGCCGCCTTGCTCGCAGAGCGCGAACCCAAGACTTCATGGAGCCGCAGGCCCCCGTCAGCAACGAAAGCACTAGTCCGGTGGCGGCCAAAAGAAGAAATCGCTGATACACGCGGTGTTACCTCAGCGGCAATCCTAACGCCAGCACGCCCTCCGGGAGGCCCCGCGGTCGAGCGCGGCCTTGGGGAACGGTGACGTCCGAGAGGCGGGGGTAATACGGACATATTGCCACGATATCTCCAGACGACTGACGCGCACGGCGGTTGGGAGGGGGGATCCGGTGTCGTCCCCCAATCACCACATTGACCCTTGCGGTCGGTCCAATATGGGCGTATGATGCTCGGGTGTCACGAGTGGTTGATCCGACGGAACGAAGGGACACGTTTGGCAGAGCAGCGCTTAAGGTGATCGCCCGCGACGGATTCGACGGTCTGACGATGGCGACGATCGCCAAACAGGCGGGGGCCTCAGTTGGGATGGTCCAGCACTACTTCTCGTCAAAGGACGAGTTGCTGCTCTTCGCCCACCAGCGGGTCACGTCGCACTTTGACAGCTGGCTTGAGTCCACGAGGCTGGACGGACCGGTGGGCCCCGTCGTGTATGAGGCCCTGCTCCGGATGCTTCCGCTCGACAAGGAACGTAGAGACGACATGCGGGTTCGGCTTGCCTTCTCCGCGGCCGGCGCGAACGATCGCCGTCTGGCGGACTACCAGGCCGATCGGCAGGATTACCTGCGTCGCCGGTTGGCGCAGGCGATCGATCGGGCCAAGAAAAACGGCGAGGTCGCCGTTGATCTCGATTCGAAGACGGCGGCGACGATCCTCGGTGCCCTGGTGGCCGGTCTCGGGAGCCAGATGATCACCGATCCCAAGCGGCTCCCACCACCAGTCGCGGTCGCCGCTCTCCGCTCACACCTGACCACCATCTTCAGCAATCTCTTCTTCGACAATGATTGATCTCAACACTGGCTCTCCGCATGCGAGCCTCGCTATCGGCCGCGCAGCCGCGCGCTCCCGCACGATCGTGCTCATTGGGTTGTTCGTCGCAGCCGTCCTCGGCGCCTGGACGGAGGTAGCTCACGCCGGGGCGTCGAGAACGCCAGCCTCCGCAGCGCGGCCACCCGACGTCGTGAACGCGCGGACGCGCGTGGCCCACACCAGCGAAGGCCCGGTCGCATACCGCGAGCTGGGGTCCGGTAGCCCGCTGCTTCTGATCATGGGCGCGAGCGCCTCGATGGACAACTGGGCGCCGTCATTTGTGAACGCTCTGGCCGCCGATCACACCGTGATCGTGTTCGACAACGCCGGGGTCGGCAAGACCGCTGCGCTCCGACCGCCGCTCACGATCACCGCGATGGCCAACCAGACGAGCGCGCTGATCTCAACCCTCCGCCTGGGCCGCCCCGGGGTGCTCGGCTGGTCGATGGGCGGCATGGTCGCCCAGGCGCTCGCCGTGCTCCATCCAGGGCAGGTGGGCCGGCTGATCCTGGCCGCCACCCAGGCCGGCACTGGCAACTCACAGCCGATTCCGCCTGGCCCCGCCGCGCTCCTCGCGAGTCCGAACCCCGCGGCCGCGCTGTCGGTCATCTTCCCGGCCAATCAAACCGGTGCAGCCCAGGTCTACGTCAAAGGGATCCTTGAGTACAAGCCCTTCTACGAGCCGAGCGCCGCCACGAAGAAACAGCAGACCGCGGCGATCGCTCAGTGGATGGCTGGCAACGATCCCGTCGGGCGCAAGCTCGCAACGCTGCAGCTGCCGACGCTGGTCGCAGACGGAGCGCTGGACGAGCTCGACCCGACCGCCAACGACCGCCTCCTGGCCAGAACCGTCCACGGCGCGAAACTGGTCATCTATCCCGACGCCGGACACGCTTTCCTGTTCCAGGATGCCGCGGCATTCGTGGCGAAGATCGAGCGATTCCTGAGGTAGGGCTACCGACCGGTGCCGGATCCTTCACCGCAACGCTGCGGGGCCTGAGCCCAACCGGTGAACGGGACGCGAACCACCGCTCTCACAACCCCGAAGATGCGTGCGCACACCGCGGATCGGCTGCATCGGCTGCTCGGTCGGCGGCTCGCGTCCGCGGTCCCCGTCGCCCGTGGTTACACAAACAACGCGCGCTGGCGCGCTGGCTCATCACCCTCGCCGACGGACGCCGGGCATTTGTCAAGCAGGCCGTTGATCCCGGCGACGGGCGACTGGTTGCGGCGCGAACACCTACTTGCATCTGAAGGGACCGTGGCTTCCCCGCCTGCTTGCCTGGGAGGACGGCGACGAGCCGCTGCGGGTTGCGCAGGGCGGTCGAGTCCGACTACGCCGAGGGTGGCCCTTCCCCTGAAGCGGTCGCCGCCGTCGACCCCGGCGTGGTTGCGCTCGTCGCTGGCTTCTTCGCATCGCGCGCCGGCCTGTCCGACATTCCCACGGCCCCGCGAGTGCGGCAGGTCCAACGCGCCCAGCTAGCGGTCGCACCACCGTGGGCGGCCGCCGCCCTCGAGCTGCCAGCCCCGGACCCACGAGGCAGCTAAGCCCACGGCTATGAGTGACCGAAGCACCGAAACGTGAACGAGCAGAAGATCAGCAACCGCCGTCGAAGGTCGGGGGCGGGGTTAGATCAGGTGTGTGGGTCCGATGCTCGGATTCGTTGCCCTATGCGGAATGCGGCGTAGGTCCGTCGGCGGCCGATCGCTCCGCGCGTGGGTGGTCGACGATCGCGACGCCGAGGATGACGATCACGATGCCGATGGTTGAGCCGAGTCCGGGTAGCTTGCCCAGAATGGCGTCGGTCACGGCGGCGACCACTGGGACAAGGAAGGTCCATGCGTACACGCGCGTGGATGGCCATCGGCTGAGCGCGGCGTTGAATCCGAGGTAAACCAGCACCTGGCCGCCGATAATGAGGAACGCGAGCTGCGCATCGAGCGATGCCCGGCTCCACTCAGTCGACCTACCGGTAAACAGCACCAGCGGGATCAGTGGGACGCCGCCGGCGAGGAATTGCGCGGCGGTGATTCCGGGAATGTCGAGGTCGGGCACCGCGGCGACGGCTGCGCCCGCCCTTTCGGTCCCGACGCTGATCCCGACCTGCGTGAGCGTCGTGTTCCCGAACCCGATCGCGAGGGCCCAGCCCCAAAGCCGTCGTGTCCGCGGCAGGTCGCTTCTCATCAGCGGCAGCGGGGCTGTGTATCGAATGGGATAAGTGCGCGCACGGCCGGCCATGCACGCTGGGATCACGTCATTCCACGACGTCTCCCACACCAGCGTTGATCAGCGCACCGTACGCGTCGGCGTGCACCCTCCGACCTCAATCCGTGGCGACCACCGCGTAGCAGTCATCCCTCCATACGGAAGCCCAGCTTTAGCCCCACCTGGTAGCACTCGACGGCGCCTTCGGTGTTGAGCCGTCCTCGGAGCTCGGTGACCTCAAACCAGTCCAGGTGCCGAAGCGTCTTGTGTGCCCGCATGAGCGCGCTGTTGATCGCATCCTCGATCGTGTTGGGCGAAGATCCGACGATCTCGCTGACTGAATACACGTGGTCGGTCATCTCGTCTCCATGCTGTTAGCGGTATCGGATGCTGGGCGGGTGCAGCTGGTAGACGTCGCCAGCTCGTGCCGGGTGGGACACAGGTAGCTTACGATCCCGGCCCGACTGCTCCTTATCTCGCCCGCTCGTGCTCCGGAGGAGGACAGGGTCCATACGTACACCATCACGAGCTCCGGCTTTCGCAATGTCTCTACGACGGACGCTGAATGACTTGCGGGGAGCTGCCACCATTTCGATCGGTACGGGCTTTCCCGAATTGCTAGTGACCACAATCAGGTCGACGTCTGCGGCGCCCACGGTGCTCTGACTTCCAGCCAGTCGCCCGGCTAGCTGCTCGGTCAGCGATGCAAGACCTAACCGGTTGATGAGAGCTGACGACAGCCGCGCAGCTAGACTGCGCGCGCCCGGGGGGCGCCAAGATGAGAGGAGCGAAATCGTGACGGACACGGAAAGCGAAGGGACCTGCAGCATTGCCTGGCACTATGGGCCGTTGCGGTGGAAGATCGGCGTACTGGCGCGGCTTCCCGGGGCGTTGCACTAACGTCGCCAGAAAGCCAGCCGCTGCACCGATGCCGTGAGGATGTGACCCCAGGTGATCTGCGCGGCCTGGCGCTGTGACATCGCCTCGAACGGGCTGAAGCGCATCTCGCCCCCGGTCCCGAGCTTGATCGTGCCATCGTCCTGCCGGGTACCGTCGACGAAGATCCAACCGCGCTCGATACGGACGCTCTCACTCATCTCCAAAAGCGTAGCTGTCCTTTGTGAGAGCCGGGCCCGAACAGAGCGATTGAGGTGTTCGGGTTCGATCGGGCGTCGGTCTTAACGAACTCAAGTCAGGGAACGGACCAGTGAGGCCGTTCGCCTACTTCAGGACTGCCCAATCAATTCGAGGGCAAGCAAACACGACTTCTGGGCTGCGCCGCCGGTGAGCGTGATGCTCGCAATGCCAGGTTTGATATGGCAGTGTGGGGCGGCGTTCGCCGCCCCACACTGCGGCTAGGTCACGATGCGAGGGTGATGGTGCCGCGCGGCGTCGCGGTGTTTCGCGTGGGGTAGGCGAGGTCGGATCCTCGTCCGCTGGCGCCGGCGAAGAGGCCGGTGCTGTCAGCCCCGTCGACTGCCCAGACCGCGTCGACTCGAGGACCGACACCAGGCTGCGGGCATTGGAGGCCGGCCTCGTCTAGGACGAGATCGCCCTTTTTGGTGTGGATCGTGCGGACGATCCGGTTGACCCATTGTGAGCTGGCACCACACGGCGGCTGATTGCCGTCGGCGGTGATCACGGTGGTGAACGCGACCTTGCCGAAATGCGTCATCTGCCCGTTGCCGTGGTTGTTGATCGTGCAGACGGCGCCGAGGCAGTGCTCGGTGGTCGATGCGACCATCAGCTGAGCGTCGAGCTTCAAGGTGGGACCATGCGTTGGGTTTGCCAGTGCCGCTCGAACGGGCATGGTCTTCCGTGCGGCGGCCTGTTGGTCAGGTTGAGCGAATGAGGTTGCTGTGCTCAGCGCGCACAGCGCGACCACGAGCAGGGGCGCACGCATTGTGACTCGTGTGGGACGATCGTGGAGATTCGGGTTTTGGGGCCAGTTGAGCTCGTCGGCGCTGAGGGCCCCGTGTCGCTCGGCGCGACCAAGCAGCGGCGGTTGCTGGCGGTATTGGCGATCCGCGGCGGCGAAGCGGTCCCGTCCGATATTCTGATCGACGCCGTGTGGGGCGCCGTGACGCCGCCGTCGGCGAGGAACCTGTTGCAGGTGTACGTGTCGCAGCTGCGCAAGCTGCTCGCACCACCGCTCGCGATCCGCACGCGCGCAGCGGGCTATGCCCTCGAGCTGGACGATCGCGCGCTCGACGCAGCGCGCTTTGAACAGCTGCTCGATGACGGGCGCACTGCTAGGCGTGACGGCAACCATCCGCTGGCCGTCTCGCTGCTCGGGCGCGCGCTTGGTCTGTGGCGCGGCCCGGCGTTTGGCGAGCTTGCCTACGAGGACTTTGCGCGCGCTGAGGCAGAGCGGTTGGAGGAGCTGCGCCTGGTCGCGCGCGAGGAACAGGTCGACGCGGAGTTGGCGCTCGGCCACGAGGCCGAGCTGCTGCCGGAGCTGCGCCGGCTGAGCGCCGATGAGCCGCTGCGCGAGCGTGTGGCGGCGCAGACGATGCTCGCGCTGTACCGCTGCGGGCGTCAGGTCGAGGGGCTCGAGCTGTTCGCGGCATTCACCACGCGGCTGCGAGAGGAGCTCGGGCTCGACCCCGGGAGCGAGCTGCGCGAGCTGCAGCGGCGGATCCTGCAGCAGGACCCAAGTCTCGAGGTCGCGCACGCGCAAGCAACAGCGACGATCTTGCCGGCGCCCCCGAACCCGTTGCTCGGCCGGCAGCGCGAACTCGCGCAGCTACACGACCTCCTCCTGCGGGCGGATGTCCGGCTGCTCGTACTGACCGGCGCGGGCGGCTCGGGAAAGACGCGACTCGCGCTCGAGGCCGCGCGCGCGGCAGCCCCCTCGTTTGCCAACGGCGCCGCGTTCGTCGAGCTCGCGCCGCTACGCGACCCGCTGCTTCGTCGCGGGCGCGATCGCCCGCTCGCTCGCGATCGAGCAGGTCCCAGGACAGGACACGCTCGAGACGGTCGCGTCGGCGCTCCGCCCGTATCAGTTGCTGCTCGTGCTCGACAACGCGGAGCACCTGCCCGCGGCCGGGCGGGCGTTCACCCACCTGCTCGCTCGGGCGCCGTACCTGACCCTGCTGGTGACGAGCCGTGCCGTGTTGCACCTCTCCGGCGAGCATGTCTACCCGGTGCAGCCGTTGGCAGACGAAGACGCCGTGGCGCTGTTTTATCAGCGGTCGCGAGCAGCAGATGCCCGCTTTGACCCCGAGACCGCAGACGATCAGTCCGTCCGGCGGATCTGTGGCCGCCTGGACGCGTTGCCGCTCGCGATCGAGCTCGCGGCGGCGCGCACGCGGACGCTGTCGCCTCACGCGTAGTAGCACTGCAGAGTCGTCTCGCGGTGAAGCAGCGGACAGGTCCGCGGTGGCCAGCACATACGACCAGGAGGCCGGTGCCGACGAGATCTGCCTGAGCGCGGGAGAATGGGGCGAGGAATCTGGTCGATGGCGCTGATTGAAACCCAACAACTGCGGATGCTTGAGCAGTTACGGCAGGCAGGCACGCAGCCAGTAACGCTCGATCAGTTGCGCGCCGGTGGGATTGACTTTCCCGCCGTCGTCATCGGCGAGCTCGAGCTCAACGGGTACGTGATCGAGCGCGTCTACGAGCAAGGCAAGCTCCTCGGCGTTCGACTGCTTGAGCCCGAAGCCCCCGCTCCAACCACACGCCGGCGCCGATGGCGGCGCCAACAGTCGCGATAGCCACGCGGGCGCGTCCGGCCGGTCGGTAGGTGTAGGACGGCGGTCGAATAACAGCGCGTCCCCCCCAGCTGGGCGCGACGGTCAGCCGAAGGATCACCGGGCGGGCGTCTGGACCCCCGGGGCACGTGGCCGGGCCGAAGCGCGGAGCTTAGTGAGCGCCGGCAGGCCCCGGCATCGCGGAGGAGTTCCTCAGTCCCTCAGCAGCGCGTCGCAGGTAGCGCATCGCGCGCCACCGAGCACCGGGCCCGAGGAACCGGGCGAGCTCGCGCCCGTCGGTCAGCTGGACGACCCAGCCGTGGGCGATCGGCCTGATCATCATTCGTAGGGCATTCATAACGTTGTCGCGTTCGTCGTGTCAGTTAGTTGATGGGTCAATGGTACTCCTACCGGCCCAGGTACCCAGGATCGGACGATGGGGATGTAGCGGGCGGCGGCCTCGCAGCTGGCCGCCGCCCGGCTGTGCATCAGATCGGCGAGGTTCGCTGGACGGTGACGAGGTCTCGAACCACGTACGCCAGCCGTTCCTGGAGGCGGAGGATCAGGCGGCGGCGCTCCGCAAGCTCGTCTGCTGCGGCGCCGGCCGTCTCCAACCGCCGGAGCTCTGCGACCTGGCCGCGTAGGTGGGCGATCAGCCGATCAAGCGTCCGCTCGTCGCTCATGAGGCCGCCTCGAACGCGGGCTCAAGCGACGGGTGCGGCGCCGGACCCGGCTCGGCCTCGATCGCGACTCTGGGAAGCCGCCGGTCAAGCCACCGCGGCAGCGCCCAAGTCGTGCGGCCGAGGAGCTGGAGGACCGCCGGCAGCAGGAGCAACCTGACCACGAGGGCATCGAGCAAGACCGCGCTGGCCATCGCGAGTCCGAACATCGCGAGCACCCGGTTGCCGCTGATGGCGAACGCGCCGAATACGGCCACCATTACCGCGGCGGCGGCCGTGATCACGCGGCCGGTGCGGGCGAGACCCTCCCTGATCGCCGCGCCGGCGTCACGGCGGGCCTGCCATTCCTCGTGTACGCGCGAGATCAGGAAGACCTCGTAGTCCATCGACAGTCCGAACACGATCGCGAACGCCAGCACGGGGATGAACGCGTCGATCGGTCCGGCCTGGACCCCGAACAGCCCGCCGAGCCAACCTCGCTCGAACACCGCTTGGATGATCCCGAGCGAGGCTGCGATCGAGAGGAGATTCATGGCTGCGGCCTGGACGGGGATCACGAGCGAGCGGAAGACCACGAGCAACAGCAGCGCGGCCAGTCCGATCACCACCCCGATGAACAGCGGCAGCTTGCTCGAGAGGACATGGGAGAAGTCGACCTGCGACGCTGTGGCGCCACCGACGTACACCCGTGTTCCGCTGCTGCGCTCCGTCCCGGGGATCACCGAGTCGCGGAGACGCGTGACCAGGCTGGACGTCTGGGCGCTCTGCGGTGACGTCGTCGGATAGGCAAAGATTGCCGCCGTGGTTCCCGGGGCGTTCAGCCTTGGCGTCGCGACGGAGGCGATCCCGGAAGTGTTGCTCAGCGTGTGCGTGAGCTCCGTGAGCGCGGCGGAGTCGTGCGCTCGCGGGAGCGCCACCGCCAACTGGAGGGGCCCGTTGAAGCCAGGCCCGAATCCCTTGGCGAGCAGGTCGAAGGCCTGGCGGGTCGTCTGGCTGGTTGGGTCGTTGCCGGCGTCGCTGGAGGCGAGGCGGAGTCCGAGCGCGGGCGCGGCGAGGGCCAGCATCAGCGCCGTAGCCGCGATTGCCGTCACGGCGGGGCGCCGCTGCACGCGCTGCACCCACCCCAGCCAGAACCCGGGCGTCGCGGCGCCGGCCTCACGGGCGGCCTGGCGTCTCCCCGGTCGGGCGATCCGCGGACCGGCCAGGCTGAGCAGCGCAGGCAGCAGGGTGAGGGACGCGGCGAGTACGAGCACCACTCCGATCGCGGCGGCGACCGCGGCACCGTTGAGCAGACTGACCCCGAGCGCGAACATCCCGAGCAACGCGATCACCACGGTGGCGCCGGCAAACAGGACGGCGCGGCCGGACGTGTTGAGGGCCGCCTCGACGGCCTGCTGTACGTGGCCTCCGTTCGTCCGGTAGTTCTCACGGAAGCGCGTGACGATGAACAGCGCGTAGTCGACGCCGACGCCCAGCCCGATCATCAGCGCCAGCTCCGAGGCGAAGCTGGGCATGTCGACCACATGGCTGGCGAGGTTGATCACCCCGATCCCTGCCCCGAGGCCCAGCAGCGCGGTGGCGATCGGCAGACCCATCGCACTGAACGATCCGAAGCTGATCAGCAGGATCAAGATCGCCGCCGCGATCCCTACGACCGTCGCGAACCCCAGCGACGCCTGCTGCGCTTGCTCGATCGCCTGCCCTCCGAGCTGGACGCCCAACAAGGACGAGCGCGCGGACTCGGCAGTCGAGATCACTCTGTCGACCGCCGCCGTGGGGAGCGCGTTGGCGCGTTCGTCGAAGTTCACGGTGGCGAAGCCGATCGTCCCGTCGCGCGAGATCGCGTGCTGCCCTGGCGCGTACGGGCTGACGACGCTCGTCACGTGCGGGAGGCCCGCGACGCGCGATACCGTTGCCTCGATTGCGGTCCGGTCGGCCGCGTCCGTGAGGCTGCCGGTCTTCGCCTGGAACACGATCTGGTCGGCGTCCCCGGCCTGAGCGGGGAAGCGGCTCTGCAACAGATCGACGGCCTGCTGCGAGCCGGTGCCCGGCAGCGTGAAGCTGCTGGCCGTCTTCTTGCCAACCGAGTTCGAGACCGCGAAGATCCCGACCGCGGCCACGATCCAGGCGACCACCACGATCCGTCGGTGCGCCATTGTCCAGCGGGCGATTCTCACCATTTCCGAGTCGACTTTCACGAGTAGAAATTTTGCAAGCGCTGCATTTATAGCTAGACTGCAGTGCGAAGTCAACACTCGCTGCAAAATTTCCGCGTATGAAATTTTGGTAAACTGGACCCCTAAATGAGCTCCCTGGACACGTCCCGCACGAAGCTCGGGCTCCGCGAGCGCAAGAAGCAGCAGACTCGCGAGACGATCGCGCGGGCGGCGCTGAAGCTGTTCGCCGAGCGCGGCTACGACGAGACCACTCTCGCCGAGATCGCCGAGGCTGCGGACGTCTCCCCGCGGACGATCTTCGCCTACTTCGAAAGCAAGGAAGACATCCTCTTGTGCCAGGAGCTCGTCTTCCTCGACAACCTGAAGCGCAGACTCGATGAGCGGCCGGCGGGCAGCACGACCGTCGACGCCATCCGCGAGTTCCTCGCGAGCATAGAGCCGCCGGACGAGGACGCGCAGCTCCGCAAGAAGATCATCACCGGGAATCCCTCACTGCAGCTGAAGATGCGCGCCCGTCACTCGTCACTCGAGCCGCTCCTCGCCGAGTCGATCGCCAAGGACCTCGGCACCAAGTCCGACGACATCCGCACGCTTCTGATTGCGGCCTCGATGACGGCCGCCTTCACCACCGTACGCGATCGCTTCATGGAGGCTGAATCAGGCGGCGAGCCCGTCACCCACGAGCAGGGAATAGCAACCCTCGACCAGGTACTCGAGTTCCTCCGTGGTGGGCTCGAAGCGCTACAGCGCGACTAACGCTTCGGGGATCCACCACTGTCGGCGGCAGGCGTTTCATCGCCGTGGATCGCGCGTCCTGGGCGATCAGTTCGCCAGGGTTCCGTCGAAGTCGATCGTGGCGTGTGTGCCATCGCAGAACGGCTTGTTCGAAGAGTGTCCGCAGCGGCACATCGCCATCGGGTCGGGATGTTCGATCACCTCGGTCACAGGGTCGCGCTCGGCGCTTGAGTGGAGCCCGAACGACCCGCCGGCCAAGGTCACGTGGACCTCGACCTCCTCCTTGTCGATCCCGGCGACTGCCGAGGCATTCATCTTCACGTACTCGGGTGTCTCGGTGGCCGCCCAGACCTCGAGCACGCCATCCTCGCGCATCCGGCACGCCGCATTGTTCGGTTCCATCGGGGCGTGAGCGAGGTACGGCAACGAATAGATCGCGTCGACAGTCGACGCCGCGTCCGCGAGCGCCTTATCGACATCGCCGTCGTCGCGCGCCACCACCGCCTTCTCGCCCGACTCCACGAGCCGGACATGCTCGGCCAGCAGTTCCTCGGAGCTCCGACGCTCGGCGCCCGAGTCGTCCCACTCCACGCCCAGCGCGCGGAGCCCGCCTGCGCGTCGGCGAGCGACTCCCCGACTACGGCGACGCCCTGCTCGATCGGAACCACCGCGGTCACGCCCGGCTCGGCTCGCGCGGCCCGATCGTCGACCGACGCGACCGTGGCCCCGAAGCGCGGCGGATGCAGCACGACGGCGGTCAGCATCGCGGGGAGACTCACATCGATCGTGAAGCGGGTGGCGCCGAGAATCTTCGGCACTGAATCGACCCGCAGCCGCCCTTGGCGCCCGATCAACTTGTAGTCGGCCGAATCCTTTGGCTGCACGCCGTCCGGAACCGGTAGCTGCTCGGCTCGCGCTGCCAGCTCGGCGAAGGTCGCATCCCGGCCGCTGGCGTGGCTGAGGATGCCATGGTCGATCGCAATCTCGGCGACGGGCACGTTCCACGCTTCCGCGGCGGCGGCCGCCAGCCGCGCTCGAGCCTGAGCGGCCGCCAGCTGATAGCGGCCCCAGAACCCCTGCATCGAATTGGAATTGCCTGTGATCTGAAAGCGCCGCCGAAGACGGGGTTTCCGTACACGTCCCCCATCGGCCCGGTCCCGTTTGAGGCGTTGACCACGCGAACCGAGTCGAAGTCGGCGTCGAGCTCCTCGGCGACGATCGTCGCCAGCCCCGTGTGGATTCCCTGCCCCATCTCGATCTGGCCTGAGTACGCGACGATCGTCCCGTCGTCGCGGATCCGGATGTATGGGTGCACCGGGTCGGCCATCTCTTCAGGAGTTAGCCGGCCTACCTCAGGCTCCGGGGGAGCGGTGAGCGGAGCGGGCTCTGGGCCTGAGACCAGCGTTCCCGCGGCCTCGTGAATCGCAGCCCGGATTCGCGGATAGGTGCCGCAGCGGCACAGGTTCCCGCTCATCCACTCGTCGATCTTCGCGTCGTCAGGGGACGGGTCTGACTCGAGCAGCGACACAGCGGCCAGCGTCTGCCCCGGCTGGCAGTAACCGCACTGCACGACGTTGCCGCGGTGCCACGCGTCGCGCACTGCGTCGAACCACGCTGCCCGAGGCCCCTTCGACCGTCGTAACGGCCTTGCCCACCGCTCGCTCGGTCGCGGTCTGGCAGGACTTCATGTTCGCGCCGTCAATCAGCACGGTGCATGCCGCGCAGAAGCCAGCACCGCAGCCGAACTTCGTGCCATGCAGACCTGTGGGCGCTGTTGCACGGGCTGCACGATCGCCCCGGCCCAGGTGAGCTGTCCTCACCGAATGACGGTGATTCTCAGGCGACCCGTCCCCGGCGCGCGCTCAGCCAACGCCTTTACGGGCTCGGCGCAGGAGACACGCCGACCGGTACCCCGGGACCTCACTCTGCGCCGTCGTCGCGCGGTTCGACGCGATCGAGGGCGGCGAGATCGCCGTCATCGAGCTCGAGCTCGGTCGCAGCCATGTTCTCCTCGAGGTGCGCGACCGAGCGCGTGCCGGGAATCAGCAGCATCCGGTCATAGCGTGCCAGCAACCACGCGAGAGCGATTTGGGACGGCGTGGCCCCGTGCTTGTCCGCAACCCGGATGATTGTGGGGTCTCCGGCCAGTCGCGCCGGCCCGCCCCTGAACGCCGAGCCAAGGGGAAAGAACGGCACGAACGCGATCTCGCGCTCGCGGGCAAACTCGACCAGCTCGTCGTCCTGACGGTCGATGATGCTGTAGGCGTTCTGGATCTCGGCCACGTCGACGAACTCGAGCGCGCGCCGCGCCGTTGCTTGATCGACATTGGAGAGCCCGATCAGATCGAGCTTGCCCTCCTGGCGCATGTCCTCGAGCGCAGATAACTGCTCTTCGAGCCGCATGGCGGTGTCGTGTCGTGCCTCAACCAGGCGCAGGTTCACGAGGTCCATACGCTCCACTCGAAGTGAGCGGAGGTTCGCCTCGACCCCGGTGCGTAGTTCGTCGGGCCGCTGCGCGGGGAGTACCCGTCCTGCGTCGTCGCGCCGTGCGCCCACCTTGGTTACCAGCTTGAGATGCTCCGGATACGGATGCAGCGCCTGACGGATCAGGTCGTTGACAACGTCCGGTCCGTAGTACTGCGAAGTGTCGATGTGGTCAACGCCGAGCTCGATCGCCCGGCGCAGTACGGCCCGAGCAGCAGTTGGGTCGCGTGGTGGCCCGAACACGCCGGGACCGGCGAGCTGCATCGCACCATAACCCATGCGGTTGATCGGCTTGTCGCCAAGAAATGTCGTCGTTTTCATCTCGGTTGTCGATTCCTGACGGCGAGGATCAGCCACCGACGAGCACATGCTGGGTCAGCCGCGGTCATCGAGCGCTCCTGGGTCTGTGGTCTCAGGCGGTTTCGGTTTCGCCCGGATCTGTCGGAGTTCGAGCAGTTCGAGGCCGAGCGCTTCGATCTGCGCAACGACGCCGAACACCGCGGACCGATCTTTAAGTAAGCCGGTGAGCACGGTCTCGCTGCCCTTCACCTCAGACACCATCGAGGGAAAGGCCGACAGGGCGGTAGGTCCGAGCCGACCCTTTATCCGCATCGTATACAAGCCCGGCGGTGCGGCCACGTGATCATCTTGCCGCCCGACCTGGTGAGCCGGCGACGCCGGAATCTGGTGTTTGTGCGCGCGACAGGGCTTGCGCTACATCGGCGATCAGCGGACTGTGGATCTACGGCGAGAACACCTCGATCAGCGAGGAGTCGCCATTCAAGCCACCTGCGCTGGTGGCATGGAAGGAGCCGATCGAACGCCGGATCCTCCAGGCCCCAGACCTGCGCGGAGTCGTGATCGTCTCCGGCGTCGCCTATGGCGACGGGGGGCGGAGGGATTCCCGGGCTCCTGCTCAACTCACCCCGAGACGACGCCGGCAACCTGATCATGTTGGGCACCGGACGACAGCACTGGCCGACAGTCCATGTCGCGGACCTTGCGAGCGTCTTCCGACGCGTGCTCGAGTCCGACTCGGCTCGTGGCCGCTACGTCGTCGGGAATGGATTGAACCCGACCGTCGCCGAAGTAACTCAGGCGGCCGCTGTCGCAGCCGGCGCTCCCGGAGCGGTCCCCGGTTCCGCTGATGAGGCTCGGGCACGGTTGGGCGACTACTTCGCCGAAGTCCTACTGCTCGATCAGGGCACATTCGCGGCCAAGGCTCGGGACCAGCTCGGTTGGTCCCCGACCCATCCAGGGCTAGTCGACGAGTTCCGCCACGGGAGTTACGCACGTGAGGTGAGGGCCGCCTGACGGCCCTTGCTCGCAGGCAGCCAATACCGGAAGGCAGGTCGCAAGATCACGAAATATCGTCCTCAACGAGCGGCTCTTCAAGGAGCTGGCACCGGCTTGATCGGCGACCGGACGACCCCGTCAGTTGTCGAGGCAAGCGATGCGGCCGTCGTTGCGGGTCCACAATTGCCGGGCGAGTCAGCTGTGGCCGGTGGGCGCGTGACCGGGACCAGCGACCCCTGGCTCGTAGTCGTGATCGTCTGCGTGGCCCAGTTCATGGTCGTTCTCGACGCAGCGATCGTAGACGTCGCGCTGCCGTCGATTCAGCGTGGCCTGCGCTTTAGCCCGTCGAGCCTGCAATGGGTGATCAACACGTACACGCTGATCTTCGGCGGTTTCATGCTGTTGGGCGGGCGCGCCGGTGACCTGATCGGACGACTTTCAGCGACGCGAAGGATCGCGCGAAGGCGCTGGCGATCTGGAGCGCGATCGCCGCCGGCGGTGGCGCCGTGGGGCTGCTGCTGGGCGGAGTGCTGACCGATCTCGCGTCGTGGCGGCCGCCGTGCAGGGGGTGATCGCGCAACACCACCATCGCGGTCATGACCTTCGCGATGCTGGCAATCGGCGTCGGCTGTCCAGCACCGTGGGAGCCGAGCAGCCCGACCCCCTGCACCCCGACCGCGGCCTCGCCCTGGCGGCCGCCGACCTCGCGCTGTTGTTGACCGCGGCCGCGGTGTTCGCGACGTTCTTCTTCGTGTCGCTCTACCTCCAGCAGGTCCTCGGATATCGGCCGCTGAGCGCAGGTGCCGCGTTCCTCACGTTCTCCGCAGGAATCGCCACCGGCGCAATAGTCGCGCGCAAGCTCGTCCCCCGCCTCGGCGTCCGCGCCGTCCCCGTGATCGGACTCGCGCTCGCGACCGCCGGGATGATCGTCCTCACCCAACTCCCTGTGCATGGACGCTACGTATCCAACCTACTCCCGGGCCTTCTCCCGCTGGGTCTCGGACTAGGACTGACGTTTGTCCCGATCACCTTGGCCGGTACGAGTGAGGTGAGCAGTGAAGATGCCGGGCTGGCATCCGGTCTGCTCAACACCGCCCAGCAGGTCGGAGGGTCAATAGGGTTGGCGATCCTCTCGACCCTCGCCGCGAGCCGGACGACAAGCCTCCTCCACGGCCCGCTCACTCCCGGCTCCGTTCCTGCAGCCCGAGTATCCGGCTTCCATGTCGCGTTCATCGCCGCCGCCGTACTCCTCGGTGCGGCCTGGACCGTCGCGGCACTGCAGCTGAGAACCCGCCGGGTTCGCGATCGCAAAGGTGTGGCCGTGCCACCCGACCTCGCCGCTCGAGCGGTCGGGTGCGCGCAGTGCGCACCCGTGGCGGTCGCCAGCACAAGCGGACGCCAGGCCGGCACATCCGCCGATGACCCCACCACGGCGCATCTTCCGGTTTGAGAACCGACCACGGTGGATACCGGAACCAACGACCGGCCACCGGAAGACGGGGCGTCGCCGCATAAGCCCATGCAAGAAGAAGACCTGCCTGTAACCGCCGAGAGGGGCGGCGCGTCCCGTGTCGCAGATCTCGAGCCGCTCCCGAGCGATGTCTCGCCTCACCGACTGAGACGCGGACTTCTGAGGCTCAGTGGGTTGGTCGCGATCGCGGTGGTGCTCGTGACTCTCGCGCCGGGCCTGGGGGAGTTGCGTAGCCGGTTTGCCCATGCGCGGCCGGTGTGGCTCGTGATCGCCTGCGCGTTCGAGGTACTGTCGGTGCTGGCCTACGTTCCGGCTTTCCGGGCCGTGTTCTGCACGCGGATGAGCTGGGCCACGAGCTACAAGATCGGGGTCGCCGAGGAGGGCGCCGGCTCCTTGTTCCCGCTCGGTGGCGCAGGCAGCTTGGCGCTGGGAGTCTGGGCGCTCCGCCGCGGCGGAATGCCCGCTGACGAGATCGCACGCAAGACGATCGCGTTCTTCTTGCTGACGAGCGCTGTGCCCGTCGCGATGCTCTTGCTCTTGGGCGCCGGATTGGCGACAGGCATCCTTCCCGGCGGCGGCGGACTCCTTCGCACCGTGCTCCCCGCGGTTGTCGCCGCAGGAGCAATCGCGGCGACGCTCGCCTTGCGTCGGCTGGCACCCGGGGTCGAGGCGCGGATAAGGCGGCAGGGTGAGCGGTCGAGATGGGTCCGCCTCGCTCCAGCGCTGTCAGCCACGTCCGATGGCATCGAGGAGGCGCTTCACCAACTCAGGCAAGCTAACCCGCTCCTGCTCGTCGGGCTCGTGGGGTTCTTGGTATTCGACCAGCTCGCTTTCTGGGCGAGCTTCCGGGCGGTGGGAGCCTCGCCGGAGCTGGCTCTCATCTGGATGGCCTACCTGATCGGCCAACTCGGTAACTGGCTTCCGGTTCCTGGCGGGATCGGCGGGGTCGAGCTCGGGCTCGTAGGAGCGCTCGTCCTCTACGGGTTGCCCGCCCTCACCGCGACCGCAGCGGTCCTGCTCTACCGCGTGATCGAACTATGGATTCCCGCCGTTCTGGGCATCGCCGCGTTCGTGCAGCTACGCCTGCTGCTAAGGCGAGAGACCGAGGCCATCAAACTGTGCAAGCCGGGCGACACCATCGAGATCGTCGGCCTCGGGCCCTCGACGATCGATCGGTCCGCTGCGAAATCGACAGTAAGCGCCGTACGCCCACCCGCGGCGACGGCCGCAGTCGGGGAGAAGCGGGACTCTCCTTGACGCGATCGCGGCATCGCGGTGCGAGAGCGTCCTTTGTCGAGCAGAACGACACTCGGGCTCCTACCGGTGGGTGCCCTGCCAAGGGGGACGCTCAAGACCACGTCCCTTTTGGGACGAGGCGCAGACGGTCGCCCCGTCGTTCAAGGGTGGGCTAGACGCCAGGCAAGGGAGGGACCCGCCAGCGCCTCCGACGCGACCAGCTGGACGGTCTCGCGCTGCCTACCCGCCTCGACGACCACCGTTCCTACGTTCGCCCGCGCGCTGATCGGGGCGGGGACCCGGGCCGAGCTGATCGTGCGGTGGATGGGCAACCCCGGCCAGCCGATCAGCTGCGTCGACCGGGCCGCCTGCACGGGCACGGGATCTGCCCACGGCGCACTGATCGAGCCGAGCGCCATACCGCGCCTGATTACCATGCGGCTGACCAGCACGGGGCGGGTGCTGTCGAGCAGCGCCGTGGTGGCGCCAGAGGCCGCGGCGAGCATGCTGGGCTGCGTTCCGTTCCCCAGTTGATGCAGGACGGCGCCGACCACGGTGACCGAGCGACCGCCGACCGGCGCACGGGCGGCGAACACTAAGCATCCGCCTGCCGCCATCGTGGTTCCCGGCTTGATCCCAACGATCCCGTCCTTGCCTAGCAGCACGTTTCTGTTGCTTTGGCGCCCGGCAACGGGCAGCGTGACCGTCGCCATCGCTACGGTCTGAGCGAACGCCGGGACCTCGAGCGCGCGCATCGCCAGGCGCACCTGGTCGCTCGCCGTGCTCACAGTACTGGGCTGCACACCGCTGGCCCCGGTGTAATGCGTATGGACAAGATCCAGTGCTCGCGCCTGCGCGTTCATCCTGGCTACGAACCCGGCCTCGCTTCCCGCGTCCCAGTCGGCCAACAGCGTCGCGATGTTGTTGCCGGACGGCAGCAACAGGGCCTCCAGCGCCTGCCGCTCGGTGAGCCGCTCACCCGCGCTGACCGCGACCACCGACTGTCCCGAGGCCAGGTCGGTGCGGTACGCCCGCACGTCGGCGGGGCTCACGGTGATCAGCGGTCCGTTCGCGCCGCCGTGCAGGGGGTGATCGCGCAACACCACCATCGCGGTCATCACCTTCGCGATGCTGGCAATCGGCGTCGGCTGTCCAGCACCGTGGGAGCCGAGCAGCCCGACCCCCTGCACCCCGACCGCGGCCTCGCCCTGGCTCGGCCACGCGAGGCGCACCAATCCACGCGCGAACGAACCACCCGTCGGCGTCGCAGATATCGTGGGCGTCGGCGCCGGGCGCACAAGCGCGAACACAACGTACACAACCGCCGCAAGTGCCAGCAGCGAAGCCAGCACGACCCACCTCGCCCGCGGTAGACGGCGCGGAGCGGCCGGCCGGCGCACGCCAGCGCCCCGCCGAGCACCGCGGCGGCGCCTGCGCCCGTGAGCGGGCTGCAGCTCAAACCTCACCGACAACGACCTCTACCAAGCAAACGGAAGGGCTGAGCAAAGCGTAATCAACCGATAAAGGTCTCCAGTGCCTTCGACACCGGCCCCGTATAGCACCGATACACCGATGCCCGCAACCCTAAAGCCCCACTCTGACGTCTCACATCGCTCATGGCGACGAGCAGGTTCGCGATCGACTGCGGCGGCGAGAGACGCCGTTCTTGTGATTGCGCGGCCTCTCCCACCGCCAACGCGATCACCGGTCTCGATTTCGGCTGTTCGCGTTCGTTTAGGGGGTGAGAAACCGGAATCACCCTGCTCTCGTGAATCCCCAGGGGGCGCATCTGGGTGGCGCCGCCTAGACCGAAAGGACAGGAGATGGGAAACGTAATCGTGATGAATCACGTGACGCTTGACGGCGTGATGCAGGGACCGGGCGGCCCCGACGAGGACACGCGGGACGGGTTTGCGCACGGCGACCATGAGCCCCCATGGCCATGCTCGCGCGAAGTCCAGCGCCTGGCCGGAGGAGGAGTTCCGGACGAGAGGAGTGAGCATGAAGCAGTACCTGCTGAGCATCTACCAGCCCGACGGACCCGTCCCAGCCCCCGAGGTACTGCAGAAGATCTCCGGTGAGGTGCTGGCGGTGCAGGAGGACATGCGCGGTGCCGGTGCCTGGGTGTTCTCCGGCGGGCTGCACGCGTCCGTTCCAGGGCGAGATCGTGGACTGGGCAAAGCGTGCCGGCGGTCACGCGTTCGGAGATCGAGCGTGTCTTTCGCGAGCAGTACGGGAGGGCGGTCGCGGTGCTGGCCTGCGTGTTCGGCGACATCGACATCGCCGAGGAGGCGGTGCAGGAAGCGTTCGCCACAGCGGTCGCACGGTGGCCTGAGACCGAAATGCCGCCAGCGACGGCGGGCCGGATCATCACCACCGCTCGCAATCGAGCGATCGACCGGCTGCGCCGAGAAGCCTCGCGCGATGACCGCCACGCCCAAGCGGCGCTGCTGAACGCCCGCGACGAGCAGGCGCAGGAGAGCCCTGTGCAAGACGACCGCCTGCGCCTGATCTTCACCTGCTGCCATCCAGCCCTGGGCCGCCCCGCTCAGGTGGCACTGACGCTCAGGCTGCTCGGCCGGCTGCGTACCCCGGAGATCGCGCGAGCGTTCCTCGTGCCCGAAGCGACGGTGGCGCAGCGACTGGTCCGCGCGAAGGGGAAGATCCGCGACGCCCGGATCCGTACCAGGTCCCCAGCGAGGCTGACCTGCCAGAGCGTCTCACCTCGGTACTGGCCGTCGTCTACCTGATCTTCAACGAGGGCTATGCCGCCAGCTCCGGCGAGCGGCTGATCCGCGACGAGCTCGCCACCGAGGCGATCCGCCTCGGACAGCTCCAAGCCGCAATCAACGCTGTCCACAGCGACGCCCCAAGAGCGGCCGAAACCGACTGGAACCAGATCCTCGCCCTCTACGACCAACTCCTGACTTTCACCCCGACCGCGGTCGTGGCACTCAACCGAGCCGTCGCGGTCGCCGAGGTCCACGGGCCCCGGAAGGCGCTCGAACTGATCGACGGACTAACGCTCGGCCACTACTACCTGTACCACGCAATCCGGGCAGACCTCCTACGACGCCTTGGCCAGGCACACCAGGCGACAGCCGCCTACCAAGCTGCGATCGACCGAAGCCAAAACGCCGCTGAGATCGCGTTCCTGAAGCGGCGCATCCAAGCCCTCAGCCGGCCGGCGCGATAGGACAGGCCGCGTTCGCTCCGACCCGCGCATCTCCGGGTCGTCACCATATGCTCAGCGCAACCGTCACCATATGTTCAGCGCAACCAAGCGATCACGATGAGGAGGAGCAGAGAGATGGCAGCAACCGAGAAGGCGATCCTTGCGGGCGGGTGCTTCTGGGGTGTCCAGGATTTGATTCGCAAGCTCGATGGCGTGATCGGCACGCGCGTTGGCTACACCGGCGGCGACACGCCGAACGCGACCTACCGCAATCACGGCTCGCATGCGGAGGCGATCGAGATCCTGTTCGACCCGGAGCGCATCTCGTATCGGGACCTGCTGGAGTTCTTCTTCCAGATTCACGACCCGACGACGAAGAACCGTCAGGGCAACGACGTCGGGGCGAGCTATCGCTCGGCGATCTACTACGTCGACGAGGAGCAGCGCCGGATCGCGGAGGACACGATCGCCGATGTCGACGCCTCTGGCCTGTGGCCGGGGAAGGTCGTCACCGAGGTGGCGCCCGCCGGACCGTTCTGGGAGGCAGAGCCCGAGCACCAGGACTACCTCGAGCGCTACCCCAACGGCTACACCTGCCACTTCGTCCGTCCGGGCTGGAAACTACCGCGACGCGCGCAGGAAGCTGCGCACTGAGCTGAAACGCGGCAGACGAGCCCCGTGACTCGCTCCGGTGCAGCGACCGGACGACCCAGGATCAGCGGACGAGGTCCGGCGACTCGACGGGTTTCGTGGAGTCGCTACGTACCCGGCTCGGTCGGAGTCGCGTCTGGCTCCCCTCCGGCGGGCTCGCCCGCTGGTAGCGCGGACGGCTGGGCGCTGGGCCCGACTTCGGCCTTGAGCTTGGCGAACTCATCGTCGACCGCGGTCTTGGCGCCGAGCTGATCGAGCTGGCGGTCGACGTCGTCCTGCCCCGGACCGAGTGTGGTTAGGTCGTCGAAGGTGCCGGCTGCCTGCAGCTCCTCGACTGCCGACGCCCGCGCTTCCATCTGGTCGGTCTTGTCGATCGCGCGCTGCATCGCGGCGCCGACGTCGGCCATCTCATCCCCCACGCCGGTGGCCGCCTCCGAGATGTGGACCTGTGCCTCGGCCGCCGAGTATTGCGCCTTAATGACCTCCTTCTTCGAGCGGAACTGCTCGATCTTGGTCTGGAGCTGCTGTTCGGCTGCGGTCAGCTTGTCCTGCTCTGACTCGAGCTCCGAGATCTGCTGATCGAGCGAGCTTGTCTCCTGGACGATCATCTGCTTGCGTTCGAGCGCCGCTCGGGCAAGGTCGTCCCGACCGGCGGACATCGCGTCCCGCGCTTGGCCATCGAGCTTGGCGGCCTGCTCGCGGAGCTGCTGTTCCTGCAGCTGCAGCCGCTTCTTTGCCGTGACCACATCGGCGATTCCCTTCTTTACGTTCTGGAGATCCTCGAGCTGGCGCTCGTAGGCGTAGTCAAGCGTCTCCGCTGGATCCTCGGCGTGATCGAGCATGTGCGAAATCTTCGCCTTGGTGAGTGTCGAAATGCGGCCAGTAAGTCCAGGCATCGTGTCCTCCAACCGATTGTTGTCGCCGCTGCCCCGCGTCAATGCGGGCCTGCGGCTGCCGTGATATCAGAGCGTCAACGTCGGCACACCGATCCGAGCACCGCAATCTGCAACCACTCAGCCAAGCTTACCCTGACCTATGAACACGCTTCTAGACACGAGGAACCACTGCGCGGCCTCAGCCCTAAGCAGACACCATCGTCGCTGTGGGGAGGCGGCATTAGGGTCGAGTCCATTATCTGGGAGGGTAATGGCCGACCGTAAAGGACCCCGTGGGACCGCGTCTGGAACCCGACCTCCCACGAGACGGCGCGTTCTATGCCGAGCGGTCGGGCAGTGAGACACTTGCGTCGTGGATCAAGAAATCGAGATCTCAGGCGAGATGATTCGTCTCGGTCAGCTGCTAAAGCTGGCCGGTGCTGCGTCCGACGGGGCGGATGCAAAGGCGTTGATCGCCGACGGTCGGGTAGCGGTGAACGGCGTGCCGGAGCTACGGCGTGGCCGCCAGCTCCGTTCGGGCGACGTTGTTCGCGTCGGCTCAGATGATCTGCGCATCGTGGGTGGGTAGATCATTTAGCGGAGTCAGGCGCCGGGAGACCCGGCACTTTGATGACGCTTCTTCTGATCGCTTGTCCGAGGGTGGGTGCAGGGGCGTTGGGTGTGATGGCGGGGGAGCCGCCATCGGATCGGTTTGCGTGGCGAGCTCGAGCAGCTCGTCGGCGAGGATTGGGTCGATCGGATCGCGCTTGGCCGTTGAGCGCGGCTGCTGTCGGGGAGATCGTGCGCGCGCAGCTGGACGCGGAAGCCGACGAGCGGTTCTGCGCGGCATGCTGGGAGCCGACGGCCGGTAATCCTTTGTTTGTGCGCGAGCTGCTCGCGGCAGCACGCGGCGAAGGGCTGCCAGCTCGGGGCGGGAGCGTCCCGCAGCGGATCGCGCCGGCGGCGCAGATCCTCGCGCCGGCGCGGCCGCTTGAGTTCTTCATCCGCTGCTCGGCGCGGCGGTCCTGGGGGACATTGCGCCGGGTGCGCGTCGGTCGAGCCGGAGCCGCTCAGGCAAGCCGGTCTGGCGTTGACGCTCGACGCCGCGAGCGTCCTGTGCGGGATGGCGAACGAGAGCACAGCCCTGGCCGCGTTGCGCCGTGCTGAGGAGTTGCGCGCTCGCCTGAATGCGTTGCCCGACCCGACCGGGGCCTCGGCGGCGATTTCCTAAGACCCCGCGCGGAGAAGATTGGACCACCGCGGCCGATGCGCCGCGGATCGCGACGGGCGAAACTCGGTCTATCAAGCGGTCGCTGAGACCGCCCAGACACGGACCAAAAGGAAATGCGTCATGCCACAGATCATCGTTCGGACACAGACGCCCGACGGCGGGAATGGAGTGGTGACGCTCGCCGAGCGCGCGGTTCCCACTGACCAGCAAAACGACCACTACATCGCGCACCTGATCGAGCGAGTCGGGTGGGCACTGCTCGACGCCGAGCAGCTCGAATCGCAGACCAACATGTCTGACCCGGACGGGCCGGCGCGCACCAGATCTACGTTGACGAACCGCCCGTATGCTCGGACGCCCGGCCTCGCCACGCACCAACCCGGGCGTACGCAGCGCGTCGCCGAGGCGGAGGTATCGGGATGAGTTACGAGCTTGCTCAGACGCTACAGGCTGCGCTCGACGACGGGTGCATCACGACCGCGACAGCCTCGAACCGCCTGAACCGTTTCATCAGGTGCACGACCTTCAACGGGCCTGACGCTGATACGCGTTTCGATTGTTGAGTGACAGAGCTCCCGCGCAGGGAGCCGATCCCGGCATGCGCCTGCGGGCGCCGGCGTTGTGTGAGCTCGACGCGAGCGCGATCGCGATGATGAGCGCCACCACCCAGATGGCAATCATGCTGACGGTCAGAACTGCCATGCCCGGGCTCATGCCCTCACCGGAACGTTGAGGCTCATAGCGCCGGCGTCGAGGTCGACCTCAAGGCTGCGAGCCGGATGCCGATAAGTAGAGCGCGTGCAGACAGGAGGTGCCGGAGGCCTTTTCAGGCGAGCACGCTCCCGGGCTCCGGACCCTCGTGCCTCACCTCGTTTACGGTGCCGACTCTCAAGCACGTGCAGGCCACCTTTTGGAAGAGTCGGCGCGGCCCCAAGACTACGGGGATTTGTTCGTTCCCGCCCGAGTTCCGCTTTCCATGCACCCCGAGAGCGGCGTCCGTTGCCGAGAGGCGGAGGACGAGCGGGGGGCTCGGGCCCGCTAGCATGCCGGGTCGTTGACCGACGGCGTGACTATCCGGAGCATGAAGCAGCTCTTCGAGCTGGCTTTGCCACTGGAGCCGCCGTGGCGGGTGGTGAGCAGCGCCGTCGACTTCGCCGATCAGCGAGTGGATCTGCGCTTGGGCTTTCGGGCTGGTTCGCGGTTCCCCTGTCCCCAATGCGGGCGCAGATGCCAGGCCGTCGAGTTCACACAGGGCACCTGGCGCCAGCCGGACATGATGGCGTTCGAGGCGTTCGTCACCGCACGGCTGCCGTCAGTCCGGTGTCCCGAGCACGGGGACGTGGCACTGACGCCGTCCTGGGCGAGCGACCATGTCTCGCTTCGGGACCTCATCCACAACGGGAACGCGGACGAGCTCGGTGACACGCGCGCGCAGCAGCGCAGCTCGCGGCGCGCTCGTCCACCCGGGAGCCCCGGGCAAGCTCGCCGCTAAAGGCGGCCGGCGCGGTCGAGGGGCAAGCCGGTGATCAGGCGGCGTCAGCCTCGCCCGGGTATTGGGGCGGCGCATCGCCGACCGCCGCCAGCACAAGCGGGTAAGGCCGGCCGTCATCGGCGCGGATCGTCTTCAGGGTCAACATGACCCGCCATTCCTCGCCGAAGTCGAACAAGTACGCAAGCTTCACGCCCCGCAGCAGTCGGGCCCGATCGAGCCGCGTTTCCGCGGACCGCTTCCGCGGCCGCTCGCCCGCGAAGAAGGCCGCCAGCGGACTCGGATTCTCGAATGAGACTGGGTTGCAGAACTCAGTGCCGGCCCGGGGCCAGAACTTGGGGCCAAGCCAGAACGTATACAGGTGATCGTCGTCCCAGTCGAACGCGGCCTGCAGGGCGCGGTGCAGATGCACGAAGGTCTGATCGCCCCGCACGCCCATCCTCCGGCGAACGTCCCCGCATCCAACCAGGCGAGCGTCGAACTCATACACCTGCTTGGCCACGTCGAGACCCTAGCGGCCGGTCCGGACGGACGGCACCGACCGCTAGTACGACTTCCTTCCGGGCCGTCGTGCCGCTGCGGCTCCGCCCACGTTCTAGATCTGCTTCCGCGGTCGCTCTCGAACGCTGAGACGACGGCTTATCGAAACGACCCGACGCCACCAACGCTGCTCGCCCGGCCGGCGGTGCGCGTAGTCGATCGCCGACGCGGCCCGCCACGCCTCGAACTCCGGCGATGCGATTGTCGCCGGTGCACTCCCGCCGGCGCTCGCGCTACGCTCTGGCGGCAAGCGAACTTGGAGTTCGGTTCGTTCCGGCGGAGGCATTTCGTCAACCGTTAGGGCGCGTTCGTCATCATGATGCTCGTAGACATGCTGTTCGACTCGCATGAACGAGCGAGGGCTAGTAAGGAAGAACTCAACGGCTGAATACGGCGCGTGGAATAAGAAGGGAGGAACGCTGAGCGATGCAACGGCGCGGAAGGAGTACGGCGTCGACATTGCGTTCATTACCAAAGGCATAAGGTCCGGAGACCTGGAGTACCGTGAGGGATCGATCTGGGGGAATCCGTACCTACGGCTCCTCCGAGACCAGCTGGAGACCTACATAGCCAAAGAGCGGGGGAGTGACTACTTGGCCTCGTTCAACGCCAAGACCGAGTTGCGAACGATTCGGAAAGAGCGGCGGGAACTTGAGCAACGACTCGCCGAGCTGCGAGCGCGTGAGGTGATGATTCAGGACATATTGCAACAGACCCGGCAATGAGAGAGCTACGATCGCCGAGCACACTCGCAGCGCAAACTGCCCCTCCCGCCTGGGAACCGCTATTCGCAGCCAGTCGCGTCGAGTTCCTTTGCGGCTTTTGCAAATGCATGATCTTAGGGCCACGCCTGCGAGCAGCAGCAAGCGGCTGCCCGCGGATGGCTTCGACTGCCGGTAAGCACGGAGCAACAATCAGCGCACGCCGCGCGCTGTTGGACTCGCCCAGAAGCGACCCGTGGTCTTCTGGACTTGCCCCGGTTTGGGGCACACTTGAACGCTTCCGGTCATCAGCCGGAGAAAGTGAGGTTCAAGTGCCGAGAACGAGGCCGCCGTATCCGGAGGAGTTCCTTCGGGAGGCGATCAAGCTCGCTTTGCTGGGTGATAAGCCCCAGCGCCAGCTCGCTAAGGATCTGGGCATCTCTGACGTTACGCTTCGTCACTGGATCAAGCAGGAGAGGGCCGAGCGTGGTGAGCGTCCGGGCGGTCTGAGCAGCGAGGAGCGTGAGGAGCTTCGGCGGTTGCGCGATGAGAACGCGCGGCTGCGGATGGAGCGGGAGATTCTCTCAAAAGCGGCCGTCTTCTTCGCGAAGGAGAGCGACGGGCGGTAGGCGAGGTGTTTTCGTTTATCGCCGCGGAGAAGGGCGACTATTCCGTCGCTGTGTTGTGCCGGGTGCTGAGGGTCAGCCGCACCGGGTTTCATCACTGGGTGCGTCGGGCGCCGTCTGATCGGGCGTTGACCGACGCGTGGCTGACTGCGAAGATCAGGGGAATCGATGAGGGGAGCCGGGGCGTCTACGGGGCGCCCCGGATCCACGCCGAGCTGCGGCTGGAGCACGGGATCCGGGTGGGGCGCAAGCGGGTCGCGCGGTTGATGAAAGCCGCTGGTATCGCGGGGATTAGACCGCGGAAGCGGTGGCGGACGACGATCCGACTGGCCGGCGTCAGGTCGGCTGAGGATCTCGTTGAGCGCCAGTTCCGGCCCGCCGCACCGAACGTGCTGTGGGTCGCGGACATCACCTACTTGCGCACCGGCGAGGGGTGGCTGTAGCTCGCCGCGGTGCAGGATGCGTACTCGCGGCTGATCGTCGGCTGGGCGATGGCCACCCACATGAACACGAGCCTGGTGCTCGACGCGCTGCAGATGGCGCTTGCCCGCCGGCGGCCCCGGCCGGGCGTGATTCATCACTCCGACCAGGGCTCGCAACCCAGGCTCAACCGGTCCTCGCAACACCTTTGATGAGAGGAGTTGCGATGGGAGCACAGCGTCGGAGGTCAGATCGAGCCGCTCGGCGGGCAGCGATGTACTCGCCGGGTCGTCCATCGGTGGGGCGTCGCGAGGAGCGCCAGCGGTTCTGGGCGGCGATCGCTCGTGGTGTGTCCACGGTGGATGCGGCGAGCGAGGCGGGCGTGTCAGAGGCGGTTGGTGTCCGGTGGTTTCGCGAGGGTGGCGGGATGCCGACTGTCACCCAGGCCCGTTTGTCGGGGCGTTACCTGTCGTTTGCCGAGCGCGAAGAGATCACGATCCTGCGCGCCCGCGGGTGTGGCGCACCGCAAGTCGACGCGCGAAACCGCAAACCCGGTCCCTCTCCGGGCCGCGCGACCGCTCCGCTCGGCTTCAAAACTCAAGGCGGCGAGCCGCGGGCGGTGCCGCCGACATGCGCGCACACCCGGCCGTCGCACGGGACGTCCTGAGTCGTTGACGATCGGGGGCATCACGTGGTCGTAGCCGCCGTGGGAGTCGTCGTACATGATTACCATCGCGGTGCTGCTCCAGCCGGGCAGATCCTCCCGACGGTTGACGACGCCAACGATGTACCGCTGCTCGAGCAGTGGGCTGGAAGCGCCGATCCTGCCTTGCTCGTACCCCGTCGCCTTGATGAACGAGACGGCGGGCGGGTTGCCGGCGTCGGCGGCGGCCCAGAAGTCGCTCAGGTCGTACTCGTTATCGGGTTAGAGCATGTCGCTGAAACGAGCGCCGCTAACCCGGTTGGTCGCGTTGGAGGAGCCTCGACCTTGTGCGCCCCGCAGGCTTGCACGTGCTCGAGGATGGCTTCGAGGAGAGCCCGCCCGCCGCCCAGTTCGCGCGCCTCCAGCAGGATCGCCATCCCCGCTCCGCGGGGATTTCAACCGGCGATGATCGTGCTGCGGGGGGACGCGTTGGTGAGATGCTTATCACCGCGCGCTGTACGTCTCAGATGACCGCACGGTCGGCGGCTTCTCGCGCGCCATCCCAGAACCCTCAGGTCAAGGCGGCGTCCGCGTCGAGGTGCATCGAGTCGCGCACCGCCGGGGCGAAGCAGCGGTCTGGCCGGCGCGCCAGGACGACTGAACGCTTACGCGTGGGAGGCGTCCTTCGTTACCAGTACCGGGAGCAACATCCGGCCCTCAGCGCCTACTTCGCGATGACGTGGCGAATCCGGCGCGCTAGGCGCCCGGTCCGCCCCGACTCGCCTGAGGCGAGACCGGTCACGCCAAGCGCCGTTACGTACACGCCCACGACTAGGGCCGCGCCAGCGGCGACCACGGGCCAGTGTGCCTCGAACTGGGCGCGGATCCGGGCGAGTTTCTGCGTCGCGCCATCGCCGGCCACCGTCAGCACGAGAATGATGACGACGAGCGGCAGCACGAAGCAGAAGTCATAGACGGCGACGAGCAGCAGCTCGCGCCCGAGGCCGATGCGGGAGCTGACGATCTTCGCGATCGCCGCGAAGTACGGGAAGGCGGTCGGCAGCTCGACGGCGGCGATACCCGCACCCGTCAGGGCCGGCGACCTCCGGCGCTGCGTCCGCGCGCTGCCGTCCGAACTCCGCTCGTCCCCGCCCGGGCGCTGCTGCCCTGAGTGCCCGCCCTGCCCGCCCTGCCCGCCCTGCGCGCCGGCCTCGCGTCGCTTGCGATCTTCACCGGCCTCTTGGCTGAGCGAGCGCCGCCGCGTCCAGAGCACGACCGCGCCGACCAGCATGACGACGCCGACCACTGTCTCGACGATGTAGCGGGCGGTCTGGCTGGGATGAGGCAACAGCGCGAGCAGCGCCCGGCCCGGACCGAGGACGAGCAGCGCCCCGCCCAGGAAGAAGACTGCGACGATGCCGAGTGTGAACTCGAGCACGCTCCACCGCGGATGCGCTCCGCCCGCGAGGAAGAGCGCGGGACCGATCGTGCTCGCGTTCACGGAGTCAGCGAGCCCAACCGAGACGACGATCGAGAGCGTGCGAAACATAACGGGGTGTCGCGTCGGGGACTGGCTAATGATCCTCTTGCGAGGCCGCCAGCCGACGACCACGATCATCACATTGGACGCCCGACCGCGGGGCTGCGCCGGCTCGAAGTGCTCGAGTGCTCACCCGGCGTAGACGAGCGAGACACCGCTCCACCTCGGGCTCATCCACGCCAAGTGGGAACCCGATCATGTCGCCTGTGGTGCACAATCCTGACGCGGGTCAGCCATCACTCGCGCTCCCACCGCTGCCATGTATCGGATTCAGGTGCTCGCGCAACCGCAGCAGTCGCGGGGAGGGCTCGTCGGTATCGATCAGCACCGCGGTGCCCGGCCACGCGTTTCGCAGATAGCCGAGATACGTCTCGCGCGTTCTGAGGTCGGGTTCGTAGATCCACGAGCCAGTGGTCCAGTAGCGGATCGCGCCGCTCGGTCCGCGCACGTCCTCGAGCGGCTGGTGCGTGTGGGCGAACACGATCTTGTCAGTTTCGCGAGCCCACCCGAGCCGGATGACCACCTGCTCGACGGCGGCGACCGCAGGATGGTAGGGATGCCGCACAGGCATGATCCGCCCGTGGCTTACGCCCTCGCCGCGACGTCTGTTAGCCAGTATGCAGTGGCCGGGAACCCGGAGGATCAACCCATCCCCGGTATTCACCGCAGAAATCGGGATCAGATCACCGGCGGTCATGCCGTTCCCACTCCGTGCACGCACGAGGTCACTGGGTCGAGTCCAGTGCCGCCCACTGGTCGGATCGCCTGTAGGTGCGGGGCCTCCAAACTTGTAGGATTGCCACCGCGTGCCCAGCGGAGACGAATCCGACCGACGTCTCGCACGCCGGTTTGCCGTCGTCATCTTCGCGGTGCTGGCCCTCGCCGCTGCGTCCGGTGCCGTCGCCTCCGCGCGGTCGGTCGCGCCAGGCGATCAGTCGCGTGTCACCGCAGCTGCGACCCGCGCCGCGACGCTATCCCAGCGCCGGGCGTTCCTGCTGGGTCTGCCCCAGCGGGGTAACCCGGGCTTGTTCGCGAGCCAGGTTTCGGACCCCTCCTCGCGGCGCTACCGCCACTTTCTCTCACTGGGTCAGTATCAGGCGCGGTTCTCGGCGAGCACTGCCGCCCGCCGCGCGGTCCTGCGTTACCTCGCCTCCCAGCGCGGCGTGGTCAGCGTGCAGCTGAGCTCCGACAAGTCGGTGGTGCTGGCCGTATTGACCTCGCAGGCCGGGCAGCGGCTGTTCTGCGCCAGGGGGCTGACGGCGCCGACCGGTGGTTTCTGCACGCCGCGGACTCTGCGCCGATGGGTGCGCGGGATCTCGGCCGGTGAGGTGTATCAAGTCGGTGGCAACTCGCAGCGGGATCGCGGCCGTGAAGCCAAGAAGGCGATGGCGAGCGGCGCTCAGGGATGCAAGGGCGCGCTCAAGATCGGCGCCTTCACGCCACCGCAGCTGTCCACCGCCTACGGGGTCGATGCACTGCGCGCCCGCGGCCTGACCGGCTCCGGCGTTCGCGTCGACACGCTGAGCTCGCAAGAGGTCGACGCGTCCGGATTCAAGACCTGGGCGCGGTGCTTCGGATTCCCAACTCCGGTCGTGCGGCAGTTCGCGATGCCGGGAGCGAGTCAGGACAGCGCATCGGCACCGGAGGAGACCGTGCTCGATGTCGAAGCCCTCGCCTCGCTGGCACCCGGACTGCAGCGCATCACGCCGATCTTCGTGCCGCTCGACCAGAGCTTCCCCAACTCCTTCCTGCTGTTCGTGTTCGGCGCGCTGGACCCCTCCCGCCAGGGCGGCAGGCTGCCGAACATCCTCTCGATCAGCGACGGTGTCTGCGAGAGCCGCTTCACCCGCGATCAGCTCCAGCTTGGAGAGCGACTGCTGACGGAGGCGGCCGCGCTGGGAATCACGACGCTGGCCGCGTCCGGCGACCTCGGCTTCCAAGGTTGCTTCATCAACAAGACGGGAGCAATGTTCCCGGGTAGCTCGCCGCTCGTCACGAGCGTCGGCGGAACCTCGCTGACACTGACAGCCGGCAACCAGATCGCCGACCAGGTCGTCTGGTCAACCTTTGCGACCGACCCCAGCCAGGGGGTGGGGACGGGCGGCGGCCCGAGCAACGTCTTTCCGCGCCCGAGTTACCAGCAGGCTCCCGGGATCGGCCCCAACCTTCAACGTGGTAAGCCCACCCGGCTGAGCCCGGACGTCGCCTCGATGGCCTCGTTCACACCCGGCATCGTCACGTTCGACAAGGACGGGGGCGGATGGGGGCTCGGTGGCGGCACCAGTGCGGCGACACCGCTCACCGCCGCGATCGTGGCGCTGGTGCTGCAGCAGGAGCAAAAGGCCGGTCGGCCATCCCTTGGCTCGCTGAACCCGCTGCTCTACCTGCTTGCGCGCGGACCGAACTACCACTCGATCTTCTTCGACGTCACGCAGGGAACGAGCTCGCGTCACCCCAAGTCAGCGGTTGGGAAGACGCCGGCCGGCGGTGCCGCCCAGCCGGGTTACGACCTCGCAACCGGGCTCGGCTCACTGAACGGTGCCGCCTTCGCCGCCGCAGTGGCACAACAGGCGCAACGCTGGTGAATCGGGGTTCTACTTCATCAGGTCGCGCGCGGCCGAGGTCCAAGCCTCGGTCACGTCGCGGATGAACTTCGCTTGCGTCGTGGCGAGCTGGGCGACCCACTCGATGTCGCTGCTGCCCGGCCCGCGCTCGACCGCGCTCGCGATCGCTTTGAGTGCCGCCTCATAACTGGACAAGGTCACTCCGCCGGTTTTCTTGCCGGCGTCGATGATCCGCTCGTTCAGCTTGCGAACGCGATCCGCCGCGGCGTCAATCCGCGCTTCAGGTGAGTCCTTGGCCGCAGTCGATGCGCGACCGCTCGCTGCGCTCGAGCTCCTCGTGCGGGCCGCCCCCGCCGACGAGCCCGCGGCCGAGCGCTTGGCCCGGGGCCGACTCGACGTCGCCTTTGCGCCTGACTCCGATTTTGTGGCACCACGCTTTGCCTGCGGCATTTTTCCTCCTCTAACGAGATCGCGACGGCTGCACCCTACAGCTCCTGGGGGGCGGGGGGCGCAGAGGCGGAGCGGACCGTTGCCGATCGCTCGAGCGGTTCAGCTTCAGCCGGCACGCCGCACGCGATCGAAGATCAGCCTGACGATGCTGATCGTCAGGTCGGGATCGTTGACCTCCACGTAGTGGTCGCTGCCAGTGGCGAAGATCTGCGGCGTCTGCGGTTCGAGCTTCATGAGCGCCGCTTGAACCTTTGGCCAGGCCTGCTCGAGCTTTGTCGTCAGGACCTTGGGCGTACCGGGAGCTGTCGCGAACGGCTCGGTCTTGCTGATCACCGCAAGCGGCATCCGCGGCAGGGGCCTGGCGTCCGTGCGATCGAGGCGGCCCCTGCGGGTCAGGCGCACGACCAGCATCGAGTCGAGGCCGTGTCCCCCCGCGATCAGAAGCTTGCCCGTCGATCGATCCTGCACCACGGAGGTGGCGAGAAACGGGCCCTTTGCGACCGGCAGCGCCGACTTGAAGATGCCTCCATTGGCGAAGCTCCGGTCCAGCTGGCCGTTCGACCGGTAGCGCACCACGATCAACTGCCCGTTGCCCGACGGCGTGATCGTGCCGCCGACGACGACGATCGCCCCGCCGCGGAGCACGGCGACGGCTCCCGCCGACGCGCTGGTGCTCGCGATCCGCGTGGTCACCCAACCCTTCCCGCCGCCAAACGACCGGTCAGGGCTCACGGCTCGCGCGGCGGCGCTTGCGGGGGCTGCGGCGAGCGCCAGACCGACCGCGAACGCGGTCGTCAAACGCGACGTGTGGCGGCTTCGGTCCACGATCGCGCACAGAGTACCCGGCCTCAGGCCGGGTGATAGACATGTGGGCGTGACCGACGAGCATGCCGTCCCGGCCGGGATGAAGTGGTGGGGATGGGGCCACGAGAGTGTCGAGTTCTCGCACCGGGACAAGCCTCAACTTGCGCCCTTCATCGCGCAGGCGATCGGTGTCGACGTCTCTCAGAGGGTCGCGGCGCCGGTCCGGTTCGACCAGCTGCGGATCCCTGACGTCAACCTGCGTGGCGATCTGCGCGTCGCGCTCGAACATGCCGTCACACGGGAGCGTGTCTCGCTCGACCCGCTCGACCGTGTCGTTCACGCGCGGGGGAAGTCGCTGCGCGACCTGATTCGCCAGCGCCACGGCGAGCTGTCCCGGGTCCCCGACGTCGTTGTCCGCCCGGGAGCCGAGCACGAGGTGACCGCGATCCTGCGGGCGGCTCTCGATTTCGACGCGGTCGTGATCCCGTTCGGCGGCGGCTCCTCGATCTCCGGCTCCCTGGAAGCGCCGGCCGATGAGCAGCGGCCGGTGATCTCCGTGGATCTCGGCCGCTTGGACCAGGTGCTGGAGATCGACAGCGGCTCTCGAGTGGCGCGTGTGCAAGCCGGCGTGTTCGGTCCTCACCTGGAGCAGCAGCTGGGCGTGCTGGGATACACGTTCGGCCACTTCCCCGACTCGTTCACGCACTCGACGCTTGGCGGTTGGATCGCGACCCGATCGTCGGGCATGCAATCCGATCGGTATGGGGACATCGCGGACATGACCAAGGGACTGCGTGTTGTCACACCGTCGGGAACGCTGATCACGCGTCCCGTGCCCTCTACATCGACCGGGCCGAGCGTCCGTGAGATGGTGCTCGGCAGCGAGGGTCGGCTCGGGATCATCACCGAGGCAACGGTGCACGTCCGCCGGATTCCCGGTCGGCGCTCGATCCTCGGGTATCTGTTCCCGACGTTCGCCGACGGCCTCGCGGCGATGCAGGCCCTGGCCGCGAGCGAGCACCAGGTTTCGGTGACGCGGGTCTCAGACGCCAACGAGACCCAGTTCTCGTTCGCGATGAGGGTTGATCCGACCCTTACGGACAAGCTCCAGTCACACGCGCTCAGGATCTTTCTGCGCCGCCGGCTCGGATTCGACCTGGGCCAGATGTGTCTCTCGTTCATCGGCTACGAGGGCAGCGAGCGTCACGTCACCCGGCAGCGCCGAGCCGTCGGCAAGCTCGTCAAGCGTCACGGGGGCTTGTGCATCGGCTCAGGACCCGGCAGGCTGTACGACCAGAAGAAGTTCGATATTGCCTACATCCGTGATTTCCTTCTCGATCGCGGGGCGGTCGGCGACGTCTCCGAGACAGCTACCACGTGGAGTGGCCTGATCCCGCTCTACGACTCGGTCATTGCCACTGCCCATCGCGCATTTGCGCAGCTGTCCGTTCAGGGATTCGTGATGTGTCACCTGTCGCACAGCTACCACGCGGGCGCCTGCCTGTATTTCACGTTTGCGTTCCGGGCGACGTCCGACCATGACATGCTCGCCGAGTATGGGGTCGTCAAATCGGCGATACAGCAGACGTTTGTCGACAATGGCGCAACGCTCTCACATCACCATGCTGTCGGTACCGAGCACGCCCAGTGGCTGGGCCAGGACATCTCCGCGCCGGGCGTCGCGATGCTCGAGGCGCTGTTCGACGGGACCGACCCCGGCCGGCACCTGAACCCGGGAAAGATCGTCTGACACTCAGTAGCGAGCCGGCGCCCGCCGCTAGTTGATTCGCAGCAGCGGCGGGCTGTGACGCGGCCCCGTCTCTGACCAGGAGCTCCAATCGCTGCGTGGTGCATCGGTCATCCGACCGAGCACGGCCAGCAGCGGCTCATAGCGCGCGCGGACGGAACGGAACTCGGACCAGCTCGCGTCCCGATCTCGCCGCAAGGGCACTTGCAGATCTGCAAGCTCGCGGCGAGCGGCGTCGAACAGCTCCTTGGACAGTGTGATCTCTTCGTGGGGCTCCGGCGGATGGTGAGGGATCGCCAGGAAGTCCGCGAGCGACAGCAGCGCGTGGCAGCCGGCGTCGAGGCACAGCTCGCTCCGGGATTGCCGGGGCACATCGCAGACCGTGATCAGCAGTGCGGCGCCATCGAGCACCGCCTCCGTCGCCAGCACCCAGTGGTTCCAGGGGTGAGGGGAGCGAAAGAAAACCAGCCCCGGGAAGCTGGTGTGTGACTCGCCGACATCGATGAGCCAGTCCTCCCACGGTTCCCACAGTTCCTCGAGCTGGTCGAAGCGCCCGAGTTGCCAGCTGCGGGAAAGCAGCGCGGAACCCGTCGGTGGGACACCCGCCCGCACGACCAGCTTGGTGATCAGGGCCTCCCGGCGCGAGAACGCGCCATACAGGGTCGGGATGTAGGTGATCACGAGGGCCAGCAGAGTCAGCCCGACGCCCGCCGCGGCGAACGCGAGCAGTTGCCGCGAGAGCCCGCGAGGAGTGTCGAAGCCCAGCGTGAGCATCGAGGAGCCGGATTGCTCGATCGCGTTCGTCACGGTTCGGTGTTCAGCCGTCGATGCGGACAGCGACCAGAACATCGCCGCGAAGCAGATGAAGATCAGTACCGCCCAGACGAGTAGCTGCGCAAACACGCCCAGCGGGGCCTGGAGCGCGAACACGCGGTCTCGCGTGCGATAGTCAGCCCGCCCCGTCAGCCGCAGCCGAAGCAGCAGCAGCGCGCGGACTGCGAGGAATGCGACGCGAGCCAGGCGCGCCGGAACCGCCCGCGGAAGCACGACGGTCCGCAGCACCGAACCCAGGATCGCGACCAGGGCGGCCAGCGCCAGCAATCCGACCAGCACACGAACGACGACCATTGACCGCCGAAGTGTGCCGATCCTGGCTGTCGGCAGGAGGTCTAGCGCGACTGGCGGTCCCGCTCGGACCGGATCTGACCGCCGTCGGTCGTGGACTGCGAAAACGGGCTGGCGAGCTCGCGATCGCGCGGCGCGTGACGCTGTTGAGAGGCCGTGTATGTGCGCGCCCAGCGGCTCCCGTGTCCGCGGGCGAGGATGCGGTAACTGGCGGTTGCGCCTTGATCCTGAGCGAACATCTGGCTGCTCCTTCCGAGAATCATCGTCATTGCCCGCCCATCGTCCGCTACCGATGCGCTTCCGACCAGCACCCCTAGGGTGGGTCTGTGCACCACCTTCGGCGCGGCCGCGAGGTTGACAGTAACCGGACCACAGTCTCGGTTGGTAGAAAACATACCTAACAGCGAGGAAAGGGGTTGGCCCGCGCGACACCGCCCGCGCAGCAGCTTCCCCGAGCCGCGTGGTCGCGGGGTCGCCGGGTCGCGCACGCGCATCCAGTCATGGCAGCGCCTGCGCGCCGAGCCGCTGCGCGATCTGGTCTCGGCCGAAGTGCTGGGCCCAGCCGACCGCGGTCGCGTTGAACGTCTTGTCACGCGCAGTGGGATCGACGCCATGCGCCAGTGCGAGCTCGACGAACGCGGGCCGATCGTGCTCGACGGCCAGATGCATCAGGGTGGCGCCGTGGGGCGGATAGCGGCGGGTGGCGAGGCCGGGGCATCGTTCGAGCACGTAGCCCGCCGCGGCGGGTTGGTTGGTCAGCAGCGCGAGCGTCAGCGGGGTCTCTTCGCCAGGTAGCTGACCGTCCAGCTCGGCGCCGGCCGGCTGCAACGCGTCGAGCGCCGCCAGATCGCCGAACCCGATCGCCTCGGTGAGCGCGATCTGGCGTGGCGTCGGCTCGGGCCGCCGGAAGTACCACCAGGTCTGTCCCCAACCCAGCGAGCGAAAGCCGGCCCGGCGGTAGAGCGCCTCGCCCGCGTCGGTGGCGTTCAGGACCGCGTGCGTGCAGCCGCGCTCGACGGCCAGGTCGCAGGCCGCCCGGGTCAGCGCCACTCCGATTCCGCGCCGGCGAACGCGCGCCGCGACTCCCATCGAGTAGATGCCGGCCACGCCCTGCCAGGGATTGACCACGACCTGGCCGACCACCTTGTGCCTGAGCCGGACGCCGAGCCGAAAGCTGCCCCGCGGCTCCGGGCCGGTCGGCGCGTACGGCAGCGTGGTGGCGTACGGCGGTCCGGCCGGTTCGACCGCGAAGCTCGTCGGCGCCGGCTCGGGGAAGCCCTCGCCGAGGTCGATCGCCATCCAGTGCGGGCTCCAGCCCCATCCGAATCCGCGCGCCACCAGTCGGGTCCCGAGTCGGGCGTCGGCCGACAGCGACCAGCATCCGACGCTCTCGCAATCCCGGGCCCGGATCTCGGCCACCAGGCCGTCGACGTCGAGCCGCGCCGCCGGGAAGAGCATCGCCTCGGGCCCGAAGCACACCTCGGTGCCAGTGACCTCCACGACCTCGGCGCCCGGCAGAGACGCCGCCGTAGCTCACGAATCCGGCCGGCTTGTACTGCCACTCGTGATGGAGATAGGAAATCGCGTTGATGAGCGCGGGGGAGGGGCCGTAGTTGTACTCCGGCGTGACGAACACGAACGCGTCGGCGTTGGCGACCCGGGCGCTCCAGTCATGCGTGTGCTGCTTGGTGTACTTGCTGAGCCTGGGATGGTTGGGCTCATCGAGCAACGGCAGGTTGATCTCAGCGAGGTCCGCCACATCGAGCTCGAAGCTGCCGTGATCGCGCGCCAGAGCGATGAACCATTCCGCCACTGGGAGACCGACTCGGCCGGGTCGGGTGCTGGCAATGACGATCGCGAGCGTGGGCAACTGAAGGTCCTCCTGGGGCGAGGGTCGAGGTCCGGCAGGATATGGCGAGTGATGCGCAGCGACGCTCTGAGCGCCCGCGACACGGTATGACGCGAGCGATGTACAGCGGCGCTCTGAGCGCCCGCGAACGCGCACCCTCGACGAGCCTCAGTCTGACTGGTATGTTCCGCCGAGCTGATGGGTAGGGTTGGTGTGCCATGAGGTGGTGGGCCCGGAGCGGTTGGCTGGCGGGAGTGATCACGCTGGCAGTGCTGTGGGCGGTTGGAACGGGCAGCGCTGCACAGTCGCAGGGCTCGGTCGGACTTGAGAAGTCGATCCTCGGGCTGAGCGGTGCCGCCACGCCTGACAGCACCTTCAGTTACCAGCTGACGGCAGAGTGCTCGAGTCTGACGGTGGCCTGCGTCGGCGCCACCGTCACGGATGTGCTGCCGCCGGGGTTGGACGTTGTCGCCGACCAGCTACCGGTCAGCAACAGCAGCCAGAGAGTCTCCTACAACGCGTCGACGCGCACCTTGAAGGTGACCTTCATCGAGCCGTTGCCACCGCCGAATCCGCCCGGCTCGACCGGCCTGCCCGCCGGCTCGGTCAGGCAGATACTGGTCGGCGTGCGTCTGCCGGCGACGACGCCACTACCCGACGGGTCGGTGATCACGAACACCGGTCAGATCACGGCCGATAATGCGTCGCCGGCGAGCAGCTCGGTCGATGTCAACGTTTCGATCCCACGGGTGGTGACACCGGTCGCAACCAAGTCGTGGCCGGACTCCTCGCCGGTTGCGCTCAGTGGCGCGACAAGCAGGATCACGCTCGGGATCCGCAACGCCTCTTCGACCTCTGCCCAGGTCAAGGAGCTGTCGGTGCGCGACAGCAACTCCGATACATGGGACGACTTCGATCTAGTTTCGCTTGGACCGGTCGACCGGTTCCCAGCCGACGCCGACCAGGTGGCGGCGTTGGTGTGCACCCAGCCGATCGACCGTCCCTGCGCGCCGGATCAATACAAGCAGGGACCGTTCGGCCATGGCCCGAAGGTCGACCTGCCGGCCGGGGTGAGCGCGGCCGACGTGACCGGCGTCGAGTTCGTGTTCCGCAGCGCGACCGGCAGCGTGTTGCCCGCCGACCCGACCGAAGGCCGGGTGTCGTTCGACGTGCGGTTGCGGGACACGGTGCGCTCGAACGGCGCGCCGCTCGACCCGACGACGACCCGCACGGGCACCAACTGCGCCGATCCCGGGGCAAGGGAGAGCGACCAGACAGTCAGGGGCACTGCGGCGTGCGTGGGCTTCTCGATCCTTCCCAACGCGGCCACGGTCAAGGTCGACAAGCGGTTCTTCTCCGATCAGACCGGCTCCTACAGTCCGAACGGTGTCGCCGTGGCCGGCCAGGCTTCACCTGTCTCGGCGCTGACCACGGCACAGAACACGTCGCCGTTCGCGGTCGCGGACCTCACGATCGTCGACCCGTCGCCGACGGCGCCCAGTGACTTCGATCGGTTCAACGCGGACTCGATCCGCCTCCAGTTCCCCGACGGCGCCACCGACGCGACCGTCACGATCGACTGTCGCGACGGCACCAGCCACACCGTCGGACCGCTGCATCCGCCACCGGTGACCGTCGATTTGCGCGACACCGGGTGTTCCTCCCACAGTGCCCCGCGGACGGTGACCGCCAGGTTCACCGGAACCACCGCGGGAGGTGCCCCGGCGATCCGTGGCGGCGCGACAGCCTCACTCGGGCTCCACGGGACGTTGGCGCGGGATGTCGGTCCGGGCCGCGTCAGCGACTGCGCCGAGGGCGAGATCACCGGCGCGGGCGGCCGCGGCGCCGCGACCGGCACCGGCTGTGCGGACCTGCCGGTCGAGGCCCCGCGCAGCACCGTCGACGGTTCGAAGTCGGTCAACGCGGGTCTGACCGCGGGCCAGCTGGTCCCCGGGCAACCGCTGGGGTTCACCGTCAAGGCATCCAACAATGGCAACCTGCCGGACCGAGATTTCGAAGTCGAGGATCCCGCCGACCCGGCCGCGCCGGGCAACCCGTTCGATGTCGTCCAGCTCACGGACGCCAGCCTGTCGACCTCCCCCGCGAGCCTGCGAAACGACATGGTGATCGAGGTCTTCGACCCGGCAACCGGCGCGTGGGTGCCCTACGACCCTGCCAACTCGGGACTCCTGAGCGCGGCCCGCGGGATCAGGGCCCGCCTGATCCGAGGCCTGGTTCCACCCGGCGGACAGGTCACGCTGGGCTTCAGCGTGGTGGTTCGTGACGGCGTTCCGGTTGGCGCCTCGCTCCAGAACTGCCAGCGGACCAGCGCGAGCACCGATGTCGGAAGTGGCACGCGTGACGCGTGCGCGCCCCGGCTCACGGTCAAGGCACCGTCCGCCGGCGGCGCCGTGCAGAAGGTGATCGCCCCGAGCTCGGTGGCGCGCCATCTCCCGGGGGTCCCGCCCCAGACGGCGCAGATCCGGATCAAGGCCCAGAACACCGGCACGATCCCGCTGAACCGGATCGTGGTGACTGACACCGACACCGCCTTCTTCGACAGCGTCGACCTCGCCACGCTCGACGCCGTCAACTTCCCGCCGGGCGCCAACAGGGTGCAGGTCGACACGTGCACCACTGGTTGCGCGAGCGGCACGTTCATCAACGGTGTGCCGACCGCGAGCACTCGCCCGGGCCTGCCCGCCGGTGTCGCGCCGGCCGATGTGCAGGGCCTGAGGTTCACGTTCACCAACAGCTCAGGCGGTTACGTGTTGACGCCGGGCGCGAACTTCCCCTCCGGCCAGCCGTGCCCGAGCGCAACGATCTGCTTCAGCGTCGCGCCGCGCGTCAGCCCAAGGTCGGATCCGAGCGCGGCGATTCCGGCGTCGCTCTCCGACACGGCGTCGGCAGCCGGTGAGAGTCAGCTTCAGCCGCCCGGCACGACGTTCCCGTTTGGCGACAGCACCGCGCCACTGAACGTCGTCAAGGGCACGACGCAGCTGGCGGTCAGCAAGAGCACCAGCACCCAGAAAGCAGGCCCCGGAGAGCCGATTCCGTTCGATCTGTCGGTCACCAACAGCGGCACCGGTGCGGTCCTTGACCTGGTCGTCAGCGAGCCGCTGCCGTCTGGGCTGGTGCTCGACCAGACGTTCGCGGGGACCGACAACCAGCCCTTCACGATCACCTCCACGGCGCCCGCTGGGACCCCCGCCGTACCGCTCCCAAGCTTCAGCGTCGAACGCGACCCCGCCGATCCGAGCCGGATCAGCTCGTTGCGGTGGTCGTTCCCCGGCTTTGACTTCCTCCCGGGCTCGACTGTCAAGATCAGCTTCAGGACGACGCTGGCTCCCGGTCTGGCGGCCGGCACACGGGTCGACAACAGCTTCGGCGCGAGCAGTACCGACGCTTCGACCCAAGCCACGCTGAGCTGCAATCCGGATACCGGAGCGGTCACCGATGGGCCCTACGGAAGCGGGCGTTACTGCACGGCGAAAGCATCCATCACCGCGCGCGGCGGCAGTGCCCTCGACGCCCAGAAGTGGGTCACCGGCGATCCCGCCCTCGGCTTCTACAACACCGCCACGGACAAGTACGTCAAGCCGGGTGACATCACTTGTCCGCTGTTGCGCTCAGACGGTGCCGACTACACCCGTTACCCGTGCATCGCGCTGGTGCTCGCCGGTCAGCGCTTCCGTTTCCTGCTGAACGTGACCAACATCGGCAACACGCCCGCCACCGAGGTGCGGCTCGTGGACGGCCTTCCGCACATCGGCGACACCGGCGTCAAGCTGGTCGATCAGATGCGGGACACACAATGGGATCCGCGGCCCCGCCTGACCGATCCGCCGACGCTTGTCTCGGCCCCGGTGAAGACCGTCGCGCAGTTCGCCTACACGACCAAGCTGAAGCCATGCACCGACGAGCTGACGACCCCACCGGGTAACTGCCCGGCCGGGGACTGGGACCCGGGGTTCTCCACCGATGCGGCCGGTTTTCGCGCGTTCGTCACGTTCCCCGGGCAACTCGCTCCCGGCAAGAGCTTCGCGATCGCGGTGCCGATGAGCGCCCCGGTAGATCTCTCCAACACCCGAGACAGCCTGCCGATCGCATGGAACAGCTTCGCCCACACGGACTTCGTGCTGAAGCCCGGCGACAGGGTACCCACCCAGCTGCCTCTGGTCGAGCCGCCCAAGGTCGGCGTGGCGCTCCCGTTCGGGACGCTACAGATCGAGAAGCAGCTGACCGGACCGCTGGCCGCCGGGGCCACCGGCCCGTTCGCGGTCAGCTACGACTGCGCGGTCACGCCGGCCGGTGGCAACCCCGTGACGGTGGCGAGCGGTCACGGCGAATTCAACGTCGACCGGCAGCTGATCGTGCCCAAAGTGCCGGTCGGCGCGACCTGCAGGGTCTGGGAGACGGACACCGGCGGCGGTCAGTCGGATCACATCCTCCCCGAGAACGCGCTCACGGTCGTGATCCGAGCCCAGACGAACGGCAACACGTCGGTCGCGCTGGTCAACGACTACCCGGCGCTGCCGCCGCTCCCGCTGCCGCCCGAGGTCACCCCCCCGACCGACGCGGAGCTGACGCTCTCCAAGACCGTGAACCGTAGTAGCGCGGATGTCGGCCAGCCGCTCGTGTACACGATCGAGGTGGTCAATCGGGGACCGGCGACCGCGACCGACGTGCGTGTCACCGACAGCTCCTCTCAGAACTTGACGGTGCTCGGGACCAGTGTCACGCAAGGTGGCTGCTCGACCGGGCGGCCAACGGTGTGCACGCTCGGCAGCCTCGCGGCCGGTGCCCGGGCGACGATCACGATCGAGGCGAGCGCGAGCACGGCCGGCAGGCTGCAAAACAGTGCCACCGTGACCGCCGACCAGGCCAATCCGGCCTCGGCGGGAGCGACCGCGACCGCCATCGCCGAGGTGCACCTTGGCTCGACCCGGCTACGGATCACGAAGACGCCATCGTTCAGGCGGGTGACCGCCGGCACCGCCGTCGTCTACCGGATCGGCGTCGACACGGTCGGTTCGGCCCCGGCTGTTGGCGTGCGTGTCTGTGATCGGCTGAGCCCGTACGTGACCGTCGTCTCCGCGCCGCACGCGCACTTCACCGCGGGCGTACCGTGCTGGAGGATCGCCCGCCTCGACCCCGGCCACACGGTCGGGTTCACGGTCCGAGTCCTCGCCGACAATGTCCCGACCGGGCTGGTCGCGCGCGACACCGCCACCGCCACCGCAGCCAATGCCCCCGCTGTCCATGCCGGCGCAGCGCTGGCGATCGCACCGCGGCCGACGCCGGCGCCGGTCACCGGCTGACAGTCCGAGCCCAATCCTGTTCACCCGGCCGACGCAGCCGGCTCAGCCGGTGATCTCGACCGGAGTCCCTTGCGGGATGTGCGCCGCCATCCAGTCGATCGCGCTGTTGTCGATCCGGATGCATCCGTGCGAGGCAGCGGAGCCGAGCGGATCGAGCAGGCTGGCACCGGCGCGACCGTGGATCGCGACCCGTCCCGGCCCGCCGCCGAAGTTTAACAGCACGTTCGAGAAGATCGTCAGCGGCAGGGCCCACGGGCCGAGGAATCCCTGCGGATCCGGCTGCGGATCGCGCTCGTAGATCGCCGCAAGCCCATCGGGCGTGGGGGTGGCCGGCTTGCCGATCACCGCGAGATACCGTTGCACCAGCTTGCCGCCGTGGTAGACGGTGACCGTCCGGTCCTGCTTGTCGACGGTGATCCAGTACCGCGTGCTGGTCAACGTGACGTCGTTGCGTGGAATCCAGCCGGTCGTGCCGTCGGGTCGGATCGGCAACAACACTCGCAACCACTCGCCGCCGCGACGAGTGGACGAGCCGAGCACCAGCAGGAACTGTGGCTCTCCCGACCAGAGGGTCGTCGTGCCGACCCACCACACCCTGCGACCGGCGCCGGGTCGTGACAACGCCTCCACCGGAACGACGATCCCGGCGATCTCCGCGCCGCGGCTCTGACTGGGTGCAGCGATCGGTCTCGACGTGCCGGCGACGGACGCCGCAACCGCCACCGCGCACGGAGTCGCGAGTGCGATCAGGAACGCCACGGCCGCAAGACGGGTTCGGGTCATGCCCCTGGCAACGGTCGCGCGGCGCGCCCCTTGCGTCTGCCCGGTTTCTTGAATGCCTTCTGATAGGCCTCGAGCAGGAACGGCAGCATTTCCGCCTCGAGCATCGGTCTGCCCGCCGTCTGCCGTCGCAACATCTCGCTGCAGAGCTGGATGTAGGCCTCGCCGAGTGCCGCCGTCAGGGCCGCGGCGACCGCCGCGTTGACGACCGAGACGCCGGGGATCACCTTCAGCAGGTTGGCGGCGATCTGCCTGCCGACGACCGTCACACCGCCCTGGCCAACGAGCCCGCGGATCAGGCTGATCGCACGGTCCTCGCCCATGTCGATCCCGAACACCGCCGTGATGCTCGCCAGCATTCCGAGCTGAACGGGCATCAGAACCGCCGCGTCCGGCACCGGGATCGGTATGGCTCCGACGCCACCGGCAGCCACGCTCGACGCTGCGACCACCGCTCGCGCCTGATTGGCCTTCAGCCGGATCACTACCCCCTGGGCGTTTGTAAACGCCCGCCTCACCGCCTCCGGAAGGATGTTGTGGGTCCGCTCCACGAGCTCCTCCAGGCCCCGCGGTGGAATTGTCTGTCCGGCCACGATTCGCGCGCGCGCGAGCGTACGCACCGGCCGCCCGTCGATCGGCAGACGATCCGCCCTGATTACCTCCTCCAGCGCACTCGCACGTACATCGTCGATGCACTGCGTGAGGACCAGAATCACCGGCACCTCATCGGCCAAGGCTTGCACGATCTCGATGTCATAGTCCTGGACCCGGGTCTGTCCCGCGTCGATGCAGTACCAAGCCACGTGGATCACGTCGGCCGGTGAGCGCTTGCGGGACTCCGTGATCGTTCGTTTGTACTCGCGGATGACTGCGTTCTTGGCCTGGCCGAGCTCGATCCCGGGCGTGTCGAAGATCGTAACCGGCACACCTGCCACCTCATGGCGCTGAACGTGCGTGGTCACGGGCTTGCCGGTGCCCTCCCTGGCGAGCGGAACCCTGAACACGGCATTGATCAGCGTGCTCTTGCCGACGCCGGTCTGTCCGCTGATCAGGATGTTGGCGTGGCCAAGCTGCTCGGTCGCTCGCCGTTGCTCAGCGCTGAAGAACGCGGCCGGGTCAGCCGCGACCTGCTCGACGTCCGGGCTCTCAGACCTGCTGCGCCTGGAATCGCCGCCCTTCTTGTCGGGACGGCGCGCCCGGTCGGTCACATCCCGCAGCCCCCGCGAGACCGCATCGCCGACGTCCTTGGCGCCCTGCCCCGCCAGGCGCCGAGCTTCTTCGAGCGCGCGCTGAGCTCGCTCCCGCCGGTTATCCCTCGCCGGCAACACCGCTCCCTGCTGCCAGCTCCCACATCGCATGCTGCTCCGGGAAGGTCAGCATCCGCCAGCGGTTGCGCTCCTCCTGCCAGACATAGACGTCGACGTCGACGATGCTGCGCGCGCCGTGCAGCGCCTCGATCGCTTCGCGAACGCCCGCGTCGTCGGCAACTGTCTGCCTCGTCATCACGTCCACGACCCTGAACTTACGCGGTGATCGCGGCGCGGGTGCCTCCTGCGGCCGCGGGCGCGGCTTGCGGGGCACCTTGAACGGCTCTGCCGGCGACGACCGCTTGGGCTCCGCCGGCGACGACCGCTTGGTCACGCGCTCGAGCGGCACCATCGTCGCACCGGTGCCCTTGGTTTCAGTGTGGAGGACCCAGACGTCGCTCATACGTCCAGGTTAGAACAGAGATGCTGGCGCCCGCGGGATGTGAGCTGCCTCTGGGCTGGCCGGAAGACGGGCGCTCGACAGTTACAGCCCGACTGGCGAGACCAGGCTCACGTGTCGGCGCTGGACCGCATCAGTAACCAGCCGACGGCGGCGCAGATCGCGAAGATCATCAGCAGCCCGACCGCCGGCGTTGCGCTCGCGAACCCGTGGTGGGGACCGTACATCGGACCACCGGGAAATCTCCACTGATAGTGGCGCGCGGTGGCCGCGGCCGCTCCGGCGTAAGCGGAGTGCCGGGCATCGGCGAGCATCCCGAGGATCGCGATCAGGACTGTGATTGCGGCGGCCGCGCCGACCCACGCCGGCAGGCGGATGTTGCTCTCCTTGGGGGTGGCTTCCGGGAGATCCGCGACGAGCATGTCGAGCTCGCCGTACGTCCGAGCGCGGTAGAGAGTATCGAGTCGTTCCTCGAGTTCGTCGGTCGCGAGCCGCCCCTCCGCTGTCGCGATCCGGAGCCGCTCGGCGACCTGCTCCCGATCGGAATCTGAAGCTCGCAGTGACGGGACTTTCGCCACCGCCTCAGCGTAGCGCAACGGGCCCTCCGGCTCGAAGCGCCGGACCGATCACGCCGGCGCGACCGGGCGCCTGCGGTCTGGCGCCGGGGATACTGGCGGCGAGAACACAGCGGCACCGCGAAACCTACACCAGCCCACGCGGGCTGCTGCTCGCATCGAAGCACGTTCCCGCGGAGCGGCTCGGCGCGACCGATGACTGTGGCTTCTCGCCGTTCAGCCGGGATCTGAAGCCTAAGCACGGATCCCCGGATTTCGCCAGGGACATCGCGATGCAGAAGATCTCGGCGCGACTCGAGAACGCTCGGATGGCGTCAGCTGCGCTCGAGAACGGTTCCTGAACGGCCGCCTCGCCGGGCCCTGAAATAGGCCCGCACACGCGACACATGTCCGCTCGGCAGGCCCGCTCAGTAGCCGAGGTCGTTGTTTGGGGTGGTGAGGATGCCCGAGGCGAACACCGCGATCCACGCGATCAGGGCGAGGATGCTGAGAACGATGATCCAGGTCCCGTGCTTCGAGTACGCCTTGCTGGGACGCGTCGCCACCACGATCCCCAGAATCAATCCGATCAGCGGCAGCGCGACGGCCGTGATGTAGGCGAGCACGACGAGCCGCAGGGCGCTGTCGTTCCGGACGCCGGCGCGCGAGCCGGCGCCGGCGCCGTTGCTCGATACGTAGTCGGCGGTCCAGTGCTCGCCGTCGGGAGTGGGCGGTGTCGTGGCGCTCATCCGATCTCACCTGCGCCAGATCGTAGCCGCACGGGCGACCACACCGACCGCCGTCAGCTCATTGCTTGACCAGCGTCGAGACCGTGACGTGCGGCCACCGGAGCGTGTTGAAGTCGAGCTGCACGAGCTGCGTGTATTGAAGTTGAAGCTTGTCGGGCTGCCCCTGCGTGCCCGCGATCGTCTGGATCCAGAAGGTGGCGTCGACCTCCACGGCGGTGGCGTTGCCGCCCGGTGGGTTCGACGCCGAGGACAGGAACGCGGTGTTGGCGGTTCCTCCGCCGGGGATCGGGTTGCGGGTGGTCGAGATCCGGATGAAGGTCCGGTTCTTCATGCCCGTGCCCTGGAGCGAGGCCTGGAGCGCGGCTTGGATGACGCTATTGGGGTTCTCGACCATGTCCTGGGTCACGCCGGGAGAGGCGAACCGGAACTGGGTCGGGATCGACAGGTTCAGCTCAGGGAATTCCTGTTCGGCCGTCGCGAAGTCGGAGTTGGGCGGCGGCTGGCTGCCGATCGGGAACGGGATGATGTTGTTGTCGGGGATATCGGGAGGGCCCCCTTCGAGGAACTGCGTGGTGCCCTGAGCGAGGATCGCGGTGCCGTGGGGGATCGACGCCATCCGCACGACCGTGGCCGGCTCGTTCGGGTTTGCGGTCTGCGGCACGACGGCCCAGATCCCAGGCTCGATGTGCAGACCCGTCCCGTCGCTCGTCTGCGAGATCTGCTGCATGTAGGTGAGTCCGAACATGTTGATATCCGGCATCAGCAGCCCTCGGTTGGGGATCGGGCCGTTGATCTTGCTGAACACGATCGTCTCGGTGGTGAGGTTCAGCTCGAGGAAGCGATCCTGGGGACTGTCCGGATGGTGCGGCCGCCAGATCGCGTTGAAGCCGTGACCTTTCCAGGTACCGGGGAGCTGCGCGAGCGGTCCCAGCGGATCGGGCTGCACCTCGGCTGCCACCGCCTGCGGGGCGGCGCCGTCCTCGATCGGCGGAATGCCCTGGAACACGAAGTCGGAGTCGGTCTGCGCACTTATTGACACTGAGTACCTCGGAGGTGTTCGAACCGATTAGTGAAGTTTGTGTAGACGGGATGAGCGATGGCACCCCAGCTCGCCCGCCCGCGGTCAGCCTACAGCGCCGCGCGGCAACGCAATGTGATTCTTGTCGCGGCCCGGTCCGGACCCGATCGTCAGCCGTCTAGGACTTCGTGCGCGAACCGCACGGCCATCCCGCCGTCGCCAACCGCCCCCGCGACGCGCTTGGACGCGCCCGCCCGTACGTCCCCGGCCGCGAACACGCCCGGACGGGTCGTCTCCAGCAGGTGCGGCCTGCGATCCGACAGCGGCCAGCCGAGGTGTCCATTCGACTTCGCGGCGCCGATCCCGCACAGCAGGTAACCGGCGCCGTCGACCGCGAGCATCCCGGTGCTCGCCTCCGTGCACGGGTCCGCGCCGATCATCACGAACACGGCCGTCGATGGCACCTCCTGGACACTGCCGTCGCCGCGGTCGACGAGGTTCACCGACTCCACCGTGGCGGTGCCGCGCACGGCCGTCAGCTCGGTCTCGGTCATCACCTCGATCCGCGGCGAGCGCTCGATCCGATCGACCAGGTATTGCGACATCGTCGACTTCAGCGCCCGACCGCGCACCACGATCCGGACGCTACGAGCTCGCGCCCCGAGATGCACGGCCGCTTGGCCGGCCGAGTTGCCACCACCGACGACGATCACGTCCTCATCTCGGCACCGTTCGGCGTCGGTCGCCATCGCCGCGTGGTAGACGCCGGCGCCACGGAAGCGATCCACACCTTCGGCCTGCAGCTCCCGCCACCGCGCGCCTGTCGCCATCACGACCGAGCGGGCGAGTACGTACTGGCCGTCGTCGAGATCGACCCGCACCAGGCCCTCGGGCCCGTCGGCGAGCTCGACCGCGCGGTGGAAGCTCGACAGGACCGCGTCGAACCGACGCGCCTGGAGCGTCGCCTTGCGGGTCAGGTCGGCCCCCGAGATTCCGCTCGGGAACCCGAGGTAGTTCTCGATCCGTGTGCTCGTGCCCGCCTGTCCGCCCGGAGCCCAGGCCTCGGCCACGAGCGTCCGCAGTCCCTCTGAGCCGCTGTACACGGCTGCCGCCAGCCCCGCCGGCCCTCCGCCCAGCACGACCAGATCGAAGCGCTCCCCGTCGACCTCGGCACGCAACCCGAGCCTGCGAGCGACCTGTGCCGCGGACGGGTTGCGCATCACCTGCGTCGCGTGCACGAGCACCGGCGTCTCCGAGCGCGGGATCCCGAGCCAGTCGAGCATCGTTGCGCTCTCCGCGTCCGTGTCCACGTCGTACCAGTGAACCGGCAGCAGGTTGCGCTCGAGCAGGTCGCGGACCTCGAACGCGCGACGCGAGCCGCGCGGAGCGATCAGGCGCATGACGCCGAATCCCTCGGCCTCGTGCCACTCCCGCCGCGCCAACAAGGCTCGAAACACGAGCTCTCCGAGCTCCGGCCAGCGCGCGAGCATGCTGCGCAATCCGGACCGGTCGAACTCGATCACGTCCGTCGGCTCGACGGCCACGCATGCGCTCAGCGTCGGCTCACCGGTGAATACCGCGATGTCGCCGATGAACGTGCGGCTGTCGACCTGCCCGATGTACAGGTCCTTGCCGGGCTTGCGGTCGATGAGCTCGACCAGCCCGCGCTCGATCACGTAGAACGGCGCGTCGCGGACGGCGTGCTCGTAGAGCACCTCGCCCGGCTCGAACGTGCGCCGTTCGCCGCTCTTGGCCAGCCACTCGAGCTTTGCATCCGAGAGCCGCGGAAACAGGACCTCGTCGCTCAGGTCCGGAAACCGGTTGCTGCGGACCACCTGCGTCGTTGCCATACACGCAGGCTAGCGGCAGTGCAAGTGGATCCGTGGGCGATGGCGAGACGGTCGTGAGCGGATCACGCCGGCCGGAGAACGTCGGCCCGCATCGGTTGCAAGAAGCACCGTTCGCCGGGATTCGGGCCGGCCTCTCCGAGCCGCGCGAATGCCGCGGCCAGCTCCGCTCGGCGGGCGTCGAAGAGCTCGGCGCGCTCGGGATCGACGCTCACGGTCCGGGCGCGGAACGCCGCCAGGTCGGCGAGGCACAGGCGGACGTCGTAGTCGACCGTGCGCGCGCGTGCCAAGCCGGCGAGGGCAGACTCGGCAAGCGCGTTCTGGGCCGCCTCGCGCACCTCCAGCTCATCCTCGACCAGGCTCGTGAGCGCGAAGTAATCGCCCTGCGCCAGCGGTTCGGCGACGTACACCGCGCCACCGGGCCGCAGCACCCGCCGAGCCTCGCTCAGCGCCGGCTTCAGATCGGCGGGCGGCACGTGATGAAGCGTGCGCATGAACACCGCGAGATCGACCGACGCCTCCTCGAGCGGGAGCGCCTGCGCGCTACCGACGAGGTACCGCGCCCCGCCGCCGCCGCCGTCCCGGGCGATCGCGGCTGCCAGCTGCCGCTCGGAGACCTCGATCCCGATCACCCGAGCGCCGCGGGCGGTCAGATCGCGCACGAGCGCACCGCCGCCGCAGCCGATGTCCACCACATCCCGGCCATCCGGACACACCAACCGCTCGAGCATCGCCAGGTCCGTGGTCAGCTCGCGCGTCACGGGCGGATCAGCGTCACGACTGCGCGCCGGCCGCCCGCTCACGCGCATACGCGTTCAGTCGCTCAAGCTCATCCACGTAGATCCCGCGCATCACGCGCGGCGCGAACATCCGCTCGAAGAACCCGCCGACGCCGCCGGCGCCTTCCCAGCTGGTGGCGATCCGCACCTGCGAGCGCGCGCCATCTGGATTGACCGTGAACGTGGTCACGAGGCTGGAATTGGTGTCGGACTCGGTCAGCACGCGACCCGGTTCGGGTTCGGCGACCTGCATTCGGTAGTCGCGGCTGCGCCCGCCCGCGGTCACCTTGAAGCGCGTGACCGTGCCTGCGCCGACGCCACCGGACTCGACCTGGAAGTCCGAGAACGCCGGCGGGAGGAAGCGCGGATGATGCTCGCGCATGTCGGCGAGGTAGCCATAGACGGTGTCGGCGGGGGCGTCGATCGCCCGTTCAGCCGAGACGTGAATGGTTCCCATCGGCTCTGTCTATCACGGCCGGCGACCGTCACGGCCGCGATCGCCCGATGTCCGCTGCGAGGTCATCCGCCGCCGGCCAGGACCGGCTCGGCGACGATCTCCGCGGGCAGCGTCTCGAGCTCCTCCCGCAGCTGCCTGACCAGGGTCGACTCTGGCAATTCGTGCTCGAGCAACTCGAGGTACTCGCGGTAGTGGTCGAGCTTGCGCCTGCGCAACAGGGCGGCGCCCGCGCTGCGCACGCCAGCTCGCGCAGTTGCCGCCGACCGGAGCAGTTTCAGCTCTCGCACCTTCGAGAACTTGTCCGCCGCAAACAGCATCAGCGCCTCCTCGCCCGCTCCCGCGACCTGCTCGCGGAGCGCCTCCTTGCGCTTCGTGTAGCGCCTGATGCGTCCGTTCTCGCTGACCGCGAGCACCAGCGCGGCGACGTCGGGCCCGAACCGCTTGCGGAGGTCTCGTGGGGCCGCATCGGTCTTCTCGATCGTGTCGTGCAGCACGCCGGCGGCGATTAGGTGGTCCGGGGCGCCGGCGTCGTAGAGCAACGTCGCGACCTCGAGTGGGTGCGCGACGAACGGGGCGCCGTCTGCCTGCCGGCGCTGGCCGTCGTGTACCAGCTTCGCGTATGCGACGGCCGCGTGCGCCATCGGCAGCCCTTTGAAGTCAGTTCGCATGCGGCGTGGTTTCACCATGAGCATGAGTTTAAAAACAACTTCGCAATCTCAAGAGAAAGATCGCCGCGGGATTGCGCTGAACGGTTGCCAGTCGTGCGCTGTTGTGCTAACGGATCAGCGATGCAACTCGAAGCCCTGCACCACATCACGATGATCACCGCTGACGCGCGCAAGAACGTCGAGTTCTATGCCGACGTGCTTGGCCTGCGGCTGGTGAAGAAGACCGTCAATTTCGACCAACCAGACGCCTACCACCTGTACTTCGGCGACGAGCGCGGATCGCCGGGGTCGATCCTGACCTGGTTTGAGTTCCGGGGCGCCGCGCGCGGCCGAGCGGGCGCAGGCATGATCCATCTGATCCAGCTTGGGGTGGGAGCCGAGAGCTCGCTGGACTTCTGGGAGCAGAGGCTCGGCGCGCGCGGCTGCGCGGCGGTCAGAGCCGAGCGCTCGCTGCGCTTCGAGGACTACGACGGGCTCGCGTTCGAGCTCGTTCCGAGCAGTGCCGGCAACCCGCCGCTGCGTGCCGAGCATCCCGAGATCCCGGCCGAGCGCGCGATCGCCGGCGTCGAGGGGGCACGCGCGTACGCGCCGAGCGCGTCCGCCGGCGAGGAGGAGGCGCTGCTGACGCAGACTCTCGGCTTCAGCCACCTGGGCGCCGGCGAATACCGCCTGCAGGGCGAGCATCGGCACGTCCACTGGGGCTGGGACGCGGCACCGGAGGCCGCCGGATTGCAGGGCGCCGGCTCGGTCCACCACATCGCCTGGGCCTGCCAGGACGGCGACCATCTCGCCTGGCAGGCACGCGTCCGCGACGCCGGCGCGCGGGTGACCCAGGTGCTGGACCGCGAGTACTTCCGGTCGATCTACTTCCGCGAGCCACGTGGAGTGCTGTTCGAGATCGCGACGCTCTCGCCGGGGTTCGCCGTCGACGAGGATCCCAACCACCTCGGCGAGGAGCTGCGGCTGCCGCCGCAGCACGAGCACCTGCGCTCGCGTCTCGAGCAGCTGCTGACGCCGATCGACAATCCGCGGGTCAAGCGCCGCCAGTCGGTCGGCGCCTGACCTCGGCGTCCCGCGGAGTCCCTACGCCGGCGACTCCGGGGTCTGTGCGGACGCGATTACCGTCTTGTCGTCTTCCCAGTCGATCTCGGCGGCGTCGCCGCGATCGAGCACGTGCGGCCCGCCGTCCTTGGAGAATCGGTCCCAGCTCCAGTCGATCACCGCCTCGATCTTGGCTCGCATGCCAGTCATCAGGCTTGCGTGGACGCCGAGCCAGGCAATGTGGGCCAGCTCGCCGTGGACCTCGTGGTGCTTCTCCCCGACCTCGGCGATCGCCGCTCCCCGTCCGATCATCGCCATGATCCCCTTGTCACGATAACCGAAGGCGGTCCGCTCGTCTCCCCTGAAATCGGCCAGGATGTTCTTGGCCGCCCAGTTACCGCTCTGTTGCGCGACCGATCCGAGCTGCGGCAGCAGAGTCTTGTCCGGACCCGGGATGTTGGCGATGTCGCCGACCACGTACACGCCGGAGCTGCCGGCCAGCGTCAGGTCCGGCTGGACATCGACCCTCCCTCCGGGGCCGTTGGCGAGGCCGCTGTCGGCGGCCACCGGAGCCGCCTTGATGCCACCGCCCCAGATCACGCAGCGCGTGGGCATCACGGTGCCGTCGGACAGCAGCGCGTGGCCGCTTCCGACCTCCTTGACGCCGGTATGCAGATCGAGCACGACGCCCTTCTCCTCAAGGACCTTGGCCACGTAACCGTGGGCCTTGTCAGAGAACGGCTTCAGCAGCGCGTCGCCGTAATCGAGCAGATGGATGTGGGCCTGCTCGACGTCGATGTTGTGGTACTCGGCCGGCAGGGTCTCGTTGACCATGTCGGCCAGCGCGCCTGCGACCTCGACGCCGGTCGGACCTCCGCCCACGATCACGAAGTTCAGAGCCCCGAATTGGATCAGCGACGGGTCGTTGTCGACCTGCTCGAGGATCCCGAGGATCCGGGAGCGCAGGCGGTTGGCGTCATCGAGCGAGTAGAGCGGGAACGAATTCTCGGGTCCGCCCCGGGTATTGAAGAAATTCGGCTGGGAGCCCGCCGCCAGGACCAGCGCATCCCCGGTCCACGTCTCGCCTTCCTTCGTGCTCACGGTCCTCGTTGCCGTGTCGACTGCTGTGACCTCCACGAGCTTCACGTCCACGTTGGGCTGGTCGGGAAACACCCCGCGCAGCGAGTGCGCGATATCGCTGGGCGCGAGCAGCGAGGTCGCGACCTGGTAGAGCAGCGGCTGGAACTGGTGGTAGTTGTTGCGATCGAGGAGCGTGACGTGGACGTCATCGTGCTTGGCGAGCTGCTGCGCGCAGCTGAGGCCCGCGAAGCCTCCGCCGACGATCACGACGTGGTGCTTGCCGTTGGTAGCGCTCATCGGTAGCTGTCCATCTGCCGATCGCTGATTACTGCCATGGGGGTCTCCTTCTCGCGCCGGGGAGCGGGATCTGGTGGGAGCTCGCAGGGTACGCCGATGGCCCCGGTTCTCATCACCCCGTTCGGATGACCAGGCCGGGCGACGGTGCGCCTAAGGTGTGGGCGCGTGACCAGTTGCGATTCGCACGAGCCCGCGCACGCCGCTGAAGATGCCGTCCGGCATCCCCGCAGACGGCGATGCACCCGGATGCGCTCGCGCGATCCGCACCCGCAGCGCGGTCGGAACGATCTCGAACCGCAGCGGCGCGTCCAGCATCACCGCCTCGCCGTCGATCCCGGCGGCGACCGGTTGATCGGACTCGACCTGAAACCGGGGGGCCGCCCATTCACGCCACGGCCGCCTGCCGCCGGTCTCCTCGCCGGCATCTCGGTCCACGACTGTCACGCCCAGCACGTGGTCGTCGATCCGCGGCCGCGTGCCGGAGCCCAGCGCCCGCCCGAGGCGATAGCGGTTGTTGGACACCAGGATCACGGCGCCCGAGGCATGCTCGCGTCCGCTCGGCCCGGTCCAGCGCAGGTCCAGGCCGCCATCGGTCGGGCCGACGACATCGGGCACCGTGTCCAGCAGCGTCCGCAGCTTCGCATCGCGGTAGCCGGTCCGCTGGACCGCCTCGGCGTACAGCCCCAGCGACACGTTGTTGACGAACACGCGCCCGTTCACCTTTGCCAGGTCGACCCGCCGCTCGCCGCCGTCGACGAACGCGTCCAGGGCACCGACCACATCATTGCGGTCGACCCCGAGATCAAGCGCGAAGTGGTTGCGCGTTCCGGCCGGCACGCAGGCGTACGGAAGGTCGCGCTCGGCTGCCGTTGCGGCGACGATCGCCTGCGACCCGTCGCCTCCCGCCATCGCCAGCGCGTCCGCGCCACCGTCGACCGCCTGTTGCACGAGCTCGCGCAGATCGCGCCCCGGGGCCAGCTCGATCGGCTCGATTCCGCGCGCCCGCGCCTCGTCGGCGAGGTGGAAGCGCTCGGCCTTGCCGCCGCCGGAGCGCGGATTGAAGAACAGCACCGGCCGTCGCGGGCGCTCGACCGCCGGCAGCGGGACGTGGACCGCAAACGCCGCTCCCGCGCACGCGAGCGCGAGCCAGAAGCCAGCGAGGATCAACAGGTCCTCCAGCAGCCGGTTCTCGACGATCACCAGCACGATCGCGCCCGCGATCAGCACCGCCGCGACCAGCAGCCCCGCCACCCGGCTGATCCCCCGTCGCGTGACGCCGTACCACGCCGCAACGGCGCCGACTATGAGACACGCGAGCACCGTCAGGCCGTGCGGAAAGCTGCCGACCGCGACGGCGATCGCCAGGACCAGCGAGGCGAGGCCGAACAGCAACGCGCCGATCGCCGCGAGTCGCCGCTTCATCGGAGCTCGTCCCGATGAACGCCGAGACGGCGGCAGAGGGCGTGATCAAGGATGTCGACGCGATCGACAATGCCATCTATACGGCCGTCGCGAGCACCCCGACGCCCGCGCTTGACCGGGCGATGCGCGGCCTCTCCCGCGCCGCCAATCACTCGAAGCTGTCGATCGCCTCGGCCGCCGCGCTGTCGCTGCTCGGCGGCAGCGAGGGCCGCGAGGCGGCGAGGATGGGACTCGCGTCGGTCGCGGCCACTTCGGCCTTCGTGAACATCTTGGTGAAGCCGCTCGCCCGCAGGCGGCGACCGGACCAGAGCGGGAAGGGAGTGCCGTCCGCGCGCCGCGTCCAGATGCCGAGGTCGCGGTCGTTCCCGTCCGGCCATTCCGCGGCCGCGTTCGCGTTCGCCACCGGCGTCGGGCAGGTCCTGCCCTCCGCCGGCGTGCCCTTGCGCGGGCTGGCGGCGCTGGTCGCATACTCGCGCGTGCATACCGGGGTCCACTATCCGGGCGATGTCGTGGCCGGATCCCTGATCGGATCCACGCTTGCTCAGGTCGTTACGCACACGCTCGACCGCAACGGCGATTAGCCGACCTCGCCCTTGCTCAGCTGCACTTCGACTGCGTTGCGCTCATGAAGCTCTGAACCGAGGTGACCACGTTGCTCGCATCGGTCGCGATCGACGCGATCTGGCCGGCCGAGGGGCTGGAAGGGAGCCCCTTGACCGCACCGGTCAGCGAATCGACCGAGGACTTGATCGCGCTGGTCTGGTTCGGGAAGTCGCCCTTTGCCGAGTTGACCAGCGAGTTGGCGTCGGTCTGGATCTTCTGAAGCTGGGACTGCAGACCGCTCAGCCCACTGCTGGCGTTCAGGCTGGTCAGGCCCTTGATCGAGTTCTCGAGGTTGGTGCGATTCGTGCAGTACGAGGGCTTGCTGCTGCCGCACCCCGCGACCGCGATCACCGCAACGGTCGCGATCAGTCCCGCCGGCAACCGAGCCCAACCCCCGCGCCGATCCCCGCCAGATCGCTCCGAACTCCCCGTGGTTATCGTCATTGTCCCGGTGCAAACATACCGGCAGCCGAGGTCGCGGCATCACCCCAAACAGGTGAACACCCTTAACCCGATCAGGACGATGCCCGCCGAGCGCTCGTGCACCAACGTGATCCACCCCACCAGGAGCGAACCATGAACGAGAGCACCGGGTCGCCGGCGGGCGACCAGCCCCCTGACTCCACTCCCTCCGGCGCCACCGGATCGCGTCTCGATCTCGCGGTGGCCGTGTTCAACCATATCGAGGGTGCCGATCACGCCTACGCAGACGTGCTCGGCGAGGTCGGTCAGGCGCCCTGGACGCGCGAGATCGCGCTGGTCGAGCATCACAAGCGCGGCCGAATCGTGGTGCGCGGAACCTTCGCCGGCCACTACGTCGACGTCGACGATGAGAGCGACCTGATCGGCGCGAAGACCGCCGAGGGAGCCGTCGCCGGCGCGGCCGTCGGCATCCTCGCCGGTCCACTTGGAATCGCGGTCGGCTTCGTCGCCGGCGGCATGATCGGCGGCGAGGTCCAGGCCCACGTGATCCCCGCGCTCAAGGGCGCGTTCTTCGACGAGCTCCGCGCCGACGTGCCCGAGAACTCCTCTGGCGTCGTCCTGCTCGCCAACCCCGACCACGTCGACGCGATGGTGGCCGCCTTCGAGGGTCACCACGGCGGCGTCGTGCGACACCAGCTCACGTCCGATGAGGCGCAGGTGCTGGTGGCGGCGGTGGCCGACACGCCGCTGGCGGCGCCGGGGGCTGGGAGCTAGGCGGGAGATATCTCTCAGGAATGGTGCGGGGGGCCGGTGACTGGCCGAGCGGCGCCGGCGGACGCCTGAAACCTGCTCAACTTCCCAAACCCGATCGCCTGGAGATCGTTCGGGAAGTTGAGCACGATATTCATGCTCGATTTCCCAAACCGCCGGCGCGGGATTGGCTTTGGGAAGTTGAACATGTTTTTCGGGGTCTCCTGACCCCCTCCCGCTGAAACGCGTGCCTCGGGAACTTCGCCGGAGGCGCCGGCGCGCGACCGCTCCCGCTCGACCCGGCGCCTTGCCCGGCCGGCGACGGTATCGGTTATGTTCGGTTTCGGACTAAGTCGCAGAGCGAGGCCCGAGCCTGGGGCCAGTCGAAGGGAGTTTCGAGTTGAATTGGAAGCCCAGCGTTGATCCGGTGATCATCACCTGTGCCCTTACCGGAGGGATCCACGGCAAGGAGGCCAATCGGAACCTGCCGGAGCAGCCCGACGAGATCGTCGAACAGGGGATCGCGGCCTGGGAGGCCGGCGCGGCCGTGCTGCACGTTCATGCCCGCAACCCGGACGGTTCCAACACGATGGATCCCGCGATCTATGACGAGCTCCACCGCCGCCTGTGCGAGCACACCGATGCTGTCGTGCAGCTGACGACTGGCGGCTCGCCGCGCCTGTCGGTCGAGGAGCGCCTGAACACCGTCTTCCTCGCCCCCGAGATGTGCTCGCTGAACATGGGCCTGCTCAACTTCTTCATCCGCGGCGAGCAGGTGTTCTTCCCGAACCATCGCTCCGACATTCGCCGCTTCGCCGACGAGATCCACGCCCGCCGGATCAAGCCCGAGTTCGAGCTGTACTCGGCGGTGATGCTCGAGGAAGCGGCGCACCTGCTGTCGCTCGAGATCCTCGAGCCACCGTACGCGATCAACTTCGTCCTGCACACACCGACGCAGGGCGGCTCGCGTGGCACCCCGCGCAACGTGCTGGACATGTACGAGCGCCTCGACGAGCTGCCGGTGCCGCGCTCTGACCTGCGGATGACGGTGTCGGCGATGGGCGTCACCCAGCTCCCGCTGACCACGATCGCCTGCGCGATCGGCCTCAACATCCGCGTCGGGATGGAGGACAACGTCCTCTACAGCCGCGGCCGGCCGGTTGTGCGCAATGACGAGCTGGTCGCCCGCGCGGTGAGGATCGCGGCCGAGTTGGAGCGCCGTCCGGCGACCCCGGCCGAGGCGCGCGAGCTGCTCGGGCTACGCGGTCGGGAGCCCGGTCGTCTCCCCGAGCCATCCAAGCCCGACGCGGTCGAGCAGCAGGCGCTCCGCTGATGACCGCATGATCGCCGCCGCAACCGCCCCGGCACGGCGCCCCCGGCATAACCGCCCTCGGATCACGACGCCCGCCGCACCTCCAGCGCATCCGCCGTGGCCCGGAACCGGGCGCGCCACTCCCTGGCGTTGAACCGCGCCGGCTGCGTCTCCTCGATGAACCGCTCGAGTACCGTGACGAACCGCGCCGGCGCCTCGAGCTGGGGGAGATGGCCGACCCGGTCGAAGATCTCGAGGGTGCTGCCGGGAATCGCCTCGTGGGCGCGCACGCCGTGTCGGACCGGAATGATCGGATCGCGCGCTCCCCAGATGATCAGCACCGGCGTCCCGGCGGTCAGATAGAGCCGGTCGCAGGCGTCGATCCGCTGGCCATTCGCGCCCACGACCGAGCGTAGGGTGGCGAGGAAGGCAGCCCGCCGATCGCTGTCGGCGAGTGACGCGTAGCCGCGCGCGACCTCGGCGACGTCGGCCGTGGGCCGCAAACCGACGGCCGCGAGTCCCCGTCCGAGAATCGCCCCGGCTCTGCTTGCCGTCCTCGCGGTGGCGGCGATCACCAGATCCGTGCCGGGCAGCGCGGCGACCCGCAACAGCGCGCTCACCTCCGGCCCCAGGCCGCCGCTCGACACCAGCACCAGTCGCTCGGCGAGCTCTGGGAACTGGTAGGCGACCTGCATCGCGATCCCGCCTCCGAGCGAGTGCCCGACGAGCGTCGCGCGCTCGTGGCCCAGCGCGATCAGCAGATCGCGCAGGCCGACCGCGAGCCCTCCCAACGAGTAGTCGCCGGTGCCCGGCGCCGACCCGCCGTGCCCCGGGAGATCAGGCGCGATCACGGTGTGGTGGCGGGCCAGCGGCTCGATCACCGGCTCCCAGTTCGCGTAGGTGCCCCCCATGCCGTGAATCAAGAGCAGCACTGGACCGCGGCCGGCCTCGACATACAACATCGAGTGACCGTGAAGCGTCGCCGTCTTAAGCTGCATCTGGTTCACCGCGACTCCCTTCATCGCGACTTCGGGAAGCCGCCGAGGGTTGCAAATGTTGCTTACCAACGGAGTCTCGGCCCCCGAACGCTCAATTTCAAGCGCTCAATCCCGCACTCCAGGTGGACAAACTACTTAACGGGGGGGCCGACGTGCGCGCTTACGGCACAATCGCCAGCGACGCGAGCGACGCGAGCGGCGCCAGCGCCGGCTACCCGGGCGAACCCGGCGATCCGGACCCCGGCGCCCCCGCCAACCCCGGAAGGGCGGGCAGGCCGGCCTCGACCTCGATCGCGAACGCGGTCGTCATGTAGCCCATCAGCGCATACAGGCCGCACAGCGCGACCAGCTCGACCACGCCCGCGTACCCGACCGAGTCCGCCAGGACGCGCTGGACACCGTCTGAGATCTCCTTGCCGGCGCGCACCTGGTCGACGGCCTCGACGGCCGCGCGCTGAACCGGATCGAGCCCGGCCGGCACGGCGGCGCCGGCGAGCTCCATGATCGTGGCCTCCTGCAGACCCGCGAGCCTCGCCGGGCGGACGTGATGCGCCCATTCGTATGCGAGCCCGCAGCGCCCCGCGTAACGGAGGATCGCCGCCTCGCGGACCTGATCCGGGAGCGTCCCGCCGAACCGCAGGTGCTCGCCCAGCGCGGCCACGCAACGGGCGACGCCCGGGTTGTTGAACATCGCCACATAGACGGCCGCGAGCTCGGCGCGACCGTCCGCGTCACCGCGCACGTCAGCCGCACGCTGCATCTCCGCGAGCAGCGTGGCGTTGGCCTGCGGACGCGGATCGGGCAGCTCGGCCATCAGTGATCATCCTCCCACTCTGCGACGGCCTGGCGCCAGGGGGCGATCGGCGTCGGATAGCGCTTGTCGATCCGCGCCGCGATCACGAACGGGCCGCGATACGCCAGCCCCTGCTCGAACGCCTCGGCCAGCTGCTGGCGCCGCTGCACCGCGACTCCGTCGCCCCCGATCGAGCGGGCGAAAGCCGGCCAGTCGATCCCCGGGATGTCGGTCAGCGACTCCGGCCCCGGACCCATCCGCTCGGCCCGATACCAGATGTTCCCGTAGGAGAGGTTGTCGAACACGAGCACGACCAGCGGCACCCCGTGACGGGCGGCGGTGTGGAGCTCGAGACCATGCATCAGCATGCAGCCATCGCCGGTCGCGACCACCAGCGGCCGCTCGGGTCGCGCGAGCTTGGCGCCGATCCCGAGCGCGATCGCGCCGCCCATCGGCGCGAGGTTCGCGAGCGACAGGTAGTCGCCGTCGCCGTGGCTCGGCCAGTACTCCGAGCACCACGCGCGGTGCGCCCCGGAATCGATCGCGAGCACGGTCTCGCGCGGGCACGCGGCGCGCGCCGCCGCGACCATCGCCGCCGGGTGCATCGGTTCCGTGTCGCTCAGCGTGTCCTGGGCCTCGTAGGTCCGCGGGCCGCGGCTGCGGACGTCGGCCAGGAACGCACGCCGCGCCGCGTACCCGGTTTCGAGCCCGGCCGCGACCGCGCCGCCGACCGTGGCGAGCCGCTCGAGGAACACCTTCGGGCTCGCCGTCACCGGCACGCTCGCGGGCCACGTCCGCCCGATTAGGCTTGGGTCCGCGTCGACGTGAATCAACTCCCGGGACGGGAGCATGTTCAGATCCCAGTTCAGCGTGTCCCGCTGCGACAGCGCCGAGCCGAGCACGAGCAGCACCTCCACCGCGGGGTCGAGGATCGCCTCCGTCGCCCAGCGCGAGCCGCCGTAGCCGAATACGCCGAGCGACAGCGGGTGATCCTCCGCGATCACGCCCTTCGCGCCGAGCGTGGTCGCGACCGGAATCTCGAAGCGCTCGGCCGCCGCCACGAGCGCCGTCCCGGCACGTGCGTGGCCGACGCCGATCCCGGCCAGGATCACGACGTTCGTCGCGGTCTCGCCGATCGTGGCGTCGAATACGGCCAGCGCCGCCTCGAGCGCCGCGAGATCGACGAACAGCGGCCGGTACCCCGCCTCCGGCAGCCGCGTCCAGGTCGTGTGCACCTCGGCGCGCTGAACGTCCAGCGGGACCGACAGGTGGACCGGCGAGCGCTCGCGCAGGGCCGTCAGCGCCGCGGTGCGCAGGTCGGCGTCGAGCAGCGCCGGCGAGCTGACGCTGAGGCTCGCGGCGGTCACCGGTCGCAGCACCGAGACGTCGTCCAGCGCGGCTCCACTGGCGTCCTGGAAGCCGCCGCGGCCCTCGCGGTCGGTCGGTACCTCGCCGCTGATCGCGAGCACCGACGAGCGGTCGGCCCGTGCAGCCGCGAGTGCCGTGACCATGTTGAAGATCCCCGGGCCGCCGATCCCGAGCGCCACGCCCAGTCGCCCCGACGCGCGCGCATACCCGTCCGCCATGTACGCCGCGCCGCCCTCGTGCGCCGCGACCACCGGACTCACGCCCGCGGTCTCGGTCATCGCCGGCATGAACGGGTCGTTCATTCCTCCCGGGACCAGGAACAGCCGATCGACGCCCTCGGCGGCCAGCGACTGGACGACGTAGGACGCACCGTTCACGTCGCGAACCCTAACCGTGCTCGATCACGGGACCAGCGCATGCACCTCAGCCGCCGTCGGCAGCGACGGCTGAGCGCCTGGGCGCGAGGCCGCCAGCGCGCCGGCGGCGCATGCCCGCGCGAGCGCGTTTCCCCGCTCCCTGCCCTCCAGCAGCGCCATCACCAGGGCGGCGCAGAACGCATCGCCGGCGGCCGTGCCGTCGACCGCCTCGATCGTCGGCGGCCGGGCGCGGGCCACCACCTGGCCACCCTCGAGCAGGACCGCCCCCTCCGCCCCGAGCGTCAGCGCCACCAGGCCCGGATACGATCGGACCAGCTCATACTCGTAGCGGTTGACGACCAGCAGGTCCGGCGAGAACGGGCGCGAGCGGCGGGCGGGCGCCGCGTTCAGGCAGAAGAAGCGCGCTCCGGCGGCCGCCGCGCCGATCGCCTGATCCGGAATCTCGAGCTGGCACATCACCGCGTCGGCCTCGCCAACCTCCACGTCCTCGGGCTCCAACCGCCGGTTCGCTCCTGGCGCGACGACGATCACGTTCTCGCCGCCGGCGTCGACCAGAATCAGCGCGACGCCGCTCTCGCCCCGGTCGCGAGCCACGCCGCTGACGTCGATCCCCTCGCGCTCGAGCGAGCGCACCACGAGCTCGTCACGGCCGACGCGGCCGACGAACCGGACCCTGGCACCGAGGCGCGCCGCGGCGACGGCCTGGTTCGCGCCCTTGCCGCCGGGGATCCGCTCGAACAACGCGTCGGTAACCGTCTCGCCCGCACGCGGCAGCCGCTCGCAGCGGGCCACGAGGTCGACGTTCGCCGACCCCACGACCGTGATCCGGGGCGCAGAGGTCACGAACCCAGATCCTAGGCGTCGCCGGTCCTCTCGCCGGCCCGGCCGCGCGTCGCGCAACCGGACCCGATTTCGTGGGATTCTGTGGGGGGCGTGGGTCGTCCGAATGTGATTCACCGGATCGTCCGCAGTCCTCCAGGACCGGGTGTTCGATCGCGTTCGCGACCGGGGCGGGTCGGCGGCATACGGCGCGGCGTGAGAGCGTGAACCGGTGACTCTGTCGGAGACGACGGCCAGACGGCCGACCCTAGCGCGGGCCGTCGCGGAGCTCGGCACCGAATCGGCGTTCGCGGTCCTGGCACGGGCCCACGAGCTCGAGCGACAGGGCCGGGAGATCATCCACCTGGAGATCGGCGAGCCCGACTTTGCTACCCCCCGTCACATCTCCGAGGCCGCGTTCGCGGCAATCCGCGCCGGGCAGACGCACTACTGCCCGAGCGCCGGCCTACCCGAGTTCCGGGCGGTGATCGCCGCCGAGCTCACGCGCACGCGCGGCGTCCCGGTGGCGCCCGAGCGCGTGCTCGTCGGGACCGGTGCCAAGCCGTTCCTGTTCTTCACCGTGCTCGCGGTCTGTGAGCCGGGGGACGAGGTGGTGTACCCAGACCCGGGCTTTCCGATCTACGAGTCGGCGATCCGCTGGGCGGGCGCCACCCCGATCGGCCTGCCGCTGCGCGAGGACCGCGATTTCGGCTTCGACCCCGACGAGCTCGCCGCCCGGCTTGGCCCGCGGACGAAGCTCGTGATCATCAATTCCCCCAACAACCCGACCGGAGGGATCGCCGGCGTCGATCACCTCCGCGCCGCGGCGGAGATGATCTCGCGCACCTCGGCCTGGGTCCTGTCGGACGAGGTCTACTCGCGACTCCTGTACACGGGCACGTTTGCATCGATCGCGAGCGCGCCCGGGATGCTCGACCGCACGGTGGTGCTCGACGGCCTCTCGAAGACCTACGCGATGACCGGCTGGCGGTGCGGTTACGCCGCCGTTCCCGAGCCCCTGGTCGAGCCGCTGACGCGCTTTTTCGTCAACTCCACCTCGTGCGTGCCTCCGTTCATCCAGCACGCCGGGATCGCGGCGCTCAAGGGGCCGCAGGACGACGTGGCGGCGATGATCGAGGAGTTCCGCGCCCGCCGAAGCCTGATCGTCGCCGGCCTCGATCAGCTCCCGGGGGTCTCCTGCCGCACGCCCAGCGGGGCCTTCTATGCGTTCCCGAACGTCGGCGCGCTGCCGATCTCCGCGGACGCCCTGGCAGAACGACTGCTCGACGAGGCCGGGGTCGCGGTCCTGGCCGGCTCCGGGTTCGGCGCCGGCGGCGCCGGCCATCTGCGCATCTCCTATGCGAACTCGCGCGAGAACCTGAGCGCGGCGCTGGAGCGGATCGCCGCGCTCGTGTCGCGGCTGCGCTGACAGGAGATGTTGGTAGTCAACACTCGACCTTGTGTTTTCGCCCGCCGGTGGGGAGCCTGCTGCACGAAGACGCGACCACCGCGGCCCGGGGACATACCATGCTGGCGGAACTCCAACGGACAATTGCGTCAGCTGTGATCGCTGGCGCAGGGCTGAACGCGATCGAGGACGAGATCATCAATCGAGCGCCGATGGACGAGGAGCAGAAATCGGCTCTGTGGCTCTACGCTGAGGTGCTGACTTCACGGCATCCGGGCGATCGCATCGCTCGGCGCGAGCTCCATAGCCTCCGCTGACCCGGCTCTCTGCGAAGCTTTGCCGCGATGAGCTTTCATCGCAGCGACGATGGCCCGCTCGCGATCCTGACCCTGGATCACGGAGAGCTCAACCTTTTCGATCAGGATGTGGTCGAGTCACTCGATGCGGAGACCCAGAAGCTGGCAGCAGACCCACCGCGTGGGCTGCTGATCCGAGCCGAGGGCCGCGTCGTGTCCGCCGGCGTCGACGTCCACATGTTCCAGCCGCTCACGCCCGAGACCGCCCGGCGGCTGTGGCAACGCCTGCTCGAGATCGTCTGGAGGGTGGAGGACCTCCCGTGCCCGACGGTCTTCGCCAGCCACGGGCTGTGCCTGACCGCCGCGTTCGAGCTGAGCCTCGCCTGCGATCTGCTGGTCGCGGCCGAGTCGGCCAGGTTCGGCCTGGTCGAGGTCGTGGTCGGGCTGACGCCGTCGATGGGCGGTCCCCAGCGCCTCGCCGAGCGCGCGGGACCGGCGCGAGCCAAGCAGCTGATCTACACTGGCGCCCTGTTCGACGCGGCGACGCTCGAGCACTGGAACGTGGTCAACCGGATCTGGCCCGACGACACCTTCGCGCAGTCCGCGCACGCGTTCGCGCTCCGTCTCGCGAACGGGCCCACGCGTGCCCACGCGGCGACGAAGCGGCTCGTGCGCGAGCAGGTGCAGCGCGGCGCTCGCGCCGCCGACGCGATCGTGCCCGAGGTGTCCGCTCCGCTGTTCGCCACCGAGGACCTGCAGAACGCGATCGCGTCGTTCCTGCGCGACGGTCCGGGCAAGGCGACCTACGAAGGTCGCTGACGCGGGCCGCCGCGGGCGGTCAGCCTTCGAGTTGCGGCTCGTCGTGCGGTAGCACTCGTTCGGGGCGCGCGGGCACGGCGTACAGCCGCGGCAGCCGGTGGCGCGGCGGGGTGCCGGGCAGGTGGCGCCAGCCATACGGCGGCTTGGGTTGCTGGACGTCGCTGCGCGGGGCCCGGGCCGTGCCGGCCAGGCCCTTCGCGAGCGCCAGGTGCAACTGGCGGTAGTTGAACCCGTACGCTCCCGAGCAGTCCAGGCCGCTCGCGCATCCGTCGAAGTTCGCCGCCCAGATCATCCAGAGGTCGGCGCCGTCGGAGCTGATCCAGTTCTCGGGAAGCGCCAGGTCGTACCCGTTCGATGGTCCGAAGTAGGAGTCGCGCGCCACGAACGAGAACGGTCCCCACGGCGTCGGCGACTCGAGGATCTCCAGCTCGGCCCCGTTCTTCCAGATCGCCGGCGGCGTGCTGCCGTACGAGTAGGTGAAGGTCAGCAGGTAGCGGTGCAGCGCCGCGTCATAGCTCATCCGCGGGTAGGTGATGTGGTCGTTCCACGTCAGCACCGGCTTTGCGCCCGAGATCGAATCCGACCAGACCGGAACCTCATGCCTGCCGACCTTCGTCGTGCCCGCCGCCCACTGCCAGTGCGACGGGTTCGTGATGTCGGCGACATCGGCGCGCGCGCGGCCCAGGATCAACGTGCTCGCGTTGAACTCCCGCTCGGTCGCGATCGCGTACACGTAGCCGTCCAGCGAGCCTGTGTTGCCCGGGAACTGCACCCAGTTGAGATTGCCGGTCGGGCCCGGGAACGGCTCCTTCGGCGAGGTCCACGTCTGGCCCTTGTCGGTCGAGTACGCGATCCCGGCAAGGCCCTGGAACGGGCCGTTCGCATTCCAGTTCCAGTCGTTGGCCTGGGTCGCATAGAACACGCCGTCGACGACCGTGAACCCCATCGAGTAATACGAGCCCAGCGGTCCCGTCAGCGAGTCCTCATTGCCATGAACCTCGGCGTACGTCTGCGCCGGCGGCGGGTCGCCAACCGGATCGAACTCGAGATCGCCCGGCGAGCCGGTGACCTGCGCAAACGAGTTCCGCCACAGCGCGCCGTTCGACGTGTCGGTGCCGCCGTCGTCCATCAGCACATACAGGCTGTCGTCATCGCCCGAAGATGTCGACAGGATGTCGCCGAACTGATTCGAGGGCGGCTGGTATGGCGCGCTCGTCCAGCTCGCCCCGGTGATCACCTTGCTGGTGGGAAACGGCGTGTTGTTCGTCCTGTTCAGCGCCGTCGTCGTCGCCGCGACCGCTCCCGCCGGCACGATCAGCCCCAGCGCGCCGGCCGCCACGATCCCCATCAGCGCAAAAAACGCCCGCTTGGCGGCGGGCTGGCGGCGGGGTTCGGTGTGGGCTGCTGGGCTGGAAATCGGGGCTTCCTGTTCGGCTCGTTCGCTGACCAGGATCGAATCCGCCCGTGAGAGCTGCCTGTGTAAAACCTTTAGATTTCATATGAATCCTGCCCCGGAGATGGTGAGAGTTGCCACAAGCACGGCGGTGGCGGGGTCGATCGCGGTGGGGGTGGACTTGGTGGCGGTCGCGTTCCGTAGTGGCGCCTTTGGTGGCTAACGGGGCGCCTTTGGGTGGCGGGGCGGGATGGTGGCGGGCGGGAACGTCGGGTCGGGGTGGCGGGCTGGTGCGACGGCGGCGTGGCGCGTGCGGTCGGGGTGGCGGGGCGGGCCGGTTGGTGGCGGGTCGGGCCGGTTGGTGACCGTGGGCGAGGCGGGGCGAGGCGTGGTGCCCGACGCGGTTGGCTTTCGTTGTGCCGGCTTCGTCCGTGCCCATTCCGCCGGCCATCCACGGCCGGCGGGCGACACCCTCACGCAGGCACGCTCCGTCCCGCTGAAGCACATGACGGTGGCGGGGCGGTTGGTGGCGGGACCCCTGGGATATTTCGACACGCATGCGTTCGTTATCTCCCGCGCCCCGCTGCGGCACTCCGATCCGGGCTCCCGTCGCGCCACTCCGATCCGGCCTCCTGCCGCGCCACTCCGATCCGCCCTCCCGCCGCGCCACTCCGATCCGGCGTCCCGCCGCGCCACCCCGATCCCGGCGGGCGAGTGTCAGTGTTCTGACACGAAAACCTGCTCAACTTCCCAATCCAATCCTCTGGCTCGAGCTTCGGGAAGTTGAGCACGATATGCAGGTTCGGTTTCCCAAACCGCCGGCGCGGCGTCGGCTTTGGGAAATTGAGCATGTTTTTCGGCTCTCCTGACCCCGTTTGCGCCCCTCCCTCGTGCCCGGAGGTCGGGCGCATCCCTGCACCCGACCTCCCCAGCCCAAAGCGCGGACGGCGGCGGCTGAAAAGCCGACGACGACCGCGCTACCCCACGACACCACACCGACCGGGCCCAAAACGGCGCGGCTCTGCCCCGCCATCCCGCCGCGGCCATCCGCCTCGCCATCCCGCCGCGACGATCCGCTCCGCCACCCCGCCACCCCGCCACGACCCGCGCCTCAGAGTCCAAGCACGACCGCGTCGCCGCCGCGTCCGCGCACCGCCGCTGCCAGCGCCTCGCCGGCACCGTCCAACGAGAACCTCGAGCCGATCGAGTGGTTTGCGGCGCCGGCGGTGGCGATCACCTCCAGACCGCGCGCTGCCCCCAGCCCTACGAGTAGGCGGCCGGTCACGCCCCCGCCGCCGCTGACCAGCAGCGTCTCGCCGGTCTTGACTTGAAGCGCCTCATCGAGGACCTGCTGTGCGGTCAGCGCCGGCACCGGGAAGACGGCGGCGACCTCCCAGGAGACCGGTGGCGGCTTGCGGGCCAGCAGCGCCGCCTGCGCGATCAGCAATGGCGCCCACGTCCCCTGGTCGCGCAGTGGCAGCGGGTGGCTGAGAACCTGGTCGCCCGCCTTCCAGTTCCTGACCCCCGCTCCCGTCGACGCGACGACGCCGGCGCCCGCCACTCCGAGAGCCATCGGGGGAGTGCGACCCACATCCCACTGGCCGATGCGGACGAACTCGTCCCAGTTCGCGACGCCCGCCGCGCGCACCTCGATTAGAACCTCGTCATCAGCGAGCGGACGCGGATCGGCGAGGTCTAGGGTCTCGACCGGGCCGGACTGCTGGCGCACGCCGGCTACGCGCATCGCGTGCCTCGGTCGTGATAAGACAGGATGGAAGCGATGAACACGGTTGAGAACAAGCCCGAGCTGGGTCGCTACGAGATCTATGCGGACGGGGAGCTCGCCGGCTTCGAGGCCTACGAAGCAGATGGCTCCGACTTCGCATTTATGCACACCGAGATCGATCCTGCGTTCGAAGGACGGGGTCTCGGTCGTGAGCTGATCGCGCGCGCGCTGGACGACGTGCGCGCCAACGGCGGGACGGTCGAGCCGTTCTGCCCGTTCGTGCGTCGGTTCATCGCCACCCATCCCGAGTATGTCGATCTCGTTCCGGCGAACCTGCGCTCGGCGTTCGGCCTCGGCGGGTGAGGGCCGATACTCGCGGGGCCGTTAGCGAGCGCTGGCGCGGGCTGAGCGGGCCACATCGGCGCTCGCGCCGCACAGGGCGCCACCAGGGCAGTCCGCCGCCGCCACCTTGCGCCGCGGGTTCGTGACTCCGGCCAGGCTAAGGGCGCCGCTGCCGACCGCGAGCAGCGCCGAGATCACGATCGCGAGGCGGAAGCTGTCGGTCGAGGCGCTGACCAGCGCCTGGCGAGCCTCGACGCGGCGGCGGGGCGGGAAGCCGGACACGCCAATTACGAGCGGCTTGGTCTTGGCGGCGTTAACCGCCGCGGTGTAGGCCGGCGAGCTGCCGGCGGTTGGAAGCTGCTGCTGGACGCGAGTGGCGAACAAGCCGGCGACCGCGGCGCCGACCGCGGCAATCGCGACGAGGCCCGCGACCCGCGCGACCGCGTTGTTGACGCCCGACGCGACCCCCGAGTGCCCGCTCTCGACCGCACCGAGGACCGCGGCGGTCAGCGGTGCGACCGTCATCGCCAGGCCGAGCGCGAACAGCGTGATCCCCGGAAACACCTGCGTGAGGTAGTGCGCGTGGGAATTGACCAGCAGCAGGAGAAACAGTCCTCCGCCCGCGACCAGCGGCCCGAAGCCCATGAACAGGCGCGGACCGAAGCGGTCGGCGAGCGCGCCGAAGCGCTTCGCGAGCAGGAACGTGAGGATCGACATCGGCAGCAGCGACAGGCCGGCCGCGAGCGGCGTGTAGCCCGCCACCTGCTGCAGGTACACCACCAGGAAGAACGTCATCACGTTCAGCGCGCCGTAGAACGTCAGCGTCGCCACGTTCCCGACGCGAAAGTTCCGCACCTTGAACAGCGACAGTGGCAGCATCGGCGCGACGCAGCGTCGCTCCCACGCAAAGAACGAGGCGAGCAGTCCACAGCCGATCACCAGCGGCAGCCACACCCGCCCATCCGACCACCCATACGTGGGTTGCTCGATCAGCGCGAAGATCGGGCCGGCGAGCCCGAGCGCGCCCAGCAGCCCGCCGACCCAGTCGACGTGAGCTCCCGGGACTCGCGTGCCCTTCGGGGCTTGCTCGACCAGCCACAGGGTCGCGATCACCAGCGGCAGGTTGACGACGAAGATCCAGCGCCAGGATGCGACCTGGACGAGGACGCCGCCGACGAACGGTCCGAGGACGGTCGCGATCCCGGTCCAGGCCGTCCACGAGCCGATCGCCGCCGCGCGCTGCTGCTCGGAGAACGTGTCGATGATCAGCGCCAGCGTGCTCGGAACCAGCAACGCGCCGGCGGCCCCCTGAATCGCACGCGCCGCGATCAGCAGCTCGGCGCTGGGAGCGACAGCGCACAGCAGCGAGCCGGCGCCGAAGCCCGCGACGCCGGCGGCGAACACCCGCCGGCGGCCATACAGGTCACCCAGCGAGCCACCGACGAGCAGCAGCGAACCGAGCGTCAGCAGGTACGCATCGACGATCCATTGCTGGGTGGAGAGCCCGCCGTGGAGACTCGCGCGGATCGCGGGCAGCGCCACGTTAACCAGCGTGCCGTCGAGGAACGCCGCCGAGGACCCGAGGATGCAGGCGAGCAGAGTCAGCTGCTGCCGCCGGGTCAGGTTCGGCGGCTGGCGGCCGGGGTTGGTCGCGACATCAGGCACGGGGTCAGGCGGCGACGGTAGCCCAACGGGACATTAGTCCGCTTCCGCAAATTGGCTGTAGTTGTGCCGTTTGGCGTGCCGCGTGGTGGCCGTCGCGTTGGCGGACACGTCGAATCGTGCCGCGCCGCGCCGCGCCGCTCCCGCCGCCAACCGTCCGCTACTTCTGCGCCGCCGCGCCCGAGCTCGCCGAGACACGGGGCGGGCTGTCGACCTGGATCGATTCGTCGATCAGGCGTGCGGCGCGGCCGTGGGTGAAGAAGCTCCCCGACCACTTGATCAGCACCAGCAGCCGGTTCTGAAAGCCGATCAGGTAGTACAGGTGGACCACCAGCCAGACGAACCAGGCGAGCAGTCCGCTGAGTCTGACGAACCCGAGGTCGACGACCGCGGAGCCGCGCCCGATCGTGGCGACGTTGCCCTTGTCGAAGTACTTGAACGGCCGGGTCGAGCGTCCCTCGAGCCGATCGGTGACCAACTGGGCGGCGTAGTGACCCTGCTGGATCGCCACCGGAGCCACGCCAGGCAGCGTGTGCAACTGCCCGCCGCGGTCTCGGACGCGCACCATGTCGCCGAGCACGATCACCTCCGGGTGCCCCTGCAGTGTGAGGTCGCTCTCGACGGTCAGGCGGCCGGCGCGGTCGACCTCGGCGCCGGCGAGCTGGCCGAGCTGGCCGGCGAGGCTAGAAGCGGTGACGCCTGCCGCCCAGATCACGGTCGCGGAGGGGATCCGTTCCTCTTCTCCCTGCTCGCCGGACACGGTGACCCCGTCGGCGTCTACGTCGATCACGGTCCGGTTCATCATCGGTGTCACCCCGAGGCGCTCGAGCGACCGCGTCGCCTTGGCCGACAGCGAGGGCGGGAACGTCGCGAGCAGCCGATCGCCCGTGTCGATCAGCAGCACTTGCGTCTCACGCGGGTCGATCGAGCGGAAGTCGTGGCGCAGGGTGTCGCGGGCCAGCTCGGCGATCTGACCCGCCATCTCCACCCCGGTCGGTCCGGCGCCGACGATCACGAAGGTCATCTCAGCGCGGCGCGTTTGGTCGTCGGTCGTCAGCTCGGCCCGTTCGAACGCGCGCAGGATCCGGGAGCGGACGACCACGGCGCTCTCGAGCGTCTTGACCTCGGCCGCGTAATCCCGCCACTCCTCGTGGCCGAAATAGGAGTAACTGGAGCCCGCCGCGACGATCAAGGTGTCGTAGGGCAGTGACGGGGGCAGGTCGGCTCCCGGCACCTCGGTCAGCATCACCTCGCGGGCATCGAGGTCGAAGTCCGACACCTCGGCCATCACGACGCGCACGTTCGGGGCGGACTTGAACAGGGCACGCAACGGATAGGCGACCTCCCCGGGCGACAGTGCCCCGGTCGCGATCTGGTATGTCAGGGGCTGGAAGAGGTGGAAGTTACGCCGGTCGATCAGCGTCACCTCGACATCGGCACCACGCAGCTTCTGAACGGCACGGACGCCGCCGAAGCCGCCGCCGATCACCACCACCCGGTGATGCGCGGAAGCTGCAGTCAATTGGCTCATGCGGGTAAGGATGCATCATGGTCAACCCCGGGGTCGTGGCGCACGCTACCGTGTCCCGCGTGAGCCCCGATCAGCTCGCCGCCGTGATCTTCGACCTCGACGGGGTGCTCGTCGAGTCGGAGTCCGCATGGGACGCAGCGCGCCGGGACCTCGTCGCGCAGACGGGTGGGCGCTGGCGCGAGGACGCGACCCTGGCGATGATGGGAATGAGCTCCCGGGAATGGACCCGATACATGCGCGACGAGCTCGGCGTGCAGCTCGAGCCCCAGGAGATCAGCGACCGCGTGGTCTCGAACCTGCTGGCGCGCTACCGCCGGAATCTGCCGCTCCTACCGGGCGCGGTCGCCGCCGTCAAGCGGCTCGCGGCCCGCTGGCCGTTGGGGCTGGCGTCGTCCGCTAACCGTCCGGTGATCGACGCCGTGCTGACGATGGCGGGACTCGACGGTGAGTTCGCGGCGACGGTGTCCGCGGAGGAGGTCGCCCGTGGCAAGCCGGCCCCCGACGTGTACCTCGAGGCCGCGCGCCGGCTGGCGGTCGATCCAGTACGTGCGGCCGCGGTCGAGGACTCGACGAACGGCCTGCGGTCCGCCGCGGCGGCGGGGATGGTCGTGGTCGCGGCGCCGAATCGGGAGTTCCCGCCGGCGCCCGACGCCCTCGCGCGCGCCAACCTGGTGGTGACGTCGCTCGACGAGCTGACTCCCGAGGCGGTGCTCGGCGCCGCGCGCGCGCGTGCCTGAAGCCGGCGGCCCCACCGCCCCGCCGCCCCGGCGTACGTCTCCATTCGACGCCACGAGCGAACTGTACACGCCCATGTCGCGGCCCTAGACGTTGCCGCTGCCTCTGGAGTTCCGGTCGTTCGCTCCCACCTCGCGTTGGATCGGCACCAGCTCCTCGAACACGCGCATCAGCTCCAGCGTGCCCGAGAACACGCGGACGTCGGATCCATTCGCGGCGCGGGCAGTGCCGCTCAGGCGATTGTCTTCACCGCGCGTTACATGTAGGTAGAGATCGACGGCCACAGGTGGGCGAGCATCTCACGCAACTCGCGCGGCCGCACTGGGGGGCCCCCTGAACAAATCCCTAGGAAAGGCCCTTGGGTCCCCGGCTCGCGCCCGGCTCGCGCCGATGACCCGCCTTCCGACCGCGCGTCCGCGCCCGGCTCGCGCCGCTAACCCGCCTGCCTACCCCGCCTCCGCGCCCGCCATCGCCAGCCGGCTCGCGAGCTCGTGGCGGGAGCGGACGTTCACCTTCGCGAACACGTTGCCGAGGTGGTACTCGATCGCCTTGGTCGACAGGTACAGCTCCTCCGCCGCCTCGCGGTTCGACTTGCCCGACGCGACCAGACGCGCGACGACCTCCTCTCGCGCGGTCAGGCCGTAACGGTTCTCGCCGCCGTGGTCGCGCGCCCGCACCCCGCACGCGGTCAGCTCCGCGTCGCAGCGGAGGATGAACGGCTGCGCCTCGAGCCGCGCGAACCGCTCGCGCGCGGCGCGCAGCGCCGCGATCGCGGCACGGCGGCTGCCTTGCTTGCGCAGGAAGTTCCCGTAGCCGAGCTCGAGCAGCCCCCGGCTGAGCGGCGCCTCGCCGGAGCGAGCCGATTCCCTCCCGCGCTCAAATGCCGTCTGTGCCTCGGCAGAATGGCTGCGTGACTGCGCCAACGCGGCGCGCAGGCGCCAGAGGTCGATCTCGGTCTGCACGTCCGGCGCGTCCCGGACGTCGTCCTCGATCAGGTCGAGCAAGCCTGCCGCCGTTTCCACACGCCCCGTGAACAGCATCGCCTCCGCCGCCATCGACTGCACGATGCGCTTGCCCAGTCCTTTCGTCGGACCGGTTTTGAGCCATTCGGACCACACCGCGAGTGTCCGCGCGAGCGTCTCCCACTCGCCCTTCACCCACGCGAAGTGCGCGGCCGCGACGCTGGCTTGGAAGAGGCACATCGGCAACGGTGTCGCCTCCGCGGCCCGGCGCGCCGCTTCGACCTGCTCGGCGGCGACGCTCCAGTTGCCGCGCGCCGCATTCAGGTAACTGGCGACGGCGTAAATATCTGACAGATCCCAGGTCCGATCGCTCTCCTCCCCGAGGGAGATCGCGACGTCGGCGTGTATCAACCCGTCGTCCCAATGTCCGAGCCGGTACTCGGTCTTTGCCAGAGCGGAGTAGGCGTTCGGGAGGTTTCGCACCGGCACACCGGCGCGAGACCAGCGGATCACCGCCGACAGATCGGCCTGGGCGCGAGCCAGGTCGCCCCACCAGGACGCGATGATCCCGCGCACCGCGAGCAGCTCGGCCTCGAACGGCTCGGGCTCGATCCTGGACGCCGAGACTGACCCCAGCTCCTCGATGCCTTCGCTCCCGCGTCCTGACATCAACAGGCCAATGGCCAGCGCTTCCCGGGCCGTCAACGCGGCCGTCGCGGGCGTTCCGGGGATCCGCAGGGCGCGGTGCGCCCACTCGACTGCGTCCTCGCCACGGCTCCCGAGGCCGCACAGCATCGCCACCATTGACGTGACCCGTCCTTCGATCTCCGGATCGAGGGCCTGGTCGGGTCGCGCGATCACGTCGCGCAACGCGGTTTCGGCTTCCGCCAGACGCCCCGACGACGCAGTCAGAAGTGCGAGGACGTAGCTCCTGCGGGGGCTGTCGCTGCACGCCGTCACCTGCTCGCGCCGGCGGCTGGCGGCCGGCATGTCACCTGCCAGTACCAGACACTCGACCGCCTTCAGGAGCGCGGTCTCGCGCGCCTCGATGGTCGCTGCCATCCGCGACGCCCACAGCAGTCGCTCGACGCCCGCGGGCATCCGACCGGCGGAGATCTCCGCCTCCGCGGTCTTCTCGAGCTCGGCGGCAAGCTCGTAGTCGTTGCCGTGGCTCGCGGCGACGCGGTGCGCCAGCGAGGCCGAGCCGGGGACGAGCTGGCCGCAGGCGAGGTGAAGCGCGCGCCGCCGGGTGGGGGAGAGGTCGTCGTACACGGCGGCCCGCACGAGCGGGTGCGGGAACACGATCTCCTGGGGGACACGGGCCGGCTCCAGGGTCAGCAGATCCGCCGCCAGCGCCTCCTCCAGCGCCGCCAGCGGATCCGCTACGTCGCCGACCGAGCCCGCGAGCGCGAGCGGACTGCGCGCGCCGATGACCGCCGCCGCGGCGACCAGATTCTGCGCGTCGGCGCTGACCGCGGTCAGCCGTGCGAGGACCGTGGCGGCGAACGAATGCGGCGCGGGCAACTCGCCGCCCTCCGAGTTGAGTCGGTCGAGCGGAAGCTCGCTCAGCAGCGCTCTCACGTACAGTGGATGTCCGTCCGTGTGCTGACGCAGACGCTCGCTGGCGGCCTGCGTCAGCGGCCCGATCCTGAGCGATTCCGCCAGCTGGCCGACCTCCGGCCCGGACAGTCCCGTGAGCCTGACGTGCGCGACGCGATCCACGTCTCCGAGCAATCTGGACCAGCTGGGACCGAGATGATCGAGGCCGTCAGGGCGGCTGCCGATCAGCACGAGTACCCGATCGCCGTGCAGACGGCGCAGCGCGAACAGGAGCGCGCCGGCCGAGGAGGAGTCGATCCACTGCACGTCGTCAACCGCCATCACCACGGGCGCGCGGTCCTGGAGGGCCCCGAGCAATCCCAGCAGCTCCGCGCCGACGGAGAACGGGCTCGCTGGCGTTGGGTTGCTCATTAGTTCGTCGAGCGCCGCCGCCGCCGGGGCCGACGTGCGCGCGGCCAGCTGTGAGACGACGCCGAAGTCGAGCGTGGTCTCGGACTCCTCGCCGCTTGCCTCGAGCACCACCACGTCCTCGGCGGCCGCGAGGAACCGGCGCAGGAAAGCTGTCTTGCCGATACCGGGCTCGCCCTCGATCCACGCGATCTGTGGCGTGGCCGCCCGCGCCGCCTCGAGCGCGCTCGACACAACCTGCAGCTCGGGCTGGCGACCGACGAACACGCCGCGGGTCGTCACATCACGTCCTCGGTCGTTTCTTAGGGACTTCTCTAGGGATCCCCCTAGTGCGCACTCTGAGCCTCGGTGAGAGCATCGCCGCCGATCAATTCCACGAGGTGAGCGAGGTCAACTATGACTGGGTTGTTGTACCGAATCGGGCAGTTCTGCGTCCGGCGTCGGTTCATCGTGCTGGGCGTGTGGCTGGTGGCGGCCGTGGCCGTCGTAGCTGTCTCCCAAAGGATGGGCGATAACACCAACGACAACCTGAAGCTTCCGGGAACCAACAGCCAGCACGCCACGGACGCGCTATCGACCTCGTTCCCGACCCAGGCGAACGGCACGAGCCCAATCGTGCTGCACACGCCGAGCGGCAAGCTGACCGACTCCAAATACGAGAACGCCGTCAACACCGCGGCTGCGGATGTCGCCAAGGCCCCGTACGTCGCCTCGGTGATCGACCCGGTGACCTCGCAGGGGGCATCGGCGCTCAGCAAGGATCAGTCGACCGGGTACCTGACCGTGGGGCTGACGGTCAGTCCCGGGTCGCTGTCCGAGCAGGACGCGCAGACGATCATCAACGCCGCGGCGAAGCCGGCCGAGGCGGCGGGCCTCGAGGTGCAGACCGGCGGCCAGCTCGGGCAGAAGGTCTCCAAGCCCTCGACCGAGTCCAGCGAGCTGATCGGAATCCTCGCCGCGATGGTGATCCTGACTTTCACCTTCGGCACGGTCACCGCGATGCTGCTGCCGATCCTCACCGCGATCTTCGCGCTCGTCTCGACGCTCGCGATCGTCCGCATGCTCGGTCACGTGACGACCGTGCCGACCGTGGCCCCGACGCTGGCGACGATGATCGGGCTCGGCGTCGGAATCGACTACGCGCTGTTCATCGTCACCCGCCACTTCCGCGGGCTCCAGGACGGGCTCGACCTGCACGAGTCGATCGCCAGAGCCGTGGCGACCTCCGGCGGCGCGGTGTTCTTCGCCGGCGGCACGGTCACGATCGCGCTGGTCTCGCTGGCGGTCGCGAACATCCCGCTGGTCACGACCTTGGGTCTGATGGCCGCCGTGGCGGTGGTCGTCGCGGTACTCGCGGCGCTGACGCTGCTGCCGGCGGAGCTCGCGATCCTCGGACCCCACATCAACTCGCTACGTGTCCGTCACCCGCCCACCGACGAGCAGGCGAAGAAGGGTCTGTGGGCGAAGTGGGCCAACGAGATCGCCAAGCAGCCCGTGATCGCCGGCCTGGCCGCGCTGGCGATCCTGATCCCGCTGATGATCCCGCTGCTCTCGCTGCAGCTCGGGCAGCAGGACACGGCGGCGCTGTCCAAGTCGACGACCGCTCGGCAGGCTTACGACCAGCTCTCCGAGTACTTCGGGCCGGGGGTCAACGGGCCACTGATCATCGCCGCATCGCTGGGCTCACCCGCCAGCGGGACGAACGATTCCCGTCTGACGACGCTGCAGAAGGACGTCTCCTCCACGTCCGGAGTCGCCGCGGTCACCCCGATCCAGGTCGACAAGGCCGGCACGACCGCGTACTTCAACGCGATCTCCACGAACGGTCCCGCTGACGACGCCACCACGACGCTGGTCAACACGCTGCGCAACAGCGTCATCCCCGGTGCCGAGAAGGGCACCAACATGAAGGCCTACGTCGGCGGCACGACGGCCGCCTACGATGACCTCGCCTCGGTCATCTCCAGCAAGCTGCCGCTGCAGATTCTGGTCGTGATCGCGCTCAGCTTCGTGCTGCTGATGCTGGCGTTCCGGACGGTGGTGATCCCGCCGCAGGCGGCGCTGATGAATATCCTCTCGATCGGTGCGTCCTACGGCGTGCTCACGGCGATCTTCCAGTACGGCTGGCTGAGCGGCCTGATCGGGCTGTCGGGTCCGGTACCGATCGTCTCTTACGTGCCGCTGTTCATGTTCGCGATCCTGTTCGGGCTGTCGATGGACTACGAGGTGTTCCTCGTCAGCCAGATCGAGGAGCACGTCCGCGAGGGTCAGGACAACAAGACCTCGGTTGTCTCCGGCCTGATCACGAGCGCCCGAGTGATCACCTCGGCCGCGGCGATCATGGTGTTCGTGTTCGGCAGCTTCGTGCTCAACGGAGACCCGACCGTCAAGCAGTTCGGGATCGGGCTCGCGGTCGCCGTGATCCTCGATGCGACGATCGTCCGCTGCCTGCTGGTGCCGGCGCTGATGATCGTGATGGGCAAGATCAACTGGTACATGCCGGCCTGGCTCGGCCGCGTGCTCCCGCACATCAGCATCGAGGGCGCGGAGTTCTTCGAGGCGCGAGACCGGGCCAAGCTGCCAGCGCTCGAGCCCGAGCGCGAGCCGGAGCTGGTCTCGTGAGCTGAGCACCCCGCGGCCTCACCCGCCCTCGGCGAGCAGCACCTCCCCGACGAGCAGCACCTGCATCGCCGCCGGCGAGGGCGCCACACCGGTCCGCTCGAGCTGCGCCTCGAGCGGGCCGGCGGCGGGGCCGACATCGGGTCGCCCTGCCGCGGCCGCGGCACTACACGCGGGAGAGAGCCTCAATCCCGGCGACCAGCAGGCCCGAGAGCGCGAGCCAGAGCACGTAGCTGGCCAGCTGCCGGCCGCGGGCGCCTAGCCTCTGGCCGGTCGCGAAGCCGGCGAGGGCAAGCCCGATCACACCCAGGGCCTGCCCGATGTGGAGGCCGATCGTCACCGACCACAGCCCGATCGCCGCGCACGCCAGCGACAGCACCGGCGGCACCGCCGCCAGGACCACCGGCCACGATCGCCGGAGCTCGGACAGCCCTTCGGGCACGCACGAGCCGGCATGACCGCTGCCCTGCAGGACCACCAGCCGGAACGAGGTCCGTCCGATCCAGATCGAGACCGCGCCGGCGGCCACGATCGCCATCGCCGTGGTCGCCTGCAGGTGCTTGACCAGATACAGGCCCCCGATCGCGACCAGCGTGGCGATCACGCCGGTGATGTAGCTGGCCAGCCGGTCGGCAGTGATCCACGTGTCAAGCTGACGCCCGGCGCTCACCGCGTGAGGCGGCACCGCGGGCTCACCGGAATGTTCTCGGATGGGACTGGAGGAGGATCGCGCTTGCAGTACGTGAGCTGATGGGCGGTGAGGTCGACGACGCCGAGGAACGGGTACCTGACCGCGCCCGCTTCGACAGTACACGTGAACGCGATCCGCGATCGACCCCGCGGCCCGGTCTCGGTACACGAACTGCGACCGAGCGGCCCATCCAGAACCTGATGATCGATCAGGTACACCATGTCGGCGCGGATCGCCCGCTCGATCGCCGCCGCCGGCGCGGTTGCGCCGTTCACCCGCACCGTGTGCGGCGTCTGGTCCTCGGTGACCAGGATCGCGGCCTCCTGGTTCTGCCGCGCCGCGCCGGCCGCGTTTTCGGTCGCCTGGTTGGAGTCCTGCTGGTTGCTGTCAACGAACCGTATGAGCGCGATCAGCAGCGCGGCCGCGACCGAGAACGACAGCACCCAGCGCGCCCACAGCGGCGGGTGGCGCCAGCTCCAGCCCGGAGGCTGGGGATCGGTGCGGCGAGAGGAAACCTCAGACACGACACAAGCAGCGTACGCGGCGAACGTTAACGGGCCGGGTCGAGTCGACAAGCGCCGGGTTGCGAGCGCCCGGCTCAGGCGCCCGTCGCGAACAGACCGACGCCGTTGGCGACCTCCCGTTCGCTGCCGTCGGCGGGGCGGTTGAGCAACGTCAGGCCGGCGTGACCGGGCAGCCGGACGACGATCGTCGTCGAGCCGCCGTCGTCGAGGTTGACCGCATCCCGCACTCCGAGACCGCGCATGAACAGCGCCAGCTGCGCGATGTCCAGGCCCGGCACGCCCGCCAGCGGACCCTCGGTCGCGACCAGATACATCGTGCGGCCGCCCCGCGCGAACCCGATCGCCGTCCGCGGAGCTCCCGGCGCCATCGGAAGGCCAGACTGCACGACGCCGTCGCGAAGCAGCCGGTACTTGCCGCCGATCGCGAACCGGAACGGCGCCGCCGTGCTCTGCCCATAGCTGGTCGTGACGGCCTCGCCCGTGTGCAGGCGCGCCAGCGCGCGCCCGCCGCTGCCGGCGCCGAGCAGCACATAGCTCCCGGCCGGAATCGCTCCGGCGCCGGCGTAGTGGTGGATGCTCGCGACCACGCCGCGACGGACCACGACCTCGGTGACCGAGCTCAGACCGCGGACCGCTCCCGCGCGCGGGTACGTTCCCCACGCCGGCGTGAACACCCCGATCCCGTTCGGCGCCAGCATCGGCGCGTAGCCCGGATTGGCATCGTTCAGATCCGACAATCGCCGCCGGCCGCCCGGTAGCTCGACGAAGCCGCTCAGCTGCACCATCCCGACCCGCCCGACGCCATCGATCCCGACCCCCGCTGCGAGCGCCCGTCCGGGCTGAGGCGCCTTGATCAGCTGTCCGCCAGTGACCACCGGACCAACCGGCGCCCCACTCGCGCCGATGTTGAAGTAGTCGCCGTTGACGGCCGCAAACGCGCCGGCCTGTTGCGCCATCGCCGACACGGTCCGCACCGCCGCAGTCGCGCCCGGATACAGGAGCCCGGCGCGGACACCGGGGTCGGCGAGGTCGACCTTCAACACATAGGCCAGAATCGGCCCGCCCGGGCCCGGCTCGCGCACGCGCAGCAGCACGGTGCCCGGCCCGACCGCCTGCTCGGTGCTACCGGCTTTGGCGGTTGGCGCCAGCAGCGCCGCGATCACCACGGTTGCGGCGAGGAGTGGCGCGAGGCGGCGTGGCGTGGCGTGCGTCGTCGGCTGCGTAGAGGCTCAGGTTAAGGGGGAGGGGAGGAGGGGGCCGCTTCGCGGCGTCCGGCTGGACGACTCGGGCTCAGTCCGTCAGGCGAGGCCGGATGCCGAGCGGACTGAAAGCCCGAGGCCGGTTCCGCTCGCATCCATGCGAGCGGCGCGCGGGCCGGTCGCGGGGTTGCGCCCCGACCTCGGGGCGGAAGTGGCCCGCGCCGCGCCGTTCCCGGGGTTCTGGCCGCCGTCGCGACCCCACGCCGACCCGACCCACAAGTGTCACTAGAAATCGACAACAAACCTGCTCAACTTCCCAAACCAGGGCGCGGATCCAACGTTTGGGAAATTCAGCACGACAGTCGTGCTCAACTTCCCAAACGACGTCGGCTCGATTGGATCTGGGAAGTAGAGCATGTCTTTCGGCCTCACCTGACCCCCCGCGCGCGCCCCCTCCCCTCCAGCCGCGCTACTCACGACGGGCGTCCCTAGAGTCCAAACCGGACACTGACTGAGGAGGCCGAAGTGGAATATGTGAATCTGGGCGCCACCAGGCTGCGGGTGTCGCGCATCTGCCTGGGGATGATGAGTTACGGTAGGCACGAGCCGGGGGTGGGCGGTCGATGAGGAGGCCGCGCGGCCGATCGTCGCCGCCGCCGTCGAGGGCGGGATCACGTTCTTTGACACCGCGATGTGTACAACGGGGGTCAGAGCGAGATCGTGACCGGGCGGCTGCTGCGTGAGATGTTCGGGATGCGCGAGGAGTACGTGGTCGCAACCAAGGTGCATGGCCCGACGATGCTGGGGGAGAACGGCCGCGGACTGTCGCGCAAGCACATCCTGGCTTCGATCGATGCGTCGCTGCGCCGGCTGGAGCTGGACTACGTCGACCTGTATCAGATCCTTCGCTGGGATCCGAGCACGCCGATCGCGGAGACGATGGCGGCGTTGGACGAGGTGGTGCGGTCGGGCAAGGCGCGCTATATCGGCGCCAGCAGTCTACGCTTGGCAGTTCGCGGAGGCGCAGGCGGTGGCGGGCACGCGGTTCGTCTCGATCCAGAACCACTACAACCTGATCTACCGCGAGGAGGAGCGGGCGATGATTCCCCAGTGCCTCGACCGGGGCGTCGGGGTGCTGCCTTGGAGCCCGCTGGCGCGGGGGCTGCTCGCCGGCAATCGCAGCCGCGGCGGCGAGCGGCGTACCACCCGGGCGCGAACCGATGCGTTCGCGGACGCGCTGTACAAGCCGGATCTCGACTACCCGGTGATCGAGCGCGCCGACGCGATCGCCGCGGAGCGGGGCGTGCGGCCGGCGCAGCTGGCGCTCGCGTGGCTGCTGCAGAAGCCCGGCGTGACAGCGCCGATCGTCGGCGCCACCAAGCTCGAGCATCTCCAGGACGCACTCGCGGCCGAGCAGCTGTCAGTCGGCCAGGACGAGGTCGAGCGGCCGGAGGAGCTGTACGTGCCGCACCCGATCGCCGGTCACTCGTGAGCGCGCTGCACCCGCGGCCCGCTCTAGCGACAGGCCAGGTCCGCGACCCATGGCTCGGCCTGTTCGGGATCGGGGGTGGCGCCTGGACCAGCACCAGCTCGTCGACGCCGAGCTCCGATAGCGCGTCCGCGTCATCGGGCCCGCCGGCCTCGAGCGCGACCGACAGGTCGAGTTCGCGGATCTCGCGTCCCGCTTGCGCGCACAGCTGGTCCAGCATTGCGGCGACGCGCTCGCCGACCGCCTACACGCCGGCGAGGTTGAAGCCGTACCAACCGTCTCCCCACGCGGCCACGCGGCGCAGCGCCGGATCGCTGTTCCCGCCCAGGACGATCGGGATCCCGCCGCGAGCGGGCTTCGGGTTGACACGAACGCGATCGAAGGCCGCGAACTCGCCGTCAAACGACGCGATCTGGTCCCGCGACAGCACGCGCATCGCGGCCGCGTACTCGGCGGCGCGGGCGGCGCGACGCTCGAACGGGATGCCGAGCGCCGCGAACTCCTCGCGCGAACAGCCGATGCCGACGCCGAGCGTCATCCGTCCGCCGGACAGCGCGTCGAGGCTCGCCGCCTGTTTCGCGAGCAGGACGGGATTGTGCTCGGGCAGCAACAGGACGCCGGTGGCGATCCCGAGCCGGCCGATCGCGGCGGCTGCGAAGCTCAGCCCGACGATCGGATCGAGCCAGTCGGCCGCCGGCGGCAGCGCGATCTGCCCGTCGGCGGCGTACGGGTAACGGGATTGCGCCGGTCGACAATCACGACATGCTCGCCCGACCACAGCCTCGCCAAGCCGTGCGCCTCGGCGTCCGTCGCGACCGCCTCGATCACGCCGCGACGGGCGCCAGGACCAATTCCCAGCGCGTGCAGGCCCAGTCGCATCCAGCGGGATGCTCCCACCCTCCTACCCGAACCCCGAGGCCGTCTCCGGCGTCAGGCTGAGCGCGGCTAGGCCGCTTCCTGGGGCGAGGCGATCGGCGCCTCCAGTCGCAACGGCTCCCGCTGCGTGCGCGAGGCGGGCACGAGCAGGCCTGCGAGCACGCACACGACCAGGAATCCGCTCGCGAGGAAGAACGACTCCGTGAAGCCGGTCACGGTCGGGACTCCGTGAACGGTGTTGTCGACGATCAAGGTCGCCGCGAGCTGCCCGCCCAGCGCGCCGCCAAGCGTCCGCATCACCGTGTTCATGCCGCTCGCAGCGCCGGTCTGCTCCGGCGAGACCGCCTGCACGATCAGGTTCCCGAGCGCCGCGAACGCCAGGCCCATTCCGACCCCGAGCAGCGTCGCGCTGATCAGCATGTCGTACGGGTGGGCGTGGGCGAACCCGAGCCAGCCAAACGCGACCGCAGTCACGGCCGTGCCCATGACCAGCGCGAACTTCGATCCGTAGCGCCTCGCGACCCGCCCGGCCGCCGTCCCGAGCAGCGCCATCCCAAGCGCAGCGGGCAGCAGATAGAGCCCCGAGACCACGACCGAGGCGCCGAAGCCGAAGCCGGTGCTCTTCGGCAGCTGCGCGAATTGGGGGAAGACGATGAACGATGAGTACATCCCGGCCCCGAGCAGAAACGCCGCCAGGTTGGTCGTCCACACACCGCGGATCCGCATCATCTTCATGTCGATCAGCGGTTCGCTGCTGTTCACCTCGACGGCGACCCAGGCGACGCCGAACAGAAGCCCGACGATGATCAGGGCCACCGTCTTTGGCGAACCCCAGCCCCAGGTGGTCGTTTCGGAGACCGCGATCAGAACGCAGCACATCGCCGTGCTCATCAGCGCCGCCGCGAGCCAGTTCACCCTGCCCGGCACCCGCACCGGAGACTCCGGGATGAACCGCCACGTGCAGATCGCCGCGAGCACAGTCACGACGAGTGGGATCCAGAACAACCACTGCCAGTTGAGGTGCTCGACGATCACCGCGCCGGCGACGATCCCGATGCCGGCGCCGACGCCGAGGATCGAAGACATCAACCCGATGCTTCCGGCCACCCGGTCGGCGGGAAACTCATCGCGCGTGATCGCGAACGCCAGCGGGAAGATGCCGCCGCCAGTGCCCTGGATCACCCGCGCGACGATCAGCACGTCGAGCGAGTTGGACACCGCGGCCAGCAACGTGCCGGCCGCAAGGACGATCAGCGTGTAGAGCAGCAGGCGCTCCTTGCCGTACATGTCGCCGAGCCGGCCGATGATCGCGGTCCCGACCGACGCCGACAGCAGATAACCGCTCAACAGCCACGCCACGCCGGTCTCGCTCGTGTGCAGCGCGTGCTGGATCGTCGGCAACGCGGGAATCACCGCCGAGCTGAGCACGGCATACGCGAGCCCGGCCAGCGACAATACGGCGAGGATCACGTTCGGGTGTATCCGCTCGTGCCGATCCTCTCCCGAGCCCATAAGAGAGCTACTCTAGCGGAATGACCATTCCGGTCAAGTCCACGGCGGGGTCCGATCGCGTCTCCCCACCGGCCACCGATGAACCTCGCTGGGCGACCCTCGACCCGGCCCAGAAGCGCGAGCGCCTGCTGTGCGCCGCGATCGAGGTGTTCGCCGCCGAGGGCCTCGGCGCGTCGATGCCGGCGATCGCGGCCGCGGCGGGCGCCGGCGTCGCGAGCGTCTACCGCCAGTTCCCCTCAAAGCACGAACTGCTCGCGGCGCTCGTCACGCGCCGCCTGGATCAGATCGCCGACGAAGCGGACCTGGCGGCCGCGAGCGAGAGCGACCGCTGGCCGGCGCTGGTAACGATGCTGTGGAAGATCGTCGAGCACCAGTCCTACGACGACCTGCTCGGCGAGGCCCGCGTGGTCGTCGGGGACCATCCGGACGTCTTGCGCGCGACCCGGCGCACGACCCAGGCGCTCGAGGAGTTGCTGGCGGCGGCGCGGGCCGAGGGGCGCCTGCGGCCGGACGCGAGCACGCTCGATCTGCGGCTGCTGTTCGCGGCCACGCGCGCGGCCAAGCAGGTCGAGCCGGCGGCGTGGCGGCGGACGCTCGAGTTGTTCATCGACGCGCTCGAGCGGCGGCCGTGAACACCGCCGCCGCGGCTAGTCGCGCGGCTTCGCCTCCGCAAAGCGCTTCAGGCCGTCGTCCGGAATCGGCTCCCAGGCCGCCGCGTACGCCACGAACGCACGCCACGTCGGGCGAACCCCGGGGTCCTGGTCGAAGGCGCTCATCCTGATCCCCATCTCGGCCGCGTTGTCCGGGTTGCGGCTGAACAGATGCGCGCCGCACTCGCGGCAGAAGGCCTTCTCGAACCCCCCGTCCGGATGGCGCCACGTCTTGACGAGTTCCTCTCCCTGCAGGAACCGGAACGCGCGGCCGTCGACCCGGGCCGACGCCGACGAGGACGTGCCCGTGCGCCGCTGACAGCGCGTGCAGTGACAGTAGCCCGCGGTGGCGGGGCGCCCGGTCACCTCAAAGCGCACACCGCCGCATAGGCAGCGTCCGGTCAGGACGGGATCAGTCACGACCCGCAATTCTGACAGCCGGCCGGCGCCATTGTGGCCCACTAGACTGGCCGCCCGGATGGAACCGACGGTCGCCCAGATCGACACTTACCGCCGCGACGGATTTGTGGTCCTCGACAGCTTCCTGCGCGAGGACGAAGTGGAACGCCTGCGCGAGCACTTCGCGCACGTGTTCGAGCACCGGTGGGAGACGGGCTTGATGCCGGACGAGGTCAACTACGTGCCCGGCGTCACACCCGTGGCCCGCACCCGGCAGCTGTGCAACGTGTGGAAGGCCGACCGGGTACTGGCCGCGACCGTACTGTCACAGCGGGTGGGTGAGTTCGCGGCCCGGTTGGCGAACGCGCCCGGGATGCGGCTGGCGCAGGACAATGCGATCTGGAAGCACCGTCCGGCCGCGCGCTGCTGTGTCACCAGGACGCCGCGTACCTCGACCATCTCGACCCGCCGAACATGACCACGTGCTGGATGGCGCTCGATCACACCGCAGCCGACACGGGCACGATCTTCTACGTGCGCGGCTCGCACCGTTGGCCGCACCGCGACGCGGTGGAACCGGGACGGCGTGCATCCGATCTACTCCCGCTACCGGCGACCCGGAGACCTCGAGCTCGACGAGGCCTTCTTCCCCGTGCTGTGGCGTGAGGGCTACAGCACGCCGTGGCTCGAGACCTACTTCGCAAAGATAGGTTGAAGCGACCAAGCACGGAGCCGGAGGACGGACGTGGACATCGACCCCAGAGGGATCACCTCGGCCGCGGCAAGGCTCGCCGAGCGGTTCGGCGACGAGGCTTACTTCGCCGCCGTCTGCATCCGCAGCGGGATGCTCGGGCCGGAGCTGCCGCACCGTGTCGCTCAGACGCTGCTCGCATTCGAGCGCTTCGGCCTGCTCGGCGGGGCGATCTCGATGGGAGCGATCCGACACGGCGATCGCGTCGGGCTGATCGACGAGCTCGGGGAGCTGACCTACAAGCAGCTCGACGAACGCTCGAACGCGGTCGCGAACGCGTGGCGCGAGCGCGGCCTCGAGCCCGGCGAGGGCGTCGCGATCCTGGTCCGCAACCACCGTGGCTTTCTCGACTCGGTGTTCGCGGCCGCCAAGTGCGGCGCCAGGATCGTGCTGCTGAACACCTCGTTCGCCGGCCCCCAGATCCGCGAGGTCGCCGGGCGAGAGGGGACCGACCTGCTCGTCTACGACGAGGAGTACGAGCAGATGCTCGGCAGTGTCGAGCCGCCGTGCGGTCGCTTCAGGGCCTGGGCCGAGCATCCCGGCGATGACACGCTCGCAGCGTTGATCGAGCGCGGCAGCCTGAACGCGCCACCGAAGCCCGGCGCCGCGCCACGGATCGTGATCCTCACCAGCGGCACGACCGGGACGCCGAAGGGGGCCCCGCGCGCCGAGCCGCGCTCGCTGGGGCTGATCGGCGGGATGCTCAGTCGTGTCCCGCTCCGGGCCCGCGAGGTGACGGAGCTGTGCGTGCCGATGTTCCATGCGCTCGGGTTCACGCACGCGATGCTCGGCGTCGCCCTCGGCTCCACGCTCGTCGTCCGCCGCCGCTTCGATCCCGAGGAGACGGTCGCGAGCCTCGACCGCCACCGAGCCAGCGCGCTCGTGCTCGTGCCGGTGATGCTGCAGCGGATCCTGGACCTGGGCGAGGAAGTCAGGATGCGGTACGACCTCTCCGAGCTGCGCGTGATCTTCGTCGGCGGGTCCCAGCTCGGGGCCGAACTGTGCAAGCGCGCGATGGCCGCCTTCGGTCCGATCGTCTACAACCTGTACGGCTCGACCGAGGTCTCGTACGCGACGATCGCCACCCCCGAAGATTTGCTGGTCGAGCCGGGCTCGGTCGGCAAGGTGGTGCGCGGCTCGATCGTCAAGGTGCTCGACCAGGACGGCAACGAGGTCGCACCGAACGTGAGCGGAGAGATCTACGTCGGCAACCTGTCCCAGTTCGAGGGCTACACCGGCGGTGGCAGGAAGGACTCGGTCGGGGGTCTGCTGTCCTCCGGCGACGTCGGCCACTTCGACGACGAGGGCCGGCTGTTCATCGACGGACGGGCCGACGACATGATCGTCTCCGGCGGCGAGAACGTGTTCCCCGGCGAGGTCGAGGAACTGCTGGCCGGCCACGAGGGGATCGAGGAGGTGGCCGTGATCGGCATCGACGACGAGCAGTTCGGCCAGCGGCTGAAGGCATTCGTGGTCCCGCGGTCCGGAGCCGAGCTGAGCGAGGACGAGATCCGCGACTACGTCCGCGACAACCTCGCCCGCTACAAGGCCCCGCGCGAGGTCGTGTTCATCCACGAGTTGCCCCGCAACCCGACCGGCAAGGTCCTCAAGCGCGAGCTCGAGCAGCCGCAGCACTGAGCGGTGCGCGCCCTGCGGCTCGTACACTCGGGTGGTGCTCATCCTTCCTCCCGGTCATGCGCAGGCAGTCAGCCAGCCGCGACAGTTCGGGAAGCGTGAGAAGTGGTTCGTGGGCTCGGTGCTGGCGGTGCTGGTCGTGCTGGCGATCGGGCTGACGGTGTCGTTCGCGAACTCCGGCCACTCGACCGGGCACGGCTGCGTCGACGTCACGATCGCGTACGACACCGGCGGCCAGGAGATCTACAAATGCGGCAGCGCCGCGCGGACGATGTGCAGCGCGGTCGGCACCCCGGGCGGTTTCGCCGGCGACGCGGGGCGCTCAATCGCGGAGCAGTGCCGGAAGGCGGGTCTGCGGGTCGGCCCGTGAGCCTCGCGCGGGTGCTTGTAGGCTGCGGGTGATGAGCGATGCTGCCAGTTTCCGCGCCGAGTTCCCGGTGCTCGAACGGCTTGCCTACCTGAACGCGGGCACCGAGGGGCCGGTGCCGCGCCGCGCGGCCGAAGCCGTCCACCGCCAGATCGACGTCGAGACCGGCGAGGGACGCTGCGGCCGCCCGTATTTCGAGCAGCTGATCGGACTGGCGGCGGACGCCCGCGCCGGATACGCGCGCGTGCTCGGTGCCGAGCCCGACGAGGTCGCGCTGACCGGGTCCACGACCGACGGCGTCAACACCGTGCTGGCGGCGCTCGACCTGCGTCCCGGCGACGAGGTCCTGACCACGGACGAGGAGCACCCGGGCCTGCTGGCGCCGCTCGGGCGCGCGCGCCGGCGCCACGACATCAGCGTGCGGGTGGTCCCGTTCGACCAGATCGCGGACGAGGTCTCGCAGTCCACGCGCCTGATCGCGTGCTCCCACATCTCCTGGGTCAGCGGCAAGGTGATGGACGTCGCGGCGCTGGTCCGGACGGGCGTGCCGGTGCTGCTGGATGCCGCCCAGGCGATCGGCGCGGTTCCGATCGATGTGCACGAGCTGGGCTGCGACTTCTACGCCGCCTCGGGGCAGAAATGGCTGTGCGGGCCGGAAGGCAGCGGCTGCCTGTTCGTCGGCAGCGAGCGGCTGGATGAGCTCGTCATCGCCTGGCCCGGATACGGCTCGCTGTCCGATCCCACGAACCCGCTCGAGCTCGCGCCCGCGGACGGGGTCCGGCGCTTCGATCACGGCTTTCCGGCCGGGATCCGCAGCGCCTGGGTGCGGGCGGCGTTCGAGGTGTTCGAGCAGGCCGGCTGGAAGTGGGTGCACGAACGGTCGGCGTCGCTCGCCGCATGGCTTGCCGAGGAGCTGCTCGCCGCCGGCCTCGATGTCTGGCCGCGTGGTCGCTCGACGCTCGTCTCGTGGAAGGTGGACGACGCGGCGGCCGAGGTCGAGCGGCTCGCCGACGCCGGCTTCATCGTCCGCAGCATCCCGTCGCACGGCCTGGTGCGGGTGTCGGTCGGCGCGTGGAGCTCCGAGGGCGAGCTCGAGCGGCTCGTGTCGGTGGTCAAGCCGACCGCAGTCCCCGGTCCAGTATCGCCACCAGCCGGCTGAAGCTCTCATCCAGCGCCAGCGGCAGACCGAATCCTTCCTCGGTCTCGAGTGAGACGAACCCGTGCAGCGCCGCTCGCAGCGCGCGCGCGGCGTGGATCGCGTCGTCGCCCTCCAGGCCATAGCCTCGCAGCACCGCGAGCACGACATCGACCACCCTCGCGGCCGCGGCCGACGCCTCGGCGTCATCCTTCGCCGGCGCCCGCTGGAGCGCCGCGTACGTGCCCGGATGTGCGCGCGCGTAATCGCGATAGGCGCGCGCGACCGCGGTCAGCGCCTCCTCACCGGCGCGGCCGGCAGCGGCAACCTGGAGCTCGGCCGCCAGCTCGATCGCGCCGCGCACCGCGAGCCGGCGACGGAGGTCCGGCAGGCCGGCGACGTGGGCGTACAGCGACGGGGCGCGGACCCCGAGCTCGGTCGCGAGCCGCGCGAGCGTGACCGCCGCCAGTCCCTCGACGTCGGCGAGCTCCCCGGCCGCGGTCACGACCGCCTCGGCGTCCAACCCGGCGCGTGGCATCAGCTGCTCGCCTGCGCGCCCGTCTGACGGACCGACCCGCCGGCGCGCGCGATCGCAGCGTCCATCGCGGCGCCGGGAGCGCGTACCGCCGGTCCATGACCGACCACCAGGATCGTGGGCTCGAGCGCGCGCAGCGTGCGCGCCGACTCCAGGTCCCTGGCCTTGTCCCAGGTCGCGATCGCGGCGAACGGGAAGCGCAGGTAGAAATGGTTCGAGACCGCGACCTTGCCGTAGGTGGTATAGACGTCACCGGCGATCAACGTACGGTCGCGCGTGTCGAGGAACGCGACATGTCCCGGGCTGTGGCCGGGGCTGGCGACGATCTCGAGACTGCCGATCCGGTCGCCGTCGTTGATCCGTGTGTCGGGGGTGGTCGTGAGCTTCGGCCAGCTGCCGGGCAGCTTGCCCTCGACGACCTTCTCGCCGGCGTGGATCCGCGCGTCCAGCTCCGGCATCAGCACCTCGACCTGGTCACCGAGACGCTGCTTGAGCGCATCGACCGAGCCGACGTGGTCGCCGTGGCCGTGCGTGAGCGCGATCCGGCGGATCGGCCCGCCGGCGCCCTGCGCGGCGGCGATCAACGCATCGGCGCCACCGCTCGTGGTCGTGTCGACGAGCGTGAAGCCGTCGTCCTCGCGGACCAGATAGGCGTTGACGAAATGCAGCCGGGTGAGCTGGGTGATGTTGTCGGTAATCGGGGTGGCGTTCATGGCATGTCTCCGTTGCGCAGTTTCCTATGTCTCATAGGAATCGACCTACTAACAGTAGGTTTGTCTAGTGTCAGCAGCCGAACAAGATCCGGGCGATCCGTAGGCTCCAGTTGATGGAGTCGGCCAGCCGACGCCGCTTGCGGTTCCCGTCCGTGGACGGACACGCGCGAGCCTGCGCGCTGATCGGAGCCGTCGCGATCGCGTTCTCGAGCATCCTCGTCCGCCTCAGCCACGCCTCGCCCGAGACGGCCGCGATCTTCCGGTGCGTGTATGCGCTGCCGCTCCTGGGCCTGATCGCGTGGAGTGAGGACCGGCGCCTGGGTCCGCGCGCGTGGCGCGATCGCCGGGTCGCGGTCGCCGCCGGCGTGTTCTTCGCGTGCGATCTGATCCTCTGGCATCACTCGATCGCCGATGTCGGCGCCGGGCTCGCGACGGTGCTCGCCAACATCCAGGTCGTGCTCGTGCCGCTGGTGGCATGGGCGCTGCTGGCCGAGCGGCCCGGCCGCCAGATCCTCGCGGCACTCCCGGTGGCGCTGATCGGCGTGCTGTTGATCTCGGGCGCGCTGGAAAACGGCGCCTACGGCCGCGATCCCGGGCGCGGCACGGTGTTCGGAATCGGCGCCGGGATCGCGTACGTCGGCTTTCTGCTGCTCCTCCGCCGGGGCGGCTCGGATCTCCGCCGAGCGGCGGGACCGCTGTTCGACGCGACCGCCACGGCGGCGATCCTCTGCATCCTCGCCGGGCTCGTGATCGGCGATGCGAAGCTGGTCCCGAGTTGGCCCAGCGCGGGCTGGCTGGCGACACTCGCGCTGACCTCGCAGGTGTTCGGTTGGCTGCTGATCGCGACCTCGCTGCCGCGGCTGCCCGCCGCGATGACCTCGCTGCTGCTGACCGTTCAGCCGGTCGGCTCGGTGGCCCTCGCGGCGCTGATCTTCGGCGAGTCCCCGAGCGGCTTGCAACTGCTCGGCGTCTGCGCGGTCGTGGCCGGGTTGCTGATCGCGACGCGACCGGTCCCACGGCTGGGCGGGATTCGACGGGCGCGTCAGAGACCGCTAGAGGTCGAAGTCGTGGTCGAAGCAGCCGACGTCGACGCCTAACCAGGCCGACGGAGCGACTACGTTCCTGCGCTAGTTGTCGGCAGGCGTGACGCGCGGTTGAGCGCGAGGTGGCGGCGGACTAGCGGCGGACGATCCGCACGCGGGCCTGGCCACCGGGGCTGAGGCCGAGCCGCACGGTGGCGTCCCCGACCTCGACGTCCTCGAGCCACACCTTCTCGCGCTCGTTCAGCGCCGCGAGGACGCTGACCTGCTCCATCGCCCGCGCCAGGTGGGCGACCTGCTCGCGGGTCCCCTCGAGCGGCTCGAGGCCGGCATCGGTGATGAACGTAACCGCTAGCCCCATCGCGGTCTCATGCGCATCGAGTACAGCCAGACTCATCGCCCAAGATCATACGGACTCGTCCCGGAGCGCGTTGATCACGCCGCCAAGCCCCCGAGACCGAGCTCGCGAACGCGTTAGGCTCCGGCAATGCGGGTCGCAATCGCCGGCGCCCACGGAAAGATCGCGATGCGCCTGATCGCGCGGCTGGCGGCGCGTGGAGATGCGGTGATCGGCCTGATCCGCAATCCGTCGCAGGCCGACGAGATCCGCGCGCAGGGCGCGGAACCCGTGGTCTGCGACCTCGAGCATGCGGCGGTGGCGGAGATCGCCGCCCCGATCACCGGCTGCGACGTGGTCGTGTTCGCCGCCGGCGCGGGACCCGGGAGCGGTCACGAGCGCAAGCTGACGATGGACCGGGACGGCGCGATCAAGCTGCTGCAGGCAGCGACCGAGGGCGACGTGCCCCGCTATCTGATCGTCAGCTCGATCGGCGCGGACGATCCTCCCGACGGCGACGATGTGTTCAGCGTGTACCTTCGGGCCAAGAGCGAGGCCGATCTCGCCGTTCAGGCCAGCGACCGCGACTGGACGATCGTCAGGCCGGGCGGGCTCACCGACGATCCCGGCACCGGTCAAGTCCGGATCGACGCGACCTCGTTCCGGGGCGCGATCCCGCGCGATGATGTCGCCGCGGTCCTCGACGCGCTCCTGCACGCCACCCCCGCCTCGCGCCGGACGTTGTATGTCAGCGGCGGCCCGGTCCCGATCGAGCGCGCGCTGCAGGCGTTCATCGCCGGCGCGGCCGCCGACTGACCCGGGCCTCGCAACAGCCCCTCGACCCGGCGGAGGCGTCGCGCTACGGTTTCCGAATGCCGGCGCACTCTCACTTCGGAGGAGTTGACGTCATCGGCCTGACGTACATCGTCTTCATCCTGATTGTCGGTTTCCTGCCGATCCTCCTGGGACGCGGGGATCCGCCGTCGGGGGGCTCCGACTCGGACTCGGATGGCGGTTGGGGACGCGGACCACGGCGGCCTCCCGACCCGCCGTCGCCACCACGCGGGGGGATTCCGCTGGACGACGCCGAGCCGGCGCGGGTTCGGCTGAGGGACCACCGGCGGCTCGCGGACTGCCTGCCCCGTCGCCAGCGGCGCCCGGCGCGCGAGCCGGACCGCAGGCCGGTGCGGATCGAGCGCGATTAGGGCCGCGACCGCGCCGGTGCGGATCGAGCGGGATTAGGGCCGCGACCGCGCCGAAGCGGCCGGCTCACCGAGGCGAGCCGGCCGCGCCGTCACGTCGCTTGTGGTCGGGTCAGGCCGCCGCGGGCTCGAGCGCCTCGCGGCGTGGTGAGGTCGCGGGCTGCGCGGGTTCACGCTCGATCTCGCGCTCGCGGACCAGCCACAGGGCGAGCGCGGCGCCGACGAACGCGACGATCGCACCGATCAACAGGATCTCGTTGAACCCGGTCAGGAATCCGTGCCGGGCCGCGTTGGTCGCCGCCTGCCGGGCGCCCTGCGGTAGCGCGTGCACGGCCTTCGCGAGCTGTCCGCTGGAGACCGCCTCGATCAGCTGGCGCGGGCGCGACCCGTCGCCGACCGGAGTCCCGGCGGCGAGCTCGGCGACCTTGCTGGACGCGCGCCCCAGGAAGATCGCGCCCCAGGCCGCGACGCCGACGGCGATCCCGACCTGGCGGAAGGTGTCGTTGATCCCCGATGCCATCCCGCTGCGCTCCGTCGGCACGACGCTCAGTGCGACGTCGGCGATCACCGGATTCAGCAGGCCGACGCCGAAGCCGGCGACGATGAAGCCCGGCAGCAGCGCCGTCCAGCCCGAGTCGGGCTGCAGCCCGGTCATCAGCAGCAGCCCCACGCCGGTGCCGAGCAGGCCCGCCGCCAGCAGCAGGCGGGCCTGGACGCGACCGAGCAGCGTCCCCGCGATCGGCGCGACCAGGAATGCCAGGACCGTAATCGGCAGGTAGCGAAGTCCGGCCTGCAGGGGCGAGTAGCCGAGGTAGTTCTGGAGATACAGCGTCAGGTACAGAAACAGGGCGAACAGCGACGCGGAGACCGCGAACGCGGCCAGCTGCACGCCGGTGAACGCGCGGACGCGGAACAGCTCCAGCGGCAGCATCGGCTCCGCGACGCGGCGCTCGATCACCGCGAACGCGACCAGCAGCGCCGCAGCTCCACCCAGCAGCGCGATGATCAGCGGGCTTCCCCAACCGTTGTCGTTGCCGCGCAGCAGCGCCAGCACCAACATGAACAGACCGCTGCTGAAGCTCGCGAGGCCGAGCCAGTCGATCCGGGTCGCGTTCGGGTCACGCGAGTCGCGCACCTTCAGCAACGTGATCGCGACCGCGGCGGCGCCGATCGGCACGTTCAGGAAGAACACCCAGCGCCATCCGAATGCGGTCGTGATCGCGCCTCCCAGCAGCGGCCCGATCGCGACCGCGACGCCGATCGTGGCGCCGTAGATGCCCAGCGCCGTGCCTCGCTCGCGGCCGGCCGGGAACGCCTGCGCGAGCAGTGCCAGCGAGACCGCGAACATCGCCGCGCCGCCGATCCCCTGCACCGCGCGCGAGATGTTGAGGAACGTGGCGTCGGGCGCCAGCCCGGCCGCCAGCGACGAGATCGTGAACAGCCCGAGCCCGATCACGAACACCGCACGCCGGCCCAGACGGTCGCCGAGCGAGCCGGCCGTCAGGACGACCGCTGCCAGCGCCAGCGTGTACGCGTCCACCACCCACTGGAGGTCGGTGAAGCTCGCCCGCAGGTCCTTCTGGATCAACGGCAGCGCCGTGTTCACCACCGTGATGTCGAGCAGCAGCATGAACGTCGCCACGACCACCGCTGTCAGGGTCCACCACTTTCTTGCCATCAGTGCCTCCGCAAATTTTGAGCTACAATGATCAGGAAACCTTGTAAGTTATCCTGATGATCTGGAGACCTTATCAGGAGGCCTGACGAAATGTCAATCGACTTCACACAAACCACGCCGGTGCCGATGATCCGGCTCCTGGACATGGCCTTCGATGAGTTCTCGGACGAGCTGTCAAAGCGAATCGAGGCGGCCGGGTACACGGATCTGCGTCCCGGACACGGCTGCGTGTTCGGCACCATCGACCCCGAGCACGGCTCGCGCCTCACCGACCTCGCCGAGCGGGCCAAGATGACCAAGCAGTCCGTCGGCGAGGTGACCAGTGACCTGGAGAAGCTCGGCTACGTCGAGCGCGTGCCCGATCCGCGCGACGGGCGGGCCAAGATCATCCGGCTCACCCCGACCGGCCGTCGGGCATTCGCGACCGGCCGCCGGCTGATCGACGAGATCGAAGCCGATTGGGCCGAGCGCTACGGCGAGCAGCGGGTCGCGGCGCTACGGGACGCGCTCGAGGCGATCACCGCCGAGCGTGCGGGCGCAATACCCGTGTAGCGACCGTTGGCCGACCGGCGATTGGGCAGCGCAGCGTAGGAACCGCGGGCGAGCCGTGAGCCCGTTGCCGCGGCTGGATCGCGCACGCGGACTGGGGCACCGCCGCCGGCAAGCGGGTCGTCGCGACCGCCGAGCTCCGCGCCGGCGTATATCACGCGCATCCGCCCGCGATCGTCGCGCAGGCGGGTGGGCTACTGGAGCGCATGCACCTGAGCGGCGACGCGCGCGAGCCGGCCCTGCTCGGGTTCGATTTTCCGATCGGCCTCCCGCGGGCTTACGCCCGGAGCGCCGGGATAGACGCGTTTGCGTCCTGGTTTCGGCGCCTTCACCCTGACTCTCCGTTCTTTGATATCGCTACCAAGCTGGCTGACGTCTCGACCGATCGGCCGTTCTTCCCGAGCTCGATCAGGACCAAGAGTCCCGGGGTCAAACGCCACTTCCACGCCGCGCTCGGACTCTCCGGCGCCGAGGCCAGACGCCGCTGCGAGCTGCCCCATTGCCGCCGCCGCGGGGCCTCGGAGATGTTCTGGGCGCTCCTACCCCGCCGAGGCCTACCGGCAACCCGGGCTTGGGATGGGGACGGCACGGTTCGCAAAGACCAGGCAGACCGATCGTCGCGCCGACGGCGTGCGGCTGCTCCAGTGGTGCCGCGAGAACGCGGTCGAGCCGGACCGTCAGCTCCGCCGCCAGCTGCGCGACGGTTTCGGCTCTCGCGCCACCGGCGAGGATCCGTTCGATGCGGTCGTCGGCCTGTTCGGGATGATCGCCGTTGTCCGGGGTCGCGCCGAGCCCGAGCTGCCCGACGACCCAGCGGTAGTCGAGGTGGAGGGATGGATCTTTGGGCAGCACGGCCGGTGTCCGGAGGTGGCGGGGCGTTGTGTGGCGGCGGGTCCGGTCGCGGGGTAGCGCAGCCGTCGTCGGCCTTACGGCCGCCGCCGGCCGCGCTTTGTGCTGGGGAGGTCGGGGCACGGGGTGCCCCGACCTCGGGGGAGTGGCGCGGGCTGCGGGGGCGGGGCGGCGACTGGGCGGGGCGTGCCGGCGGACGCCTGAAACCTGCGGCGGACGCCTGAAACCTGCGGCGGACGCCTGAATGTGGGGCGGACGCCTGAAAACCCGTCGCGGACGCCTGAAATCTGGGGCGGACGCCTGAAACCTGCGGCGGACGCCTGAAATGTGGGGCGGACGCCTGAACCCGTGGCGGACGCCTGAAAACCTGCTCAACTTCCCAAATCCGATCGCCGGCAGACCGTTCGGGAAGTTGAGCACGATATTCATGCTCCATTTCCCAAACCGCCGACGCGCAGTCGGGTTTGGGAAGTTCAGCATGTTTTTCAGGGTCTCCGGACCCGCGAATGCGCCCCTCCCTCTTGCCCGGAGGTCGGGGCGCATCCCTGCGTCCCGACCTCCCCAGCCCAAAGCGCGGCCGGCGGCGGCTGCAAAGCCGACGACGGCCGTGCTACCCCACGACAGCACCCCGGCCACCACGACAAACACCCCGCCACCACGCCTCCGACCGCAACCCTCCCCCGACGAAGCCGGGTCAGTTCTACGTGCTCGAGCTGCTCGTGGTCGGGCTGGAAGTGGTCGTCGTCACCGTCGTCGTCGACGTGGTCGTGGTCGTCGAGGACGTTGTGGTTGTGCTGGTGGTCGACGATGTGACCGTGCTGGTATGCGTCTTGGTGGCGGTCGTGGTCGTGGTCGTCGGGTGTGTGACGGTCGTCTTGCTGACGCTGACCGACTTGCTCGTCACGGTCGCGCTCTTGGAGGATCCGCCGGCGGTGGCGATCAGGATGATCGCGATGAGCGCCGCGACCACGATCGCGGCGCCGGCGATGATCGCCAGTTGCTTGCGATCCTGGCGCCGGCGCTCCTGCTGATCGTCGGGGCTGGGCGGAGGCTGATCGGCGCCGCCCGGGCCTCCGGGCCCCTGACCGACCCCACCAGGAGGCTGACCGACGCCACCGGGAGGCTGACCGACCCCACCGGGCGACTGACCGGCACCGCCAGGACCACCCGGCCGCTGACCGGCACCGCCAGGACCGCCCGGCGGCTGGCCGGCACTGCCAGGACCACCCGGCCGCTGGCCGGCACCGCCGGGACCACCCGACTGCTGGCCGGCGCGAGGCGGGCCACTGGGCGGCTGCCCCACGCCGGGCTGTCGGATCGCGCGCGTGGCCGCGTCGGGGTCGACAAAACCGGGTGGCGGGGGGGCCGGAGGTGGCGTGACCGGGCGGGTAGGCGCGTCGGGGTCGACGAACGCGGCGTCGGGCGGCTCGTCGCCGGGCGGCGGGGGGTAGCTTGCGTTCATCGTAAGTTGCCCTCGCGGCGAATTATCGCGGAGTAGAGCGCCGGCGTCTGGTTTTTTGCGAACCGGCGACCGAGTCCGGACCGGGGACGGTAGGCTCTGTGCTCTGAGCGCGGTATCTGCTGCTGACGGTGACGCGACCTCAGCCGAGCATGCCTTCGGACTGGCGTCGGATCGGCTGCTCGGGCTGTACGGCGTCGTCGCCGCGGATCGAACGCTGCGGCTGGCGGACCCGCCGCTAGCCGTCCACGCGCTGGCGGCGGGCGCCGGCGCGCCGGTCGTATTCGTCCACGGCAGTGGAATGTCGGCTGCGACCTGGACGCCGTTGCTGGCCCACGTCCGTGACCGGCGGGCGCTGGCGGTGGACGTGCCTGGCTTCGGTCTCAGCGACGCGTACGACTACCGGCGGCGGTCGCTGCGGCGCCACGCGGTCGCGCAGATGACGTCGATGCTGGACGCGCTCGGCCTGGATCGCGCCCCGATCGTCGGGACCTCGCTCGGCGCGATGTGGGCGCTGTGCCTGGCGCTCGACGCGCCCGACCGTGTGACTGCGGTCGTGGGCCTGGGCGTGCCCGCGGTGGTGCTGCCGGGGGTCCACGCGGATCCGTTCTTTCGCGCGATGAGCACTCCTGGGCTGGGCCGGCTCGTCGCCCGACTGCCGGCCCCGCCGAACACGGCTATGACCCGCAGGGGGATGGCGAAGGCGATCGGCCGCCCTGCGCTGGATCGCACGCCCGATGCGTTCTTCGATGTGGTTCGCGCCGGAATGCGGATGCCGGGCTGGCGGCTGGCGATGTGGACGCACCTGAACCTTGCGTTTCGCGCCGGACGCCAGCTGCCGGAAAACGTGTTCACCGACGAGGAGCTGCGCCGGATCGCCGCGCCCGTGCTGCTGATCTGGGGCGACCGCGACATCTACGGCGGCCCGGAGCTCGCCGAGCGTGCGCTTCAGCTGATGCCCGACGTGCGGCTCGAGGTCATGCCCGGCGGCCACGCTCCGTTCCTGGACGACCCGCAGCGCTGCGCCGCGCTCGTCCAGGAGATCGCGTAAACCTCGGCCGCGCGGGTCCGGACCGCGGCGTCGTTTACGTGGTCGATGGGACGACTACTGGGAATCGTGCTGCCGCTTGCGCTCGGCGCGGCTGTCTCGCCGACCCTGCTCGCCGTCCAACTTCTCACCCTGTCTCGCAAGACCGCGCCGGTCGGGCGCGGATGGGCATTCGCCGCCGGCTGCGCGGCCGTGCTGGCCGCTCTGAGCGTGCTGGCACTGCTGGTTTCCCGGAGCACGGGCGGGTCTCACAGCTCTTCTGACGCGGGCGCGATCGTGAAGCTCGCCGCCGCCGGGCTGCTCGCGGTGCTCGGCGTTCGAAACCTGCGCCGGCCGCCGCAGCCGCCGCGGCCCGAGCGCACGGGGCTGCATCCGCCCCGCCGGGCATTCGCGCTCGGTGTCGGCCTGATGCTGGTCAACTTCTCGACCCTGGCGCCTTACTTCCCGGCCGCGCACAGGCGATGCGCTGTTGGGCGCGGCAGGTCTTAGCGCGCTGCTCTAGCGGCCCCCACCTCGCGCGCTTCGCTGCTCCTGTAGCGACGTCGGGACGAGCTTGAGAGAGAGTTCGCGCCGTTAGCGCTCCTCCGCGAGTTGGCGGGTTTGACTTCCGGTCTCGGCTCGCCCCGACGAGGCTCGCAAACAAACAACGCTCAGACGTTCACAAAACTTCTCACCGGTGACCTTGCTCGTCGGGCCCTCCGCCGGCCCGCCGGCGCTCGCGCCGCGCCGCGTCCACCAGCCGATCGACCTCGCGGTGGCGGCGCTCGAGGTAGGCCTGTAGCTCCGCTTCGGCCTCGGCCCGTAGGGCGCGTGCCTCCTCGGCCGCCTGTGTCCGCATCGCCGAGAGCAGGTGCTCGGCGGCGGTCCGCGCGCTGGCCAGCTCCTGCTCACGCCACTGCTCGGTCTCGCGCGTGACCCGCTCGGCATAATCGTCGGCCTCCGCGACGATCCGCTGGGCCTTCTCCTCGGCCTCACGCACGACGGTCGCCGCGGCGGCGTCGAGCCGGGCCTGGTCGAGAATTGCGGAGCTCTCGGCCCGCGCTGCCGCAAGCAGCCGCTCTGCCTCCTGGCCGGCCCGCTCGATCATCTCCTCGGCCTCCTTGCGGCGCTCCGCCGCGGACGCCTCGGCGTCCTGGAGCAGCCGCTCGGCCGCCTCCCGGTCGGCTTTGACTCGCAGGCGAGCGCCGTCGAGCGTCGCCTCCGCCTCCAGGCGATTGCTCTCGATCAGCCGACTTGCCTGTTCCTCCTTCTCCGCCACCGCCTGCTCGCGAATCCGTAGCTGCTCCTCGAACTCGCGAGCCTTCGCGCCCGCAGGACTCTGACGGAACCACTCGCTCACCAGCTGCAGGTGGCGGTCAACCTCCTCCGGGTCGTAGCCTCGGCGGACGCGCCGGAAGTGGCGCTGCACCACATAGACCGAACGGGTCTGTCCTTCGCCGCTTGGAGGCATACGTTCTGTGCGTTCGCCGGTACACAGCCGAGTCCTCCAGCCGCCACGGAACTACCTTCTCGCGACCGTGCGGTGAGCTCCGTTGCGAGCGCCGAAGGCGCGCCCGTGGCGCCGGTTCACGAGCCGCTCCACGAGTCGGAGGTCGACGCTGTTCGCCATCGCCTGCTGGCCGGCGACGTTCGGATGCAGGTCATCGCCCGAGTTGTAAGCGGCCAGGATGTGATGGGCTCCTGGGGATCCCCGATTACCGGCTCGAAGTCGAACCGCGGGTTGTACGCGGTGCTGATCCGCCGGATCCAGTTGTTCACGTCGAAGCGCTCCTGAACGCCGGCCGGTCTTGGCTTGACCAAGTCAAGAGCCAGGGTCGGCCCGGCGACTCGCGCCCGCTAACCCTCGATCTTTCCCGGCGGGCCGCCGAGCGAGACGATCAGCGCCGAGAAGCTCTCGCCGGCCGCGCTCGGCATGCTGTCCTCGTCGCGGATCGGGGTCCACTCCCCGAGTTTGGCGGCGTAGGTCTTGGTGCCGCGGCCGGCACCCCACCCGATCTCGATTCCGCTCGAATAGTGCGGAATGATCGTCGCCACCGTCTGGCCCGGGCGAAGCGCCTCGCCGATGTGTAGTCCCGGGGCCGGCGTCACCCCCTCTGCGTAGTAGACATAGCAGCCGCTCTCGGGTCCGCGCAGCAGCTGGTACTCGATGAACGTTCCCGGCCAGCCGGTGTCGGACGTGGCGATATACATGACCCGAGCCGAGCCGATCGCGCCCAGCGGCCCCGATCCGGCGTAGTCGACGCCCTGATCGATCCGCTCGGAGGTCACGGTTGCTCCTGCGAGGGGGTTGACGTAGCCCGTCGAGCCGGCTCCGGGTCTCCGGGTGTTCGCCTCCCGTCCGGCGATCCTGCCAATGGTGGCCGCGACACGACACGGGTCGGCTGGCTGTGCTGCCGCCACCAGGCCCGCTGGGGGGCTCTGCCGGGCCGTGGCCGTAGGCCGAACCGCCAGGCGAACGGGCGCGCCGGAGCGGGTCGCCGCCAGCACCGCGAGCGCGAACAGCACCACGGCGACCACCAGCACCGCCCGCCGGCTGCCGATCGCCTGCCAGCACAGGCGCCGATAGCTCGGGAGCTCCCGCGCCGGATGCCGGTCGTCGTGCTCACGCCGCGGTTCCGGCTCGCTCGTGTGATCCGGCGGCTTTCGCCGCCGGGCACGTGAGCGTTCGAGCGATTCTCGCCACGGATCGACGCGGGCGAGGTCACGCGCGGTGTCCAATGACCGACCTCCGGAATAAGTCGAGGAGCCTGCGGAGTTAGCTGACGGGCTCGCGCTGTGCGCTACGCCGAGTTCATCGGCGATTCGCCCCTGCGATCAATGCGACCGCTGTGGGTCCCCCGCTCGCCGAGCACGGATGGCCCGACGATTCGGCTCGATATGTTGGGCGCCAACCTACCACGCCGATCAGCGGAAACCTCACGATCGCTCCCCGGCGCCGGGGAATGGCTGGTCCGTCTTTGCCCCAATTTGGATCAGAACTGTGGGAGCGTTCACGGGGCGATGCGTTTCACGGTTACCTCAGGAGATCGATCGTGCGCCAGCTCACTGCCCTTGACCAGCAGTTCCTAGCCCTCGAGGACTCGCGCCAGTATGGCCACGTGGGAGGGCTGGGGATCCTGGACCCCTCGACGACGGCCAACAGCAGGCTGACGCTGATCGATCTGCAGAACCTGATCGCGGAGCGCCTGCCTCTGATCCCGCCGTTCCGGTAGCGGCTGAACGAGGTCCCTCTCCACCTGGACTACGACTACTGGATCGAGGATCCCGACTTCGACCTCGACTACCACGTGCGGGAGCTCGCGCTCGCCCCGCCCGGCACCGATGCGCAGCTGGGCGCAGTCGCGCGTATCTTCGGGCGCCCACTCGACCGCTCGCGGCCAGTGTGGTAGTCCTACCTGATCCATCGTCGCCGATCGCGAGCAGATGCCCGACATCTGGTCGCTGACCGATGGGCTGCGCGAGGCGCTTGAGGAGCTGTGACCAAAAGACGTGCGACCGGCCGGGGCGCGTGCGCAAGGGCCCGGGCCCTCAGCCGCCGACCGCGTCGGCTGCGTCGCGCACGGTCGCGAAGACCCCGTCCCCTGACAGCGGCTGTACCGCTTGCAGCGCCGCATCCGTGTACACCCAGTAGCCGAGCTCCGGCCGATACCCGTGGATCTCGGTCACGTCGAGGCTGTCCATGAACGACAGGACCTCGGGGCTGACCAGCTGTCCGGGGACGAGCACCGGGAACCCCGGCGGGTAGGGGGTGACGAACGTCGCCGAGACGACGCTCGCGCCGGCCTTGACGCGCGCGCACAGGTCCTCGTGCAGCAGGTACTCGCACATCCGGTCGTCGTAGGCGAGGTAGAAGGCCCGCCGCATGTCCCCCTCCGGGGTGCGCGTGTCAACCCGGTCGCGGAATGTGGGGTGGAATGCGCTGAAGTCGGGCAGCGGCACACCATGGCTGGTCAGGACCTCGACGCGTTCCTGTTGCGCGCTGCGCTCGCGCGGGCTCATGTCCCCGAGCCGGTCGTCGAGCTCGTGCGCGATCCCGACGAGCACTTCGATCAGATACGCGACCGAGCTGCGCGTCGTGCCGATATTGGTCATGAACAGGACCGTGTTGCGCGAGGTCTTGTTGATCTGGACGCCGTAGCCGTCCATCAGGTACCGCTTCTTGAACGTGTCACCGTCGATCCCGGTTGCGCCGATGAACAGCATCACGCGACACGTAACTCCATGTTCACATGTCGATCACGTCTGGACCGGCATGCGCCGGCACCCTGTACCCGTGTGGCCGACGTCGAGCTACGGGGAGGGAGGCGTGCAAGCCCGCGTCGCTCGTTTGCGGTGCGAGCACCGCGGCTGACTTCTTGGCCGGCTTGGAAGTCGGCTTCTCCGCCATCGCGTAGATCCCGATCACGACCGCGCCGATGCAGACCAAGCCGCAGATGCCACTGAGCGCATAGCTCGCGTACTCGGCTCCGGGGGTCTTTGCTGCGTGCGCCTGCTTGAGGCCGAGCAGCAGGATCCCGAACACGACCACGACCCCGACGCCGCCGATCAGCGACACGATGATGATCTTGCCAAGCGCGCTCGAGTTGACCAGGGAGGATGCGAGGACGGTCATCGCACTATGCGGCAGCGACTGCGGGCGGCACACCGGCAAGCTCTGCCTCCTCGACCGGCGTGACGCTCGTGCGGTCGAGATCCTCGGCGGTCACCTTGGTGCGCTGCGCGAGCTGCCACAGCCCGAACGCGCCGAGCGCGGCGAGAAGCGAGATCACGGCGGCGCCGACGTTGCAACCTTCCAGTCGGGTGGGGGCCGCGTGTAAAGACAACGTGAAGTCCCGACGCGGATCCCGTCCGCCGAGGCTCTACCCTCCTGACCATGGCAATCATCAACTGCCCGACCTGCGGCGCGCGCAATCGCGTCGGCCAGATCGCACAGGGCTTCCCTCGCTGCCCGCGGTGCAAGTCGGTGCTTCCGTGGCTGGTCGACGCAGACGCCGATACGTTCACCGCGGAGACGACCGCGTCCGTCCCGGTCGTGGTTGATTTCTGGGCGGCGTGGTGTGGGCCCTGTCGGATGATCTCCCCGGTGCTCGAAGACCTCGCCCAGAGTCATGCCGGGCAGATCAAGGTCGTCAAGGTCGACGTCGACGCGAATCCGACGCTCGCCGCGCGATTTGGGGCACAGTCGATTCCGCTCCTGGTCGTGATCAGGGACGGACATGAGGTCGACCGAATCGTGGGCGCACTCCCTCGCGCCGCGCTCGAGCGACGGCTGGAGCCCGTGCTCGCCGCGTGAACTGAGTCAAACCTCGAACTGTGCGCGGGCAACCTGTTGCGCCAGAGGCGCGAGGCGAGCCCGAAGGCGGTTGTGCTCCAGGTCCTCGTCGTAGCCGCGGTACGCGTCCGCGTCGCTGAAGTCGGCGACGATCGCGAAACTCCAGTTTCCATCCCTCAGGCCGAGGTCGTTGCCGATCGTGTAACTCATCGTCCCGGGACAGTCGAGCGTTCGAAGCCCGTCTTGAATCGCGGCCACCTCGGAGAGGTCGCTTCCGGGCTTCAACTCGACGAGTACGACATTGCGGATCATGCGCCGATGCTACAGCCGGCCAGCAGGTGAGCGCCGGCGCAGACAGCTATCGTGATCCACGTCGACAAGAGAGAGGAGAGGCAGATGTCAGAGGTCGTTGTGGTGGGCTCGTTCACCGCCAAGCCGGGAAAGGAGGACGATGCGGCGGCGGCGTTTTTCGCGTTGCTGGCGCCGACGCACGGCGAGGAGGGCTGCATCCTCTACGCGCTGCACGAGGGCGCGGACGATCCGCGGCGACTGGCGTTCGTCGAGCGCTGGGCTTCGCGCGAAGCCCTTGATGCACACCTGGCCAGCCCGCATGTCGCGGAGGTGCTGGCCCGCGCCGACGAGATGTTCAGCGATGGCGGCGACATCGTCGTCTACGACGCCGTCCCCGGCGGCGAGCTGCGGAAGGGATCGCTCGCAGCCCACGCCCGCGAATCGACGTAGCCGCTCCGGCCCGGCGCCGAGTGCGCGCCGGCGGTGTGACGAACTCCACCCCAAGGGTGGCTAGTCGCGCCACGTGGTCCGGGCGACGATGAGCCGGCGGACGAGTCCGTTCAGGGACTCACCGATGACCAACGGACGGACTGGAGCGAGCTGATGCACTCACATCTCAATTACCTGGTCGCAAACGAGCGGGCGGACGATCTCAGGCGCCGGGCCGAACACGAACGGCTCGCGAAGGACGACTCGAGCGGGCCGGCGACTGCGCGGCGCGGTCTGACGATTCGCTCGCTTGTCCGACTGCGGCTCCGAGTTGCGACGAGCCGGCGCCTGGGGCTCCGTCGAACCTGAGCTGGTGCGGTTCAGCTCGGGTGGGTCGGCGTCAAGATGATCGCCGGGATCGGCCGGTCGGTCTTCTTCTGATACTCGACGAACTGCGGCGAGCGGGCGGCCTGAGCGCTGAACAGGCGCTCGCGTTCCTCGCTTGTCGCTTCGCTGGCCACCGCTGCGACCGTCTCGGTCCCGACCTCGATTGACACCTGCGGATGCGCCTTGAGGTTGTGGTACCAGTCCGGGTTCGTGGGCGCACCGGCCTTGGAGGCGAATACAACGTAGCGGTCGGCGTCGCGCAAATAGGCAAGTGGATTGATTCGAGGCTTGCCCGATCTCGCGCCGGTGTGATGCAGCAGGAGAAGCGGCGTGTCCTCGAACGGTTCGCCGACACGACCACCATTGGCGCGGAACTCTTCGATGATCCGAGCGTTGAAGTCTGCTGGCGAGGTCGACATGCGGCTCCTGACGTCCCGGACGATAACGACCCGGCGCGCGCGGCGTCAGCCGATCCCGATCACCAGCCGACCGGTCAGCACGCTCGGCGCCGCCGCGGTGACCCAAGCGTGGCCCGCCATCAGCGCTCGATCTGGTCAAGCGCGAGCGTTCGCGCTCAGTGCGCGATCAGTGCCTCAACGGCCACGAGCGCGAGGCCGAGGGCCAGGTTCAGCGCGATCGTCACGATCGTCGCCTTAGTGTCGAGGCTCTCGAGTCGCGCGTAACGGGCGCCCCGGGGCGCAAAGCGTGATTACCCCGGCTCCGAACGCGAACCACAGCGCGGTGGTCGCGGGAATCAGGCCGATCGCGCCAAGCCCGACGGCGAGTACGGGAAGGACCGCCGCCAGCACGACCGAGTACTCACGCCGCGCGACCGACGCAAACTCGGCGAGGGTGAGCCGGCGTCCGATCTGGAGGCTCTTCCCGAGCGTGTGCGAGTAGACATGCGCGAGCCACAGTACGATCGCGCTGGTCGCGGCGATCGCGTCGAGCCGCCAGAGACCATGCTCATGCTGATACGACTTGGCTCCTGCGGCGAGCACTGACAGCACGACGATCGTTCCGTACACGGTCCCGGCAACCGTCTGCCGGTTCCCCAGCAGGAGTGACCTCAGCCACGACTGCGAGTCATCTGCCATCGCTGATCCGATGCTCCCGGCGCCGGTCCCGGCGATCAGTTCCCGATCAGGTTGTGTCCGAGCGCGTAGCGGACCAGTTCGGAGCGCCGGCCGAGCCCCAGCTTGCGCTGGATTCGCTGGCGGTGCGATTCGACCGTGCGCCGGGAGAGGTAGAGCTTGTCGGAGATCTCGTCGCTGGTGAAACCGAGCGCGATCAGGCTCAGCACGTCGGTCTCTCGCGGGCTCAGGCCGTCCCCGTCGACCGCTCGCTTCAACGCGTCGACGCGCGCGGCGACCCGCGGGCTGACGTACCGCTCGCCGCGCGAGACGGCGCGGACCGCAAGCGGCAGCTCGTCGTCGGCGTTCTCCTTCAGCACGTAGCCGGCCGCGCCGACCGCCACCGCCTCCCGCGCGAACGCGGCGCTGTCCTCCATCGTCAGCAGGATGATCTCGGTGTCGGGTGACTGGGCTCGAAGTCGGCGGATCAGCCCCAGGCTGGACCCGTCGGGCATCTGCAGGTCCAGCACCAGCACGTGAGGCAGATAGCCGTTGACGTGACGGACGGCCGTGAACAGGTCTCCGGCCTCGGCGACAACCTCGACGTCTCGCTCGCGCTGCAGCAACAGCCGTACGCCCCGGCGGACGATCTGATGGTCATCGGCGAGCACCACCTTGATCGGTGGGGCAGCATCTCCAGGCGAGCAGCGAGGCGTTCTGCCCGCCTGCGCGAGCCGGGAGTCTGCGGGCATGACCCCAAGTTAGCCGCGCCGGCCACCCCGAGCTTCCCCAAAAAACGCGAGAGTGGTTGCGGAGAACTACCCAACCGTTGTTCCGCGCCACCGACGTGCCGCCGACTTCCGCCGCGTCAAAATAGGTGTGTGGAGCAAGCACTCAAGCGGGTGTCGTTCGGCAAGGCGGCCGAGATCCTGGCGAGCCGTGATCCCGTGCTCGCAAGCCTGATCGCGCAGGCGGGCCCGATGCGCCTGCGGCGCTCGACGATGTCGCACTTCGCCGCGCTCGTGCAGGCGATCGTCTACCAGCAGCTTGCGGGCGCGGCCGCGCGGGCGATTCATGGGCGTCTGATTGCCGCGCTGGGCGGCGAGGTCGAGCCCGAGGGGCTGCTGGCGCTGTCGGACGAGACGCTTCGAACCGTCGGCCTGTCCACCGCCAAGGTCCGCTCGTTGCGCGATCTCGCCACAAAGGTGCTCGACGGCACCGTGACGCTGTCGCCGCGTGGCCTGTCCCGTCAGTCCGACGACGAGGTGATCGCGCGGCTCTCGACCGTCCGGGGCATCGGTCCCTGGTCGGCCCAGATGTTTCTCATCTTCCAGCTGCGACGGCTCGATGTCTGGCCGGTTGGCGACCACGGCGTGCGCCACGGCTACGGGCTCGCGTGGAAGATCGCGACGCCGACCGCGCGCGAGCTCGAGCCGCTCGGGGACAGGTACCGGCCGTACCGCACGGTCGTCGCCTGGTACTGCTGGCGCGCCGCAGAGCTGTTCGCCGGCGCCGGCGAGAGCGCGCTCACCCGGTAGCGCCCCGCCGCAATGGACCCGGCGCGTCCGGTATGTAGGCTTTGGCGGGGCGAGGGGCGCCGACCGTCACGAAGGGGCGATCACGACTGGCTTCTCGAAGGTGGTGGCGAGCCGCGTGCGGCGCTCGCGTTTCGTTGTTTGGATGGCGACCGCTTTTGGCCTGGTGGTGGCGCTGGCGCCGGCGAGCGCAGGCGCGGCGAGCGGCCCGATCACGATCGGCGCCAGTCTCAGCCAGGCTCCGATGAGGACGACAGCCCGACAGCGAGCATCGACTACCTCGATGAGATCGGTCTCTCGATTCTCGAGGACGGCGTGCCGATCCCGGCGATCAACGAGACGACGACCGTCCCGCTGCCTGACTGGCCGGTGGACACCTACGACGCGCCGGCGATGACGCTGGGCGAGAGCCAGCTCGCCGGCAATCCCGGCGGTTATGTCCTCGACATGCAGGCGACCTGGTACCCACCCGGCCAGTCGCCGGCGACGGTCGTGCTCCCCGCCCAGCCGGTCACGGTCAAGGGCACCAACGCGGTCGCCGTCGTCGACTGCAGTCTCGCGCCGTGCGCCGGCACGGTCACCGTTCAGGGACAGCCGGTGGCCGGCAAGGCGAGCGTGGCGGCTGCTCGCAAGCCGAAGCCGAAGCCAAAGCCCTTCACGTACCCGAGCGGCAACTTCAGCCTCTCCGTCGGGTCAGTCCGGTCCCGACTCCGCAAAGCTGACGAGCCAGGGCCGCACGCTCGCGCGCAAGCACACGCGAATCAAGGTCACGATCACCCTCAAGCTCCACGAACGTTCACCCGCGAAGACCGTCACCCGCACGGTCGAGCTCCACTTCTGACGCTGCGGGCTACGGGATCCGAACGTCGTGGTGCGCGTGCGCGAACTGTCGCTGCTCTGCGCTCAACTCGGACTGCCTGATCGGGGTCACGAGTGACCAGTGCTGCCCGACCGGGCAGCGCTGAAACCTCCACCAAACGAACCGGAGCGCTTTCAGCGACGCGCCTGGAATCCAGAGCGTCGTAAACAGGTGACCCCGGTTGCAGCGAACCACGACGTTGCCACCGATCTGGGAGGTCCGCAGCCACAGCACGGCCGACTCGAGACCTACCGTGGCGATTGTGATCGTGATCAGTCGACGGCGCTTGTGTTTAGCTGCGCCGCTCGTCTGGTCCTGCTTGGACGAGAATCTGCGCGACATCGCAGTCCTTTCTCCAGTCGATCTCATCACCGGTAAAGTTATCAGAAACGATAGCAGTCGCGTGACCAGCGCCGATCTCCTCTTGCACCCCGTTCGCCTGCGCGTCGTCCAGGCGTTCCTTGGCGAGCGTGCGCTGACGACCTCCGATCTGCGGCGCGAGCTCCCCGACGTGCCCCCGGCGAGCCTCTACCGCCACGTCGCCCGGCTCGTCGACGCGGGCGTACTGAGCGTCGTCGGCGAGCGCCGCGTCCGCGGCGCGGTCGAGCGCACGTACGTCTTGCGACAGGCCTCGGCAAGCATCGACCTCGACGAGGTGAAGCGGATGAGCCGTGAGGATCACCGGCACGCGTTCATGGCGTTCGTCGCCGGCCTGCTCGGCGACGTCGACCGCTACCTGGAACGGGAGGACTTCGACCCCGTTCGCGATGGCGCCGGCTACCGGCTGGCCGGGCTGTGGCTCGATGACGCCGAGCTCGCCGAGTTCGTCCGCGATCTGGCGCTGGTGGTCCAGCCGCGACTGGCGAAGCCGCCCAAGCCCGGCCGGCGTCGGCGGATCCTCGGGACCGTGCTGCTCCCGGGCGAAGACGCGCCCGCGGCGGCCTCAGATGCACGGGATAATGCCTGAGCCGATCGACCGGGGCACGATGGCCAAGGCATTCCGCTCATACCGCTGCAGCGACTCGACGTCTGCGGTCAGATGAGATGACAGACATCCGAGAGCAGCCGGGCCGCCCGCGCGGCGACGCCCGGGCCCGCCGCTCCGCCCCGTCCAGGGCGACGCTCACCTGGCTCGCACTCGCGTTTCTGACGCTCGGCTCGGTCGGAGACCTCGGCTCCGCGCCGGCATTGGCCGTGTTCGGTCTCGCGTCGGTCGGACTGTACGTCCTGCCCGCGATCGTGTTCCTGGTGCCGGCCTCACTCGTGTCGGCCGAGCTCGCCTCGGGTTGGCGGGGAGGCGTCTACAACTGGGTCAGCGAGGGGATCTCGCCGGCGATGGGGTTCGCCGCGGTGTGGTGTCAGTTCGCCCAGACGACCTTCTACTACCCGGCAGTGCTCGCCTACGTCGCGAGCACGTTGGCCTACGTGATCTCGCCCGGACTGGCTCACAGCGGTCTGTACACGACGATCGTGATCGTGGTCCTGTTCTGGGCGGCGGTACTCGCCTCCTCACGGGGCGTGGTCGCGATCGACAAGCTGGCGTCCTACGGCATCGTGATCGGAACCGTGGTTCCCGGCCTGTTGCTAGTCGTGCTCGCGGCGATCTACCTCCTGCAGGGGAATCACTCCGCCGCCGCGCTCGACGTGCACCACGCCCTCCCGGCCTGGCATGGACTGGCGAGCATCGTGCTGATCGTCAACGGCTTCTTCACCTACGCGGGGGTCGAGGTCAACGCGGTCCACGTCGACGACCTGCGAGACGCCCCCAGGGAGTTCCCCAGGGCGATCCTCCTGGCCGTGATCTTGATCTTGCTGGTCTTCATCTTTCCGACGCTGGCGATCTCGGTGATCGTTCCGGCGGGCCACATCAGCCTGACCGCCGGGGTGATGCAGGCCGTTCACGGTCTGCTGCGCCACTTCGGCCTCGGTCTCCTAGAACCAATCATCGCGCTCGCGCTGGTGATCGCCTCGCTCAGCGGACTGCTGGACTGGCTTACCGGGCCGTCGACCGGACTCGTGCACATCGGGCGCGAGCGTGGCTATCTGCCGCCGTTCTTCCAGAAGCTCAACGCCAACGGCGTTCAGGTGCGGATCCTCGTCGCCCAGGGCATCGTCATCACCCTGATCGGCCTTCTTTACGCCCTGGTCCCGAGCGTGTCACGCGCCTACTGGATCCTGGCCGCCCTGGCGACGGAGGTGTACCTGATCATGTACGTCCTGATGTTCGTCGCGGCCCGCAATCTGCGCCGGCGTCAGCCGGAGCACCAGCGCGGTTACCGAGCGCCTGCGCTGGCGATGACCTGTGTCGTCGGGGCGCTCGCGTCGCTGACGGCCTGCGTGATCGGCCTGCTGCCGCCGACTCAGCTCGGGCATGCGAACGTGCCTGTGTACGCGGCGGCACTGCTCGCCGGAGTGCTCGTCGTCGGGGTACTGCCGCCGGCCCTGCTGTACCGGCTGCGCAGGCCCAACTGGAAAGCCGACTCACGACACGAGTAGAGGTTCGCGCCTAACCCCAGCCTGCTGTAAAACAGACTCGCAACGTGACCAGTAGACCCGGAGGTGCGCAGATGGCGGACGGACCCGATCGAATCCTGACGACCCACGCGGGCAGCCTGCCGCGGCCGAGCGACCTCGCCGACCTGATCTGGGCCCGAATGGACGGCCAGGAAGTGGACGAGGCCGCACTGGAGGCGCGCATCGACGCGGCGGTCGCCGACGTGGTGGACAAGCAGCGCGCTGCCGGGATCGACATCGTCAGCGACGGCGAGATGAGCAAGACCGGGTTCAGTACCTACGTCAACGAGCGCTTCTCCGGGTTCGACGGGCGCTCCGAGTTTCAGGCCGACGACGTCGCCGACCTCCCTGACCTCGCGATGCGGCTGTTCAACACTTCGTCGATGGCCCACATCGTCTTCTCCAACTGTGTCGGCCCCGCCGCACTGGCCGATAAGGAAGCTGTCAACCGCGACATCGACCGGCTCACACGCGCCCTGGGCGACGGCGAACCGTCGCGCGCCTTCATCGGCGCGATCAGCCCCGGACAGATCGCCTTCAACTATCCCGACCAGCATTATGGGTCCCACGAGTCGTATCTCGGGGCCCTCGCCGATGCCTTGTCCTACGAGTACAGGGCGATCACCGACGAGGGCTTCAACCTTCAGATCGACTCACCCGACATGGCGATGGCCGCCCACTGCCGGTCCGTCGGAAGCAGCGTCGGCGACTGGCACAAGCACCTCCCCCTAGCGGTCGAGGCTCTGAACGCGGCGCTCGATCAGATCCCATCCGAACAGGTCCGGCTGCAGGTCTGCTGGGGCAACTACGGTGGCCCGCATCACAAGGACGTGCCGCTCGAGCAGATCATCAACGATGTCCTGCGCGTCAACGCCGGAACGATCCACGTCGAAGGCGCCAACGCCAGGCTTGCGCTGCCGGACGACAAATCGGTGATCCTGGGTGTCATCGACGTGAAATCAAACTGCGTCGAACACCCCCGGCTGGTCGCCGATCGGCTGGTGCGTCTCGGGAAGATCGTCGGCAAGGAGCGTCTGCTCGCAGGTACGAAGCGCGGCTTTGACACCTTCATCCGCTTTTCCCTGGTCGATCCCGACGTCGCCTGGCTCAAGCTCCGGTCACTGGCCGAGGGTGCCGAGCTGGCCTCTGCCGAGCTCTGACGTGGCCGTCGAGTACAAGGACTATTACGAGCTTCTCGGGGTTCCTCGAGACGCGAGCCAGGACGAGATCCGTCGGGCCTACCGGAAACTCGCGCGCCAGTACCACCCCGATGTCAATCGCGACGACGATGCCGAGGACCGCTTCAAGGAAGTCGGCGAGGCGTATGAGGTGCTCTCCGATCCTGACCGGCGCGAGCGCTACGACCGGCTTGGAGCGCAGTGGCGCTCCCGCGAGGACGCCTCCGACATGGCCGACTTCGAGGACTTCTTCGACCAGCAGGGCTTCGGCGGCGACAGGCGCGTCGAGTTCGGCGAGGCCGACTTCTCGGAGTTCTTCGAGCGCCTGTTCGGCGACCGGGCGGCGGCCGCCGGCGCCGGGCCGTTGCGCGGCCGCGATCGCGAGGCGCTGCTCGACCTCTCGCTCGAGGAGGCGATCGCGGGCGGCAGGCGACGACTGTCGCTCGAGGACGGCCAGAGCTTCGAGATCGAGATCCCCGCCGGCGTCCGGGACGGCCAGCGCATCCGCGTCGCCGGACGGGGTGCCCCCGGCCGCGACGGTGCGCCCTCCGGAGACCTCTACCTGCGGGTGCACCTCAAGCCCCATCGACGCTTTCGTCGCGAGGGCGAGGACCTGCATCTGGACCTGCCAGTTGCGCCGTGGGAGGCGGCGCTGGGCGCCACGGTCCCGGTCTCGACGCTGACGGGAACGGCGCAGGTACGGCTGCCCGCGGGATCATCGAGCGGGCGCCGGCTGCGACTGCGCGGCCGCGGCCTGCCCAAGCAGGGGGGCGGCCACGGCGATCTGTACGCGATCGTGCAAATCGCCGTCCCCAAGGAGCTCTCGGAGCAAGAGCGCGAGCTGTTCGAACAGCTCGCCGGCGTGTCCAACTTCGACCCGCGGGGCGACCGGCGATGACCGCGCCACGTAAGCCGCCGGCGCGCGCGCGTCCCCTGCCGGTAGCACAACCGGCCGAGCAGCCGGCCGAGCAGCCGGTTGAGCTCGCTTTGCTGGCGCGCCAGGCCGGGGTGCGCGTCTCGCTCGTTCGCCGCTACCTCGCGATCGGGCTGTTCGATCCGTGCGCGGGGACGCGCGACACGCCGCTGTTCGAGCCGAGCTGCGCGGGGCGGCTGGCAAAGGCTGAGCGGCTGCGACGCGACCTCGGCCTCAACTACGCGGGAGCCGTACTCGCCTGCGAGCTCCTCGACCGGATCCTCGAACTGGAAGACCGGGCGCTGTAACGGTTCATTATTGACTTATCCGTTACAGAGTCGCGAAAGGAGGCTCGAGATGCCGGTTTATTCAGTCTGGGAGTCGCACTTCCCCGAGGCAGCTTCGCAACAGGGGCGTCGGATCACCGAGGCGATCTGGCGCGACATGGTCGACTTCGATGGATATCTCTCGCATCAGCTGATCGAGGATCTCGACGACGCCGGCCATCTGCTGGTGGTCAGTCGGTGGAAGTCGCGCGAGCACGCCGACGCGTCGCTGCGCGAGTACGCCGGCCATCCCAATGCAAGGCGCGTAAACGAGCTCGTGTCGCGGCCGCGGACGAGGTTCGTCGGGATCTAGGCGCTCGAGTTGCGCGGCGCTGCCCCAGACGTGCTATTGCGGCTGGCCAATCTCGCGGTCGCCCGCCGGCCCGGTCGTGGCCCCGCAGTCAAGCCTGAGCCGCTCGTCTCGGCCCACAGTGCCGCTGAAGCGCTCGGCGTCGGACCGGTCTCGGACGGTGACCTCGCGGGTCTCCGCGAGTTGCACGAGCTGGTCGTCGGGCTGGTGGCGCGGCTGCTTGACGGACGGCGGGTCGATCGCCCGGTGGCCCGTCTGAACATGCTGGCCGCCCCGGCCCAGGCTCGGGTCCGCCTGGTGCTCAGCGGCAACGGTGAGTTACGCGACCAGCTCGAGTGGTCGGATCCGAACCTGGTGTCGGAGTTGGCACGACGAGTCGTGCTCGAGCTCGGAGCGATCGAGCGCGAGCGGCTGCGGCGCTGTGCACGTCCAGAGTGTGAGCTGGTCTTCTACGACACCACGCGGTCGAACACCCAGCGCTGGCATGCCGAATCGCCATGTGGTCAGCGCGAGCGACAGCGGCGGTTTCGCGCCGCGGGCCGCTAGCTGCTCCCACCGGCCGATGCGGCGTCGCGCTCGATCTCGGCCGTGTCGGCCTTGAGCTCCTTCTGCTGCAACTTCTCGGCGCGCTTCATCGCGCGCTCGACCTTCGCGCCCATGTCAGAGACAGCGACAACCACGAGCCCGGCCTGACCCGCGTCGAGGGTCTCGCCAAGCTCCTTGAGATCGTGACGGCTCATGCCCGCGGCGGCGTGACCGGCGACCGCGCCGAGCACCGCGCCACCCGCGGTCGTGGCCGCAAGCAGACCGCCGCCGACGGCCGCAAACGGGAACAGCGCCACGACCAGACCGGTAGCGAGCCCGACTCCCCCACCCAGCACACCGCCCACCCGCGTGGGCGTCTCATGCTTCTTGACGATCTTGGTCTTCCCATCCTCGCGGCGCTCGATCACGGCCGCGTCGTAAGCATCGATCAAGCCCGCCTCGACGTGCAGATCCTTCACGAGCTGATAGTCAGCTTCGGCATCACCGAGGTTGTCGTACACCCCCACATATGCCATCAGCGTGTCGATTGCCATCGGACTCCTCCTCGCGCTCGGGGACGCGATCCTAAGGGATTTGAATCCTCCATGTTCCGGCTAAATCGACCAGCCCGCGACGGGGCCGTGGTCGATTTGTCCTCTACGTGGGGACAAATCGACCACGCCCTCCCATCCACGCCGACAGTCAACTGGTGAAGGTGAGCCGTCTGGTGAGCACCAGTTCATACATGCGACCGGCAGTCTCCTCGCACTGGCCGGGCTCTCCGCTGGCGTTGGTTAGTCGCTGATCGCCGCGACCCCCGCGTCGCAGCAAGCACGATCCTGTTCGGGCGTGCCGCCACTGACGCCAACAGCCCCGATCACGCTCCCGTCACTGTGTCTGATTACGATCGATCCAGCGCCGGCGATCAATGGAAGCCGCGTCATCTGGCTCACCGCCGCGACAAATCCTGGGCGCTCCTTCGCCACATCGGCCAGCACGTGCCCGTCGCGGTGCCAGACAGCAGCGCCCTGCGCCTTGGCCTCGGCAATCTGCGCGCTTAGCGGTGGCGCACCGTCCATCCGGTCGATCGCCTTGACCAGTCCGCCCTCGTCGACCACCGCAACGGTCACTGCAATCCCCAGATCTCGAGCGTGGATCTGTGCACCATCGATGATCTTGCGGGCCTGTTCTTGGGAGAGCCGCATGACGCATGAATCTTACGTCGGAGAACTGAGTTGGCGTTCGTCAGAGACGTCCGTTGTCGCGCAACCAGCTGAGTGCGCGGATCGTGACGTTGCCACGCCACTCGGTTGTCTGCGCCGGCGACCACGCCCGCCAGTCGAACATCCAGCCGCCGTCGTCCTGCTGTTCGGACTCGACGGCATCGAGGTGAGCCTCGATCCGGTCGTCCCTGACCAGTTCACGGGATCGGCTGTTCGGATCGGGCGACAGGTCGAGGGGGCGCAGCGCCTCCCCCTCGACGCCGCCGACGGGCGCGACGGCGGACGGATCGACGCGCGTGGCGAGCGAGGCGATCGCCTCGCGCGCGCGATCCCCGTCGGGCACTGCGTCGAGGAAAGCGGAGGCGTACTTCAGCCAGTAGCCGCCGGGTTGCCCGTTTGTCGCAATCGATCGCCAGCACCAGTCGGTCGCCCGCACGAGCCAGTCGTCGTTGGCTACGCCGCCGGCGTGAAGAACTGCAGCCAGCCCGAGCGTGAGGACGGAACCGGGCTCGGCCGTGAACCAGGGTGCGTGGGGATAGCCCTCGAACCCCGGCAGGGCGGCCGGGACGCCACCGTCTGGCGCGGCCACCTGTGAGACCCAGGCGCGCGCCCCCCGGGCCAGCTCGCTGTCAGCGGCGCCCGCCTCGCTCAGGATCTCGAGCGCATACAGCGTCGGCGCGGGCTGGCTGCCTGGACAGCGCAGGTCGGGCTCCAACGCGTGCCCGAAGCCGCCGTCCACGTTGCGGTAGCCGCGCAGCGCGTCGAGCACCGCCCGGGCCGGCCCGTCCGCGAACAGCATCGCGTAGCGGTGCCGGTCCACGAGACGCGCGTTTGACCAGATGAACTCTTCTGCTGCGGCGCGATCGATCGGCATCGCCGACACGCTACGCGGCAGCGGGCATCCCGTCTTTTAGAAATCGGACAGGCGAGATCCCCGCCAGCCGCGTGACCTCGGCGGTCATGTGCGCCTGGTCGGCGTACCCTGCGTCGAGTGCCAGCTCGGCCAGCGGCGCGGGCGGAAGTGCCCGCAGCCGCTGGAAGCGCAGCACCCGCTGAAGCATCTTCGGCCCGTACCCGACCGCGTTGCTGACCTGCCGCTGGAGCTGGCGCGCGCTTACACCCAGCTCCGCGGCCACCGGACCGATACGGGCCCGAGGGCGCCCGAGTGCCGCGACCGCGGCGCGCACGAGGGGCTCGGGCTCTCGCCCCCCACGCAGCTCGAGGGCACGGAGGAGCAGCGCGTGCGGATCCGAGCCCGCCGCCAGATCCTCCAGCAGTGCCTCCGCCACGTCGGACCCGAGCACGTCGGCGGCATCGGGCATCAGGTCCCGCAGCTCCGACGCCGGCAACCCAAGGACTACCCCGGCCGCCCCCGGCCGGAGCCGCACCCCGACCACTCTCGAGCCTGGCGCGAGCCTCACGACGCGGGTCTCGCTGTCGGGCCCTGCGATCCTGAGTCCGTTGCCCGACCAGATCAGATCGACGCAGGCATCCGGGACGACACGCTGCTCCCGCTGAGCGGACGTGACCCGCTCCCAGGTGCAGGCCACCAGCGTTGAGGCGACGCGACGCTCAACGTAACTCACAACCAACACGCTACTCCGCTCGTCCCGTCGTCGGCTGTCACATCCGTTCGTCGCCGCGCGTCAATTCGTTAGCCAATCGAACGCAGCCAGTGTTGACCAGGAGGTGGACGCAATGTCGGGAAATGTGAAGATCGCAGTCGTGGGTGCGACCGGTCGGGTCGGCCATCACGTCGTTGACGTGCTCACCGAGCGCGGCCACGACATCGTCCCGATGTCGCGCACCCATGGCGTCGATGTGATCACCGGTGACGGGCTGGCCGAGGCGTTGGCCGGGGTCGAGTGCATCGTCGACGCCGCCACCGGTCCGTCGCCCGAACAGCAGGCGGCCATCGAGTTCTTCACGACCGCGGCCGAGAACTTGCAGCGGGTCGGGCAGCAGGCGGGCGTGAATCGGATCGTCGTCGTATCGATCATCAACACAGACCGCCTGAAGGGCGGGTACTCGGTCGCGAAGGTCGCACACGAGCAGGCGACGCTGGCTGGACCGATCCCCGCGCGGGTGCTCCGCGCCGCGCAGTTCCACGAGTTCGTCGAGCAACTGGTCCAGTGGGGCACACAGGGCGACGTCGCCTACGTGCCGAAGATGCGCACCCAACTGGTCGCCGCGCGCACGGTCGCCGAGGCACTCGCTGACCTCGCCGTCGACCCTGGTTCGGCCCCAGGGCCGACGCTCGAGGTCGCCGGTCCGCGCGAGGAGAACCTCGTCGAGATGGCCAGACTGCTCGTGAGCCGACGCCCCAACTCGCTGCGAGTTGAGGCCGTGACCGACCCGATCGACGGCGACGCGAACGAATCCGGCGTTCTGCTGCCCGGCCCAGACGCGCGGCTCGGCGGTCCGACCTTCGAGCAGTGGCTGGACGCTGGGGGCGCAATTTAGGCGCTTCTACTGTTTCAGTGGGTGCTGGATGAGGGTCTCTCGCTCGTAGCGCGCCCGTCGTCGGGCTTTACAGCCGCCGCCGTCCGCGCTCTGGACTGGGGCGCCGCCAGCGCTCTGGACTGGGACGCCGCCAGCGCTCTGGACTGGGGCGCCGTCAGCGCTCTGGACTGGGGCGCCCTCAGCGCCCGGGACCGGGGAGGTCGGGGCGCCGGGGAGCGCTCCGACCTTCGGGCAGGAGCGGAGGGGCGTACGCGGGTCAGTAGACCCTGAAAGACATGCTCAACTTCCCAAACCCGACTGCGTGCCGGCGGTTTGGGAAATTGAACATCACTATCGTGCTCGACTTCCCGAACCCGAGCCGGGCGATCGGCTTTGGGAAGTTGAGCAGGTTTTTTGCGGTCCGCCGGCGCCCATCGGGCCAAAGACGGGCCCGCCCCCTCACGCCGGCCCGCCCCGCAGCGCGCTACCCGCTACGACCCTGTAACCCCACCACGCAAAACCGGAGTAGCGCCCAAATGGAGCGTCCACGGATGATGTGATGTTCAATCGGCGGTATGCGGTGCGTGCGCCGTGCGGATGAGTACTCGTGGAGAACACGCCCAACGGAGGAGGGCAGCCCGTTCTCCTCCTGGCGCCCGCGGTTTGGTCGGCGGGGAGTCGCCGTTTACCCAGTCCTTATATCGAGTTACGAGGTGATTGGGGCCAGCGCGTACCATGTGAGGTGCGAGAATGGAGCAGACATGATGAACCGTTATGTGACTTTGAGAGTGGCATATGAGCGCGACGCGACAAACCCGCAGCGGTCACTCGGATGGCTTGTCCCAGAGCTTGTCGATGCCGGCCTTACGCTGATCGAGGACGCGCCGACCGGACGGATTTGGTCTGGTGCGATCGACCAGGAGAGCTATGCGGGTTCGCAGAAGGTTGGGACCTGGAGAACAGGGCCAATGGACTTCATACCGGCGAGCACGGTCCTCGTGAGTGTCAGGTCTACACCTGGGACGGTATGGGAGTGGGAGCGAGCAGGAGTGAGCCCGATTGTCTGGGTGGAGCTCGAGGTGAGCGAGCCGGTCGGGACTGAGCTTGATCCCGGGAGAACGTCGGCTGTCCGCGAGGGCGTGGCCTGCGCGGTTGACTGAGCTTTCTGGGGCGCGCGGTGTCGTGTCACGTTTTCGGGGGCTGGACCGTTTGATCGATATGACTGCAACGTTCACTAGAGACGACATTCGCCGCAAGCTGCTTGGTGCTTGGCGCCTGGTCAGCTGGCAGGAGATCCATGAGGACGGCAGCATCACCTATCCGCTCGGCGAGGACGCTATCGGTCAGCTCATCTACGCCCCTGGCGATCGTGTTTCAGCGCAGCTGGTGCGGACCGATCAGCCGCGGTTCGCGAGCGACGATTGGCACCAGGCCACTCCGACTGAAATGCGTGTCGCGTGGCCCTCGTACTTCGGCTACTTTGGCACCTTCACGCTCGATCTCGACAAGGGAGCCGTGACCCATCACGTCGAGGCTGGCTGGTTCCCAAATCTCGTCGGTACGCAGCAGGTGCGTTGCGTCGAGCTCCTCGATGAGGACAGCTGCCTTGTGCTCAATGCCGATACAGCCTGGGGCGTCGTCCGCATCATCTGGGAGAAGCTTCGAGGCGATTGAGCCGTGGAACCTGTGGGTCCGGTCTGGCCGCAGGCGAGAACGGCGCACCGAGCGGTTTGGCGGCGCTCGTCAGGGCTTCACGTGCTCGACGGCGATCAACTCCTCGAGTCCATCGAAGGCTTCTGGGTTCGCCGTATGGACGGGTAGCTCGGCGGCGAGCGCGGTCGCAGCGATCAGTAGGTCAATCGCTCGCCGGCCACGCGCCTTGCGACCGGCTACGAGCGTCTGCGCATACACGCGTCCGTACGCTCGCGCACAGTCGGCGTCGAACGGGATCGCGTCGAATGTTGCCTCGGTGAGTTGGAGACGTTGCTGTCGCCGGGCACGCTCGCCCATGTCGTCGGTCGCGAGTGACCCGGCGGCCAATTCTGCAAGCGTGATCGCCGACACGGCGATCTGCGATGGCAAGGCGTCGGAGTCGATGCGGTCGAGGTCGATGACGACCGAGGAGTCGATCAGCCCGCGGCCCGCCGGCCCCTCAGCCACGCGGCCTCGGGTCCTGGTCCAGGACGCGGTCGACGTCGGCACGGAACGGTTTCCCATCAGCTGCCCCGGCGCCGGAGAAAGCCTCGTGCACGGCCTCCCGGGCTACGAATCGGCGGCGCTTCAGAGGCCGAAGCTCCCCGACCGCAACGCCGTTGCGCGTGAGCACGAAGCTCTCGCCTGCGTCGAGCGCCCGCATGATCTCCCCGCTGTCGTTGCGAAGCTGTCGTTGGGTGATGATCTTCGCCACCCATCCAGCGTAGCACCCGTGCGACGGCCGACGGTAGATACCGGGCAGAGAGCGACAGACGCGTTCATGAACGCGACCAACCCGAGGCTAACTGTGACGACCACGCCGGCGCCTAGCGGCGGCGAAGTATGTGCGGTGCTCCCGGATCATCTGGCCGCAGCGAGTTCACCAGGAAGCGAGTGAACAAACTCGCCTTTTGGTTGGGGATTGTTGCCAATGATTGACAAAGACATGGTCCGCGATATAGGGTCCGTTTGACGTAGGTTTGCGCGAAATCAAGAAGGGGGCGATGTTTTGTTGCGACTCAAATCGTGGTGGGCGGCAGTCGCCGCAAGCGTGGTGGCGGCGGCAATGGTTGCGTGGTGCCCGTCGGCGGCCGGCGCCGCTGTGTTCGCGTTCTCGACCGGGAACCCGGACGGGAAGATGGCGATGGCAACCAGGCCCGACTCGTCGGGCAAGCCGGAGATCGAGGCCGGAGACGATTTCGTGCTCACGGCTCAGACCGCGATCACGCACGCAACATTCATCGGACTTCTGCCGAAATCGGGGTCAGTTCAGTCCGTCACTCTCGAGATCTACCGAGTGTTTCCGCTCGACTCGAACACCACGCGCACTCCGCGCGTTCCGACGCGAGTGAACTCCCCGTCAGACGTGGACTTCCAGTCTCGGAGCTCTGGCCCGGGCAAGCAACTGAGCTACCTGACGGCGGTGCTGGCGAATTCGTTCACAGCCGCGAACAGCGTCTTGAATGGCATCCACCCTGCGCCTAACCAGACGACCGGTGGCGAGGGCCCGGTGACGGGTAGCGAGGTGTTGTTCTCGGTCACGCTCACGAGTCCGTTCGAGCTCCCGGCCGGTCACTACTTCTTCGTGCCGCAGGTCCAGGTATCGGGGCCCGCTAGTTCGAACTTCTACTGGTTGTCGGCGCCGAGACCGATCGTCTCTCCAGGCACGCCGTTCCCTGCGGGCAATACGGATCTGCAGGCCTGGATTCGTAACAGCGCACTCGAGCCGGACTGGCTACGGGTCGGGACGGACATCGTCGGAGGTAGCCCGGCACCAACCTTCAATGCCACCTTCTCGCTCAACAATGCGGCGCTCCCGATCGAGTCGAGCTCGAAATCGCTGTCGAACGGAGTGGGCGTTCGTCTGACGGTCAACGTGCCTGCCGGGGGGACGGTGCAGGCTTTCGACCCCCTGGTCGGTAAGCACGGCAAGACCGGCCACAAGAAGCCGTGGTTCACGACCGTCACGGTGGTGACGGCCCACGCCGGCGTCGTTCACCTGAACGTGGTGCCAAACGCGACCGGCCGTACGCAGCTTTCAAAGACGCGGACGCTTCACCTGCCCGTGGAAGTGACCTTCACTCCGCCCGGAGGCCAGCCCACGGTACACACGATCTTCATCACCTGGCACCGAAGGTAGTCGCGAACACCGCGCCGGAAGCCAGATAACGACGTGAACCAGCTCGTGTAAGCCGCGACCCAGTCACGCGGCCGGCGACCCACAGTCTGAGTCAGGCGTCGGTACCAACCCGTTGGGGTCTCCCGCCAACACGGTGTGGCGGGAGACCGCGTCTTGGGCGCGACTGCGCGTGGCTCGGCTCACGCTCGCGCTGGGACTCCTCGGGCGTGGGCACCCCGTGGACGGGGCACGTTTGTGCGCCGGCGGTGGTGCGGGTGATCGCTTCGACCTGCTCGCGTGCCTTCTCGGGATCATTGACCCAAGTGCGGTAGTCTTCCCCTTGATTAGGAGAACTGTGGGCTGTGGATCGTTGAGGCTCGGCTGTCGTTGGCCGCCTGGTACTCGGGGGTCGACGAAAGGACCGAGCCATGCTGGGGAGCGAGCGCCGTGCGAGGAATGCGGCGGCGGCCACATCGCGTGCCAAAGTCGCCGGCGGCTTTAGTCCGACGACGAAGGTCCCGGATCTGACGCCGACGGCGGCGTGGTCCAGGCGGGTGCGGTCAGTTGGCGGGCATGCCTACGAGTTCGACGAGTCCTTCGTGCTCGACACGACGAAGTACGAGTCCACCTTTGTAGCGCGGGGACTCCGCTGCGGCCGCGATCACTACGACGGTCGATTGGTATCGCAGCCGAAACGGCTCCTTCACGCATGCCCACAAAAGAGTTGAGCCATGAGCACCACAGATGACGCGACGGCCGGGTTTCGCGAGTTCTCCAACCCAGCCACCGGCGAGTCGATCACATTCACGGCAACCGCACAGGACGGCGAGGAGGACGTCGTTCGCTTCCACTGGCGCAGCCTGCCGGGCGGCTCGATCACCGAGCACCTGCACCCGCACCAGGAGGAGCGCTTCACCATCTCCGCGGGCGAGGCGCATTTCACCGTCGACGAGGCGGCGCGCGTGGTGGGACCGGGTGAGACGATCGTCGTCCCCGTAGGAGTGCGTCACTCCGAGTCCAATCCCGGAACGGTGGCGATCGAAGGGGTGGTCGAGCTCCGTCCCGGGCTGCGGTCCAAGGAGATGCATGAGGCTTTCGGAGGTCTCGCCGCCGAGGGCAAGGCCACGTCTCGGGGCGCTCCCAAGAACCCCAAGCCACCGTCTACTGGGATGCCCCGAAGAACGGCGTCGGTTGCGACGTCGCCGGTAATGGCCCGCTCGTCGTGCTCGTGCCCGGCATGGGTGACCTGCGAGGCGCCTCCCTTTCTCGGCCCGGCGCTCCGCGACGCGGCTAGATGGGCGGGCGATCATCGTCGGCAACTCGATGGGGGCCGGAGCAGGCACACTCGCCGCCGCGATCGTCACCGAATGACCGCCACACGGCAACAATCTGACCCTTCTACCTAACCGACAGCATGGAAGAACATCGCAGTGGGGTCGCGGCGCGCACGTCGAGAGCGCCCGCGCGATACGCCTGGGTTGCGGGCATCGTTTTTGTCGTCGCGCTGGTGGCCGAATCTGTGGTCGCCACCGGGGTGGGGCTCACTCAGGATGACTCAGCCACGAAGATCGCGACCGGGCTCCACGAGCACCGTGAGCGGCTGTTGGTCATCGCCTACCGTGTCGGTCGTCTACGCCGTCGCCTTCGCGATCTACATCTCGAGGCTGTATGACCTTTTGCGCCAGGACACAGCGCCGCAGTGGGCCCTGTTCTCCCTGGTGCTGGTCGGAGGAGTGCTCTTCGTCAGCCTGCACGCGGTCAGCGACATCGGGATCACTGGCTTGCTCGGCGCGAAGCTCGCAACGTTCGCGTCTCAGCACGATCAGGGCCTGTCGTACGCGCTTTACCTGCTGACGTTTGCGCTGGATAGCGTCGGGGATGTCTTTGGAAGCCTCGCCGCTGGCGCGGCCGGGGTGCTCGTGATCAGAAGCGGCATCCTGCCGCGCTGGCTCGGCTGGGTTTCGATCGTCGCGGGCATTCTGTTTTTCCTCCAAGGCTTCGGTCTCGGCGGCGTCATCGCCACGTTTGGGCTCGTTCTCGACCTCCTAGGATTTGTGCTCTTCCTGATCTTCGTAGTTTTGAGCAGCGTCATCCTGCTGCGGCGGCGATCCGCAGCTCCCAAAGCCGCGGGTTGAGTCGACCCCCACGCCGGGATCTCCGTCCGCAACTCGTCCAGGTCGTGGCTTCATGGTAGCCCGGGAGCGCTGAACTCCTCTCCGGGGTGCCGGTGTGGGGTGTACTACGGATGGGGGTTGCGGCCATTTCGGGTGCAGGTTGGCGGCGGCGTGCCGATGGCAGAGCGCCCGGGCGCGCGTACGTTTGCATTGACCCAACGGGAGAAGAGCCAATGTTGAACCGCATCTCGTACGCGCACGGATCCTCGCTAACGCCGTTGATCGGGGAGACGATCGGCGCGAACCTCGATCGGGTGGTCGCCTCATATCCGGAGGGGGACGCGCTCGTTGTGCGCGACCAGGACATGCGCTGGAGCTACGCCGAGTTCGCCACCCAGGTCGATCGGGTCGCGTGCGCTCTGGTAGCGATCGGATTGCGGCCTGGAGATCGGATGGGGATCTGGGCCCCTAATTGCGTCGAGTGGCTGCTGGTCCAGTACGCCACCGCCAAGGCAGGCGTGATCCTGGTCAACATCAACCCGGCCTACCAGAGCTCCGAGCTCGAATACGTCCTCAACCAGTCTGGCTGCCGGGTGCTGATCGCCGCCCGCTCGTTCAAGGGCTCTGACTACGTGGAGATGGTCCGTGAGGTTGCTCCCCGATGCCAAGCGCTCGAGCGGACGGTGTTTCTGGACTGCGGCGACTGGGAGGAGCTGCTGGCGGAGGGCGACCGTGGGGTCTCGCTGCCGACCGGGCTGCAGTTCGACGATCCCATCAATATCCAGTACACGAGCGGCACGACCGGCTTCCCCAAGGGAGCGACGCTCACTCATCACAACATCCTCAACAACGGCTTCTTCATCGGCGAGACGTGCCGTTACACATCCGAGGACCGAGTCTGCATCCCGGTGCCGTTCTACCACTGCTTCGGGATGGTGCTCGGCAACCTCGCGTGCACGACGCATGGATCCTGCATTGTCATCCCAGCGCCGTCATTCGAGCCGCGCGCGACGCTTGAGGCGGTCCAGGACGAGCGCTGCACATCGCTCTACGGCGTGCCGACGATGTTCATCGCCGAGCTCGACCTGCCCGAGTTCGACCAGTTCGACCTCACCTCGCTGCGAACCGGGATCATGGCTGGCTCTCCCTGCCCGGTGGAGGTGATGCGCAACGTGATCGATCGCATGCACATGGCCGAGGTGACGATCTGCTACGGCATGACCGAGACCTCACCCGTCTCGACCCAAACCAGCGCCGACGATGACATCGACCGCCGTACATCCACGGTCGGGCGCGTGCACCCCCACGTTGAGATCAAGATCATCGATCCCACCAGTGGGGCGTGCGTGGAGCGAGACGTGCCCGGCGAGCTCTTGACGAGGGGTTACAGCGTAATGCTCGGCTACTGGAACGACCCGGAGCAGACCGCCGAAGCGATCGACCCGGCCCGTTGGATGCACACCGGCGACCTTGCGACGATGGACGAGGACGGCTATCTCAACATCGTTGGCCGCTCGAAGGACATGATCATCCGCGGCGGCGAGAACGTCTACCCGCGCGAGATCGAGGAGTTCCTCTACACCCACCCCGAGATCAGAGACGTGCAGGTGGTTGGCGTTCCGGACCCGCGCTACGGCGAGGAGATCGCCGCGTTCGTGATCGCACGGACGCCGGACACGATCGACGCCGAAGCTGTGCGCGAGTTCTGTCGCGGCAAGATCGCCCACTACAAGATCCCGCGCTACGTGATCCCTGTGGACGAGTTCCCGATGACGGTCAGCGGCAAGATCCAGAAGTTCAAGCTGCGCGACCAAGCAATCGAGTGGTTTGATCTGCGCAGCGCGATGGTGGATACGGCATAGCCCTAGGCTCCAATCAGAGGGGGCTTGCGTGATCTTCCGGCGTATGACGTAGGTTTCAGGGCCTTGGGGGCGACTCCTGGGCATACGTGGCCTCGATCTGCGCAGTCCGTCCGCGTGACGTTGACATGCTCTCCGATCTGTGCGGCCCCGCACGCCGGGTGGTGTCCGAGGGCGCCGGGGTGAAGTCAGTCGCTACCCGATCCAACATGCATCGGCCGCCGCACGCGTGACCATCGCCCGCCATCTTCCATTCCGTACACATAATCTTTGCTCAAATCTGCTCATCACAATGGTCTAGCCCAGGAGATTGGTGTAAGTGGTGTAAACGCCCTCCTTCCGCGACGGCAGCACGCGGTAAATACTGGCGCTCAGTAACCTAGCCTGCGTTTCTGCGATGACTCAGGTCTGTCGATGTCATATCCGAAGACGCGGGTTCGGGAGAGCGGATCGCGCATCTCTTGCAAAACGCGGGCTAGCGCCGAGTTTGGCGTTGCCTTTTCCTGGTGGTTGGCGATCGTAGGGTTGTACCGTGAGTGATCGCGTCGATTGTTCGGGATTGCGGTTGGCGGAGCTGGTGGCGGCGGTGTCGTTGGCGAGCGATCTGGGTTTGGGGCAGCCGATGGAGCATCTGCTGCGTTCGTGCCGGCTGGGGCTACGGCTCGCCGAGAACGTCAGGCTCTCGGAGGAGGAGCGGGCGGTTGTCTACTACGTTGCGTTGCTCGGCTGGGTCGGTTGTCACGCGGAGTCGCACGAGCAGGCGGCGTGGTTCGGGGATGAGATTGCGATGAAGGCAGATCGCTACGAGGTCGATATGGTCGGGCGAGCGGGGGCGAGCTTCGTGCTGCGCCATGTCGGTTCGGGTGGTTCGCGGTTGCGCCGCGCGCGGATGCTGCCCCCGCTGATCGCGTCACACGGAAAGGTGGCGGGCGCGTTCGAGGGCACCCACTGCCTGTTGGCTGGACAGGTCGCGGTCGGGCTGGGGCTGGGTGCCGGCGTTCGGGTCGCGCTTGAGCATGTGTTTGAGCGGTGGGATGGGAAAGGAAGCCCGGAGGGGCTGCGAGGTGAGGAGGTGTCGCTGGCGGCGCGGATCGTGCAGCTCGCCGGTGTGGTCGAGCGCCATCGGCGCGAAGGCGGGATCGACGCGGCGGTCGAGGTCGCGCGCCGCCGCCGCGGCACCCAGTTCGATCCCGCGCTCGTGGATCGGCTGTGCCTGGAGCCCGAGCGGATGCTGTCCGGCCTCGACGCCGCTACCAGCTGGGATCAGCTGATCGACGCTGAGCCGGCCCTACGGCCGTTGATGTCCGAGCAGCAGTTGGAGCGGGCGCTCGAGGCGATCGCCGACCTTGCGGACCTGAAGTCCCCGTATACAACGGGTCATTCGCGCGCGGTCGCCGAGCTCGTGAGCGCCGCGGCTTCGCGCTGCGGATTCTCTGTGGAGCAGACACACGAACTCCGCAGCGCGGCGCTGCTACACGACCTGGGTCGGCTGGGCGTATCGAGCGCGATCTGGGACAAGCCTGGACCGCTGTCAGTGGCCGAATTTGAACGCGTGCGGATATTTCCATACTTCACACAGCGGATGTTCTCCAGGTCCGCGCGGCTGGCGCCAAGCGCTGAGATCGCCGCCCAGCATCTCGAGCGCCTCGACGGCTCGGGCTATCCGCGCGGGTTGAGCGGCGCAGCGCTCTCGCCGGCAGTGCGGCTGATCGCGGTCGCGGACCTCTATCAGGCGCTGCTCGAGCCGCGCGCATATCGCCCGGAGCACTCGCCCGCTGACGCAGCGCAAGTGCTCCGGGCGGAGGTCAGGGCAGGCAGGCTCGACGGCAATGCAGTTCACGCCGTGCTTGGTGCCGCCGGGCATCGCGTGGCTCGGCGCCGCGAGTGGCCCGCGGGGTTGACCGCTCGCGAGGTCGAGGTGCTCGCACTCGCGGCCCAGGGGCATTCCACCAAGCAGATCGCCCACCGACTGGTCATATCCGCTAAGACGGTCCGCAACCACATCGAGCACATCTACAGCAAGATCGGCTGCTCCAGCCGCGCCGAGGCGAGCCTGTTCGCGATGCAGCAAGGCCTGCTCGGCGAGCTGCGGGCAGCTCAAAGATAAGGCGAACGCCCCATGAAACCGCAGCCGTAGTCGATCTACCGTTCGCGTGCACCCCGCACACCAGCGACCTAGATCAGGAGAACCTCATATCCACATTCCGCTCACTCACGAGATGCTCGATGGCTGCGAGGACCGGCCGCGGCGCCTGTGACGCGTCATGGACGTGGAAGGCGCCGAGTAGTTGGAGAGGGGGTCGGTGGCGGTGGTGACGGCGGCGGAGATCGGTGGGGTCGCCCTGTTCGCGGCGCTCGACGAGGCCGAGCGCGAGCGGCTTTCGCAGGTGGCCGCGGATATCACCCTGATGCCGGGTGAATACGCGGCGCACGAGGGTGATGAGCGCGCGTTGTTCGCCGTGCTCGAGGGTCGCATCGAGCCAATCAAGCTCGTCGACGGGATCGAGCGCGTCGTCGGTGAGCGCCGCCCGGGGGAGATCTTCGGAGAGGTGCCGATCGCGCTCGGAACGGTGTTCCCGGTCGGGTTTCGTGCGGCGGAGACATCGCGGATCATGCGCCTCGAGGCTCAGGACTACCACGCTGTCGCGGCCGCGGCGCCCGATGTCGTGAAAGAAATCGGCAGGCTGGCCGGCCATAGGATGAGCGGATTGCGCGGCCTGCAGGGAATCGCGGCCGAACCACCCCCTCCCCGTGCGATCGTGGTCGGGCAACGCTGGGATGCGCCCTCCACCGAACTGCGACGCTTCCTGGACCGCAACCAGATCACGTTCACGTCGCTCACGCCCGACACACCGGATCCGGTCGAGCAGTGGGGCGGCCCGTTACCGCCCGAGGAGGACTGGCCGGCGATTCGGGTCATCGACGGCAAGACCGTGGTACGACCACAGCTACGCCGGGTAGCCGAGCTGCTCGGTCTCGGGACCGAGCCCGTCGCGGCAGAGTACGACACGGTGATCGTGGGCGCCGGGCCCGCGGGGCTGGCCGCGGCCCTGTACGGGGCGTCGGAAGGGTTGCGGACGATCGTGATCGAGCGGGAGGCGCCTGGAGGCCAGGCCGGCACCTCCTCCCGGATCGAGAACTACCTCGGCTTCCCGTCGGGCGTATCGGGCGACGAGCTGGCGAGCCGTGCGCTGCAGCAGGCGCGGAGGCTCGGCGCCGAGATCCTCGTCACCCGGTCGGTCACCCGCATCGATGCCTCGACACGCAGTGTCCACCTGGACGGCGGCGACGTCCTGGGAGCTCGGACGATCATCCTCGCCGGCGGTGTCTCGTGGCGGCACCTATCGATCGAAGGATTTGACCGGCTTGCCGGGAAGGGCATCTCGTACGGCGCAGCGCGCAGCGAGGCGTGGAATACCCACGGGCTTGACGTGCATATCGTCGGTGCGGGCAACTCGGCAGGGCAGGCGGCCTTGTTCTACTCCACCCATGCACGAAGCGTGACGATCCTCACCCGTGGCGACAAGCTCGAGAACACCATGTCGCGCTATCTGATCGACCAACTCGCGACTCGGCCGAACATCGACGTGAGGTTCGCGACCGAGGTGGCGGCTGTGCACGGCGACGTCTCACTTCAGGCGATCGACGTCCGCGACCGCGGGACGAATAAGACGACCCGGCTCGAGTCGGGTGGGCTGTTCATCTTCATCGGAGCCGATGCGGAGACGGCATGGTTACCGCCCGAGATCGCGCTCGACCACCACGGCTACGTGCTCACGGGCCCCGAGATGTGCGCCGCGACGCGCTGGACACTCGTCCGCGACCCCTACCTCCTGGAGACAAGCGTTCCGGGCATCTTCGCCGCTGGCGACGTGCGGTCCGGCCCGGTCAAGCGCGTCGCGGCCGCCGTCGGCGAGGGAAGCATGGCCATCGCGTTCGTACATCAACACCTCAAAGACGCGTCAGCCCGGCTCAACGCTCAGCGGCGGAGGGGCATCGGCGCCGAGGCGCACCTGCAGCAGATTGAAAACGGACAAGCGCTACCGGCTCGACAGCTGGCGATGAGGAGGTGACCGCTAGCCGAGCAGGTCCCCCGGTCGGGTGAGCTCATCGCGCGACGCCCGGATTGTCGCTCTCAGACGATCCGGGCTTCTCGGCGATCGTGGACTCTGGAGGCGTGGTCGGCCGCGCTGTGCTTTACACACTCCCACGAACCATCGAGCGTCGTAACCCGTATTGCGTTGCGAGACGACCGCCGAGGACCCGCGATGTGTGGCATCGGCCACGAGACGCTCCGGGGTGCCGGTGACATTGGCGACCCGAGCGTCAGCGAATCCAGAATCCGTTTCAGATTGGAGAGACCGGCATTGACTGAATACGTTCTCTCGCAGCGAGGCTCGCCGGATGTGGAGCGGGCTCGGCTGAGGTTGCTGGAGGAGTACCACGATCCGCTGACCGTCGGTCAGTTGGACGCGATTGGCGTCGGCGAGGGTTGGCGCTGTCTGGATGTCGGCGCGGGCGGAGGGTCAGTCACGCGAATGCTTGCCGAGCGGGTCGGGAGCACGGGCTCGGTGCTTGCGGTGGATCTCGACACGAGCCTGCTCGAGGGGCTCGCGAGCGATCGGATCGAGGTGCGCCGCCACGACCTGCTGTCCGACCAGCTGCCCGAAGCGGCGTTTGACCTCGTCCATGCTCGCCTGCTGCTGATGTTTGTGTCCCCCCGGCTCGAGGCTTTGCAGCGACTGGTGAGTGCTGCGCGGCCGGGAGGGTGGGTGGCCTCGATCGCTCCGGACTTCACCACGGTGGCTCTATCGCCGACCAGCTTGGTGTGGCAGCGGGTTTGGTCGCTGTTTCTTGACGCAGCGATGGCCGGTGGCTGGGATCCTGGCTACGGCGCCCGCCTGTGCGGCGACCTACGCGCAGCCGGACTCGTCGATGTGCACGCCGACTACATCGCACGCTGCTACCCCGGCGGGTCGCTTCCCTCCCGCCTTCTGTCGCTGACGGTCGAGCGGCTGAGGGAGCGAATGGTCCTCGTCGGCGCAGACAGTGGCGAGATCGACGCGGCGCGGCGCCTGCTCGAGGAGCCCGCCCGCGCGATCACTTCGCCAACGACTTGCATGGCGCGCGGCCGGCGGCCGGGCCACCCCTGATGACCTTCCACACCTCGTCCGGGCGGGCGCGCAGGCGAACCAACGTCCGGGCTTCTGTCTAACACAAGGACGCTACGCAGTCCAGGTCAGACTCCCGCCGGACGGGCAGGCACGGCCCCGGCTGAGCGGGAGGGGCAGGCGACGCGGCAGCCCCGCGGGTCGCCCGCCGACGGGAAAGGAACGTTGTCCGCCTCGGTTGCCCGGGATCTAGCGCCTGATGGCCGTCTCGAGCAAAACAATCCCATTTCCAGGCATTTCAAGAAACGGGAGCGACGGGACTCGAACCCGCGACCTCCGGCGTGACAGGCCGGCGCTCTAACCAACTGAGCTACGCCCCCCTCTTTGGGGTCCATCAAGTATGGCAAGAGAATTTCTTTCCCGCTTGCGCAACTCCGTGGAGGGATGGGTGTTTTGGGCGGTGGAATCGATCTCCCGGAGGACGCGCCCAACCCGGCCGTGGGTGCGTTGTTGGGATCAGCGACGGGGACCCTGGAAGCGGGTCCCCGTCGTGGTTTCAGGGTCAGGGCGCTCGGGGCGACGGCACGCCCCGGGCGCCTGCCCCTGATCCACCGGCGTCGGTGGCCGGGCCCGTCTCGCGCGTCTAGTTCGGCCAGATCAGCCGCATCACCGTTTGCACGAACCGTTCGTAGCGCTCGGGCGAGTAGCGGTCGGGATCGGTCAGGAACATCCTGCCGGCCTCTTCGCCGAGGTCGCGGATCGCTCGCGCGGTGAGCTCCAAATCGAGATTGTCCGGCAGTTCGGGGGCCTCCATCGCCCACCGCACGAGCCGTTGAATCCGATCGAGGATCTGGGCCCGGTTCCTCTCGACGTGCTCGCGGACGATTGCCGGTGTGCCGTCACGCGGCAGCAGGATCAGATGCCAGGTCGCCGGCCGGCTCGCGACCGCGACGAGGAAGCGCTCGACGCCGCCCGCCAACAGCTCGATCGGGTCCCGTCCTGCCGGGTCGATCGGTACAACCTGCTCGAGCTGGTCCACCGAGTAGCGCTCCTCACGCTCGACGAGGGCCTGCAGCAGGCGTCCGAGATTCGGAAAATGGTCGTACACGACGGGCCGTGTGACCCCGGCCGCGCGTGCCACTGCCTCGATTGACACGCCCCCGTAGCCGTGGTCCAGGATCACGGCAAGCGCGGCGTCGATCAGCTGCTCGCGCCGCTGTGCGGGCGGCATCCTGGGGGCGTACCGGCGCCGCTTGGCACCCCCATGAGCAGAAGTTGGGGCTGATCGCGGCGGCATCGGGGCGGCAGGCTACCGCACCGATGCGGCATCGGGCCGACCGGCCAGCGCACCGAGTGAGCGACTACGCCGTAGTTTCGAAACCGCTGGATTAGCCGGTTGAGAGTGTGGGCTCCTGGCGTGCGGGTTGGGTGCCGTTGCCATTCTCGTTGCCCGCCAGCAGGCCGTGTCCCTCGTGCGCGTCGAACAGCTGCAGGTGGTCGGAGTCGAACCACAGCTCGGTCTCGGCACCCTGGGTCACCTTGCTGTCGGCCGACAGCCGTGCGATCACCTGGCTGCCCGCCCGCGAGTGGGGCAGGTCGGCCGCCCCGGCGTCTTGGGCGAGTTCCTCGAGCTCGCTCGAGGAGACCCGTTCAGAGGCGACCTCGAAGTACGCGTAGTACTCCGAGCCCATCGATTCGAGGACCTCGATCCGGGCCTTGAAGGTCGTTCCGCGTGAACGGTCGGGGACCAGGCTCGCGTCCTCGAAGTGCTCGGGGCGGAGGCCGGCGATCACGCCGCCCGCGCCGCCTCCGGGACCGCGCTCGAGCCGATGTCGCATTTGACCCGGGATTCGCACCTCCCCGATCGGCAGCTTGACGGTGTCGCCGTTCAGCTCACCCGCGAGGAAGTTCATCGAGGGCGAGCCGATGAAGCCGGCCACGAACAGGTTGATCGGGTGCGAGTACAGCTCGGCCGGTGCCCCGACCTGCTGGAGAATTCCGGCCCGCATGACCGCGATCCGGTGGCCGAGCGTCATCGCCTCGGTCTGGTCGTGGGTCACGTAGATCGTGGTCGTCTGGAGGTGCTGCTGGATCCGCGCGATCTCTGTCCGCATCTGCACCCGGAGCTTGGCGTCGAGGTTCGACAGCGGCTCGTCCATCAGGAACACGCTGGGGTTGCGCACGATCGCGCGGCCCATCGCCACGCGCTGGCGCTGGCCGCCGGAGAGGTTGGCGGGCTTGCGGTCCAGATGTTGCTCCAGGTCGAGGATCCTGGCGGCCTCGGCGACCTTGCCGTCGATCTCCGGCTGAGGGACCTTGGCGAGCTTGAGCGCGAAGCCCATGTTTTCCCGGACGGTCATGTGCGGATACAGCGCGTAGTTCTGGAACACCATCGCGATGTCGCGATCCTTGGGCGCCCTCTCGTTGACGACCTCGCCGCCGATCTTCAGGGAGCCGTCGGAGATGTCCTCGAGGCCGGCGACCATTCGCAGCGCGGTCGACTTCCCGCACCCGGACGGGCCGACGAGGATCATCAGCTCGCCGTCCGGGACGTCGAGGTTCAGGTGCTTGACGGCCTCGTACCCGTCGCCATAGCGCTTGGTCACGTCGTCGAATTCGATCTCAGCCATTTGGCACCACTCCCTTGTCGGTCTAGCCCTTCACCGCGCCCGCGGTCAGGCCGGCAACGATCCGGCGCTGGAACAGCAGCACCAGCAGCATCACCGGCACGGTCACCACGATTGCGGCTGCCGCGATGTCGCCGATCGGCTGCGTGAACTGGGACGCGCCGGGGAACGTCGCGATCGCGGCCGGCACGGTCTCGGCGTTCGTCGTCGACGTCAGCGAGACCGCGAACACGAAGTCGTTCCAGCAGATGATGAAGACGATGATGAAGGTCGTCACGATGCCGGGAATCGCGAGCGGCGCGATCACCTTGCGGAATGCCTGGAACGGCGTCGCACCGTCGACCTGAGCGGCCTGCTCGAGCTCCCACGGGATCTCCCTGAAGAACGACGACAGGACCCAGATCGACAACGGCAGCGCAAATGTCATGTACGGGATGATCAGTCCGGGCCACGTGTCCTACAGACCGATCTGGCGCCACAGGTTGTACAGCGGGCCCACCAGCGAGTCTGCGGGAACATCGCGACCGCAAGGGCGATCGCGAGGATCGCGGACTTGCCCGGGAAATCGAGCCGCGCGATCGCATAGGCGGCCGCGCACGCCAGCAACACCGCCAGCGCCGTAGCGATCAGCGCGATCCCGATCGAGTTACGGAGCGCGTCGGTGAAGATGCTCGTGCTGAAGATGTCGCTGTAGTTCGACAGCGTCCACTGGTGGGGGATGAAGCTGCCGTCGGTGGCGGTCGCCGGCGTCTTCAACGACAGCATCAGCAACCACACCACCGGCACGAGCGAGAACACGATGACCACCAGCAGCGCCAGCGACCACCCGCCGATTTGGCGCTGGCGCTGCGTCATCGTTCCCTCCCCCCTCGGCTTGTTTCGAAGGCCCGGCTCATCGACCCGTCGCCCTTCCCGGTGACGCCGCCACACCAAAGCCCTTGATGAACACGAATGCGATCAGTGCCACGAGCAGGAACAGCAGCACGGAGACCGCGGAGCCCAGTCCCAGGTTGAGCCGGTCGAGCAGCGTCGAGTAGTTGAGCATCGAGATCGACTCGCTTCCCTGCGCACCCTGGTTGAAGATGTAGATCACGTCGAAGATCCGGAACTCGTCGAGCGTCCGGAACGGCAGCGCCACCAGGATCGCCGGCTTCATCAGCGGCAGCGTGATCCGTACGAACCGCTGCCAGGTGGTGGCGCCGTCGACCTTCGCGGCCTCCTGCAAATCGTCAGGGACGAGCGCGAGCCCCGCCAGCAGCAACAGCGCCATGAACGGGGTGTTCTTCCAGACCTCCGTGATGATGATTGCGACGTAGGTGCCGAACGTGTGGCTCAGCGGGTCACCCTGGAGGCCGAGCAGCTTCGGGATCCAGCCGCTGGTCAGCGACCATGCGTATTGCCACGCGTACGCGGAGACGACCGCGATGATCGCGTACGGAACCAGCGCGATCGACCGCAGCAGTCCGCGCGCGACCAGCGTGCGGTGCATCGCGAGCGCGAGCAGCATCCCGAGCACGAACTGGATCGAGACCGCGACCACGGTGATGATCGTGGTGTGCAGCACGTCCTGCCACCAGACCGGCGCGCTCAGCACGTGGCCGTAGTTCGACAGGCCGACGAACTTGTTGGCGTCCGGGAACCGCAGGTCGGCGCGCTGCAGCGACAAGACGATCGTGTCCACGATCGGATACGCGGTCACCGCGAGCATCACGATCGCCGCCGGCGCGACCAGCAGGAAGGCAAGGCGCCGCTCGGCGCGCACCCGGTCGGTCACCCGTGCGCGGCCGGGCCTTGCTGTTTGCGCGGGCGCTGCGACGGCGCTCACAGCAGTGCCTCCGAGGACAGCGACAGCTTGATCTCATTACGCAGGGTGCTGACGACGCTGCTCGGATCGATGTTGGAGGTGGGGGAGAGCGCCTTCTGGATCGCCAGCGTGACGTCCGCGTAGGCCGCGGTCTGGGGGCGCAGGCCGTAGTTCTCGAGTTGCGACTTGATCAGCGCGTGGAACGGGTACAGCTTCGCGAACGCGGGCTCGTCGTAGATACTGGCGAGCACCGGCGCGAGGCCGCCCTTGATCGCGTCACGCCGCTGGTTGGCGGGTTGGATCAGGCACCTGACCGCGTCAAAGGCGAGCTGCGGGTGCATGGTGTACGCCGAGACGCCGAGGTTGTAACCACCGATTGAGACGCGCGGGGCAACGCCAGGGAACACGCTCGGGAACGGCGCGTAGCCCAATCTCCTTGCCGATGCTGGGCGTGTCCGTGTGGGCCGCCGCCCACACGAATGGGTAGTTGATCTGGAACGCGGCCGTGCCGTGCTCGAAGGCGGTCTCCGCCTGGGACTCCTGCGTGACGTTGAGGGACGGATCAGCGGCCGGCGAGGTGGCGAGCTGATGCATGATCGACGCGGCGATCGCGGCCGGCTGCCCGATCACGACATCATTTGTCGCCGGTGATGATCTGGCCGCCGGCGGAGTCCACCAGGGAGTTGAACCAAACCGTCAGGCCCTCGTACTCCGCGCCCTGCTCTTCGAGGTAGTGCGGCTTGCCCATCCTCGCCAGCTCCTTGGAGTCGGCGATCATCTGGCTCCAGGTCGTCGGAGCCGGCTTACCGATGTCCGCCAGCAGGTCCTTGCGATACCAGAGGATCTCGGTGTTGGAGTTGAGCGGCGCGGCGTACAGCTTCCCGTGCCAGGTCGCGGTCTTGACGGGACCAGGGAGGTCGCCGGCGGTCACCTGCGCTGCGAGGGCCGCAGGCCACGGCTGGATCCACTTCGCGGTAGCGAACTCCGCCGTCCAGTCGACGTCCATCGCGAGGATGTCGATCGAGGAGTCTCCGACGGCCAGTCGGCGCACGAGCGAGACCCGCTGCTGGTCGGAGGCGGTCGAGAGGAAGTTGATGTTGATGTTGTACTTCCCGCCCGAGGCGGCGCTACAGCCCTTGGCGGCGGCCGCGAACGAGCCCGACGGCTCCGGATACACCTACCAGTTGATCGTCACCGGGCCCTTGCCGGAGCCGCCGCAAGCCGCGAGTCCTGCGATCGTGGCGAGCGCCCCGATTACGCTCTACAGACGACGGCGCCCGCGCCTGGATCCGGCCCGCGGTGGCGCCGCTGTCGGTGCGATACCTGCGTTACGCACCGGTTTCTCTCTCTTCCCACTACCTTCTGGGTTACCTCTCGGGTTTTACCCGTTTTCTACCCCGCCAAACCTAGGCTCCGCTGACATCCTTTTTTGCTTGTCCACCGTGTGCGTGCAGGAGTAGGCTGGGGTTAATCACGAGATGGAGGTGTTCCCATGTATGCACGGGTCACCGCGTTCCCCGGCCTCCCCCCGGAGCGGATCAAGGCCACCCTCGAGGAGTTCAAACGGCTACATCTACCACGCCTCGAACAACTGGCTGGTTACCGTGGCGTGTGGGCGGGGGCCGACTACACGGGCGGGCGCGCGATCGCCGTCACCTACTGGGAGACGATCGAGGATCTACACGCCTCGGACCCCGTCGCCGATGAGGTGCGGGCGGCCGCGGTGACACGCGCCGGAGTCGACCGCAACCGTCCCCCGGTGATCGACCGCTACGAGGTCGTACTGCAGAAGGAGCCGGCGCCGGTCTAGGGTCGTGAGGCCCCGGCCGTCGCCGCCCCCGGCGTCGGTGGCGATCCGCACAGCGCACAGCTGCCCCAATCAAACGGACGCGTGATCCCACGCAGTCGCCGATCGTTCTCGTGCCACTCACGGTTGAGGTGGCGACCGAGGACAACCGCCGCGACCTTGTCCGCGCCCGCGCGCTTGAGCGTTGCCGCAGCGCTCTGGGCGTTGGCGCCGGTCGTCCATGTGTCATCGATCAGCAGCACCGACGCATCGCTCAGCTCGGCCACCGGCTCGAATCTTGCGGGATCGAACTCCCGCGCCGTGACCTCGGCCGACGAGCGGCGCAGAAGGCGGGCGTGCCTCGCGCGGGTCGGCCCGACAATCTCGCCCACGATCGAGCGCAGCGGGTGTTGCTCGTCTCGCTCGGCATCGCCGGAGGGCACCGTCGTAACCAGCTCGAACGTGTTCACACCGGCGGCCGTCGCCACACAGCGCTCGTGGCCGTCGAGGAATCGCCACAACACGGCGGCGAGCTCCACGCTCAGCCGGCGCGCGACCTCACCAGTCAGGCGTTTGTACCTCGCGAGTGCATGGTGAAGCTGTTCGTGCGCGACGCTGTAAGAGATCGGTGCCACCACATCGAGCCACTGCTCACCGTGGGCACATGCATAACAGCGCTCATACCCACGCGTGAAGTTAAAGCAGGTTTTGCAAACATCGGGACCCGGCCGGGGGCTGAGCATGAAGTTCGTGTACAGCTCGGTCAGCTCAGCGACCGTCGGCATCTGTCGCTCCTACGCCGTCAGTGCGCCCGACGATGTCAGGGAACTGACCGTGCGCGTGATCTCCTCGGACGAGGTGACGACGTGGGCCCCGGGCCGCGCGGCGCACTCCCTCGCCCATTGCTGGTCGAGGAGGGAGGCGTGTAGGAACACCGGCCGGCCATGAGCGAGCGCGAGCCGTGCCTGCATTCGCGAGCCACTCGTCTGTGACGCCTCCACGACGACGGTCCCGAGCGTCAAGCCGGACATCACCGCGTTTCTCATCGGGAAGCTGCGACGGCTGGGCGGCGCGTCGGGCCAGAACTGCGAGATCACGGCGCACTCGAACGCGATCCGGCGCTGCAACGCTTGGTTCTCCGGCGGATAGCAGCGCTCCAGGCCGGTGCCGATCACCGCCAGCGTCCGGCCGCTGGCCGCCAGCGCGGCGGTATGGGCGGCGGTGTCGATCCCGGCGGCCAGGCCGGAGACGACCGTGTAGCCCTCGGCGACAAGCTCGCCTGCGATCGTCCGTGCCAGCTGAACTCCTGCCGGGGCGGCCTTCCGAGCACCAACGACCGCGATCGAGCGTGCATCCTGCGGCCGAAGCCGGCCGGAGACGAAAATCAGCGGCGGCCGATCATGGACGGCGCGCAGATTCTCCGGATAGCCGGCATCGAGGACGGTGAGGATGTCGATCCCCCGTCCGCGCCACTCGGCGATTTCGCTCGCCGCTGCTTTCAGCGGCCGGCTGTGATCAGACCCGAACAGCGTCCCCTGCGGCAGCGACGAGGCGAGCTCCTGCTCGAGGATCCCGAGCGCGCTGCCAGCGTCCTCGACCAGTTCGGCGTACTGGAGCCAGGGCCGCCGACCTGAACGGAGCAGCGCGACCAGCGCCGCGGTTTCATCGCTTGCGGGAGGCTGCGTCGCCCCGTGTGTGCCTGGATTAGCTCGCGTGCCCGGCAGGGTCAGGGGCGGGCTGGACTGCCTCAACCGGCTCCGCGACCGGGCTCGCGACGGAGGCCGCGACCGGACTCGCCACGGGCTCCACTACCGGGCTCGCCACCGGTGCCGGGGCGGCGGCGGTAGCCGGGGCCGGATCGGGCGCGCTCGGGGCGGCGGCCGTCGCCGCGGCCGGTGTGGTCACCTCGTCGCGACGCTCCGGTTCCTCGCCGCTCATCGCCATCCGGAAGTCACGGAGCCCGCGACCCAGCGAGCGGCCTGCCTCCGGCAGTCGTTTGGGCCCGAGCACGAGCAAAGCGATCACCAGGATGAATAGAAGGTGCGTGGGCTGAAGAATGTCGCCGATCATCCGGTGGGAGATTAGCCTACTCGCGAGCTGTTTCCCAGAACCCGTTAGCCGCCGCAGCTTTGGGGTTCGCCGTTGCCGGGACCGACGGTCACCGGGACCCGCCGCGAGCTGGATGGGTCATAGGGGTAATCGGTCTCGTTCAGCGTCGAGACCGAGAACCAGAAGTGCACCACGCCGCGTCCGGGATTGAAGCAGTAGCTGGTTCGGAAGCGCCCGTTGCGCTCCACGTCCGGGATCCCGGCCGTTCCCGAGATGCCCTCGACGCCGATCCGCAAGCGCAGCAACTGCGAGACAGCCGTCTTGCTCGCCGGGATGTAGCCGCCCAACAGCTGTCCGCTGATCACGATCCGACCGCCCCACGGCACGCTCGTCGGCTCGACCTTCAGACGGATCTTGGCGGGGACTCCGACCTGGGCGTCCGCGGACAGGGCCGGCTCGGTCGTGGCGGTGCCGCCGTAGTAAGCCTCGACCAGCCTGGCGGGACCGGCGGGCAGGGTCGCACTCCAGACGCCGTCGGCCGAGGTGGTTGCGAGCGCTCGCGGGACGAACCGGTCCGAGCCGTCATTCGGGGCGGTCAGCACGGTCACGCTTCTGGCCCGCCAGCGCCGTGCCGTTGGTCAATCCCAGCCAGCCGCTGACTGTTGTCTTCTTGCCGAACCCAACCCGTTCGGTCGTCTCGCTGACGACGTGCGGAAACACCGGCACCCGCACGAGCCGCCAGTGTCCATCCACCCTTTCCCGGCGCGGCTCGAGTCTCACGCGGCACTCCGTCTGGCGAACCTTGTGTTTGTGCGCGGGCCGGCGGACCTTGACCGTTTTGCGGTGCCTCACCACCGTAACCCATCTGGCCGGGATCGTCACCTGCCGGGTGACTCGCGTGCACTTGAGCGCGTCGACCAGCTTCGCGAACGAGGCGCTGACGATCGTCGGCTGCCGGATGCTCAGTGACCATGACTCGAGCGGCGAATTCGCCGGCACGCCGTACACGTTGAACGCCCGGTTGACGGCGTAGCAGCGCACTGTGTGCTCACCGATCCCCTGCACCGGGATCTGCGCGCTCGTGCCGACGTTCCACTCGTAGGGCGAGCCGTCCACCGAACAGTCCATCCCCGCCACTCCGCTCAGCCCCGCCGTCGCGGTCGCTGTCACATACTGTGTCCCAGCTGTCGAAAGCGCATCGGTCGGTCCGGTGAGGCTCAAGCCGACCGGTGTATTGTCGACGTGCAGTGTCTCGCTCGGCGATGACACGTTCGCCGGGCTGGCAGCATCCGCCGCCGACAACGTCAGCGGCACCGAGCCGTCCGGGTATTGGGTGGTGTCGATCGTCAAGCCCATCGTTTGCGGCGTGGGGCACTGAGTCCAGCTGTGCGTGTTGCGCGTCTGCGCGCTCGGGCCCGGGATCGGTCGTCCGTCGACGATCGCCTGCATGGCGCAGATTCCAGAGTCGTCGTACGCCACGAACGACGCCGGCCAGCCGGATCCCCGGATCCATCTACCGCTCTGGTACCAGACGTTGTTGCCGCCGGACGCCACCAACCGGGGAGGGGTGTCGTCGTCGGCGACCAAGTCGACGCCGCGGACATCCAGAATCTGAAGCGGTTGACCACACGACGCCACCACGCACCGCACCTCCCAGCCGAACGAGCGACTCGGACCAAGCCAACGATTGATTCCGGCCCCGTAGTACATCCCGCCGCAGCAGTTGTTGACGGCCCATATGGTCTGCGACCCGCCATCCCAGTAAAAGCTGGCGTTAAACCCATCACCGGAGTCGGGATCGATTAGTACCTCGTTGACTGGAGTCACCGCATGCACGATTTTGATTGATGCCGGCGTCGTCGTCTGCCAGCGAACGCTCTCGCCTCTCTTCGGGACCCCGGAGGGAAGGATCTGAAAGGACCCTCCCTGAGGGCAGTGGTTTGAGGTGCTGAAATCGCTGCTGTCGATGCCCTCCCAAACGAGTCCGCTGACGTCGGTCGCATCCCCGTTGTTGCCAAATCCCGAGCATGCTGTCATCGTGAAGCGTCCCTGCGGCTGCTTCCCCCGTGCTCAGAACCAGTCCCGTGCCTGACACCGCAACGAACGTGATCAACGCGATTGCGACAAGGCAGGCCGCTAGATGCGGCCTAGCTGCTATCTCATTGTGGTGTCGAACAGAGCAATTCGATGTCAAAAGCCAGTTTGGTGGGTTCGCCTGCCGCGCTGTACGTCTGCACGGCACTCTGCTCCCCTCGTCCCCTTGAGCTGGCCGACTCGGCGATAACGTAACCGGGGACGGCTCCGTCGGTGAAGTCAACGCTGCCGGTTGCCGTACATGCGCTCGTTGGTCTGGGGCTCCAGTCGATGATGTAGTGGCCGGGTGCCACGTTGTTGTCCACCTGCACGCGGACGCCGCCACCAGAAGCGGTCACTCGCCCGTTCGCACTCACGCTGGCCCACGCACGAACGTAGCCACCGAGGTACCGGGGGTTCAGGTTCACGGGGGTGATGGAATGGTTGGGGAGGTTGAACGCCGCATAGCTACTACCCCCAAGCGCAACGAACAGCGCCACGTACGCGACGAGGTTATGGCGGATGTGGGTGAGGAGGCGGGTCGGCATCTGGTCCTTTCTCGTTCAGCAGCTGCAGTGACCGGGACCGAGGACGGCGCCACTCCCAGTAGGCCCGGCGGGCGCCGGCGAGTGGCTCGGCGACGCCGGTGGCGGGCTGCTGCTGCTCTGGCCGCTGCCGCCTGAGCTCGCAGTCGAATCGGAGGCGGCGGCGGGCGTGTAGGAAGCGGAGGTGTTGGAAGCGGGGGTGTATGAAGCCGGGGTGTAGGAGGCAGTCGGCTGGGTGGGTGCTGCTTCGGGGTTCGTGCTCACCTGCTGCTCCACGGCGGCCGGCTGAGCGACGCTGACCGGCGCGGCCTGCTGCTCCGGCGGGGCGTTCTGGCGGTGAACGGAGGGCTTGGGGTGGGTTGGCCGCACCCGACGCTGACGCGACTGATCGGACCGGGCGCCATTGCTCCGGTGCGCCACCGGCAGTGCCGGTGGGACGAGATTCGCGGCGGTCGTGCTCAAGGCGGCCCTCGGTGCGCGGGTCGGCTCGCTTCCGACCGCGAGCGTAAGGGCGCCTGCCGCCAGGGCCACGATCGCGATCAACGACAGTCGCCGGTGGGGCGTCATTGCCGGGCGGGCGAACCGATGTGACCGAGCGTCTCGCGGACCACCGTCAGCGGTGTAGGCGGGTCCGGCGGGCGCGGGCATCGCGTCCTGGATCGCCGACCCGTCCCAGAATCCGGCCGCCAGCGTGCCGGTCTCGTCGACCCGGGCGCCGTGATCGACGGGCGCGACCTCATTGACCCGGCCGGCCTGATCCGTCGTCGAAGCCTCGCCGGCGGGCTGCTCGCCGGCGGGCGCTGCCTTCCCGAACGGGACTAGCTCCTCGCGCGGCCCGATCCAATCCCTTGGGCCGAGCCAATCTCCGGGGAAGCGCACGACATTGCTCGGCGGCCTTCCCGGATCCCTGCCGTCGGTTTGCGTACCACCCGTTTCCACGCCTTTTGCAGACCTTCCCCGAGTCAACCTAGGTGATGGCGTCCTCCAGGCGCGCTAGTATAACGCTTAAATGGTTCCAGTTTGTCTCAATTAGAAAAGGCTGGGGATGGCGAACGGAGATCGCGAAGAGTCGTTTCTCACAGTTGCCGAGGTGGCACAAAGGCTGAAGCTCAATCAGCAAACGGTCCGCAACTGGATCGACCAGGGGTCGCTCCCGGCGGTGCGCGTTGGACGGCGGGTGCGGATCAAGCGTTCTGATTTCGAGCGGATCCTCGAAGAGGGCTACAGCTCGGGGGTGAGCACCGCGCGGCAGGACCGAGGACCCAGCGCCGAGGCCTTCTGGGGTGGCGAACCCGTGGGACTCGCAGAGCCCGACCCGGCGCACTCCGGAAACGACCGCCCGTGACTAACAACCCCCCGTCGACGACCGCCGCTGACCAAACCGCGAGCGCAGAACCCCAGCCGATCGACCGCCGATGACCTTCAGCGACGACCTGGATCGCCAGCGGGCGCACATCATGCGCCTCGTCCGTCAGGCCAGCGACGGGTGGGCCGAGGCGATGCGGGCACACAAGCTCGCGCCGCCCGACGCCGGCTTCGCCGCCCGCTTGAAGGCGCTCGCCGACGCCGCCGAGACCGAGCAGGTCGCGTGGGAGCACGCGCACGCGGCCGGTCTGCTTTGGCGGCCGGTTCCAGATGCGGAGAATGCCGAGCCTCCCTACGAGCTCCGACCCGGGACCGGTCGGCGCGGTCCCGAGGATCGTTGGGCGCGGTTTGATCAAGCTGTCGCCGAGCTCAACCGGGCGATCACGGGCTCGAGCGCAGCCGCGGTTGCAGATGCGTTCGGAGAGATCGCGGGCGCGGCATCAGCGCTCGCCGCCGCCGTTTCCGCAGCGGACGAGGAGGCCGGCTCTCGGGCCCGCGCGCGCGGCGCGGCCTAGCCCGCCGCGAACGACCAGCAGCACAAGCAAAACGCCACGAGATGTTTACGAACCCTGAAGTCAGGGGTGCCACCGTTGAAGCGAGCACGATCGGAAGGAGAAACGATGCCTCACATCATTGTGACGGCGGACCGGACTGACGAACGCGAGGAAGGCGCAGTCATGCTGCGCGAGCGAATCAACGCTGCCGACTTCGAGAGCGACACGTTTGCGGCGCGGCTTCTAGAGCGCCTGGGGTGGGCGGTCGGCGATGCGCACGAAGTCGAGCGGGACGCCGGCGAGGAGTAGGGCGGATTTCCGGCCGCATCCGCGCCGCGGTCTCGACCGGCTGGGAGTGGTGGCGCCGGCGGGACGGGGAACGGACCTGACGACGCTGCCGACCCGGAGGAGTCCTTCCAAGACATGCTCAACTTCCCAAATCGTCCTTCGCGCCGGCGGTTTGGCAAAGCGAGCATGACTATCGTGCTCAACTTCCCGAACCGGCGCCCGGCGATCGGCTTTGGGAAGTCGAGCAGGTTCTGAGCGGTCGCGACGGGCACCACGGCCCGCCGCCGGTCCCCCCCTCCTGCCCGTTCCCCCCTCCTGCCCGTTCCCCCCTCCGCCCGTCCCCCCCGCAACGCGGCATGCGCCGGAGGATGAACCTGCTCGCCTTCGCGGATACCCGGTGGCCTTGCGGCCGTCCCCGGCTACCCCCGCTCCTCGGCCAACGTGGTCACAACGGCCTCGTAAACGCCCGCGCCGTAGGCCTCCGATGCGACCCGCACCCCGGGCCGGCCGGCGGCGTCAGCGGCGAGTTCCGGATCGTGCTCCAGGGCGTTGGCGACCAGCCACACGCAGCCGACCACGGCGGCGGTGTCGGCATCCTCGCGCGAGTCGCCGACGGCGATGCAATCAGTCGCGGCGTAGCCGCGCGCCTGCATGTGCCTGGCGATGCCACGCGTCTTCGAGGCCGCCGCAGGGATCAGGTGGTAGGCATGCACGACCGGCATGTCCGGAAAGCGCCCCGCGTGCTCGCTGATCACGCCGTTGTCCACCAGTCGCAGCCAGCCGAAGCCCGCTGCCTCCAGGACGGAGTGGACCTCGTCGAGGTCGACGGCGCCGCGGAACAGGTGTGAGACCTCGCGCCCGGTCGACCACGGAGTGTGGTACTCGAGCCGACCGCGGAACCGCTCGAGCAGCAGCGCCGGCGCCCCGGAAGCCTCGATCTGCTCGAAGATCGTCCCGCGCTCGGGCGACGGCACGAGGCCGTCGGTCAGCCACTCGAGCTCGCCGTCGATCACGATGCCGCAGCCGAGCTCGAACACGTACGCGCTGGCGCCGATCAATCGGGAGCTCTCGAACACGCTGCGCTCCCGCCGTCCCGAGTAGGGAACGACCTCGACCCCGGACCTGAAGCAGGCCTCCAGCGCTCGCACGCTCAAGGATGAGAACCGCCCGTCGGCGCCGCGTAACAGCGACGCGCCCGGGCCCAGAAGCGTCCCGTCCAGATCCACGTATAGGCATCGCATTCGCGCCGGCGACCGTAGCACCCCACGCCATACTGACTGCGGATGTCAACCGTCAGGGAAAGCGAGCCGTGGACCGTTCTGCTCGACACGGGGCGGGCGGATGAACGGTTGGTTCACGAGGCGTTCTATGGCGGCCGCGCGCCGCAGTACGTCCCCGTTCCGGACGAGCTCAGCCCGGCCGTCGTGGCGGCCCTCGAGCGCGCGGGGATCACGCGCCTCTACGCTCATCAAGAGGAGGCGCTGCGAGCCGCGTTCGAGCAGCCGACGGTCATCACGACCGGCACCGCGTCCGGGAAATCACTCTGCTTCCAGCTCCCCACGCTCCAGGTTCTGGCCGAAGATCGCGCCGCGCGGGCTCTGTTCCTGTATCCGACGAAGTCGCTCGCGCAGGACCAGGCCCGCGCGATCAGCGCCTTTGGGCTGCACAGGCTGATCCGTCCCGCGATCTACGACGGCGACACCCCCCGCCAGGAGCGCGCGCCGATCCGCAAGCGCTCGAATCTGGTGCTGACGAACCCGGACATGCTCCACGTCGGCATCCTGCCCCACCACACGGCCTGGGACGAGCTGCTGGCGAACCTGGCGTTCGTGGTCGTCGATGAGGCACACGTGTACCGCGGCGTGTTCGGCTCGCATGTCGCCAACGTGCTCCGGCGCCTGCGGCGTGTCGCCGCGATTCACGGCACCGAGCCGCGGTTCCTGCTGGCGAGCGCGACGATCGCCAACCCGGTTGAGCTGGCCGAGGGCCTGACCGGCTTAACGGACTTCCACCTAGTCGACCGCGACACCGCTCCCGGTGCCTCCCGCCGGGTGGCGATGTGGAACCCGCCGCTGCTGGACGAGAACCTCGGCATCCGGGCTTCGACCCTGTACGAGGCGGCCGAGCTGCTGTCCGAGCTGATCAGCGCCGGCGCGCGCACGATCTGCTTCATGAAGTCACGCAAGGGGATCGAACTGATCCTCCGCCACGCGGTCGATCGGCTCGAGCCAGAGCTCGCGGAACGGATCGCGCCGTACCGGGCCGGTTACACGCCCGCGCAGCGGCGGGAGATCCAGCAGCGACTGACCAGCGGCGAGCTGCTCGGCGTAGTCGCGACCGACGCCCTGGAGCTGGGGATCGACATCGGCGAGCTCGACGCCGCGATCTGCGTCACGTTTCCCGGCACGGTCGCGAGCCTGCGGCAGATGTGGGGCCGGGCGGGACGCCGTGGGCGTGGCCTGGCGGTGTACATAGCCGGCGAGGATGCGCTCGACCAGTTCTTCTGCCGGCATCCCGACGAGTTCCTCGACCGCGCCGTCGAGGCCGCGATCATCGACCCGGCCAGCCCCGAGATCTTCCGCGAGCACGTGCTGTGCGCGGCCCACGAGGCGCCCCTGAGCGATCTTGACGCACCGATCCTCGGGGCCGGTTGGCGGGATCAGGCCGAGCAGCTGGCCGCGGCCGGCTTGATGCGCGAGCGCGCCAGCGGATTCGTGCCGGCGCGCGCAGACGACTATCCGGCAGCCCGCGTCGGGCTGCGTTCGGCGTCCGCCGACAGCTTCGTGTTGGTCGATGCCAGCACCGGCGAGGCACTGGGCGCGGTCGAAGCCGTCCGGGCGTTTGCGACCGTCCACTCGGGGGCCGTGTACCTGCATCTCGGGCGCTCCTACCGCGTGCTCGAGCTCGATCTGGCCGGCGGCCGCGCGCTGCTCGAGCCGTTCACCGGCGACTACTTCACTCAGGCCAAGCGCGAGAGCATGACCTGGATCGCGCGGCTCCAGGAGCAGCGCGTGACGCACGGGGTGACGCTGTCGTTCGGCTCCGTTGTCTACTCCGAGACCGTGCTCGGCTACCAGCGCAAGGCACTCCAGGACCACATCGTGATCGACTTCGAGACGCTCGACTTGCCAACCATCGAGTTCGAGACGCGCGCCCTCTGGTACGAGCTCGACCAGCTGATCGGCGCCGAGCCGTTCCCGCCCGATCAGCTGCTCGGATCCCTGCACGCGCTCGAGCACGGCCAGATCGCGGTGCTGCCGCTGATCGCGATGTGCGACCGGTGGGACATCGGGGGGCTGTCGACGAACGCCCATCCCCAGACCGGCGGACCGTCGATCTTCATCTACGACGGCTATCCGGGCGGGGTGGGGATCACGCGGCGCGGGTTCGATCAGTTCGAGCGGCTGGTCGCCGACGCGCGTCGCCTGATCGGCGAGTGCCCGTGCAAATCGGGCTGCCCGTCGTGCGTACAGTCGCCGAAATGCGGGAACCTCAACGAGCCGCTCTCCAAACGCGGCGCGCTCGAGCTGCTGGAGCGAATGACGGCTACTTCAGCGGCAGGCTGAGCTGCCCGTACAGCCCGCCCGAGTCATTGGCGGACCAGGAGACGAGATCGCCGAACGCTCCGAGCAGCTGCGCCGCCTGCGGCGGCAACGATGATGCGCTATTGCTGGCGGCGGCGATCAGGGTCAGCAGCTCGGTCGGCGTGACCCGCTGGGCGAGCGGACCGGATGCGCCGCTGAGCGGGCTCGCGGGTGCGCTCGCGAACGTGCGCAGTGCGCCGGCGCTCGCGTCACCGAGCACGAGCCGTCCGTCGGCGATGCCGATCCGGACCGGCTTACTGGAGGTCTTGCTCTGATAGAAGCCGTGGCCGATCGGCGTCAGGTTCTTGAACTTCGCGATCGTGCTCGCGGCCGCACTCGAGTTGGCGAGATCTGCCCGAGCGATCACGCCGCCGGGGCCATAGTCGATCTCGCTGTTGCCGGTGAACTGCGCGATCAGGTCCTTGTTGAGCGAGATCCCATCCTTGGCGGCCTGCTGGTCGAATGACGCCAGTGCCTTGGGGTTGACCGCCTGGACGGCGCCCTCGGCGAACGTGAACAGCTGGGCCAGGTCCCTGAACCCCACCACGACCGGGGCGGTTCCCGCCACACTCGGCGCCGTCGAACCCGTCGCAAGCGGGAGCTCGCTGGTCGTCAAGGTGGCGCCTGTCGTGTTCACGCGGTAGTGGACGTCGATCCCGGTATCCGCGGCGTTGACGGTGACCGCGTACGAGTTGATCGCGCCAACCCACGGAATCTGCCGCGCCTGCGCCGCCTGCGGCCGCGACAGGACTCCGGTCAGGTTCCCGTAGACCTGAATCAGCGCGTTCTGCGACAGGCCCGTGAACGCGTTCTTGTAGTCCGACGGATTGATCCCGCCCCCATGCGTGTGCAGGTTGAGCGCATTCTTGATGTCGCTCACCGTCGGGGCCAGCAGCGCCGTGGCACCGTTGATCGCGAGGCAGAACGAATTGCCCTGGTACAGGTTCGCGCCGTCGTAGGTGCCGATGCTCTGTGGCGCCGGCTGGCTGCTGGTCAGGACCTTCAGGTTGCTCTTGTTCTTGGCGACCAGCACGATCACGAAGTCGTTGCCCGAGGCCGAGGTTGTCGTCGGCACGCCGAACGCCACCGGGTTGCCGAGCAGGGGCTTGATGTCCTGGTCGTAATTGACGCCGCTCTTGGTCATGTCGTTCTGCAGCGCCTCGAGTCCCAGCTTCGCCAGCGGGAACTTCGCCACGAAGCCGCTCGCGTTCTGCCAGGCGGCGCCGTTCGGATCGGTCGCGAACACGGCGACCGCCGGCGAGCCGGACGGGAAGTACGAGAGCTCCGTGTTCAGCGGACTGCCAGAAGACGATGAAGAGGAACTGCCGCAGCCCGCCAGCGCAAGCGCTGCCAGCACGGCACAGACAATCATTCGGCGCATCCTCAAAGCGTAAACCCCCCTTGCTGCCCGCCAAGCTGTCAGAAGCTGCTGCTCAGTGTAGATCCTTCGGTCGGATCAGCGCCGTCAGTTCGGCCCGGCCCGGCCCCAGCTCGCTCCACGCGCAATCGAAAGTCAGCGTCGCCAACGCCCCGGTCGGGAACTTGCGCTCCACATCCGCCAGGTTGGATCCCTCGCGCGCGCCGACCGTCGCACTCGCCAGCCGCAGGACCAGCATCTGCATCGCCGGGTTGTGGCCGATCACCATCACCGACCCGACCCCTTCGGGAATCTGCCGCAGGCGCTCGATGATCTCGGATCCGGTCGCCGAGTACAGCTTGCCCTCGATCTGGGCATCCCCGTCCAGCGCCACCCCCTCGAGCGTCTCCAGCGTCCTGCGCGCCGGCGAGCAGAGGACCTGCTCGGGCTTGATCCCCTGCTTCTGAATGTGCTCCGCCAGCACCTTCACCGCGCGCCGTCCGCGAGGCGCCAGCGGCCGCTCGTGGTCGTCGAGGCCGGGGTCGTCCCAGCTGGATTTCGCGTGGCGCAGTACGAACAGTTGCTTGCTCATCTCGGTGATGCGATTGTTGCGCGTCGGTCGGCGGTGCCCCACGTCAGCCGCTAGCATCGCCGCACGAAGGCGAGATAGCTCAGCTGGTAGAGCACACGACTGAAAATCGTGGTGTCCCCGGTTCGAGTCCGGGTCTCGCCATCACAAACTCCCTGGAAATCCATACCGTCCCGGACGGGTGCCAGCGTTGGTTGCGGGCTCAATTGGGCCAGGGCTAACGGGCCCGGGGAGATCCCGCGCACCCGGTGGGCCACCGTCTGGCGGGCGGAAGGGCGCTATAAAGGACGGCTATGTCCGACCGCCTGGGCCGGGGCTCGACGTTCGCTGGATGCCGACTCGAGGCCGTCGCGGGACGTGGGGGCACGGGCATCGTCTTCCGAGCGACGCAGCTCGCGCTACAGCGGCCGGTCGCGCTGAAGGCGATCGCGCCTGATCTCGCTGCCGACGTCGCGTTCCGAGAACGCTTCGAGCGCGAGTCGCGTCTCGCCGCGTCGATCGATCATCGCAACGTAATCCCGGTCTACCAGGCCGGCGAGCTCGATGGGACGCTGTACGTGGTCATGCGCTGGGTCGACGGCGAGGACCTGCGGACTTTGCTCGCGACCTCCGGCCGATTGTCACCGGGCCACGCGATCAAGCTGCTCCGGCCGGTCGCCTCAGCACTGGCCGCCGCGCATGCGCGTGGCTTGATGCATCGCGACCTCAAGCCGGCCAACGTCCTGGTCGCCCGCGGCGGTGAGGATGAGGACGATCACGTCTATCTGACCGACTTCGGGCTCGCGCGCAGCGCCGAAAGCGAGTCGATCAGGCGCATGGCCGGGTTCGTCGGGACGGTCGACTATACGGCGCCCGAGCGGTTTCAAGGTGGCAAGGGTGACGCGGCGGCTGACATCTACTCGTTCGGTTGTGTGCTCTACGAGGCAGTGACCGGGCACGTGCCCTACGAGCGGCCATCGGTCGTCTCCACGATTTATGCGCACGCCGCAGACCCGATCCCGTCAGCGCGTGACGAAGTCTCGGAAATTCCGGAGCAGCTCGATGCGATCATCGCCAAGGCAATGGCTAAGCGCCGCGAGGATCGGTTCGCGTCGGCGCGCGAGCTCGCGGACGCGCTGGGAGAGGCGTTGCTGGCCCTCGACACCACCGAGCGTGCCGTGGCTACGGGTGAGCTACCCGAACCGACAGACACCTTGGCGCCGCCCGTCGTGGTGGAGGTGGCTGTCACGCAGATGGAGCCTGACATCACCCCCATCGAGCCGACCGCGTCACGCACCGAGCCACCCGCCACGCGCGACGAGCCCGGCGCGACGGTGAGCCCGCCAACAGTGGCGAGCTCGCCGCGGGAGAGCCGGGTCGAAGAGTCCCCGCCGCAAGCGCGGACCAAGAGCCGCTCCCCGTTCATCTGGCTGGCGCCGGTCGTGCTCCTCTCCCTGGCGGGGGTGCTGATCGCCACCTTCTCCGATGTTCGAAATAGTTCCGGCAAGGTCGGCGCGATCCCGCGATACGCAACCGGCACACGCTCCGAACGGGTCACGCTCCAGGGCGGCGGAATGACGGTAGGACCGACGATCTCGCTCGCGGCCGTGCCCGGCTCGGTCTCGGTCGGCCAGCGAAACGTCTGGGTCTCGCTGCCCGACCGTGGCGAGCTCGTTCGCACCAACCTGCAATCGGGCGCTCAGAGCACGTTCTCGGCAAGCGGCCGCCCGACCCTGCTCGCGGCCGGCTCTCGAGCTCTCTGGGTGGCGCAGCCGGCCCTCCAATCGCTGGCCCAGTTCGACGGCGACAGCGGCGCTCAGGTTCATTCGGCCAGACTCGGTGGCGGTCCGACCGCAATCACGCTGGCTCAGAACGACAGCACGGCCTGGGTCGCGGACTCGAGCGGCGCGATCAGTCATGTGGACGTGGGACCCGGAGGGACCGGCGCGCCCGCACCGGTGATCGGCGCGCCCGCGCACACCGATCCCGTCGCCACCAGCCTCGCCTGGGGGGAGGGCTGGCTGTGGGCCACGACCGGTGCCCCGAACGGGCTCGTTCGGGTGAGTCTCGACGTGAGCGGGTCAAGCACGGCGTATCGCGCCGGTCAGCGCCCGGTTGCGGTGACGCTCGACCAGGGCGTCTGGATCGCAAACGCGGATGGCCACGTGACCCGATTCGATCCCCAACCCAGCCAACTCAGCGTCGACGCTGACATCGCGATCGCACCGGAGCTCGACGCGATCGCCGCCACGGACCCCGGCCCGTTTGTATGGGCGGTCAGCAAGAGCCAGAAGACGGTCTACCGGCTGACGAACGCGAGCAAGCCCGCCGTCACGGGGAGCATCGCGTTCGACAGCCCACCCGTCGCACTCGCAGTCAGCGCACACTCGGTGTGGGTCGCAACAAAGGACCGCAAGATCACCGAGATCCGATTCTGAGCGTCACCGGAACCACCCTGCGGGTCAACGACCCGCGACGCTCGAGACGTACGCCGCAACCGCGGTGATTTGAGCATCGCTGAGCTTGCCCGAGAACGAGGGCATCGCCCCGCCTCCCGACCGCACGATCCCAGCGACAACCGCGGCGCTTGGTCGCAGCTGATCGAGGTCGGGGCCGATCGTGCCGGTCGCGCCCGCGGCCTTGAGGGTGTGACAGCCACTGCACCCAGCGCTCGCGAATACGGCGGACCCGGCCGCCACGGCCGACCCCCCGGAGACGGCGGACCCCGAGGTCTTACCAACCGCATTTGACTTCTTCGCGCCGATCAGACTTGGGCCGGCGAACAGCAGCACGACGACAAGCGCCGCGGCGATCCAGCTGACTGCCGCAAGGCCACGATCGAATACACGCAACATCAGGGCGAGGGGAAGCCAAACTGGTCGATGTACCAAAGCCCCGAGAGGAGCCAGACGTACACCAGCAATACGAACACCAGCCCGCCGACGAGAGGCAGAACGCTCCCGGGTAGGCCCCGCGATCGAACGACCAGGACCTTGGCCGCGAACGCTCCATAGAACAGGCAGCCGAGCACCGAGTGGAGCAACACCCGCGCGCTGTAGTGCTGGAAGCCGAGCTGGTACAGACAGGCATAGGCGACCGGCAGGCTCACCAGGAACGCAAGCCGGCCCGAGATCCGGTGCACCGTCCCCAGCCAAGACGGCGCCGCGCCGAGCGGCAACCGACCATACATCCACAGTGCCGACACGAGCTGAACGACCGCGAAGCACAGAGCGATCGTCGCCAGCCACACCTTCATCGTGATCGTGTTCGCGAACCCAAGCGTGATCGTGAGATCTGACGACGGCGTGTGAGCGTTGGCATAGATCCCCAGCGTCAGGGCCACCGCAGCTCCGACCAGCCCGATGATGAGCAGCCTCCGAAACACGGGGTCGGGCTGCGGTACTGCTCCCTGACCACGCTGAGACAGCGTCTGTGGGGACTCTGGCTGCGCCAACTCAGGCCTCGCTTGCGCTCCTGCCGCGATCCTAACCCGCAGCGGCACTCAGTGCCAGCCGTTGGTTCCCAAGCCGCGGCGCCGGCGGTAGCCCGGTTCGAGTCCGGGTCTCGCCATCACAGGGCCTTGAAGATCCACGCGTTCACCCGTCGCTCGACACCGGACGCGCCTGGGTCAGTACTCGTCGTGGCGCCGCACCCACATCGGCTCGGAGGCGCTCTCGTGGCGTCCCGTCGGCGTTCGGTCGAGCAGGCCGTAGTAGGCCATCGCGGGCTCGAGGCCGCGGGCCGTGGTCACATACGTCCGGTAGACGCTCCCGTCCGATAGCGCGTACACGCTCAGGCCCGGTCCCTCGGTGACGTAGCCCACGACGTCCGTCCCGCACATGAGCGCGTTCTGCTCGACGGTCACCGGGATCTCGCCCTCGAGGAACGGCTTCAGCTCTTCTTCGGTGTACAGGAAGCCGAGGTCGCGGTTGAAGTCGCTGTCGCCGCTGGAGACCCAGTCGATCCCCCAGCCCATCCGGTTCCTGTAGGCGAGGAGGTTCTCGAGCGGCGCGCGGGAGGCGAGCAGCAGCGTGGTGTCCCTCGCCTTCAAGTGGGGCACCTGGGGGGCGAGCGTGTCGGCGATCGAGGAGCAGACCGGGCAGCCTGCCTGATAGGGCGGGCCGAACATGAAGTGGTAGACGAGCAGCTGGGAGCAGCCGTCGAAGAGATCGGCGAGAGTCTTCGCGCCGTCCTGGGTCTCGAAGCGGTAGTCCTTCTCGACCGGGACCCAGGGCAGCTCGCGCCGCTTCGCGGCCAGCTCATCGCCGCGGCGGGTGAGCTCCTTCTCCTCCCGCAGCAGCTCTGCGCGCTGCGCCTGCCACTCCTCCTGCGTGCCGATCCTGTGCTCGGTCATCAAGTGCTGCTCCTGTCTCGGGTTCCATCGGTGACGTCGGCTCGCTCAGGGTAGGCTCTGCAGCCCCGCGCTGGTGAGCAGGTAGGCGGGGGCGACGGTGTCGCTGTCTTCTCGTACGAGTTCGACGAGCGCGGCGCCGGCGACCTCCGGTGTGAGTGGCTCGCCAAACTGCTGGAGGTACTCCTGCTCCGACTGGCCGTTGCGGGCCGCGTACGCCCGGACTGCGGGCCGACCGAGGTCGGTCAGCGGCGTGATCCGGGGCAGCACCGCGGTGAAGGTGATGCCGAGACCGGCGCGCGTGGCCTCTTCCTGTGCGTAGGCAGTGATAAAGCGCTGTGTGGCCTTGGCGCCGGCATACCCGCCGGTGAGCGGTGACCCTTGCAGCGCTGCGCCGCTGCTGATCACGACCACCTTGCTCCCGGGCCGCAGCGGTTTGAGCAGGGCCTCCCTCAGCCAATGGAAGGCGACCCGGACGTCGGTCTGCCAGTTGACCGAAAACGTCTCCCACGTCTGCTGATGCAGGGGACGCATCAGCGGGGTTGCGCCGGCTACCAAGATCACGGCCTGGGGCTCGTAGCGGTCCAGCAGGCTGCCTGTCACGGTCGGGTCGCCGGCATCGGCGAGCACCGACCGGATCCGACCGGCGCTGGACGCCAGCTCGGCAAGCGCCCCCTGAGTGCGGGCTACGGCGATCACCGGCGCGCCTGCCTCGGCGAAGGCGGTGGCGATCCCGCGGCCGAAGCCGCGGCTCGCGCCGACGACGATCGTCGTCATCTCAGACACGTCGTTCGCGGGGGTCATGTTCTGTCCTCCTGGTTCGTCATCGGACCTCCAGTGGTCTGGCAGGGAGCGAGAGCTATGGGAAGGGAGCGGTGCAGGCGGCGGGCCCTAGGGCGACCGCGCGCTCCGGCTGAGGGCTCGCTGATCGCCCGCTCCTCCGGCCCGGAACCTGGGCGGCTCCTGCACGGTTGGTGTCGAGCTAGTGGCCATCAGCCTTTGTACGGTCAAACGGCTGCGGACGCCGAGACTCATCGGTTCCGTCGCTCAGGCGCCGCCGAGGCGCGTGAGCACGATCACCGGGATGACGCGATCGGTCTTTAGTGCGTACTTGGCGAGGTCCGGGAAGCGCTCGGCTCCTCGCGCGAACAGCCGCTCGCGCTCCTCTCCCGTCGCCTCCTCGGCCACGACGTCGATCGTCTCGCTTCTGACCTCGATTCTCGTGTTCGGCCGGGCCTTGAGGTTGTGGTACCAGTCGGGGTTGCTCGGCGCTCCTCCGTTCGAGGCGAAGATCAGGTACCTCGGTCCGTCAGGCAGATATCCAACTGGGTTCACTCGGCTCACCCCCGACTTCGCACCGGTGTGGTGGAGCAGCAGCAACGGCGTTCCCTCCCAGATGCCGCCCACGCGCCCTTGGTTGGCGCGGAACTCGTCGATCACCTTGGCGTTGTATTGCGCGGCTGTCGTCGGCATGACACTCCTCTCACTTGACATCTGGACCGGGCATTGCGGCAAGCGGCGGCCCTTGACGTCCGGCCGGGACTCCGAACCGCGGCAGCAGCGTAGGGTCAAGAAACGCGTCGATCCCCACGATCTGGCCCTCCTCGATCTCGAGCACGCTGATCCCGTGCGGGACCCAAGTGCCATCTTCGGCTCGCACTTCGATTGTCACGGCGGGCCGGCCATTCGCCCACGTCGGTCTGTGTCGTATCCGTGTCAGATCGCCTTGGGCGACGGTCTCGAGGAAGAAGCGCGCGATCTGGAGACCGCCGCCCAGCGACGGCTGCGGCGGCATCCGTAGCATCGCGTCCTCGCGCAGCAGCGCCGCCAGGCCGTCCATGTCGGCGTGCTCGAACGCGGCCACATAACGGTTGAGCAGCTCACGCTCGGCCGGACCCGCTGCCGGCCGCATCGTCTCGGGCAGGTGCTGCTCGATCGTGCTCCGTGCGCGCTGCAGCGCACTGTTGACCGACGCGACTGTTGACTCCAAGAGCTGGGCGACCTCCAAAGCGCTCCAGCCGAGCACGTCGCGGAAGATCAACACCGCACGCTGGCGACCCGGCAGCTCCTGGATCGCGCGCAGCAGCGCCAGCTCCATCCCCTCCCGGATCGCGTAGCGCGCTGCAGGGTCATACGTCGGCGAAGCCGCTTCATCCGACGGCCGGTCTGGGAACGGATCGACCGGCTCCGGTCGGCGCGGCCGGCGCTCCAGCTCGTCCAGGCAGGCGTTCGTCGCGATCCGATAGAGCCACGTCTGAAACTGCACTCTGGGCTCAAAGCGCTCCAGCGCCCGCCACGCCCGCAACAGCGTCTCCTGCGCCACGTCCTCGGCGTCCTGGGCGGACCCCAGCATCCGATAGCAATGAACCTCAAGCGCGTGCCGGTACGGCTCCACGAGCCGCCGGAACGCCCTCTCATCCCCGGCCTGCGCGGCAGCCAGAAGTAGACGCTGATCCATGTCGTGGCCTCGATCGGTCATCATCGTTCACCACGTCAAACGGCCGCCGGGACCCTAACTCATCGCACGATCACTGACGGTGTGCGGGCGAACCGCATAGCGGAGGCCGGTGTAGAGCTCGGCAATCCGCCGGCGCGCGGTCGGGGTCCGGCGGACACAGTGACCCCACGGCCTCACGGTCACACGGACTATTAGCGACGGATTCATCCGACCGGCGCGGTGCGCGTTGTCGTCGCCGCGTCAATCTCCCTCAACGGCAGTGGGAGCGGCGTCCTGTTCGTGCTGCTCGAACGGGTCCGGCGCCGCCTGCTTTGGCGCCTCGTCCTCGAGCGCCTTTCTTACCTCCTGAAGCGCCTCGCGCTGCTGCTTGCTCACGGTCGGAAAGCGCGGATCGAGCTCCATCAACGCGTGAACCAGGACCGCCCCGGCCCCGATGCGGCTGAACCACTTGCGATCGGCCGGGATCACATACCAGGGGGCCCACTCGGTACTCGTGTGCGAAAGCATCTCGGAGAACGCCAGCTGATAGTCATCCCAGCGCTCGCGCTCGCGCACGTCCGCGTCGGAGAACTTCCAGTTGTGGTCCGGGAGGTCGATCCGTCGCAGGAAACGAATCCGCTGCTCCTCCTTTGAGAGGTTGAGAAACAGCTTCACGATCCGGAAGCCGTTATCGGTCAGGTAGCGCTCCCAGTCGTTGATCTCGCGGTAGCGACGCTTCCACACGTCCCCTTTCTGCGCCGCCTTCGGCAACCTCTCGCGATCGAGGTTCTCCGGGTGCACGCGAACGACCAGCACCTCCTCGTAATGGGAACGGTTGAAGATCCCGATCTCGCCGCGGGAAGGAAGGCGCTGCGCGTAGCGCCACAGGTAGTCGTGATCGAGTTCCTCGGCCGAGGGAACCTTGAAGCTGTGGACCGCGACGCCTTGCGGGTTCACGCCGCTCATCACGTGGCGGATCGTTCCGTCCTTGCCGGCCGCATCGAGCGCCTGGAGCACGACCAGAACCCCATAGGTGTCCTGGGCGGCAAGGCGAGCCTGATACTCAGACAACAGCCCGATCCCCTCCGCCAGCAGGGCGACCCCGTCCTTCTTCTTCTTGACGCCGGCCTTGAACGCGGGATCGAAATCCTTCGCAAGCGTCACGCGCGACCCCGGCCTCACCCGGAACGGCGCGATTAACTCCGCGACGCGCTTCTGTCTCTCGTCAGCCACCTCGTCCACCTCCGTCGATCGCAACGGACGCTAAGCAGTGTCAAATCGTTAGATCGCTGACTCAGCAGGCCGTCGACCTGAAGGCTATACGGTCGACCCTGTCTGAGGACCGCGATGAGTTTCGGCAAGTGCCCGAGTCTTACGTGCAGGTAACCAATCGCCAGGAGGATCGCGTGAGCAGCACCAAGACCCGCATCAACAAGATCGCCACCGTTGTCGTCGCGGTGGCCGACCAGGACCGTCAGGTCGAGTTCTATGTCGACAAGCTCGGCTTCGAGAAGCGTGTCGATATCCCGTTCGGGGGCGCCTACCGCTGGGTCGAGGTTGGCCTGCCCGACCAGATGACGACGATCGCGCTTGCGCCCCCGCCCCAGGGCAAGTCGAGCGGCAACGTCGAGACCGGAATCAGCTTGCAGACCGACGACATCGATGCCTACCACGCGCAGCTCAAGGCCGGTGGCGTCGACGTCGACGCCGAGGTGAGTCGGATGGGGGACCCGGTGCCGCCGCTGTTCTGGCTGCGGGATCCGGAGGGCAACACGTTGATGGTGGTCCAGTAGCCGCGCGAGCTCGATCGCAGGCCCAGGACGATCGAGTGCGGCATGCGGCGGCACTCGATCGTCCAGGCAGGGGACGACCAGGTCACTGTCGCACCGAGATCGCGCTCTGACCTACCAGGTCGCCAGATGATCGAGCAGCAGCGCCGACAGCTGCTCGGGCGCCTGCTCGGAGATCCAGTGTGAAATACCGTCGAGCACCTCGAATCGATATGGCCCGGTCGCATAGCGCTCGGCGCCGCGCGCCGCGGTTTCGCCGACGTACGCATCGCCGGTGCTCCACACGTACAGCGTCGGCGGTGTCACCGGCCCTCGGACCGCCGGCGGTCGCATCGCCCGATACCAGTTCAGCGCCGCGGTCAGTGCGCCCGGCTGCGAGAACCGCTCGAGGTAATGCTCGATCCGGGCGGCGGGCAGATCATCGTAGACGCGGCGAAGCCCGCCGTCCCGGAGCAGGCTCTCTTCGGCCGTTCCCGGGGTGAGGAACAGCGCGAAGTACTGTGAGCGCTGTTGCTGGTCGGGATCGCCGCGGATCGCCGCGCTCATCGCCCCTCCGTGCGGGGTCGAGACGGTGTTGAGTGTCCGCAGCCGCGCGGGGTGCGCGGCCGCGGTCATCCAGGCCACGGACGACCCCCAGTCGTGGCCGACGAGGTCGAACTGCGGCCAGTCGAGGGCGTCCGCTATCGCCAGCACGTCGCCGATCAGTTCCTCGGGTCCGTACGCGGCGACCTCGACCGGTCGCACACCGGGCGAGTACCCGCGTTGATCGATCGCCACGGCGCGGTGGCCAGCTCGCGCCAGCGCGAGGATCTGCTGTTGCCACTGTCCGGCATCCTCGGGAAACCCGTGCAGCAGCAGCACCGGACGGCCGTCCTCCGGACCGGCGGCGAGCGCATCGAACGTCCCCGCCGGGGTCTGGATCGCGAGTTGCTGGGTGCCGTCGGTCATGCCGGCGCGCGCCGTGCGCGACGGCGGCGTGCCCGCGGTGCCGCCGGGGGCGCCTGACCATCGCCGTCGGCCTGCTCGAGCGCGATCCACAGAGTCCGCATCGCGGGGGCGAGGTGCGCGAGCTCGTGCAGATGAGCCTCGGCGAGCGCGTCGAGCTTGTCGACCCCGGCCGGGGTCAGCTTGACCCGGACGACACTCTTGTTGGCGGCGTCGGGGGTGCGCTCGACCAGGCCGTCGTCGACCGCCCGGTCGACCAGTCCGACGGCGCTGTGGTGGCGCAGAAGCAGGTAGTCCGCGATCTCACCGATCGTCGGCCCGGCGGGATCCCGGTGGCCCCTGACCGCCAGCAGCAACTGGTGCTTGGCCGGCGTCAGCCCCGCCGCACGTGCCTGCTGCTCGCTCCAGCCCAAGAACCGGCGCAGACCGGTTCGCAGCTCCAACAGGTGCTCGAAGTCCGGCTGGGTCAGCGGCACATCGCGATACGATACGCCACTGACCCAGGACATGTCGTGCCGGCGCCCGCGTCAGCGGGACGGCGTGCCGTACTCCGTGTCGGTCGGATCGAAGTTGGGCTGCGGGGCCCCCGCGGACCCGCGCACCCCGTACCGTGGGTCGGTGGGATCCAGGTTGCGTTGCGGCACGCCGGGATTCATCTGGATCCTGCGGGCAAGCACGCCGGCCGTGGGGTCAGAACTCTGCTGTCTCACTTGACGGCCTCCTTTGTGGCTACCAGCTTATCGTAGCACGATATCGTGGAGCGATAGCTGACCGGCGCACTCGCTGACCGGCGCACTCGTGATCAAGGTGGCCCCACGAGAGATCGCCGAACGCCGTCGAGGCCGGACGAAAACGTCCGGCCTCGCGGTCCTGGTGCCTTCTTGACCGGCTCGCCGCTACGCGCCGCGCCGGCTATCGCTCAGTTCTCTGTCAGGGCGTGGCGAGCATGCCGTCGGTGTTGCCGGCGCCGTCGACGTAGAAGCCGACCAAATCGCCCTTGTCGTTGACGCCGTTGACGGTCGTCGAGTCCATGCCGTGCGGGTCATCGACGGTGGTGAAGCCGTGGCCGGACTTCCACGTGAAGCCGTGCAGCTTGGCGTTGTTGCCGGTTCCGACCTGATACACGCCGACAACCTCGTCCGAATCGTTGACACCGGTCGCCATCGTCGTCGAAGCGCCCGGGACGGACAGCTTGGTGAACTGCCCGTTGGTGCGGAGCAGGAACCCGTCGCTGTTGCCACCGATCGTGCCGAACCCGGCGATGTCGCCGCGGTTGTTGATCCCGGCCGCGGTGCTGCTGGTGACGCTCGAGCGCAGGTTCAGCGCCCGGAACTGATTGTGATTGCTGTTGATCTTGTAGACGTAGCCGTGGTTATTGCCCTGACTGTCGGTGTAGAAGCCCACGGCGACATTCGAGTCGTTGACGCCGAGCAGCTGGTTCACGGGCGGGTTGGCGTTGCCGGTCGGGAAGCTGACCGCGTGATACTTGCCGTGCAGCCGGTAGAACCCGACATTGTTGTTGGTCATGTTGGCGTTGTTCTGGTTCGAGAAGAAGCCGACGTACACGCCGCCGTCATTGAGCCCGGTGATCTGGGTCTGGACCGAGTTTGGGTAGTTGTTGTTGTCGAAGTAGTTCTGGTAGTACTGCGGGAACAGTAGATACCCCTGGTTGGGGTGACCCGCGGCGCCAGATCCGAAGTAGCCCGCGATCACGCCCTCGTTGTTGATCCCCAGCAGCTGGTTGAAGGTCGTGTCAGCGTTGTTGTTGAGGGTCTGGAAGTGGTAGTGCGGAGCGGCCGCCGCGGGACCCGCGAGCGCCCCCGCCGCCAGCAGCGCGCCGGCGCCGAGCGCACCGGCGCGAAGCGCAAGCCGCGCGCCAAGCTTTGAGCGCCGCTTCGACCCTTCGCGGGCACGGCGATCCGTAGTCGACTCTGTCTGCATGCAAATCTCCCTAAGGACTCGTTGATTGAAGTTGCCCTACTCCACCAGCCACGAAGGTGGCTGCCGATAAGTCCGTCTCCCGCAGCGCGGATCTGATGGACTTAACCCCCTTAGACGCAACTGCCGTCCACTGTATTCCATTTCCTTGGAAGATCCCCGCACGGGCGCTTGTGATCCTCGTCAGACGGGCCGCAGGGGGCTGCGGTGCCGCGGCTCATAGAGGCCGATCTGCCCGCCGCCGGGCAGCCTGAACGCGGTCGTCAGGCCCCAGCGCTGCTCGGAGATCTCCCCGGTGAGCTCGACTCCTCTGGCCTTCAGCTCCGCGACTGTCGCGTGCACGTCGTCGCACATCAGGTAGAGCTCGTGGTGGGGATTCCCGTCCGCCGGGTGCGCCGCCAGCTCCGCCGGCGGCAGCGCGAAGATCAACCACCCGTCTCCCGCGTCGACCGAGTCGAGCCCGAGCGTTTCGGCGAACAACGCCCGCGTGCCCGCGGCGTCGTCGGTGAAGATGATCGCGTGGACGCCGGTGATCACGTCCGCGCAAGCCTACTGCTCAGTTGAGCAGGTTTCTCCCGGTCGCGTGACGTCTCCGCGCTCGCGCCTCGCGCCACGCGCGCCCAAATCGGTCAGAACAGTGACACTGCCGCGCCCCGCAGCCCCACGCCGGCATCACAGACACCCGCCGCCTTCGCAGACCCCGCCACCTTTCGCTACACGGACGCAACACAATCAGCGATGATCCGCTCTCCCGCACCACGGCACCAGCAATGACCACCGAGCCGCCCGCCACCGCCGCGACCGCCACCACGCCCGCCACCGCCACCCCCCGCCGCGCCTCCCTCTTCATCACCTGCTTCAACGACACGATGTTCCCGGAGACCGGCAAGGCCACGGTCCGGCTCCTGGAGCGCCTCGGCATGCAGCTCGATTTCCCGCTCGAGCAGACCTGCTGCGGTCAGATGCACTTCAACACCGGTTACGCCGATCAGGCGATCCCGATGGTGCGCCGGTTCGCGCGGGCGTTCGCGGACAGCGAGATCGTGGTGTCGCCATCGGCGTCGTGCGTCGGGATGGTGCGCGAGAACTACCCGCGGCTGGCGGCGATGTCAGGGGACGCGTCGCTGCAACGTGAGGTCGAGGCGCTCGAGCCGCGCGTGCTCGAGCTGACGGAGCTGCTGATCGACCGGCTCGGGGTGGAAGACGTGGGCGCATTCTTTCCCCATTCGGTCACCTACCACCCCACCTGTCATGGCCTGCGGATGCTGGGGATCGGGGATCGGCCGGTGCGGCTGCTGCGCGCCGTGAAGGGAATCCAGTTCCTCGAGCTACCCGAGGCGACGCAGTGCTGCGGCTTTGGCGGCACGTTCTCGATCAAGAACCCGGACACCTCGATCGCGATGCTGACCGACAAGGTCCGCGCGATCCTCGACACGGGTGCCGAGGTGTGCGCCGCGGCCGACAACTCGTGCCTGATGCACATCGGCGGTGCGCTCTCGCGCCAGCGCGCCGGGATTCGGACCATGCACCTCGCCGAGATCCTCGCTCAGACCGAGCCGCGAAAGGCGCTGACAACGTGACCGAGATCGCCACCCAGCAAGCCACCCACCACAGCTTCCCGGAAGCCGCCCGCGAGGCGCTCGCGAACACGCAGCTGCGCCACAACATCGCCCACGCCACCCACACGATCCGCACCAAGCGCGCGGGCGTCGTCGCCGAGCTCCCCGACTGGGAGGGTCTGCGCGAGGCGGGCCGGGCGCTGAAGACGCGGATCCTGCGCCACCTCGACGACTACCTGGTCGAGCTCGAGGCGTCGGTCCAGCGCGCCGGCGGCATCGTCCACTGGGCCCGCGACGCCGACGAGTGCAACCGGATCGTCGGCGACATCGTCGCCGGGCACGGAGTGAGCGAGGTCGTGAAGTCGAAGTCGCTGACGACCGAGGAGACGCAGCTGAACGAGGCGCTCGAGGAGCGAGGGATCCGCGCCTGGGAGACCGACCTCGCGCAGCTGATCATCCAGCTCGGCCACGACACGCCGTCGCACATCCTCGTGCCCGCGATCCACAAGAACCGCGAGGAGGTCCGCGAGCTGTTCCTGCGCACCCTGGACGAGGCCCCCGCCGACCTCAGTGATGATCCGCGCGAGCTGGCCGAGACCGCTCGCCGCCATCTGCGCAAGCTGTTCCTCGGCGCCCGGATCGGGATCAGCGGTGTCAACTTCGCGGTCGCCGAGACGGGGACCGTGTCGGTCGTCGAGTCCGAGGGCAACGGGCGCATGTGCACGACCCTGCCCGAGATCCTGATCAGCGTCATGGGGATCGAGAAGATGGTCCCGACGTGGCAGGACCTCGAGGTCTTCCTTCAGCTCCTGCCGCGCTCCTCGACGGCCGAACGGATGAACCCGTACACCTCGCTGTGGACCGGAGTCACACCGGGTGACGGGCCGCAGGAGTTCCACCTCGTGCTGCTCGACAACGGCCGCACGAACGTGCTCGCCGACGAGCTCGGCCGGCAGACGCTGAACTGCATCCGCTGTTCCGCTTGCCTGAACACGTGCCCGGTGTACGAGCGCACCGGCGGTCATGCCTACGGCTCGACCTACCCGGGTCCAATCGGCGCGATCCTGACGCCGATGCTGAAGGGGCTCGACGAGGCCGGCTCGCTCCCGTACGCCTCCAGCCTCTGCGGCGCCTGCTACGAGGTCTGTCCGGTGAAGATCAACATCCCCGAGGTGCTCGCCCATCTGCGGCACCAGGTCGTCCGGCACTCCGCCGCCGGCGGCGCCCGCAAGCGACTCTCACCCCAGCACGTGACGATGGAGACGCTCGCGCGCGTGTTCGCCGATCGCCGCCTGTACGAGGCAGCGCAGCGAGCGGGGCGTCTGGGCCAGTGGCCGCTCGTACGCCAGGGCAAGATCAGCCGCCTGCCGGGTCCGCTGTCCGGTTGGACATCGGCGCGCGACCTCCAACCGATGCCCGCGCAGAGCTTCCGCGACTGGTGGCGCGAGCGGTCATGAGCGCGGTCCCCGGAGCGCAGCGCCAATGAGCGCCGCCCGCGAGCAGATCCTCGGCCGCATTCGCGCTGCGCTTAAAGACGTGCCGACCGCCGAGCGGGCCACGGACGTCCGGGTCGCGCGCGACTACAACCGTGCCGGCGCGCAGCCAGCCGCCGAGCTGATCGAGCGGCTGTCCGAGCGGCTGCGCGACTATGAGGCGACCGTCCGCGAGGTCGCCGAAGCCGATCTCGCGGCGGGGCTGGCCGATGCCTGCAGCGAGCTTGGCCTCAGGCGCGTGGTCATCCCGTCCGGGCTGCCGGCGGCATGGCGACCCCCGTCCGGTCCCGAGCTGATCGAGGACGACGGGCTCACTGCGACGGAGCTCGACCAGATCGATGGCGCGATCACCGGCTGCGCGGCTGCGATCGCCGAGACCGGCACGCTCGTGCTAGACGGTCAGGCGCTTTCGGGCCGCCGCGTGATCACGCTCGTCCCCGACCACCACATCTGCATCGTGACCGGCGAGCAGGTGGTCGGTTCGGTACCGGAGGCGATCACCCGACTCGCGGCGCCCGTCGTGGACCACGGGGTGCCGGTGACGCTGATCTCGGGACCGTCAGCCACCTCCGACATCGAGCTGCACCGCGTCGAGGGCGTCCACGGGCCCCGCCACCTGCTGGTGCTACTCGCGACCTGACCACACTCGCGCCGCTCGCGCCGCCGCCACCCCCCGCCGGCTAGACCGAAAAGAACGCCGTCTCGTTCTCGCCCTGCAGCCGGACGTCGAATCGGTACCCGTCTGCGTCCGGCTCCGCGATCAGCGTCGCGCGCCGCTCCGCCGGCACCCTCGCCAGCACCGCGTCGGCCGCATTGGCCGCCGCCTCGTCGCCGAAGTAGATCCTCGTCACGCACCGGTTCAGCATCCCGCGCGCGAACACCGACACGTCGATGTGGGGCGCCTGCACGTCGGTCCCGAGACCCGGTACCGGTCCAGGCTTGACCGTGACGATCTCGAAGCTCCCATCGCCGTCCTCCGCCCCGTAGCGCGCGAAGCCGCGGAAGCCCGCGAGCGCGGACGGCGTGCCGTAACCGTGCAGATCGGCGAAGCGTCCTTCCTGGTCGGGCTGCCAGGTCTCGATCAGCGCGTCGGGCACGGGCACCCCGGCGCCGTCGTAGACGACGCCCGTGATCCGGATCAGCCCCGGTGTGTGATCCGCGACAGCGTGGGGGCCGCGCTCCCACGGAAGCCCGATCGCGAAGTACGGCCCGACCGTCTGCGAGGGGGTGGTGTCGAAGATCAATGCGCCTCCTCGAATGGAGTCTGGCCGGGGCCGCGCAGGTAGATGTCGAACTCGTACGCGAGCGCCCAGTTGGGGACCGTCTCGTGGATCGAGAAGCGGGAGATCATCCGCTCGCGGGCAGCCGGGTCCCGAACCGAGTTGAAGATCGGGTCATAGGGGAACAGCGGATCGCCCGGGAAGTACATCTGCGTGACCAGCCGCTGTGCAAACGCGCGACCGAGCAGCGAGAAGTGGACGTGGGCGGGCCGCCACGCGTTATGGTGATTGCCCCACGGATACGGCCCCGGCTTGATCGTCGTGAACCGGTAGCGGCCTTCGTCGTCGGTCACGCAGCGCCCGGCGCCGGTGAAGTTCGGATCGAGCTCGGCCGGCCACCGGTCCCACTTGTGCCGGTAGCGGCCGGCCGCGTTCGCCTGCCAGATCTCGACCAGGGTCCCGCGCAGCGGCTTGCCCTCGGTGTCGAACACCCGGCCGGAGATCGTGATCCGCTCGCCGATCGGATCGCCGTCGTGCTGCGCGGTCAGATCGTTGTCACGCTCGCCGACGAGACCGCTCAGCTGCGGCCCGGTGACTTCGGTGATCGTCTGCGGCAGGTACACGAGCGGCTGCTTCGGATGCCGAAGCGCGGTTGATTTGTACGCCTCGTAGTCCATCGGCGGATGCGCGTCCGCCGGCTCCCGTACGTAGCTCGTCGGGGTCTCGCTGACCGGGTCGTAGATCTGCCGTTTCTCGCTCGTCGTCATCTCATGCCTCCAGTACGATCGCCAATCCCTGACCAACGCCGATGCACAGGGCGGCGACGCCGAAGCCGCCGCCGCGGCGGCGCAGCTCGTGGGCCAGGCCGCCCAGGATCCGGACGCCGGACGCCCCGAGCGGATGGCCGATCGCGATCGCGCCGCCGTTGGGGTTGACCTTGTCCGGGTCCAGCCCATCCCACCCCGCGATGTCGGCCAGGCACTGCGACGCGAACGCCTCGTTCAGCTCCACCACCGCCACGTCTTCCCAGCTGATTCCCGCCCGCCGCAGGGCGGTGTTGGCCGCCTGCACCGGCGCGATCCCGAACACGTCCGGATCGACCCCGGCGGTCCCGCGCGAGACGATCCGCGCCAGCGGCTCGCGCCCACAAGCGGCCGCGGTGGCCTCATCGGCCACCAGCATCGCGCCGGCGCCGTCGTTCAGCGGCGAGGAGTTGCCGGCGGTGACGGTGCCCCCCTCGGCGAACGCCGGCTTCAGCCTCGCCAGCTTCTCGAGCGTCGTGTCGGCGCGCATGTTCTCGTCGCGCTCGAGCTCGGTGTCCGGGACCGGGATCACCCACTGCTCGTAGAACCCGTCCTCCCACGCCGCGACCGCGTTGCGGTGGCTGCGCAGCGCGAACTGGTCCTGCGCCGCGCGCGGGATCTCGTACATCCCGGCCAGCTTCTCGGCGCTCTGTCCGAGCGAGATCGTCCACTGCTCAGGCATGCTCGGATTGACCATCCGCCAGCCGAGCGTGGTCGAGTAGAGCTGCTCGTGCTGGCGCGGATAGCCGTGCTCGGGCTTCAGCATCACCCACGGCGCGCGGCTCATCGACTCGACCCCGCCGACCAGCACGAGTGACGCGTCGCCGCCTTCGATCGCGCGCGAGGCCTGCATCGCCGCGTCGAGGCTCGACCCGCACAGCCTGTTCACGGTCGCGCCCGGAACGCTCGTCGGGAGCCCCGCCAGCAGCGCCGCCATCCGCCCGACGTTGCGGTTGTCCTCGCCGGCCTGGTTCGCGTCGCCGAACACGACGTCGTCGATCCGTTCGGGGTCGAGCGCCGGCGTGCGGTCGAGCAGCGCCCGGACCACGTGCGCGCCGAGATCGTCCGGACGGATGCCCGCGAGGCCGCCACCGTAGCGGCCAAACGGCGTCCGGACCGCGTCGAGAACGTACGCGGTCCTCATCGGCTCACCAGCTCGCGCAACGCGACCAGCTCCTCGTCGGTGGGCGGGTCGGTCACGCGAACCTCGTCAAACGCCTTCAACTGCCATCCGGTCGCGCGGTGCACGTCGGCGAGCTCGACTCCCGGGTGCACCTGTGCCAGCGCCAGCTCCTCGGTCACAGGGTCGGGCTCCAGGACCCCGAGGTCGGTTATCACCGCGGTCGGACCGGCACCGCGGAAACCGAGGCGCTTGCGGGCGCCCGGTCCGCCCCCGAAGCCGACGGTCGAGCAGAAGTCGAGCCGCTCGACGAACGTGCGCCTGTCGTGCGGCGCGATCACGATCACCTGCCCGCAGTTGGCCGCGATCTCGGGCGCGCCGCCGGCCCCCGGCAGCCGCGCCGTCGGGTGCCGGTAGTCGCCGATCACGGTCGAGTTCAGGTTGCCGTGCCGGTCCACCTGCGCCGCGCCCAGGAACGCGACCTCGATCCGCCCGGCCCCGATCCAGTAGTTGAACATCTCCGGCACCGACACGATCGCGTCGGCCGTCTGCGCGAGCTCGCCGTCGCCGATCGACAGCGGAATGTGGACCGGCTTGGCGCCGATCGTGCCGGACTCGTACACGAGCACGAGCGCGGGGTTGTGGATCCTCCGCGCCAGGATCGCCGCGGTGCTCGGTCGCCCGACGCCGATGAACACCGTCATGGCGTCGCGCAGCCGGCGTGCCGCCACCACGGTCTGGACCTCGCCGTTGGTCGCCTCGCCGCTCATCGGTGTGCAACCGGCGCGAGCACGTTCTCGTTCATCCACGCGGTGAACGTCTCGCGGTCGCGGCTGACCTCGTCCCAGAACCTGTAGAAGCCGTTGTCGCGCTCGGTGATGTCGAGACTGTAGGACGGGCGCGACCCACCGGGAGCCTCGGCGACCGCGTCGATCACCCAGTGCGGAATCACGATTGCGCTTGGCCGCGGCTCGAGCCGTTCCACGATCCGCTCGACCGTGACCAGCGAGCGCTTGGCGGCCAGCACCGCCTCCTTCTGGACACCCGGGATTCCCCACAGCTGCACGTTGCCCTCGCCGTCGGCCTCCTGGGCGTGGACGATCGCCACGTCCGGTCGCAGTGCGGGCACCGCGGCGAGCCGCTCGCCCGTGAACGGACACGTGATCCAGCGGACCTGGGTGTGGTCGAGCAGGTCGGTCCCGGCGTAGCCGCGCAGGACCGCGAACGGCAGATCGGATGCGCCGGCCGCGTAGCGGTTCGCCATCCCCGCGTGGCTGTGCTCCTCGAGCTCCAGCGGCACCGGCCACCCGTTCTCGACTGCGTCGCGGAACCGGTGCAGCGAGCCCACCCCGGGATTGCCGCCGTAGGAGAACACCAGCCGGCGCGCGGCGCCCATTCCGATCAGCTGGTCGTAGAGCAGGTCCGGCGTCATCCGCACCAGTTCCAGCTCGCGCCGTCCCTGACGCAGCAGCTCGTGCCCGGCCGCAAACGGGATCAGATGCGTGAACCCCTCCAGCGCGACCGAGTCGCCGTCGCGCACCAGCGCCGCGACCGCGTCTGGCAGTGTCATCAACTCGGCCACGATCAGCGTTCGCGATGAGTACAGATGGACACATGTCGCACTCTACCGCGGTTTGGCGAGCCTTCAGTCGTCGCTCATGCGTGCGCCCCGCCGAGCTCCGGGATCTGGCTCGTCGGGGGGATCGGCGGTCCCGTCGCCTTGCCGCTGATGTCCGGCGTTCCGTACGTGTGGAAGGTCTCGACGGTCTTCACGCCCCAGGCCTGACCGCGTGCCCGCTCGGCCTGGGTCCAGGCGACCGGCTCGTACTCGGGGTCGTAGATGAAGTGCGTGCCGGTCGTGACCTCCACCCGGTTGCCGCCTGGCTCGTACACGTACAGGAACATGCCCTGCGCGACCGCGTGCTTGGAGGGCGCGGCCTCGATCGGGACCTGCGCGTCCAGGAACAGGTCCGCGGCCCGCAGCACCTCCTCGCGCGTGTCGACGAAGAACGCGAGGTGGTGCAGCCGCCCACTGGCACCAGCGTGGTCGGCGACGTAGATCAACTCGTGGGCGGCGATCGTGAGGCTCATCCACGCGCCCTGCTCGCTCCCGTCGTCGTTGATGATCTGCTCGTACAGGCGGAACCCGAGCTGCTCCTGGGCGAACCGGCGGTTCGGGGCGACGTCGCGTGCAAGCACGTTGACGTGGTCCAGGCGCTTGATCCCGGCGCCCCGACCCAGGTAGCGCTGCGGCACGTTCTTGAGCGCCGGCTTCAATGTCTCCGGCGGCCGGTAACGCTCGCTCTCGTAGTACAGCTCGAACAGGTGCCCGTCGGGATCGGTGAACCGATATGCAGAGCCGTGACCGAGGTCGCCCTCGATCCACCCGACCCCCAGGCCGCTGCGCTCGATCGTCTGCACCCGCCGCTCGAGCGCCTCGGGACTCCACGCGCGGATCGCCATGTGCCCGAGCCCCGGCAGGTCGGACTCGGTCAACTTGAGGCTGTAGCGCTGGTAGTCGCCCCACCCGCGCAGGTACACCGACTGACCCTCGCGCGCCTCGATCTCCATCCCGAACAGCTCGACGAAGAACCGCACGCTGTCGTCCGCGAACGGCGTCAGCAACTCGGCGTGCCCGATGTGAGCGAGGTCGTGGAGGGGCTCGGTCATCGAGGCGTCTCGAGCCGCTCCCTGAGCCCGTCGAGCTCGAACGACAGTGATCCTGCTTGCAGGCGCGCCCGCTTGTCGCGCTCGCGCTCGGCCCGCTCGCGCGACGCGGCGAGGACCTCGTCAACGCGTTCCTGCTCGACCACCCCCACGCCGTCGGCATCGAGCACGACGGTGTCACCCTGGCGGATCGTCGCCCCGCCGACGGTGACCGGATCACCGATCGACCCGGGGATGTCCTTGCCGGCGCCGCGGACCCGGACCCACCGCGCCCAGATCGGCAGCCCGATCTCGATCAGGTCCTCGAGGTCGCGGACCGACGCGTCGACCAGGATCGCCGCGGCGCCGCGGGCGTGCGCCTGGGTCGCGAGCAGCTCGCCGACGAGCGCCACCGGGCGCGGCTCGGGCATCGTCAGCACGAGCACCTCGCCGGGCTGCACCTCCGCCATCACCGCGTGCACCATCAGGTTGTCGTCCTGGCCGCAGCGGACCGTCCGCGCCGGCCCCGCGACTCGAGAGCCGGGCACGACCTGTACCAGGTCAGCGTCGACGTAGCCGCGCCGCCCGCCCGCTTCGTACACGGTCGCGGAGCCGAGGCGCGCCAGCTGTTCGTGGACGTTGTCGCTCATAGGGCGCTCACCACCTGCGGGGTCGCGCGCTGGAACGCCTCTGCCTGCCTGATCTCGGCGTTGCCGGACGAGCGTCGCGCGTGGTTGCCGCGCTGGTCTGCACGCTGCGCGTAGTAGGTCTGGAGGTACTGCTGAGCCTTCATCTCGGCCATCGCCGCGAGCTTGCGATCCATCACCGAGGTGATGTCGACGAACGTGTTGGGGGTGAAGTTGCACAGCTCCGGCTGGTGGGGCTCGAACAGGAACAGCTCGGGCGGCTTGATGGTTTTGAACGCGCTCTGGATGCCCGCGCCGGCGGCCAGCGCCCGCGCCCTGCCGACCGCGGCGCTGGCGACCGGGTGGTCTGGGTTGAACGGGTCCGTGTCCGTGTGCGTGATCAGCACCTCGGGCGCGAACTCACGGATCCGGTCGGAGATCAGCCGCAGCGCGTGGCCGTCGATCTCCAGCGGGTAGTCGCCAAGATCCAGGCAGCTGAACTCGGCCCCCAGTGACGCCGCCGCCCGCTCGGCCTCGCCGTGGCGCACACGTTTGACGTTCTCGACCGTCTGATCCGGCTCCTTCCACAGCTCGCCGGACTCCCCGCGCTCGCCGTAGGAGAGCGCGATCACGCTGGCGGTGCCGCCGCTCGCGGTCGTGACCGCGATCACTCCCCCCGCCCGCCAGACGAAATCGGCCGCGTGCGCGCCGATCACCATCAGCCTCCGCGCGCTCACAGCGGGTCGGCTCCCGCGACACGGCGCGTGTTCGCCACCGCCATCACGTGCACCTCCTCCTCATCGAAACCGGCCGCCAGCATGCGGTCGACCATCAGCGCCATCCCGTCCTCGACCGGCGGGTTGAACACCTGACCCAGGTCGGTCGACAGAATCGAGTGCTCGGGCCCGGCAGCCCGGATGTTCTCCAGCCACAGCTCCCACGAGATCTTGCCCGTGTGCGGCGTCGTGAAGCACCGCTCCAGCAGCGCACCGCGCCGCGCCAGCTCCCGTTGATCCTCAACCGAAAGGTTCTGGGAGGGGAACTCGGGGTGGGTGATCACGATCTCGTGCACGCCCTCACTGATCGCCTGATCGACGATCGCAAAGATCTCGTCACGACTCAGATGGCCGGTCGCGAGCACCATCTCGTGGCGGGCGATCATCGCCAGCACCTCGCGCGTCTCGAGCAGTACGGAGCCGTCGCCGTCGAGCACCGGGACCGGCGCGATCTCGATTCCCTGCTCGCGCAGCTCGAGCTGGAGCTTCACCCAGACCGGAACCTTGGCCCCGGGTGGAGCCTCGCGCTCGTGCGATTCGTTGACCGAGTCGACGGTCGGAAGCCACACCGTCCGAGCTCCCTCGCGCGCGGCGATCTCGACCGCGAGCGGGTTCATCCCGCCGACCGCGCGGTTCAGCGCGATCGCGCCGACTGCCGTGATCCCCGGCATCGCGGCGCTGACGACCTGGGCACGCTCGGCGGTCGAGCCATAGTGCGACTTGAGCACGAAGCCGGACATCCCCAGCTCCTGGAATCGGCGCGCCAGCGACAGGTCATCGATCTTGCGCTCCACCACGTCGGGTCCGATGTGCATGTGGGTGTCGAATGCGCCCTGCAGCAGCGCGCGCGCCCGCTCGGAGGGGGATTCGTCGCTCACCGGGCCATCATCGCGCCCGTGGCCCAGGAGCGCAAAGCCGCTTGCCTGCCCGCGCACACGGCCTTGTCCGCGGGCGGTGCCGCCGGTTACGGTGAGCCGATGCTGGTGCTGGATCAGCGCACCGCCGAGCAGGTCCGGACGCTCTGCGATCTGATCGTTCCCGGCTCGGCGCGCGTCGGCCCGGAGGTATACGTCGACGCGCTGCTGGCGCGGATGCCTGCGGCGGATCGCGACGCCACGCTGGCGGCGTTCGCGGCGCTCGCCGAACCCGCCGCCGGCGGCGCCGAGGCGCTTGCCGAGCATCAGTTCACGCCCCAGTTCGCGCTCGTGCGCGCGCTCGCGTGCGAGGCGTTCTACAGCGACTTCGTGGCGCCGGGCGCCGCCGGGCCGGGTGCCTGGGACGAGATCGACTTCAAGCCCCCGCTCGCGGCCCGGCTTGACAAGGACTGGTCCTACCTCGGGGTGACGGGGTGAGCGAGCGCCACGACGTGATCGTGGTCGGATCGGGCGCGGGCGGCGGCGTGATCGCGGGCGAGCTGGCCGACGCCGGCCGCCGCGTGGTCCTGTTCGAGGCCGGCCCGCACAAGACCGCGGCGGATTACATGCGCTGGGAGGCGCGGGCCAACCACGAGCTCTGGTGGCCGCTGTCGTTCGCCGAGCCGCCCCGGCCTGACCAACCGCCGATGCTGCTGTTCCGCGGCCGCTGCGTGGGCGGTACGACCGCGATCAACACCAAGGTCGCGCTGCGCCCCGCCGCGCACGATTACGCGAAGTGGCACGCGGCAGCGGGGCTGCTCGGCGACGGCGGCGAGCCGTTCGGCGAGGCTGACCTGCTGCCTTTCCTCGAGCGCGTCGAGGCGCGGCTCGGAGTACGCGAGCGGACCGACTGGCAGCAGTGCGTGCACACGGTCGTGCCCGGGTTCCAGGCGCTGGGCGCCGAGCTCGAGCCGGTCATGTCCTACACCGACGCCAACTGCATGCGCTGCGGCTCGTGTCTGCAGGGTTGTCCCACCAACTCCGGCAAGAACACGCTGAACGTCTTCGTGCAGCCGGCCTGGGTGGACGGGCGGCTGTCACTCCGCCCCGACTGCCAGGTCCGGCGGGTGCTGATCGAGGACCACGGCTCCGGGCCGGAGGCGACTGGCGTTGAGTACGTCGATCCCGACGGCTCGGTCCGGACCGCGGAGGCCGACGTGGTCGTGGTCGCGGCCGGCGCACTGGGGACTCCCGGGCTCTTGATCCGCTCCGGCCTGCGGGAGCTCGGGACGCCAAGCAGCTCGCTGATCGGCCGGAACCTCGGCTTCCATCCCGCACGCCTCGTCGAGGGGCTGTTCGACGAGGTCCAGGACGCGCACATGGTCTATCCGATCACCTCGCACTGCATGCAGTTCGCGCGCGACGAGGACGGCGGCTTCATCGTCGAGGCCGCCACGATCCAGGAGCCGATCGGTTTCGCGAGCGGGCTGTGCGACGAGCACCACCGCCCCCTGTGGGGGTCCGAGCTCGTCGAGCTGATGCGCAAGTACCGCTATTTCACCGGCCTGCTGACGCTGGTCAACGACGAGAACCACGGCGCCGCCTGGGTCGACGAGATCGGCGGCGAGCGCTACTCGTTCGACTGGAGCGACACCGAGCGCGCGCGAATCGATGCCTCACTCGACTTCGCGCGCCGCGTGCTCGAGGCCGCGGGCGCCAAGCGGATCCTCCACACCGGCGTGCTCAGCACCCACGTGCAGGGAAGCTGCCGGATGGGCAGCGACGCCGCGCGCTCCGTCGTCGGCGCCCACGGCGAGTCACACGACGTCCGCCGGCTGTTCGTCGGCGACTCGTCCGTGGTGCCCCGGACGCTGTCGGTCAACCCGTCGCTGACGATCATGGCGCTCGCCAGCCGGCTGGCGGCGTACCTGGACGCCGGCGAGCACGGGTACTTCCGGCGGGCTGCGGCCGGCGTGGCGGCGTGGCGGCGTAAGCCGGCGCGCAACGGGATGGTCGCTTAGGCGCGCACGAGCCTGACTCGTGGTAGCGCGTCCGTCGTCGGCTTTGCAGCCGCCGCCGGCCGCGCTTTGGGCTGGGGAGGTCGGGCACCGGGTGTGCCCGACCTCCGGGGGAGAGGTGTGGTCGCGGTTGCGCCGGCGGTGCGGGCGCGACGGGGCGCGCCGTGGCGCGGTGCGGGCGCCGTGCGGGCGGGGCGCGGTGTGGCGTGGCGTGGCGGGGCGCGGCGGGGCGCGGCGGAGAGTGGCGGGACGCGGCCGGGCCGTCCTAGTGTCAGAAGTCTGACCGTGAAACCTGTCCAACTTCCCAAATCCAACCCCGTGCTCGGGCTCTGGGAAGTTGAACACGATATTCAGGCTCGATTTCCCAAACCCCCGGCACGCAGTTGGATTCGGGAAGTTGAGCATGTTTTTCGGCGTCTCCTGACCCGCAAATGCGCCCCTCCCTCCTGCCCGGAGGTCGGGCGCACCCTGCGCCCCGACCTCCCCAGCCCAAAGCGCGGACGGCGGCGGCTGCAAAGCCGACGAGGGCCGCGCTACCCCGCGAAAGAAATCCCACACCCCGCCGCCACTGCCCCGCCGCCACCACCACCTCGACCACCAACGGCTCCCGCCGCGCCGCGAGCCCAGGCAGCGCCTCGTCGAGCGTGTCGACGAGCTCCGGGAGGGTCTCGATCCGCGTCGACGGGCAACCGAGCGATTCAGCGATTGCCGCGATCGAGACGTTCCCGAACGACGGCCAGGCAGGGGTTCCGCCGCGCTCCTTCGCCAGCAGGTCCATGATCGCGTAGCCGCCGTTGGCGATCACGATCAGCAGGACGCCGGCGTCGTAGCGGGCGGCGCTCCAGAGTGCCTGGATCGCGTACATTGTGGCGCCGTCCCCGACGACTGCGACCACCGGGCGGTCGGGGAACCCCATCCGCAGTCCGATACTTCCCGAGACGCCGAATCCGAGACCCCCGTTGGCGGCGCTGAAGAAACCCGAGGGGTTGCGGATCCGTATCCGGCGGTAGAGCTCCGGCTGACTCGAGGGCGTCTCCTCGACCACGACCGCGTCGGCCGGCAGCCGCTTCGCCAACTCCGCCAGCACGTGCTCGGACCGGAGCGGCTCGCCGGGAGCCAGTGGGGGGTCGGGGGGCGGTTGACGGAGTGGCGCCGGCGGCTGCGACTGGTGGCGCTCGGGCACGTGCCCGAGCAGCGCCGCGCATGCCTGCGCGACCGGCGCCACGACCGCCAGCTCGCAGCGGCTTCGGTGTGCTTCGGCGGGGTCGTCGGTGAGCACGGCCACCCGGGTGTCGGCTCCGATCAGCGCGACCGGCTCGTCGAACAGGTACGCCCGGAATGCATTCGTCCCGACCGCCACCACCAGATCGTGGGGCGCGAACGTGTCGCGGAGTAGCCGGCGACGCCAGGGCAGATGACCGGCGAACAGCGGGTGATCCTGGGGGAAGCCGGCGCGCCGGGCGAACGCCTCCTGCCACACGGGGCAGCGCAGTCGCTCGGCCAGCTGGGTGAGCGCCGCCCAGGCTTCGGGGCTTGCGGCCCCCGGCCCGACGACGAGCATCGGCGAGCTCGCATCGGAGAGCATCGCGCCCAGCTCCGCGACCTCCTCGGGGGCGACCGATCGCGAGCGGGTCACCCGGGCCGGCGAACCGGCGGCGAGCTCGTCGTGAGGCTCGAGCCAGTCGCCCATCGGCACGACCACCAGCGCCGGACCGGTGCCGGCCTGGGCTTCGTAGTAGGCGCGGGCGATCGCGCCCGGTACGTCCTGCGCGCGTGCGGGCAGATTGGTCCAGACCGGATACTCCCCGGCCAGGTGCTCGAGCCGGCGGCCGGTGAGGAACGGCTCGAACGCGAGCTGGCGGCGGTCCTGCTGGCCGACGACGATCACCAGTGGCACGCGACAGTCGCGGGCGTTGGCGATCGCATTGATCGCGTTGCCGAGGCCGGGCGCGGTGTGCAGGTTGACGAACGACGGCGCGCCGCGGGCGATCGCGTAGCCGGTGGCCATCCCGACCACGGAACCCTCGTGCAGGCCCAGCACGAACCGGATGTCCGACGGCAGGTCCGTGAGGAACGCGATCTCGGTGGAGCCGGGATTGCCGAAGATGGTCGTCATCCCGAGCCGTCGCATGACGTCGAGGGTGGCGTCGCGGACGGTCACTGAACCAACCTACCATCCAGATACTGTGCGCATACCGAACTGAGGTGCGCTGGGCGTAGTGCCAATGACAGACAGGAATTCAGACTTCGTGCAGTCTCTGGAGCGCGGCCTCTCGGTTATCCGTGCGTTCGACGCCGAACACCGGGAGCTGGCGCTGAGCGACGTCGCGCGCGCGACCGGCCTGACGCGAGCGGCGGCGCGGCGGTTCCTGCTCACGCTTGTGAAGCTCGGCTACATGAACGTCACCGACGGCCGCTTCTCGCTGCGCCCGCGGGTGCTCGAGCTGGGGTACGCATACCTGTCCAGCGTCACGCTGCCCGAGGTTGCGCAGCCGCACATGGAGACGCTCGTGGAGAAGGTGAACGAGTCCTCCTCGATCTCGGTTCTCGACGACACGGACATCGTCTACGTCGTGCGGGTGCCGACGCGCCGGATCATGAGCATCACGCTGTCGGTCGGCACGCGGCTGCCGGCGTTCGCGACCTCGATGGGGCGCGTGCTGCTGGCCGGCCTGCCGGACCGCGAGCTCGATGAGCGGCTGGAGCGGATCGAGCTGCGGCCGCTGACCGCGCGCACGGTCACCGACCGTGAGGCGCTGATGAACACGCTCAGCCAGGTCCGAAGGCAGGGCTACGCGGTCGTCGACCAGGAGCTCGAGGAGGGCCTGCGCTCGATCGCGGTTCCGATCCGGAACCCGTCGGGCGCGGTGACGGCGGCGCTCAACGTCTCGGTCCACGCCAGCCGCGCCTCCGTCTCGGTGCTGCAGCGGGAGTTCCTGCCGCTCGCGCGTGAGACGGCGCTCACGATCGAGCACGATCTCCGCAGCTGCGCCGTCGGGGGGGCGAGCTCGGCCGGCGAGCGACCGTGAGCGCACGGGTCGCACTCGCCACCTGCGCCGCGTTCCCCGAGCTGGCGCCGGACGATCCGCTGCTCCTACACGCGCTGCAGGCGCGGGGAGTACAGGCGGAGCCGGCCGTGTGGGACTCGCCGACCGTCGATTGGGGCTCCTATGAGCTCATCGTCGTGCGCTCGACGTGGGATTACGTCGAGCGCCGCGAGCAGTTCCTCGAGTGGGCGCAGGCCGTGCCGAGGGTGCTCAACGCCACCGACGTGCTGCGCTGGAATACCGACAAGCGATACCTCGGCGGGCTGCCCCGCGCGGTGGCGACCGAGTTCCTGGCTCCGGGCAGCCGCTTCCACGCGCCCCGAGGCGAGTATGTCGTCAAGCCGGCCGTGTCCGCCGGATCACGCGACACCGCCCGGTACGCGCCGGGTGATCAAACGCGCGCCGAGGGCCACGTCGAGGCGCTGCTCGCCACCGGCCGGACGGTGATGGTGCAGCCGTACCTTGCAGCCGTCGACGAGCGCGGCGAGACGGCCCTGCTGTTCTTCGGCGGCGAGTACTCGCACGCGATCCGCAAGGGACAGATGCTCCGCCGCTATCAGGCGCCATCGACCCGGTTGTTCGCGACCGAGGAGATCAGAGCGCGCCGGCCTGACCGAGCGGAGCGCGCCGCGGCCGAAGATGTCCTCGACTCGCTGCCGTGGCCCCGGGCCGAGCTGCTGTACGCGCGCGTTGATCTGATCCCGGATCAAAGCGGAACGCCGCAGGTGGTCGAGGTCGAACTGACCGAGCCGTCGCTGTTCCTGTCATACGCGGACGGGGCGGCCGGGCGCCTCGCCGATCGGCTGCTCGAGCGCCTGTGAGCGTCGGCGCCGCCGCTACGTCCTCGCCACCCGCCGCAAGAACGGCACCAGCTCGTCGAAGAACACGTTGTTCGGGTACGCGCCGGCCGGGTCGTTGTGGGCGTAGGTGTGCTGCCGGTTGATCAGCGTCAGGTTCCGCGCCGGGATCCCCGACTGCCGCGCCAGCACCCTCGCCGCATCGAGCACACGAGACCCGCCCAGCGCCGTGGAGATCGCGAGGATCCGCAGCGAGTGCGGCAGATGGCGACCCATCGTCGCGTGCAGGTCGAGGACGTGCTGGGCCGGGTTGGCGATTCCGTTCCCGACCGCCGCCGTGTCGTCGGTGAGCCGCTGCGGGAAGTACCACTCGGTGCCGCCGGCGCCGAGGATGCCGGCGCCGGCGAACATCTGGGCGAAGCGCACGATCGGCGTCAGCGCGCCGGCTCCGTTCCAGGGGTGGTAGCCGCCGACCGTCCGCGCGGAGATCCCGCGACCGAGGTGCGCCTGCGCCGCGATCAGCGACATCGGCGAGGTTCCGACGTTGAGGGCGTAGCCGTACTGGGCCTCGTTCGTCGCCGAAACGCTCGGCTTCAGGTCCGCCGGCAGGAGCGGGAACTGCTGGCCGAGTGACGGCGCGTTCGGCGCCTGTAGCACCGACATCGCGCCCGTGTCGGTGAGCAGCCCGGCGAACGGTGCCGTGATCCCTCCGAACGCCAGCCATGGCGTCGCGCTGGGAGCGTCGAGCTGCGCGAGCGCGGCGCGAGCCGTCGAAGCGCTTTCGGCCGGGCCGCTGCCGCCGTCGTCGTACACCAGGCCCGACAGGCCGTCGGCGCCGGCGTGGCCGCCGAAGTCCCAGGTGGCGTACGCGGTCACGACCGAGCCGCCAAGTGAATGGCCGCCGAGCACGACCTTGCCGCCCAGCTTTCGCGCCGCCGCGATCACGCGCCGCAGGTCGCCGACCGCCACGTTCATTCCCCAATCCTTGGCGTAGGCGGGGCCGAGCGAAAGGAAGCCGGCGGGCATGTGGTCCGTGACGCTCTTGTCGGTGATCCAGCCGAGGTAGTAGTCGAACACCTGCACCGCGTTCGCGCGGCCCTGCTTGGCCAGGTTCAGCTCCGACTGATCCTCGAGCAGGCTCTCGCGGCGCTGCACCGCCCACAACTGCCAGCCCGGAAGCTTGGACACGATCCACTTCGCCAGCGGCACGAAGTAGGCCGCGGCCGCCGAGGTCCCCGGCTCGAGCACGAGCACGTTCCGCGCCGACGGCGCCCCGACCTTGAGCACGCCGACCTTGTCGTACCTGGCCGGTGTCCCCGGGGCGACGGCCCCCTGCATCCAGGTGACGTTCAGCGCGGTGGCCGACTGAGCCCCGATCCCGAACGCGAACGCGACCACGACTCCAACCAGCTTCCTGATCCTCATTCCAGCTCCTCTCGCTCCGATCCGGCGGCCGGGAACGATAGTGCCTGCCCGGGGCGCCGTCCGCGGTTAGTATCGGCCCTGATGCGTGCCCTCGTCTCGTCCGCGACGCCGCCGTACGTGGAGCTCACGGAGGTGCCCGATCCCGAGCCGCTCCCCAGTCAGGCGCTCGTGGCGATCAAGGCGTTCAGTCTCAACCGGGGCGAATCGCGGCGCCTGGAGTCGATGGAGCCCGGGTCGATCACCGGTTGGGATCTCGCCGGCCACGTCGCGCGCGCGGCCGCGGACGGCAGTGGCCCGCCTGAGGGTGCGCGCGTGGTCGGGGTCGTCGGCGCCGGCGCGTGGGCCGAGCTGGCCGCGGTCGACACCAGCGTGTTGGCCGAGCTTCCCGACGCCGTCTCGTTGGAGCAGGCTTCGACCTTGCCGGTGGCCGGCCTGACGGCGTTGCGCGCGCTCGAGGTCGGAGGCTTCGTGCTCGGCAAGGAGGTGCTCGTGACGGGCGCCAGCGGTGGCGTCGGCCGGTTCGCGATCCAGCTGGCGAAGCTCGCAGGCGCGCGCGTGACCGCGATGGCGCGACGCACCGAAGGTCTCGCCGCGCTCGGCGCGGATCAGGTGATCTCCGAGCTCGAGCCGGAAGGCTCAACGTACGCGGTGATCGTCGACGGGGTCGGCGGGCCGGTGCTCGGCGCGGCGATCGGCCGGATCGCACCTGGCGGCACGGTGGTCAGCTTCGCCTCGACCGACCCCGAGCCCGTCTCCTACCCGAGCCGCACGCTGTTCGCCCGCGCGCCCGGCGCCAAGCTCTACGGCCTGTTCATCTTCAGCGAGCTCGCCAGAACCGGAACCGGCAGCGCTGACCTGCGCCGGCTGGCCGACCTGATCGCGGCCGGCAAGCTCGACCCGCAGATCGACCTGACCGCCTCCTGGACGGAGGCGGGAAGCGCGATCGAGGCCCTTCTGGACCGGCGGGTGAGCGGCAAGGCGGTGCTGACCGTGCAGTAGCTCACGGCTGATTGTTGCGCGTTGATTAGGGTCGGACGCGCAGCAGCGCATCCGCGCGTGCGGAGGATTAGATTTCGGCCGGGACCGAAACGAACCTCTCGGAGGAGGTAATGGTGGACAGAGGTAACAAGTGGGCCGTTAGGGCACTGCTTGCGGTCGCATCCGCGCTCGTGCTCGCGGCGTGCGGGAGCTCGAGCTCTAGCTCCTCTAGCTCGTCGGCGAGCTCAGGGGCGACGTCGGGCAAGACCGGCGGCACGATCACGGCGGTGTTCGGCACAGCACCGGACTCGCTGGACCCGGGCATGGCATACACGACACAGGCGCTTGCACCCGACCAGGTGGTCTACACCACACTGCTCGTGTACGCCCACGTCGCGGGCACGCCGGGCGGCACGCTGATCCCCGGCCTGGCGACATCGCTGCCGACGATCTCGCCCGATGGCAAGACTTACACGTTGACCCTGCGCAGCGGCCTGAAGTTCTCAAACGGGAGTCCGGTCGTCGCCAGCGATTTCACCTACGCGGTCGAGCGCGCGCTCAAGATCCCGTGGGGAGGCTCGTCGTTCATCACCGCCAACGTGGAAGGCGCCAACGCCTACGCCACCGGCAAGGCGAGCACGATCTCTGGGATCACGACCGACGACTCGACCGGCAAGATCACGATCAAGCTGACGGCGCCATATGGAGCTTTCAGCAACGTGCTTGCGTTCCCGTCGTTCGCGCCGGTGCCCAAAGGCACGCCGTTCAAGAACGAGCCGGCCAACCCGCCGCCCGGGGTCGGCCCATACAAGTTTGCCAACATCGTTCCGAACGCCTCCTATTCGGTGGTCAGGAACCCGGACTGGACTCCGATTCCGGGGATCCCCTCGGGCTACGTCAGCCAGATCAATGTCAAGATCTCGTCGAACACGACTGCCAATGCGCTGTCGGTGCTGAACAACTCAGCTGATATCTTCGACTTCGCCGACACGGTCCCGCCAGGCGTTCTGCCCCAGGTCCAGAGCCAGGCGGCTGACCGCTACGGCAAGGTCGTCCTGGCGTCGACGTACTACTTCTTCCTGAACACGAAGACGAAGCCGTTCTCGAGTCAGCTGGCGCGCGAAGCAGTGGTCGTCGGGCTTGACCGCAACGCTCTGTCTCGCCTGGGCTCCGGGTACTTCGTCCCGGGTTGCTACCTGCTGCCGCCGACAATGATCGGGCACGCCACGCAGCCATGCCCGTACGGCGATCCGGCGACCGCGAACCTGGCCAAGGCCAAGGCGCTCGTCCAGCAGTCGGGGATGGCGGGCCAGCCAGTGACGGTTTGGGGTGAGGAGCGCTCGCCGCGCAGGCAGTTCGTCGACTACTACACGAGCTTCCTGAACCAGATCGGGTTCAAGGCGACCGAGAAGATCATCGCCGACGCGACGTACTTCCCGACGATCGGGAACTTGAAGCTCAACCCGCAGACCGGCTTCGCCGACTGGAACCAGGACTTCCCTAACCCGATCGACTTCTACGGGATCCTGGCCGCTGGCGATGCGATCTCGCCGACGAACAACCAGAACTTCGGCCAGATCAACGATCCGTACATCAACTCACAGGTCAGCAAGCTGGAGTCGACGCCGACCGCCGAGCTCAGCAAAAGCTCGGTGG
>CAWJIO010000012.1:0-169925 GCA_963842995.1 uncultured Solirubrobacterales bacterium | reverse complement strand
CTCTTCCTTATCAGAGAAGCGCTCTAACCGACTGAGCTAATCGCCCTATCGCGCGCCGCGATCCCGGTCACGCCGCCGGCCGTCGCAAACGGCCGCCGGCGCACGCGCGGACCTCTCGCCGCGCCAGGGATTCTAACCCGCTCGGATCGGGGACGAAACCCGCGGCTCAGGCCGCCGCGCAGGCCCGCAGACGCCGGGCGAGGTCGAGCGCCGCGTCGAGCGATTCGAAGCTCAGGTGTGCGCGGTACCCTTGGCCGGGGCCGGCGGTGACGTCGACGTCGACCGTCAGCGCCGCTCGCAGAGCGTCGGCGATCTGCTCGATCGCCGCCTCCTGATCGGGGTGCAGGTGGCGTTTGCGCGGCCTGCTCGACTGGTGGCGGGACTTGGCCGGCTCGGCGGCGCGGGCGCGTGCCTCGAGCTCGCGCACCGACCACTGGCCGTCGATCGCGGCGCGGGCGAGCCGGCGGCGCTCTGAGTGGTCGTCGACCAGCAGCAGCGCGCGGCCGTGGCCTTCGGTCAACTCGCCGCGCTCGAGCAGGTCGAGCGCCTCGTCGGGCAGGTCGAGCAGCCGGATCAGGTTGGAGACCGCGACACGGCTGCGGCCGACCCGCAGGCCGACGTCCTCCCGTGTCAGTCCCAGCTCCTCGACCAATGCCGCGCACGCGCGGGCCTGATCGACGGGATTGAGGTCCTCGCGCGCCATGTTCTCGATCAGCGCCACCTCGAGGGAGCCGGCGTCGTCGTGGCGGCGCACGAGCGCGGGAATCGTGTCGAGCTCCGCGAGCCGGGCGGCACGCCAGCGCCGCTCGCCCGCGATCAGCTCGTAGCTGCCGTCCGGCCGCGGCCGAGCGAGAACCGGTTGCAGCACGCCGCGGAGGCGGATCGAGTCTGCCAGCGCGACGAGCGCGTCCTCGTCGAACGTCCGGCGAGGCTGATGGGGGTTGGGACTCAGCAGGTCGACCGAGATCTGGCGGAGCTCGTCCTCCTCGGCGCTATCGTCGGACGTGACCGAGAGGATCGCGGCGAGGCCGCGTCCCATGCCTTTGTGCCGCTCAGCCACGTGTGGCCACCTCCTTTGCCAGCTCGAAGTAGGCATCCGCACCAGCGCAATGGGGATCGTGGTGAATGACGGGCTTGCCGAAGCTGGGGGCCTCGCCGATGCGGACGTTGCGCGGGATCACAGTATCGAACACCAGTTCGGGGAAGTGGTCGCGCACCTCCCGCTCCACGTCCTGGGCCAGACGGGTGCGCCCGTCGTGCATCGTCAACAGCATGCCGGCGATCGTCAGCCGGGGGTTCAGCTCCCGCTGAATCAACGACAGGGTGTCGAGCAGACCCGCGAGACCCTCGAGCGCGAAGTACTCGGCCTGCACCGGAACGATCACGCGGTCAGCCGCGACCAGCGCGTTGACCGTCAGCGGCCCCAGTGACGGCGGACAGTCGAGCAGGGTGAACGCGTAACGATCGCGGATCGGCTCGAGAGCCTGCTTCAGGCGCGTCTCCGACCCCGCGATCCGCGGCAGCTCGACGGTGGCGCCGGCGAGATCCGGCCCCGACGGAGCAATCCACAGATGCTCGATCCCCGTCGGCGTGATCACGTCCTGGAGCGCAACGCCGTCGATCAACACGTCGTACACGGTCTTTGGCGCGTGCTTCGAGAGGCCGAGCCCGATCGTGGCGTTCGACTGCGGGTCGATATCCATCAGCAGCGCGTCGTAGCCCGCCTCGGCAACACAGGCGGCGAGGTTCACGGCGGTGGTCGTCTTGCCGACGCCGCCCTTCTGGTTCGCGATCGCGTAGACGGTCCCCATCCTGGCCAGCACGCTAGCGCCGCCCGCGGTCAGATCGGAGCTCGGCGGCTTCTGATGAGGCGCCGACGCCAGCCTCCCCGCGGCGCGCTGGCCCGGCCAGTCCGAGCGGGCGTTTGCGGGCGATCCCGGGCCTCCGCGGGAACCCGTCGGGGGTGGGTCTCACCTTCAACATCACGTGTAGATGTCGGTTCCGCGCGCGCTCGTACGGCCGCACGCGCAACGGTTCGAGCACCTGCAGCCCCAGCTGGTCGGCGGCGCGGACGGCGGCCGCCTCCTCGTCCGGGTCGCGGACGCCACGCCACACGATCAAGGCCCCACCGAGCGCCAACAGCGGCGCGGCATATTCGGCCACGACCGGAAGCGACGCAAGTGCGCGGGCGGTCACAAGGCCCATCTTGCCAAGGCCGGAAGCCCACGATTCGGCCCGCGTGTGAACCGCGTACGCGTTCTCGACCCCGCATGATTCGATCGCCGTCTCCAGGAAGGCGCACTTCCGCGCGCTGCTCTCGAGCAGGGCGACCTCGGCGCGTGGGAGCGCGATCGCAAGCGGGAGGCCGGGAATGCCGGGGCCGGAGCCCAGGTCGGCGATCGCGGAGGCGGTGCGTACCGGCTCGCACTCGAGCGCGACCAGCGCGTCCGCGAGGTGGTCCTCGATCACCCGCTGAGGGTCACGGACCGTCGTCGGCGCCAGGGGATCGGAGACGAGTAGCTCGCACAGTGTCTCGAGCCTCGCCTGGGCGGCGTCCGACAGGCGATACCGGGCGGCAAGGGCGGCGACGGGGTCGCGTGCGGGGGGCCGCCGGTGGGCGGAGATCGCCTCATCCATCAATGCGTGCCCGCTCGCGCTCGATGAAGCCGGAGTACCGCTGCAGCATCGCCTCGAGCCGTTCGGCCGCGTGACCGTCGAGCCCGCCGACGGTCTCTGACTCGAGCAACGGCAGCACGTCTCGCACGAGCGCACGGCCACGTGCCATCCACTGGTAATACGACCGGCCGCCGTGGTGGTAGGGCCCGTACAGCCGCGTCTCCGGGAACCGCTCCATCAACCACTGGAAGATAGCCTCGTGGCGCACATGCATCCGGAGCGTGACCTGCGGCTGCTTGCCGTCGCCCCCGAACGAGCCCTCGCCGATCAACAGTCCGACCACGACTCCGTGTTCGAAGGGGCTCAGGGATTCCACATCGGAGTTGTAGCGCGGCGAACTGTTTCACCGCCAAGAAAAACGTGAAACGCCGGCCGTCTCACTGCACGAGCGGCGCGACCACCAGCCTTCTCGACGGCTCCTGTCCCTCGCTGTAGGTCTCGACGTCGTGGCGACCCTTCAGATGCTCGTGCACGACCTTGCGTTCGAGGGCGCTCATCGCCTCGAGCGCGATCGGCCGCCGGTCGTGGACGGCCGTCTCCGCCGCCTGGTCGGCGGTCGCGCGCAGGGCGAGGGCCCGTCGCTCGCGGTAGCCGGCGGCGTCGACCTCGACCCGCTTGCGGTTCTCGACCCCCTTGAACGCGATCCGGTACGCCAGGTGCTGGATCGCGTCGATCGTCTGGCCGTGGTGGCCGATCAGTATTCCCAGCTCGTCGCCAACGTACTCGGCCGATACCCCTTCGGTGTCCTCGCTGACCTGCACCGAGGCGTCGACGCCGGCCTCATCGGCGATCCGCTCGAGCAGATCGCGAACCCGAGCCGCCGCCTCGCTAACGCCGGTAGCCACGTTATCTCCGCCGTCCGGAGCGCTTCTTCTTCTTCCGCGGCGGTGGCGGGGGTGGGGCCTCGCGTGGCCGGGTACTCGCAGCGACGGCTGCCGGCTCCGCGGATGGCTTCAGACGGCCGAGCAGGCCGCCGATGCCGCCGCCGCCGGAGCCATTGGGGCCCCCGCCGGAGCCACCACCACCTCCGCCGCCCTTGCCGCCGGTACCGCCGTCCTTGCCGGTTGTGCCGCCACTCGAGGGCATCACGGGTACAGGCCCGATCCTCCTGCGCATGATGTACTGCTGCGCCATCGTCCAGGTGTTCGTCGTGATCCAGTACACGAGCACGCCGGCGGGAAAGTTGATGATGATGAAGACGAAGATCAGCGGCATGAACAGGATCAGGTTCCGCTGCGTCTTGTCCATCGTGGCCGTCGACATCATCAGGCTGGAAGCGAGCTGCGTGCCGACGTAGAGCACGATCAGCACGATCAGCGTGATCCCGGTCGCGTTGTTCGTCAGGTCGCTGATGAACAGGAAGCCGGCGCCGTTGTGTGGGCCGCACGGGACCGTATGGGCAGTGTTGATGACGCTCTGCCCGTTGACGATGTGGTGCGGCTGGCTCTGCGGGCAGATGTCAGCCCGCAGGCTCTCGCGGAGCATGTAGTACAAGGAGATGAACACCGGCAGCTGCGCCACCAGCGGCAGGCAGGACCCGAACGGGTTGATCTGGTTCTCCTTATAGAACTTCATCATCTCCTGCTGCTGGCGCTGCTTGTCGTCCTTGTAGCGCGCCTGGATCTCCTTCAGCTCGGGCATGTGCTGCTGCATGCGCTGCATCGAGTGGAACTGCTTGATCGTCAGCGGGAGCAGCAGCGCTCGGACGACAATCGTGAGCAGCACGATCGACCAGCCCCATGGCACCCCGAGGCTGTTGTGGAAGAACTTCAAGACCGCCTCGAACACGTCGATGAGCGGTTGGAAGATGTTCGCGTAGAAGACGACCATGGTCAGGCGCTGGGAGCCGGCGCTTGTGGCTTGAACAGCCGCTGATCCTCAACGGGGTCAAACCCTCCGTGACTCCACGGGTTACACCGAAGCAACCGCCAGCCGGCAAGGATCAGACCACGCAGTATGCCGAATCTCTCAATTGCCTGTGCGGCGTATTCCGAGCACGAGGGGTAGTACTTGCACCGCGCGCCGATGAGCGGCGAGAACAGCCGCTGGTACAGCCTGATCGGCAGGATCGCCAACCAACGCACGGCGTCCATCAACCGCTCCCGTTCCGCGGCTTTCCCGGCGTGGCGGCGGGCTCGTCCACTCCGGTGGCGCGGGTCACCAACTCGCCCAGCGCACGGCGGATTCCAGACAATCCCTCACGGTCGGCTAGAGACTTAGCATCGCGCCTCGCGACGACTACGGCGTCGGTTCCGGCCGGGAGCCGGCCGCCCTCCATTGCGAACGCTTCGCGCAGGAGCCGCTTCACCTTGTTTCGCTCCACCGCTCCTCCGACCTTTCGCGGAACTGAGAGTCCAAGACGCGCCTCCCCATCCTCACCGTGGGGGAACACGTACAGCACCAGCTCGCGACCGGCGTGCGAACGGCCCTGGCGGAACACGCGATCGAAGTCGGCGCTCCTGGACAACCGCGAGCGGGCAGGACGCGGTCGCCCCGGACCGGCGCCCGGAAAGCCCGCGACGCCCGCGAAGTGCTCCATCAGACCGTCAGTCGCTTGCGGCCCTTGTCGCGACGGCGCTTCAGAGTCAGACGTCCGGCGCGCGTGCGCATCCGCGCGCGGAACCCGTGGGTCCGCGCTCGCTTGCGCTTCTTCGGCTGGTAGGTGCGTTTCATGGCTCACGAGCCCGAGGGCGGGACCAACCCAGTATACGCAGGGCCCGCGATGGTTCAGCGCGCCCGCCGAACCGCCTCGAGAGGGCAGCTCGGCGCTTTTTGCCGCGCTTTGCGCCAACCCCCCCTGATCCCGCCATCTGGCCCAGATCGCCGCTGGTATATTCGCCCGCCCGGGCAAGTCGCTTTGCCCCACAGGACTCCTCTCCCGACGAACACTCCCGCAAAGGAGTCGGTTGGCGCTGCCTGCGCATCTCGAGCTCACCCCGGTCTGGCGCGACATCTCTGCCAAGCTCCGGCAGTCGACCGGACCGTCCACGTTCGAGATCTGGCTGGCGCCGCTGCAGCCGGCGTCATGGGACGGCACCACGCTCCTGTTGGAGGTGCCTCCCGACACCAGGGCATGGGTCTCGGAGCGATTCGGTCACCTGATCGAGACATGCGCCCGCACGGTGCTCGGCAACTCCGCCTCGGTCGCGTTTGTCGCAGCCGCGCCGACAGGCCAGCGCGCAACCAGAACCCAGACTCACCGCGGGCCGACTCGAGAGCCGCCGCCGCCTGGGCAGCCCACTGCCCCCTTTCACCCCCGCTACCGCTTCGAGCAATTCATCATCGGCGACGGCAACCGCCTGGCCCACGCCGCCGCGCTCGCCGTCGCCGAGCTTCCCGGGCAGGCGTACAACCCGCTGTTCCTGCATGCGCCGCCGGGTCTCGGCAAGACACATCTCCTGCATGCGATCGGCAACTATCTCCTCGCGTTCGGCGGCGCCGCGTCAGTCCGCTACACAACCGTCGAAGCGTTCACGAACCACTTCATCGCCGCTCTCGGCACGCGCTCGGTCGACAGCTTCAAGCGCGCCTACAGGCACGTCGACGTGCTCCTGATCGACGACGTTCAGTTCCTCGCCAGCAAGGCCAAGACCGAGGAGGAGTTCTTCCACACCTTCAACTCCCTGTACGAGAACGGCCGGCAGCTGGTCCTCACTTGCGATCGACTCCCGCGGCAACTCGTGTCCGTGGAGGAGCGGCTCCGGGAGCGCTTCGAGTCCGGGCTAGTCGCCGACATCCGCCCCCCCGACTTCGCCACCCGGGTCGCGATCCTCCGCAAGCGCGCGGCGCTCGACCAGATCGATCTCCCCGATCCGGCGGTCCTCGATCTGATCGCCGAGCGCGTAACCGACAACGTCCGGGCGCTCGAGGGCGCCCTGATCAAGGTCGTGGCGCATCACTCACTCACACGCCGGCCGATCGATCTCCCGTTCGCGGCCGCCGTGCTCGAGGCGATCCACCCCGCCAGCCCGGACCGCGTGCTTGCGATCGACGAGGTCCAGGCAGCCGTCGCCTCCTACTACGAGATCACCGTCGACGAGCTGCTCTCCGCCAGCCGCGCCGCCAACGTGGCGTGGCCCCGTCAGCTCGCGGTCCATCTGACCCGGGAGCTCACGGCTGCGTCCCTGCAACAGATCGGCCAGGCGTTCGGCGGCCGCAACCACGCCACCGTGCTGCACGCGTGCAAGCGCGTCTCCCAGCAGATCGCGACAGACCCCAGTGCGCGACACGACCTCGAACAGCTCTCCGCGATGATCAGGGGGACACTTGCCGACCGCGTTCATTGACAGACTCTTCAGCCCCCCGCTGGCGCAACTTTCCCGCTCGTTGCGGACCATCTCGCACTTCTCCACAGCATCCTTTCACCCTATGACTTCTATCTTCGTTCTGAGGTGTTCACCGTGAAGATCTCCGTCGAGCGCGACGCCCTCGTGGCACAACTGCAGACAGTCAGTCGGGTGGCGTCCACTCGCAGCGCAATTCAGGCCCTTTCAGGCGTCCAATTCGCTGCATCGGGCGACGGCGTCGAACTTCGCGCGACGGATATGGACGTCGGCCTCCGCGTGCCGCTCGAGGCTCAGGTTGTTCGCGAGGGGGTCGTCGTGCTTCCGGCCCGGCTGCTCCTCGACGTCGTCCGATCGCTGCCGGCGAACCAAGTGTCGCTCGAGCTGCGCCCCGCGGAACAGGACGTCGAGCTTGTCTCCGGAAACGCCACGTTCCACATTCGGACGCTGCGCACCGAGGATTTCCCGCCGTTCCCCGAGCCCGACCCCGAGTCGGTCGTATCGGTGCCGTCTGTGGCCTTTGTCGCGACCGCGGTGAAGGTCGCCGGGTCGGCTTCCCGCGACGAGACCCGTCCCGTCCTGACCGGGATCCTCGTCTCCGCCCTGGAGCGAGAGCTGCGCATGGTCGCGACCGACTCCTACCGGCTGAGCGTCAAGGAGACCACGCTCGAGGCGCCGCTGTCCCGCGGATTCGAGGTCAACGTGCCCGCCCGTGCGCTTCAGGAGCTGGCGCGGATCGCATCCCACGCCGAGGACCAGGAGCTCAGCGTCAGCGTGCGCCAGAACCAGGTCCTGTTCGTGCTCGACGGCGTGATTCTGTCCTCCCGACTGATCGATGGCCAGTTCCCCAACTACAGGCAACTGCTGCCCGAGAGCTTTGAGCACGAGCTCCGTGTCGCCGGCACGGAGCTGACTGACGTCGTGCGGCGGATCAGCCTGCTGGCGCAGAAGAACGCACCTCTGCGGCTGACCTTCGACGCAGGCGAACTGACCGTCTCGGCACAGACGCCCGACGTCGGCGAGGCACGCGAGTCACTGCCTGTCGCCTTTCAGGGGGAGCAGCTCGAGATCGGCTTCAACCCCGAGTTCCTGCGCGCGGGCCTCGAGGCGATCGAGGAGGGCGATGTACTGCTGAAGCTGATCAGCCCGCTTCGGCCGGGTCTGATCGAGGCCGCCGATGGCAGCGGATTCAGGTATCTGATCATGCCGATCCGGCTCAACGTCTGATCCCGGTGAGGCGCCTTGCGCGTGCTCGCGGTCACGGTTCGCGACTTCCGCAGCTACGGCGATGCGCATGCCTCGCTCGGTGACGGGTTGACGGTCGTCTCGGGACCGAACGGGGCCGGCAAGACGAACCTGCTGGAAGCGATCTACTTCGGCTGCACGGGCCGCTCCTGCCGTACGACCAACGAGCGCGAGCTGCTCCGCTTTGGCGCCGCCGCGACCCGCGTCGTCGTCCGCGCCGAGGGCGACGATGGCCGCCATGAGCTGTCGGTGGGGTTCGCCCCGGGGCAACCGAAGCGGATGCAGGTCGATGGTGCGTCGGTGGAACGGATCGCCGACGTCGCCGACCGCCCGCTCGTCAGCGTGTTCATGCCCGATCGGCTCGAGCTGATCAAGGGACCGCCGGCTGTCCGTCGTGCGCACCTGGACCGGTTCGTGGCCGCGATGTGGCCCGCTCGCGCCGCGACGCGACGCGCCTACGCGCAGACGCTCGCGCAACGCAACGCGCTGCTGCTCCGAATTCGAGCTTCCGCCGGTGCTCGCGCGTCGCTGGCGAGCTGGGACGCGCAGCTGGCAGCCCATGGGATTGCGCTGATGCGGGACCGGTTGGCGGCCGTCGAGACGATCGCCGAGCCGTTTCGGCGCCTCGCTGGCGAGCTCGGGTTGAGCGGCGAGCCGTCGCTGGAATACCGCCCGCGATCGCCCGCCACCGAGCCGAGCCAGCTCGCCACCGAGCTGTCCGAGCGGATCGACAGCGACCTCGACCGCGGGTTCACCGGTCACGGGCCCCACCGCGATGAGCTGACGGCTGCGCGAGCCGGCCGCGAGCTCCGCTCCTACGGCTCGCAGGGCCAGCAGCGCTTGGCGCTGCTCGCGCTGCTGCTGGCCGAGCGCGAGGCGATCGCGGCCGCGCGTGACGCGCCGCCGCTGATGTTGCTGGACGATGTCATGAGCGAGCTCGACCGTGACCGTCGTCAGGCGTTGATCGACCTGCTGCGCGCCACCGAGGCGCAGTCGGTGATCGCAACCACCGATCTCGACCACGTACCCGGCGCGCTTGATTCCGCGGTCACCCGGATCGGGGTCAGCGATGGCTGTCTGCTACAGGAGGCGGTCGCACGGTGAGCCCCTACCGGAACGGCCCCCGGCCGCTGGCACCCGCGATCGAAGGGATTCGCGCCGATCTGGCGCCGCGGACGTTGCTGGCCGATGTGCAGCAGGCCTGGCCGGAGGCGGTCGGGCCGGCGGTTGCTGCCGAGGCGTCGCCCACCGCCGAGCGCGGTGGGGTGCTGACCGTCTCGTGCTCGGCCTCGGTTTGGGCGCAGGAGCTCGACCTGATGTCCGAGGCGATCCTCGAGCGTCTCAACGGTCATCTGCGGAGCGGCCGGATCGTTCGCCTGCGGTGCGTCGCCACGCCCCCATTCCGGACCTCGATTTAAGGCCGAATTTGTTGCAGTTTTGCAGGCAAAATGGCACCGCCCGTGGGGCCGGATCGGCCCCTCTTTGTGCTATTCTTCTGTACACCAGCTTTCGACGCCCCGGCGCGCGGCAGAATGCGCGGTACCGGGGCGTCTCGACGTAATCGGAGGATCGTTGGCCAACGACGACGGCGCCCCCCAGCGCCCCAAGAACGAAACCACCTACGACGCACAGGACATCACTGTCCTCGAGGGGCTCGAAGCCGTTCGTAGACGGCCCGGGATGTATATCGGGTCAACCGGCCAGCGCGGCCTACATCACCTCGTCTATGAGGTTGTTGATAACTCTGTTGACGAGGCGCTCGCCGGCTACTGCGACGAGGTCACGGTCGTGATCCATCCCGACGACTCGGTGACGGTCAGCGACAACGGTCGCGGGATCCCGGTGGCGGTGATGGAGAAGGAGCAGCGACCCGCGATCGAGGTCGTGCTCACGGTGCTGCACGCCGGCGGTAAGTTCGGCGAGGGCCGGGGATACAAGGTCTCTGGTGGTCTGCACGGGGTCGGCGTTTCGGTCGTCAACGCGCTGTCCGAGCGTCTCGACGTCGAGGTCCGCCGGGACGGGTTCACCTGGAGGCAGTCCTACGAGCGAGGTAAGCCGCTGGGCGACCTCGAGCGGGGCGAACCGACCAGTGAGACCGGCACGACGATCACGTTCCTCCCGGACGCCGACGTGTTCGAGACGCTCGACCTGGACTTCACCACGCTCGAGGAGCGGATGCGCGACACGGCGTTCCTCACCCGCGGTCTGCGGATCGTGCTGGTCGACAAGCGCGGCGCGGGCCACCGCGCCGAGTTCAAGTACGACGGCGGAATCGTCGACTTCGTCGGCTACCTGAACCGCAACAAGGAGCCGATCCACAGCAAGGTGATCTCGTTCTCGGGTGAGAGCGAGGAGGGCGCCCTCGAGGTCGCGATGCAGTGGAACTCGTCTTACCAGGAGTCGGTGTTCTCGTTCGCCAACAACATCAACACGATCGAAGGTGGAACGCACCTCAGCGGCTTCCGGTCCGCGCTCACCTCGGCGCTCAACAAGTACGCGCGCGACAAGGGCGAGCTTCGCGAGAGGGACGAGAACCTGACCGGCGAGGACGTTCGCGAGGGCCTCACGGCCGTGATCTCCGCCAAGCTGACGGACCCCCAGTTCGAGGGCCAGACGAAGACCAAGCTCGGCAACCCGGGGATGCAGGGCTTCGTGCACTCGATCGTCAACGCCCGTCTCGCCGAGTTCCTCGAGGAGAACCCCAAGGACGCTCGTGCCGTGATCCGCAAGGCCGTATCGGCGGCGCAGGCTCGTGCGGCCGCCCGCAAGGCCCGCGACCTCACGCGCCGCAAGTCGGCGCTCGAGAACTCGACGCTGCCCGGCAAGCTGGCGGATTGCTCGGTGAAGAATCCCGCGCTCGCGGAGCTGTTCGTAGTCGAGGGCGATTCGGCCGGCGGCTCGGCCGTCAGCGCGCGCGACCGCAACACCCAGGCGATCCTGCCGCTACGAGGCAAGATCCTCAACGTCGAGAAGAGCCGGATCGACAAGGTCCTCCAGAATCAGGAGATCCAGGCCTTCATCACCGCGATCGGCAGCGGCGTGCGCGATGAATTCGACCTCTCGAAGGCTCGCTATCACAAGATCGTGCTGCTGACCGACGCGGACGTCGATGGTGCTCACATCCGCACGCTGGCGTTGACCCTGCTGTTCCGCGAGATGCAGCCGCTGATCGAAGCCGGGTACGTGTACATCGCCAAGCCGCCGCTGTACCGGCTCACGCGTGGACAGAAGCACCGTTACCTCGAACGCGAGTCAGAGCTCGAGGACATTCTGCTTGGCGACAAGTTCGAGAAGCTCGACGTCTTCGACCGTTACAACAAGCAGTTCAGGCTCACCGAGGCGCGGTGGAAGCGATTCTCGCGGTTGCTCAAGCAATACGAGGGCTGGGCGGCGGCGTTGCGCGCGGCGCATGGTCACGGCGTCGTGACGTTCCTCCAGCAGGTGCGCTTGCTCGAGGAGAACATCACCGACCCCGACGCGCTGATCAGGTACATCGCCAGGGAGGGCAAGAACGGCGGTGCCTTCACGGTCGAGGTGGTGTCCGAGGATTCGACCGAAATCGTGATCCGGACGGTCGAGGCGAAGTCGGGTCTGGCGACCACGCACCGCGTCAGCCGGGCGACGTTCGAGGCGAGCGAGTACCAGCGGCTCGGGGATCTGCATCGCGAGCTGGTCGAGCTGGCCGGCACACCGCCGTTCCAGGTACGTCTGGGCGAGACGACCAAGGACGCGACCACGTTCGAAGAGCTGCGCGAGGCCGTACTGGCGATCTCGCAGCGAGGAATCGACTACTACCGGTTCAAGGGCCTCGGAGAGATGGACGCCGAAGAGCTCCGCGAGACGACGATGGACCCATCGACCCGCACGCTGGTGCAGGTGACAATGGAGGATGCGGCTTCCGCCGACTTGGTGTTCTCGATGCTGATGGGCGATCAGGTCGAGCCTCGCCGGGCGTTCATCGAGGAGAACGCACGGCTCGTGACCAACCTCGACGTCTAGGAGGCGGGCGATGTCAACGATCGACACGATCGGCGGCGGCAACATCGAGCCCCGTGGGCTCGAGGAGGAGATGCGCTCTGCGTATCTCGATTACGCGATGTCGGTCATCGTCGGGCGCGCGCTGCCCGACGTCCGCGACGGCCTGAAACCGGTCCACCGCCGCGTGCTGTACGTGATGAACGAGCTCGGCCTGCAGCCGAATCGCAAGCACGTCAAGTGCGCGCAGATCGTCGGCGAGGTGATGGGCAAGTTCCACCCCCACGGCGATCAGGCGATCTATGACACCCTGGTCCGGCTGGCGCAGGACTTCTCGATGCGCTACCCGCTGGTCGACGGGCACGGGAACTTCGGCAACATCGACGGCTACGGCGCCGCGGCGATGCGCTACACCGAGGCGCGGCTCGACCGGCTCGCGACCGAGATGCTGCGCGACATCGACGCCGAGACGGTCGACTTCACGCCGACCTACGACGGCAGCCGTCAGGAGCCCGTGGTGCTCCCGGCGAGGTTCCCGAACCTGCTCATCAACGGCGGCTCGGGGATCGCGGTCGGGATGGCGACCAACATCCCGCCGCACAACCTGCGCGAGGTGATCAGCGCCACGATCGCGTACATCGACAACCCGAGCATCGACGTCGAGGGGTTGATGAAGCACATCAAGGGTCCGGACTTTCCGACCTCCGGCATCATCCTCGGCCGCGACGGGATCCGCGAGGCTTATGCGACCGGCCGCGGCCGCATCCGCGTTCAGGGCAAGGCCCACATCGAGCCGATCGGACAGGGCAAGGAGGCAATCATCATCACCGAGCTTCCCTACCAGGTGCGAAGGGACGGCGAGGGTGGCCTGATCCTGAAGATCAAGGAGCTGCACGAGCAGAAGAAGCTCCCCGAGATCTCAGACCTCCGCAACGAGTCAGACCGGCACGGGATGCGGATCGTGGTGGAGCTCAAGCGCGACGCGATCCCGAAGGTCGTGTTGAACAAGCTCTACAAGCACTCCCCGCTTCAGACCACGTTCGGTGTGAACATGGTGGCGCTGGTCGACAACGTGCCGCGGACGCTGTCGCTGCGGGAGGTCATCGGCCATTACGTCGAGCACCAGCGCGAGGTCATCGTCCGCCGCACCAAGTACGAGCTGCGCCGCGCCGAGGAGCGCGCGCACGTGCTCGAGGGACTGCTGATCGCGCTCGCGAACCTCGACGAGGTGATCGCCCTGATCCGCGGGTCGCGTGACCCGGAGACAGCGCGCACCGGGCTCGTCGAGCGCTTCGAGCTGACCGTGATCCAGGCGCAGTCGATCCTCCAGCTGACCCTGAGCCGGCTAACCGCGCTCGAGGCCGACAAGATCAAGCAGGAGCACGCGGACCTCGTGGAACGGATCAAGGAGCTGCGTGAGATCCTCGGCGACGAGGCGCGGATCAACGGCCTGATCAAGGACGAGCTGACCGAGATCGCCGATGCCTACGGGGACGAGCGTCGTACCGAGATCACCCATGCCGAGGGCGAGATCGACATCGAGGACCTGATCGCCGACCAGCAGATGGTGATCTCGATCACGCACAGCGGCTACATCAAGTCGCTGCCGCTCTCCACCTACCGCCAGCAGCGCCGCGGCGGCGTCGGCGTGACCGGGATGGAGATGAAGGAGGACGACTACATCGAGCACCTGTTCGTCAGCTCGACCCACGACTACCTGCTGTTCTTCACCAACCGCGGCAAGGTCTACCGGTTGAAGGTGTACGAGCTTCCCGAGGCCTCGCGGACCGCCAGGGGTCGGGCGCTCGTCAACCTCCTGCCATTGCGCGAGGGCGAGCGCGTCCAGTCGGTGCTCGCGACCCGTGACTTCTCCGAGGGCGAGTACCTCGTGTTCGCCACGCACAACGGGATGGTCAAGAAGACCGAGTTCGGCGCCTACAACACGCCGATCAAGGCCGACGGGATCATCGCGATCAACATCCGCGACGACGACGAGCTGATCGCCGTCCGGGTGACCAGCGGCCACGACGACATCATCATGGTCTCGCGCTCGGGCCAGGCCGCCCGTTTCAGCGAGGACAAGGTCCGCTCGATGGGACGCGACACCAGCGGCGTGATCGGGATGAACGTCTCCCAGGACGGCAACGCCGTGATTGCGATGGACGTCGCGCGCGACGATCAGGAGCTGCTGGTCGTGACCGAGAACGGCTACGGCAAGCGGACGCCGATACCGGACTATCCGGCCAAGGGCCGCGGCACGATGGGCGTCAAGACGATCACGCTGACCGAGAACAAGGGCCAGCTCGCCGGCGCGCTCGTCGTCCGCGAGCACCAGGAGCTCGTGTTCATCTCCCAGAACGGGATGGTCCAGCGAACCTCCGTCCGAGGCATCAACCGGTACGGCCGCTCGTCTCAAGGCGTGCGCGTGATGAACCTCCGTGACGACGATCAGGTGAGCGCGGTGGCGCTGGTGGTCGAGTCCGATGCGCCGACCGCGGCTCCCGTCGCCGGCGACCTGCCCGAGGCGGCGGCAGACGCCGCGGCGTTCGACCAAGGCGACCTGACGGATCTGATCGACACCGACGACGCTGATGAGGCCGATGTGGCCGACGAGGCTGACGAGGCTGACGACGCTGATGAGGCCGATGAGGCTGACGAGGCTGACGAGGCTGACGAGGCTGACGAGTTCGATTCCGAGGGCCCCGACGCGACGCTCGAGGACCCTGATCAGTAGTTCTCCGCCACGTCCGTTATCCTCTCGCTTACCAGAGAAAGGAGGTGGTCCGCCTGTCTGACAGTTCTTGCGGGACCCTGGAGGTGTCCGGCCGCTAGGTCGGAGGCTGACCCCGCTTAGCGGAGTCCCCCCGAGACACTGCCGCGGTGGGTGGCCGGGACTAGTCCCTCCGGCCGTACGAAGGCCCGCCACGGAATCCAGTCAGCCGATGTGATCGCGAAGGGCGCCGGCGTCGACGGCGCCCTTCGTGTACTGCGGGGCCCGCCCGCGGGTGCGTCCGAAGGCCACCGTTATGCTCGGTCGCATGTGCCGAAACATCCGAACCCTCTACAACTTCGATCCCCCCGCCAGCGAGGAGGAGGTGCGCGCCGCGGCGCGTCAGTACGTCCGCAAGATCAGCGGCTTCACGCAGCCCTCGCGCGCGAACGAAGAGGCGTTTGCACGCGCGATCGAAGCCGTCACGCTGGCGTCGACGCAACTGCTCACGGAGCTGAGCACCGCTGCACCACCGAAGAACCGCGAGCACGAGGCCGCCAAGGCGCGGGCGCGGGCGGCGGCGCGGTACGCGGCGTAGGCGGGGCCCTTACGCCACCAGATAAGAGCGCCAGGCCGCTGGAATCGTCGGACTCGCGACCTGGATGAACACCTGCGGGCTCGGAGTGCGTGGCTGCTTGTGCAGCCGCATCCCGGCCTGGCGCGGCAGCGCGTTTCCCTTGCGCCGGTTGCACGGCGCGCACGAGGCGACGATGTTCTCCCAACTCGAAGAGCCGCCCTTGGATCGCGGCACCACGTGATCCACGGTGAGGTTCGACCGCGAGCCACAGTACTGACAGGTCCAATCGTCACGCGCGAACACCGCCCGGCGGGTGATCTTGCGCCGGTGCGTGTCCCGCGGGATCCGCACGTAGGTGACAAGCCGGATCACGACCGGCCGCGCGAGCGTACGAGTCGCGGAATGCAGCTCCCACTCGCCGTGCTCGATGACCTCCGCCTTCTCCTTCAGCAGCAGCACGACCGCCCGCCGCACCGTGCAGACATTAATCGGTTCGTACGTCGCATTCAGGACGAGCACCCTGCCAACCTCACGCCCGCGTCGCCGGTGCTCTGGGGGCGACGCGGACCACGCTGGCGCTGGTACTGAGGTGGCCATAGCTCGCGCCAGTTTAGCGAGGAGGCTGGTTGTATCCGGCCGCACCGGTGGCGGCGGCGGGGCGCGGATCGGGTGGCGGTTGGGTGGCGGTTGGGTGGCGGTTGGGTGGCGGTTCTGGCGAGTGACGCCGCGGGCGGGTAAGCCGAAAGGGCGGTTCGCGCGATGGGCCTCGGGTGGCTCGGGCGCTGCTTGGGGGGTGCGGTTGCTGTCGTGGGGTAGCGCGGCCGTCGTCGGCTTGCAGCCGCCGCCGCCCGCGCTGGGGGCTGGGGAGGTCGGGCGCAGGGGTGCGCCCGACCTCCGGGCACGAGTAGAGGAGCGCACGCGGGTCTGGCGACGAGCTCGTCCGCCAGCTCGCGATCGGCCGCACCCCGAAACACATGCTGAACTTCCCAAAGCCGACGCCGCGCCGACGGTTTGGGAAACCGAGCATGCATATCGTGCCCAACTTCGCGGAGCGCGAGCCCGCGGTTGGATCTGGGAAGTTGGGCACGATATCCGGTCAGAACGCTGACACTCGCCCGCCGGGATCGGGGTGGCGCGGAGGGACGCCGGATCGGGGTGGCGCGGAGGGACGCCGGATCGGAGTGGCGCGGCGGGAGGGCGGATCGGAGTGCCGCAGCGGGGCGCGGGAGATAACGAACGCATGCGTGTCGAGATATCCCAGGGGTCCCGCCACCAACCGCCCCGCCACCGTCATGTGCTTCAGCGGGACGGAGCGTGCCTGCGTGAGGGTGTCGCCGGCCGGCCGTGGATGGCCGGCGGAATGGGCACGGACGGGGCTCGCACAACGAAAGCCACCGCATCGGCCACCACGTGGTTCTGTCCGATCAACTGTGTTTGGTCCGGGGTGACCGACCGGCCACCCGCCACGCTAGGCCGTGCGCCTCGCCATCCTAGGCCACGCGCCCCGCCACCAATCCCGCCAAAGCCCCCCAAAGGCGCCCCGTTAGCCACCAAAGGCGCCACTACGGAACGCGACCGCAAACAGGTCCATCACCCCAACGCCGCCCAGCCGCCGCCACTAGTCCGCGACCGGAAACGACCCCAGCACTCTCAGCACCTCGACGTGCTCGCGCACCCCGACCAGCGCCTCGGCGACCGCGGACTCGTCGGTGCGCCCCTCGAGATCCGCGAAGAACATGTACCGGCCGAGCCGCTGCTTTCGCGGCCGTGACTCGATTCGGGTCAGGTTCACCTCTCGCGAGGCGAACTCGGCGAGGCAGTGCACCAGCCAGCCCGGGGCCTCGGACCCGACGCCCCAGAACACGATCGCGGTCTTCCACGGGCCGTGCGGAGGTCCCGGACGCCCCGGCGTCCCCGCCGGCGCCCCGACCGGACCGAGCCAGGCGAAACGGGTCTCGTTGTCGGGCACGTCCTCGACGCCGGCGCGGAGCACGACGCAGGCGTAGCGATCCGCGGCCGCGCGGGTCCCGAGTGCCGCCCAGGGGCCGTCGTGCTCGGCCACGATCTGCACGGCCTCGGCGGTCGAGGCGCCGGCGAGGACCCGGGCGGCGGGCAGGCGCGCGCGGATGAAGCGGGCGCACTGGGCGTTGGCCTGGGGGTGTGAGACCACGACCTCGACCTGGGGCAACTCGAGCTCGGTGCGGGCGATCAGGCAGTGGCGGATCGGATGGACCACCTCACCGACGATCGCCACGTCCTCGGTCTCGATCGCGAGTGCGTCGAGCGTGGCATTGACCGACCCCTCGAGCGAGTTCTCGATCGGCACGAGTGCCCGCTGCACCGCTCCGCCGTGAACTGCCATCACGGTGTCGTAGATGGTGGCGAAGGGGACCGGTTCGATCTCGTCGGCGCCGGCGGTCGCGTCGATCAGGGCCTCGTGGGTGAAGGTGCCCTCTGGGCCGAAGTAGCCGACGCGCAACGGGGTGCTCAGCTTGAGGCGGGACCGCTGTCGTCGCCGCCCTCGAGCGCGATCCTCATCGCGTCGTTCTCCTCGGGCGAGAGATCGAGCTCGGGCTGTCCGTCCCGCACCTCCTTGCCGTAGACGCGCGCCTGGTCGCGGTGGTGGATCGAGGAGAGCACAATTCCCGACCGGGTCGCGTCGAGCAGGGCGATCGAGGTCGACTGGCGCCCGGACATCTCCCCGTATGCGTCGTAGCGGACTAGAGACCGGTACGCCAGCGTGCGGTCGAGGCGGTGTTCGGCATCCGCCATCCGCCGGTTGAGGCCGTCGGCGGCATCGTGGACGTAGTCATGGAGGGTTTCGAATTGCGACTGCAACTGGGCGGCGTGGGCCACCAGATCTTGCTCTTGGTCTCCCAGGACCATGCGCTGGTTGGCTCGCACGCGACGCAGCTTCACGGCCAGCACGAGGCTGAAGCAGAGCGTCACGACCGCCACCGCAGCGGCGGCGATCGCAACGATTCCCGCCGTACTGCTCAGGTCGTTCACGCGGAGAAGAATAGGCGGCCCTCGCGCGGGGCGCGCCCCTGCCCCTTACCGGAACGTGACCGGGAACGTCAGCGTGTTGTTGCTCAGGTTCGTCTCTCCGGGCACCTTCGCGATCGTGCAGGTGACGGTGTAGCTGCCCGGCGAGGGGGAGGAGCTGAGGGTCACGGTGGCGGTCGTTGTCTGGCCGGCCATCGTCTCCGGGATCGTGGTCTGACCGCTGACCGAGGAATTGCTGACCGTGACCTTGAGCACGATGTTGGTCTCGTTGTTGGTGCCGCCGTTGGTGAGGTTGAACACGAACTTGGCCGGTGGGGTGGCCGAGATCGTGTTCGTCGAGCCGGTCTGGAGGGTGGTCCCGTTGACGCTGACCGAGTTGAGCGAATGGCCGTGCAGGCCCGGCGCGATCTTGCCGGTCGACGATGAGGAGGATGGCGAGGAGACGTGCATCTCACTGGCGATGAACGACGGCGTCAGCCACTGAATGTCCTGCACGAACTGGCCTTCTTCGATCGTCACGTTGTTGCGGATCCCAGCCTGAACGAGGGCGCCGGAGATCAGCGGCGCGGTGTAGTCCTTGTAGACGACATCGGAGGCATAGAAGCGGGCCATCTCGGCGGCGATCGCGTTGATCGCGTCCTGACTGGTGCTGGTCCCGACCGCCTGCTGGACGTGGCCGGCGATGTTCGCGAACGCGTCGGCCCGCATCTGCATCGCGAGCACGAACTTGTCCTGGGCCGCCTGCATCTGGTCGGGCACGCTCAGGTTCTGGGCGCTCTTGAGCTGGCTGTCCGCCGACAAGCGCAGCTCGTTGACCTCGTTCTGGAGATTCTGGGCGCTGCCCGAGCCGCTGGCGCCGGCGAGGTCCTTGAAAAGCTCACTGCCGAGGTTGTTCGATTGCTGGATCAACGTGCCGACGCTGGAGGTGTAGTCCTTCAGGGCGCTGTTGGTCTGGCTCACCTGGCAGCTGTGGACCCCGAGGACGATCAGGACGATCACGACAAGGAGCACCACCGCCGCGACGATGCGGCGGATCTGAATCGCCTGCCGGTCGGCAGGTGGACGTCGACCCGAGCCCGACGGCCGGCGTCTGCGCGAGGTCGTGCGCGGCTCTGGTGCGGGCTCCTCAACCTCGTCGAAGAACGACAAGTTCCTGGCTCCTTGCGGGAATTCTCAAACCGCCAGTATGACCGTCGGATCGGCGAACTTCGTAAGAACGCAACCGGTCGTGCACAGGTGGGCGATCTCCAGCGCAGGGACAGGGGGGGCGGCGTGGAAAGCCAAGCCATGCATACGCGCCAGTTCCCGACGATCGGCCGCCGGTCCTCCGAGGAGCCTCGCGGACGCGGCGCGGCCACCGACCCGGCCGCCGGCGGCGACCCGTCGGCCACCCGCGCGCCCGCCGCCGCCACGACCCGCCGCGCCGCCCCCCCGTCGCTGATCCTCGGTCGCTACGGCCTCCAGCGCCGTCTCGGCACGGGCGCGTTCGGAACCGTTTGGCAGGCGCGCGACCAGCGCCTCGATCGCGAGGTCGCGATCAAGATCGTGCCGTGCGAGCGGATCGTCGGCGGCCGCTTCGAGCGCGAGGCCCGCGCCGCCGCGCGCCTCACCCACCCGGGAATCGTGACCCTGTACGAGGCGGCGGTCGACGACCACGGCGCGTACCTCGTCTCCGAGCTGGTCCGTGGCCACACGATGGCCCAGCTGCTCGACTGGGGCAGGCTCTCGGACCAGGACGTGGTCGCGATCGGGATCGCGCTCTGCGACGCGCTCAGCCATGCCCACGCCGAGGGCATCGTGCATCGCGACGTGAAGCCCTCCAACGTGCTGATCCCCGAGCGGCCAGCGAGCCAGGCGCAACTGGCAAAGCTGACCGATTTCGGGGTTGCGCGGGTGCTCGGCGGCGACTCGCTGACCCGCACCGGCGACATTGTCGGCACAGCTGCGTACATGGCGCCCGAGCAGGCGGAAGGCCGCCCAGCCGGTCCGACGGCGGACCTCTACGCGCTCGCGCTTGTGCTCTACGAAGGCCTGACCGGGATCAACCCCGTTCGGACCGGCACCGCCGCTCACCGCGCCCGCCGGCTCGGGGCCCATCTACCACCGCTGCGGCGCCAGCGTCGAGACCTCCCGCGCGAGCTCGGCCAGGCGATCGATCTGGCGCTGCGGCCAAAGCCGCGTGAACGGGGGTCGGTCGAGGAGCTCCGGGAAGCGCTGGTGCGATCGCTGGGCCGGCTCGCGGACCGCCCCGGCATCGTCGCCGGCCCGTGGCGCGCGCGCAGCGACCACGCGGCGCGACGGGGCACGGCCTCCGAAGACGGGCCGAGGTCCGCCCGCGAAGACGGGCCGAGGTCCGCCCGCGAAGACGCCGCGAGGTCCGCCCGCGAAGACGCCGCGAGGTCCGCCCGCGAAGACGCCGCGAGGTCCGCCGCCGCCGACGAGCGCCGCCGGTCCGCCGCGATCACCGACCTTGACACCCAGGAGGACCCACAGCTGACCCGCCCCACCTACCCGTGGCCCGCCCGCGCCGCGGCCGGGCTCGCCACCACCGCCGCCACCGCGTGGCTGGCGGCGCACGTGCTGGCGCCATCCGCAGCCGCCCCGGCGGTCGCGGCGATGTTCGCGGGCGGGCTCGCGATCGTTTTCCCGCGCGCCGGCTGGGTCGCGATGACGGGCGCGCTGACGATCGCGGCGGCGTGGCAGCACCGGCTTGGCGGCGCGCTGGCGATCCTGCTCGCCGGCCTGGTCCCGGTCGCGCTGCTGCCGTTCGACGGCGCGCTGTGGGGGGTGCCGGTAGGGGCTCCGGCGCTCGGCAGCATCGGCCTGGCCGGGGCGTGGCCAGCGCTTGCGGCCCGCGCCCGCGGCGCCTGGCGGCGAGCGGCGCTCGCCGCGACCGGCTGGTTGTGGCTGGAGCTTGCCTCGTCGCTGGCGGGAAAAGGCCTGTATCTGACCGAAAAGACGCCCGCGCCGGCTGCCTGGACCCGGTCGCTGCGGCTCGCGATCCACGACGTCCTACTGTCGCTCTTCTCGGCCGGGGCGCTGGCGCCGGCGCTGGTCTGGGCGGTGGCGGCGGTCGTGCTCCCGTGGCTCGTGCGGGGACGCTCGCTCGTCGCCGACGTCGTCCTGGTGGCGGTCTGGGCGGCGGTCGTCGTGTCCGCCACGCAGACCGTTCTGCGTGTCCTGCACTACCCCGGCCACGTGCGGACGGCGGTCCTCGGCGCCGTGGCCGGCGCGCTGATCGCGCTCGGACCGTCGATCGTCGCGTTCTGCCGTGACAGGCGTGCGTTCCGCCCAGAAGTGCGTAGCATGGAATCGCCCTGAGGCAGTACCTGAACCGCGATCAGGGCCATGAAATGAGTGTGCTCAGAAGCCTTGAGAGCAAGATCGCCGGCCTCGTCGAAGGCACGTTCAGCCGTGCCTTCCGCTCCGAGGTGCGGCCGGTCGAGATCGCCCGCAAGCTGGCCCGCGAGATGGAGGAGCACAAATCGCTGTCGGTCTCCCGGACCTACGTTCCCAACGAGTACCGCGTGTATCTCTCTCCCCGGGACCGCGAGCGGTTCCGGGATTACGAGGACGCGCTGGCCGAGGAGCTCGGCGGCTACCTGCTCGAGTACGCGCGGCGGGAGCGGCTCGCCCTGCTGTCGCGGCCGGTGATCGAGTTCGAGACCGACGCCCGGCTCGGGCTCGGGGAGTTCGGGATCCAGACCAGGGTGGTCCAACCCGCGCGCGAGCCGGAACCGGTATCCGCGCGCGAGCAAGCCGTGCGCGAGGAAGCGGGCCGGACGATGATTTACGGTACCGCCGGTCGGGCACCCGAGGCGCTCGAGGAACGCCCCCGACTCAACCAGGAGAAGCCGCTGCTGCTGATCGACGGTAAGCGGATGGTCGTCGGACCGGCCGGGGTTACGCTGGGGCGCAGTCGCGAGTGCGATGTCGTGCTCAGCGACCCCAACGTGTCGCGTCAGCATGCGGAGATCCGCCCCCGGGGCGGGTCATGGGTGCTCAATGACCTCGGCTCGACCAACGGCTCGTGCCTGAACGGCCGCCGGATCGAGGCGCCGGAGGTCGTCAGGCCGGGGGACGAGATCGAACTCGGCACGTCGGTGATCTCATTCGAGCTGGAGTAATCGGTGCTCGAGCCTGTCTCGGTCGGTCTCAAGTTCGGCTTCCTTGCCGTGCTCTACCTGTTTCTGATCTGGGTGGCGTGGAGCGCGCTTCGTGATCTCCGGCGGCCGCGCGGCCGTCCGATGCGCGCCGACGAACGGCCGAGCGACGGCACCGGCATGTACGCGGCCTCCGACGGGCGGGGCGTGATCGACGACGAGTTCGAGCCGAGGCTGCTGGTCGAGCACGCCGTCGGCCATGAGTCCGGGATCGCCTATGACCTTGCCGGCGGCGCTACCCTCGGCCGCGGAGACGTCGAGATTCGACTCGACGATCCGTTTGCGTCGGCGCGCCACGCCAGGATCTCGCGACAAGGTCACGTGGTCGTTATCGAGGACCTCGGCTCCACCAACGGCACATACCTGAACGAAGAGCCGCTTTCCGGGCCACAGCCGCTGCATGACGGCGACCGGATCAGAATCGGCGACTCGGAGTTCTCCTACCTGCAATAAGACCACCGATGCTCGTCGCTGTCGACTCGATCGCCATGACGTCAACCGGGCTCCAGCGCCGGGACAATGAGGACGCCTCGTTCGCGCGGCCGCCGGTGTTCGTGGTCGCCGACGGGATGGGTGGGGCGCAAGCCGGGGAGGTCGCGTCCCGGATCGCCGTCGAGGCGTTCGAGCAGGGGCTCCCGGACTCCGGTAGTCCCGAGGAGCGCCTCGCCGCCCGCGCCCAGGAAGCGAACCACCGCATCCACGAGCTGTCCCGCACCGAGCACGAGCGGGCGGGGATGGGGACCACCCTCACCGCCGCGTACCTCGACGACTCCAACCTCTCGATCGCCCATGTCGGCGACAGCCGTGCATACCTGTTCCGGGACGGGACCCTGCAGCGCCTGACGCAGGACCATTCGCTGGTCGACGAGCTGGTGCGGCGAGGCAAGCTGACCGAGGCGCAGGCCGCCGAGCACCCGCAGCGGTCGATCATCACCCGCGCGCTCGGTCCGGAACCGACCGTCGACGTCGACACCTGGACCTACCCGGTTCGGGCCGGGGACGTTCTGCTTCTGTGCAGCGACGGGCTGACCTCAATGATCTCCGAGGATCGCGTCGCGGTGATCCTCGGCTCCGCTCCGACGCTCGAGCAGGCGGCAGCCCAGCTGATCGACGAAGCCAACGACGCAGGGGGGCGGGACAACGTCACGGTCGTGCTCTCGCGCCTGGAGGAGGTGGGTCCCGGTCGGGGCGCGACCGACGTCCAGGGGACGATGGTGGCGGTGCCGGCCGCCGAGCTACCGACCGCCGACGGGCCCACGGGCTCGCGGACCGCGGCGCCCTCAAAGGCCGCCTCACCGGCCGCCTCACCAGCCGCCTCACCAGCCGCCGCAAAGGCCGCCCCCGAGGCCGTCTCGAGAGCGGCGCCACCACCCGCGTCCGCCCGCGTCGCCCCACCGCAGACCGGCGGCGCCACCACGACCACCCGCCACCCCAGTCCCGCCGCCCGAGTGCCGCTCGCCCGCACCCAGGGACGCCCGGTGCAACGGCCCCCGCAGCGACGCCGCACCCGCTACGCGAAGCCGCTCGCGGCGCTGGTGGCGACGCTGATCGTGCTGGGGCTGGTCGGCGGCGGCGGGTACCTTGCGACCCGTCAGCTGTACTTCATCGGCACCGACTCCCAGGGGATCGTCACGATCTATCGCGGCCTCCCGTATGACCTCCCGGGAGGCTTGGATCTGTATGAGACGTTCTACGTCTCCGGCGTGCCCGCGGCGCTGATCCCCCCCGACCGGCGCGGATCGCTGCTCAACCACCAGCTGCGTTCGGAGACCGACGCGTCGAACCTCGTGCGCGAGCTCGAGCTGGGGCAGCTGAGCCAATGAGGGTTCGCAACCGGGAGCTGCTCGGCCTACTCCCCGCGTCGCTGCTCGTGACGGCGGGCTTTGCGGCCGTGTTCGTCCAGCGCTCCAACCACGTCCCGAACCTGACGCTCACCTACGGCGCGATCTTCCTCGGCTTGTGCCTCGCCGCCCACATCTTCATCCGCATGACACTGCCGAACGCCGACCCGTACATGTTCCCGCTGGTCGCGGTGCTCGCGAGCTTCGGGATCGTGATGATCTACCGGATCGACACGACGCTCGCGCGGCAACAGGCGCAGTGGTTCGTGCTCGGCCTGATCCTGTTCGCGGCGACGATCGTGATCTTCCGCGACTACCGCAAGCTCGAGCGCTACCGGTACATCATCATGATCATCTCGCTCGGGTTGCTGGTGCTTCCGCGTCTGCCCGGGATCGGGTACGCGGCCAACGGCGCGTACCTCGGCGTCCGCATCCCCGGCCTGTTCGTGTTCCAGCCAGCCGAGTTCTCCAAGATCGGGCTGGTCATCTTCCTGGCCAGCTACCTGCGCGACACGCGCGAGGTGCTGGCGATGGGCTCGCGCCGGGTCCTCGGTGTCACGCTGCCGCCGCTCAAGCACTTCGGCCCCGTGCTGGTGATCTGGGGGCTCGCGATGGTGATTCTGATCCTGCTGAGCGACATCGGCTCCTCGCTGATGTTCTACGGCGGCCTGCTGGCGGTTCTGTACGTGGCCACCGGGCGGGTGTCGTTCGTCGTTATCGGGGTGATCGCCGCGGCGATCGGCTTCTGGTACCTCGGCACCCATATCTCGCATGTCCACGCGCGCGTCGAGACCTGGCTGCACCCCCTCAATCCGGTCCTCTACAAGGCGCCGCTCGGCAGCTATCAGATCGCGAACTCGATGTTCGCGCAGGCCGCCGGGGGGATGTTCGGACAGGGGTTCGGTGAGGCGGCGCTGACCTTCCCGGGAACGTCTTACAGCCTGCTGCCGGCGCCGCAGACGGACATGATCTACGCCGTGATCACGGACGAGGTCGGCCTGTTCGGCGCAACCGCCGTGCTCGTCACCTATCTGCTGTTCGTGGCCCGCGGCTTCAAGACCGCCGTGCTGGCGACCGACTCGTTCTCGAAATTGCTCGCGACCGGGCTCACGGCGGTGTTCGCGCTCCAGGTGTTCGTGATCGTCGGCGGGGTCACGCGCGTGATCCCGCTGACCGGCGTGACGCTGCCGTTCATCTCCTACGGGGGCTCGTCGCTGATCGCGAACTTCGTCCTGCTCGCGCTGCTGCTGCTGATCTCGGACCGGGCGCGGAGGCCGACGAGCCCATGAACCGGGCAATCGGCCGCGTGTTCGCCCTGGTCGTGCTCCTGTTTGCGCTGCTGGTCGTGTGGACCTCGCGCTGGACGGTGTTCGACGCCTCGTCGCTGAACAACAACTCGCTCAACTCGCGCACGCTGATCGATCAACTCGAGGTCAAACGTGGCCGGATCCTCGCCGCCGACGGCACGGTCCTGGCTCGGTCGGTCCCGGGGCCGAACAGCACCTGGGGCCGCACCTACCCGACCAGCGGCCTGTTCTCGCAGGCGGTCGGGTACCTGATCGCGATCGAGGGACGCGCGGCCGGGCTCGAGGAGTCGCGCGGGCCGCAGCTCGAGGGCGTTCAGACCGGCCTGAGCTCCGTCTTCGGCCAGCTCAGCTCGCACCGTGTCGGCGACGACGTCTACACGACGCTCGACCCCAAGGCCCAGCAGGTGGCGGCGCAGCAGCTCGACGGCCGCGCCGGATCGGTGGTCGCGCTCGATCCCCGCACGGGCGCGATCAAGGTCATGTATTCCAATCCGACGTACAACGACAACACGGTCAATGCACCGTGCAATGAGCCCGACTGCAGCCAGGTGAATCGTGCGACCCAGGCCCGTTACCCGCCCGGATCCACGTTCAAGGTGGTGACCGCCGCCGCGGCGCTCGACAGTGGCAAGTACACACCCAACTCGATTGTCAACGGCAACTCCCCGATCACGGTCTCCGGTGTGCCACTGGCCAACGACGGTGACAAGAGCTGGGGCCCGATCGACCTGACCACGGCGCTGACCTACTCTGTCAACACCGTCTGGGCGCAGGTCGCGGAGTCGCTCGGCCGCGGGACGATGACCGACTACATGAAACGGTTCGGGTTCTACTCGAAGCCGCCACTGGACTACCCGGCGTCGCAGATCGTGGCGAGCGAGCCGTGGACGACGACGGTGCCATCGCATCCGTACCCGCCCGGTAGCCACAACGAGGACATCGGCCGGATCGGGATCGGCGAGGGCGGACTGCTGGTCACGCCGATGCAGATGGCGATGGTCGCGGCCGCCGTCGCCAACGGCGGCAAGCTGATGGTGCCGCACCTGACCGATCGCGTCGTCGATCAGACGGGCCGGACTGTCCAGACGTTCCAACCAGCGGTATATAGCCAGGTAATGAAGCCCTCGACGGCCCAGGAGCTGACCCAGATGATGACCAAGGTGGTCGAGGAAGGAACCGGGCAGGCCGCGGAGCTCCCATCCGGCGTCGCGGGCAAGACCGGCACCGCCGAAATCGGGCCGGCCGGCTCGAACGAGACGCAGCCGTGGTTCATCGGCTTCGCGCCGATCAACAATCCGACCGTCGCCGTCGCGGCGACGATCCAGGAGACGCAGGGCGGGTTCGGTGGCACGGTCGCCGCGCCGATCGCCGCGCAGGTGATCCAGACGCTGCTCGCCGACGGGGGCTGATCGGTTGGCGGAGCTCGCGACAGGCACAGTCGTCGACGGCCGCTACAGGGTCATCTCGCGTCTTGGCAGCGGCGGCATGGCGGATGTGTTCCTGGCCGAGGACCAGCAGCTCGGCCGCAACGTCGCGCTGAAGCTGCTCCACCGCCGGTTCGCCGAGGACCCGGGCTTCGTCGAGCGCTTTCGCCGCGAGGCACAGGCGGCGGCGGGCCTCCAACATCCGAACGTGGTCAGCGTCTACGACCGCGGCTCCTTCGACGGGACGTACTACATCGCGATGGAGTACCTGCGCGGCCGCTCGCTCAAGCAGCTGATCCGCCAGGAAGCACCACTCGACCCGATCCGCGCGATCGAGATCACGACCCAGATCCTGAAGGCGGCGCGGTTCGCCCATCGCCGCGGCGTGATCCACCGCGACCTGAAGCCCCACAACGTGATCGTCGACGACTCCGACCACGCGAAGGTGACGGACTTCGGGATCGCCCGCGCCGGCGCCTCGGACATGACCGAGACGGGCTCGATCATGGGCACCGCCCAGTACCTCTCACCGGAACAGGCCCAGGGGCACGCGGTCAGCGCCGGCTCGGACCTGTACTCGATCGGCGTCGTGCTGTACGAGCTGCTGACCGGCCGCGTGCCGTTCGACGCCGAAGCGGCGGTGACGATCGCGCTCAAGCACGTGTCGGAGTCACCGCCGCCGCCGAGCGCGATCAATCCGAGCATCCCCCCGGAGCTGGAGCAGGTCGTGCTCTGGTCCCTGAACAAGAACCCCGCCGACCGGCCGGCCGACGCCGACCAGTTCGTCGCCGCGCTCGAGCAGGCTCGAGCGGCGATCCTCGCCCGCACCGGAGGCCAGCGCACGAGCAGCATGGCGGCCCTCGGAGGCCCGGGCGCCGCGATCGGCGCGGCGGCCGGCGCGGCGGCGGTGACCGACGCGGTGGCCGCCTATCAGGCCGTGGCGGGGACCAGCACGGCGCCACCGACCGCGCTTGCGCCGGCCGACGGTAACGGCACACCGTACCCCCCGACCGACGGGGCACAGCCCCCGGAGCATCCTCGCCGGCGCCGGTGGATCTGGGCCGCGGTCGTGCTCGCTCTGTTGGTGTTGGCCGGCGGTGGCGTGGCGGCTTACCTGTTGACGCGCCCGGTCAAGGAGGTGATGCCGAACGTCGTCCTGAAGTCGCTCAACGTCGCGCAGGCCGAGATCCAGAGCGCCGGCTTCACCGCCACGCCGAGCGTCGTCAACCGGACCGACAACCATCCCTCGGGCACCGTGATCGCACAGAACCCGCTCGCCGGGGCGAACGTCGACCAGGGATCGCCGATCACGCTGACCGTGTCACAGGGCCCGGGTGACACCACGATCCCGTCGGTGACCGGCCTGGGCCAGTCGCAGGCAGAGCAGATGATTACCGGGGCGCGGCTGAAGGTCGCCCGGATCGAGCGGGAGAACTCGGATTCGATTCCCGCGGGCAGCGCCACGCGGACCGATCCGGTCGCCGGCGTTCAGCTTCCGGTCGGTAGCGACGTGGCCCTGTTCATCTCTTCGGGCGTGGCCGCCGTGAGCGTCCCGGACGTCACCGGCCTGACACAGGGTGACGCCAAGGCTACGCTGACGAACGCCGGCTTCCAGGTCCAGACGACCACCGAGACATCGACCAGCGTGAGCGCCAACAACGTGATCAGCCAGACGCCCAGCGGCGGCTCCACAGCCGCGCCCGGTTCGACGGTCACGATCGTGGTCGCGACCGCGCCGCCAACCGCGACCGTTCCCGATGTCAACGGCGACACCCAGAGCGGCGCGACGAATGCGCTCACCGGCGCGGGCTTCACGGTCTCCACCACGACCCAGAACGTGAGCAATCAGAGCCAGAACGGGATCGTGATCTCGCAGAACCCCGGTGGAGGGTCAACGGCCAACAAGGGCTCCACGGTGGCGATCGTGGTCGGTAAGTTCACGAGCTCGACCACGACGACGACCACGTCCTCCAAGACCACCACGTCATCCAGCAAGACGACGACCAAGAGCACGACCACGACGACCTCCTCGCACAGCACGTGAGCTCGATGCGGGTAGCGGTGCTCGGCGGCGGCCGGTCCTCGGAGCACGAGGTCTCGCTGGCCTCCGCGGAGTCGGTCCGCGCCGGCCTCGAGGCAGCCGGCTATACGCCGGTCGCGATCGAGATCGGCCGTGACGGGGTCTGGCGAGAAAACGGCGAGGAGCTCTCGGTCCGGCCCGGGAGGGGTCTGGACGGCTTCGACATCGTCTTTCCCGTGCTGCATGGGCCGTTCGGGGAGGACGGCACCGTCCAGGGCCTGCTCGAGTGCCTGGACGTGCCGTATGTCGGCGCGGGGGTGCTCGCGTCGGCGCTGTGCATGGACAAGGTCGTGTTCAAGAGCCTGATCGGCCACGCGGGCCTGCCCCAGGTCGACTACCGCGTGACCCGGCTCGAGAGCTATCGCGCCGACCCCGGAGGCGAGCTGGATGGGCTGGCCGCGCTCGGCGAGCCCGTGTTCGTCAAGCCGGCGCGGCTCGGATCGTCGGTCGGGATCGCCAGGGTCGGCGCGCGCGCGGAGCTGCCGGCCGCGCTCGAGACCGCGTTCACGCACGACTCGGTCGTGATCGTCGAGGAGGCCGCGATTGGGCTCGAGGTCGAGTGCTCGGTGCTGGGCAACGGTGATCCGATCGCCTCCGTGCCCGGGGAGATCCTGCTGGCCAAGGGCGAGGCCGGCTGGTACGACTACGAGGCGAAGTACACGCCCGGCGGCATGGAGCTGATCGTGCCCGCGCGGGTGGCGCCGCGAGTTCGCGAGCGGGTCCGCGAGCTGGCGGTGATGGTGTTCCTGGCGACCGGCTGCAGCGGTCTGGCGCGGGTCGACTTCTTCGTCGAGGATTCAGAGGTGATCGTCAACGAGCTCAACACGATGCCGGGCTTCACCCGCACGAGTGTCTACGGCGCGCTGTTCGAGGCCAGCGGGATCCCCTACTCCGAACTGCTCGACCGTCTCGTCAAGCTCGGCATCGAACGACACGAAGCCGAGAAAAAGCATAGGTTCTAGTGTCATGACCAATTCGAGTGGTATCGCATCAGTCGGTGTCGTCGGCTCCGGCTTCATGGGCGCCGGCATCGCCGAGTCAGTTGCCGTCGCCGGCCTCCCCGTGACCGTCCGAGATATCAACGACGAGGTCCTCGACCGTGCTCGCAAAGGGCTCGAGACCTCGATCGGGCGCGCGGTCAAACGCGGCAAGATGGACGAGGCCCAGGCCGAGAAAGTGCTCGGGCGGATCACGCTCACGACCGACATGGATGCCGTCTCGCACGCCGATCTCGTGGTCGAGGCGGTGCCCGAAGACCGCGACCTGAAGATGACCGTCATGAAGGCGATCGACCAGGCCGCTGCCCCGGACGCGATCGTCGCGTCCAACACGTCCTCGATCCCGATCGCCGAGCTGGCCACGGTCGTGGGGTCGCCCGAGCGCGTGCTCGGGTTGCACTTCTTCTCACCGGTGCCGGTGATGAAGCTCGTCGAGATCGTGATCGCGCTCGACACCAGCGACGACACGATTCGCCGCGCCAAGGCGTTCTCCGAGGAGATCGGCAAGACCCCGATCGAGACCAAGGACCGGTCCGGGTTCGTGGTCAACATGCTGCTCGTGCCCTACCTGATGGCGGCGGTCCGCATGTACGAGGACGGGTTCGCCTCGCGCGAGGACATCGACGCCGGGATGAAGCTCGGCTGTGGGCACCCGATGGGCCCGCTGACGCTCTGCGACATGATCGGGCTCGACGTCCTGTACGCGGTCTGCGGCTCGCTGTACGAGGAGTTCAAGCGCGACGAGTACGCGCCCCCACCGATGATGAAGCGGATGGTCGCGAGCGGGCGGCTCGGACGCAAGACCGGACACGGCTTCTACGAGTACTAGTACACGCGGCGCGGTCCTACTTGTACAGCGTCACCTCGGCGATCTGCAGGTATTCGCGCCCGCCGAGGCTGGTGATCCAGACCAGGAAGTAGCGGTACGGAGTGCTACCGCTCGTCAACGGGATGTCGTTCCGCGTGCCGACGGTCATCGGGTTGGAGATCTTCGTCCAGCCCGGATCCGGCCACCGCAGCGGCGGGGCGTTGTCCCGCGCGTAGATCGTGACGGTGAACCCGGGCGAGTTGTCGATGATCTGCAGCACCCGGGCGGTCGTACCCGGGCTGGCGTCGACGTACAGCCCGACGCCCGCCTTGTCCAGCTTGTGGTCGTAGTACTGCTGCGTGTCCCAGTAGGTCGCCAGGTCGCCGTCGATCGCGAGGCTCGCGTTCGGGCTCTCGTCGGTTGGATCGCCGAGCGGGTTGAACCCCTGCGCGCACGTGCTGCACAGTTTCACCTGCACCAGGTTGGGCTGCGGGGCGGGCCTGGTCGCCAGTGCCGGCGCGCCGTGGTGGGTCCGGGTCGCGAGCCAGTACGCGCCGCCCCCGATCGCCGCCAGCACGACCAGCCCGATCAGCACCGCCCACAGCCGGTGCCGGATCCGGAACGGCACGCGCTGGCGCTTCTTCGTCGGCAGCGTCCGGAGCACCGACGTGACCTCGCCGGTCGCGCTCCCCGCCCGCGCGGTCTCGATCGCCAGCACGTCCTCCAGGTCGGCGATCAACTCGGCGTCGTTGGCATACCGGTCCTCGACCCGCTTGGCGGTGGCGTTGTCGATCACCGACGCCAGCGCGGCCGACACCTCCGGCCGGCGCGACTGCACGTCGGGAAGCACCTCGCGGACGTGCTTCATCGCGACCGCAACCTGACTGTCGCCCTTGAACGGCACGTCGCCGGTCAGCATCTCGTACAGCACCACACCGAGCGAGTACAGGTCCGACTGGCCGGTGACCGGTTGGCCCAGCGCCTGTTCCGGCGAGACGTAGTCGGTCGTGCCCAGAACCCTGCCGTCCGCGGTCAGCCCATCCTCATCCAGCGTCCGCGCGATCCCGAAGTCCGTCACCTTGGCCGATCCCTCTTCGTCGATCAGCACGTTCTGAGGCTTGACATCGCGGTGGACGATGTGGCGGGCGTGCGCCGCGCCGAGCGCCCGCGCGACCTCGATCGCATAGGCGATCGCCTCCGTGATCGGCAGCCGCCCCATCCGCCGGATCCGCTCCTTCAGCGTCTCGCCCTCGACGAACTCGAACACGATGTACGGCCGTCCTTCATCCTCGCCGGCGTCGATCACGCCGACGATGTGCGGATGCGATAGCTGCGCGACCGACCGCGCCTCACGGCGGAACCGCTCGAGCTGGTCCGAGTCGGTCGCGACCTCGCGGTTCATCAGCTTGATCGCGACCTGCCGCTGCAACGTCTCGTCCAGTGCCCGGTAGACAGTCGACATCCCGCCAGAGGCGATCCTCGCCTCTAGGCGATAACGGCCGTTGAGCGTAGTGCCGAGCAGAGTGCTCATCGCGTTGACCCTATTTTGCGGCAGATGACCCCGATCGAGGTGTTCTATTACACAGATCCTTGCTCATCGGCGCTCCGCCGGCTCGCCTACGAGTTCGGTGACAGACTGAGGTTCACCTACATAATGTGCGGGATCGCGCGGGAATTCGGGCCGCGGACAAGCTCGTCGCGGACTCACTCGCGGCCGCGGCTGCTTCCGGCACGCCGGTCGATGCCAGGCTGTGGCTCGAGCACCCCCCGTCATATCCAACCTGTCTCGCGGTCAAGTCAGCCGCCGAACAGGGCGACCCGGGCCCCTACCTGCGCCGCCTGCGCGAGGGCGTGATGTGTCGCCGGCGCAAGCTCGACACGACCGAGGCGCTGGTCGAGGAGGCACGTCTGGTCCCGGGCCTCGAGCTCGAGCGCTTCCGGATCGACCTCGGCTCGCACGCGATCCTGGAGGCGTTCGGCGCGGACCTGAACAGCGCCGCGTCGGTGGCGCTGCAGCACCTGGCGCCGGGAAGCGATCGGGTCGTGCTGCCGCCGGCGGAGCTGTGGCGGCTGGCGAGCGAGTGGGAGGTGGTGGCGGAGCGGGTGGGAAGCGGGAGCTGTGGGTGGTGGCGTGAGGTGGTGGCGTGAGGTGGTGGCGCCTGTGGCGGGGGTGTTGGACTTGGTGGCGGTCGTGTTCCGTAGTGGCGCCCTTGGTGGCTAATGGGGCGCCCTTGGGTGGCGGGGCGGTTGGCCTGGCCTTGCTGGGGGCGGTTGGCCTGGCGTCGCTGGGGGCGATTGGCCTGGCCTTGCTGGGGGCGGTTCGCCTGGCCTCGCTGGGGGCGGTTGCCTTTCGTTGTGCCGGCTTCGTCCGTGCCCACTCCGCCGGCCATCCATGGCCGGCGGGCGACACCCTCACGCAGGCACGCTCCGTCCCGCTGAAACACACGGGGACGGCGGGGCGATTAGTGGCGGGACCCCAGGGATATTTCTGGCCGCCGGCGGGAGCTATCTCCCACCCCCTGCCCGCGCCACTCCGATCCGGCGGGAGTGTCAGCGTTCTGGCCGGAAAACGTGCCCAACTTCCCAGATCCAAACGTGGGCCCGCGCTCCGGGAAGTTGAGCACGATAGTCATGCTCGATTTCCCAAACCGCCGGCGTGCAGTCGGGTTTGGGAAGTTCAGCATGCATTTGAGGGTCTCCGGACCCGCGAATGCGCCCTCCCTCTTGCCCGGAGGTCGGGCGCACCCCTGCGCCCCGACCTCCCCAGCCCAAAGCGCGGCCGGGGGGCGCCTGCAAAGCCGACGACGGGCGCGCGACCCCACGACAGCCATTCATGTGCGCCCCGCCACCCGACCACCTTCCGCACCGCGCCCCGCCACCCGACCGCCCCTCGCGACCCGCCACGCCACCACCCCCGCCAGCGCCACCCGGTACGCCGCGTAGGGCAGCAGCGACCGATCCCGCTCGACCTGCCGGATCAACCAGGTCGAGACCAGTGTCGAGGCGAATGAGGCGAGCGCGCCGGCGGCGAACGGAACCGCCATCTCAGCCGGCAGGCCGCGGCGGCGCAACCGCGCCCCCTTCAGCGCCGTCGCCCCGGCGATCACCGGCAGCGCCGCGTGGCGGGAGAGCCGGTTGGCGTCCGCGCGCCTGAACCGCCGCAGCCGCGCCGCGGCCAGTGTGGCGCCGTTCCGTGAGACGCCGGGCATCAGCGCGCATGCCTGGCCGAGCCCGAGCGCCAGCGCGTCGGCGAAGCCGGCCTCGGTGCTGCGCCGGGTCGCGGGCCGGCGGTCGGCCCAGGCGATCGCCACCGCGCCCGCAACCAGGCCGAAAGCGATCGTCGGCGGTGTGCCCAGGTGTGCCTCGATCGGCCGCTCGAGCACGTAGCCGACGATCGCGGCGGGCGCGACCGAGACGCCGATCAGCATCAGCGTGCGCGGGCTGACCGAGATCAGTGCCTCGGACACCTCCGCCCGGAGGGTGATCAGCAACCCCGCCGCGGTCCCGGCGTGCAACGCCACCTCGAACGACTTGCGCAGCTCGTGGTCGAGCTGGGTGTAGTCCCAATCGAGCAGCCACGGAACCAGCTCGACGTGGCCGGAGGAGGAGATCGGCAGCAGCTCCGCGGGCCCGTGCAGGGCGCCGAGCGCGATCGCGTGCGGCACCGACAGGCGCGCGCTGCCGTTACACGGCATCCGCGGTCGGCGGCTTGGTTCCTCCCCGGGTACGGCGCACGACCGCCCATACGATCACCGCCACCAGCAGGGCGAGTGCGACGTAGTCGACGTATTCGAGATAGTGGCGCCAGTGAACCCAGTTGCTGCCGACCTCGCGTCCGAGCAGCCCCAGCCCGGTGATCCAGACGATCGAGCCCAGGGTCGCGAACGCGACGAAGCGCGCGTAGGGCATCTCCGACGCGCCGGCCGCGTATGGGAACGCCGCGCGGACGAACGGGATCAGGCGCGAGATGAAGATCACCGGCGACCCCCAGCGCTCGAACCAGTTGTGTGCGATCTGGAGCCGGCGCTGGCTGACGTGGAGCTTGTTGCCGTGGCGCTCGACCAGTTCGGCACGGCCGAAGAAGCCGATTCCGTACGCGATCGAGGCGCCGATGATGTCGCCGAGAACGCCGAACACGATGATCCCGACCAGCGTCAAATGGCCCTGGTAGACGTTGAAGCCGCCGAACAGCATCGTCGGCTCGGTCCCCGGGATTCCGATCACGGCTGAGGTCAGGTTCAGCAGCGTGACGCCGGCTAGGCCGAGGTCCCGGATGATGTGGGTCGCCAGACTGACGATCGAGTCGGTAACAGAGGCTGCGAGCAGCACGCGCGCCAAGCGTAGCGGTAGCCTGGGCCGATGGCCGTTCCGCTGTTCGACACGACCACGCCGCTCGAACCGCTGCGGGCGGAGATCCGCACGGCAATCGTCGATGCGCTGGACCGCGGGATCTACATCCTCGGACCCGAAGTCGAGGCGTTCGAGCGCGAGCTGGCGGCGTATCTGGGCGTCGAGCACGTGGTCGGCGTCGGCAACGGCACCGACGCGATCACGATCGCGCTGCGGGCCCTGGGGGTCCGGCCGGGCGACGATGTGGTCGTGCCCTCGTTCACGTTCTACGCGTCCGCCGAGGCGGTCGTCAACGCCGGCGCGCGGCCGGTGTTCTGCGACGTCGACCCGGGCACCCGCAACGTGACCGCGGCGACCGTGCGTGCAGCGCTGACCCCGAAGACGACCGCGATCGTGGCGGTCGACCTGTTCGGCATTCCCGCCCCGGCACCCGAGCTGCGGGCGCTGGGCCTGCCGCTGCTCGAGGACGCCGCCCAGGCGGCGGGGGCCAGCCTGAACGGCCGGCGGGCGGGCGCGCTCGGGGACGCGGCCACGTTCTCGTTCTACCCGTCCAAGAACCTCGGTGCCTTCGGCGACGGCGGCGCGATCGCGACCGACAGCAGCGAGGTCGCGGAGCTCGCCCGCGCGCTGCGCTTCCATGGCTCCAGGGACAAGCTCGATTTCGAGTATGTCGGCTACAACTCGCGGCTCGACGAGCTCCAGGCGGCGGGGCTGCGGGTGCTGCTGCCACACCTCGACGCCTGGTGCGACGGCCGCCGCGAGGTTGCCCGCGCCTACGTCGAGGCGGGCCTCGGCGAGCACGTGACGCTGCCCCAGGTGCCGGACGGCGCCGAGCCCGGCTGGCACCTGTACGTCGTCACCCACGACCACCCCGATCAGCTCCAGGCCGCGCTGGCCGAGGCGGGGATCAACGCGCGCAGCTACTACCGCGTTCCGATCCACCGCCAGCCGGCGATGAAGCCGTTCGTCGCCGACGGCCTGTCGCTCGAGGCAACCGACGAGCTCGCTCGCACCAATCTCGCACTGCCGATCAGCCCGGTCCTGGATCCCGCCCAGGCGGGCGAGGTGGTTGCCGCTGTCGCGGCCGCGCTGCGGTAGTGCGGGTCTGGATCGACTTCACCAACTCGCCCCACGTGCTCGTGCTGCGGCCGGTGATCAACGTGCTGCGCGAGCGCGGGCACGAGGTCGAGGTGACAGCGCGCGACTTCGCGCAGACGCTCGAGTTGTGCGACCGGTTCGGGATCGAGCACACGGCGATCGGACGCCACCGCGGCGGCGGCGTCGCGGCGAAGGCGCGCGGGCTCCTGGAACGCTCCGCGCAGCTCACCAGGTGGGCACGGCCGCGGCGGTTCGATCTCGCGCTTGGCCACGGCTCCAACGACATCACGGTCGCCGCCGCGCTGCTGCGGATCCGCTGCTCGACCACGTTCGACTACGAGTGGGCGACGGTCCAGCACAACGTCAACTGCCGGCTGGCGCAGGCGGTGGTGGTCCCCGACGCGATCCCTCCGGAGCGGCTGTACCGGTACGGCGCCCGCAACAAGCTTCGCGCCTATCCGGGGCTGAAGGAGGAGTACTACCTGGCCGACTTCGAGCCGGATCCCGGCGTCCTTCTGCAGCTCGGCCTGGATCCCGAGCTGCCGATCGCGGTCGTGCGCACACCGCCCGATGTGTCGCTCTACCACCGGTTCGAAAACGACCTGTTCACGCAGGTGCTCGACCGTCTCCGCGGCGCCCAGACGGTCGTTCTGCCGCGCACCGACGCGCAACGAGCGGCGCTGAGGGCGGCGGGAGGATTCATCGTGCCCGAACGGGCGCTGGATGCTCAGTCCCTGATCGCATACGCGGATCTGGTCGTGTCCGCGGGCGGGACCATGAATCGCGAGGCGGTGGCGCTGGGGACGCCGGTGTTCACGGTCTTCGAAGGCCGGCTCGGCGCGGTCGACGAGGGCTTGATCGCCGACGGCCGTTTGCGGCGGCTTTCCGCCCCCGGCGACGTTACGCTGAGCAAGCGCCGCGCCGGCGAGGGCGGGAGCCAAGCCGGGCCGGCGGCAGATCGTGTCCGGCGGGATCCAGGGGTACTGACTGATCTCCTTATCTGGAACTAACAAAACCGTCACTACAATTTCCGCCCGCATGCGCCGGCGGATCAGATCCGCGGCCTTTCCCGTTCACCGCCACTCCCTGCCCCAGCTGGTTGTGGACGGCTTGCTGGTCGCGCTCGCATACTTCCTCGCCTTCCGGCTGAGGTTCGACGATCACGTCCCGACCCAGTACGACGAGCTTCTCGAGCAGACGATTCTGTGGGTCGTGCCGGTCTCGCTGATCGTGCTGGCGGCGTTCGGCCTCTACCAGCGGCTGTGGACCTACGTCGGCCAGCGCGACTACGAGGCGGTCGTCAAGGCGATGTTCATCGCGACCCTGCTGATCGTCGGAGCGATCGCCCTGCTGCATCCGGTCCAGATCGCTCTGACGATCGACGAGCGCGTCCTGCGCCGCTCGCCGGTGACGCTGCCGGCGAGCGTGATCGCGCTGTTCTTCCTGCTGTCGGTGGCGTTTCTCGGCGGCGTCCGGTTCCTCGTACACCTGGTCGTCGAGGGCCGCGTCAGCAGCTTCCGGGTTGGCAAGGGCGCGCGTGATGTGCTGATCGTCGGCGGTGGCGACGGCGGGCGGCTGGTGGTGCGCGAGCTGATCCGCAACCCCCAACTCGGGTTGCGCCCGGTCGGCTTCGTCGACGACGACCCGCGCAAGCGGGGGGTCAAGGACGAGTACGGACTGAAAGTCCTCGGCACCACCTCCAACGAGGACCTGGTGCGGATCCTCGACGAGGTCGAGCCCCAGGAGGTCGTGATCGCGATCCCGTCCGCACCCGGCACGCTGCGGGCCCGGGTCGTGACCGCCTGCCGCGAGCGCGCGATCCCGGTTCGCACGACCCCGACGATGTTCGAGATGCTCCGGGACGGCTCCGGCCAGGTCAGGTTCGCCAACCAGCTGCGCGAGGTTCGGGTCGAGGACATGCTCGGGCGCGACGAGCTCCGCGAGGAGCTCGAGCGCGTCGGCGCCTACCTGGCCAACCAGATCGTGATGGTCACCGGCGCGGGCGGCTCAATCGGCTCGGAGCTGTGCCGCCAGATCTCTCGCGTCGGGCCCCGCCGGCTGGTGCTGGTCGACCATGCGGAGGACAACCTGTTCGAGATCAGCCGCGAGCTCCAGGAGGATCGCCATTTCAACTCCGCCGTCTCGGTGCTCGCCGACTGCAAGGAGGAGGAGCGGATGCGGGAGGTGCTGAGCGAGCACCGGCCGTCGATCCTGTTCCACGCCGCCGCCTACAAGCACGTCACGATCATGGAGCTCAATCCGGTCGAGGCGGTCCGCAACAACGCCCTCGCGACCCGACTCGTGGCGCGGATCGCCGGGGAGTTGGGGGTCAACACGTTCGTGCTCGTGTCGACCGACAAGGCGGTCAAGCCGGCCACCGTGATGGGGGCCTCGAAGGCACTCGCGGAGTGGGCGGTCGAGGCCGCGGCGGCACGCCACCCGCTGACCAAGTACGCGACGGTCCGGTTCGGAAACGTGCTCGCCTCGTCGGGCTCGGTGGTCCCGCTCTTCCGCCGCCAGATCGCCGCCGGGGGGCCCGTGACGGTCACCGACCGGCGGATGACGCGCTACTTCATGACGATCCCGGAAGCGGTGCAGCTGGTGATCCGGGCCGGCTCGCTGGGCGACACCAGCGGCGAGGTGTTCGTGCTCGAGATGGGCGAGCCGATCAAGATCATCGAGCTGGCTGAGACCATGATCCGCCTGTCCGGGCTGGAGCCGGATCGCGACATCGCGATCGAGATCGTCGGCGCGCGCCCCGGAGAGAAGTTCCACGAGGATCTGTTCAACCCGTACGAGCGGCCGCAGCCGACCCCGGCCCAGAAGATCCTCCGAGCCGACCGCGACGCGCTCGATCCCGCCTGGGTCGAGCAGACCTTCGCCGACGTGAACCTGCTCGTGCTGGAGGGCGATTCGGCGGCGCTGGCGGACCAGGTCGGCGAGCTGTCTCGCGCGCGAGCAGCGGGTGCGGGAGTCTCAAGCGGCCGGGTCGGCACGTAGACTGCGATGGCCATGGGATCGATGCCCTTTGCCTTTTCTGTCCATCACTTCATCACCTCGGTAGGGGCTGACGCCGGCTTCGCAGCGATCGTCGGGCTCGCGATCCTGGTGCTCCTGTTCTTCGCGCAGGCGCGCGAGACCTCGACCCTGCGCGAGCAGGCGTACGAGTCCGCCCAGCGAGTGCAACAGCTGGAGGCGCGCCTGGCGCAGCTATCGGGCCGGCCGCAGGCCACCGGGCCGCAGGCGTCCGTTCCGCCCGTCCCGCCGCCACCCGGCGTCGCGCGAGCGCTCGCCAACCGGGCGCCGTCGGCCGGAACGACCGCGCCCGGGGCAGCCCCGGCCGCCGGGGCCACCGCCGCCGGGGCCACCGCCGCCGGGGCCGCGGCCGCCGGAGCTACGGCCGCCGCCGCCGCGACCGCCGCCTCGCGCCCCGCCGCCCCGGGCGCTCCCAGGCAGCCACTGGTGCCGGTCGCCCCGGCGGGCGTCGGCGCGCCGGCCCTGACGGCGGCGACCAAGCTGATTCCGACCCCCGACAACGTGCCGGTGTCCGAAGACAGTCCGACGGCGGCACCAACCGCCGCTCCAATCGGTCCAGCGGAGACGGTGGCCGCCGCGACGGCGGTCGCAGACCCACCGATCGACGCGACCGCGGTCGGGTCGTTGCCGCCGGCCACTGCCGTGGCCAACGGGGCTCCCTCAGCGGCACCGCCCCCGATCGGCGCCGGCAGCGGGCCATACGACGGCGAGGGCGGCACCGGTGGGCGCCGGGGAACGGTTCCCCCCGCTGGCCCCCCGCGAGCTCAGATCCGTCCGACGACGAGAACACCCGGCGGCCGGGGATCGTCCGGCCTACCCCCGAGCACGCTCGGGTCGCCGCCGCGGTCCAGCTCCCCGCGGGGCGTGCGAGCGCTGGTCATCGGAATCGGCGCGCTGGCTGTCGCCGGAGTCGTTGCCGCGCTGCTGATCATCACCTCTTCGGGCGGTACCAACGTCGCGACCCACACCTCGACTCACAACAACACCGCCGCGGCGCGCCATCACCAAGCGACCGTGGTGGCGTTCAGGCCGTCGACCGTGACCGTGGCGGTCCTGAACGGGACCTCGACGTCCGGGCTGGCGGCGCGGATCGCGAGCAAGCTCACCGCCGCCGGCTACAAGCAGGGAGCGATCACCAACGCACAGACGCAGACGCAGACGAGCTCCGTGGTCGCGTACATGCCGGGCGCGAAGAACGACGCCGTCGAGGTGGCCGCGTCGCTCAAGCTCCCCGCGAGCTCGGTCCAGCCGATCGATTCGAGCACCCGCTCGATCGCCTGTCCCTCGACGTCGTGCAACGCCAACGTGGTCGTGACGGCCGGCACCGATCTGGCCTCGAGCGCCTCCAGCAGCTCGAGCACGTCAACGGCCGCGAGCACGTCGAGCACCTAGACGCCGACCCTCGATCGCGATGACGGATCTGCTCGACCTCCCCACGCGGAGCGCCCAACCCCGGGAAGAGGGGATCACGCACGTCCTCGACCGGGGTTTGTCGGTCGGCGAGATCGACGGGCTGATCGAGGTCGCCGGCCAGGCCATCGACCTCGTCAAGCTCGGATGGGGTACCGCGCTCGTGACCGGGAACCTCGAGCGCAAGCTCGAGCGCTACCGGGACAGCGCGATCCCCGTCGTGCTCGGCGGCACGCTGACCGAGCTGGCGATCGCACAGGACCGGCTCGAGCGGTTGGTCGCGTGGCTGCACGAGCTCGAGCTCGGGCACATCGAGATCTCCGACGGCACGATCGAGCTCGACCACAACCACAAGCTCGAGCTGATCGAGCAGCTGTCGCGGGAGTTCGTCGTGCTGTCCGAGGTCGGATCCAAGGACGACACCCGGATCATGGCCCCGTACCGCTGGGTCGAGCAGATCGAACAAGAGCTGGCGGCGGGCGCGTGGAAGGTGATCGCGGAGGCCAGGGAGAGCGGCACGGTCGGGATCTTCCGGCATGACGGCGAGGTCCGGATGGGGCTGATCGATGAGATCGCCCACGCGATCTCGCCCGACAAGATCCTGTTCGAAGCGCCCCGCAAAGACCAGCAGGTGTGGTTCGTGCGTCGGTTCGGGCCTGAGGTCAATCTCGGCAACATCGCACCCGAGGACGTCCTCTCGCTCGAGACGATCCGGCTCGGGCTGCGCTCGGACACAGCGGGCGCAGGGGCGTATCAGTCGCAGTGAACACGGGGGCGATCCTCCTCGCTCGCCACGGCGAGACCGACGACAATCTGCCACCGCTGCGCTTCCAGGGCTTCCTCGACACGCCGCTGAACGACACCGGCCGCCGGCAGGCCCAGCGGCTCGCCGAACGGATCGCCGGCGAGGGGATCCGCTCGCTGTGGTCCTCCGACCTCAGCCGGGCGGCGGAGACGGCGGAGATCGTCGGCGAAGCGGTCGGCCTGCGTCCGCGGCTCGACTCGCGGCTGCGCGAAGGCGACCGCGGCGACTGGGAGGGACGCCTGTTCATCGAGGTCGAACGCGAGCAGCCCGAGCTCTACGCGGCCTGGCGCCGCGCCGGCCCCGATTGGCGGTTTCCGGGCGGCGAGTCGTTGCTGGAGCAGCAGGAGCGTGTCTCGGCGGCGATCGACGATGTCCGGCAGACCGGCCAGCTGCCCGCGTTGGTGGTCTGTCATGGCGGCTCGATCCGGGTGATGCTGTGCCAGCGTGACCCCCGCGGGCTCGACGCGTTCCACGATTTCGACCTCCCCAACACGACCGTGCTGAGGCTTTGACCCGGCTGCCGATGGCCGCGTTCGCGGCACTGGTCGTGGCAACCGTCGGGGCGTTCTTCGTCACTCAGCACCTCAAGGTCACCACTCCCCTGATCGCCGGCACGCCGGCCCCGTCCCCGGCCTGGATCAACCCCGTCAACGGCAACACCTGCTACGCCCCGACGGCCAACCCGCCGCGCTACGTCAGCTACCGGTACACCACGATCTCGTTCTACCTGCTGCACCGGGCCGACAACATCGACGTGTGGGTGGTCGATTCGAAGGGCAAGATCGTCGCGACGCTCGCGACCGGACGGTACATGCCGGTCCGTGACCGGACCGCGTTCGTCTGGAACGGCCGCACGGCGGATGGCTCGTTGGCGCCGGATGGTCACTACTACGTCCGGGTCGAGCTCCTGCAGCAGGACCGGACGCTGGAGATCTCGACCAACGGCGGGACACCGCTGCCGATCACGGTCAGAACGGTGCCTCCCCGTCCGGTGATCACGAGCGTGGACCCGGACGTGATTCCGCGGACCGACGGCTCGGTGACAATCCACTATGCGGGCAACGAGCAGCGGGGCGGGACGATCCGCATCTACCGCACCAGCTCGCGCGGAGCTCGGCTCGTGAAGAGCTTCCCGACGCCGTGGAACGGCGAGTCGGTGGTCTGGAACGGCAAGATCAACCACCGGCGCGCGCGAGCCGGCACGTATCGGATCGGTCTCGATGTGACCGATGCCGCGTGCAACACCGGCCACGTGGTCGATCGCCCCGCGGTGACCGTGCTCTAGCCTCGCGATCCGAGGGCCAATCAAGACCGGCGCCCTGCGCGTACCGTTTGGCGCCGTGACTGCATACCTCAAGCGGCTGGTGTCGTCGCTGGCGGCCTATCAGGTCGCCGACGTTGTCTCGAAGTTCATCGCGGTGCTGCTTCTGCCGGTGTACACGCGGTACATCTCGCCGGCCGGTTACGGCGTCGTCGAGCTGCTCGCAAATGGGGTGATCTTCGTCAGCATCCTGGTGCGGTTCGGGATCATCGAGGCGTTCCTGCGCTACCACTTCGCCGCCGTTGACGATGCGGCACGCGACGCGCTGGCGCGCCGCGCGGTGTGGTTCCTGCTGATCACGACGACAGTCGTATCGGTCCTGCTCGCGGCGTTCGCCGGGCCGCTGTCGCGTCTGGTGCTCGGCTACGAGGATGTCTCCACGTTCCGCGTCGCGGTCCTCGGTCTGTGGGCGTTCACAAACCTGGAGCTGGCGTACGGCCTGCTGCGCGTCGAGGAGCGGCTGCGCACCTACGCGATCGCGTCACTGGTGAATGTCGGGCTGACGATCGCCGCCTCGGTGGTGCTCGTGGTGGTGCTCGGCGACGGGCCGCGCGGCCTGTTGCTCGGCAACTACGGCGCCTCGACGGTGGTGCTGATCGGGTTGTGGTGGGCGATGCGCCACCGGCTTGTGATCAGCCGCGGCCAGGCCGAGCAGTTCTCGACGTTGCTGCGGTTCGGCCTTCCGACCGTCCCGGCCGAGGCCTCGGTCTACGCGCTCAGCATCGTCGACCGCTACTACATCTACCACGACCGCAGTCCATCGCTCGCGGGCCTCTACTCGATCGCGGTCAAGCTCGCCGGGGCGGTGGCGTTCATCGTCCGCGCGTTCCAGTATGCGTGGCCCCCGCTGGCGTATTCGGTCAGCGACGACGCCGAGGCCGCTCGGCTGTACGGCCTCGTGGCCACCTACTATGTGCTCGTCAGCGGCTGGGTGGTCGCGGGGCTGGCGTTGCTCGGGCGGTGGGTGCTGAGGATCCTCGCCGCACCCTCGTTCTACGACGCGTACCGCGCGCTGCCGTGGGTGGCGCTAGGGTGGGCGCTGTACGGTCTGTGGGTGGTGTTCCTGGTGATCGCCGGCCGGGCAAAGGTGACCACTCGGAACTTTCCGGCGGCGCTCGCCGGTCTCATCACAAATGTCGTGTTGCTCATCGTTCTCGTTCCGCCGCTCGGCATCGCCGGTGCCGGGATTGCACTGTGCGGGGCGTACGTGGTGATGCTCGCAGTGATGCACCTGCTGACCCGCAAGGCGTTCACGGTCGCGTTCGAGTGGCGCCGCCTGGCGCAGCTGTGGCTGGTGATGGGCGGCGTGGCCGCCGCCGGCGACCTCCTGCTGCCGACGCACGGGCTGCTCGGGTTCGTCACCCGGGCGCTGGTATTCGCGCTGATTCCGTTGATCCTCTTGGCTACCGGGTTCGCCCACGCGCAGGAGCTGCGCCAGGCCCGCGAGCTCGTCCGCCGGGTGCGCGCGCTGACCGCGACGCCGGCGCGAACTCAGTCGTGACCCGGCCCGCGGTCAGCGTCGTGATGCCGTTCGCGGGCGACGGCACCGCAGCGCGCGCGGCGGCCGAGGTACTGCGAGCGCTTGACACGCTCCCGGGCGATCAGCTGATCCTCGCCGACAACACCGGCTTCGCGCCGCCCGTCGACGGGATCGAGGTGGTGCGGGCGCTCGGCGAGCATTCGCCCGCCTACGCCCGCAACGTCGGCGCGTCGCGGGCACGCCGTGATTGGATCCTGTTCCTCGACTCGGATTGCCTGGCACCCCGGTGGCTGCTCGACGCGTACTTCGCCGAGTCCCCCGACGCGAACATCGGCGCGCTCGCCGGCGAGGTCGTGCCGGCGCGCGAGGCACACACGGTCGCGGCCCGCTACGGCGCCTCCCGCAGCTTCCTCAGCCAGCAGGCCCATGTCGCCCATCCGTACCGTCCGCGCGCGGTCGCCGCGAACCTGCTCGTGCGCCGGGTGGCGTTCGAGCGGATCGGTGGCTTCTACGAAGGCGTGCGCGCGGGCGAGGACACAGACTTCAGCTGGCGCCTGCAACAGGCCGGATGGCGGCTCGCGCTGCGGCCCGGGGCGCGCGTCGAGCATCGCTACCGGACGACCGTCCGGGAGCTGCGCCGCCAGTGGCGCGGATATGCCGCCGGACGCGCCTGGCTGGGTCGCCGATACAAGGGATTCGAGCCCGAGCCGGCCGCCCGACGGGCGTTCGCCCGCGGCCGGCGCGGGGGCCGCGTCCGCCGCGCCCATGGGGGCCGCGGCGCAGGCGCTCCCGCTTGCCGCACCGGGCGACTCGACCGGGCCCGGTTCGTCGCCCTCGACGCGGTGCTCGCGGCCGAGGAACTCGCGGGCCTGACGCTCTCCAACCGTCCCCAGGCGTCAAACGGGGATCGCGCCGGCGTGCGGGTCGTGCTGATCGCGGACCGGTTCCCGGCCCCATCCGACCCTCTGACCGACTTCGCGCAGACACTGGACGGGGCGCGGGTTGAGGCGGTGGCCCGGCCCGAGATCGTCGATCTGGGTGCCGCCCGTACGCTGGTCGTGCACTACCGCGAGGACGACGGAGCCGCGACCCGGGCGGCGGCGCTCGCGCGGCTGCTGGCCCGCCATCCGGTCCGCTGCATGCTCGATCTGTTTCGCCGCGGGCCCGGCGAGCCGAGCCTGTCGCAACTCGCGCCGGCCGCGCTGCGCCTGAACCGTGATCGCGGCGCCCGTCTGCACCCGCTCGGCGGCGACAGCGTCAACGCCACCGCGAACCGCCTGGGCAGGCTGGCGGGGCGGGAGCTTGCGTCCAGGCGGCCGTGATGCGGGTCCAGATGGTCGACCCGTCGGCGTTCACGCCGCCATACGACCACGCGCTCTGCGCGGCCCTCGCGCGGACCGGCGCCGAGGTCGAGCTGGTCACGAGCCGGTTCGCGTACGGGGCCGTGCCAGCGCCGGACGGCTTCGGCGTGCGCGAGCTGTTCTACCGGCACGCGGTCGGCGCGCCCGGCACGCGTCTGCGGCGGGTCGCAAAGCTGGCCGAGCATCTGCCGGACATGGTCCGTTACGGGCGCTTCGCGCGCCGCGCCGACGTGGTCCACTTCCAGTGGCTCGACGTGCCCTGGCTCGACCGTGCGGTGCTGCCTCGCCGCCCGCTCGTGCTCACCGCCCACGATCTGCTCCCCCGTGAGCCGCGTCCGGGCCAGGTGCGGGCGCAGCGGCGCCTTTACGACGCGCTCGACGCGCTCGTGGTCCACTCCCAGTACGGCCGTCGGCAGCTGGTCGAGGCGCTCGGGGTCGATCCCGGCAAGGTGCGGGTGATCCATCACGGTGCGTTCGAGCACCTGACGCGGTTCGCGGGCGAACGGGCGCTGCCGGTGGAGCTCCAGGCCGTGCGAGGGCCGGTGGCGTTGTTCTTCGGGCTGCTGCGGCCCTACAAGGGACTGGACACGCTGCTCGCGGCCTGGCGCGCCGCCGCCGGCGCGGTTGACGGGGCCGAGCTGTGGATCGTGGGACGGGCGCGGATGCCGATCTCGGCGCTGCAGGCGGGCGCCCCGTCGGGCGCGCGGTTCGTGTCCCGGTACGTGTCCGACGAGGAGCTGTCCGCGTTCTTCACCCGCGCCGACCTGGTCGTGCTGCCGTACGCGCGGACCGAGCGCTTCGACCAGTCCGGGGTGCTGGCGACGGCGCTGGCGTTCGGCAAGCCGGCCGTACTCAGCGACGTCGGCGGGTTCTCGGAGGTCGCGGCACTCGGTGCCGCGCGGCTGGTGCCGCCCGAGGATCCGGCCGCCCTGCGGGACGCGCTGGTTGCCCTGCTGGCCGATCCACCGGCGCGGGCCCGGCTGGCGGCGGCGGCGCGGGCGGCGGCGTCCGGGCCGTACTCGTGGGACGAGGCGGCGCGATCGACGCTCGCGCTGTACCGCGAGCTGGTCTGAGGGATGGCCGATGCTGAGCGCCCCCGCGTTGGACGAAACTCGGGGGCCGCCGGGATGGCCTCTAGCCGTTCATCGCAGCGTCGGTGCGGACGCTGCCGGCCGGCGCGGCGTCCGGCACGCCGCCGGCTTCGCGCCGGGCGACCTCGCCGCGAACCACGGGCGCGACCTCGGTGCCGAACAGCTCGATCGAGCGCATCACCTCACGGTGCGCGACCGCGCCGACGCTCATCTGCGCGATGTAGCGCTGGTGGCCGAACAGCTCGTGCTCGAACAACAGCTTCTCGGCGACCTGCTCGGGCGAGCCGACCGCCAGCGCGCCGCGGGGCGAGCGAAGCGCCTCGTACTGCGCCCGTCCCGCCGGCGGCCAGCCCCGTTCGCGGCCGATCCGGTTCATCATCTGCAGGTAGGAGGGCGCGAACGCCGCGTCGGCTTGCTCTGGGGTTGGCGCGACGAACGCGTGCGTGTTGATCGCCACGCGTGCGGCCCTGGGGTCGTGGCCGGCGGTTTCGAACGCCTGGCGGTAGAGGCCGACAAGCGGTACGAATCGCTCCGGCTGGCCGCCGATGATCGCGAGCGTCAACGGCAGCTCGAGCGCCGCTGCGCGGACCACCGACTGCGGCGTGCCTCCGACCGCGACCCAGATCGGGAGCGCCTCCCGGCTCGTCGGGCGCGGCCAGACGAGCGCATCGTGCAGCGGCGGCCGGTGCTTGCCCGACCAGCTGACTCGGTCCTGCTCGCGGATCGCAAGCAGCAGCTCGAGCTTCTCGGCGAACAGCTCGTCGTAGTCGTCGAGGTCGTAGCCGAACAGCGGGAACGACTCGATGAACGATCCTCGACCGGCCATGATCTCGGCCCGTCCGCCGGACAGCAGATCCACGTGCGCGAACTGCTCGAACACCCGGACCGGATCGTCGGAGCTGAGCACCGTCACCGCGCTCGACAGGCGGATCCGCTCGGTTCGGACCGCGATTGCGGCCAGCACGACCGCGGGGGCCGAGACCAGGTAGTCCTGGCGATGGTGCTCGCCGACGGCGAACACGTCGAGGCCGAGCTGGTCGGCAAGCTCGGCCTCTTCGAGCAGCTCGCGCATCCGCTGCTCCGGGGTCGTATCAGGGCCGAGATCGGCGAAGGTTGCGAGTCCAAGTTCCATCATGCTGCTCAGCCTAGCAGCGTAGTTGTCTACGCAACTATTCCCGTTACGCCACAATCCGCCCCGCCTTGACCGCCCTCGTGATCGTGTTCTGGGTCTCGGCCGGCCTGCTCGTCTACACGCAGGTCGGCTACCCGCTGCTGCTGGCGCTGCTGGCGCCGGTGGCGCATCCGCGCGATCGCGACCGTGGTCGTCGCGGCGGGGGTGGCGGCGCCGCGGAGCTTCCGAGCGTGTCGGTGATCGTCGCGGCATACGCGGAGCAGGACGTGATCGGTGACCGCGTCGCCGACCTCCGCCGGCTCGACTATCCCGCCGAGCGCCTGGAGGTGATCGTCTCCTGCGACGGCTCGCCCGATCAGACCGCCGTGCGCGCCCGCGCCGCCGGCGCCGATCTCGTACTCGAGCTGCCGCGCGCGGGCAAGATCCGCGCCCAGGACGCGGCGGTCGACCGCTCCCGGGGGGAGGTCGTGGCGTTCTCCGACGCGAACGTCAGCTGGGAGCCGGGTGCGCTACGGGCTCTGATCGCGCCGTTCGCCGATCCCCGCGTCGGCTACGTGTGCGGCGACGTGCGGTTTGTGAACGAGCGCGGCACCAATCAGGAGGGCGTCTACTGGCGCTATGAGATGGCGCTGCGCTCGCTCGAGTCGCGCGTGCGCTCGGTCACGGGCGGCAACGGCGCGATCTACGCCACCCGCCGCGACGCCTACCTGGTCGTCGACCCGATCATGGGCCACGACCTCTCGTTCCCGTTCAACATGGTCAAGCGCGGCTGGCTGGCGGTCTACGCGCCGACCGCCCACGCGAGCGAGAAGATGGTCCCGACGATCGAGGGCGAGTTCGCCCGCAAGCGCCGGATGATGAGCCACGGCTGGCCGATCGTCGTGCGCGGCGGGATGCTCTCGCCGCGCGGCTACGACCCCCTGTACGCACTGATGATCTTCTCGCACCGGGTGCTGCGGTACCTGTCCCCGTTCTTGCACCTGATCGCGCTCGGGACGAGCATCGCCCTGCTGGGGAAGGGGTGGGTGTACGTCGTGGCCGTGGCGATCCAAGCGGCGGTGCTGGTCGCGGCGGCGCTCGCGCCGGTGCTGCCGCTGCGGCCGCTGCTGATCGCGCGCTACTACGTGCTGACGACCGCCTCGCTCGTGGCCGGGCTGTGGGACTGGCTGGTCCGTGGCACCGCGGCCGGGTGGGAGCCCGCGGAGGGGACGCGGTGACGCGGCGGCTGCTTGACCTCGTGATCGCCGGCGTCGGCTCGCTTGTCTCGGCGCCGTTCGTGGCGCTGCTTGCGGTCCTGGTCCGGATCGAGTCGCCCGGCCACCCGGTCTACCGCCAGACCCGCGTCGGCAAGGACGGCAAGCTGTTCTCGATCTACAAGCTGCGCACGATGGTCCGGGGCGCCGAGTTCACCGGCGCCGGCCTGGCGATCCAGCAAGGAGATGACCGGATCACCCGCGTCGGCACGTGGCTGCGCCGCTACTCGCTCGACGAGCTGCCGAACCTGTGGAACGTCCTGCGCGGCGAGATGTCGATCGTCGGTCCCCGCCCGACGCTGCCGGTCCAGGTCGAGCAGTACACCGGCCGCCAACGCGGCCGTCTGGCGGTCAAACCCGGGATCACCGGCTGGGCACAGGTCAACGGGCGCGCATCGCTGCCGTGGCCCGAGCGAATCGAGCTCGACCTCTGGTACGTCGACCACCGCTCGCTGCTGCTCGACCTTCGGATCCTCGCCCGCACGGCGCGGATGGTGTTCACCGGCCAGGGGCTGTACAAAGGAGGGACGGGCGGATGGAAGCCTCCCGCGGCGACCTAGCGGTACTGCTCACCGGCGTCGGCAAGCGCTACGACATCGTCTCCGCGTTCGCCCAGCACGCGACCGTCGTCGCCGCCGACCCGAACCCGCTCGCGCCGGCTCAGTACGCCGCCGACCATCGCGTCGCGGTCCCGCGGATCGACGACCCGGGCTACGTGCCCGCGCTACGAGACCTGTGCGCGCGCCACGGCGTCCGCGCGGTCGTCCCGCTGACCGATCTCGATATCGAGGTCCTGGCGCACGCGCGCGCCGCCGGCGAGCTGCCGGCGTTCGTGCCCGACCCGGCGATCGCCCGCGCGACCTTCGACAAGTACGAGGCCCACCTGCTGCTCTCGCGGCTCGGATTGCCCTCGCCCCCGACCGTCCTGCCGGGCGAGCCGGTCGAGCACTTCCCAGTGATGGTCAAGCCCCGGCAGGGTTCCGGGGCCCGCTCGATCCACCGCGCCGACGACCTCGAGGCCGCCGAGTTCTTCGTCCGCTACGTCGAGGAGCCGACGATGGTGCAGCGCCTGATGGACGGCCCCGAGTTCTCGATCGACTGCCTCTCCGACCTCGCCGGCCGCTGTCTGAACGCGATCCCGCGGACAATGATCGAATCCCGCGGCGGCGAGTCGATCAAGGGCACCGTGATCGACGACCCCGAGCTCGTGTCGCTCGGCGCCCGGGTCGTCGAGGCCCTCGGCGTCCGCGGCCCCTGCACCGTCCAGGCATTCCGCGACCGCTCGATCGGATTGGGCATCACCGACGTCAACACCCGCTTCGGCGGCGCCTTCCCAGCGCCCATGTACGCCGCCCTCCCAGGCCGCACCTACCCCGAGTTGATCGTCCGCATCGCACGCGGCGAGCAGATCGAACCCCACATCGGCGAATTCCGCTCTGGAATCACGTTCACGCGCTACTTCTGGCAGCTCGAGCTCGATCAGGCGCTGCAGCCGACGGGTCGCGACATCGTCGCGCCGCCCGGGCCGCCGCGGCCGCGGTAGGGGCGGGTGACAACCGCCCGCCACCTACGCGCCAACCGCCCGCCACCTACGCGCCAACCGCCCGCCACCTACGCGCCAACCGCCCGCCACCTACGCACTGGCCGCGCGCCGCCCCGCGGCCGCGTCGAACCCGACCCCCCAACACCGGTCCAGGAACTGCGCGATCTCGCCCGTCAGGCGCGAGGGCCGCATTCGCAGTTCGATGATCGAGCTCGCGCCGATCAGCTGCGCGTTGGGGAGCTCGGCCGCGAGCATGTCGGCGTCCGAGAACGGATGGACCGGGTCACGGGGATGGCCGATCACGATTGCCGGCGCCTGGATTTGTTCGCGCTCGTTCCGGTGCGGCGCGGTTCGTCCGAAGAGGATTCCGTGCAGCACCGCGCCGCTCGGCCCCGGGTCCTGCGCCATGCACTCGAGCGTCAGCTGGGTCAGGAAGGGGGCGTGCTGGTAGGGCACCGCCCGCGCCAGGCTCGCGATCGCTCGCATCACCGGCTCGCCGAACGTGAGCATGAACAGCAGTGGCGAGAAAACCGCCGCACAGGCCGGAATTGCGTTATCCAGCACCGGCATCTCGATCACCATCCCGCGAACTCGCGCCGGCGCGAGCGTCGCGACCTCGAGCGTGATGTTGGCACCCAGTGAGGTCCCGCCGACGATCGCCTCGCCGATCTCGAGGTGGTCGAGCAGCGCGACCGCCTGCCGCGCGAACGCCGGCATCGAGTACCGCGACATGTCGCGAGGCCGGTCCGAGTCGCCGTGGCCGAGAACATCGAAGGTGATCACCCGGTTGCCGCGGGCGGCCAGCTCCCGTGCGAGCGGCCACTGCATCTTCTGCGAGAGCAGCAGCGCGGGCATCAGGACCGTGACCCGCGGGCCCTTGCCGAACGTCGTGTAGGCGAGCCGTTGCCCGTCGCAGCGGAACTTGGGCATCGGCGCAGCATAGTCCCCGGCGCGGTCTTGGCTGACCGGCCAGCCGGTTTGGCCCCCCCAGAGGCACGGGTTTCCCACTGCGACCGGGCAAATTCGTCTATTCGGTTGCCTTTTTGGGTGCTAAATGCTGAATAATGCGCGCATGGAAGCCAGTGCGGCGCCTCGATTGGTGCCGACAGGGGTTACAGGGATACGGTCGTCGAAGTTCTTGCGACTAGCGTCGGACGCCTACCTGGTAGCGCTGATCCGGCAGGGGCGCATGACCGCGTTCGAGGCCGTATACGATCGCCACCACCGGGCGATCCTGTCGTTCTGCCGGCACATGTTGGGCCATCCGGAGGAGGCCGAGGACGCGGTTCAGCACACGTTTCTGGCCGCGTACAACGATCTGATCGGTTCGGAGAAGCCGATCCAGCTTCGGGCCTGGCTGTTCACGATTGCCCGTAACCGCTGCTATTCGGTGCTGAGGGCGCGGCGCGAGCAGCCCTCGGAGCGCCTCGTCGAGTCCGCGACCGAGGGGCTCGCGGTCCAGGTTCAGCGCCGCCAGGATCTCCGCGACCTGGTCGTCGACATGCGTCGCCTCCCGGACAATCAGCGGGCCGCCCTCGTCCTCGCCGAGCTCGATGCGCTGACGCACGAGGAGATCAGCGACGTTCTCGGCGTCCCGCGCGAAAAGGTCAAGGCACTGGTCTTCCAGGCGCGCGAATCGCTCGTCGCCAGCCGCACCGCCCGCGAGACCGATTGCAGCGAGATCCGCGAGCAGCTCACGAGCCTGCGGGGCGCGGGCCTCCGGCGGGCGAACATCCGCCGCCACCTGCGGGAGTGCTCGGGCTGCCGCGACTTCCGTCACGAGGCCGACCGTCAGCGCAAGCGGCTCGCAATCGTGCTGCCGGTGGCGCCGACGGTCGCCGTCAAGAACGCGGTGCTGAGCGGCGTCGTCGGCGGTGGTGCCGGGATCGGCGCCACGGGCGGTGGCGCGCTCGCGTCCTCGGCGCTGAAGGCGAGTCTGCTCAAGGGCCTGCTCGGGGCCGCGCTGGCGGGCATCGGCACCGCGGGGACGATCGCCGCCGTCCACGAGCTCAGGGAGCCGTCGCGCATCGGCGCTCACAAGCTCAGGTCCCGCAGCCCGGCGCCCGTCCGGCCGGGCGCGAGCGGTTCCGCCAAGGCCTCGTCGAACTTCACCTTCAACGGCTCCGTTTCCTACACCAAGCCCTCGGTGGGCGCCGTCGCGGCCGAGCGTGGGGCCGCAGGTGGCCAGACGACGACCGCGTCGTCCGCTCAGACCAGCCGGGTTACGGGCGGGGCGGCGGTGTATCCGGTGGGCGCCGTCCAGATGAGCGATCCGATCCGGCATCGCAACGGGTCCGGTTCGGGCCATCCCGGCGGCGGCGCTGCCCCTGTGACCGCGCCCGTCGAACCCGTCCTGCCCGCTCCGACGAGCCCCGCCAGCGGCCCGGTCCCGACGGAGACCGTTTCAGTCGCGCCCGCGAGCGGTACGCCGACATCGGTGTCAGCGACCCCGCATGGGGGCGGGCCCGGCGTCGGCTACGTGATCCAGGGCGGTTCGAGCTCGTCGACCAGCGGCGGCGGTCTCAGCGACGGCGGCGATTACGGCGCTCAGTCGGGCTTTCGCCGTGGCGCGCAGAGCGGTAGCCCTGGCGGCACGAGCCGCGGCTTCGGCGGCTACGGCTACGGGTACGGCTCGGGCGGCGGCTACAGCGGCAGCGGCACCGGGTACGGCGGCGGCAGCAGTGGCAGTTACGGGGTCGGGCGTGTCGACAACGGCGGTGGTGGTGGCGGGACCGGTTACGGGGGCCAGAGTGCCGGTCAGAGCAGTTCCGCACAGAGCAACACCGGCCAGGCCGACACGGTCCAGAGCGGCTCGACTGAAGGCACCGGGTCGAGCACGACCGCCGGCTCGGCCGGCAGCGGCAATTCAAGCGGCGACAGCGGCTCGGTCCCCGGCAGCGCTTCAGGCAACCAGGGCGCCGCCGACACGGTTGCGGCGCCGGTCGGCGGCGGAGCCCCCGGCACGGTTGCGCGCCCGGTCGGCGACGGCGCCACTAACACGGTTGCGCGCCCGGTCGGCGAGGGCGGCACCGACACGCCGGCGTCGCAGAGCCAGTAAGCGCCGCCGGTCCCCGCTCGATACCTTCCGGAAACGCCACCGCACTAGAAACCAGGAGGACCGTCCACGGTGCTCGCGCCGCGTACGACGCCCGGCCCGCGACCACGACGGCCGCCGCCCCGACGCCGGCGCCGGCTACCGAGCGCGAGAAGGAACCGGTCTCCTAGCTATAGCTAGGGGTCGCCGCGAACGCTAGCCGGCGGAGCCGAGCCAGTCGGCGATCAGTGCCCCGATCTCGGGGCCTGCGTCCTCCTGCAGGAAGTGGGAGGCGTCGGCGATCACGTGCTCGACTTCGCCGCCGAGCCCGGCGGCGAACCGCCGGCCGGCCTCCAACGGCAGGACCGGGTCGGAGTCGGCCCACAGGATCAGCTTCGGTCGCGCGTCGGATCCCATCGACTCGAGCACCCGCGCGCCTGCCGCCGCCCCAGGCATCTCGGGCGAGGTCGGGAGCATCAGTGGGAACGCACGTGCGCCGGCCTTGGCGGCGACGCTCGGGAACGGAGCCTCGTAGGCGGCGATCACCTCGTCGCCGGGATCGCGCTTGCAGGCTCCCCGCACAAGGAATCCAACGGGAAGGTCCTCCGTCCGCTCGACGAAGTTGCGAAACGCGATCCAGGCGTCGGTCATCACCTGTTTGCCGGTGAACAGTCCGGTGTCGAGGATCACGATCCGCGCAATCCGGTCCGGATGCTCGGCGGCCAGCCGCAGCCCGATCGGCCCGCCCCAATCGTGCACGACGATCGTCGCCTCGCGTACGTCCAGCTCGCTCAGCAGCGGCGCCACCGCCGAGACGTGGCGGTCGTAGCTGTACCAATTGATCTCGACCGGCTTGTCCGAGCGACCAAATCCGGGTAGGTCCGGCGCGATGCACCGGTAGCCGGCATCCCGCACCGGCGGGATCACCTTGCGCCACAGGAACGACCACGTCGGTTCCCCGTGGAAGAACATCACCGGCGGCCCATCGCCGACATCGAGGTGCGCGAGCCGAAGGCCGTCGAGCTGGCGGTAGTTCGACGCGAACGGGAAGTCGGGGAGGCCTTCCAAGAGCTCGTCTGGGGCCCTGATCGCGTCTGTCATGCACGGAACCTACAGAGGTGGCGGGGCCGATGGTCCGGAGCGGGCACGAACGGGTTATGGGGCCGCGGCCGCGGCGCGGCATCCAGCTGGACGACTCCGGCTCAGTTCGTGAGGGCCCGGCCGGATGCCGACGTGGCAGAGGCGTCGCAGCCCGCGCTGTCCGGAGGGTTCCGCCGCGGCGGGTGTGGCGATGTGGTCCTTCGCTTGCCCGGCGGTGTCCCGAGGGCCCCTCGCGGCGCGCGTGGGGCGATCTGGTCGTTCCTTGTCCTCCGCCATGCCTACGGGACCGACAATAACGCCACTCGCTCGCGCTGGCGCACGCCGAAAACGTGCTCAACTTCCCAAACCCGATCGCCGGCTCCGGGTTCGGGAACTTGAGCACGATATTCATGCTCGATTTCCCAAACGGCGGGCGTGCAGTCGGGTTTGGGAAGTTCAGCATGTATTTCGGGGTCTCCGGACCCGCGAATGCGTCCCTCCCTCTTGCCCACGACATCGCCCAACACCGCCCGCGCTACCCACGACATCGCCCAACACCGCCGCCCCACGCCGTCGGACGACATCGCCCAACCCGCCCCACGCCGCCTCACGACATCGCCCGCCGCGCCACCTACGCCCCGCCACCAATCACCCGCACCGCGTCCGACGCCACCGTGATGTTGATCACCTCCGCCTCCGGCGCCCAGGCGATCACGTTTAGTGACTGGAGGCGGTCGAGCATTTCCTGGAAGGCGGCTGCCTGGGCGGGCCTGGCGTACTGACGGAGGATCTGGAACGAGTAGCCGGTCGCGCCAACGGGGTCGGTGATCGCGAGCGTCTGCTGGTAGTGGAGGTCGGTGACGGTGCTCCAGACGATCAGCGGCGCCGCCACGCCGGACAGGTCGCGGATCTGCGCCGCGAGCTCGATCAGCAGCTGGAGGGCGGTCGGGCGCAGTCCTCGGTAGAGGGCCACGGGAGCGCCCGCCTGTCGCGCGTAGGAGCCCATCTGGGGGTCGTAGCTGAGCCCCAGCCGGCCGGCGTTCGAGGGCAACGGCACGATCGTCCGGTCGTTGTAGGCGGCGGCGAGCGCCGCCGGGTTGGCGTACGGCGGCGTCCGGTCGGGCGGATGCAGCACCTCCGCCGCCGAGTCGCTGGCGGTCTCGAGCGCCGCCAGGCGGGCGAGCTCGCTTCGATCTGACCGGTAGAGCCGCATGATCGAGGCCGCGCCGAGCACGCGCCAGTAGTACAGGGAGGACTGATCGCCGAATCCGGACAGGTGGTTGTAGGCGCTCGCGTGGTGATCTGGCGCGGTGTCGAAATACAGCTGGACGTATGGGACCGGCTGACCGCCGTCGTAATCGTCGAGGACCTGGTGCAGGTTGCCGAGGCCCATGTGGTAGGAGACGACTGCCAGGTCCGAGCGGCCCAGCTCGCGTTGCGCGAGCTGCAGGTAGCGAACGGTGGCGGCGAGTGCGAGCCTGGGGTTGAAGCGGTCATCGATACGGGCGCGCTGCCGCTGGAGGGCCGGGATCGGGCCGAGCTGGCCTCGCACGTAGTCGTCGTTGATCTGGTTCGTGAGCGACGTCGAGCGTGCCAGGTCGATGTGCATGCCGAGCACCGACTGCCCGGTCTGGGCCAGGATCTGGGTCAGCCCGGAGGCGGCGGCGGGATTGTTGCCGGCGATCACGTTGGGGCGCCCCGCGCTCTCGACGAACACGATCGCCTCGAGGATGTTCGGGTCGATCACCGTGCCCGCGGTCACCTGGTCGATCAGCCGCCGGTACGCTGCCACCCGTGCCGCGGTGGCGGGCACGCCTCCGGGGCTCTGGCTGAACAGCGGGTACGCGTTGCCGGCGGTCGCGCGGGCGGTGTAGTCCGCCTCCCTGGAGGACACGTACGCGAACGGATCGCCGGACCGAGCCGGCGTCCCGATTCCCGGCGACGGGATCCGGGGTAACCCGGTGGAGCCGCTCAGGGACAACACCAAGACGACGATCACGACGATCGCCGCGACCAGGCCCGCGGCAAGCGCGATCCGCCGCCGGCGTATCGCCCGGTTATGTGCGACGCGACGCCGACCGAGGGCTGCGGGCATCGGGCCCGGCCCCGGTCAGGAGCGGTAGACGAAGGTCAGACCACGGCAGGCCGCGTACTGCGCGGGCGTTTGCAAGTGGCTCGGGAACACCCTCCAGCTATTGCCGACCGGATAGATGTTGAGGAGCGGATGCGGGTGCTTCTTCAGGTACGTCGGGCTGACGTACAGCGCCCCGACCTTGATGCCCGTGTACCAGGCGAAGATGCTCTGGTACTCGATCGGAATGTTCGGCTGGCCGCAGGCGATGATCCGCGAGCTGGAGCCGATCAGGTTGACGGTCGTGCGCAGGCGGCCGATCTCCAGCGTCCGAGCGCGTTCGTGGGTGAGGTCGAGGCGCTCGGCGCGGTAGCCGCTGTGAGCAGAGGGGAGCACCGAAATCGCCACCAGGGCAACGACGATCACCGCTCCCCAGGCGCCGAGCCGAGTCGCTACACGGGACCCGATCCCCGGCGACAGGCGCGACGCGAGACGGACGAGATACGGCGGCAGATCGCCGATCACGCGCCCGACGAACACGCCCGCGAGCACGCACATCACGGCGCCCGCCTCGTACATGTAACGGGGCACGGCTGGGAAGCCGTGCAGCGCGAACGCGATCTCGATCAGCACCCACAGCGCGGCACAGGCCGCCAGCACGAGCACCGTCGCGTCGGCCATCCGTGGCTGCCAGCCCAGCGTCAGCCACGCGGCGCGGTTCTCCTGGCGCCAGAACGCCAGCCGCTCGAGCCGGCCGCCGGCCCGCCGCCAGTGCCACGCCGACAGGCAGAACGCGAACAGCGCCGCGAGCTCGACCCCGACCGGCTCCGACTGACGGAAGCGCACCAGCACGCCGGTGACCTTGTTGCCCTTCAGCTCGCGCGGCGAGTTCTCGGCCACGTTGCCGGCGGTCAGGAGGCTCTTGGAAGTGAGACCTGGGATCCCGAACCACAACACCGGCTGAAGCACCAGCGCGCCGACGATCCACCGGCGGTAGGAGGGCATCGAGAACCACATCCAGATCGCGTAGAGCCCGAGATACGGCCACACCTCGGGCCGGCCGAGCGCGCCCAGCCACAACAGCCAGAAGGTCCACCGCCGCCGGCCGGAGAGATGGCAGTCGATCGCCGCGAGGCAGATCGAGACGATCATCGTGTCGGACTCGGAGCTGAAGATGTAGTGCAGGTAGCTGTAGTGGCTGACCGAGTCCCACAGCAGTAGCACGAACGCCGCCGCGAACAGCCCGGCCGCATAGGACGCATACCGGCGCTCCGGCGGCGACGCGGTCAGCTTGAACGCGATCCGCCAGGCGAACACCAGCCCGCTGAACGAGATCGCCTGCGAGGTCACCATCCACAGCCACAGCTGGTAGCGGCCGAAGAACGCGTACGGGACCGTGAACAGGAACGGCATCGGCTTCCACGACGGCGCGCCGTTGGTGTCGAGCTTCAGATGGATCGTGAGCTTGCCCCACACCAGCCAGCCGTACGGGTCGTAGCCCGGCCGCGTGCGCGACCAGAGCACGCTGATCAGGCCGAGGAGCAGCAGCCCGATCCCGGCCAGCACCCACGGATAGCGACGCGCGAGCTCGACGGCGGAGGCGCGCGGCGAGGGCGCCGGCCGCTCGGGAGCGCGCGGAGCCTCGACCGGCGGGGCGTCGATGGTTTGCTCGGTCACGGACAGACGACGACGAAGGTGGCCACTGCAGAGCGTCGACGCACGGTGTCGACGACGATGACGGTATCAACCGGGGCGGAGACCGCCTCCAGCGACGGACCGAAAGTAGCATTATGAACATAAAGGGAATGTTTGGCGCCGGTGCCTCGCGTAACCTTCCGGAGTCGGTGGCCTACTATCGGACGTCCGGTCGGCTATTCTCGTGCCCTCGCGAGGCCATGCGATCGCCGTGCTGCTGGCCGACACATCGGCCGCCTCGTAGGCCGGAGCTCTGACCCCAACTCGAAGTAGAAGGCACTGGAGCATCTGTATGCGAATCTTGGTTCTAGGCGGTGACGGGTACCTCGGATGGCCGACCGCCCTCCATCTCTCCGCCGCGGGACATGACGTTGCGGTCGCCGACAACTTCGCGCGTCGTGGCTATGACGAGGAGATGGGCGTCGAGAGTCTGGTGCCGATCGCGACGCTCGAGGAGCGAGTGAGCGCGTGGCTCGAGGTAAGTAACAAAGCGATCAAGCCGTACGTCGGGGATCTGTGCGATCCCGAGTTCGTGCACGCGATGGTGGCTGAGTTCCGCCCCGACACGATCGTCCACTTCGGTGAGCAGCGCGCCGCCCCATATTCGATGATCTCCCAGCGCCACGCGGTCTACACGCAGACCAACAATGTGGTCGGCAACCTCAACGTGATGTACGCGATCGCCGACCTCGACCGCGACATTCACCTGGTCAAGCTGGGCACGATGGGGGAGTACGGCACCCCCAATATCGATATCGAGGAGGGGTGGATCACGATCGAGCACAACGGGCGCTCGGACCGGGTCATGTTCCCCAAGCGTCCCGGCTCCTTCTACCACCTCTCGAAGGTCCACGACAGCCACAACATCGAGTTCGGCTGCCGGATCTGGGGGCTGCGCGCGACCGACCTCAACCAGGGGGTCGTGTACGGCGCCGACACCGAGCAGACGAAGCTCGATCCCCGACTGGCGACGCGGTTCGACTACGACGGCGTGTTCGGCACGGTGCTCAATCGGATGGTGATCCAGGCGGTGCTCGGCCATCCGCTGACCGTGTACGGCAATGGCTCGCAGACCCGTGGCCTGATCAACATCGTCGACACCGCGGAGTGCATCCGGATCGCGTCGGAGAACCCGGCCCAGCGCGGAGAGTTCCGCGTCTTCAACCAGATGACCGAGCAGATGTCGGTGCGGCAGATCGCCGAGACGATCGCCGCCGAGTTCCCCGGCCAGGCGATGGTCGAGCACGTCGACAATCCCCGGGTTGAGCTCGAGAACCACTACTACAACGCCAAGCACACCGCGCTCGAGGGTCTCGGCCTGAAGCCGACGCTGCTCAGCATGACGCTGATCGACCACCTGTTCGACGTCGTCGAGCGCCACAAGGACCGGGTCGACCTGGCGGCGATCATGCCGACGGTGAGCTGGCGTGACACGACCAGCGAGCTGCCCCAGACCGCCAGCGCGCTCGCGCAGACGTGAGCCCATCCGCCTCCGGGGAGCTGCGCGGCCGGCGGGTCCTCGTCACCGGCGGTTCGGGTTTCATCGGCCGGCACGCCGTCTCTGCGCTCGCTGCCGACGGCGCGCATGTCCGTGTCGTTGACCTGAAGCCGCATCCGGACACCGAGGTTGAGACGGTGATCGGCGATCTCGGCGACGCGGACGTGTTGGCGGACGCGCTCGCGGGGGGATTCGACGCGGTCGTTCACCTCGCCGCCGTCACCTCGGTGCTGCGGTCGCTCGAGCACCCCGAGCAGACCTACCGCACGAACGTGGCCGCGACCGCCGCGCTGCTCGAAGGCGCGCGCAAGGCGGGCGTGCGCGCGGTGGCGTTCGCGTCGACAAACGCGGTCACCGGGCCGATGGAGGCGCCGGCGATCACCGAAGCCGCGACGCTGCGGCCGCTTACCCCGTACGGCTCGACCAAGGCGGCCGCCGAGATGCTGATGTCCGCCTACACGGCGTCCTACGGCGTGCGCTGCGCCTGCCTGCGGCTCACTAATGTTTACGGCCTCGGAATGCAGGCAAAGGACAGCATCGTCGCACGGCTGATGCGCGCGATCCGCACCGGCTCGACGTTCGAGATCTATGGCGACGGCCGTCAGGTGCGCGACTACGTGAACGCCAGCGACGTGGTCGCTGCGTTCCGTCTCGCGCTCCTGAGCGAGGACTGGCACGGACCGATGGTCATCGGCTCCGGCAGCTCGCTGTCGGTGCTTGAGGTTCTCGACGCGGTGCGCGAGACGACCGGCGCCGAACTACTGGTTCGCCACGGACCCGCGAAGCCGGGTGAGATGCCGGCGGTGATCGTCGATCCGAGCCGCGCTCGCGCCGCCGGCTGGTCGCCGCGACTGCAGTTCGCCGACGGGCTCGCGGCGGTCTGGGAGGAGTGGTCGCGCGCCGACGTCGAGGGGCCCGTGAGCGCCGTCGGAGGCCGCTCGTGACGGTCGCTCCGACGAGGCAGTTCGAGCTCGATGCGGAGCTCGCGCGGCTCGCGCCGGTGGAGCGCGCCGCCGCCGCGGCGTTCCTGGCCGCCCATCCGCCCGGCGCCGGCACCCCGCTCGCGATCGTGATCCCCGCCTACAACGAAGAGCCGACCGTCGCCGAGGTGATCGCCGAGATCCCGTCCGAGGCGGCGGGCCTGCAGCTCGAGGTAATCGTGGTGGTCGACGGTTCGAAGGACGCCACCGCCGCGGAGGCAAGCTCGGCCGGGGCGCTCGTCTGTGACGTGCTGGCCAACCGCGGCCAGGGCGCGGCTCTGCGCCTCGGCTACTGGCTGGCGCGCGCCCGCGGAGCCGATGTGATCGCCACGATCGACGCCGACGGGCAGTACGAGCCCGAGGAGCTCGGCCGAGTGATCGAGCCGATCCTGGCCGGTCGGGCCGACTTCGTCTCGGGCTCACGCCGACTCGGCGCCGAGCTCACGACCGACCGCACGCGACACCTGGGAGTGCTCGTTTTCGGGACGCTGATCAGCGTGATCGTGCGCCACCGGATCACCGATCCAGCCTGCGGAATCCGGGCGATGCGCGCCGAGCTGACCGGCGTGGTCACGCTCGAGCAGCAGCAGTATCAGGCATCGGAGCTGATGATCAGCGCGGCGCTGAACGGCTTCCGGCTGGCCGAGGTGCCGACCACGATGCGCGATCGCGGGGTCCACGCGACCGGCACCAAGAAGGGTGGGAACTTCGGCTACGGGGTGCGGTTCGCCCGCGCCGCCATCCACACCTGGCGCCGCGACCGCAAGGCGGCCCGGACGCGGCTGCGGCCCGAGAAGATCCACGACTGATACAGGAAGAACCTGAGGCCGTAGAGCAGGATCAGGACCGCGAAGTACGTGGCCGTCACGAGCAGCACCCGGATGCCGTGGCCGGCGGGAATGCTCTGAACCTGACGGTGAGTCCAACCGGTCGCCAGTGACAGCGCGGTCAGCGTCGCGGCCGAGATGATCACGTAGGCGACGACCTCGCGCCCGAACGCGACCCGGCCCTCCACCTTCCACGTCCAGCGGCGGTTCATCGTCCAGTTCGGGATCGCGCCGGCGGCGAACGCGGCGATCGAGCACGCCGTCGTCGACGCCCCGAGCACATACAGGACCGGGAACACGATCGCGCTCGTGCCGGCGGCCACAAGCGAGGAGATCGCGAACCTGGCCACACGCTTCTCGAGGATCGCGCGACGCCACTTGTCAAGGCGCTCCAAAATCACTGAATCCATCCTATCGGGTCGGTTCCGATCCGGCCGCAGCGCGCGCTACGTTCTCGCCGGGATGCGGTTTCAGGCAGCGACCGACGAACTCCTGCTCGATGACGATCTGGTGATCGCCGGCGACAACGCCGCCGTGCTCTCGAGGCTGCCGGATGGTGTGTTCGACCTGATCTACATGGACCCTCCTTTCAACACCGGCCGCGCCCAGGCGCGCCACACGCTCGCGGTCCTGGCCGATGCCGCCGGCGAGCGGGTCGGCTTCGGCGGCCGGCGGTACAGCTCACGGCTGCTCCAGACGCTGAGCTACGACGACGCCTTCGGGGACTACCTCGCGTTCCTGGAACCCCGGCTGGCGGCGGCACGCGAGCTGATGGCGCCCCACGGGACCCTCTACTTCCACATCGACTACCGCGAGGCGCACTACTGCAAGCTGCTGCTCGACGACCTGTTCGGCCGTGACGCGTTCCTGAACGAGCTGATCTGGAGCTACGACTACGGGGCCAAGCCGAGGCGCCGCTGGCCTGCCAAACACGACACGATCCTCGTGTACGTGCGTACCCCCGGTGCCCACCACTTCGACGCCGACGCTGTCGAGCGCGAGCCGTACATGGCTCCCGGTCTCGTCGGCCCCGAGAAGGCGGCGCGGGGTAAGCGTCCGACCGACGTCTGGTTTCACACGATCGTGCCCACCAACGGGCGCGAGAAGACCGGCTACCCGACTCAGAAGCCCGAGGGCGTGCTGCGGCGGATGGTTGCGGCCTCGTCGCGTCCCGGCGGTTGGTGCCTGGACCCATTCGCCGGTTCGGGAACGCTCGGCGCCGTGTGCCGGGCGCTCGGTCGGCGATTCGTGCTGATCGACGAGAGCCCGGTCGCGGTCGACGTGATGCGGGCGCGCCTGGAGGTCGATCGGTCCGCGGCGGCGTAGCGGTCGGCGGCTCGAGCGCCGCTCAGGCCTCCGAGTCGCGCACCAGCGGCACGAACCGAACCGCCTCGAGCTGGTGGCGTTCGAATCCGGCCCCACTCCGATAGGTCAGGATCAGGTGCTGACTCGTCTCGCCGACCGGCGCGACGAGGCGGCCTCCGATCGCAAGCTGCCGCTCGAGCTCGCGCGGCGGCGCCACGCCCGTCGCGGCGGCGACGTTGACCGCGTCGAATGGGGCCTGCTCCGGCAGCCCCTGCCAGCCGTCTCCAACCACGAACGTGATGTTGTCGAGCCCGAGCTGCCCGATCGTCTGCCTGGCGATCGCGCTCAGCTCGCGATGTCGCTCGATCGTCCAGACGTGCTCGGCGAGCAGCGCCAGCAGCGCGGCGTGGTAGCCAGATCCCGTCCCGACGTCGAGCACGCGATCGGTCGGCGCCGGCGCGAGCACCGCCAGCATCCGTGCGACCACCAACGGCTGCGAGATCGTCTGCCCGCACGCGATCGGCAGCGCGACGTTCTCGTACGCGCGCCGACGCTCGCGAGCGGGCACGAACCGCTCGCGCGGGATCGACGCGATCGCCGCCAGCACCCGTTCGTCCCCCACCGCCGGTCGCAACCGCTGCGCCAATGTCACCGCTCTGGTCACAGGCCGCATTTTCCCCAGCGCCGGCCGGGACATGAGCTAGGTGCGGCCGGTGAGCATCGGGGCGAGGAACTCGCGGAGCTCGGCAGAGCTGACGCCCGGGACCTCGAAGCTCGCGTTACCGCGATCGCTGCGCACGACGAGTTGCGTCGCTCGGCGGCCCAACACGCCCCGGCTGCGGCCATCGACCACATCGAGCGTCCGGATGTCCTCCCACGCCAGCCGTCCGAACACGGCGCCGCCGCCGCGGACGATGTCAAGGCCCTGGTCGGAGAGGCGAAGCTCCAGGTCGGGTTCGGCGGGAGCGAGGTTCGCGATCCCGCCGAGGTGGACGGCGAGCAGGCGGAGCTCCAACGGTTCGTCCTCGGCGTCGGGTTGGGCGGCGTCGGGCTCGGCTGTGTCGGGGGGCGGCGGCGGGGTCGGAGTGGCGCGTGCGGCGCGGTTGGCGGGTGCGGCCTCGGGCGGCGCGGCGGTCGCGGGTGTGAGCTCGGGTGGCGCGTCGGCGGCGGGTGCGGGCTCGGGTGGCGTGTCGGCGGCGGGTGCGGGCTCGGGTGGCGCGTCGGCGGCGGGTGCGGGCTCGGGTGGCGCGTCGGCGGCGGCTGCGGGCTCGGGTGGAGCGCCGGCGGCTGCGACGGGTCCTGCCTCAGGTTGCGTTCCGCTAGCCGGTGCGGCCGCGGCCGCCGCGGCCCGCCTCTCGGCCTCCCTCGCCGCCTCTCGCTCTGCTTCTCTCTCGGCCTCTCTCGCTCCGCTTCTCGCTCTCTTCTCGCTCTGCTTCTCGTCGGCTTCTCTCGCTGCCGCCTTCTCGGCTTCTCTCGCTGCCGCTCGCTCCGCCAGGCTCGCCTCGTAGGACGGCGCCCCGACGATCTCCTGCGCGCGCGCCACCGCGGGGTGGTTGATCGCCTCCGCGAAGGCGATCCCGAGCTCCTCGGTCGCGGCCGACGCGAGCGCGCGCCGCCACTGCACTCCGTCGGCCCCGTCGACGGCGTACGACACCATCCGGTCGAGCTGCTGCGGGGTGAGTTTGAGCACGTCCGCATTGGCCGCGGCTGCCTGCTCGAACACGGGACGCAGACGTGCGACCAGCGTTTCACGGCCGCCATCCGCGATCCGGCGGGCGGTGTCCTCCAGCGTATCCGTCATCGTCGAGCCTCCTCCAACAACTGTTTAATCCTGACGAGGAACGCCGCCGCCCGTGCTCCGAACAGAATCCGACCATCGCAGGTCAGGGTCAAGGTGGTCAGGCGGCCCGGCGCGAGAGCTCCGTCGCGGACCACGGGAGCCTCCCGGATCGTGCCGGCCGCCACCGCGGCTGCGTGGGGCGGGCTGGGTACCGGGAACAGGCTGCGTACCCCGGACGTGCTCATGTCCGTCAGCGTAAAGGTCGCCCCGGCTAGCTCCGGCGGCGTCAGCGCGCCGGCCGCCGCCCGCTCGACCAGCAGCTCGATTTCCCCGCTTAGCTCCGTGATCGATTTCCGGTCCGCATCGAACACCGTTGGCACCACAAAATCGTCCCAGTCGTCCACAACCAGACCAACGTTGACCCTGGAGTAGAGCTCGAACCGGCCGTCGCGGTAGGCGGCGTTCGCGCGTGGGCAGTCACGCAGCGCCAGCGCGCATGCCCACACAAGGCTGGCCGTCACCGGATCGCCCGCAGCGAGCCTGAGGCTCATGTCGACGTCGACCGTCAGCTCGAGATGTGGCACGGTCGCGCGCGCCTCCGCCGTTCGCCGTGCGATCGCGCGCTGGCGGCCGGTCGGCTCCTCGACGCGGGTCTCGCCCTTGACGCCCGCCGAGGTGGTGGCGGCTGGTGGCAGGTCGGTCATCGCCTAAGTAAATCGGTCGTCAGCGATGTCGGCCCCGTCCCAGCGCGCGATGAACTCGTCCGTGTCCAGCTGCGCGAGGTCGGTGCGCAGGTCCCTGAGCACCCGCGAGGCCTGCTTGGCGGGCAGGTCCCAGAACAGGACCACCTCGCCGTCGTCGATCGAGACCACCTCGATCCGGTCGAGTCGGTCGGCATCCGCGAGGAACGCAGGCTCGATCCCCTCGCGGGAGACGATCAAGTGAAACGAGCGGTTGGCCTTCATTCCGAGCTCTCGAGCGCTGCCGCTGCCTCCTCGACGCAGTCGTACCCCAAGAGCAACCGGTTGCCCACCTGGATCGCGGGAAGGCTCTCGACGCCCTCCGCTCGGGCCCGCGCGCACGCCTGACCCAGGGCATCCACGGTCGCTGTCAGCCCGATTCCCATCAGCAGCGCCGTCGGGTGGATCTCGCAGGCCGCCGCCGCGAGGATCAGCGTGTCCTCGGTGTCGAGGTCGCGGCCACCCGCGAACGCCTGGCGGAAGGCCGCCAGCGAGAACGCCTGCCCGCGCCCGATCCGCTTGGCGAACGTCGCCGCGAGCATCGCCCGGCGGGTATCCGGCGGCCACCGGGGCGGCCAGCGGAACCGCTGCACGCCGAGGTCCGCCACCAGCGCCTGCACCTCGGCGCGCGCGGGATCGGGCTCGATCCCGCCGAACAGCTCCGCGGAGACCGGCTCCCAGGCCGGCACGACCGGCAGCGCGGACATGATCCGCTCGGCCACGAGATAGCACGCCGGGCTGCCGAGGTCGTAGTAGAAGACTGCTGGGGCGGCGGGCAGGCGCGCCACCGGGCTAACCGTGGATCAGCCAGCCGTCAGCTGCTCGGGCTGCCTCCATGACCGCCTCCGACAGCGTCGGGTGGCCGTGGATGATGTGCGCCAGCTCCGGGTAACCGCCCTCCAGCACGCGCACGTTGACGAGCTCTTGGATCAGCTCGGTGGCCTTGCTGCCGACGATGTGACCGCCGATCAGCTCCCCGTACTTCTTCTCGCCGACGACCTTGATCAGTCCGGTCCGGTCCCCGTACACGGTGCCCGCGCCGACCGCTCCGTACTGCACCTTGCCCACGACCACGTCGTGTCCCTGCTCGCGAGCCTGCGCCTCGGTCAGCCCGAAGCTGGCTACATTCGGCGTACAGAAGGTGGCGCGCGGCACGTCGATGTACTCGATCGGGTGCGTCTGGAGGCCGGCGGCATCCTCGACCGCGATCACCCCCTCGTCGGAGGCCTTGTGCGCCAGCGCGGGTCCGGGCACCACGTCGCCGATCGCGTAGATCCCCGCCGCCGTCGTGCGCATCGCGCCGTCGACTTCGATCAGCCCCGATTCGGCCAGCTTGATCCCGACCGCCTCGAGCCCGAGCGCGGCGATGTCCGGGCCGCGCCCGGCGGCGATCACGAGCCACTCGACCTCGCCGGACTCCTCGCCGTGCGTGAACTTGACGCCGGTCTTGGTCGTCTCGACGTCCTTGACCAGGGTGCCGGTGTGGATCGCGATGCCCTGGCGCTTGAATCCGCGCTCGGCAACCTTCGAGATGTCAGCATCCTCCGTCGGAAGCACCCGCTCGAGCGCTTCGAACAGCATCACCTCGGTGCCAAGCCGGGCATACCCGGAGGCGATCTCAGCGCCCGATGCGCCTGCTCCGACGACCGCCATCGTGTTCGGCAGCGCCTCGAGCGCCCACGCCTCCTCGGTGCCGATCACGCGACCGCCGAACTGGGTCCCGGGAATTGGCTTCTTGACCGAGCCGGTCGCGAGCACGATCACCTTGGCGGCGATCTGCTGGCCGCCGACGCTGACGGTGGCCGGGCCGGCGATGCTCGCCTCGCCCTCGATCAGGTCGATCCCATTCTTCTTGAACAGTCCCGACACGCCACCGGTCAGGGTCGAGACAACCTTCTCGCGGCGAGCGCTGACGGCCGCGTAGTCGACCTCGGGCGCGGCGACCTTGATGCCGAACTCGCCCGCGTCGCGTACCTCGGACAGCACATCGGCGCTGCGCAGGACCGCCTTCGCGGGAATGCACGCGTAGTTGAGACAGCGGCCGCCGACGCGGTCCTTCTCGACCACGGCGGTCTTCATTCCCAGTTGTGCGGCTCTGATCGCGGCGACGTAGCCGCCGGGGCCAGAGCCGATCACAACGCAGTCGTAAGCGGATTCAGGCATCGATCTGAGCGTATACGACCTGCGGGAGCCGTTACGGGCCTGGTGCCTTCGGCATCTGGATGCGACTCAGCGTCCGCACCAGCTTCATAAACAGGAACCCCGCGCCGCCGATGATCACAGGCGGCACCAGGAAGCCGAGCAGGTTGCTCGCCTCGACCAGCAGCAGCGCAAACAGGCAGATGACGATCGCCAGGATCACCATGAACCCGAGCACCGCGCCGTACCACATCTTCCACAGGCCGATCGTGCACACGAACATCACGAGCGAAAAAACGATGATCCCCGCCGCCGCCGGGTGCTTGCCGCCGATCTTCGCGCCCGCGAGAAACGCGATCAGGTTGCCGGCGCCAAGCAGCGCCGTGATCGCGGCGCTGACCGTGATCGCGAGCGGGCGCTCGCCCGGGGCCAGCGGCGCCAGCGTCGCGCGGACGGCGGCGTTGCGGTCCTCCGAGCGGCCGGTGTACGGAGCGCGGGTGGGGCGCGGCGTGGCGACGGCGTTGCGCCGGCGCGGCGTGGCGGCTGCGGGGGCCGCGCCGGATGGGTTCGTGGTTGCCCGCGCCGCGCCGACCGGGCTGCTAGGCGCCGGCGCCACGCCGGCCGGCTTCTCGCGCCGCCCGCGCTTGCGGCTACGCTGCGCCACCGCGCGCCTCCACGGGCGTGACCGCGGACCGTAACGCCCGCGCCACCGATTCGGGGTCGCCGGCCTCCGTGAGCGCACGCACCACCGCAACCCGCGTCGCGCCCGCGGCGCGCGCCGCGTCGACGTTCTCGGGTGCGATCCCGCCGATCGCGAAGAACGGAAGCCCGCCGGCATTGGCGGCCGCGTAGCGGACCAGCTCGAGCCCGACGGCCGGGCGCCCCGGCTTGGTCGGCGTCTCGCGGACCGGACCGACACCGATGTAGTCGACGCCCGCGGACAACGCCCGGTCGATCTGCTCGGGCTCGTGGGTCGAGAGCCCGATCAACAGCTCCGGACCGACGATCTCCCGTGCCTGCGAGGCGGGCATGTCGTCCTGGCCGACGTGCACACCGTCGGCGCCGGCCTCGGCGACCAGGTCGGGATGGTCGTTGAGGATGAACAGGGCCCCGTGCTCGCGGCACGCGCGCTCGAACCGGCGGGCATTCGCCACGATCTCCGCGTCGTGCCGGTGCTTCATTCGCAGCTGCACGATGTCAACGCCGCCGCGCAGCGCCGCCTCCAGGAACGTATCCGGCTCCGCGTCGCAGACGAGGTACAGGTGGGCGGCCGCGAGCCGCGCGTGGCGATTGGTCACACACCCAAGTCTGCCAGGACCGTCACGCTACGATTGCACCAACGGGAGCCCTACCACTGGGCTGAGAGGGCGGACATGCGGTTCGCCGACCGTCAGAACCTGAACCGGGTAATGCCGGCGCAGGGAGGATCTCAGTTTGCACAACGAATCCGTAGCACCAGCAGACGTCGTCGTGATCGGCGGCGGCGCGATCGGACTGGCGATCGCCTGGCGAGCGTGCGAGCGCGGGTTGCGAGCGACCGTGCTCGACCGGGGTCAGCCCGGGGGCGGCACCTCACGCGTCGCCGCCGGCATGGTCGCCCCGATCGCGGAAGCGCGGCCGGGAGAGGAGGTGCTGCTGGAGCTCGGGCTCGCGAGCGCGCGGGCGTATCCGCGGTTCGTGTCCGAGCTGGCGCACGCGTCCGGCCGCGACGACGTCGGCTACACCGACTGCGGCACGCTGCTCGTGGCGAGGGACGGCGACGAGGCGGAGGCACTGGTGCGCGAGCTCGAGCTGCGTACGCGGCTGCGCCTGGCTGTGCAGCGGCTTCGCGGGAGCGAGGCTCGTCGGCTCGAGCCGGCGCTCGCGCCGGCACTCCGCCTGGCACTGGACGTGCCCGACGACCACGCGATCGATCCCCGCAAGCTCACCGCCGCGCTCACGGTCGCGGTCGCGGCGGCGGGCGGCGAGGTGCGGGCGCAGACGCCGGTGGCGGCGGTCGAGCTCGATCAGGGCCGCGTCGACGCGGTCGTGCTGGCTTCTGGGGAGCGGCTCCGCACGCGGCGAGCGGTGATCGCGGCGGGGGTGTGGTCGCCCTCGATCGCCGGCCTCGCGCCGGTGCCGATCCGTCCCGTCAAGGGCCAGATCCTGCGTCTGCACGACCCGGCCGGCCCGGGCCTGCTGACGCGGGTGATCAGGGTCGAGGGCGGCGCCTACATCGTGCCCCGCGGCGACGGCCGCTACGTGATCGGCGGCACGATGGAGGAGCGCGGCTTCGATACCACGATCACCGCCGGTGCGGTGTTCGAGCTGTTGCGCGAGGCGAGCGAGCTGGTCCCGGGCGTATCGGAGCTCGTGCTCGACGAGCTCTCAGCCGGGCTGCGGCCCGCCACTCCCGATAATTGTCCGGTGATTGGACCTGCCGATGTTCGGGGACTGTTCTGGGCGAGTGGCCACTACCGCAACGGGATCCTGCTGACCCCGATCACCGCCGAGCTGGTCGCCGATGCACTGACCGGCGAGCCGCCCTCGGAGCTTGCGCGGGCACTGGCGCCGGGCCGGTTCGCGACGACGCCGGCGCGATCCGCGATCGGGGCCGCGCGGTGATCGTCACCGTCAATGGCGACCGGCGCGAGGTTCCGGCCAGCGCCACCGTCGCGAGCCTGATCGATCTGCTCGGGGTTTCGCCGGATGCGCGGGGGGTGGCGGTAGCGCTCGACGGCGAGGTCGTGATCCGCGGGCGCTGGACCGAGACGAAGCTCGCCGACGGGGCTCTGATCGAGGTCGTCTCGGCGATTCAGGGAGGATGAGCGACGTGACACACCCGCTGCGCATCGCCGGCCGCGAGTTCGCCTCGCGTCTGATCCTGGGAACCGGCGGCTTCACCAACCACGAGATCATGGCCGAGGCGCTGCCCGCCTCGGGGACGGAGCTCTGCACGGTCGCCCTCCGGCGGCTCGATCCCGCCGCCCGCGGCTCGATCCTCGACGTGCTCGAGGCAGCCGGCGTGCAGGTGCTGCCCAACACCGCCGGCTGCTTCACGGCCCGCGACGCGATCATCACGGCGCAGCTCGCGCGCGAGGCGTTCGAGACCGACTGGATCAAGCTCGAGGTGATCGGCGACGATCGAACCCTGCTTCCGGACGCGGTCGAGCTCGTTGCCGCCGCCGAGGAGCTGGTCGACGACGGCTTCGTCGTGCTGCCGTACACGACCGACGACCCGGTCCTCGCCCGCCGGCTCGAGGACGTCGGCTGCGCCGCGGTGATGCCCCTCGGCTCTCCGATCGGCAGCGGGATGGGAATCCGCAACGCCTACAACATCTCGATCATGGTCGAGCGCGCCGGCGTGCCCGTCGTGCTCGACGCCGGCGTCGGCACCGCCTCCGATGCGGCCCTGGCGCTCGAGCTCGGCTGCGACGCGGTCCTGTGCGCAAGCGCGATCTCCCGCGCCCACGATCCGGTCGCGATGGCACGGGCGATCCGGCTCGCGGTCGAGGCCGGAGCGCTGGCGCGCGGCGCCGGCAGGATTCCGCGCCGCCGCTACGCCGAGGCCTCGACGCCTGAGGAGGGACTGCCGGTGTTCGGGATGCCCGCACCTGACGACTCCGCCCATCAGCACCGGTGACGGTCGACGAGCTGATCGACGGCTGGGAGACGGCGTGGTCCGGCAAGGAGCCGGCCGCGTTCGAAGGGGTGTGCGTGCCCGCTGTCCACTACGAGGACCCTCTCACCTCGGAGCCGCTCGAATCGCTCGAGGCGCTCACCCACCACGCCGGCCGCCTCTGGGCTGCGTTCCCGGACGCGCGGCTGGAGCGGACCGGCGAACGCCTGCACGACGGGCGATTCGTCGCCGCCCCGTCGAAGCTGCTCGGCACGCACAAGGCGCCGCTCGAGGGGCTGCCGGCGAGCAACAAGTTCGTCGTCGTCCACTGCGTCTTCTACTGCGAGCTCCAGCGAGAACGGCTGTTGCGCGTGCGGGCCTTCTTCGACCTCTACGACGCCGCCGTGCAGCTGGGGGTGCTGCCGGGGCGGGGGACGCTGGGCGAGAAGGCCCTGCTGATGCTGCGGGGGTTTGGGCTCCGGGCGGGGCGGGCGTAGCGGCTTGGCAGAAATCGTCCGGTAGACGACATTGCGGCCAGGCGCCGCAGCCGCCATCATCGCCGCCATGTCTGGTCCTGTTCGGTCGCGGCGCTCGCCGAGCGGAGCTTCATGAGCCCGCGCAACTTCGCGCGCGTGTTCTCGCGTGAGGTCGGCGTGACGCCGGCGGCGTACGTCGAGGCGCTGCGGCTCGAGCGCGCCCGCGTGCTGCTCGAGACCACCGACCTGATCGTCGACGAGGTCGCGCGCCGGTGCGGCTTCGGGACCGTCGAGACGCTGCGCCGGACGTTTGCGCGCCGTCTGCACGTCAGCCCCAGCGCCTACCGCGACCGCTTTGCCCCCGTACCGATCCGAAGGAGCGCCGCATCATGAACATCGCGATCCCAATCTTCGACCGGCTCACCGCCCTGGACGCGATCGGCCCCTACGAAGTGCTCTCGCGTCTGCCCGGAGCCACGGTTCACTTCATCGCCGCGGAGCGCGGGCCGAAGCGGACCGAGACCGCGATGCTGGCGGTACTCGCCGACCGCACGCTGGACGAGCTGCAGGACCCCGAGGTGATCGTCGTCCCGGGTGGGTACGGAACCCGGGCGCTGATGCACGACGAGCCAACCCTCTCCTGGCTCCGAAACGCCCACGAAACATCGCAATGGACGACCTCGGTGTGCACGGGCGCGCTGCTGCTCGCCGCCGCTGGGATCCTCGACGGACTCGAGGCGACCACGCACTGGCTGGCGCTCGACACGCTCCGCGAGCACGGCGCCACTCCGGTCAACCGCCGCGTCGTGCAGCAGGGCAAGGTGATCACCGCGGCCGGCGTGTCGTCGGGGATCGACATGGCGCTGTCGCTGGTCGCGAACATCGCCGGCGACCAGCTCGCGCAGGCGATCCAGCTCGGGATCGAGTACGACCCGCAGCCGCCGTTCGACAGCGGCTCGACCGACAAGGCGCCCGCCCACATCGTCGAGCTCGTCCGCGCGCGGGCGTCGGAGCTGGCCTAGCGCCCGGGCTGAACCGCCACCACCACCGGCGCGTGGTCGGACAACCGTCCCCGCTCCAGCACCACGCCCCCGCCTGGCCCAGACGTCAGCCCAGACGACACGAACACGTGGTCGACGTCATGACCGCCGGCCCACGCAAACCCGTCGAATGCCGGCGAGCGCAGGTTGAGATCCCCGCCGAGCACAACCGGCTCGGCTGCGCCGCCAGCCCATGCGAGCGCACAAGCCGCCGCCGTCCGCCCGTCCCGCCATGCCCACTGGTCATGGTGCGCGGTCGCGTGCAGGTTGCAGACCCAGACGCCGCCGCCCAACCGCACCCCGTGCACCCACCGCCGCTCGGGCCAGAAGCACAGCCGCCGCCGTCGATGCTCCACCACCACATCGCCCCGCACGAGGATTGCGTTGCACCCGCCGCCGTTCGACTTGATCAGATCCGGCCACCGCGTCGCCACCGCCCGCCGCAGCGGCAGCAGCTCGTTGCGCGAGGTCAGGACCAGCCGCGCCGAGGCCCCGAGCCGCTCGCCCAGCAGACCCGGCCACCAGGGCGGGACCTCCTGCAGCAGCGCCACGTCCCACTCCCAGCCTGCCAGCGCCGTCGCGAACTCTCGTAGCAGGTCACGCCCGGCGCCCGGCACCGAGCGGCCGTGCAGCAGGTTCCAGGTGAGCACGCGCAGGGCCATCGTCCCCAACGTACACTGCGCGCCTTGCCTCGCTACTTCCTGACCGGAGCTGAGCTCTCGAGGGCCGAGCTGGACGCCTTGCTCGACCGCGCCCAAGCGCTGAAGAAGAACCCGATCAGCTCGGACGCACTGCATCGAAAGACAGTGGCACTGATCTTCCAGCGGCCGTCGACCAGAACCCGGGTCTCGTTCGAGGCCGGGATCGAGGAGCTCGGTGGTCACCCGATGGTCCTGCGGACCGACGATCTGCAGTTGAGCCGCGGCGAGCCCGTCCGCGACACCGCCTACGTGCTCTCCCGTCACGTCGCCGCGATCGGCATCCGCACCGGACCGGACGAGTTCGTCCGTGAGGTCGCCGCCCACGCGACCGTCCCGGTAATCAACATGCTGACCGCCGAGCATCATCCGTGCCAGGCGCTCGCCGACCTGCTGACGCTGAAGGAGGCATTCGGCCGGCTCGAGGGGCTCACGGTCGCGTACGTCGGCGACGGCAACAACGTTGCCCGTTCGCTGGCGATCCTCGGCGCCACGGCCGGCATGCAGGTCAAGATCGCCTCGCCGGCCGCTTACACGCTCGCGCATGCCCCGACCACGGCGCAGCTCACCGACGACCCACGCGCGGCGGTCCGCAACGCCGACGCCGTCTACACCGACGTCTGGGTGAGCATGAACGACGACCCCGAATCGGCGCGGTCGCGCCGCGCGGCGCTGACGCCCTACCGCCTCGACGAGCAGCTCCTCGACCTAGCCGCGCCGCACGCAATCGCGCTCCACTGCCTCCCCGCGCATCCCGGCGACGAGATCTCGCCCGAGGTCCTGTACGGGGACCGCGAGGCGATCTGGGACCAGGCCGAGAACCGCCGCCACGTGCAGAAGGCCCTGATCGAGTTTCTCATCGGATAGGGCCCTCGGACGCGACCTGCCCGATCCCCAGGTCCTCGGCCAGCACCCGAACCGCAGCCGCGGTAAGCGTCGAGATCCATTGGGATGGCATGCTAGGTCGGTGGACCCGAACGCCGCCACCAAGTCCAGGCCCGCCACCGGCGACGAGCTCGAGCTGACGATCGACTCGGTCGCGTTCGGCGGCGCCGGCGTCGCGCGCCACGACGGCTACGTGGTGTTCGTCGCCGACGCGATCCCCGGCGACCGCGTCCGCGCCGTGATCGGCAAGCGCAAGCGGGCGTACGCCGAGGCCCGCACGATCGAGATCATCGATCCGAGCCCGCAGCGCATCCAGCCACAGGCCGATCACCCCGGGGCGCCGTGGCAGGTTATCCCGTACGAGCGCCAGCTCGAGTACAAGCAGGCCCAGGTCGACGACGCGCTCAGGCGGATCGGTCGCCTGGAGTCCTATGAGCTCGAGCCGATCGTGCCCGCGGCGCAGCTGTGGCGCTACCGCAACAAGCTCGAGTACTCGTTCGGCAGCGACCCCAACGGCCGCCTCGTGTGCGGCTTCCACGCCCCTGGCCGCTGGGACGAGATCGTCGAGATCCGCGACTGCCTGCTCGCCTCGAGCCACGCCAACGACGCCCGCGACCGGGTCGTCGACTGGTGTCGGAGCGCCAACCTCACCGCGTACGACCGCCGCAGCGGCGACGGCCTGCTGCGCAACCTCGTGGTCCGCGAGGGCCGCAACACCGGCCGGCTCCAGCTCCGCCTGGTCATGGGCACGAACGCGAGCCCAAACCTTGCGCCGCTGATCGAAGCCGCAAGTCCGCTGGACGGCCTGCTCGTCACGCGCATGGACAGCGTCGCCGAGACCACCCAGGGCGGCGAGACCGAGCTGCTGGCAGGGTCCGACCGTCTGGAGGAGGAGGTGGGCGGCCTGCGCCTGCGACTGTCGCCCGAGGCCTTCTTTCAGACCAACACCGAGATGGCGCAGCGGCTGTACGAGCTGGCGCTCGAATACGCCGAACCGACCGGCTTCGAGCGCTGCTACGACCTCTACTGCGGGATCGGGACGATCGGGCTGATGTTCGCGCCCCGAGTCGCCGAGGTGTGGGGCCTGGAGATCGTCGAGCGGGCGATCGCCGACGCGATCGCGAACGCGCGCCGCAACGAGATCGACAACGCCCGCTTCTTCGCCGGCGACGTGCGGCTCGAGCTCCGCGAGCTGGTGGCGACCGCCGGCCGTCCCGACCTGCTGGTCGTCGACCCGCCGCGGGCGGGTCTATCGCAGAAGATCGTCAGACGGATCATCGAGGCCGCGCCGAAGCGGATCGTGTACGTGTCGTGCAACCCGACCACGCTCGCGCCGAACGCCGCCCAGCTCCACGAGGCGGGCTACGCGCTGACCCGCGTCCGCCCCGTCGACATGTTCCCGCAGACGCCGCACATCGAGTGCGTCGCGGCGCTCGAGCGGCGCTAGCCAGCTAGGGTTCCGGCCCACCGACGATGCGCGCCGTCACGATCCGCGACCAGCAGCTGTTCGTCGAACAGCACCCTGACCCGGCGCCCGGTTCGGGCGAGGTGCTGGTCCGGATCCGCGCCGCCGGCCTGAACGGCGCCGACATCCACCAGCGAGCCGGTCGCTACCCGGCTCCCCCCGGCTCCCCGCAGGACATCCCGGGCCTCGAGCTGGCCGGCGAGGTCGCCGCCTGCGGTCCGGGCGCGCAGCGGTTCAAACTCGGCGACCGCGTGATGTCGATCGTCGGCGGCGGCGCTCAGGCAGAGATGGCGGTCGTCCACGAGCGCCAGCTCGTCCCGGTCCCCGACAACCTCGGCTGGGCCGAGGCCGGTGGTGCGCCTGAGGTGTTCACGACCGCGCACGACGCGCTGTTCACCCAGGCCCAGCTCCAGCTCGGCGAGCGGCTGCTGGTCCACGGTGGCGCCGGCGGCGTCGGGACGGCCGCGATCCAGCTCGCTCACGCGGCCGGAGCGCGCGTCACGGCGACTGTACGCAACGAGGATCTCCGCGGCCAGGTGGCGGCGCTCGGCGCCGAGGTGATCGTACCCGAGGGGTTCGGCGAGCATGGCCCCTTCGATGTGATCCTCGAGCTCGTCGGCGCCCCGAACCTGCCGGACAACGTCGCGGCGCTCAGCATCGGCGGGCGGATCACCGTGATCGGAATCGGCGCGGGCGCGAAAGCGGAGCTGAACCTTGGCATCTTGATGGCCAAGCGGGGGCGGATCAACAGCTCGACGCTCCGCCCTCGCCCGCTCGAGGAGAAGGCGCTCACGGCCCGCGCGCTCGAGCGCTCGGTGCTGCCGCTGCTGGCCTCAGGCTCGGTTCGCGTCCCGATCGCCGCGACCTACCCGCTCGATCAGGTCCGCAAGGCCTACGACCGGTTCACGGCCGGCGGCAAGCTCGGCAAGGTCGTGCTGGAGATCGGCTGAGCGCCGTATCGGCCCCGTCCGTAAGTACGGCGAGGACCCCTTACTCGCCCCCGAACTCGAGCTCCTCGTCGCCGAGCGAGACGACCTCGTCGGCGTGAATCGAGCACAGCGCCGGACCACCTGATTCCATCGCCGCTCGCAGCTCCTCCGGCGTGAGCTTGGCGCCGCATTCCTCGCAGCGGTCGCCGATCTGGTCGAGCGTCTTCTCTTCGAGGTCCATGCCAGCGAGTCTAACCACAGCCGCTAGTACGGCGGCAGGTCAGCCCACCACTGCCCCAGCACCCGGAACGCCGACCAGAACTCGCGCTTGGCGCCCTCCTCGTCCAGGGCCTCGTCGATGTTCGGCACGTAGAGGCCCTCGATCGCGGGTGTGAATCGCTGCAGCTCGCCCGCCGCCGGCGCCAGCTGGCGTCGCAGCGGCACGTCGAGCTCGTTGACCACGGTGAGCGCATCGGGGCCCATCACGACCACGATCTTCGGCTGCACGATCGCGATCTCCTCGGCCAGCCGGGCCACGCAGCCGGGATCGGCCATCGCCGGATCGGCCACCGGGCACTTCACGCACAGCGTGCCGTACACGGCCAGGGGGTCGATCGTCAGCCGCTTCAGCGACTTCATCAGCGCGTTGCCGGTCCGCCCGTAGAACGCGACCCCCTCCTCCACCTCCGCGGGCCGCGCCGAGTACTTGATCAGGAAGATGTCGGCCTGCGGGTGGCCCGACCCGAGCACCGGCATCAGCTGGCCGCGAGGACAGTGAGCGCAAGCCTGCAATTCCCGCGAGAACGCGTTCAGCTCGCGGATCGCGCGCTCGAGGTACTTCTCCCTGATCTCGTCGTCGGTCGCCGGCATGCCACTCGGATTGGACGGCTGGCGAGCATGTCCTTGCGAGTGCATCAGGACTTGCGCGCCCGCTGTCCGGTGGCGCGCCGCACCCGGCGATCCCGGGAGGCGCGCCGCGTCGCGCCCGGTAAAGCCTTCGTTTGCAGGAACTTCAGCGCCTGAACGTAGAATAGGCTGGCCGGATTGCGAACGATGTCCGCGTCCTTCAGCGACGCCAGGAACTCCTCGGGTCCGTCGAAATCCCGCATTCGGATCCGGACCGAGCCGAGGCCCTGGGGCACGTGCGCGTCCGAGCCGGCGCCGGCCACGATCCGGTACTTGGCCGCGAACCTGACCGCCTCGTCGTTGAATTCCGCGATCGCGACCCGGGGATTGAAGACCTCGATCGCGTCGATCTGGTCGAGCACCGGCAGCAGGTGCTCATAATCCGGCACCGCGTGCAGGCGGTCGAATGGGTGCGGGACGTAGACCACGCCGCCTTGGCGCCTGATCTCCGCGATCGTCTCCTCGAGCGTCAACCCGCGCGGGATCTTCTCCTCGATGAACAGCCCGATCACCTCGCCCTGGTGGGCGGTCTTGATCTCCTCGCCGACGATCACCTTGACGCCGTCCGCCTTCGCGCGCGCCTCGTGCGCGCCCGAGACCTCGTTGTGGTCGGTGACCGCGATCGCCCCCAGCCCCCGCGCTCGCGCCTCCGCGAGTAGCACCTCGACCGGCGTCGCGCAGTCGTAGGAGTGGTCGGTGTGCATGTGCAGGTCGACCTCGATCATCGCCCTGCCCGACAGCCGCGCGCGCACCTGGCCGCCTGCCGACGGCCGGTGCCGGCGCGCCACCAGCGTCCCATACAGCCCCTCGAGCTCCGAGCTGACCCGCGACCAGCTCAGCTCGGCCCGCAGGCCGTCGGCGCGTTGCCGGTAGCGCTCACGGAGCGCGGGGTCGGCGATCAGGGAGGCGAGATGGGCGGCCAGCGTCTGCACGTCGGCGGGCTCGAACATCGGCCCGCGGTCGCCGTCCGAGAGCAGCTCCTCGTAGGCCGGCAGGCGCGAGGCGACCGGAACCGCGCCGGCCGCGACCGTCCGCAGCAGCACCCCCGGCGCCGGTCGCACGCCCTCCGAGGCGAGCACGACCACGTCGGCGCCGGCGAGCACCTCCCGCTCGCCGGCCTCGCTCGGATCGAGGAACCGGATCCGGCCGCGCAGCTCGCGGCCGAGCGTCGCCGGCGGCGTCAGCGGACGGCGGCAGAACACCGTCGCGCGCCACTCCGAATCCCGCGGCAGCGCCCGCAGCGCCCGCAGGAAGACGCGCAGCGCCGCGCGTTCCTCTTCGGCGACCAGGACCAGCTCGACGCCCTCGTGCGGGCTCGCGGCCGGCGGCGCGGGATCGACCCCGGGGACGATCACCGCGTACTGAGCGGGGAAGAAGCGCTGCATCAGATCGCGGGTGACGACGTAGCTCGCGGTGCGGGCATCGAGCCGGCTGAACAGCAGCCGCGACAGCGGCCGGGTCAGCTGCGTCGACAGCAGCCGCTCCGTCGGCGCGTGGAAGCTGCCGACGTTGAGCGCGCGCGAATGGCGTAGCGCGACGCTCGCGGCGCTCGGCGCGAACGGCTCGTGCACGTGCACGATGTCCAGCGGCAGCGTCGACAGCGCATCCTCGATCGTGCGCGCGATGTCGACCGGCAGCGACGCCGCCCGCCGCCGCGTCGGCGCGAACGGGAGCACCTCGCCGACCCCGAGCACGAGCGGCTCCGCCTCCGCGCGCGCGAGCAGCGCCTCGCCCTCGGCCCGCAACAGCCGCCGGCTCTCCCGCACGAGCGCATTCGACTGCGACGGGGCCAGTATCAGCACCCGGTGACCGCGGCCCGAGAGCTCGTTCGCGACCGCCGCCACGTAGGACTTGACCTCGCCCTCGACCTCCCAGGCGAACGGCGTCACCTGCGCGATCGTGAGCCGCTCGTCCACCGCCGGGTAGTTTATTTGGGGGGCCGCTTGCGCGGCCCCGTGGTTACGCCTTGGCCCGTGACCGCTTCGCCGGCGCGGCGGCCGGCGCCGGCGTGCTCGGCGCCGCGCCGCGGGGGTACTCGGCGATGAACTGCTCGATCAGCGCGCGCGCCTCGTCGTCCGGACGCTGGTGCATCGGCGACTTCATCAGGTACGAGCTGGGGCCGTCGAGCTGGCCCGTGAGGCCGTTGTTGAGCGCCAGCTTCAGGCACCGCACGGCGTCGATCACGATCCCCGCCGAGTTGGGCGAGTCCCACACCTCGAGCTTCAACTCCAGGTTCAGGGGCACGTCGCCGAACGCCCGGCCCTCGAGCCGGATATGGGCCCACTTGCGGTCCGTCAGCCATGGGACGTAGTCGGAGGGACCGACATGGACGTCGTCCGCCGGCAGCGTGTGCCCCATGATCGAGGTCACCGCGTTGGTCTTGGAGATCTTCTTCGACTCCAGCCGCTCGCGTTCGAGCATGTTGTAGAAGTCCATATTGCCGCCGACGTTCAGCTGGGAGGTGCGGCTCAGCCACACGCCGCGCTCGTGGAACAGGCGCGCGAGCGCGCGGTGCACGATCGTCGCCCCGACCTGAGACTTGATGTCGTCGCCGATCATCGGCAGGTTCGCCTTGCGGAAGCGCTTGTTCCAGTAGTCCTCGCGGGCGATGAACACCGGGATGCAGTTGACGAACCCGCACCCGGCCTCGAGGATCTGCTCGACGTACCACTTCGTCGCCTGCTCGGAGCCGACCGGGAGGTAGGAGACGACCACGTCGGTGTGGGTCTCCTTGAGGATCTCCACGATGTCCGCCGTCGGCCCGGGCGCCTTGGTGATCTTCTCCTTCAGGTACTTGCCGAGGCCGTCGTGGGTCATGCCGCGATGGACCGGCACGTCGAGATTCGGCACGTCGTCGCCCAGCTTGATCGTGTTGTTCTGCCCGGAGAAGATCGCCTCCGACAGATCCTTGCCGACCTTGTCGGCGTCGATGTCGAAGGCGGCGCTGAACTCGACGTCGCGCACGTGGTAGCCGCCCAGGTCGACGTGCATCAAGCCGGGGATCGACTCGCGCGGGTCCGCGTCGCGGTAGTACTGGATGCCCTGCACGAACGAGCTCGCGCAGTTGCCGACACCGATGATCGCGACGCGCACCTTGTCCTGCTGGTAACGGCCAGCGCCATTTCGCTGCGCGTGATTGGTGCTCATGGTCAGGAAATCCCTTCTTGAAATGTCGGGCTGCGCGACAGGGTGTGGCGCGTGCCCTCTCGGACTAGGTATTCCTACTCCGAAGGTTGGTTACACCTGATCGTGCAGCTGCTTGCGCACGTACAGGATCCGCTGCAGGGTGGTGAACACCGTCAGCCCCGCGAGCACGTACACGGCCGGCGCCAGCAGCTCGAAATGGCCGAGCGATGCGCCCTTCGCGAACACCAGCCCGATCGACAGGATTACGACCCGGACCGGCCTGGTCGCGAGCCCGACCTTGCACGCGACGCCCAGCGCCTCCGCGCGCGCCCGGGTGTAGGAGACCATCAACGAGAACAGCACCGCCACTACGACCGCGGCGACCGCGACCTGATCGTGGCGCGAGGCGAAGTACGCTCCGACCGCGGTCAGCACGATCCCCTCCTCGAGCCGGTCGAGGGTCGAGTCCAGGAAGGCGCCGAATGGCGTGCCCTTGCCGGACATCCGCGAGTAGCGACCGTCGAGCGTGTCCATCACCGAGCCGACGATGAACGCGATCCCGGCGAGGAAGAACAGCCGCTCGACGATCAGCGCCGCCGCGGCGAGGTTCAGCAGGAAGCCGGTGAGCGAGATCGCGTTCGGGGTCAGCCGGGACTCGATCAGCCGCTCGCGCATCAGCTCCTGCGTCGTCGGACCCTGGCGCGGCGGCCGCTGGCGGCGGCGCGGCCGAGGCCGGGGCGTGGTCTGCTCGGCCATCGCTAAGCGGTCGCGTGGCTGAACGCCCACGCGTCCGGGCGGGCGCGGGCGAGCAGTCGCTGTGCGAGCAGCGCCGACACACCGGCGGTCAGCGCGCCGAGGAATACGTCGGTCAGGTAGTGGTTGCCGGTCGCCACGACCACGAACGTGATCCACAGCGGGTACAGGCCCCACGCGATCTTCGCCGGCCAGTGCTTGACCAGGCGGACCATCGGTCCACCGATCATGACCGCGAAGCAGACGTGCATCGACGGGACCGCCGCATACAGGTTCAGGAGCGCGCTCGCGGAGCTGTTGTCGAGGTGCGGGACGCCGAGGAACTGTGAGATCGAGTCGGTGAAGCCCCACTCGGGCATCAGCCGTGGTGGCGCGGTCGGATACAGCGCGTAGCCGACGAGTGCGATCGCCATCGCGATCATGAACATGTTGCGCACGAAGTAGAACGAGTCGTTGCGGCGCAGGTAGATGAACACCAGCGCGGCGATCGTCACGACGTAGTGGGCGTTGAGGTAGGTCCAGTCGGCGAAGTCCATCAGCCAGCGCATGTTCGACGTCCAGGCCTGGATGCTCGGCTCGACGAACACGTGCAGGAACCGTTCCAGGTTGATGATCTTCGTCGCGTCTCCGAACGGCTTGTACAGGTTGCCGCCGTCGGTCAGCCCGCGCACGACCATGTACAACACGTACGCGGCGGCGCCGAGCAGAATCTGACGAATCGCGTCCAGCCAACCGCGCGGCAAAACGCGCGCTTCGATGAAGCGAAGTCCTCGACGCATCACTTGGCATCCTAGCGACGCGCGTGTCGACTCTTCATATGACCCCGGTTGCACACAGGTTTATGTGCACCGCGGCGAGCGCGACCCGATCCGATCCAGCGCAAAGCTCGTAACCAACCGCACGAGCCCGGGCCGACGCACCGTTATCTGGGTCAGATCGCCGGCCGGCCGCACGCACCCCGGGGCCCCGCTGAGCGCCCAGTACGGCGTGTAGTGGACGCGGATCAGCGCCGTGCCGGCGCGGTGCGCCTGCAGCGTGAACGAATCCGAGTTCATCTTCGTCAGGGTCGCGGCGCCCTGCACGATCGGGGTCGCGTCCTTGACCTCGTAGATCCGCCAGTGCGCGGTCTGCCGCTCGAGTTCGAGGTACGGCAGCCCCCGGTCGATCAGGGCCTGCTCGGCCTTGCCGGCGTAGTCCAGAGGTGCGTCCGAGGTGGCCACGAAACGAACCGCGTTGTAGTGCAACCAGGCCTCGTAGCTGGCCGGCGTGAGCCGGCCGTTGTAGAAGATCGCGTTGTCCTTGATGTCGAGCTGGCGCTCCCAGCCGCGGGCACTCGGGAACCGGGATGCGACCACGTACGCCTCCCAGTGGAACTGCGTGAACGGGATCTCGACCCGGAACGGCGGCCCCGGTTGCCGCTCGAGGAAGTCCAGCAGCGGGGTGTAGTAGCCGCTCTGCGCGGTCGGGTCGCTCGCGGCCGTGGTCAGGTCGCGGATCGGGTCGTGCCATTCGAAATACAGCAGCGGCAGCGCCACGATCGCCAGCAGCAGCGCCCGCCGCGGCCACAGCAGCAACGCCGCGATCGGCGCCGCGACGAACGTGCCGAACCGCGCCGCGTTGCTGCCGACGGGGGTGTGGAGCGCGTACGCGAGTAGCGTGCCAAGCGTGTAGATGACGACTCCGGCGCGGAGCCGGTAGGCGTCCTTCGGCAGCGCGATCAGGAACCCGATCGCGATCACCGGGATCGGCAGCAGCGTTCCGAGCGCGAACGGCTCATAACCGCCCTCGGGGAACACGATCGCCAGCAGACCGACGGGGGCGAGCGCGGCCACCGCCATCGCGATCCCTCTGGCGGCCGCCCCGGGGCGGCGTTGTTCGATGTATCCCCCGGCGGCGTCGGCCGCGCCGGCGACCGCCGCGAACAGCGCCGCCACCGGGCTGCACAGCCCACTCAGCACCGCCAATCCGGCCGCTGTCTTGGGTCGATTGCGGTCGAGCGCGACCACCGCCGCGATCGCCGGCAGCGCCCCGAACGCGAACGCCAGCCGGCCGGTGAACAGGTTGGTGGCAGTCGCGGCGGCGAACATGGTCGCGCCGAGCCACGAGTCCGAGCCGAAGTGGCGGTAGGCGAGCATCTCGAACAAAGCCGCCGTGCCGACCGCCGCGAGCGCCGCCGCGAGCTGCGGCGACAGCGCCGCCGAGACCGGCGGGAACAGCACGCTGTAGCCGGGCGTGTCGTGGCCCGAGTACCACCAGTTGTTCCAGAATCCGAACCCCTCCATCCGGAACAGCTGCGCGCGGAACAGATGGGCGGCGAGGTCGAGGCTCGGCGGCGAGACGAGCACGTACACGAGCGCCAGCACGGCCGCGACCACGGTCGGCGCGGCGCGGCGCGGGTCGATCCGCGGTCGTGGGGCAATCCGTGCGGGTGACGCGAGCGTGGCCATCAGCCGCTCGTCACGAACGCCGCGATCCGGTCGTTGACGCCGGGGTCGTCGAGCCACGGCCAGTGACCCGCCGGCGCGAGCCGCTCCAGCGTGACGTCGGCGAGGCGGGATGCATACGCATCCGCAAAGCTTGGCGGGAACCACGGATCGCGCTCGCCCCAGATCACCAGCGCCGGCATCCGGAGCGCGCCCAGGCCGGCGCCGAGGTCGGCGAGCCGCTGCTCGGCGGCCGAGCGCAGCAGGCGCAGGATCGCGCGTTGCGTTCCCTGGTCGAACTGCTCCCAGACCGCGGCGATCGCCGCGTCGCTCCACGCGGCCGGACTGGCGCTCGCGTCGCGCAGCGTGCGCGCCAGCATCCACCGCCGGGTCGAGCCCATGATCAGCTCGCCGAGCAGCGGTCGCCGCAGCAGCTTCGGCACGCCTTGCCAGTGAAACCCCGGCAGTAGCGGCAGCGGGTTGCACAACACCAGCCGCTCGATCCGTTCGGGGTGCCATTGAGTCAGCACGAGACCGGCGCCGGCGCCCCAATCGTGCGCCACCAGCCGGATCCGCTCGATCCGCTGGTCGGCGAGGAACTGCGCGACGAAGCTCGCGTGCGCCTCGATCGTGTACTCGAGGTGACCGCCCTTGCCCGAGCGCCCGAACCCCGGCAGATCCGGCGCCAGGCCGCCGGTCCGCTCCAGCAACGGGGTCCAGTCGTCGGAGCTGGTCGGCAGGCCGTGGAGGTACAGGATAGGCACGCCGGTCCACGACGCGGTGCGGTAGAAGACGGGCTCTTGGCCCAGGGTGATCGTGTGCTCGTCGACGCGCACCCGCCGGCGAGGATAACGTCCTCGCAATGACTGCCGTGCCGCCGGGCGAAGCCCACGATCCGCCACCCGCTCGGACCCGCGTCCTGTGTCTCGGCGAGCCGCTGGTCGACCTGATCTCCGACCGCCCGCTGGAGCAGCTCGGTGACGCCGATCGCCTCCTGCCCCGGTTCGGGGGCGTGGTCGCGAACGTGGCAATCGTCGCGGCGCGCGCCGGTGCCCGGGTGACGCTCGCGGGCGGCGTCGGCGACGACGCCTGGGGGCGGTGGCTGGCCGACCGGCTCGAGCACGAGGGCGTCGACCTGTCGCTATTGCGGGTGCTCGACGAGTCCCAGACCCAGATCGCGATCGCCGTCGTCGGCGAGGACGGCGATGCCACGTACTCGGTCTACGGCACCGCCCTGGAGAGCGTCGTGCCCGCCCTGGCTGATGGGGTCGAGGACGCGGTTCGCGCCGCATCGGCTCTGTACCTGAGCACGAACACGCTCGTCGGCAAGAGCGAGCGGGCGGTGACGATGCGCGCGCGTGAGCTGGCGCTCGAGCTCGAGCGGCCGGTGATCTACGACCCCAACGTGCGCCTACACCGCTGGCGCTCGCGCACCGAGGCGGCGGCGTTCGCCAACGAGTGCGTCCCCGGAGCGCTGCTGGTCCGCACGAACGAGGCCGAGGCGGAGCTGATGACCCGCGAGGACGATCCCGAGCGCGCCGCGGCCGCCTTGCTGGCGGCCGGCGCCCGGATGGTCGTGCTCACGCTCGGGCCACGCGGTGCGATCCTGCGCGGCGAGCTCCGCGCCAACGTGCCCGGGGTGCCGGCGCGGGTGATCAGCACGATCGGCGCCGGCGACGTCCTGACCGGGGTGTTGCTGGGCAAGCTCGCGCTGACCGACTTCTACCCCGCCGCGGTTGCCGCATGGTTGCCCGCCGCCGTGGCCGAGGCGGCGCGAGCGTGCGAGCGCTGGGGGGCGCTCGATTGAACGACGGCTTCAAACGGCCGACCGCGCGCCGCGTCCGGGCCGTCCGCGATCGCCTCCGCGAGATCTACGGGATCCCGCTCGCCGAGCCCCACGGCCACCCGATCGCCGAGCTCGTCCTGACCGTCCTCTCGCAGTCGACCAACGACCGCAACCGCGACGTCGCCTATCTGGCCCTCCGCTCACGATTCCCCACCTGGGAGGACGTCCGCGACGCGCCGGTCGATCTCGTCGAGGAGGCGATCCGGCCCGGCGGAATCTCAAAGATCAAGTCCGCCCGAATCAAGGCGATCCTCCGCGCAGTCACCGACACGGCCCCCGGGGGGGAGCTGTCTCTCGACTGGCTGATCGACCTGACCGTGCCCGACGCCCAGGCCTATCTCACCAGTCTGCCCGGCGTCGGTCGCAAGACCGCCGCCTGCGTCCTCCTGTTCGCCCTCGGGATGCGCGACGTGCCCGTCGACACCCACGTCTCCCGAGTCGGCACCCGACTGGCTCTGTTCCGCGCCGGCGCGCCGTTCGTCGAGCTCCACGACACGATGCTGGCGATCACCCCCGCCGGGCAGGAGCTGGAGCTGCACCTCAATCTCCTTCGCCACGGGCGGCGCACATGCCACGCGCGCCGGCCGAACTGCGCGGGGTGCGCGTTGCGGCGCATGTGCCCGAGCGCGTTTCAGTTCGTCTGATCGAGGCGGACTGATGTCGTGGGGTGGCGCGGGTGTCGGTCGTGGGTGGCGCGGGTGTCGGTCGTGGGGTAGCGCGGCCGTCGTCGTCTGTCTGCGACAGCCGCCGCCGTGCCGCGCTTTGAGCTGGAGAGGTCGGGGCGCAGGGGTGCGCCCCGACCTCGTGGCAGAGGCGTCGCAGCCCGCGCTGTCCGGAGGGTTCCGCCGCGGCGGGTGTGGCGATGTGGTCCTTCCCTTGCCCGGCGGTGTCCCGAGGGCCCCTCGCGGCGCGCGTGGGGCGATCTGGTCGTTCCTTGTCCTCCGCCATGCCTACGGGACCGACAATAACGCCACTCGCTCGCGCTGGCGGACGCCGAAAACGTGCTCAACTTCCCAAACCCGATCGCCGGCTCCGGGTTCGGGAACTTGAGCACGATATTCATGCTCGATTTCCCAAACGGCGGGCGTGCAGTCGGGTTTGGGAAGTTCAGCATGTATTTCGGGGTCCCCGCCCCTCAAACGGCGTCCACCCCTTCGCGCCACCACCCAAATCTGCTACGCTAAGGCTCAGATTTTTAGGCAAGCAGAGGAGCAGAAGGGAATATGGGAAAGACAATTGGAATCGACCTCGGTACTACCAACAGCTGTATGGCGGTGCTCGAGGGCGGTGAGCCGACCGTGATTGAGAACGCCGAGGGCGGCCGCACGACCCCGTCCGTTGTCGCGTTCACTCAGTCTGGCGAGCGGCTGGTAGGTACGGTCGCCAAGCGCCAAGCGGTCACGAATCCGCAGAACACGGTCTTCTCGATCAAGCGCTTCATGGGCCGCAAGGAGGCCGAGGTGCGTGAGGAGGAGTCGATCGTGCCGTACAAGGTCGTGTCGGGCCCGGGTGGGGACGCGCGGGTCGAGGCGGGCGGCAAGCAGTACTCGCCGCCGGAGATCAGCGCGATGATCCTGCAGAAGCTGAAGACCGACGCCGAGGCGTACCTGGGCGAGACGGTCGATGCCGCGGTGATCACCGTCCCGGCTTACTTCAATGACGATCAGCGCCAGGCGACCAAGGACGCCGGCCGGATCGCCGGACTCGACGTCAAGCGGATCATCAACGAGCCGACCGCGGCGTCGCTGGCGTATGGCCTGGACAAGGAGGCCGACCAGACGATTCTGGTGTTCGACCTCGGTGGCGGCACGTTCGACGTGTCGGTGCTGGAGATCGGCGACGGCGTGTTCGAGGTCAAGGCGACCGCGGGTGACAACCACCTCGGCGGCGACAACTTCGACAAGGCGGTCGTGGACTGGCTGGTGTCGGAGTTCAAGAAGTCGCAGGGCATCGATCTGAGCGCCGACCCGATGGCGCTGCAGCGTCTCTACGAGGCGGCGGAGAAGGCGAAGATCGAGCTGTCGACCACGCAGGAGACGCAGATCAACCTGCCGTTCATCACCGCCGACTCGAGCGGGCCGAAGCACCTCGACACGAGGCTGACCCGCGCGAAGCTGACCGAGCTGACCTCCGGCCTGCTCGACCGCACGGTCGCGCCGGTTCGCCAGGCGCTCGACGACGCCAAGGACAAGGGCGTCGCGAAGGTCGACCACGTGGTCCTGGTCGGCGGTATGACGCGCATGCCCGCCGTGCAGGAGAAGGTCAAGGAGCTGACGGGCAAGGACCCGCACCGGGGCGTCAACCCGGATGAGGTCGTCGCCGTCGGCGCCGCGATCCAGGCCGGTGTGCTGGCCGGCGACGTCAAGGACGTCCTGCTACTCGACGTCACCCCGCTGACGCTCGGGATCGAGACCAAGGGCGGCGTGATGACGAAGCTGATCGAGCGCAACACGACGATCCCGACCCGCAAGTCGGAGATCTTCTCGACCGCCGAGGACAACCAGCCGTCGGTGGAGATCCACGTGCTCCAGGGTGAGCGCGAGATGGCCACCTACAACAAGTCGCTGGGCAAGTTCCAGCTGACCGGCATCCCGCCGGCGCCGCGTGGCATCCCGCAGATCGAGGTCGCATTCGACATCGACGCGAACGGGATCCTGAGCGTGTCGGCGAAGGACCTGGGCACCGGCAAGGAGCAGAAGATCGAGATCAAGTCCGGCTCCGGCCTCTCGGATGACGAGATCAAGCGGATGGTGACCGACGCCGAGTCGCACGCGGAGGAGGACCGCCGCCTGCGCGAGCTCGCCGAGGCGAGGAACAACGCCGAGAACGCCGCATACCAGGCCGAGCGTCAGCTGAAGGATCTCGGTGACGCGGTCGACGCTTCCTCGAAGGAGGAGATCGAGGCGGCGATCAAGGGCGTCCGCGAGGTTCTCACCTCGGAGGACACGGCCGAGATCAACGCCAAGACCGAGACGCTGCAGACCTCGTTCCACAAGGTGTCCGAGGCGATGTACCAGCGGGCCCAGGAGCAGGCCGCGGCCAGCGCCAACGACGGGGCCGGCGCTGAGACCAATGGCGCCGGAACGGCCGAGGAGGATGTCGTCGACGCCGAGGTCGTGGACGAAGGCAAGAAGTAATGACCGACGATCGCAATCAACACGCCCAGACGATTGCGCCTGGCGACTCAGAGGCGCCGGTATCGGGCACCGAGCCCGGGCCGGCGCCGGCCCAGGCCCCGGACGGGGCGTCGCGCGAACAGCACGGACATCACTCCCAACGCGGTTCCGCCTCGCACGCGGGGCGTGAGCATCACCCGACTCCGGCCGCGAAGGTCGGTAGCGCAGTGCCCGACCCAGCCGAGGTTCGCGCCGCGGGCGAGGGCGACGTCGTACCCGGGAACGAGCTCGAGGAGCTGGCCGCCAGGGCGGTCAAGGCCGACGAGTACCTGGCCTTGGCGCAGCGCACCCAGGCCGACTTCGAGAACTACCGCAAGCGCGCGATCCGGGAGGCGGCAGCCGCTCAGGACCGGGGCGCGGCGAAGCTCGCCAAGGAGTTGCTGCCCGCGGTCGACAACCTCGATCGCGCGCTGGCGGCGGCCGAAGACACCGCGGTTGCGGTGGTCGACGGCAATCCCGAGGCGACGCTCGTGTCCGGCATCAAGCTTGTGCACGCGGAAGTGCTCGCGGCGCTCGCGAGAGCCGGGATCGAGCCGTACTCGCCGATCGGCGAGCAGTTCGATCCACAGTTGCACGAGGCCGTCGCGCAGCAGCCGTTCGAGGGCGCCCCGCCGGGCACGGTCGTCGAGGTGTACCAATCCGGGTACCGGCTCGGCGACAACGTATTGCGACCCGCGCGGGTCGTCGTCGCCGGTTGATGGAGGCCGAGGCCATGGCTCAACGACCCGACTACTACAAGACCCTCGGGGTCGGCAAGGGTGCCTCCGACGAAGAGATCAAGAAGTCCTACCGCAAGCTCGCGCGCCAGTATCACCCTGACCGCAACCCCGGCGACAAGAAGGCCGAGGAGCGGTTCAAGGAGATCTCGCAGGCGTATGACGTGCTGTCGGATCCCGACAAGCGCAAGTCGTATGACCGCGGCAGCGGTCCGTTCGGCTTCGGCGTTCCAGGCGGGTTCGACCCGAGCTCGGTCAGCGGCAGCTTCTCCGACATCCTCTCCAACCTGTTCGGCGGGGGTGGCGGCGGCGCCGGCGACAGGGGAGCCGGCAACGTTCGGGCGGGACGCATGCAGCAGCGTGGCCGTGACCTCGAGACCGAGGTGACGCTCAGCTTCCAGCAGGCGGTCGACGGTGCCCAGGTGCCCCTCCAGGTGCCGACCTCGCAGCCGTGCCCGACCTGCAAGGGGACCGGTGCCAAGCCCGGCAGCACCCCCAAGGTGTGTCCGGTCTGCGAAGGACGTGGCGTCGAGGCCCAGAGCCAGGGAATCTTCTCGATCTCGCAGCCGTGCTCCAACTGCCACGGGTCCGGCACGGTGATCGACGATCCATGCCCGACCTGTGCCGGTAGCGGCGCGCAGCGCACGGTCCGGCGCCTGCGCGTCAACATCCCCGCGGGTGTGCGCGAGGGGAGCCGCATCCGGCTGGCCGGCAAGGGCGAGCCGGGGCTCCGCGGCGGCGAGGACGGAGACCTGTTCGTGATCACGCACGTGCAGGAGTCCCCTGTGTTCAAGCGCAGTGGCGAGAACCTCGAGGTCGAGGTGCCGCTCACGATCCCCGAGGCGGTGCGCGGCGCGGTCGTCGAGGTGCCGACGCTGAACGGCACCAAGCGGCTGCGGGTCCCGCGAGGAACCAGGCACGGCACGGTCCAGCGCCTCCGCGGCGAAGGTCCGACCCGACTTGGGGGCAAGGGCCGCGGCGATATCCACTACCGGTTCGTGATCGACGTACCGGCGTCGCTGTCGGCCGAGCAGTCCGAGGCGTTCGACAAGCTCTCGGAGGTCATGAACGGCGACCCGCGCGAGAAGCTGTTCGCTCAGGGGAGCGAGAAGTGATGGCCGAGCGGCGCAGTACCCGGATCAGGGCAGCCCGGGCCCGGGTCGAGGTCTCCTCCGACCGAGGGGTGTTCATGATCTCGGTCGCCGCCGAACTGGCCGACATGCACCCGCAGACGCTGCGGATGTACGAGGCGCGCGGGCTGATCGAGCCGAAGCGCTCGGCCAAGGGAACCCGTCTGTACTCGCACTCCGACGTCGACCGGCTCCGCCGGATCCAGGAGATGACGGCGGAGCTTGGGATGAACCTGGCCGGGGTCGAGCGGGTGTTCGAGCTCGAGGACCAGCTCGACGCCATGACCCGCAGGATCGGGGTGCTGGAGAAGCGCGCCAACGAGCTCAAGGCGGAGGTCGAGCGACTCGAGGAGCTCCGCCGCGAGCTCAGGGCCGAGATCGTGCCCTATGAGGGCGGCGGCGAGATCGTCCGGCGGGCGGACCTCAAGAGCTTCAGGATCCCGGTCCAGCGGGCCGGTCAGTAGCAGCCGCGGTTCGTGGGTCGCGTGTGCGACCATCCAGAACCAGATGGCTGGAAGAGCGGCGACAGGGGCGACCTGGTTCTGCTGCGTTCTGGCGTTGTTTCTGTCCGCGGGGTCGGCGGCGGTGCGCGCCGGCACGGGTACGACTCCGTCCCTGACCGCGCACGCCGCCCAGGTCGCACCGGCCCCCCGCTCGCAGCAGCTGCAGCTCGTGCTCCCGCTCGCGGCCGACCTCGCCGGGCTGCGGCGATTCGCGCTGTCGGTCACCACCCCTGGCTCGGGCAACTACGCCCGGTACGAGCCGATCGCCTGGCTCGCACGACGATTCGGCGCCTCCCCGGCGACACGCCAACGGGTGGTCGGGTATCTGCGCCGCGCCGGGGTCCGCGACGTGACGATCGACGCCACCGGGCTGTTCGCCGACGCGACGATCAGCGCCGGACTCGCGCAACGGCTGTTCTCGACGCCGCTGGCGGTCTTCCGCACGCGGCAGGAGCGGTTCGTCGCGCCCGCCGGCACGGCCTCGGTGCCGGCGCCGCTGCGCGGTCTCGTCACCGGCGTGATCGGCCTCGACACGCGCTCGCTGTTCGCGCCGTCGGCGGCGCAGGCCGCCACCGATCGCGGCGCGTTCGCACATGCTGCGGCGGGGCAGCCGCCGTCCGGCTACATGCCCCGGAGCGGCACCGCGGCCGGGTGCGCCGCGGGGCAGCAGAGCTCCGGATTCACCCCGAACCAGTACCTCACGGCGTATGCCTACGGGTCGTTGCAGACGGCCGGCTTGGCGGGCGAGCGCGAGCGCGTCGCGCTGATCGAGGTCGAGGGGTTCAAGGACTCCGACATCGACAGCTTCGCCCGCTGCTTCGGGCTCCGCGTACCGGCGATCAACGCGTTCGGGGTCGGCGTTAAGAAGGCGCTGGCGCCGGGCTCCGAGGCGACGCTCGACCTCGAGGTGCTGGACGCCGCCGCCCCCGGCCTGAAGGCGATCGACGTGTACGAGTCGCCTTCCTCGGCGGCGCAATCGCTCCGCGCGCTGACCGCGCCGCTGCAGAACCCGGGCTTCAAGCCGCAGGTGATCTCCGCGTCGCTCGGCCTGTGCGAGCCGCTCGTGTTCGAGGCGATCGGCAGGGGCGGGATCGTCAACACCGAGGGCGCGCTCGAGGAAGCGGCCGCCAGCGGGATCACGATCGTCGCCGCCGCCGGCGACGCCGGCTCGGCCGCATGCACCGACCAGGACGTGCCGATCGACCAGCTCGCGGTCAACTACCCGGCGTCGTCATGGTGGGTGACCGCGGTCGGCGGCACGAACCTGCTGCTGACGGCCGCCAACACGATCGCCGATCAGATCGTCTGGAACGACACCACGGTCGTGCCCGGCGCCGCCGGCGGCGGAGGCTCCAGCGACCTGTTCATGCGGCCCCCGTACCAGAACGGGACCGTCGCCGGCAACTCCCGCGCGGTGCCCGACGTCTCGATGCTCGCCGACGTCGATCCCGGATACGCGATTTTCTGCTCGCTCTCGGTCCCGGGCTGCAATCCCAAGCAGCCCTGGACGACGGTCGGCGGCACCAGCGCCGCCACACCGCTGCTCGCCGGCGGTCTGGCGCTGGTGGACCAGGACCTGCGCCTCCACTTCCGCCAGGACCTCGGCCAGGTCAACCCGCTGCTCTACCGGATCGGCCGCGACCGGACCCTGGCCGCCCAGGGGTTCGACGACGTGACCCAGTTCGGTAACGACGTCGGGCCCTACATCCCCGGAAACGGCCGTCCGCTCGGCTGCTGCACCGCCGGCGCCGGCTACGACAAGGCATCCGGTTGGGGCAGCGTCAACCTGGCGAGCCTGGCGTCACTCGCGGTCGCCCAGCAGCCCGCGATCGTGTCCGTCGGCCTGCGCTTGCCCGCGGGTCAGCACCCCCTCGCGAGCCACCAGATCAACGCCACCGTTTCCTGCACGGGCCGCTGCCTGATCGGCGCGATCGCAACGGTCACCGTCGAGCGCAAGAAGCGATTCACCGCCGATTCGAACCTCTTCCACCTCACCCGCGCCGGCAAGAAGACAATTCCGATCCGCTTCTCGCCGGGCCAGGTCGGCACGCTCCGCGCCGGCGTCAGGCAGCATCAGCGGATCGTCGCCGGCGTGATCGGCGCGATTGTCGATGCTGGCGGCAACATCGAGCGGCGGACGGCGTCGCTGAGCATCGTGATCAACCCCTGAGGGTGTGGCGGCGGGTGGTGGCGGCGCGGTTAGGGGCCGCTCCGCGGCGTCCATGGGGCCGGTTCCGCTCGCATCCGTGCGAGCGGCTCGGGGTCGGTCGCGGGGGTAGCGCAGCCGTCGTCGGCTTTCAGTCGCCGCCGCCCGCGCTTTGGGCTGGGGAGGTCGGGGCGCAGGGATGCGCCCGACTCGGAACGCTGACACTCCGGCCGCGTCGGGGCCCACCGCGCCCCTTTCGATGCCCTCCGCCACGCCATCCGCCACTCCAGGCCGCGGGCGCCGGGTGGCGCGGTTGCCGATCGTCTCCCCGGGCGCCGGCGCCCGCCCCCGAGTGACCAACGCCACGACGCCCGGCTGACCACAGCCAAGACGCCCGGCCCGCGAGAGCCACGACGCCGGGCCGACGACAGCCGCGACGCCCGGCCGACCCCAGCCGCGACGCCCGGCCGACCACCGCCACAACCGCGACCGCGCCACCCCAAAAGCGGTCCTTTAGCCACCAAAGGCGGTCGAACGGAACGCGACCGGGCTCAAGTCCATCCCCCGCAACCGCCCCGCCACCCCCTTGTGGTCACCGTCCACACCTGTCATAATCTAAGTCCACCAGACTTAGATTTCTAGAGAAACACGACAGAGGCACTATGCAACCAGACCGATTTACGATCAAGTCACAGGAGGCGCTTCAGGCGGCCCAGCGGCTGGCTGATGAGCGCCGCAACCCGCAGACCACTCCCGAGCACCTGCTCGCCGTGCTGCTCGAGCAGGAGGGTGGGGTGGTCGTGCCGGTGCTGCGCAAGCTTGGCGTCGACCCGGCCGCGGTGCGCCAGGGGCTGCACCCGGCGCTGGAGGCGCTGCCGAAGGTGAGCGGTGGCACCGCGCCCGAGCCCGCAGGCGGCTCGAGCGAGCTGACGCAGATCCTGCGCGCCGCCGAGACCGAGATGCGCGAGCTGAAGGATGAGTACGTGTCCACCGAGCACCTCGTGCTCGCGATCGCCGCCCATCCCGGCAAGGCTGGCGACGCGCTCCGGAATGCCGGCGCGACGCACGAGGAGCTGCTCAAGGCGCTGGCCGAGATTCGCGGCAGCCAGCGCGTCACCGACCAGAACCCGGAGGACAAGTTTCAGGCGCTGGAGCGGTTCGGTCGCGATCTGACCGAGGCGGCGGCGCAGGGCAAGCTCGACCCGGTGATCGGCCGCGACGATGAGATTCGGCGCGTGATCCAGGTGCTGAGCCGGCGGACGAAGAACAACCCCGTGCTGATCGGCGAGCCGGGCGTCGGCAAGACGGCGATCGTCGAGGGGCTGGCGCAGCGGATCGTCGACGGCGACGTGCCCGAGGGCCTGCGCGACCGCAAGCTGGTGTCGCTCGACATTGGCGCGATGGTCGCCGGCTCAAAGTACCGCGGCGAGTTCGAGGATCGGTTGAAGGCCGTGCTGCGCGAGATCGCCGACGCCGAAGGCCAGATCATCGTCTTCATCGACGAGCTGCACACGATCGTCGGCGCCGGCGCGGCCGAGGGCTCGGTCGACGCGGGCAACATGCTCAAGCCGATGCTGGCTCGCGGCGAGCTTCGGTGCATTGGCGCGACCACGCTCGACGAGTACCGCAAGCACATCGAGAAGGACGCCGCACTCGAGCGCCGCTTCCAGCCGGTGCTGGTCGGTGAGCCGTCGGTGCAGGACACGATCGCGATCCTGCGCGGGCTCAAGGAGCGCTACCAGGTCCACCACAAGGTCCGGATCCAGGACTCGGCGCTGGTCGCGGCGGCCACGCTCAGCCACCGCTACATCGCCGACCGCTTCCTGCCGGACAAGGCGATCGATCTGGTCGACGAGGCCGCGTCCCGGATCCGGATGGAGATCGACTCCAAGCCGACCGAGATCGACGAGGTCGACCGGCACATCATGCAGCTCGAGATCGAGCTCCAGTCGCTGGGCGAGGACGACGACCCCGGGACCGTCGCGCGCCGCGAGCAGCTCGAGCGCGGGCTGGCCGAGGAGCGCGAACGCTCGGCCGCGATGCACGCCGAGTGGCAGCGCGAGAAGGACTCCGTCGGCGCCGTCGCCGAGCTCCAGGAGATGCTCGAGCAGGCGCGGACGGAGCTCGAGCGCGCGCAGCGCGAGGCCGATCTCGGCCGCGCGGCGGAGCTCCAGTACGGCACGATCCCCGAGCTCGAGAAGCGGCTGACCGCGGCCGCCGAGGCCGAGCAGGACGCCGAAGCGGCGCCGAACAGGTTCCTCAAGGACGTCGTCGATGCCGAGGACGTCGCCGAGGTGGTCGCGAAGTGGACCGGGATTCCCGTCTCGCGCCTGATGGAGGGCGAGATCGAGAAGCTGGTGCACATGGAGGAGCGCCTGCACCGGCGGGTGATCGGGCAGGACGAGGCCGTCGAGGCGGTGTCCGCGGCGCTGCGGCGCTCGCGCGCGGGTCTGCAGGACCCGGACCGTCCGATCGGCACGTTCCTGTTCCTGGGCCCGACCGGAGTCGGCAAGACCGAGCTGGCACGGGCGCTGGCGGAGTTCATGTTCGACAGCCAGGACGCGATGGTCCGGATCGACATGTCCGAGTACATGGAGAAGCATTCGGTATCGCGGCTGGTGGGCGCGCCGCCCGGCTACATCGGCTACGACGAGGGCGGCCAGCTGACCGAGGCGGTCCGCCGCCGGCCCTACTCGGTGGTGCTACTCGACGAGATCGAGAAGGCCCACCCCGACGTGTTCAACGCGCTGCTGCAGGTGATGGACGACGGCCGCCTGACCGACGGCCAGGGTCGGACCGTGTCGTTCAAGAACACGGTCCTGATCATGACCTCGAACATCCCCGGTGGCCGGGCCGGCGTCGAGGCCCAGTTCCGGCCCGAGTTCATCAACCGGCTCGATGACATCGTCGAGTTCGAGCCGCTCAGCCGCGAACAGATCGGCGAGATCGTCGAACTCCAGGTCGCGAGGCTGATCGCGCGGGTGCGCGAGCGGGAGATCGACGTCGAGCTCTCCGACGACGCCCGCACGCTGCTCGGGAACCTCGGCTACGACCCGACGTACGGCGCGCGGCCGTTGAAGCGCGTGATCCAGAAGCGGCTCGTGGATCCGCTCGCGATGGCGATCCTCGAGGGCCGTTTCGTCCCCGGAGATACGGTCCGGGTCGACGCGGTCGCCGGCGAGCTCGTGCTCGAGCGGGCCGGCGCGGCCGCGGCGGCGGTCTAGAAGCGGCGGGAATCGGGCGCCGGCACGAACCTCGGGCCGGCGCCCGCCCACGCAATCGGGTAGAAGATGACCCGCGACCCCGACCAGGAGGATCAAGTGCCTACATACGTCATGCTCTCGACGCTCACGCCGGAGGGCGTCCAGACGATCAAGAACAATCCCGCGCGGATCAGAGAGGTGAACCGAGAGGTCGAGCAGCTCGGCGCCACCGTCAAGGCGCAGTGGGCGACGCTCGGCCGGTTCGACTTCGTCAACGTGATCGAAGCCCCCGACGAGCGGACGATCGCGCGCGTCTCGCTCGAGCTCGGATCGCGTGGCACCGCCAGGTACGAGACGCTGACCGCGATCCCGATCGACGACTTCATTGGCTCGATCTGAGCACCCTCGCATCCTCGTAGTCGGCGCGGGCGCGCGCGAGCACGCGATCGTCCACGCGCTCGCGCGCTCTCCGCGCGCGCCGGAGATCCTGTGCGCACCCGGCAACCCGGGGATCGGCGAGGACGCGCGGCTGATCGACGCCGGCGCCGAGGACATCGATGCGCTCGTCGCCGCGGCCGTGCAGTGGCAGGCGGACCTGGTCGTGATCGGACCCGAGGCGCCGCTGGTGGCGGGTCTCGCGGACGCGCTGGCAGCCGCGGGTATTCGCTGTTTCGGACCCACCGCGCGGGCCGCCGAGCTCGAGGGATCGAAGGCGTTCTGCAAGGAGGTGATGGGCGCCGCCGGCGTGCCCACCGCGGCCTATACCGTCGTCACGACGCCCGACCAGGGGCTCGGCGCGATCACGGGCTACCCGATCGTGATCAAGGCCGACGGCCTGGCGGCCGGTAAGGGCGTGATCATCGCCGGGGACGAGGCCGAGGCACGGGACGCGCTCGACGCGCTGCTGGTTGAGCGCCGGTTCGGGACCGAGCGCGTGGTGGTCGAGGAGCACCTCGAAGGCGAGGAGCTCTCGCTGCTGGCGCTATCCGACGGCCGGACCGCGCTACCGCTCGCGTCGGCCCAGGACTACAAGCGGATCTTCGACGGCGATCAGGGTCCGAACACCGGCGGGATGGGCTCCTATTCGCCCGTTCCGGCGGTCGACGCGGCGCGCGCGCACGAGATCTGCGCGACCGTCCACCAGCCGGTCCTGGACGAGCTCGCGCGGCGCGGGATCGCGTTTCACGGCGTGCTGTACGCGGGCCTGATGATGACCGCGGACGGCCCCCGAGTGCTCGAGTTCAACGTCCGCTTCGGCGATCCCGAGACGCAGGCGATCCTGCCGCGCCTGCGCACCGATCTGCTCGACCTGCTCGAGGCCGCGACCGTGCCCGGTGGGCTCGCGGGGGCGGAGCTCGAGTGGGAGCCGCAGACGGCGGTCACGGTCGTGCTCGCGAGCGCCGGCTACCCGGCCTCGTCGTCGAGCGGCGATCCGATCAGCGGCCTCGACGCGATCCCCGACGGGGTCTACGTGACGCACGCCGGCACCGCGCGACCCGAGCCAGCCGGACCGTTCGTCACCGCGGGCGGACGCGTGCTCAGCGTCACCGGCCTCGGCGCCGACGCCGCCGCGGCCCGGGCGGCGGCCTATGCTGGCGCCGACATGATCGAGTTCGAGGGCAGGCAGCTCCGCCGCGACATCGCGCTTCGGGCCGTGGGGGCGGAGCTCAGATGACCGAGCAGGCTCCGCAGACGGCTACCGATCCCGCGGCCGCGTTCGAGGGGCTCGAGACCGATGCGCCCGTGGTCGCGATCCTGATGGGCTCCAAGAGCGACATGCCGGCGATGGAGCGGGCCGAGACGGAGCTGAACGAGCGCGGAATCCGCAGCGAGGTGCGGGTGATGTCAGCCCACCGCGAGCCCGACAAGGTGGCCGAGTACGCCCGCAACGCGCGGATGCGCGGACTGCGGGTGATCATCGCCGGCGCCGGGCTGTCGGCGGCGCTGCCCGGCGTGGTGGCCGCGCACACGGACCTGCCCGTGATCGGGGTGCCGCTGACGAGCCACACCTCGGTCGCCGGGGGCCTCGATGCGTTGCTGGCGATCGCGCAGATGCCGCCCGGAGTGCCGGTCGGATGCGTGGGGGTCGACAACGCGCGCAACGCCGCCGTGCTCGCGGCGCGGATCCTGATGGCCTGACCGGCCGCGAACGGCGCCCGGGCGCGCTAGCCTTCCCCGCGAACGCGACCCATGGCGGAAGCGATCGTTCATCTCTCCTCGCTGGCCGGGAGTCCTCTGCTCGACTCCGACGGCGGGCACCTCGGCAGGATCGAAGACGTGATCGCGCGGCTGGACACCGAAGGTCTGCCGCCGGTGATCGGTCTGCTGGCGCGGATCGGCGGGCGCGAGCTGTTCGTCCCGATCGACCGGATCGAGAAGCTCGGCCCTGACGCCGCCCGTACCTCGACGACCAAGCTGAACCTGGCCCAGTTCGAGCGCCGGCCGGGCGAGGTGATGCTGCGCGCCGACGTGCTGGACCGCAGCCTGATCAACGTGGCGACGGCGCGACTGGTCAAGGCACGCGAGGTCGAGCTGGTGTGTGAGGACGGCATCTGGCGCGTGGCCGGGATCGATCCGAGCCTGCGCCCGCGGTTCTGGCGGTTCCTCCCCCGGCGGTTCCGCGGCCACGACACCGAGCATCGAGAGTTCGTCCCGTGGCACGACATGGAGGCGTTCGTCGGCCACGTGCCGACCTCGCGGCTGAAGCTGGCCTCGCGGCGCCTGGCGCGGCTGCACCCGGCGCAGATCGCCGACCTCGTCGAGGCGGCCTCGCACGAGGAGGGAGAGGAGATCCTCGAGGCGGTCGGGGAGGACAAGGAGCTCGAGGCGGATGTGTTCGAGGAGCTCAACGACGAGCACCAGGTCGAGTTCCTGCGCGAGCGCTCCGACGAGGAGGTCGCGGAGGTCCTGTCGCGGATGGCGAGCGATGACGCCGCCGACCTGCTGCTCGAGATCCAGCAGGACCGGCGGCTCCCGATCCTGAACCTGCTTCCACCCGCCAAGCAGCGCAAGATCAGGGGACTGCTGGGCCACAACCCCTCCACCGCCGGCGGACTGATGAACCCCGACTTCATCTCCTCCCGGGCTGGGGCCACCGTCGGCGAGGCGGTGGCGCGGATCCGGGCCAGCGAGCTGAGCGACCAGCAGGTGTCGGCCGTGTGCGTGATCGACGATGCCGGCGCGCTGGTCGGGACGGTGACGCTTGCCGACCTGGTGCGCGCCCGCGACGAACACACGCTCGAGGGCCTGATCGACGAGCCGACGCCAACCGTGGCCGCGGAAGCCGACCTGCCGGAGGTCGCGCGGCTGATGACGGACTACAACCTGATCGCGATGCCCGTCCTGGACAGCGACAACAGGCCCGTCGGGATCATCGCGGTCGACGACGTGCTCGAGCAGCTGCTGCCCGAGGAGTGGCGCTGGCGGGCCGGCGCGGCGCGCAGCTAGCCGCCGCGGCGCGCAGCTGGCCGGCGCGGCGCGCAGCTGGCCGCCGTCGCGGCTCCGCGGCCCCCGCAAATGTGAACCGCAGTTGCTTGGAACGTCCCGAGGTGCGCTGGTAACCTCGTAATCGCCGTCACTATCGGCGGCAGGTCAGAGTTAGCGATGAACCACCACGACATTTATCTAGAAAGCGACGAGCTACCGCGAAGTAGCAGGCTCGCGGCTGGCGCCGTGGGCGTCACTTCGCGTGCCGGGGATCTGATCCTGGCCTGAGAGTGACCTCCACACCGGCCGCGCCGGAGCGCTGAGAGCGGCTGAAAGGAGGTCGAGCAGATGACGAACGAGCCGACCGTGGGCGCGACGCCTGCGCCGCCGACGCCGCCTGCCTCCGGCGCCCCGCTCGCCCACGGCACGCCGCCCACGCCGCCTGCCCCTGGCGCCCCCCCGGCACCGCCTGCCCAGGGCCCGCCGCCCACGCCCACGCCCACCGCCACCGCCACCGCCCCGCCACCACGCGAGCGCGCGGTCCTCGACTCCGCCCACGTGGGCGACATCAAGGGCGCGTTCGGCACGATTCGCGAGCACGAGGAGGCGCACCGGGGCCTGCGCTCAAAGACGCTCGCGCTGCTCGCGATCATCGGCCCGGGGCTGATCGTGATGGTCGGCGACAACGACGCCGGCGGCGTCGCCACCTATTCGCAGGCAGGCCAGAACTACGGCACCAGCCTGCTGTGGGTGCTGCTGCTTCTGATTCCGGTGCTGATCGTCAACCAGGAGATGGTGGTCCGCCTGGGGGCCGTGACCGGCGTCGGGCATGCGCGGCTGATCAATGAGCGGTTCGGGAAGTTCTGGGGCTGGTTCTCGGTCGGCGATCTGTTCATCCTCAACTTCCTGACGATCGTGACCGAGTTCATCGGCGTCAGCCTCGCGCTCGGGTACTTCGGCGTGTCGAAGTACATAGCGGTGCCGATCGCCGCCGTCGCGCTGGTCTCGATCACCGCCAGCGGCAGCTTCCGGATGTGGGAGCGCTCGATGTTCGTGTTCGTGTTCGCGAACCTGCTCGTGATCCCGCTGTTCTTCATGGCCCACCCGAACGGCGGCGACATCGCCCACGACTTCTTCGTCCCCGGGATCTACGGCGGCGCGAACTCGACCTCCGTGCTGCTGATCATCGGCATCGTCGGGACCACGGTCGCGCCGTGGCAGCTGTTCTTCCAGCAGTCGAACGTGATCGACAAGCGGATCACCCCGCGCTGGATCAACTACGAGCGGCTCGACACCTGGTTTGGAGCGGGCGTGGTCACGGTCGGGGCGGCGGCGCTGATGTGTGTCTCGGCGTTCGCCTTCCACGGCACCAAGTACTTCGGCCAGTTCACCGACGCCGGCGGCACCGCGACCGCGCTCGACCACACCCTGGGCGGGGTCGCGGCCGCGTTCTTCGCGGTGGTGCTGCTGAACGCGTCGCTGATCGGCGCCGGTGCGCTGACGCTCTCGACCAGCTACGCGTTCGGGGACGTGTTCGGGATCAAGAGCTCACTCCACCGCAGCTTCTCGGATGCGAAGGTGTTCTATGCGATCTTCGCGCTGCTGATCGCGTTCGCGGCCGCGATCGTCCTGATTCCGGGCGCGCCGCTCGGCGTGATCACGCTCGCGGTGCAGGCGCTGGCGGGTGTACTGCTTCCGAGCGCGACCGTGTTCCTGCTGCTGCTGTGCAACGACCGCGAGGTGCTCGGGCCGTGGCGCAACCCGCCATGGCTGAACGCGCTCGCGAGCGTGATCCTGTCGGTGCTGGTGCTGCTATCTCTGATCCTGATGGCAACGACCCTGTTCCCCAGCATCAACGTCACCGTCGTGTTCCTGATCGGCGCGGTGGTGCTGGCCGTGGGGCTGGTCGCCTTCGGGTTGGCCGCGCTCCGCTCGCGCCGCGGCGCCGCGCGGGTGACGGTGATCGACGAGCCGCCGGCAATCCCGAAGGAGCAGTGGACGATGCCACCGCTCGCGCTGCTGGGGCGCCCGCAGTGGTCCACGGGCCGCAAGGTCGCGATGCTGTCGTTGCGCGGCTATCTGCTGATCTCCGTGGTCCTGCTGATCGTCAAGGCGATCCAGCTCGGCGGCGGGTAGGACGCACGTGATCCCGCGCTACACACGATCCGAGCTGGCCGCGATCTGGTCCGATCAGGCCCACTTCGAGGCGATGCGCGAGGTCGAGGTCGCGGCCTGCGAGGAGATGGAAGGACCCACCGCGGCTGAGCTCGAGGCGATCCGGGCCGCGACCTTCACGGTCGCCGAGATCGCCGAGCGCGAGCAGGTCACCGACCACGACACGGCCGCGTTCGTCGATGTGCTGGCGGCGTCCGCCGGGCCCGCCGGCCGCTGGATCCACCACGGCCTGACCTCGAGCGACGTCCTCGACACCGGTCTCGCGCTCCAGCTACGGGCGGCGGCGACGCTGGTCCTGTCCGACTCCAGGCGGCTCGTTCAGGCGCTCGCAACCCGCGCCCGGGAGCACGTGCACACGCTGTGCGTCGGTCGCACGCACGGGATCCACGCCGAGCCGACGACGTTCGGGATCAAGCTCGCCGGATTCGCGTTCGAGGCCGACCGCAATGCCAGGCGCCTCCAAGACGCGTTCGCTCAGACCGCGGTGGGGGTGATCTCCGGCGCCGTCGGCACCTACGCCGCGACCTCGCCGGACTACGAGCAACGGGTGCTCGCGCGGCTTGGGCTCGAGCCCGAGCCGGTCTCGACCCAGGTCGTGCCCCGCGACCGCTACGCGGAGCTGCTGAGCACGATCGCGCTCGCCGGCGCCGGCCTCGAACGTCTCGCCACCGAGATCCGCCATCTCGCGCGGACCGAGGTCGGCGAGGTCCGCGAGCCGTTCGCCCAGGGTCAGAAGGGCTCGAGCGCGATGCCCCACAAGCGCAACCCGATCAAGTCCGAGCAGATCGTCGGCCTGGCCCGGGTGCTGCGTGGCAACGCGATCGCCGGCCTCGAGGACGTCGCCCTGTGGCACGAGCGCGACATCTCGCACTCGTCGGTCGAGCGCGTGATTCTGCCCGACTCGACGATCCTGCTCGACCACATGCAACGGCGGATGATCGGTCTGGTCGAGGGAATGGTCGTCGACGCCGAGCGGATGCGATCCAACCTCGAGCTGACCAGCGGCGCGCTGTTCTCGCAGCGCGTGCTGCTGGCGCTGGTCGAGCGTGGGTTCAGCCGCGACGACGCCTATCGCGCCACGCAGGGGCTCGCCCAGCGGGCGATCGACGAGCGCCGGCCGCTGCGTGAACTGCTGGCCGCGAGTCCCGAGGGGACCGGGCTGGACCTCGACGCGATCTTCGACTACGCGCCGTTCGTCCGCTACGCCGACGAGATCGTCGGGCGCCTCGAGGCGGTCGCGGAGCGCTCCGAGGCCGTTGCTACGATCGCCCGGTGAGCGCCCTCGCCGACCTGCCCCTCGTCGCATCGGGCAAGGTCCGCGAGATCTACGAGCTCCCGGGCGAGGACGCGTTGCTGATGGTCGCCTCGGACCGGATCTCGACCTACGACGTCGTCCACCCGACCCCGATCCCCGACAAGGGCAAGGTGCTGACCGGGATCTCGGTGTTCTGGTTCACGGCGCGGGTCGCGGCGATCGTGCCCCACCATCTGATCACCGCCACCGAGGGGCTGCCCGAGGAGGCCCGGGGACGCGGGATGATCGTCCGCAAGCTGCGGATGCTGCCGGTCGAGTGCGTCGTTCGCGGCTACCTGAGCGGCTCCGGCTGGAAGGACTACCAGCGCACCGGCGCGGTCAGCGGGATCGAGCTGCCGGCGGGTCTGAAGGAATCCGACAAGCTGCCCTCGCCGATCTTCACGCCCTCGACCAAGGCCACCGAGGGCCACGACGAGGCGATCGACTTCCAGGGCGCGGCGCAGCTGGTCGGCGATCGCGGGATCGCGGAGCAGCTGCGCGACGTGTCGATCGCTCTGTACGTGGACGCCGCTGAGCACGCCCGCTCGCGGGGGATCATCCTCGCCGACACGAAGTTCGAGTTCGGGCTCGACGCGGGCGGCACGCTGATGCTCGGTGACGAGGTCCTGACCCCGGACTCGTCGCGCTTCTGGCCCGCCGACGAGTTTCAGCCGGGCGGTCCGCAACCGAGCTTCGACAAACAGTACGTCCGCGACTGGGCTTCGTCGACCGGTTGGGACCGCACGCCACCGGCGCCGCCAATCCCCGACGACGTCGTCGCGTGCACGCGCGAGAAGTACATCGAGGCGTACGACCGGATCGCCGGCGAGCCGTTCTCGGACTGGTTGCGGCGCGCGGGAGCCGGCTCGGGAGCCGATTAGTCCGTGCGGGCGCGCGTGCTTGTCAGGCCCAAGGCGGGGATCCTCGACCCGCAGGGCCAGGCGGTCGAGCGGGCGCTGCCGGCACTGGGATTTGATGGGGTCTCCAACGTCCACGTCGGCCGGTTGATCGAGCTCGACGTCGACGACCCGGCCCGCCTGCCCGAGATGTGCGAGCGGCTGCTCGCGAACCCGCTGATCGAGGACTACGAGATCGAGGAGCCGGGATGAAGGCGGGCGTGATTCGCTTCCCGGGATCGTGCGACGACGTCGACGCGCTGCTCGCCGCCGAGCGGATCGGCGACGCGCTGATGCTGTGGCACGCCGACCGCGACCTCCAGGGCGTCGACGCGGTGATCGTTCCCGGCGGCTTCTCGTACGGCGACTACCTGCGCGCCGGCGCGATCGCACGGTTCGCGCCGGTGATGGAGGAGGTGGCCGAGTTCGCGCGCGCCGGCGGGCCGGTGCTGGGGATCTGCAACGGCTTTCAGGTGCTGTGCGAGGCCGGCCTGCTGCCCGGCGCGCTGCTCCCGAATGTCTCCTTGCGGTTCGTTTGCCGGCAGGTCACGCTGGAGGTGGTGGACGCGGGCACCCCGTTCACGCGCGCGTGCACCGAGGGCGAGCGGCTGTCGATCCCGGTCAAGCACACCACCGGGCGCTACTACTCGCCGGCACCGGTGCCGGTCGTGCTCCGCTACGCCCCCGGCGAGAATCCGAACGGCTCGCAGGATGACATCGCCGGCGTCTGCAACGAGCAGGGCAACGTGTTCGGCTTGATGCCGCATCCCGAGCACGCCGTCGATCCGCTGACCGGCTCCTCCGACGGCCTCCAGATCTTCGAGTCGATCCGAGCGCATGTCGGCCGCCACGTCCTCGCCTAACCGTCACCGCGCCCTCGGTCTCACCGACGACGAGTACGAGCTGATCGTCGCTAAGCTCGGGCGCGAGCCGGGCGACGTCGAGCTCGCGATGCTGTCGCTGATGTGGTCGGAGCACTGCGCCTACAAGCACTCTCGCAAGCTGCTGCGCCGGCTCCCGACCGAGGGCCCGCAGGTGCTGGTTGGGCCCGGCGAGAACGCGGGCGCGGTCGATGTCGGCGGCGGCCTGGCGGTGGCGTTCAAGGTCGAGTCGCACAACCACCCGAGCGCGGTCGAGCCGTTCCAGGGCGCCGCCACCGGGGTCGGAGGGATTCTCCGCGACGTGTTCGCCGTCGGCGCACGGCCGATCGCGGTGCTCGACTCGCTGCGGTTCGGCGAGGCCGGATCGTCCGAGCGCTCGCGCTATCTGCTCGAGCGGGCGGTCGCGGGGATCGGTCACTACGGCAACTCGATCGGCGTGCCGACGATCGGCGGCGAGATCTACTTCGAGCACAGCTACGAGCAGAACTGCCTGGTCAACGCGATGTGCCTCGGCCTCGCCCCGAGCGAGCGGCTGATCCGCAGCGCCGCCACCGGCGCGGGCAACGTGCTCGTCCTGCTCGGGGCGCTGACCGGCCGCGACGGGATCGGGGGTGCGTCGGTGCTCGCGAGCGCGGAGCTCGGCGAGGGCGACGAGGCCAAGCGGCCCTCGGTCCAGATCGGTGACCCGTTCGCGGAGAAGAAGCTGATGGAGTGCTGCCTGGAGCTGCTCGATCGCGAGCTGCTGGTCTCACTCCAGGATCTCGGCGCCGCTGGGCTCACATCCTCCTCGGCGGAGATGGCGAGCAAGGGCGGCGTCGGGCTCGACCTCGACGTCTCGCACGTACCGCTGCGCGAACCGGGCATGGCGCCGTTCGAGATCATGGTGTCCGAGTCCCAGGAGCGGATGCTGTGCGTGGTCGCGCCCGAGCGTGTCGGCGACGTGATCGGGGTTTGCGAGCGGTGGGAGACGCGTGCGACCCCGATCGGAACCGTGACTGAGTCGGGCCGCCTGCGGGTGCTCGATCGCGGCGTCGTGGTCGGCGACCTTCCGGTCGGCGTCCTGGTCGACGAGTGCCCGCTCTACGACCTCGAGCCGTCGCCGCCGCCGGGCGGCCTGTACGCGGGTGGCGACCGGCTGCTGAGTGGCGGCGAGTCACCGGCCGAGGTGCTGGTGGCGTTGCTGCGCTCCCCGAACATCGCCTCGCGCCGCCAGGTGTTCGAGCAGTACGACTCGATCGTCGGCTCGCGGACGGTGCGCCGCCCCGAGGCGGCCGACGCCGCGGTCCTGTCGCTGCCCGGCGGCGCCGCGATCGGGGTCTCGATCGACGGCAACGGGCGGCGGGTCGCGTGCGACCCGCGCCGCGGCGCCGCCGAGGCGGTGTACGAGTGCGCCGCCAACCTGGCCTGCGTCGGCGCCGAGCCGCTCGGACTGACCAACTGCCTGAACTTCGGCAATCCCGAGAAGCCGCACGTGGCGTGGCAGCTGGTCGAGGCCGTGGAGGGCCTGGCCGAGGCCTGCGAGCAGCTCGGCGTGCCGGTCGTGGGCGGCAACGTGTCGCTGTACAACGAAGCCCCAGGCGGGCCGATCTTCCCGACCCCGGTGGTCGGCATCGTCGGGCGGCTTCCCGATGCCTCGCGAGCGGGCCGGCTAGGGTTCGTCGCCGAGGGCGACGCGATCGCGCTCGTGGGGCCGTTCGCGCCCTCGCTCGCCGGCTCGGAGGTCGAGAAGCTGCGGGGCGCGCCGCCGCGCGGACAGCTGCCGAGGATCGACGCCGGCGCCGTGCGCGAGGCTCATCGGGCCGTTCGCGAGGGGATCCGGTCGGGCCTGCTGCGTAGCGCCCACGACATCGCCGAGGGCGGCGTGGCGGTGGCGCTCGCCGAGTGCTGCATCGCAGGGGGGATCGGGGCTTCCGTGCGGCTCGAGCTGGGCGTGGATCTGTTCGCGGAGGCGCTGGGGTGCGCCTTCCTCGTCTCCGGGCCGCCGGAAGCGCTGGCCGACTTCCCAGCCGTCATCGGACGGGTCGGTGGGGATATGCTTGACCTCGCCGGAGCATTAAAGCTGCCGATTGCTGACCTTGAAGCGGCCTGGAAAATTGGTCTAGAGCCGCTGCTAGCCTGAGAAATCCAGGCTCCGCCATGGCGCACCTTGACGACAATCGCGACGGGCCTCGCGACGAGTGTGGCGTCTTCGGGATCTATGCCCCGGAGCGCGACGTCGCCCGTCTCACCTACTTCGCGCTGTTCGCGCTGCAGCACCGCGGCCAGGAGTCGGCCGGGATCGCGACCGCCTCACGCGGCGGCAACATCATGGCGATCCGCGACCAGGGTCTCGTCGCCCAGGTGTTCGACGAGCACACGCTCCGCTCTCTCGTCGGCGAGATGGCGATCGGCCACGTGCGCTACTCGACGACCGGTTCCTCGGAGTGGGAGAACGCCCAGCCGATCGTCCGCGACGACCGCCGGACGCTGGCGCTTGCTCACAACGGCAACCTGATCAACGCCGTTGAGCTCCACTCGGAGCTCCGCGGCCGCGACGTCCCGTTCCGCTCGACCTCGGATTCGGAGATCATCGCGGCGCTGCTCGCGACCCATCCCGCCGATCGGATCGAGGACGCCGTCGCCGATGTGCTGCCACGGCTGCGCGGCGCCTTCTCGACCGTGGTGATGACCGACGACGCGGTGGTCGCGTTCCGCGACCCGCACGGGCTGCGGCCGCTGGCGCTCGGGGAGCTGCCAGACGATGGCGAGGGCCGCGCCGCGTATTGCGTCGCGAGCGAGTCGTGCGCCTTCGACCTGATCGGCGCCCGCTACCTGCGCGAGATCCAACCGGGCGAGGTCGTGACCCTGACCGATCGCGGCCTGCGGGTCCAGCAGGCCGTCGCCGGCGAGCGCCGCGCGTTCTGCGTGTTCGAGTACATCTACTTCGCGCGGCCGGACTCGCGCATGGCCGGCACCGTGCTCCAGGTCGCGCGGGCGCGGATGGGCGAGATCCTGTGGCGCGAGGCGCCGGTCGCGGCCGACCTCGTGATTCCCGTGCCGGACTCGGGCAACCCCGCCGCCCGCGGCCTGGCCCGCGCCGCCGGACTGCCGCAGGACGACGGCTTCATCAAGAACCGCTACGTCGCGCGGACCTTCATCCAGCCCGGACAGGAGCTGCGCCGCCACGGGCTGCGGCTGAAGTTCAACCCCCTGCCCGAGGTCGTCGCCGGCAAGCGACTGATCGTCGTCGACGACTCGATCGTCCGCGGCAATACCACCCGCCAGATCGTCCAGATGCTGCGCGAGGCCGGGGCCGCCGAGATCCACCTGCGGATCTCCGCGCCACCGATCAAGCACCCCTGCCACTACGGGATCGACATGTCCACCCGCGAGGAGATGATCGCCCACGGGCGGACGGTCGAGGAGATCGCCGCCGAGCTGGGGGCGGACTCGCTGCACTACCTGTCGCTGGAGGGCGTCTACGAGGCGGTCGGCGGGTCGCGGGCGAGCCATTGCGACGCGTGCTTCAGCGGCGAGTATCCGCTGGCGGGGACCGAGGAGGCGAACGGCAAGTTCGCGCTCGAGCAGGAGTTGCCGCTGGCGCCGGTGTGAAGTGGCGGGGCGGCGCGGGGTGTGTGCGGTCCGGTGGCGGAGCGCGCGGGGTCGGGCGGCTGGTGGCGGAAGCGGTTGGCTTTCGCTGTGCCGGCTTCGTCCGTGCCCATTCCGCCGGCCATCCATGGCCGGCGGGCGACACCCTCACGCAGGCACGCTCCGTCCCGCTGAAGCACACGGGGACGGCGGGGCGGTTGGTGGCGGGACCCCAGGGATATTTCGACACGCATGCGTTCGTTATCTCCCACCCCCTCCCGCCGCGCCACCCCGAGCCGGCGGGAAGTGTCAGTGCTCTGACCGACAAACCTGCCCAACTTCCCAAGTCAAATCGACGGCCCGCAGTTTGGGAAGCTGAGCATGACAGTCATGCTCAGTTTCCCAAACGCCGTCGGCCCAAGCCGGGTTGGGAAGTTGAGCACGTTCTGAAGCCGTATACCCCGTCCGGAGTGCCGGGCGGAGTAGGGGCCGGCGCGCGCGGAAAGCCACCCGACCCCCTTGCCTGGCGCCGCCACCCGTGTTCACTCCCTCCCGGCGCCGTTAACGGCCCCCGCCCGGAACAAACTCCCCGCGTCAGAACCATGCCGCCACCAACCCGGGCGGCGCAATTCAAGCCGGCCCCGTGCCGCCAACACCATCCCACGGCCAGGACCAGCTCGGAACCTGAAACAACTTCCCGGCGACTGTGACTCAACACCGCTACAACGACGCCCGAGCCGCCGCCACCGCCGCTATCTTCGGGCGCCCATGGATCCCCGGCAGGCGCTGAGCGCGATCTTCGGCTTCGAGCGGTTCCGTCCCGGCCAGGAGGCGGCGGTCGCGGCGGCGTGCGCGGGTCGCGGCGTGCTCGTGGTGATGCCGACCGGGTCGGGCAAGTCGCTGTGCTACCAATTGCCAGCGCTGATGCGAGACGAGTTGACGCTGGTCGTCTCGCCGCTGGTCTCGCTGATGCACGATCAGGTGGAGGCGCTGCGGAAGGTCGCGCCGGGACGCGTTGAACTCGTCAACGCGCAGCAGGGCGGGGCCGCGAATGCCGAGTCGATGGCCCGGGCGTGCGCGCCGGACAGCGAGACGCGGCTGCTGTACATCGCGCCCGAGCGGTTCTCCTCGCTGGGGTTTGTCGACCGGCTCGGGCGCGCCCGGGTGGGGCTGTTCGTGGTCGACGAGGCGCACTGTGTCTCGCAATGGGGCCACGACTTCCGTCCGGACTACTTCTCGCTTGCGGATGCTGCCAGGCGGGTCGGCGCCCGGGCGACGATTGCGCTGACCGCGACCGCGACCCCGCGCGTCGCCGACGACATCGTGCGCCGGCTCGCACTGCGCGACCCGGTGCGCGTGACGACCGGCTTCGACCGGCCCAACCTCAGCTTCGCTGTCGTCCGCTGTGGCGGCTCGCTCGACAAGCAGCGGCGCCTCGCGGCGGCGCTGTCCGAGCCGGGCGCGCTGCCGGCGATCGTCTACGCGGGGACACGCGGCGGCAGCGAGGAGGTCGCGCGGGGATTGACGCGCAGTCTGGGCCAGGAGGTCCTCGTCTACCACGCCGGACGCGAGCGACGCGCCCGGGCGGAGGTCCAGCAGCGATTCATGTCGGGCGAGGCGCGGGTGATCGTGGCGACGAACGCGTTCGGGATGGGGATCGACAAGGCCGACGTGCGCACCGTCGCCCACGCGTCGGTACCCGGGTCGCTCGAGGCCTACTACCAGGAGGCGGGCCGGGCCGGCCGCGACGGCCTGCCGGCGCGCTGCCTGCTGTTCGCCGAGCAGCGGGACAAGGGCCTGCACGTGTTCTTCATCCAGCGCTCGCGGATCGAGGACGGCGCCGTCGAACGCGTGTCCGAGCGGCTGCGATGGGCCGGGATCGACGGGCGCTACGAGTTGCCGCTGGCCGAGCTGGCCGCTGTGGCGGGGGACGCGGAGACGGTCCGGGCGATCGTCGGCCACCTCGCTCGCGCGGGCTTTGTCATGCCGATGCCGGCCTCACCGGAGCGGGTCGTCGGCACGATCGTCGGCGAGTGGGACGGCCGCGTGCTGGCGCGCTGCCGCACGTCGGTGCGCGAGGCCGAACGGGTCCGCTGGGGTCAATACCGCGCAGTCTGGGAGTACGTCGAGCGCTCCCACTGCCGGCGCGCCGCGCTCCTGCGCCACTTCGGGGACCGGACGCAGCCCGCGCCCGAGGTCGGATGCTGCGACGTGTGCGTCCCGTCGCTGGCGCCGGCCGCGCCGGCGCCCGCCCGGGCCGCGGCGCCCCCGAGCAACGGCACGCCGCCCGCCCAGGCCGTGGCGCCACCAACCAACGGCACGCCGCCCGCCGCCGACCTCGACGACGCGATCGTCGAGGTCGTCGTCTCCGCCCGTCCGCCGGTCGGACGGACGCGCGCGGTCGAGATCCTGCGCGGCGGCCGCTCGAAGGTGATCGCCGAGCACTCCTATGATGCGCTGCCGCTGTACGGGGCGTTTGCGCATCTGCGCTCCGGCGACGTGCTCGGCCGGGTCGATGAGCTGCTGGCGCTTGGGACGCTGCGCTCGACCGGCGGGCGCTTTCCCAAGCTGCGCGGGACATGAAGGTCGCGGTCCTCGCGTCGGGAACGGGGACGAACCTGCAGGCGCTGCTGGACACGGTGCACGGCCACGAGGGGATCGAGATCGTCGCCGTCGCCTCGGACAAGCCGGCCGCCCCCGCGCTCGACCGCGCCGCGGCCAGAGACGTCCCGGCGCGCTCGTTCCCGATCGAGGAGTTCGCCGGCGATCGGGAGGCGCGCGACCGTGCGATCGCGGACTGGCTGCGCGCGTGTGGCGCCGAGTTGATCGTGCTCGCCGGCTACATGCAGCTGCTGAGCAGCTCGTTCCTCGACGCGTTCGACCGCCGCGTGATAAACGTCCATCCGGCGCTGCTGCCGGCGTTTCCAGGGCTCCAGGCGGTCGCCCAGGCGCTCGCGTACGGAGTCAAGGTGTTCGGGGTCACGGTCCATTTCGTCGACGGCGGGATCGATACCGGTCCCGTGATCCTGCAGCGCGCGATCGAGCTGCCCGACGCCCGGGAGCCGGCCGAGGTGCTCGCGCGGCTGCACCCGATCGAGCACGAGCTGCTGCCGCGGGCGGTGCGGCTGATCGCCCGGCGGGCGGTCAGCTTCGACCCCGGGAATCCGCGTCGCGTGCTGATCCAGGTAGAGTCGGAGGGGATGGAACCGGGCACACAGCGGGCTTCCGCGTATGGTCCGATTGCTCCGGGCGAGGTCCAGGTCGCCCGCGCATTGCTGTCGGTGTCGGACAAGACCGGCATCGTCGAGTTCGCTCAGGGTCTGGCGGATCTGGGGATCGAGATCGTCTCGACGGGCGGTACCGCCGCGGCACTTGCCGAGGCCGGGATCTCGGCGCGCTCGATCTCCGAGTTGACCGGGTTTCCCGAGATCATGGGCGGACGGGTCAAGACGCTTCACCCGAAGCTGTATGCGGGCATGCTCGCGATCCGTGACCATCCGGGGCATCTGCGGGCGGCGGAGGAACACGAGGTCGAGTTCGTCGATCTGGTGGTCGTGAACCTGTATCCGTTCGAGCGCACCGCGGCGCGTCGAGGAGTCGAGGACGACGAGGTGCTCGAGCAGATCGACATCGGCGGCCCGACGATGATCAGGGCTGCCGCCAAGAACAACGCGTTCACGGCTCCGGTGGTCACGCCCGAGAGCTACGACGCGGTACTGGCGGAGCTGCGCGAGTCGGATCGACGGCTGTCGGCCCCCACCCGGGAGAGTCTGGCGGCGGAGGCGTTCGCGTACACGGCCCGTTATGACACCGCGATCGCGCGCTGGTTCCAGGAGAAGCGCGAGGACTTCCCGCCGCTGCTGGTGCGCGCGTTCGAGAAGGTGCTCGAGCTGCCCTACGGCGAGAACCCGCACCAGCGAGCCGCCTACTACGCGCAGGTCGGCGCGCGCACGCACGTGATGTCGATGGTCTCCCAGCTCGGCGGCAAGGAGCTGTCGTTCAACAACCTGCTCGATCTCGATGCCGGTCGTCTGCTGCTGGCCGAGTTCCAGATCCCGGCCTGCGTGATCATCAAGCACAACAACCCATGCGGGGTCGCCGTCGGGACCAATCAGCTCGAGGCCTACAAGCGTGCGTACGCGTGCGACCCGATGTCGGCGTTCGGCGGCGTCGTGTGCATCAACCGCCGCGTCGACCGGGAGCTGGCCGAGGCGCTGATGGGGCAGTTCGTCGAGGTCCTGTTCGCGCGCGGGTACGACGACGACGCGGTCGAGGTCCTGGCGGCGCGCCCGAACATGCGGATCCTCGATGACCGCGAGCGCCGCGCTGCGAACATGATCGATCCACATCTGCGCCAGGTCGTCGGTGGGATGCTGGTGCAGGACCGGGACTTCGACCTCGAGGAACGAGCCGAGATGCACGTGGTCTCCAAGCGACACCCGAGCGAGGCGGAGTGGGGCGAGCTGTCGTTCGCGTGGAAGGTCTGCAAGCACGTCCGCTCCAACGCGATCGTGCTCGCGAAGGACCTTGCCACGGTCGGTATCGGCGCCGGTCAGATGAGCCGCGTCGACTCGGTCCGGCTGGCGATCCAGAAGGCGCAGACGGAGCTCGCTGGCGCCGTGATGGCCTCGGACGCGTACTTCCCGTTCGCCGATGCCCCGCAGCTCGCGATCGACGCCGGAATCACGGCGATCATCCAGCCGGGCGGCTCGGTTCGGGATCACGAATCGGTCGCGGCTGCGGACGCGGCGGACGTGGCGATGGTGTTCACCAGCCGGCGTCACTTCCGGCATTGAGTGCGTTCGGCGCAGGTGGCCCGGTGCAGCGCCTCCCGGGCGATCCGCCGTCGCCGTTCGAAGGGCGGTTCGGATTCAGCCGTGTGTCTCGCGCCGGGGCGCTCGTGATCGTCGGCGGCACGACCTCGATCGATCCAGCCGGGGTCGTGCTCGGAATGACCCCGTACGAGCAGGCCGGTGAGATCCTACGCAAGGTCGAACACGAGCTGGGTAGGCTCGGCGCCCGCCTGGCCGACGTAATCCTGACGCGGGTCTACGTGACCGACATCTCGCGCGGGGAGGAGGTCGGCAGGGCACACGGCGAGATCTTCGGTGACGTCAGTCCCTGTATGACAATGGTCGAGGTGTCAGGCTTGATCGACCCACGCATGCTGGTCGAGATCGAAGCCGTGGCGGTGGCGCCCGAGACCGCTTGAGCCGCGCCGCGCAACTACGTGCGCCATGATGGCTACTGGCCGCTGTAGCTCAGTTGGTAGAGCACCGGACTTTTAATCCGTGGGTCGTGGGTTCGAGTCCCACCGGCGGCATTCAGCCAGTGACAGCTGACGGCGGCATAACACCGTTACGCCCGTGTTAGGTGCCGCGCCGTAAAAATCACCCACCGTGACCACCAACGAGGTTCGTCTGTCCACGCTGATCGCCGCGATCGGCTGCGCGCTGGCAATCGCGGCCTGCGGATCCTCTGCAAAGCCCAACACCGCGGCCTCTGCCAACCCGACGGCGGCGTTTGTCCAATTCTCCGCCTGCATGCGCTCGCACGGGGTGCCGAACTTCCCGGATCCCAGCGGGGGGCGGCGGCATCCACATCATCCCGGGCGCGGGGATCGATGCTCTGTTGAAGATCGCGGCGGTGTCGTGCTCGCGATCCCGAGTACGATCGACGTCGCGTCGCCGGCCTTCCAGCAGGCCGCCAGGGCCTGCGGGTTCTGACATTGAACCACCCATCGCGCCGCGGAAGCCAAGCTCGGCGTCAGACGCCCGCCAGATCGCCGGCGCCGACGCGCGCCTTTCGCACCAGCTCGAGCAGTTGACGGGCCTCGCCCCTGGTGAGGCCCGCGAGCCCGAACCTGGCCTCGATCAGGTGGTCGGTAGCCCGCTCTGCGGCGCGCCGTCCCGCCGGCGTGATCCTGGCGAGCGTCACGCGGCGGTCGCCCGGGTCGGCCTCCCGGGTCACGTAGCCCTGTCGCTCGAGCCTGTCGACGAGGCTGGTGACACTCGTCGGGTGGATCATCAGGCGCTCTCCGAGCCTGCTCATCGAGGCGCTGCCGTGGCGGCTGAACAACAGCAGCATCAGCGTCTCGTATCGAGCGAACGTGAGGCCGAGCGGTTTCAGGAACGGTTCGAGCTGCGCGAGCACGACCTGTTGCGCGCGCATGATCGCCGTTGAAGCGGCCATGTGCTCTGCCCGGGGGTAGCGCTTGCGCCACTGGCGCTGGCCCTCGGCGATCGCATCGAATGGTCGTGGGCGGGTGGAACCGGGCATCTGGGGGCAGGCTTATCCGGCGTCCGCGAGCCGAGGAGGGTCGCCGCCCGGCGGTTGCGCGGGTGTGTCACGCGGGCTCGGGTGATGGCCGAGCAGGCGGGCGCGGTCGGCGTGACCGATCAGCAACGGCAGGATGTCGACCGCGTGGACGATGCCGAGCGCGCCTTCGGCGGCATCGCTCTCCCCGAAGCGCCGCACGCGGTCCGGTCTGACGGTTGGTCCGACCACGGTCAGTGGGGTGGGGTCGCCGCTGTGCATCAGCGCGCCGGTCGACGGGGTCGCGTGGTCGCCGGTGACACACACGATCGCGCGACGGCTGAGGTCGTGCAGCCGGGCGAGGCCTCGGTCGAGCTGGTCGAGCACGTCGCGCTTGGCAAACGGGTCCTTGGTGTGCCCCGCCTCGTCGGTGGCCTTGGTGTGCACATGCACGAACTCGGCGCCCTCCTCGATCAGCGCCTCGCCCGCCGCGAGCCGTGCGTCGATGTCCGCGGCGAGATCGGGGAGATCGGCCGGGTGTCGGGCCGCGAAGCCGAGCAGGCGCGCGAAGCCGCGGTACAGACCGCTCGAGCTCACGGCGGCGCCGCGTAGTCCGACCTGCTCGGTGAAGCTCGGCAGATCCGTGAGCCGGCCGCCCCACTTGGTCGTCAGCGCGCCCAGCGGCTCGAGCCCATCGCCCACCCGGCGGCGATTCACGTCGTGAGCGGCGAGCGTCCGGTGGGCGGTGGCGATCAGCCGCTCGAGCGCGGCCGCGGATCGCCCGGCCTCGTCCGGGTCGGGCGCATCGGCCATCGGTCTCGGCCGTAGCCAGGGCTCGCCGACCCGCAGCGGCTCGATGGCGATGATCGCTCTGCGCGAACCGGTGTCGGCTCGACGGATACGGGTTCGTCACCGCGACGATCAGCTTCGCGCTCTGCCCCGCTGCGTGCGACAACAAGCACAAGTGATCGCAGTGCGGCGGCTGGAAGCGCCCGGTGACACACGCCAGTTCACCGAAACTGAAGCCCGAGGCAGTCACCCTTGACCGAACAATACCAGGACATCATACTATTGGATATCCAAGTAATTGCCGCAACCCCGCGCGTGCGCGAGCTGTGCGATGCGATTGATGCGTTCGTCCGGCAGGAGGTCCGGCCGCGCGAGCGCCGGCTGGCCGACGAGTTGGCCGAGCGCCGCTCGCCCCGTCCGGAGCTCGAAGTAGACGGGACGATGGCCGCGGTCGTGTGGGAGGCGCGCCGCGAGGTCCAGCGGCGCTCAGCGGCCGCCGGCTTCTACGGGTTGCACATGCCCGCCGAGCTCGGCGGCGGAGGCCTGACGCGCAGCGAGATGCTCCTGATCGAGGAGGCCGTCTTCCGCCACGGTGCCGGCTGGCGCCGGCGATCCTCGCCTGGACCGAGGGTCCGGGCCCGCTGCTCGCCTACGCCACCGCCGAGCAGCGGCAGCGGTTCGTCGCGCCCCTGGTCCGCGCGGAGATCACCGCGGCGTTCGCGAACACAGAGCCCCACGGCGGCTCCGACATGCTCGGCATGACCACCACCGCCCGCTGCGACGGCGGCGACTGGGTGCTGGACGGCCGCAAGGCCTGGATCACCAACGCCCCGTTCTGCGATCTGGCGCAGGTGATCGCGGTCACCGATCCCGGCGCCGGCTCGCGGTCGCTGACTGCGTTCTTCGTCGAGGCCGATCGCCCCGGATTCACCCGCGGACCGGTCCTCCCGACGATCCTCGACGACGGCCTGACCGGCCAGCTGTCGCTCGACGGCGTCCGCGTACCCGACCGCAACCGACTCGGCGAGGTCGGCCCAGGGCCTCGCGCTCGCGATGACCTACATCAACTGGCGGCGCATGTGCCGCGGCGGCATGTGCGCCGGCTGGTCGGGGCTGCTGATCGACCGCGCGGTGCATCGCGCCCTGACACGAGAGGCATTCGGCGAGCGTCTGGCAGAGCGCCAGGCGGTTCAGCACATGCTCGCCGAGATGCAGACCGACCATTACAGCGCCCGCGCGGCTGGCATCCTCGCCCAGGCCGAGCTCGACGCGATCGGACCACATGCGATCCCGCTGTCCGCTCGCGCCAAGTTGCTGGTCAGCATGATCAAGCTCATCAACGATCAAGCGTGCTTCCGCATCGCCGATCGCGCGGTTCAGCTGCGGGGTGCCCGCGGCCTGCGCCGCAACAGCCTCGAGGAGAAGCTGTTCCGCGTCGCCCGCAACCTGCGCATTCCCGCCGGTGCCGACGAGATCCAACGCAACCAGATCGCCCGCCAGCTGCTGGCTGACGGCCGGCCCCGAGCGATCACCGAAGAGTTGGTCCTATGACCCAGCCCCAAGATCTGACCTCGTTGGCAGCGGAGGCGTTCGTCTACGGCTTCCCCCTCGTGTTCGATCTCGAGCAGGTCGACCGGTTCACGCGCAGCGGACTCGGGAGCCTGTCGCCGGCGCCGCTGAACGTGTTCGCGCACGCGACCGAGCTCGCGGGCCCGAAGGAGACCTTCGTGTCGATCAACAACGACACCGTCTACTCGATTGCGAACATCGATGTCAGCGGGGGTCCGGTGCGGTTCGATGTTCCCGATTCGGGCGGCCGCTACTACGTGATGCAGTTCGTCGATGCCTGGACCAACAACTTCGCGTATGTCGGGCAGCGGGCGACCGGCACCCAGGCGGGGAGCTTTCTGCTCGTGCCGCCCGGCTGGGACGGGCAGCCGCCGGCCGACGCCACCGTGATCCGCTTCCCGACGGCGATCGCCTCGATCGTCGGTCGCTGGGCGGTCGACAGCGAGGAGGAGCTTCCCGCGGTGCGCGAGCTGCAGAACGGCCTCAAGCTGACCCCGAGCGCCCCCGGTCGGGGCCTCCCGCGGCCGGACGGCGGGGCCGTCGAGGACCTCCGCTTCTTCGAGCAGCTGCGCGTCTGGAGTCAGGCGTTCCCGCCCGCCCCGCGCGACCTCCCAGTTCAAAGACGGTTCGAGCCTCTCGGGCTGTTCGCCGCCGAGTCACCGTTCACGGACGGGGACTCCGAGCTCGCGGTGAGCCTGCGCGCGGGGATCGAGCGGGCCCGGCAGACGATGGAGACGGCGCTCAGGCATGGCGCCGGCCCGAAGCAGAACGGCTGGGATCTCACCTACCACGTGTTCGACTACAACCTCGACTACTTCGAGGTAGGCGCGCTCGAAGAGGAGCAGTGGAAGCTGCCCGACGGTCCCGCCCGGTATGTCCAGCGTGCGCTCGCCGCACGGGGCGGCCTGTGGGGCAACCACGGCTACGAGGCCGCGTACGCGATGGCCTACGTCGACGGCGAAGGCACCGAGCTCGACGGCTCACACAGCTACGAGCTGCGGTTCGCCAAGCAGCCGCCTTGCAAGGCGTTCTGGTCGGTGACGATGTACGACACGCCGAACTTCTACCTCGTTGACAATCCGATCGACCGTTACTCGATCGGCGACCGGACCCGCGGTCTCCATACCGCGGTCGATGGCTCGCTGACGATCGTGATGCAGCGCGAGGAGCCGACCGAGCCCGAGCGCAGGGCGAACTGGCTGCCGACACCCGCGGGGAACTTCCGACCGATCCTGCGGATGTACGAGCCGGAGGACGCGGTGTTCGACGGCAGCTTTGAGCTACCGCCGATCATCCCGACGGGGGTGGCCTAGAGGCTAGGGCGTCAGCACGAGCTTCCCGCGCAGGCCTCCGCGACCCAGCCTCGAGTAGGCGTCGCGGAAGCGCTCCAGCGGCAGGACCTCGGCGATGCGGACGGTCAACTCGCCGGCGGCCGCGAGCGCGGCCAGCTCGGCGGTCGCGCCGACGTCGGGCTGCACCTGCACGGTCTGTGCGGTGATCTCGCGAGGGGCCTCGGGCACCGCCGTCGGCACGGAAGTCACGAACGCGCCGCCGTCGCGGACGCACACCACGGTCTCGCCGCCGAGCCCGACAGTGTCGATGCAGGCGTCCACCCCGTCCTGCCACCGCCCCCGCACGGCCAGCTCGAGCTCGTTGCCGGTGCTGATGACCGTCTCGGCGCCCAGCCGTCGCGCCTCGTCCCCGTCTGAATCACGCACGACCGCGACCGTGCGCGCCCCGCGACGGGCGGCCAGCTGCAGGGCAAAGCCGCCCACCATCCCGGCGGCGCCCGTCACGAGCACGAGGTCGTCCGGTTTCACCGCCGCCGTGTCGAGCAGCAGGCGAGCGGTGAGGGCTGCAACGGGCAGCGCGCTACCGTCCGGAAAACCGAGCGAGTCGGGCAGCGGCGCGAGGATCGCGGACGGCACCGAGATCTGCTCGGCAAACGCCCCGACACCCATCCACGGTTGCACCACGAACCCCAGAACCCGGCGGCCGTCGGCGGTCTCGCCGGCAAAATCCCAGCCCTGAACCTGGGGGAACTCGGTCGAGCCCCCGGCCGACGCGAACGCCCCACCGGCCCCGGCCAGGTCCCACGGTCCCAGTGACGCCGCTCGGATGTGGACCAGCTGTTCGCCGTCGGCAGGCGTCGGGTCCGCGACCTCGCGCAAATCCAGGCCCTGGACCCCGGTGAACGAGTTCAGCACCACGGCACGCACGAGCGGCAGTGTCGCAGATCACTACAGATCGAGTGCGACCTCGCCGTTGGGCCGCGAGCAGCAGATCAGCGCGGCTCCCGGCTCGGGAGGCTCGAGCGGGTCGGGCCGGTAGCTGACCTCGCCACTGACGAGCCCGGTCACGCAGGTGTGACAGACCCCCGTCCGGCACGACCACTTGACGGGAACGTCGCACGCCTCGGCGAACTCGAGCAGGCTGGTGAACGACGGATCCCACGGGACCGACAGGTTGCTGCGGCCGAAGGAGATCAGCGGGCCGGGCCCAGTCTCGCCCGCGGGCGGATGCGGCGCCCGCGCCACGGCGCCGACGACCCCGGGCGTGACCGAGTCGCCCGGTCCGAACACCTCGCGGCTGATCCGGTCCGGTGCGACGCCTCGCGCGGTCAGGGCCGCGGTGATCGCTTCCATGAACCCGCTCGGCCCGCAGAGATAGAAGTCGGCATCCACCGGGACGCCGGCGTGATCGAGCACAGCGCCGGTCAGACGCCCGGAGACATCAAAGTCGCGATCGCGTGGGCCGGGGCTGCTGTAGCAGACGACGCGGTGCGCATCGGGCAGCTGTGCGAGCAGTCCAGCGGCTTCCTGGCGAAACGCGTGCTCGGCCGCGTTGCGGGCGCCGTGCAGCCACCACACCTGGCGTGCCGAACGCTCGGCCGCGAGCACGTGCAGCATCGCCAGCACCGGCGTTGCGCCGACACCGGCGCTGGCCAGAACGACCGGTCGCTCGCCCCCACGCAGCACGAACGATCCCCGCGGCGCGCCCGCGTCGATCAGATCGCCGACCCGCAGCCGCGCGTGCAGGTAGTTGCTCGCGGTCCCGTGCGGTTCGCGTTTGACACCGATGCGATAGCTCGTGGTGTTCGGCTCGCCCGACAGCGAGTAGGTCCGCAGCACGGCGGCCCCGTTCGGGTCCGGTCGCAGTCGCACGGTCAGGAACTGGCCCGGCAGCGCTGGCACGGCGGGCTCTCCGTCCGCCGGCGTCAGTCGCACCGAGATCACGCTGTCGCTCTCGTGATCGATCCCGGCGACGCGCAGCTGCCGAAGCCCTTCCCATGCCGGCGCGCCGACCGCGCCATCCGCCGCCTGCTCGAGCAGCTCCCGAAACGATCCCTGCCAGCCCTGACTCAGCGCCGGGATCCGCAACGCCCGGACCAGGTCACGGCGAGAATGGTTCGGTAGGTACAGCAGGCCGTCGATCTCCGCCACGGTCATCGTCTCGGGGCCGCGCTCCACCCGCTGCACCGTGTCGCCCGCCCCCACCTCGCCCTCCTCGAGGACGCGGAAATAGAACCCGGGACGGCGGTGCGCGACCAGCAGCGAAGGCATCCGAGGCTCGTTCATGCGGATTCCGACGCGGTAGCAGGTGACCCGCGGCTGGCTGACCTCGAACAGCGCCGAACCGATCCGGTAGCGATCGCCGATGCACGCGTCGTCGTCGGCGAGGCCCTCGACCGTGAAGTTCTCGCCGAACTGGCCGTAGTTGAAGTCGTCCCGCTGAAGGAACTGCTGCCAGTAGTGGTAGGACTCGATCTGGTAGACGAACACGGCACGGTTGATGCCGCCGTGACCGTTCAGGTCGCCCTGTCCGTCACCATCGACATTCAGGCGGCCGACCCGTCGCCGGCCGTCGATCGCGGTCTTCCAGATGCCCGTGTGGACAGTCCGGCCCTCCCACTCGATATCGCGCGGCATCCCAACGTTGACCGACAACAGTCGCCCAGCCGGCTCAGCCATGTCGACGGTCTAGCACACGTCCCGCAACATCGGAGTCGACCGATCGGCACGGATCGGTCACAATCGTCGCGTAACGGCCGGCACGCGGTTCGCACGCGCACACATGGCAGTCGACCTGGTCATCGATGTGGAGAACACCCCCGGAGCGCTGGCGAAGGTTGCGGCCGCGATCAGCGACGCCGGTGTCAATATCGCCGCCGCCACCTGCATCGGGCCCGGTGAGCGGGCCGAGCTGCACATCCTCGTCAAGCACGCCGGGGCTGCCAAGCATTCGCTGGCGATCTCGCAGCTGGCTGTCACCCGCGAGCGCGAGGTGGTCGTGGTTGATGTCGAGGACAGTCCCGGCGTGCTCGCGGATCTGACTCGCAAGATCGCCAGGGCCGGAGTCGACCTCGACCTCGTCTACGTCGCAACTCGCAACCGCGTGGTGTTCGGGTCGGCCGACCTGGCGGCACTGAAGGCGGCGCTCGGCGTCGGCAGCTGACGGCGGCCGGCAACGAATCGTTCAGCTCCGCCTGGACGGCGACCGTGAGCAGGACCGGACCGCGTGAAAGCGAACGGTTGCACTGGGCCACGCGGCGGTTGGATGTCGAGGTCAGACGGCTATCAGCGCGATCGATCAGCAGAGGAGATGGGCCCCACCGCCCGTCCGGTTCTACGCCGAGCTTCCCGGCGCCGAGCGCTCGCCGCCCCGCGCGGCACGGATAGCTGCACTGTCGGCGATCGTCGCGGTCGCGACCGCGGTCGCGCTCGTGGTCATACCTGCGCTCGGCGTGACTGTCGCCCACGCGTCGCGTGCGCCGTCGCGGCTGTCAGGGCGACGCGGCCATGGCTGGGGGCGCTCACGGCCGCTGGAGCCTCGCCGCGGCCACGGACACGTACGGTCGGTGGGCGGCTCACCGTCCGACAGCCTGCCGTTCCAGCCGAACCCGCGCGACCGCTCGACGCGGCCGGGCGAGCTCCCTTCCCTGTACGACGACGGCTACGCGTGCTCGACGGGCTGTCAGCCGTACGGCGCCGAGATCGGATGGCCGCTGGCGCCGTTCCATCACGAACATCCCGTTCGTGCCGGGCTCAATGAGCTGCGAGCGGGATCGCTCCACGTCGGCATCGACATCCAGGCGCGCGACGGGCAAGCCGTGTACGCCGTCCAGCCGGGAATCGCCGAGGTGCTCGCGTCATCGGGGCCGAACGCTCGCGTTCAGGTCGGCAACTACATCTACTGGCACATCACCCCGGCGGTGCAGACGGGACAGCTCGTGACCCCGTTTGCGACCGTGCTCGGGCACGTGATGAGCGGCTACGGACACATCGCCTTCTCGGAGGTCGACTACCGCGGCGACTATCTCAACCCACTGCGGCCGGGGGGAACGGTGCTCGAGCCCTACGCGAACCATGCGCCGCCGGTGATCGGTTATCCATCGCTGGCGGCGGACGGCGAGGTGATCGTCGCGGCCTACAGCCCGCAGACGTTCGTGCAGCGCACCATGTATGTGACGCCGGTGCTGGCGCCGGCCGGAATGGCGTACGAGCTCTACAGCTCCAGCGGTGGGGCGGTCACGCCGCTGGAGTGGGCGTTCCGCGGAACGCACCTGTTGTCCTGGTCGGAACGTTCCCTGATCTACGCACCCGGCGCGCACGCGCCGGGATTCGCGTGCTTCGCGACCCGCTCGGTATGCGTGCCCCACTGGACCTTCCGGGTCGCCGGGGGTCTGGCGCCGCTACTGCCCACGACTCTGCCTGGGGGCCGCTACCGGCTGACGATCTACGCCTGGGACTGGGCCGACAACACGACCGCGCTCGACACCGCCGTGACGTTGACGCCGGACGGCTGGCGGCCGATCGGGCGCTAGGAGTTGCGGGCGCGCACCCGGCGAACGTCCCTCGAGATCCCCACCACGCGCGGCGCGGGCGGTCACGAATTCCTTACGAGCTGCGCAACGCTCGGGCGAGGTCTTCCCAGAGGTCTTCGACGTCCTCGAGCCCGACGCTGAGGCGCAGCAGACCAGGCGGCACGCGCTCGCCTTCCCACCGGGCACGGGCCTCCAGCGTCGAGGCGACGCCGCCGAGACTGGTTGCGTTCTCGATCAGCTGCAGCGAGCGCTCGACGCGGACCGCGGTGTCGGCGTCCGCGACGTCGAACGACAGCAGCGGCCCGAACGCCTCCACGTACCGGGCGGCGACCGGATCGTCGAGACCGGGGTAGCGGACGCGGTAGACGCCGGGGTGGCCGGCAAGCCTGCGCGCAAGCTCCAGGGCGCTCTCGGACTGACGCCGGACCCGGACCGCAAGCGTCTTGATCCCGCGCAGCAGGAGCCACGCCGGATCGGGTGCCGCGACGATTCCCGAGGCGCCGCGGAACGCCGCCAGGCGGGCATGGTCTTCGGGATGCGCGCAGCTGACCGCACCGATCAGCGCGTCGTGGTGCCCGGCGAGAATCTTGGTCGCACTGTGCAGTACGAAGTCCGCGCCGTGCTCGAGCGGACGCAGCAAGATCGGGCTGAGCACGGTGTTGTCGACGACCACGCGCGCGCCGGCCCGATGTGCGGAGGCGATCGCCACGTCGAGATCCGGGAAGCTCAGCAGCGGGTTGGAGCACGGCTCGAGCCAGACGAGATCGACGGGCGGCGGTGCGGCGGTCTGATCGAATGCCACCACGTCCAGGCCCCAGCGGCCGAGCTCACCGTGCAGCAGCGCCATGGTTCCCCAGTAGCCGCCATCGGCGACCGCGACCCTCGCTCCGGGCTGGAGCATCGCCAGGATCAGCGCCGCCGTGGCGGCCGAGCCGGACGGGAACAGCAGCGCATCGCCTCGATCGAGTTCGCCGAGCACGCGTTCGGCCTCGAGTCCGACCGGGTGCGCGACGCGCTGGTAGTAGAACGGGCCCGGACGCGCGTCGACGTAGGGGTGGATCGTCGCTCGCTCCAGCGCCGGCAACCGGTGCCGCGCCACATCGCTCTCACGAGTCATCGCTTGGCCCGCGCGAACGCTAGCACCTCCGTAACAGTGTTCCGGCCCCCACCTACAATGGAACTGGCCCGCCCCCATGGTGTAGAGGTGAGCACGCCAGCCTTTCACGCTGGTAGCGGGGGTTCGATTCCCCCTGGGGGTATTTCACGCGATCACGGTTCCATTTCCCGCGGCGGCTGCGGTAGGGTGGTCGCCCCAGGGCAGCAGCGGGTGGGGTACGCGACTAGGAGGAGCTTTTGCCAACTCGGGTGACTCGTCGGCGGGCGATCGGCTACGGATTCGGTGCGGCGGCGACTGTCCTGGCTCCCGAATTGGTGGAAGGATTGTGGGCCGGCCGTTCGCAGGCGGCCGTCAGGCGCGGCGCGCTGCGCCAGCCCACGGTTCTCAGCAGCAGACGTCGACGCTTGCACGTGGACCTGACATGCCGGCCGGCGGTTGTTGACATGGGAGCGCCGAAGCCGGTCAGGACTTACACGTTCGACGGCGTCGTTCCGGGCTACACGTGGGAGCTCAGGCCCGGCGATCTGCTCTCGGTCCAGATGCGCAACCGACTGCCTCCCCTGCCGCACAGCGAGATGACGATGTCGAGACCGCACGACTGGACCACTACCAACCTGCATACGCATGGCCTGCACGTGTCGCCGAGCCGAAATGCCGACAACGTCTTCCTGTCGATCCCGCCCGGTCACGATCAACACTACGAGATCCCGATCCCCGACGATCATCCGGCGGGCTTGTTCTGGTACCACCCGCACAACCACGGGGCAGTGACGCAACAGGTCCGTGCCGGGATGGCGGGGATGATCATCGTGCGCGGAGATCTGGATCAGGTGCCGGAGGTGCGCGCCGCCACCGAGCAGGTGCTGGTGCTCCAATCGATCGAACTCGGCGCCGACTACGAATTGCTGGATCCGATCCCGAATCCGACCAAGGAGCAGGCGTTCTTCCCCCGCACGAACGTGCTGTACACGGTCAACGGACGGCTTACACCGACGATCACGATGTACCCGGGCGAGGTCCAGCGCTGGCGGCTGCTCAATGCCGCCGAGGGCAAGTTCCTGTCACTGGCGCTCAGGGAGCACGATCTGCATGTGCTGGCGTGGGACGGACTGACACTGTCCGAGCCCGACGACGTGGACCTCGTGATGATGTCCGCCGGGAACCGGGTTGAGCTGCTGGTCAAGGCGGGCAAGCCGGGCACGTACGATCTGTGGCTGACGCCGGGCTCGAGCCAGAAGCCGAACATCCCCGGGATGCCGCCGTCCGCCCCACAGGTTCCGGCCGACGCGAACCTGTTCTGCAATCTGATGGGCAAGGCCGTGATGACGGCGATGCCGGGGTTGCAGGACCAGCCGCCGGAGCTTCAGCCACGGTCGATCCTGACGCTCCACGTGCGTGGCAGCGGTCCCGAGATGAGGCTACCCACGTCGCTGCCGGCATGGGATCCGCCGATGCTCCCGATCGCCAGGAAGCGCTATTTCGAGTTCACGGTCGCACGCGATGCGATGAACGAGTTCCTATCGTTCGGGATCGACGGCTACCCGTTCGACCCGAAGCGGGAGCCGTATCGAGTCAAGCTGAACACCGCCGAGGAGTGGACGCTGGTCAATGCCTGCGACACCAAGCTGATGGAACACGCGCACGTCTACCACATCCATGTCAACCCGTTCAAGATCATCGCGATGAATGGAAAGAAGCTGTCGACACCGCTGTGGCGAGATACGTACGTGCTGACGAAGCTGTCAGGTGACACGATCACTTTCGTATCGAATTTCACCGATTTCACCGGGAAGTTCGTCGAGCACTGTCACGTGATCTCGCACGAGGACCTCGGCATGATGTCCTCGGTGGAGGTCGTCGAATGAACGATGTTTCGCGCCGTGCCTTCTTACGCGCGGGCGCGGCGGGCGCGCTTGGGCTGTGGCTGCCGTTCACGGCCGACGCGCGGTCGCCCGCGTGGCATGCGAGGGTGGCCAACGACCGGATCGGTAACCGCGCCCTGGAGGAGCTGCGCCGAGCGCTCAATGGAACGCTGCTGCTCCCCGGCGATCCCGGCTACGACGCCGCGAGCACTCCGGCCAACGCACGCTACGACGCCGTCAAGCCGCTCGCGGTCGCCGAGTGCACGGGCGAGGCCGACGTGATCACGTGCGTGAACTGGTCGCGCTCGCACCACGTCCAGCCGGTCGCCAAGGCCGGTGGCCACAGCTACGCCGGCTACTCGACGACGGAGGGCCTGCTGGTCGACATCGGTGCGCTCAAGCAGGTGATGCTCGACACCGAGACGGGAATCGCGGTCGTGGGTGGCGCCGCCCGCAACCAGAACGTGCTCGACGCGACGATCGACGGTAGCTACATCCTCCCGGGCGGAACATGCCTCGCGGTCGGAACCGGCGGGCTGGCCCTGGGGGGCGGGATCGGCTACAACACACACTGGGGTGGGCTCACGACCGACCACATGGTCGCGTCTCGGATCGTGACCGCCGATGGGCGCGTGCGCCGGCTCTCCGATGTCCGCAATTCGGACCTGTTCTGGGCCTGTCGCGGCGGCGCCGGTGGGAACTTCGGGATCAACACCCAGTTCAGCTTCCAGCTGCCGAGGATCCCTCGCCCTGAGGTGTCGTTCTACCGCTTTGATTGGCGCGGAGCCGACGCGGCCGCCGCGGCGCTGCGCGCATTCGACCACCTGCTCCAGGACGCGCCCGCGAAGTTCAATGCGGTGGCGATGGCGCAGGCCACCCCGGTTGGTGCCGGCGGCCCGCGGGAGGCGATCGCGGTGTTCTCGCGCGGCCAGTACATCGGTCCGCTGTCGGAGCTCCAGGAGTTCGTCCAGCCGCTGGTTGCGGCGGCGGGCACGCCGGTCAAGACGCAGCTCAGCACGTTCAAGTACTGGGACATGCAGCGCATGTTCGCGACCGGCGAGGGGCCGCGGCACGGGTTCGGCGACATCTCCCGGTACTCGAAGGCGCCGCTTCCCGACGAGGTCTACGGCAAGGTCGCCGACCTGCTCGTCGACTGCCCGACTCGCACCGATGATTCAAACGGGTCGATGTGGTCGCTGGGCTGGGTGGGCGGGCCCGTGGTCGGCAGGTTCGGCCGCCGCGAGACCGCCTATGTGCACCGAGACGCGCTCACCCTGCTGCGCGCGACCCCAGTCTGGGCACTGAACGCGTCCGAGTCCGTGCGCGACGGGCTGATCGCGTGGACTAATCAGATGATCGCTCTGATCGCTCCGTACACGCCGGCGGAGAGCTACCAGAACTTTCCCAACCGGGGGATCGCCGACTGGCAGCGGGAGTACTACGCCGAGAACTTCGCGCGGTTGGTCAAGGTCAAGACCAAGTACGACCCGCACGACCTGTTCCGCAACGCGCAGAGCATTCCGCCCCGGCGCCACTGACCCGGAGCGCCGGACCTGACCGGCGGGGGGCGCCTCAGCTCTCGGCCGGCGCCGGCACGGTCTCGTTGCCGCGGCCCTCGGCGTAGAAGCCCTCGACCTCGCCGACCGGTGCCTCGGCCTTGCCCGGCGGCAGCGCGATGAACGCGAGGATGAACGCCACGACCATCGTCGCGGCCATCCCGAGCACGACGTCCCTGGTGGCGTTGGCGAAGTCGAGCTGGATCGCATGGCGGACCGACTTGGGCGCGTTCGCACCGGAGGTGGTGGAGCTCGACGCATTGCCGGCCGCGCCCGAGATCGCGCGCGCGATCTTGTGGGCCTGGGCAGGGGGCACGCCGACCTTGCCGAGCGTCGACTCGACCCGCGACGTCGTCTGCGTGATCAGGATCGAGCCCAGCACCGCGATCCCGAGGCTCCCGCCGAAGTTGCGGATCGTCTGAGTTACGCCGGTGACCGCACCGTACGCCGTTCTCGATGCGCGGTTGAGCGCATCGGTGCTCACCGGACCGAGCACGAACCCGACGCCGGCGCCGGCGATCGCCAGATATGGCCACTGCGAGCCGAACGACAGATCGGTCAGCGAGTTGGCCCACAGGAAGAAGCCGACCGCCGACACCGCGCAGCCGAGCACGACCGTCGGTCGCGCGCCGCGGCTGTCGAGGATCCGCCCGCCCCGTTGCGCCGCGATCGTGAAGCCGCCGAAGAACACCAGCAGCAGCAGGCCGGCATTCCCCGCGGTCTCGCCGAGCGCGATCTGGGCGTACAGGCTGGCGAAGAAGAACAGCGGCACGAAGCAGATCGAGAGCAGGAACAGGACCGCGTTGTCGATCGCGAACGCGCGGTTCTCGAACAGGCGCATCGGTACCAGCGGCTCCTTGGTGCGCAGTTCGAAGCGCACGAACGCCACCAGCAGCGCGAGGCCGACGACGATGCAACCCCAGGTCCCGACGCTGCCCCAGCCCCACTGGCTGGACTGTTGCAGCCCGAGCACGGCGATCGCCATGCCCGCCGAGACCAGCACCGCACCGGTCGTGTCGATCGGGGCCGGGTGGCGCTCCTCGTCGGGCTTCGAGATCAGCGTCAGGACGATCGCGATGATCGCCACCGGAACGTTGATCCAGAAGATCGAGCGCCACGTCCACTGCGTCAGATACCCGCCGGCGATCGGCCCGACCGCGGTCAGACCACCGGAGATCGAGAAGAACACCGCGAGCGCCTTGCCGCGCTGGTCGACGGGGAACGTCGCGACCACGATCGCCAGCGCGGCCGGGAACATGAACGCCGCGCTGGCGCCCTGCAGTGCCCGGCAGGTGATGATCCAGGCCTGGCCGGCCGACCCGGTCGGGGTCGCGCCGCACAGCGCCGAGAACAGCGCGAAGCCGATCACTCCGAGGATCACGACCCGCCGGCGGCCGGCGACGTCCGCGACCTTGCCGCCGAGCGCGAACAGCGCCGACAGCGCCAGCAGGTAGCTGTTCACGATCCACTGCGAGCCGGTCGGTGAGAGGTGCAGGTCGTGCTGCAGCCGCGGAATCGCCAGCGCGACGATCGTCTGGTCGATGAACACCATCGCGACCGCGAAGATCATCGCCGCGAGAACGAGATTCTTGTTCTTGTGTTGCATCCGTCTCCCCCCGGAATCAGAGATCAGCGCGCCGCTCCCAGTGGCGCCCGGCAGGGCGCGGAGCGCATTGTCCCGCAGGCCCGCGGCCTTGTACAGCCGCAGCCGGGCGGCAGCCTGAATCAGCCCGCCGGCGAAGGCGCCCCTTCGAGCTGCTCCACCAGCGCCTCCGAAGTCATCACCTCGGAGAACATCGGGTAGTCGAACTTGATCGCGTTCTCGTGCTCCTCGGGCGACGTCGCCGCCACGCAATCGGACAGCGTGATCACCTGATAGCCCTTCTCGTATCCGCTGCGCATCGTCGACTCGACGCAGCAGTTCGTCAGGAACCCGCCCAGCGCGATCGTCGTGATCCCGCGCGCGCGGAGGATGAAGTCGAGGTTCGTGGTCGCAAACGTGTCCAGACCGCGCTTGCCCTCGACGGTCACGTCACCCTCCTGCGGCGCCAGCGCATCGACGATCTCGGACCCCCACTCGCCCTTCACGAACGCGCTCGAATCGACGACGCCCTTCAGGATCCCGTACGGACTGCTAGAGAGCTCCCCATAGCCCGGCGCGAACGTGATCGGCGCATGCACGATCGTCGCCCCGGCCGCCCGAGCCGCCTCGACCAGCCGCCGAGTGTTCTCGAGCATCCCGGTCTGGTCCATCACCTCCTCGACGGCGCCATGCAACACGCCGCCCTCCGACGTGAAGTCGTTCTGGTACTCGATCAGCACCACGGCAGTCCGCTTCGGATCGACGGGCACGGCAGGCTCCTTTCCTCGGTGAGAGACGCTCGCGGATTAATGTAACCGGCGGGTGGCGGCGGCTGGCGGCGGGTAGCATTGCGCGGGCGCGGGGCGGTTAGCTCAGCTGGTAGAGCACCTGCCTTACAAGCAGGGGGTCACTGGTTCGAGTCCAGTACCGCCCATGAGGGGGAATTGCCTGGTAAATGGCAATGTTTAGTGCCTGCTCGACCCCTTAAGGGCCACGAACGCACCGCTCCGTCTCGCCCCCGACGAGGTCGAGGATCACGTCGGGAATCAGCGCCAGCTGACCCGAGCGTGATGTCACGTATTCGGCATATGCGGCCGCCTCGTGAGGGAATCGCGGCATTCCGAACACCCGACCGCCGACGGCAAAACGCGTCACCCCAAAGCCGAGCTCTTCAATCACGCCCGCGACGTCCCACCCACCGTGAACGGCGGCTCGCCCAGCGGGCCGCCGGCCTCGCGCGTCTTCCAGTCGACCGGGTTCACACCCGCCGCGCGAACGCGCACCAACACCTCGGTCGGCGCCGGGATGTACAGGACGTCGTTCAGCCCAACGGGCCGTCAGGTTGGCGTCCGCGTGTGCGAGCTCAGCCGAGCGCGTTGACCCGTGCGATCACGCGCGTCACCCGTGTGCTCATCGCGACGCTCGCCCGCTGCCAGCGTAGACCAGTGCGCGGGCGTTGCCGATCGCTCGGGAGTCGCCCGCCGTCGGCCTGAACTGGACCTCGACGTGGATGTCGTGGAGTCCGGCGTCGTCTAGGAGCGGTTGGCAGTGCCGTCCGTACGAGATTCCGGCTTGCGCAAGCTTGATGGTCACCGGGAATGCGCCCCTGAGCTTCACGCGGAGCGTGGCGTCCGCCGGCCTCCTGCCCGGCGTCGGCGGGAGCCGGTCGTGGTCGGAGATCTCGAGCACGATCCAATCACCGCGTCCTGGCAGTGGGTCCCGTTGGAGCTCGCCGGCGGGGATGCCGCGCGTCGGCGCGACGTCGGGACGCTCGGTCTCAAGCTGTCCGGGGTGGTCGAGGATGTAGGTGCTCATAGTGCGTACCCTCTGATGTGGTCGCGGTTGGAGTCGTCGACGCTTCGGCTGCTTGCGGTTGGTTGAAAGCGCCGCGCGGCCGCCAGTGGCTCGCCGGACGTTGGCCGTAAGCGGCCCGGATCGGCCTCGGCCGCCGCGAGCTTGTAGACGAAGCGCCGCCGCGCCTCGTGGTAGCTGGGATCCCAGCCAAAGAAGGATTCGTACGAACGAGCCAGTTCCTCGTCGCGGTAGGCCTGAATCGGCTTAGCCCTTTCGTCGTGTGCGCGCCGGCGGAGTTTTTGGTCCAACCGACGCCTTACGACAGCGTCGTGCGAAAGCTGGCGGGCCAGCTGGCGGGTCTGGGCGTGGAAGTCTTCCCAGGTGCTACCGAAGGCGTCGTCCAGGAGTCCGATCCGAACCGCCTCGTCGGTGCCCAAGGGATTGAACGGCGGGCCGATGAGCCGCGCGGTCACGTTTGTCCCGACTCGCCGGGGCAACAGGTATGTCCAGTACTCGGACCCGTAGAGACCGCCCATGTGCTGGTAGTAGGGGTTGAGGACCACGTCCTTGCATGCCACCACGTGGTCCGCGGCCAGCGCCAGCGGCACACCGCCGGCCCCCGCGTCGCCGCCAAGCGCCGAGACGACCAGGTGCGAGTCGGTGGTGATGATCTCGTGCACCACTTCGTCGATCGCCTTCAGGTTGCGCCATGACTCCTCGGCCGGGTTCTCTGCGGCTTCGATCACGTTGAGGTGGATGCCGTTGGAGAAGTAGTCGCGCCCGCCCATGAGCACGATGACCTTGGTCTGTGACCGTCCTCGGGCGTATGCGAAGGCCTCGCGAAGCCGACGGCACTGTTCGGTGCTCATCGCGCCGTTGTAGAAGTCGAACTGCAGATACCCCACGGCCGCCTGCTCCTCGTAGACGATCTCACGAAAGGTCCGATCGGCCGGAATGCCGCCGTGCACCGGTGCCCCCACTTCCGGCACTCGGGAGTGATGGCCGGCGAGTGCCAGCGCACGCATCGCGGGAAGCTTGAAGAATCGGTCCGTTTGCGTGTCGCGACGCTTGAGGTGCGTGATCCACACCGCACCGTCGACCGTAGCTCGGCAGATCGCGCCCCAGCGCTGCGCGATCACCTCCCCTGGCCGGCCGCGTAGTACATCTTCCCGATGTCCGCCAAAGAGGTGAAACTCGGTACCGAGGACGACATCCAAGACTCCAGGGTGGCCGTCACCCGCGCGAATCTTCCGCAGCACGACCTCGGTGTTGTCCACGTCCCACTCGATTCGCCGAACATCTTGGACCATCAATGGTCGCTCCCTTCCAATCACCGTCTCGTCCTCAGAATCTGAGGTCGTTGGCCGGCCGGCGCCGTGCGCGATCCTGTCGACCGCCTCGACCAAAGCCTCGGTCGCGGCTCGGCGGACCTCGTGGCGATAGAGGCTGTTCTTTGCTGTCTGCCGCATGACGAAGGTCCGGGTCGCCCAGACCGCGCCGGCGTCGAACTGGCCGTCAGCCTCAAGCACCGTGACCCCCCACTCGCGCATCCCGAGTTCGATCGCCCAATCCAGCGAAGACGGCCCCCGATCGCCGCGTGGGCCGGGATGCACGATTAAGCAGCGGTGCTTGGACCAGATCGACTCTGGAATCATCTTCTTCAAGAACGGGCACACAATCAGCTGCGGGTCGTGCCGGCGTACGGCCGTCTCCATGTCGTTGCTCGATGCGACCACCTCGACGGTTACCTCGTGCCCAAGCTCTCGCAGCGCGATCCAGACCCTCTGACTCAGTCCGTTATGCGCGGAGACCAGAAACAGCACCCGCAACGAGCGGCGCGCGCCGCCGGGCCATAACCTAGACGAGCTGCGCACTCTCCCGCCGTGGTCCTCGCACGGTCCACCACGTCGCCCTGGCTCAAGCACTCTGTTCGCATCTATGGGCGACCCCAGGTCGCCCCGACTACCGATTGACATGTGAACCCCCTAAGCCACATAACAGAGTGACTCATCGCTTCACTCTCGCCTGTGACATCTGCCACTCCGTTCCGTCAGGCCATACGCTCAAGTGAGCTGCCCGTGTACGGTCGAGCTCGTTGCGCGTAGCGAACTCACGCTCGGTCGACTCACGTTCCGGCGAGCGTTCCGAACATGCCCCTGTGACGACTGGGGCTGGAGCCTGCGGCTGATCGCCACCGTTAGGCTGGATGGCGGTCCGTCTCCGCGTCGCGGATGCGCCTGTGAGTAGATCGGGTTGGAAAGGGAGAGTGATCCACGCCATTGCGTATCTCCTTCGGGGCGCCGCGTTCTCGGACGTCGTCGATCAGCCATTGGATCGACTCGTGTGACCGGCGTTAGGGAGCGAGTGGTCGGCTGGCCCGGCTTGCCGCCGGGCAGACGGTGTTTTCGCGCCCGGGGCCGATTTGTTTGATGCGTCCACCGTAGGCAGCCCGCGGCGCGCCGTAAATCGTGGGATCCCGCAAGTTTGTTCGGGCGCAACCTCGCCGTCGTCGCGGGCGAGCTGTGCGCCACCCTCGGGCGCTCGGCGCAAGCAGAGGGCGGTGGTCCTGGTCGGGGGCGCGGCACGCGATCCGGGTCGACACCGAGCCCGCGACGCTCGCCGGACCGTGCCCGCCGGGACGCGCGGACCGCTGCTACCAATTCCGAGCGCGGCTGTGGCCGCCGAGCGGCGGCAAAGCGCCAGGCGTGCGCGTGGCGAGCGCTGCGCGGGACCGGCGCCGCAGACCCTGCGCGACGCGGCAGCGAAGCTCTCGGTCGACTACCGGCCGCCTCGATCCTGACCGGGCGCACGGCGCCGGCAGTGCGGCCCCCGTTGTCAGGGATGCGACGCTTACGACACTTGCTGGCGTCCCTGTGCGCCTTCGCGCACGAGCAAGCGCCGGGCTGCGCAGCCCGAGCCCGCGTTCTGACCCGAATTGTGTCTCCAGCACCGGACTCCGCGCCGCGCCCCGGGCAAATCCGCGGAGTCTCCCCTCTTCGGGTTCGGCGCGCTTAGGCGTGTGCAGCCCCGAGCGGGTGGCGGGGTAGGCCTCGCCTCGTTGGCGCTACGCAACTCCGCGCCATACTCTTACCGCCCCGTTGAACCCTCCGGCGGCGAGGGTCCGCCCGTCGGGGCTGAACGCAACGCTGAAGACGGGGCCGGTGCCCGCGCCCAGCCTCACGAGCGGCTTGTCACCCGGCAGACTCCATAGCTGGACAGTGCCAGTCTCACTGCCGATGGCGAGCGTCCGCGTGTGGGGAGCGAATACGACGCTGTTGACGGGCCCGCTGTTGCCGATGCGCAGCGTCCGGATCAAGTGGTGGCTTTGCACATCCCATAGGCCGACTGTCCCGTTGTCGCCGTTTGCAGCCGCGAGAGTCCGACCGTAGGGACTGTAGGCAACGCTGTTGACGAGGTGGCGGGTCTCCAGCGGAACTCCGAGCGGCTGGCGGCTTCGTGGGTCCCACAACACGACGGTTCCTAGGATGTCAGCGGCCGCGAGGCTGCGTCCATCGGGACTGAACGCGACGCTAGCGATAGCGCCGGCATGATTGTTGAGCTGTCCAAGCAGGCTGTGGCTGTGCACGTCCCACAACTGGACGGTCCCATCGGCACTCGCAGCCGCGAGGGTGCCCCCGTTGGGGCTGAACGCGACGCTGTAGACCGAGCCAGCGTGCACCGTTAGCGCCGCGCCGAGCTCCCTGCGGCTCGACGCATCCCAAAAGCGGACGGCGCCGCCTCTGCTTCCAGCGGCGACCGTACGCCCGTCCGGGCTGAACGCGACACTGTCAACGATTCGGACGAGCCCCCTGAGCGTCCCGGACAGGCTGTCTCGTCGAAGATCCCACACCTGGACCGTCCCGTCTTCGGTGGCGGTGGCGAGAGTCCGCCCGGTGGGACTGAACGCGACGCTACTGACTGGGCCAGCGTGACCGTCCAGAGGGGTCCCGAGCCCGACAGCAGGCGCGCGCGCCAACGTCCGACCACTGTGAGCTAGGCCAAGGCTAGCGGTAATGGATACGCCCACCGCCCCAAGCATGACCGCTCGTTTGAGGTTAATAACCATTTGCCTCGGACGCCCGTCCACCAAGGACCCCGATGCTAATCCCGCGCCTCCAGCATGCGCGAGATCGCGCGGTCGCTCGGCCGCTCACCCTCGACGATCTCACGCGAGTTGCGCCGCAATGCCGCCACGCGCAGCGGCGGATTTGAGTACCGCGCCACGACTGCGCAGTGGCACGCTGATCGGCGCGCCCAGCGTCCGAAAGCGGCGAAGCTCACCGCTAACGAACAGCTGCGAGGCTACGTCCAGGACCGTCTCGCCGGCGCGGTCGAGCGGCCGGACGGGGCCGCGGTCGCGGGCCCACAGGTACGCTGGATCGGCCGGCGTCGGGGCCGTCGCACGGATCGTCGCTGGGCGCGGGCGTGGAGCCCCGAGCAGATCTCGGCCCGCCTGCCGGTCGATTTCCCTGATGATGCGTCGATGCGGAGCTCACACGAGGCGATCTACCAGGCGCTGTACGTGCAGGGCCGAGGAGCGCTGCGGCGCGAGCTTACGGCCTGTCTGCGGACCGGGCGGGCGCTGCGCGTGCCCAGAGCCCGTAGCCGAGCCCGCGGCAAGGGGTTCGTGAGCAAGGAGATCCGGATCAGCGACCGCCCCGCGGAGGCCGAGGACCGCGCGGTGCCCGGACGCTGGGAAGGTGATCTGATCCTCGGGGTGGGTAGTTCGGCGATCGGCACCCTGGTGGAGCGCAGCACCCGGTTCACCATGCTGCTGCATCTGCTGCCGATGCACGACCGTGGGCCGCGAGTCAAGAACGGACCCGCGCTCGCCGGCCACGGCGCCGAGGCGGTACGCGATGCCATCGCCGCGGCGATCACGACCCTGCCCGAGCACTTACGCCGATCACTCACCTGGGATCAACGATCCGAGATGTCACAACACGCCCAGCTGCGGATTGACACCGGCCTGAACGTGTACTTCTGTGACCCTCACAGCCCGTGGCAGCGTGGCACCAACGAGAACACCAACGGCCTCCTTCGCCAGTACTTCCCGAAGGGCACCGACCTCACCAGACACACCACTGAGGACCTCGCTGCCGTCGCCGCGACGCTCAACAGCCGCCCTCGCAAGACACTCGGATGGAAGACCCCAGCCGAGGCACTGGACGAGTATCTACGAACGTGTCAACAAGCAAACGTTGCGACGACCGATTGAATCCGCCCAATACGTCAGCCTGGCGTTCGGACGTGCCGCCCGCGAGGCAGGGATCGCGATCTCGATGGGCTCCCGCGGGGATGTCTATGACAACGCCGTCGCCGAGACGTTTTTCGCGACCTTGAAGAAGGAGCTCGTGACTCGACATCAGCCGGACGCATGATCCGATCGGAGATCTCAAACGACCACGGCCCGTCGTTCGATGCCCCGCCGGACCCGAACATCCAGCCGTCGCCGCGCAGCAGGCGCCCAAGCTCCGCTTCGACGTCCGGTTCGAGGTTAAGCCGCCTGAGGTCCTCCTCGCCGTACCGGGCGACGGTGGATGGATCGCGGTAGCGCGAGATCATTGTCCGCACTGCTCGCAGGTACGCCTCAAGCACCGGCCTGGCGGCCGGCAGGAGCGCCAACGCGCGGAGCGAAAGCTGGACTTGGTCGTCTGGTGCGTCGATCGACGCGTAGCTGCGAGCCTCGTTGACCACCTCACGGACGCTCACGTTGATCCGTTCACTCGCGAGCTGGCGCTGCAACTCCTCGACGGTCGGCCAGCTGCCCGTCGCTTGGCGATGTGACCCGCTCGAAAACCAGCAGGTACCGTCGGTCGACCTCGGCCATGGCGGCAGCGTAGAGAGGCCACCGGCCGATTCGTGAGCGGGCCGCCCGATGGTCTTGGCGACGCCGTGATCGCGCCGGCCGCGGCCACCGGCGCGATCGGATCGCCACGAACGCAAGCGTCAGCGGTCGCGACGCCAGACGTTTCCTATCTCGTGGAAGCGTGCGCCATCGCGGCTGTTCTCGCTCTCGATCCCGCCGCTTCTGTGCGCAAGCGCGTGAACGCGAGCGGCCGGACGCTCCGGCGCGTCACCGCCGGAAGCTCGCAGGTCGCCGAATGCAGGGCCGGCCCCGCAGGGTGCAAGAACGCCCGGCTGCCTCGGCAGAGTCGCCTCGGTCGCTCCGGCACAGGGCGCGCCGGTCACCTCGGCAGCTTGATCCCGGGTGATCGGAATGTCGCCATTGCGATAGTGCGCTGCACGCCGGCGCGAGAAGAAAAGGAATCGTCGCGGTGGCCGACGCCACGCGATCGCGTGCCGTCGAAACCAATCGTGCCGCAATGACGGCCGTGGCGGCTGGTGTTGGGCGAAAGGCGCGGGGCGCCTTTCCAGTCGCCGGCTGCTTTGCACACCGCCGGTGCCGGGCCCGTCATGCTGCAAGCGCTTGCGGACGGCGACGGGGTCCGGGTCGGTGCTAGCACTCAGCCACCTCGGACAACGCTGCTGCTCTACCTCGGTGAGCGACACGGAAGGGGCGTGCCGACGTGCGGCCTGCCGCTCCGCCGGGCGGATGCAGCGGTCTCCGCGGACGCCGCAACAGCGCTGCTGCGCGTCTCTATGAAGGCGGGCCTCTTGTCTACGCCCGGACCAGATTTCTCACACCACAAGCTAAGGAATCGCCGCTGGTGGCGGGGGCCGTGACTGTCAGCTGCCCGCTGTTTCGCTCTTCGCCTTCGCCGCCGGACGCCGCCGGGCTGGACGTTTGACCGGAGGGCGAAGCTCGTCGATTCCGTGCTCGATGCCGCGGACCAGGACATCGAGATCGTGCATCGACCGCGCGTCGGCGTTGATACCGAGCGTGACGAGCCCGTCGTAGGAAAAGATGGCGATGCCGACGGCGTGCTCGGCCGCGAGCGGCACGATCGGATGAACCTCGCGCAGCGGCGCACCAAACGCGTAGAGGGTCTCTTGCGGGCCGGGAACGTTGGTGATCGTGATCGCGAACAGACGTGCCGAGAACGCGGTCCGGGCCACCGCGGCGCGGACGACCACCGGCGGCGTCAGCTCGGCCAGGTCGAGCAGCGCGGTCGGTCCGGTGGCGGCATGCGAGGCGCCCAGTTGCGAGGTGGCCTCGTGGATCCGGCGCAGGCGAACCGCCGCCAGCGGCTCGGCCACCGGCAGCTCCACGAACACCGAGCTGACGCGGTTGCCGAGCCTCGAGCGGTCCGAGGCGTCGCGCACGTTGACCGGCACCATCGCCCGCAGGCCGCGCGCGGGCAGCTGTTCGTCGCGCTCGATCAGCAGGCGCCGCAGCCCGCTGGCGCAGGCGGCGAGCGCGACGTCGTTGACGGTTGCACCGTGCCGCCGGCCGATCTCCTTCAGGTCGGCCAGCGGCACCCGGACCAGGGCGAACCGGCGGTCCTGGCCAATCGGGACGTTCAGAGACGTGCGCGCCGCGCCGGATAGGCCTTCCCGGACGAGCAGCGACGCGAGCGAACGCGAGCGCGCGAGCGCGTCCCGCGGATGCAGCGCGGCGTGCACGACGGCCGAGCCCGCGTGCGCGCCGGCCGTCGCCGCCTGCACCACTGGGTCGACGCTATGGTGCGACTGCTCGCCGTTCGGTGCGATCCATGGCGCCTCGACGACGGACGCCGCGCGCTCCGGGGACCGGCTCATCGTGACATCCATCATGCCCGCCGACCCGACGCCGTCGACCAGACAGTGATGGATCTTCGACGCCAACGCCCAGCGCCCACCCTCCAGGCCCTCAATCAGCACGAGCTCCCACAGCGGCTTGGTCCGATCGAGCGGATGGGAGAAGAACTCGCCCGTCCAGTCGAACAGCTCCCGGTCGCCGCCCGGCGCCGGCAGCGCCGCGTGGTGAACGTGGTCCGCAATGTCGAACCGCTCGGCGGGCTCCCAGCAGGGCCGGGCGAAGCGACCGGTCCGCGTAGCCGACAGACGCTGCGCGTAGCGCGGTAGCTGACCCAGGCCCTCCAGACGGCTGGCCCGCAGCTCCGACAACGTGGGAGCGCCGCCCTCCGGCAGTGCGTCGAATACCAGGATCGCGCCGATGCTCATCAGCGCGCCCGGCTCCAACTCCTCCAGCTCGAGAAACGTCTCGTCGAGCGCGCTCAGCACGTCGGCCATGCGGCCAGGCTACCTGTCGGCGCCGGGCGCGCCATCGGGTCGCTCACCCGATCTGCGTCGGTACTCCGTACCGATTCGCTGCCTCACCCGAGGGTGATGGAGGAGCAGCACGAAACGATCGGTTACTCGCTCGACTCCGGGCTAACGCCGACCGCCCCTGTGGACGATCAGGGGCGGCGACTCGTCGCTGCTACTCCGCTGGAAAGCACCGTTGCTCCCGGTCCGCGTGGACCGGGCGTGACTGAGGTGAGCCCGCGTGAACGGTCGACGATGCCGGTAGCTGAACTCAGCCGCCCGGCGACTGAGCTGGGCAGGCAACATCACGCCCTCAAAGGAGAGAGGACCTGCGTGAGCGCACTCCGCGCCCCGGCAACGCTGAACCTCGCAGGCTGCTTCGCAACGAAGGAGTAGTGAGCCGACACCGCTGCTGCTCGTCCAAGGGGGTCGGTAGGCGTTAGCGAGAATCGAGCAAGCACAGGCTCCTCCTTCCTCGTGGATGCAGCACGACGCTCGCTGTCGCGCAAAGTGCACGCGTGGTGCGACGCGCCTCCGGCGGCGTACCGCATAATGCCCCTCCTCTGGTTGAGCCGGACCGGGTTTGACGGAGACTGTGATCTGCCCCCGTCTCCGTGAAAACCGGCCTGGCTCATATGGGTCAGCCCACCGAGTCGTGACCCCCGGCGGCGAGCAGCGCGGGCAGGCGCTCGCGGGAGGAGATGTCGAGCTTGAGGTAGACGTTGCCCAGGTGCTTCTCGACGGTCTTCCTGGTGACGAACAGCTCCTGAGCGACTGCGGGATTCGAGAGGCCCGCAGAGGCGAGCTTGGCGATTCGCAACTCGCTTGGCGTCAGTGAGTCGAGTCCAGTGCGAAGGACCCTGCGGGGTCGGGCGCCGGCCGCGGCCAATTCCGTTCGGGCCCGCGCGGCATAACGCGGCGTCCCGAGCCGCTCCGCGAGCTCCAGCGCGCGGTACAGGTACTCGCGTGCGTCGCGGCGGCGGTTGGCGCGACGCAAGGTCGCGCCCAGGTCGACGAGGCACGCGACGTGGCCCAGACCGTTGAGGCCATCGAGTAGCTCGGCCGCGGCCTGTAGGTCGTTCAGCCCTGCCTCGCCTCCGGCCACACCTCGGGCATGAAGCGCGCGCGCGACCTCAACCGGATCACCCCACTCGCGGGCGATCGCAAGCTCGGCCTCCGCGAGCTCCAGCGCCTGCGCGTGCCTGCCCAGGTGAGCCAGCGCCATCGACGCGTCCGCACGCCACCAGTAATTGCGAGAGCGATCGCTGTATTCGGCGTTCCGGCGCCCACATTCGACGAAGTCCTCATACGCCTCCTGCCAGCGTCCCTGGCCATAACGCACGACGGCGCGTCCGGCCAGCAACGCCGTTCCGATCACATTGTTGGGAAGCTCGTCTTCAAACCCACCTCGCTCAAGCTCGGCCTGCGCATCGTCGACGTATCCCCTTTTTGCGAGGAGGATCAGGAGGGGGTTGAGAACCTGCCATTCGAGCAGCGGCCATGCGTTTTCGCGAGCGGCTTCCAGCGCACCCCGCAGGTTCGCCTCGCTGGCATCGAGCTCATTGCACAAGATCTGGGCCATGCCCAGATAGCACGAGGCGAAGGCGTAGCCGGGAAGCGACCCGCGCTCCCGCGCGACCTGAAGGGCACGCTCCAGCACACCGACCGCGAACTCGATCTCGTCGCCCCGGATGGCGGCATACACCGCGAACAGGAACGGCGGGTAGTCGGGACCGCGCGACAGGAGCGTGTCCTCCGCGAGCGCCGCAACCGCCAGCTCGCCGGTGACGGCCTGCGAGCCGCCTCGGCGGATCTGATCCGCTGCCAACATCGCCAGCAATGGCCGGCCCTCCTCCCCGGCAGCGCGGGCCTGGTCCGCGAGCGCGTGAAGCCGACCGGCCAGGCGCGCCCACACGGATCCGCGACCGATCAGTCCCACCATCAGCAGCTGGGTGTCGATCGCGAGCGCGGGCGCTCCGCCGCCTAGCTTTGCCCGGGCCTCGTCAGCAACCGCGACTGCGGCGTCGACGTCACCCTGCAACACCAGCACCCCGGTCAGGTCCGACACCGCCTGCGCCCGTACCGCCGGATCTTCGGCCTCCGCGGCGGCAGCGCGCAGATGCTCGGCGGCCGCCGGCCGCCCGGTGCGGAGCTCGACATAGCCAAGATCGGCAAGAACCTCGGCTCGGTCCTCGATCGGTGGCGGCTCCACCGCGGCGCGAGCCAGATAGTCAGCCGCCGTATCCGTGGCGCCCCTCGCCGCCGCCTCCGCGGCCGCGCGGCGCAGCGTGGAGACCACGCTTGGATCGCTGCCCGGCTCGGCCCGAAGCAGATGTGCCGCCTGCATTTCCAGAGGCCGCCCTCGACGCTCCAGAATGCCCACCGCCTGTCGATGCATCCCAGCGCGGATGACCGGGGGGATGCTCTCGTAGATCGCGTCACGGACGATCGGGTGCTCGAACTTGAGCTCCTGTGCGGACCGCAGGATTGCCAGCTCGACGAGCATGGCCGCCGCGTACCTGGCGGTCGCCTCGTCCATCTCGGCAAGCTCTGCCGCGTCGAGCACCGATACCTCCTCGCCGAGGACCGCCACCGCGCGCGCCAGCCGGCCGACATCTGGAGACCTTGCGGCCAGGCGACCCACCACCGAGCGGGCAACAGTGTCCGGAGCGAGGCTAGACACGGCCGTCACGTTCTCGTCGCTGGCGTGGATCCCTCGGGCGCGCAAGTCGCGGGCCAGCTCGGTCAGGAAGAACGGGTTCCCTCCGGTCGCGCGGTGACAAGCCTCCGCGAAGCGCCCCGTGGGTACGTCGACGAGCTCACGGCCCAGCAACTCCGTCGAGGCTGCCAGCGAAAGCGGATCAAGCTCGACCACTGCAGATGCGGTCTCGCGCAGCGCTGCCCACTCCGCGGGGGCTTGGGGCTCGTCGCTGCGACCGCTAGCCAGCAACACCACCGGCACGTCGCGGATGCGCGGCGCCAGGAACGCCAGCCACCGCGACGACGCACCGTCGCACCAGTGCATGTCGTCCACCACCAGCCCCACCGGCTGCTCGGCGGCGACGTTCCCCAACAGCCACCATAGCCCGTGGAGAATCGCGAAGCCGCTCGCATCAACCCCGAAGTCGACCCGGAGCTCGCTCGGGCCGTCCATCCCGAACAGCGGGTCCGCCAAGCGAGCAGCCCCGCCGAACATCCGCTCCCGACGCTGGCGACCGGCCCGCATGAGCAGCGGATCGAATAGCTGGCGCACGACCCCGAACGCGAACTCACGCTCCAACCTGGTACCGCGGGCGACGAGAACGCGCATGCCCTGGCGGCGCACTCGCCTGGCCGCTTCCTCGAGCAATGTCGTCTTACCGATCCCTGCCGGTCCCCGTACTACGACTGCCGAACCCTGACCACCCGCCGCAGCCTTCACGGCGCGTTCCACTTCGGCCAACGCCGGCTGGCGCTCGAACAACGCCCCCAGGCGAGCCTCCACTCCCAACGTCATCGCCGCCCCACTCTAACCGCGCGAGCCAGGGACGAAAAGAGTAGGGAGCTCCCCACTGCGAACCCCGCGAGGTCGCGGAGATACTCGCTGCCAGTTCCAGCCAGCAAGCCGTAGGAGGCCAGATGCAGCCCAAGGTCATCACATCGACAACCGCCAAGGCACAGCGATGACGGCAAATCTGACAGCAATCAGGGCACAGTCAAACGTCGACGACGCACTTCGCCAGGCCAACGAGCACCGGCGTGCGCACCACTCCGAGCTCGATCGGGTCAAACCCGGCCCGGCTCACAGGGCGTGTCAACGAGGGGATGGGGTGATGGGGATGTTGGATGTTCGGGCGTTTAGGGCTGGATCGGTTTTGGGGTTTATGCGTGTGGTCGGTGGTTTGGCCTGGATGCGGCGCGTGTTGCTGTTGGCCGTGTTGGCGTTAGCGGTGTTGCCTGCGCGTTCAGCATCGCGATCTACTCACGGCTCATGAGCTTTAGAAACCCACGCCTTCACCGCAGCGAGCTTGCGGTACCCGGCAGCAACGTTCGCATGCTCGAGAAGGCGCCGGAGCTCGGCGCGGACGTCGTCATGCTTGATCTGGAGGACGCGGTCGCACCCGACGACAAGGAGCAGGCACGGATCAACATCATCGAGGCTCTCAACGACCTCGACTGGTCGAGGTGCTCGGTGTCGATGCGGATCAACGGCCTCGACACGCACTATTGCTATCGAGACATCGTCAAGGTTGTCGAGGAGGCCGGGCAGCACCTGGATACGATCATGATCCCGAAGGCCAGCTGCGCGGGCGACATCCAGTTCGTGGCCACCCTGCTCACGCAGATCGAGGATGCGACTCGGCGGAAGCGTCGGATCGGGATCGCGGTCCTGATCGAGACGGCAATGGGCATGGTGAACTGCGACGAGATCGCCCGCGCCTGTCCCGAGCGGATGGAGGCGATGGTGTTCGGTGTGGCCGACTACGCGGCTTCGGTGCAATCTCACACGACCTCGATCGGTGGCGCCAGCCCCCACTACGCGGTTCTCACCGACCCCGATAGCACAGCCGAGCGCCACCTGCACTGGGGTGACCAGTGGCACTACGCGTTGTCGCGGATAGCGGTTGTCTGCCGCGCCCGCGGGCTGCGGCCGATTGATGGACCATTCGGCGATTTCAATGATGTCGATGGCTACCTGGCGTCCGCTCGCCGCGCCGCGGTGCTCGGTTACGAGGGCAAGTGGGCGATCCACCCCTCTCAGGTTCCGTTCGCCAATGAGGTCTTCACGCCTGATGCCGGCCTCGTCGAGAAGAGCCACCGGATCATCGCCGCGATGCAGGAGGCCACCGCCAATGGCAAAGGCGCCGTGTCGCTCGACGGACGGTTGGTGGACGCCGCCTCAATCCGGATGGCGGAGACGCTCCTGGCCAAGCTCGAGCAGATCGAAGCCCGCGAGCAGCTGCGCGCGCGCGGTCAGGGCGGCGATGACCACTGGGCGCTGCTGTCGCTCGCCGAGGACCTCGCTCCGCACCGGATCGGCGAACCCACCCTCACGCTGACCACCTAAGGAGACAATCTCATGCCCAAAATGACCGCCGCCCGCGCCGCAGTGGAAATACTCAAGCGCGAAGGCATCACACACGCGTTCGGCCTGCCCGGCTCTGCGATCAACCCGTTCTACGCCGCGATGCAGGCCAGCGGCGGGATCGATCACATCCTAGCCCGTCACGACGAGGGCTCCTCGCACATGGCCGAGGGCTACAGCCGCGCACAGCCCGGCAACATCGGGGTATGCATCGGCACCTGCGGGCCGGGGGGCACCGACATGATCACAGGCCTCTACTCCGCCGCGGCGGATTCGATCCCGATCCTCTGCATCACCGGCCAGGCGCCGGTGGCACAGCTGCACAAGGAGGACTTCCAGGCCGTCGACATCGTCTCGATCGCCAAGCCCCTCACGAAGCTGGCGATGACCGTGCTCGAGCCCGCGCAGGTGCCCGGGGCGTTCCAGCAGGCGTTCCACCTGATGCGCTCCGGCCGACCCGGCCCGGTGCTGATCGACCTCCCGATCGACGTGCAGATGACCGAGATCGAATTCGACGCCGACACCTACCAGCCGCTGCCGGTCTACAAGCCGGCCGCGACCCGCGCCCAGGTCGAGAAGGCCCTCGCCATGCTGAACGAGGCGGAGCGACCGCTGATCGTCGCCGGCGGCGGAATCATCAGCGCCGACGCGAGCGACCTGCTGGTCGAACTGGCCGAAATACTCGACGTGCCGGTGATCCCGACGCTGATGGGATGGGGCGCGATCCCCGACGACCACCCGCTAATGGCCGGTATGGCCGGGGTGCAGACCTCCCACCGCTACGGCAACGCGACGCTGCTCGCCTCCGACTTCGTGCTCGGGATCGGCAACCGATGGGCCAACCGTCACACCGGCGGTCTCGACACGTACAGGCGCGGGCGGAAGTTCGTGCATGTCGACATCGAGCCGACGCAGATCGGCCGCGTGTTCGCGCCCGACTACAACATCGTGTCCGACGCCAAGGCCGCGCTCGAGCTATTCGTCGAAGCGGCCGCCGAGTGGCACGCCCAAGACCGGCTCGCTGACCGCACCGAGTGGGTCGAGGAGTGCCGCGACCGCAAACGAACGCTGCAGCGACGCACCGATTTCGACGACGTTCCGATCAAGCCCCACCGGGTGTACGCGGAGATGAACCGCGCCTTCGGTCCCGACGTCCGGTACGTCAGCACCATCGGGCTCTCACAGATCGCCGCCGCTCAGTTCCTGCACGTCTACAAACCCCGCCACTGGATCAACGCCGGGCAGGCCGGTCCACTCGGCTGGACCGTGCCAGCGAGCCTCGGCGTCTGCGTCGCCGACCCGGACGCGACCGTCGTGGCACTGTCCGGCGACTACGACTTCCAGTTCATGATCGAGGAGCTCGCCGTCGGGGCGCAGTTCAACATCCCCTACATCCAGGTCGTCGTGAACAACGCATACCTCGGCCTCATCCGGCAGTCCCAGCGCGCGTTCGACATGGACTACTGCGTACAGCTGTCATTCGAGAACGTCAACGCACCCCAGCTCGGCGGCTATGGCGTGGACCACGTCAAAGTGGCCGAAGGCATGGGGTGCAAGGCGATCCGCGTGCTCGACCCAGACGAGCTCGTGCCGGCGTTCGAGCAGGCCCGCGAGCTGATGCGCGAGCAGCGCGTGCCGGTCATCGTCGAGGTCATCCTCGAGCGCGTCACCAACATCGCGATGGGCACCGAACTCGACAACATCATGGAGTTCGAGCCCACCGTCGACGACGAGACCCAACGGCTGGTTTCCGGCGCGGCTCGGTAAAAGCGGCCTCATTCCGGTCGAGATCGCTCGCAGGCAGCGCACCGTCGGCGGGGACACGCAGCCACCGTCGGCGCCGGCGCTGAGCCCCTGTCCGCATCGGCACCGTCACACAGCCGCTCCCAGTCGCGTGCGCGAGACTGCTGTCGCACGAACGGGGTCGCAATGATGGCGCCGACGGAGCTCGTGCAAGGGACGAATCTCAACAGATGAGCGACTCGCCGAGTCCTACTTGTGCCTATCCAGGCAACGCCGTGTTCAACGACGACTGCGATGCCCTCGCAACCCACGCTCGCAATCGCCTCCAATCAGACCCCGACGCTCGCTGTCAGGACAGCCGCCGCCACTCCCCTTTGTCGCCGAACGAGGAGGCGGTGCTAGCTGCATTGGAGTTAACGCCGGCCGCTCCTTTGGACGACCAGCAGCGCTGTTGCGGCGTCCGCGGAGACCGCTGCATCCGCCCGGCGGAGCGGCAGGCCGCACGTCGGCACGCCCCTTCCGTGTCGCTCACCGAGGTAGAGCAGCAGCGTTGTCCGAGGTGGCTGAGTGCTAGCACCGACCCGGACCCCGTCGCCGTCCGCAAGCGCTTGCAGCATGACGGGCCCGGCGCCGGCGGTGTGCAAAGCAGCCGGCGACTGGACGGGCGCCCCGCGCCTTTCGCCCAACACCAGCCGCCACGGCCGTCATTGCGGCACGATTGGTTTCGACGGCAGGAGGGTGCGGCGGTGCCGACGCTCGCAGTGTCCCGTCTCGAGCAAACCAATCACGCGTTCCGCTCGTGCGGCGTCCGGTATCGGTCGGTGTCGCAGTGAGACGCGGTGAGACGCACGACGGATCGCGGGCGCAGCACGAGCGGCGCGTGGGCGGGCGGGTTGGTCAGGCGCGGCGGAGGCCAGAAGTGGCAGGGATCACGGGCGCGGCGCGGCGGTGGATGGCGTCGATGATCTCGGCGTTATCGATCCCTTGTAGGTACACCGATGTGATCCCGAGATGTGCGTGCCCTAACTGCCGCTGGCTGACGACCATCGGCACGCCCTCGTGCGCCAACTCGACCGCGTGCGCGTGGCGCAACTGATGCGGCGCCAGCCGCCGGCGCACTCCAGCCTCCAGGCCGGCGCGGCGCAACTCATTGCGCACGGCAGGCGCGTTCCACGATCGGCCGCGGCTATGGCCGTGAAGAACGCAGAACACCAGCCCGACCGGCAGCTCGCGGCGCCGCTCAACCCACGGATCCAGATGCTCCCAACCGAAGTGGTCCATCCCCACCTCTCTGCGCTTACCGCCCTTGCCCCGCCGAATTGTGATCGCGCCGCGGCCTGGGTCCAGGTCGGTCTCGGCCAGGGCGAGGGCTTCGCCGATTCGCAAGCCGGCCCGCCACAGGACGACGATCATGGCTCGCAGCCGATCGGCGTACGCGCCGGTGCCGGCGGCGCGCATGACTCCGATGATCTCCTCTACGGGCGGAGGGTCGGCGGGATAGTGCAGCCCGCGGTTACCGGCCGGACGACCGCTATGGAACGCCGATGTGGCCGCCGGTGAGCGGCGACGGCCCAGGCAGTCCAACAGATCCTCAGACATGAACTCCTCCTAGAAACGGGAGTGGGCGCTGAACGCCCAGATCATCCGCCGCCGCGGCCTCGAGAACCGGGCGGCATCAGTGGCAACGCCCTGAACGACGCCGATCTGGTCGATCCACGATCCTCACCGCCGCCCGAAGCAAACTTGCCGGGGCGCCGCGGCGCGTGATCGGTTTCCTGTCCACGCGGCACCGTCGCTACCCGAACGGGGACACCCAATCCCGTCGAAACCAATCGTCGCGTCGAGGCCGTCGTGGCTGCCCAGCTCAAGCCCGACGGCGGTCGTACCCGTTTGCTGAGCCGGCGATCTCGGGCAAGCACGGACGCGGCCGTGCATAGGCACGCAGTCCCGCGCACGGATATCACAGTCGTCCGTCAGCGGCTGCCGCTTCGCCTCGCGAAGCCGTCGCCTCGTCGCCTCGTCGCCGCGAGCTCGAGCGCTGCCGCTGCTCGTCCAAGGGGGCGGTAGGCGTTAGCGAGAATCGAGCAAGCACAGGCTCCTCCTTCTTCGTGAGAGCTACGTGTTTGCACCAGAGTCAACCCAAGACAGGATCAACCGGTTCAAAGCCTGGATGTCCCGCAAAGGTCGTCCCGCCGCCGTGATCGGCGCCGCCGTGATCGGCGCGATACTCGTCACCAGGGGTGTGATCACGCTGTTGTAATCGGCCACACGTAGTTGGCCAAATGGTTCTCGGCGTAATCTCGGACGGCAGCCCGGCCGTGGAGGATTGCCTTGCGCGCCGCTGCTGAATCTTGTCCGCCCAGAATGGCGCAATACGCGTGCTAAGGGTTGTGGTCGCCGCGACGAGCTGACCCGTGCACACCCTTGCTGCGCATTGGCACCATTGTGATTCTGTTGGGACACTACGCGCCGGGCCACACGACGAGCAGATGAGACGGAGAGGCCACACCGCCCGTGCTTCCGTGTATGTCCACGGACACGACTCTTTGTCGCCCCCGCGTGCACACAACTGACCGCGTCGGTGATACCCACACCCAATTCAAGCTGGACTGTGACCACGCCCTTTCTCTGGATCTTGCTAGGAATCGTGTACGTAGCACGCTGGGTCTTCTCCTGGCTGACGACGTCTCGGAAAGGGCATGACTTCCTCTTCTCCCCGTCCTGCGGATCGTCGGCGCTCTAATTTCACCCACGGCGTGCGCCGCCGCGCGCGCCAGCGCAGCCTAGCTGCGCCGCCCCGCGGGCCAAGCCTCGAGCCTCGGGAGCTCATGACACCCCGAAACACCCAGATACTCGTCATCGTGCGGACAGAAACCAGAAAGGACCTGCTGTCGCGATCCCTGCCGATCCTCGGGCTCGTTCTCGCCGACGATCGCACACAGGCCGCTATATCGACCGCAACCCGCTAATCGCCTTTCGTCGCCTGTCACTCCGGTGAGGCGCTCGGCTTCGTGGGTGTGCCGACCGGGATCACACCGCTGACCCGCGTGCCGCGGCCGGAGGCCGCCTCGATCGTTAGCGACCCGCCGAGCGAGGCGACGCGGTCGCGCATATTGCGAAGCCCGATGCCCGTACCGACACCGTCGGGGTCAAACCCGTCGCCGTCGTCGGTCACCTCGAGGATCAGCTCGCGACCGTGCTCGGCGATCGTTACGTGCACGGCGGTAGCCGTCCGCGCGTGCTTGTAGGCGTTCTGTAGCGCCTCAAGGCAGCAGAAGTAGACAGCCCGCTCGACCTCGGGACTGAAGCGTCGGACGTCGCAGGCGGCGATCGTGGTCGGGATTGGCGCCTCACGAGCGGTCTGCCGCAATGCCGCGGCCGGCCCCAGGTCAGTGAGTACGGGCGTGAAGACACCCCTGGCAAGGGCTCGTAACTCGTCTATCGCCAGCTGCACCTCCGCTCCCAGCTGCTTGAGCCGCCCGGCGCCGTCTGGGTCGCTGGCGGCGTCCTCGGCCGCGAGCTGGAGCTTGATCTGCAGGCTGATCAGCCGCTGCTGGGCGCCATCGTGCAGATCCCGCTCGATCCGCTCTCGCGTGCGATCAGCGCTGGCCGCCGCGCGTGCCTGAGCTTCGCGCATTTCCAGTCCAAGGTGCGCGACGTCGGCCGTGAGACGCTGGTTTTCCAAGCTCAGGGTCGCGTAGGACCCAACGGCGTCGATGAACGCCGTCTCGTCCCGGAGCGCGTCGTCGTGAATCAGCGCCGCGACCACCTGGTGGCTGGCGTCACGGAGCTCGGTCACCGCGCGGCCGGCACCCGCCGACGGCGCCTCCGTCGGGCGGCCGTCGACTGCGGCCCACTGGCCCTCGGCGACCGGATAGACGATCGCCAGCGACGGGTCCTCGAAGGCATCAGCGAACGCCGCCCGCGTACCCTCGGGCCCCACGACGGCAGAACTCAGCGAGGCGGCGAACCGGCTCAGCGAAGCGCCAACGTACAGCCGCCACCGCACCAACCCTAGGAGAAATGCGAGCGCCATCGCCGGAAGCGCGAGCACGGCGAGCCACCGCACAACCGCCAACGCCGGCGACCCCGGCGCGAGCCTACGCACGACGATACCGACTGCGAAGATCAGGATCCCTGCCGCTGCGACAGCGAGCACCGGCGTCAGCGTCCGGCGCCGGACCGGACTGGCCGCGGCGACCCGCTGAACCAGCCGCGCAACGATCGCCAGAAACAACAGCACAGTTACCAGCTCGCGCAACGGCACCACCACGCTGTCGATCACCCCCGGCTGGTGGGCGACGACCATGAACCCATTGTCAGGACAATTCGCGGAGCAGGTCACCCACTGCGAGGGCGTTGGAAAGCGATCAACCAGCAACGCGGTCGGAAGCCACAACACCACCAAGTCCAAAGCGAGCGCCGCCGCCAGCGCGCGGTCGAGACGACCAGCCAGGCGCCCGTCTGGAAACGCGAGCACCAAGTACACAAGCGCCACCACGCCAGCCCATTGAGCGACACGACCAACGCTGTAATCGACCGCTTCGTCGCCGAGCGAGAACGTGACCACCAACCAGAGCACCCCGCTCGCCACCAACACCGCACCAAAGCGCCCGAACGGCACCCCCCGCCACGCGTACACGCCGACAGCCACCGGTATCCCCACCACCACCAACCGAGCGGCCGACTCAAGCCCCACCGCATCCACCGACATGCCCGAAATCGGCGCCAGCACGAACGTCACAGCCACTGCAACCGCCACCGAAACCGCGATAACCAACTCCCGACCAACCCCCGCAGGGGCCGCGCGCAACGCAGACCCCACAACCACGGTCATCGCACGCTCAATCCCTCCGGCACCGCCACGCCGAGCACAAGGCCGCGGCCCCTCGTCGACGCGCTCTCGGCGCGCAACGGCGACCGGATATCACGGGCGGCGTTCGGTTAGAGCCGCGCGCGCCCATCAACGCGAACGGATCGGAGCGCCGCGCATCGGCCGTCCTCGACGTGCCCTTGCTCGGCTGGAGCGTGCCAACATCTGAGCCAACGGGCGGCGATCGTTGCACAAGTACACTCCCGGTCGTCGAACCACGTGGACCGGGACGCGGCGGTCAAGGCCTGACCGCGAACTCGCTCCGCTATACAACTGCCGACCACGAAATCGGTCACTGACCCCCTCCGCGAATCGCCAGCCGGATTCTACCCTCAGCGGAGCATCGACGGGCGTGCCGGGGAGCGGTGGGCCGCCGGGCGTCGAGGCGCAATCGCGTTGAAGTACGCGGTTCGTGCCGAACTGTGCCCGGCGCCTACTGCGGGTCAGGAAACGATGCCCGCCCGCGACTCCCACGGTCCACCAACGGCGTTGCCCGTCGGTCGACGAATGGCCGTCGCTCAGAGCCGCTGTCCAAAACGCGAGCTCACAGACACAAGCAGAAGGGCGATGTCGGCGCACGGCCAGCGCATCGTTAACCCGTACACGCACGCGCGCCACCCACGCGACCCCGATTTCACCGTCCCGCGGGCGGCCGACCCGGCCATGACGACTTCCACGAAGCATCCGCCGTGCCCGTGGGGCACGAACGCCAAGTCGGAGAGCTGCGCTTCTTCCAACCAGCTCCCACGAGCAGGACTCGGCTCCGCTTCCCGTTCGGTCTAGCACCGGCAGCGAGAACCGGGCGGCGACGACCATCCTCAGCGGGCCACTGCTAGCTGGAAGCCACCGCGTTCGGCTAGCGGCCCCGGCTCCGAAAGCGACAGCTCGTGCCGGTCTGGCGCCCTCCTCCCCGGAGTACCGCGATCGCCCAGAGGCATCGGAGTGACGGCGAGCGGCGGCGCTGCTGGTGGTCCGTCAAAGCGGCCGCGGCGCCGGGCGCGACTGCTCCAGGCCTGACGCGGTCACCCGGCCGGGCGCGAGAAGCTGGCTGCTCTTGCCGCAACCGCCCGACGCACTCGACATGACAAGACCGCTAGCTCAGCGCGCCGATCGTAGGTCCGCCAGCAAACACGCTGACTACTGCTCGCGCGCACGAGCAGGCGTCCACCTCAAGGCAAGGAATGCTGTCGAGTTTGAGCAGTTCCGGCCGCGCTCGAGCCAACGGCGTCACTGCTGGTCTCACGAACAAGCAGCACCCTCACGACCACCGGATCCGACGCGGGACACTGCCCCTTCGATCGACCAGCAGCGCTAACGCCAGACTGCTGCTTCTTGGCGGCGCGAAGCTCTCGCCTGGCGGTCTCGCGAGGTCCGGGGCCGAACCCTCGCCGCCTTCTGCATCGCCGGACAGACGCAGCAGCGTGACGGTCGCGATGAGAGCGCTGGTGCTCGTCCAACTCAGGAGTCAGATCGGGTGCGACGCTTGCTACCTCTCAGTCAGGCAAAGCTGTCGCCACGCGCGGCCCGGGGCGAGATGCAGGACGGACCGTGAGGACGGTGGACAGACCTTCGTTTCTGCCAGACGAGTGGACGGCGAGGCTGGGCGGCGGCGGGAGGCGAGCGTGGGCCGACTGCGGATCTTGTGGCGCCGGCAGGGCGGTCGTAGCATGTGCGAAGCCTGCCGATGGAGAACCCTGTTCCCGGACCGGGGTGGCGTGCTGGCCTGCGCGGCCGGGCGAGCGAGTGCGCGCTGTTGGACGACTTGCTCTTCGCGATCCGCCAGGGCGAGAGTCGGTCGCTGGTTTTGCGAGGGGAGGCTGGGATCGGCAAGACGGCGCTCCTCGACTACCTGGTCGAGTCTGCGTCGGACCTCACCGTTCTAAAGGCGGCGGGGGTGGAGTCGGACATGGAGCTTGCCTACGCCGGTCTTCATCAGATCTGCGCTCCGCTGCTCGATCGGCTCGACAGGCTGCCGACTCCGCAGCGTCAGGCTCTGGAGATCGCCTACGGTCTGAGCGCCGGCGGAGCTCCAGATCGGTTCCTCGTCGGGCTGGCCGTTTTGAGCCTGCTCTCAGAGGCTTCTGATGAGCGACCGATCTTATGTCTGGCCGACGACGCGCAGTGGCTAGATCGGGCCTCGGCGCTGACCCTCGCATTCGTCGCCCGTCGCCTGCTGGCGGAGCGGGTTGGAGTCGTTTTCGCAGCACGCGAGCCGGGCGGGGAGCTTGCGCACCTTCCGGAGCTGGAGGTATGCGGCCTACTCAGGGACGACGCCCGGGCGCTGCTGGGCGCGACCGTGTGGCTTAGGTTGGATGAGCGAGTTCGCGACCGGATTGTCGCCGAGACGCACGGGAACCCGCTGGCGTTGCTCGAGCTGCCGCGGGGGTTGACGGCAAGACAGTTGGCGGGCGGCTTCGGCCTAGTCGAGGCGCAGGGGCTCGCAGGGCGAATCGAGGAAAGTTTCGTTCGTCGGGTTGGGACGCTCTCGGAGGACGCGCGACGTCTGCTGTTGGTCGCGGCGGCCGAGCCGGTCGGCGATCCGCTGCTGCTGCTGGCTGCATCCGAGCGACTCGGGATCTCGGTCTCCGCCGTGGACGCGGAGACGGACGGGTTGCTCGCGCTCGGAGAGCGCGTGACCTTCCGTCATCCGCTGGTGCGCTCCGCCGTATACCGAACGGCGACCAGAGAGCAACGCCGGGAGGTCCATCTGGCCCTGGCGGAAGGGACCGACCGCAGCGTCGACCCCGACCGCCGTGCGTGGCATCTGGCCACGGCCGCAGCGGGGCCCAGCGAGCCGGTCGCCGCGGCGCTTGAGCAGTCCGCCAGCCGCGCGCAGGCGCGCGGCGGCCTGGCCGCGGCAGCCGCGTTCCTGCATCGCTCTGTCGTTCTGTCGGGCGATCCCAAGCAGCGAGTGCGGCGTGTGCTTGCCGCTGCCCAAGCGAGCCTGCATGCCGGCATCTTTGAGGGCGCGCTCGAGCTTCTGGCGTTGGCCGAGGCCTCGACGCCAGACGAGCTGCAGATGGCGCATGTGGAGTTGCTCAGGGGTCAGATCGCGTTCGCGTCGAGCATGAGGACCGCGCCGCCGCCGCTGCTGTTGAAAGCTGCCCAACGGCTTGAGCGGCTCGAGCCCGAGCTTGCGCGCGAGACCTACCTCGACGCGTGGGGAGCTGCGCTGTTCGCCGGTCGCTTGGCCTCCGCCGGCAGCCTGCTCGAGGTGTCCGGTGCCGCCACATCGGCTCCGCGGCCGACCGGCCCGCTGCGTCCATGCGATCTGCTGCTCGATGGCCTCGCGACCTTCGTCACGGAAGGACATGCGGCGGCCGCGCCACTACTGAGGCGGGCAACGTCCGCGTTTGCGGACGAAACGTCGGACGAAGCGTCACCGGGCCAGGAGAACTTCCGCTGGGGCTGGATGACGACAATCCCGCCCAACATCCTCTGGGACGAGGACAGCTGGCATGCCATTAGCGCGCGCCATCTCAAGGAGGCCCGCGACGCGGGCGCGCTGGCCCGACTGCCGATCGATTTGGCCGACTGGGGAATCTTCGTCGCGTGGTGCGGCGACTTTGGCGCTGCTGGCGTCGCGATCGCCGAGGCCGACGCGATCACAAAGGCGACTGGGACCCACATTGCACCCTATGCCCAGCTGTTGCTTGCCGCGCTGCGAGGCCAAAGCGACGCCTCGCCATTGATCGAGTCCACGATCCGTGACGCCGGAACAGGCGGTCAGGGGCTCAGCGTCCAGTGGGCCGAGTGGGTCAGCGCAATCCTTTTCAACGGGCTTGGCCGCTACGACCGGGCGCTCGCCTCGGCCCAACGAGCGGCCGAGGCGACACCGCAGCTCCACGTCACCCCCTGGGCACTGACTGAGCTGATCGAAGCGGCGGTCCGTAGCGCGAGGCTCGACGTCGCGGCCGGTGCGCTCGAGCGCGTGATGGCGGGCACCGCGCCCTCGAGCACCGACTGGGGCCGGGGAATGCAAGCCCGGTGCCGGGCGCTCTTGAGCGAGGGTGAGAGTGCCGAGCGCCTGTATCGCGAGGCGATCGAGAGACTGGCAAGGACCCGGCGGCGTCCCGAGCTCGCCCGGGCTCATCTGCTCTACGGGGAGTGGTTGCGCCGCGAGAATCGCCGGGTCGACGCACGCGTCCATCTCCGTGCCGCCCACGACCAGTTCGCGTCGATCGGGATGGAGGCATTCGCCGAGCGGGCCAGGGGTGAGCTGCTCGCGACGGGGGAGAAAGTGCGCGAGCGGACCGTCGCGACGCGCGACGTTCTCACCGCCCAGGAGCGGCAGATCGCGCGTCTGGCCCGCGAGGGCCTATCGAATCCGGAAATCGCTGGGCAGCTCTTTCTGAGCCGGCGCACTGTGGAGTGGCATCTGCGCAACGTCTTCACCAAGCTCGGGATTCGTTCCCGTCAGGAGCTGACCGGGGCGCTGGCGAGCTCCGCCACCCAACTGATCCCGGCCTGAGCTCAGCTTCGCCGAGCGCCTCGACGCGGCTGCGGCGACTGGCGCTCCGATTGTCGAGTTGCCGTATGCATGCCGTGGCGGTGCGGGCATCGGGCTGGCGGACGGACGGTGGAACTGTCGATCACCGCGAGATCCTCCGGGGCGCGGGAGACTCGGGGAGCACCCTGGGGCAAACCCCGCGAGCAACCCCAGCGAGCTCACGGGCGCGAGTTCCGCCGGCGGCGATCACGCTTCGTGCGTCATCGCTCACCAACCCAAGGAGGACCCACATGGCTTTCACCACCGAGAAGTCAGGGGGCGCAACGGCGATCCGGCCGTTCACGGTCGAGTTTCCTGAGGCGGAAGTGGAGGATCTGCGTGCGCGCATCGCCGCGACCCGTTTCCCCGAGAGGGAGCCGGTCGAAGATCGGACCGTGCATCCGTTGGGCAACACGGCCCCCTCGCAGGGCGTCGAGTTGGCGACGATGGAAGCGCTCGTGCGCTACTGGGGCACCGAGTACGACCTTCGCAGGATCGAGACGCGGCTGAACGCCCTGCCCCAGTTCCTGACCGAGATCGACGATCTCGATATTCATTTCATCCACGTCAAGTCGCGTCATGAGAACGCGCTGCCGGTGATCCTCATCCACGGCTGGCCGGGTTCGGTTGTCGAGATGCTGAACGTCGTCGGCCCGCTCACCGACCCGACGGCACACGGCGGCAGCGTTGAGGACGCGTTCGATGTCGTGATTCCATCGATTCCCGGCTACGGGTTCTCCGGCAAGCCGACGACAAGCGGCTGGGGTCCCGTCCATGTCGCCAGTGCCTCGGTGGAGCTGATGAAGCGCCTGGGCTACACGCGCTTCGTGGCGCAGGGCGGCGACTGGGGCGCGGTCATCGTGGATCTGATGGGCGTTCAGGCGCCTCCGGAGCTGCTCGCCATCCACTCGAGCATGCCGGGCGTTCTGCCGCCCGAGATCGCGCCGGGGTTCGCGCCGCTGGTCGTCGCTCCGGCGCCGGCCGGTCTCTCGGCCGACGAGCAGCGCGCCTACGAACAGGTGACCTACATGTACACGAAGGGGATCGGCTACGCCGTCCAGATGCTCCTGCATCCGCAGACGCTCTACGGGATCGCCGACTCCCCCGCCGGCCTGGCCGCCTGGATCCTGGACCACGACGCCCAGAGTTACCTGGACATCACCAAGGCGTTCGTGGACGGACAGCCCGTCGGCAACCTGACGCGGGATGAAGTGCTCGACAACATCACGCTGGCGTGGTTGACGAACACGGGGGTCTCCTCGGCTCGTCTCTACCACGAGAACGCGTTTGGCTTCTTCGACGCCAAGGGCGTGTCTGTTCCGGCCGCGGTGACCGTGTTTCCGAAGGAGCTGTACCAGGCTCCGCGGAGCTGGGCAGAGCGCGCGTACCCCAACCTGATCTACTTCAACGAGGTGGATCGAGGCTGCCACTTCGCGGCCTGGCAGGAGCCCCAGCTGTTCTCAGAAGAGGTTCGCGCGGCGTTCCGGTCGCTGCGGTAGCGGGACGATGTTCGAGCGGTTGCATGTGCCGCCGTTCGCCGGCGCGGTCGAGTGGCTGGGCTCAGAGCCACTCGGCCCCGCCGACCTGCGCGGCCACGTCGTCCTGGTGAACTTCTGGACGCTGACGTGCATCAACTGGCTGCGCCAGGAGCCGTACATCCGCGCGTGGGCGCAGGCCTACCGCGACGACGGACTCGTCGTCATCGGAGTCCACACGCCGGAGTTCTCATTCGAGCATCAGATCGAAGAAGTGCGGCGGGCGACGACCGAGCGAGGGATCGACTATCCGGTCGCGGTCGACAACAAATACTCGATCTGGAGCGCGTTCGACAACAACTACTGGCCGGCGCTCTATTTCATCGACAGGGAAGGAATCATCCGCGACCAGCACTTCGGCGAAGGGCGCTACGAGCAATCCGAGCACATCATCCAGCGGTTACTCGGCATCGAGCGCGAGCTCGTATCCGTCGAGGGGGTCGGTGTCGAAGCGTCGGCCGACTGGAACCACCTCCGCACACCCGAGACCTATCTCGGGTACGGGCGGAGCGACCGCTTCTCCTCGCCGGACGGCGTGGCGTTCGACGCACGCCGAGCCTACGAGCTCCCCGACAGTCTGCGCGTCAACCACTGGGCCCTCCACGGCGACTGGACGATCGGGGCCGAAAGCGTCGTGCTTGACCAAGCCGGTGGGAGCATCGCCTACCAGTTCCACGCGCGCGACGCGCATCTTGTGCTCTCTCGAGGCGCGCGTGAGCCGATGCCGTTCCGCGTGCTCCTCGACAGCGAGGCGCCAGGCCCGTCACACGGCGTCGACGTCGACGCGCAAGGGAACGGTGTTCTCTCGCACGGCCGGATGTACCAGCTCGTGCGCCAGCACGACGCCGTCCGCGAGCGGACGCTGGAGATCACGTTTCTCGAGTCCGGCGCCGAGGCTTATGCGTTCACCTTCGGGTGAGGAGAAAACGAGATGATGGGCCTTTCGACATCGATGGCCCAGAGAAAACTCGCCGTGTCCAGCCATGGCTCGATCGCCGACCACGCCCAGGCGTCCATCCCGACCTCGCGCCGGCGATCGTTCTTCCCGTGCCTGACCAAAATCGAGCCGCGGCGCCGGTCTAGATCGGTCTCGGTCAGCGACAGCGCCTCCTGGATCCGCAGCCCCGCGCGCCACAGCACCACGATCAGGGCGGAGACGCGATGGCCGTGACGATTGTCCCCGGCTTGGCGCATCACCGCGACGATCTCATCGACCGTCGGCGGATCGGCAGGGTAGGTCTGACCCTTGTTGCCCGGGGCTATCCCAGTACGAAACCCGGGCGTAGTTGCCGGCGAGCGGCCTCGGCCGGCTGCGTCAAGCAGCCGCTGAGAAGACAACATGGCTCCCTCCTGTGAGAGCGGGGCGATTACCCGCCCAGCCCTACCGCCCACCCGCTGTCGCAGCCCAGAGAAGCAGCAACCATAAACCAGCGCTGCTGCTCGTCCGTCTGGGGAGCGAGGCCAGCGAGGCGACCGACTGCCGCTCATCGAGGCGAAGCAGTCACCTGGTTTCCGCGCGAAGGAGGTCGCGAGCCGGCGTCGGCCCGGCGCCTGCGGTTTCGTCAACGGGGGGGTCGGCGCCGGCGGGATCCGGGAGCCGTCTCGCGCGATCAGCCAGGCCGGCGCGCCAGCACGGCCGTCCGGTCCGCGGCCGTCGGTCTGCATGCCACGTCGGTGAAACCTGTCTGTTCGAGGAACTCCGTAAGTTCGCGTACGGACCAGCACTTTCCCGGGGTTGAGTGCATGAGCAGCACTGAGTACTCGGCCACGGGCAGGGGGCCGGTCTTCTCAGCGTTGATGTGGGTGTCGTGATCGACGATCCAACCCCGTGGCGGTAACGCGGCGAAGGACGCGGCGAACAGCTGCCGGACCTGCTCCTCGCCCCAGTCATGCAAGACGTGCGAGAACAGGTGAACTTCATAGCCGGTCGGGAACGGGTCGGTGAACATGTTGGCGGCGATCACGTCGATCCGGTCCGAGTAGCCACGGTCTGCGAGCAGCGTTCGAGCTGCCTGGTCGACCGGCGGCCGCTCGAGCACGGTGGCGCGGAGTTGCGGGTCGCGATCGACGAGCGCACACGCGTAGATCCCGGAGCTACCGCCGACGTCGAGCACGCGCGTCGCCGAAACGTCGGACAGAGCGTCCGCGAGCGCCGGTCCGAGAAACGCACCGCGCGCGTCCATCGCGGCGGTGATCCGGCGCGCGAACTCGAGATCATCGAGCCGTGCCTCCCAATCCTGAGCCGCCGCGGCGCTCGCCCACGCCGCCCGCTCACCGGTCCGCATGACGTTGAGAAGCTCGACGCACGCCGGCCGTTCCCGCAGCGACCCGAAATAGGCCCGTAGGTCGTAGCGCGACCCTGCTACGAGATGATCTGTGGCGGTCTGGGAAACGCGGATCAGTCCGTCGGTTGCGCGTTCCAACAGTCCGAGCGCGACAAGGTAGGTGACCGTCACGTCAGCTGCGCGAGGGTGAAGGTCGAGTTCCTCGCACAGCCCCCGCAAGTCGAGCCCGTCCCGCCGTTGCAATCGCGTGAACAGGTCGAGCTCGGCGATTACCACGATCAGAAGGTCGGGCGCGTAGACGCCATCCCGCAGCCGGTAGAGCATCGTCGGATCGGTCACACCCACGCGCGGCATTCTCCGGGATGCACCGACGGACGTGAAAGCAAGTCGCAACCGATCTGGCTCGTCGTACCTGGTTTTCGTCCCAGAACCAGGTCGCTGCTTTGCCCGCGCGACCGGTAGCCAGCGGCGCGGCTGACGACATGCCCGCTTCGGACGAGCACCAGCGCTCTCATCGCGACCGTCAGGCTGCTGCGTCTGCCCGGCGATGCAGAAGGCGGCGAGGGTTCGGCCCCGGACCTCGCGAGACCGCCAGGCGAGAGCTTCGCTCCGCCAAGAAGCAGCAGTCTGGCGTTAGCGCTGCTGGTCGATCATTGCGCAAGCCACGGTTGTCAGAGCGAGAGTGCGGGGTTCAGGCGAAGGCGCAAGCCTGGTCGGGGTGATCGGCTCGGGGCGATGTCGTAGGAGAACATGACCTGGTTCGGTCAGTGAGCCCGCTCTAAGCGCCAGTTCCGGGGACCGGGCCGCGCGCCGTAAAGCGGTCTCGTCCGTACTCGAGCAGAATGACCCCCTCCGGGCGAGGAACCCGCCGTCGTGCTGATGCACGGCTTCCCCGACAACCTCCACCTGTACGACCGGCTCGTAGCACGGATGAACCCACCGCGCAGGTTGGTCACATTCGACTTTCTGGGTTGGGGTCGCTCCGACAAGCCTGCGGGTTACCCGTACACGGCCGCCAACCAAACCGGCGACCTGGATGCCACCATCGTGCATCTGGGGCTTGATCGCCCGGTGCTCGTCGCCCACGATGCGTCCGGCCCGCCCGCGATCGACTGGGCACTCGACCACTCCGAGCGGGTGTGCGCGCTTGTATTGCTGAACACCTACTACGGATGGGTGCCGGGCTTGCGCGCGCCCGAGGCCATCCTGCTCTTCTCCACGCCCGTCGTGCGGAACCTGGGGCGCTGGATCGTTGTCCACTCCGACACACTCGATCGACGGCTCTTCACTTGGCAGGTCGGCCGCTTTATCTCCGACCCCGGCGACCGCCGTGAGCTCGTAGCCGAACTGTACAAACAGTTCCGACCCGAGCGCCCCGCATTCTTCTCCCTCAACGCCGATCTTCTCCGCACGACCATCTCTCGGAGAAGGAGGTTCGCGGAATTGAAGTCGTTCGTCCGACCGGTGCGGATTGTCTTCGGTGCCGCCGACCCGTACCTGAACGCGGGCGTCGCGAAGCGATTCCACAGACTGTTCCCGACCTCCGAGTTGTTCCTGCTCGCGAACGCACGCCACTACGTGCAGGTCGATGACCCGGACGAGGTTGCACGACTCGTCCTGTCGGTTCCCACAAGCGAGGCTCAAAGCACTTGATGGAGGTGATCGAGCGACGACGGGACCGCGCGGCGGGAAGGTCACGCGCCTGCTCTACCGGCAGGCCGAGCGCGCGCTAGTTACGCGGAAAACGGGGGGAAAATGGGGCTAGCCGACCAGGGGCTCTCTTCGGAAGCGTCCGCAGGCTAGTAACACTCGCTGCCGCAAAGCGCCAAGATGAGGAGGCTGAACTCCGGTCAGCAGAGTTGTGCAGCGGGCTATGAGCAGCAGCGAATCGGCTCCGCCTGAAGGTCCTCGGCGCCGGTCGGCGTGAGACCGCTGGTTTCGATGAGGCGGAGAGTGACTTGCGGCGCCCGAACGATCGCGGCTCGGGGACAAGCGTTCCGAGCCTGCTCCCGCTGGTGACTGCTGTCAGGTTTGCCCGGTGGCAGCGGGCCCGAGGTTGAGAGATCGGTAGGTCCGGCCCCGTCGTCGTATCCATGACAATGCTCCGTTGTGCTGGCCGCTCGTGTCCGCGTCGTGAACGCTCCAGCTATCCGCATCGCGGTCCGGGCCGCGGTCATCGCCGTTTTGGCGGTGTTCGCGGTCAGCGCGATTCACGTCGCGTCGGCCACGGCCGCGCCTTCCTTCAACGGGATTGTGCTAGATGCGCGGCTGATCACGGTGAACACAGCAACCGCTAGCGCCACCGTGCGCATAGACCCGATCCCGGGCGGGAGCTTCGCGCAGCCTCCGCTCGACCTCCTAACGAAGGACGTCGTCCTCTACACCAGCACGATCAACGGCTCGCTCGCACACAGCTACCGCGCGGGCACCTTCATGGACCCGTTCGAGACGACGGTGCCGCTGGAGGGAGATACCTCGACGTATCCCTTCCATCACCTCAAGGTCGAGATCAGTGCGCTCGCGAGTACGGCCGGCGGCGTGCGCTCCGGAAAGACCGTCCCGTTGCAGCTACACATCTCCAGCAGTCTCGCCAGCTACCGCGTCTCAACCCAGTCCGCCGTACGCGAGGGTCCAGTGGCGGTCGTTGTGCTCCACGTGGACCCGTCCTGGGCGGCGGTGCTGTTCGCCGTGTTCATCATGGTCGTGATGTGGGCGTTGGCGCTCGGCGCTCTGGCTGTCACCGTGAGCCTGTTGGCGCGCCGGCGCCGGTTCGAGGGTGCGTTTGCGGGCTTCCTCGCCGTCCTGCTGTTCGCCTTCCCGACCGTGCGCAACAGCCTGCCGGGCATCCCGCCGGTCGGCGTTCTGTTCGACTACGCGGCCTTCTTCTGGGCCGAGGCGTTAGTTGCGCTCGCGCTGATCGCGCTCATCACCGGCTGGACCGTGCGGGCGCTGGTCGGCACCACCGAGCGACGCGACTGAACCATCAGGTCGGCCGCAGCGAGGCTTAGCCGCAGGCCCGCAGAGATCACTTCCGCTTCGGGCTACCACCAGCGGCCTGATTGCGCTCGTGACACGGCTGGATCCGCCCGGCGATTCAGCAGTCGACGCCGTCGGGCAGGCCGACCGCGCGCGACCGGCTGTTGAGCAACAGCGTCGCTCCGCCGAGCGAAGCAACGGTCGCCGTCGAACGGCTGTGCGCTTGCCCAGGCGCGTAGACGCACGCCTCCAGCAAACGCCACACCCGGGGCCCGTCACACGAAGCGACAGTCGTCGGTGGCCGCGCCAGACTGCTGAGTCCGCCCAAGATGAGGCGTCCGGATCGAGGCCTGCGACGGGCCTGCGATGGCCGAGACTCACCGGCGTCCGGCGACGGTGACGCGCTTCTGCTTCGTCGCCGAAGGAGGAGGCGGTGCTTGGGGTTGCCCCGGTTCGGGTCACACGTGGTGGTTAGTAGTGCTTTGTTAGCTGCTCGGTAGGATTTCGCTGGTGTTGCGGCGAATCCTCCTCGTGTTCGTGTTGCCGACGCGAGGAGGACATGATGGTTGCTGTGAGCGAAGCGTGGGCTGATGTGGTTGAGCGGGTCGATCCGCCTTCGGCGGTTGTGGCGCGCTTGGAGGCGTTCGGGGCGGAGGTGCTCGCTGATGCGATGAATCGGCCAGTGCAGCTGCGTGCGGGAGGCGTTGGGACAGCTGGTCGGGTCTGCGAAGGAGGGGCTCTGCGCAAGCGCGGCATCAGGACGATCTGCGTCCCGATCCCGAGCTTCCACGTCCCCCGGCGGCTGTCACACGCAAACGGCCACCGCGTCCGTCCCGACGTACGTCTCGTCGTGGCGCAGCCACAGCCGCCGCAGAAACAGGTGAAATCCACGTTGGCTCGCGGCCAGCCGGCGCGAAGCGTCGGGCAAGAACCACTCGAAGACGGGTCGTCATAGAACGCGCGCGCGAGCGGCGGTACAAGCGCGCTCGCCTCCTCCCTCCCCGCCTTGTGCACCTCGTGCGCTGTGGGCGTCGGGGGCCGGTGGCCCTCCGATCCCGGTCATGTGGTCAAGTTCCATGTCGCCTTCTTTCCGGCCGGGTGCGCTTGTTCTGCGCTGGTCCAGCGACCGGCTCTAGAGAGAAGTCGCGAGCGCTGCGTGCCGAGGTACGAGTGCTGACTTGGCGGTCGTGCAGCACCACGGTCGCACCCCGTGAGGGTGTGAGGGTGATGCTTCGGCGGCTTGTCGGCTCGGGCCTGTCGCTCGCGGCGGACAGCCTGTAATGAGTGAGCACGGCTCGCAGCACGATCTTCATCTCCTGCAGCGCGAAACTCGCCCCGAGGCAGCGCCGGCGGCCACCACCGAACGGGATCCACGTATAGGCGTCCGGCGACTGCTCGAGGAAACGCTCTGGTTGGAACGCGTACGGCTCGGGGTAGATGTCCGGGTCGTGGTGGACGAGGAAGACGCTCGCCACCAGTGCGACGCCCGCCGGATATCGAAAGCCGCCGATCTCCACTGGCTGCTTGGTCAGGCGCGGCTCAGCGCCTGGGAGTACGGGCCTGAGCCGCAGGATCTCGTTGATCGTCGCGGTCAGATACTCGTCCGAGTCGCCAGCGTCGAGCTCGCCTTCCAGCCGCTGCACCACCCTGGACTCGCGTGCCAGGCGCTCGAACGCCCACGCGAGCTGGGAGGCGGTCGTCTCATGGCCCGCGACGAGCGCCGTCATCAGTTCGTCGCGCAGCTCCTGCGCGGACATCACCGAACCATCCTCGTGGCGCGCGCCGAGCAGCATCGCAAGGACATCGTCGCCCTCAGCGTCGCTGCTCGCAGCGGCGCGCCGCTGCTCGAGCAGACCGAAGATCAGCCCATCGGTCCGCTCGATGTGCTCGTTAAAGCGGCGCAGCGGGCCGAACCAGCCCGCCACGCGCTGCGCCACCGGAACCATCGAAAGGGGGTTCTCGCTGAACGCGAGCACCTCGGTGAGCCGATCGCGCAACTCGTCGAGCTGCTGCCCCTGCTCAAGGCCGAACACCGCGCGCAAAATGATCTCGAGCGTCAAGCGCTGCAGCCGCGGATGCAGCGCGACTGGCTGCTCGCACGGCCAAGAATCCACCTCGCGCTCCGCGAGCTCGCTCATCAGGCCGGTGAGGCGCTGCATCCTCTCACCGTGGAAGGCCGGCAGCATCAGCCTGCGCTGCTCGAGGTGAGACGCCTCGTCAAGCAGGATCACCGAGTTGCGCCCGACGAACGGCTCGAGGACTCTGGCGCCCTCACCGGGATGCACGACCTCCGGTGGGGCCGTGAACAGCTGCTTGATCTCAGCCGGATCGGACAGAATCACGAACGGCGGTTGGAACGGCAGCCGTACCGTGATCCGCTTGCCATAGCGCTGGCGCAGCCGCTGCAGACGGCCGGCCGGCCGCTTCCAATCCGCCAGCAGCTGCAGCGCCGCGGGCACGCTCGGACCGGGAGGCAGGATGGGCTTCAGATCGCGGCTACTCATGGGGCCTGCATCAATCGCTCGCTCACAAGTAAACGCGCACGAGTATCTCCCCCGGTGTGAGATCGGTCACCGACGCCTCGTCTCGATTTCAGTGGACACGCCTCGCTTGAGTGGACCGGAGGCCCACACAAGCGCGGATCATGCGACCGCGCCGCGGTCGCACAATCCTGGTTGTGACGAGAACCAGCGGTCCAGCAGTCGCGGTCCAGGCGGCCATGCGGCGGTCCGATTGCTCAGTCTGGGATGAGCCGCCCGCCCGTCCCGCAAGCGCGCGCTCCATCGAAGCGGAAGCCACGGCCAACCTTGAGCAGAGTAATGCTCGGACGATGTCCCGCAGTGACGAGATCGCGCTGGCGGAGATGCCCGCTCTCGCTGGCAATGCAGCAATCCGGAGAGCGTCCCCGAATACTTATGCTTCGGGCTAAACGGAGCCGTCTCGCGGGAGCCCGATCGCGACGCCGAGACTTCTGCAGGCAACGCCCCGAACAGCGGGGCCCCCGCTGAGCGCTGGCTGCAGGATCACCCCGGCGAAGCGGACGTCTGTTCCGGGATCGCGGCCGATCGGGCACGAGAGTCCTCCACTGCCAGTGAGCGGCAGCCCGCGGCGATTCCCCCGCCGGGGCTCAGGATGCTCAGGACCGAGAGCGCCCGGCGCCGGCGGTCGTACTCCCGCATTTCGCGGTTGCGATAGTCGAGCGCGGGGCTGCTCCTCGTCGGGGCATGAAAATCCTCTCGGCAGGACTTCCGGTCCGGGGACGTACTAGCAGGTCGCCGGGCACAGGGGATTCTTGCAGTGGAGAATGCAGTCGGGCACGCCGTTTTGGACGATGGGCTTCGAGCCCGTGCTTTGTCGGTGGCGGCCCCTGCGACTTGCCCGGGTGCGCTTCGAGCGCGAATCGGTCTGTGTCGTTCGCCCACTCGTTCTCCGTTTCGCTAAACCCCATATCAACCTGAGGAGGTGAAGCGGTGAACAAGAAGCTCGTGTCGCGGCCGTTGGGTCGGTGCATCGGGCTGGATGTGCACCTTGACTTCATCGAGATCGCGATCTGCGAGGAGGGCCAAGTGTACTCGGCCGGTCGGGTACCTGCCACGCCCGAGGGAATCAAGACACTGATCGACAGCCTGGTGCCGATCGACCGCGTGACGCTTGAGGTGACCGGCAGCTCCCGGGCGATCGCCCGGCTGCTCGAGCCGCATGTCGCGAAGGTGGTGGTCATTCCTCCTGGCGATACGGGCATTAGTCAGGCCCGGGCGAAGACCGACCGGCTCGACGCGCGTACGCTGGCCAAGCTGTTGTGGACCGGCGAGCTTGAGGCGGTGTGGATGCCGCCCGAGTGGATCGCGAGGATGCGCCGCCGGCTGGCTCGCCGCGAGCAGCTGGTCAGGGCCCGCTCGCGTGCCAAGAACGAGATCCACGCCGTGCTGATGCGCCGGCTCAAGGGCCGCCCACCCGTCTCTGACCTGTTCGGGGTCAAGGGGCGTGACTGGCTGCGGGGGCTGGAACTGCCGCTCGAGGAGTCAGAGACCGTGCAGTCATGCCTGCGCCACATCGAGTTCCTCGATCAGGAGATCGAGCAGGTCGAGCGTATGGTCGCCAAGGAGGCGCTCGCCAGCCCGCACATCAAGCGGCTGATGACCGTGCCCGGCGTCAACGTCATCTGCGCGGCGATCTTCCTGGCCGCGGTCGGCGACATCCGCCGCTTCAAAGCCTCTCGCCAGGTGGTCGCCTACCTCGGCGTTGACCCGCGCGTCTATCAGTCAGGCTCAGCACCCGCCCGCTCGGGCCGGATCTCAAAGCAAGGCTCGCCGCAGGCGAGCTGGGCGCTCGTCGAGGCCGCCCAGTCGGTCGTCCAGCAGCCCGGCCCGATGCACGCCTTCTACGAGCGGCTCAGGGCCCGCCGCGGCCACAACGTTGCGGTCGTCGCGGTCGCGCGCAAGCTCGCCGCGCTGTTCTACTGCATGCTCACCCGCGAGGAGGACTACGCCCACCAGCAACCCTCGCCGGACAAGAAGCTGCGGCTGTTGGAGATGTCATGAGATCTCCGAGCGCACGCTCGGAAAGCTGCTCAAGGGGCAGGGGTTCCGGCTTCAGGCCAACCAGAAGACGCGTGAGGGATCCCAGCATCCCGACCGCGATCAGCAGTTCGAGGGGCGGTCGGCGTTAGCTCGATTCCGGCTAGCACCGGCTCCTCCCTCGGCGACAAAGCGGCAGCGCGCCACAACGATGATCGACCCCTGAAACGGCCAGCGGAATCTGCGGCGTCGGTCCGGCGTGCGCTGCTTGCAAATCACCGACGAGGCGGGCATGAGCTAGCAGGGGCCGACTATCGCAAACGTGGCAATCAAATAGCGCGGCCGCCCGCGGCCATAGCATCGCGATGTCGCCATTGCGATCGCGCCGCTCGCGATGCTCCACGAACAAAAGCGATCGCAGGGAGAGGCGTGGCCCCGACACTTGAGTGGCGTCGCTGCATTTATCCGGTAGGAGCAGCGTGGCGACGGCGCGCGACGTGACTGCTCCGTCACAAATGGAGCAGTCCGCCGACGTGCGCGGCGGACGCCCGCAACTCGTCCGAAGCGGGCGAGGTGCGCGCGCCGGCGGCGCTGGTGGCTCTGTCTTCGGGAGCGGGCATCTCGAGCTCGGTGCTCGCGGAGCCGCTGCTCTCGCTGATCGGTCCCGCGGTGGCCGATCCTCGCGAGTTCGACCCACCTCGGTGAATCCCAGGCGACCAGAACGCCTTCTTGGGTCCGCTCGCACGAACCGAGCTGAAGGTCGCGTCGCGGAACAGCGCCATCACGTGGACGTCGTAGAGGTCGCGGCGCTTGAACGTCTCGAAACGCTCGCGCAGCTGCAGGCCCTCCTGGTCGTAGTTGAAGGTGTCGTTATGCGTGCCGAGGGCTACCTGGGTTCGAGGCGGCCAGGCTCCGGGGAAGCTCTTCGCGTTTGGACACGTCGAGCTTTTGGAACGCGCGTCGGAGGTGTGTTTCGACGGTTCGCTGTGTGACGAAGAGTTTCTCGGCGATCTCGCGGTTTGTCCGCCCCGCGGCCGCGAGGCGGGCGACACGTAGCTCGGTACCAGGCGCCGTCCATGACCGGGCTCCCGAGATGGACGCTGAGGAGCGGTGTGGCGAGAGCGCCGTTTCCATTCGAAGCATAAGCGCCGCTTGAGCGCGGTCGTCGGTCGCCGCTGCTAGCCGCCGGCGGCTCGGTCAGCAAGCGCCGCTCGCTGTCGCTCTCTCGGCCGAGCGGGCACCATGCCGGCAGACCGGCCGGCTTCCCCGATGGACGACGAGCGATCGTGACACGACCCTTTGGCGGGTCCCAGCCCAAGACACGCGCAACTCATCTAACCGAGTAGTCAGCAAGAGATCCAGACCGCTGTCGCGCGTATCGCTGCTCGTCGAAAGGAGCAGTCTCGCCGTGTATCCACGGCGGGAACGTGGCTTTCACCAGCGCGAGCGAGGCGCGGCGCGCACACGGATTCGCAACGAGCTCCACCTCGGACGCGCGTGGTCATCACGAGCGCTGGCGCAACAGGAAGTCGAGCGTCGCGCGGTTGAAGGTCTCCGGGTCCTCGTGCAGCCCAGCGTGCGAGAGGTGGTCGAAGACCACCAGCTCGCTCCCGGCGATCCCGTTCTTGAGTGGCTCGGCGAAGCGGGTAGAGCAGACGAGGTCGCGCGCTCCGAAGGTGATCAGGGTCGGACCGTCGATCTCGCCCAGCGCGGCGCTCGCGTCGTGGGCGATGACCGCGTCGGTCTGGGCCAGGAACGCGTCCAGTGGCTGCGCGGGGCGGCTGCGCACGAAGTCCACCAACGTGTCAACGAACTCCGGCCGGTCGACGTACATCTCGGGCGTGAAGCACCAGGGGAAGATGCCCTGGATCACGACGTCCGCGACGGTCGGCAGCGCGGGCGCGAGCGTGCGCCACTGCTCGACGACAGTCTTCAGATAGTCGTCGCTGGCGTGCCAGGCGCTGTGCAGCGAGAGCGAGCGCACGCGTCCCGGATGGCGGGCAGCCAGGTGGATGCCGACGGCCCCGCCGAACGACATGCCCGCCACGTGCGCCCGCTCGATCCCGATCGCGCCGAGGAAGGCGGCGACCTGGTCGGCATGGCCCTCAGTCGAGTACGGCCCGGTCGGCTTGTCGCTCTCGCCGGAGCCGGGAAGGTCGATGGCGATGCAGTTGAAATGCTCGGTATACGCCGGCAGCTGAAACGCCCAGCAAGCGTGATCCGCGGACGTGTAAGGGATCAGCAGGAGCGGCTCGCCCTCCCCCTGGACGTCGTAGTTGATCGTGAGTCCGTCTACCTCGACCTGTGGCATGCTCGCTCCACCCAAGAGCAGATAACGGCGCTCGGGGCATATTGCGGACACCGCCAGCTCCGGTCGAGGGCATTCAGCCCGTCGAGATACCGCCGCACCGCCTCCTGTTTGCTCCAATGCCGGATTGCCTGCGTCAATCGTCGTTCACCCCTCGATTCGTCGAGAGGCCAGACTAGCGCAGCGGGTGGGCTCGTCATGACCCAAACTGACCTATTTTCGCGGCCGCTTCTGGGAGTCGCCGGCACTCGTCAT